>NZ_AHCB03000005.1:0-1200000 GCF_000238335.3 Pseudoalteromonas marina | reverse complement strand
ACTGCCGATGGTGTTGATTTTTTAATAACAATCACCTGCACATTTTTATTTAAATGAACACAGTAATTTAAATTTTCAAACGTCAGTACGGTCACTCTATGCCCTGCATTCACCAGCGCGTTAATTTCAGTTACAACAAACGTTTCTGAAGGTATGTGAAAGCTAGGTACAACGATACCAATATGTTTCATAGTTAAAACTCCTAATAAACTTATTGGTTACATCGCAAAATCTGTGCCCGGCATAAAACGCTAAAAACCCCCTATAAAAAGTCAATTTGCGAAGGCTTATCGCAATTTGCAAATCATAAAACAAAAAACAGCCCGCAAATGCCTATTAATGGTTGGCGCTTATCTTGCGTAGTTAACGTTAATGAAAAACACAAAAGGTGAGTACTATGAGTATTCAGGTAAGCGTTATTATTCCTAACTTTAACTGTAAGCAGTATTTGGCAAAGGCTATTTCAAGCGTTGTTAGGCAGCATAATATTGAGTGTGAAATACTTATTATTGATGATGGGTCAACTGATGGAAGCGTTGAATGGTTAAATAAGTTACAACAATCACTTCCTAATATGCGTGTTATAAAGCAGCAAAACTGCGGGGTTGTTAGTGTCAGAAATAAAGCCATTGAACTTGCCAAAGGCGACTATATTGCTTTTTTAGATGCTGACGATTACTGGACTGAAGATAAATTATTTAACCAGGTTACCTACATGCAAAATAATCGTGATTGTGTGCTGAGCTTTACCAATTACATGCATGTTAATGAGCAGTACGAACCCATTATTGATTGTTTTTCCTATTGGCCTGAGTTTACAAAATTTATTAATTGGAACACTGAGGGTTACCAAAACCTTAAATCACCAATGGATTTACTGCTGTTTGCAAACGTTATAGGTACCTCGTCTGTTGTGGTGAAAAAATCAGCCATTTGTTATGTAGGTAAGTTTGATCAATCACTCAATAGCGCAAGCGATTGGGATTGTTGGCTTAAATTAGCACGTATTGGTAATGTGGCTTTTTCGAATCAGGTATCAATGGGCTATTTAATGAGAGCAGGCTCTATTACTGCCAACAGACAAAACCGTTTAACTGCGATGCAAATAATAATAGATCGCTGTAAAAACGATATTGGCGTGGTTTCTAGGTTTAAAGCCAAAGCCAGAATGCTCGAATGTTATAGCGAATACTACCGAGAAATAGGTTATAAGTTTAAAGCTTTTTGCTTAGCCACTGCTGCATTCTTATTGTTTCCCCATAGGCGAAATCTTCAACACTTAGTACATGACATAAAACAGTCTATTAAATAAATTTAAAATACATGTAAAACACTAAGGTTAAAAAGGCGCTTATTATATTGAGCGCCTTTTATTTTAGACTTATTTTATAGCTTAACATTTTGTGATCACTGCCTTTAAAGTCCGTGACCACTAGGCTTTGTAATAAAACTTGTTCGCTAATTACACAGTGATCAATAGGTAAGCCAGTCAAAATAGAGTGTCCTTTTTTAAAAGGCATAAAGCTTGAGTATCGATGTTGCCCAAAGCAAGTTTGATCTTGCTGCCACTCAAAATATGAAGACCAAGGTACTACATTTAAATCCCCTGCAACGAGCCATGCGCCCTTTTCATTTTGTGTTGAAAGCTTTAAAGCCGCTAATAGCGTATTTCTATTTTGCCAATGACGTTTAGAGCGCGGTGAAGGTGGGTGCGCAATAAACGTGGTCAACAGCTTATTACCCACCATAAACTTTAGTTTTAAATACCCTAACTTATCGCCATCTAATTTAACTTGTTGCTTATAAACCATAGGTATTCGCGATAAAACAACCATACCATAGGGTATTCCTTCAACCTCCTCATAGCCAAACATGTCGGTAGTGGTTATAAATTGAGTTAACAGGTGGCGATTTTTGTCACTAAACTCTTGTAAAATAAGCACATCCCAACTTTCATCAAGCAAACTCAGTAAATGTGTTGAAAGGTATTTATTACTATAATTAACATTAATTTGCTTGATTGATAAAGCCTCTGAATTAACAGGCGATGTTACAGGAAAAGACACCAAAATAGGGCCTAGCCCCAGCGCGCAAAGTAGGAACACCACTGCAGATAATTTGTACAGTTTTAACAACATAAGTGCGCCCCCGCACATCAACGCCGCAATTAACATCTGTATTCGTAAAGATGAAAATACATCGGCATAAAAGCTAGTTAAGGGATTAAACGCGAGTAAGATAAATACGACTGCTGCACATATAAAAATAATCCGCAAAACTAAATAGTGCGGATTATTACTTTCTGGGATATTTGACATTACTTTTTAAACCTAACCATTTTAATAACTATTATCTGATAACAAACTGTTGTTGTGCTTGAGCAGGTTCGTACTGCCAAGTGAATAAAAGCGGTTCGGTCGACTCATCGTAAAACCAAATTTCAGCAATCAGTTCAATATCTTGATTGCTTAACACTAATTGCGTATCGAGAGCGGTATTACTAAGAGGCCCTCTGTAAATACAGTTGTTATAATCTGCTCGTTGAGATGCCACCTTTTTTTGGCACACATTTAAGTAGGCTCTTACATCGCCCATCCCTAGGTCAACATCAACATCAAGTGAATACTTAGTAGATAAATTAAATTCGTTATCAACTGTGATTGCGTTAATCCCTGTTGGATTATTTGCTGGAGTAGAGGTAGAAGATACCGTCGCGACTGCTGGTGCTTTTGTCTCTTCTGAACCACCGCCGCCACATGCTGTTAACCCTATTGATAGTGATAAAATTAATAGTGCTTTTTTCATTACTGTTCCCCTCTTACAACAACATTACTAATACTGTAATCGTAAAACCACGTTGGCTTTTGTTTACCCGATGATTGAGCAAAGTCAGCAAAACTACCGTAAGCGTCGGTTATATCTACCCCTTCAAGGGGATGCAGCCATTGCATACCGACCTCCATTGCCCACGGTAAACCGTTTTCGTTAAGAAAATACAAACCATTACTTTGTACGCTGGCATCATCTGCGTTTGTAACGCTGTAGAGTGATGTATCAAATGCTTCAGTTGGTGCCTGGTTTTTAATGTGTACTTCCCATCCTCGGGCGTTTTTACCGACTAAAAAATCACCGTGGTAAAAGCCATTAGTTGCAAAAATAAACGGGTCAAGTAGCGTACCGGGAGATGCACTTTTCGCTTTTGGTTCTTTTAAAGGAATACTCATGCTAAAGGTAACTTTAACGTTTTCATCGCAATTATCTTCTGTTCTAAAGTAACTACAGCCCGACTCTTTTGAAACGTGGGCCCAAGTATCTTGCATGAAAATGAGGATAGCTTCGTTTCTACCTGCCTCCAAAGGACTCACTGTTTGCGGTTGCCCGTCAATAATAAAGCTAATTGCATCTTCATCTACTTCATCTCGTAAAATAGTGTGAGTGGTATTATTGACGGTTTCTTTTAATCTCACAGCAAAGCCATTATGGTATGTGGCTCCAATACCAATTAGTTGACCATCAATTTTATAGCCAACCACATTACTCCCTTCCATAAGCTGTGTGGTTCTGTAATTGAGTACTAGATCATTAAAATCGTAATCACCTGCAAACGGCCATCTATCCTCAAATGCAAGGGTTACCCAATCATTTTCGCCAGGGTAAACAGCGCTTGCATAAGTGGTAATTTCGTAATCTTCTACTTCGCCGCCCAGCACACCGCCTGTTGCCGTGATCAGCGACGCCTCTGTGCCATCGGTGACTCTGAATCGAGCCCATGTTTGGCCCGCTTTAGTGTTACTTGGCACCGTGATTAAGATGCTGTTATCGCCTTCATTTATGGCACGTTTAGTTACTGTTCTTTCGTCTTCAGTAAAACGGCCATTTTGGTCCCAATCAAACCACGCATATAAAAAGCCAGAAGTAGACGCGTTAACAATAATTTGCGAGTCTTGCCCTGCCGAAATCGCCGTTACAAAACTTACGCCATCGTCTGAATCGTCAATAGGAGACAATAGTAAATCGGCATTGGTATTAATGTTTTCACCACCCACCGAGCTTCCCAAATAAATTAAATCTGAGCCGGTACTATTAGGGTCAAATAAATGCCTTGCGCCACTTTGCTCAAGGCTTGTGTTGTAAGGCGCTGGCGCGTCACCAAAATCAATTGAGCTATCAGTTACTTTTACTTCGGCAATGGCACAGCGCGCACCGTCGTTTTGACTTGATTTAGGCCCCGATGTAAACACATTTGCCACCGGGGTGTAGCCAACGACTGGGCTAACACTTAAATCAACTTTATGGATTTTACCGCTTTTATTGTTACTAAAATAAAACTGGCCCTTCACATCAAAATAAGCCGCGCCAAATGCGCCAGTATCATCGCCTACATCAACTTGAGTAATTAACGTATGGGTATTTGCTGCAATATCTATTTCGTATAAATTGCCATTTGGCTCAACCGCATATAAAAGGTTACTAGTTGGGTGAAAGGCAAAGTCATAAATAGATAATTTCCAAGTGTTTGTATTGGTTAACAAACTTGCCGTAATAGATGCATCTAAGTCACCATCTAAATTAATACCATATAGGCCAAAGTTAGGATGATAAACATAATAGGTAGCTCGTTGGTCATTGCCCTCACCTACAACTTGTATATCACCGACGTAAAAATTAGTGGCAGGTAAACCTTGTACGTTTAGCCGCTTCATTTCGTAGTTGCTGCCAAGCTGCACTACGCTACCAGGCGTTTGCTTACTGTAACCGTACATGTATTGATCTTTATAATTAAAACCAACTGCATTAACGCTGTTAGTATTTAATTCGTTAGCGAACGTTAGCTGCGATGCTAAAACGGTAGGTTTAGCTGAAACTAAATCTATTCCGTATAGTTGCGCGTTAGCATCTTGCATTAAAAATGCCTGGCTGGGGCACGACTCGAATGGTTGACTGAGCACAGCGCATGGAAATATAACTAAGCATGCTGTTGCAAGTTTATTTAGTTTCATAATTTAGCCCTTAAAAAGTTAAGTAATTAAACTGTTGCAGGGTCTATTCCAAAACTTAACTCTATGAATTCATTATAAATAAAATAAATTCAGTATAATCCTAATGCAGTTTGCAACTGACAAGTTTGCATTTTGCAAAATGTAAGAGAATACACTCGCACGTTTACTTACAATTTAAGTATTATTTTTTACCAATAACTATGCTTTACTATTATTGGTTTACGCTAATCAGCTGAGCTTTTTGATTAAGGGGGAAAATGAGCATTGTTACAGATATATTTTTATGGCTTTTAATTGAAACAGCCTTCGGTTTCTTGTTTTATGCAACAGGTTGTATGCTGTTAAAAGTTACAACGTTTGGAAGCTATAAAATGGAATTTAAAGATTATGCTAGTTTTAAACAAAGGAAATCCAAAAAAGTAGTGCCGGTTATTGCGCTAGGCGTTGGCTTCTATATAACTATGTTTACCCTGCTCGCTTTCATTAATAGTTAACTACATAGCTAAAAAACACGTTAGCGCTTATCACTGGTTAAATGGATGTTGCACGCAACATACCCATATGAGTATCTCCCACAATTTAACAAAACAATGGGGATAACTCTCACTCATTTTCAAAACATTAAATATATTTTTTACTGCACTAATTAGTACTAACCTTGCACCTAAAGTGTTCGTTTTTAAATCTCTAAATCCTAAAAGCACATTAATGTCACTATTAATCAATCACTTAAACTTATGGCTAGGTTATTGCTTTATTGAACACTAAGCACGTTAATTAACGGCATACATATTGGTTGAAAAAGCAACCAGAGGCAAAGAGGCCCGTACACAATTGTATTTAATTACAATCGTGACGGGCTTTTTTGTGTGTAAAATTTAAACCGTCACTGAAGGAATGCCTAATGCAAACCGCGCAAAAAATACTAATAATTGGCAATGGTATGGTCGGACATCATTTTGTAGAAAAAATGCGCCAAAGCGATGCTAACGCAAACATCACTGTTTTGTGTGGTGAAGCAAATTTAGCTTACGACCGTGTTTATTTATCAAGCGTATTTGATGGTAAAACAGCAAACGATTTAGCGCTAACAACTTTAGAAAATTATCAACAACTCAATATTAATGTATTCACTAACCAATGGGTTGAAGGCATAGATAGAGTAAACAAAGTTGTTAATACCCAAACAGGCGATCAATACCCGTACGATAAGCTTGTACTTGCTACGGGCTCGTTCCCGTTTGTGCCGCCAATTAAGGGAAACGATCAACCACATTGTTTGGTTTATCGCACCCTAGAGGATTTAGAGCAAATAAAAGCCAGTGCCGCAGCCAGTAAAAGTGGTGTAGTTATTGGTGGTGGTTTATTGGGACTTGAAGCCGCGAACGCCATTAAACAATTAGGACTTGATACACATGTTGTTGAATTTGCGCCGCAGCTTATGGCTGTCCAGCTAGACGAGCAAGGCGGCACGCTATTAAAAAATAAAATAGAAAAACTGGGTGTGACTGTTCATACATCAAAAGCGACCAGCGAAATAGTTAAAGGTGAAACTAGCCGCTTTAGATTAAACTTTTCAGACGACACTTATTTAGAAACCGACTTAATTTTATTCTCTGCCGGTATTCGTCCTTATGATCAGCTAGGTAAAGTGGCTGATCTAGAGCTTGGGGAGCGTGGCGGTATAGTTATCAATAACCAGTGCCAAACATCAGACCCTGATATTTTGGCTATTGGCGAATGTGCCCTATGGGACAAAAAGTTATTTGGCTTAGTGGCGCCGGGTTACAACATGGCTCGCGTTGCAGCAAGCCAGCTAAGTGGCGGCGAGCTTGAGTTTTTAGGTGCAGATATGAGCACTAAATTAAAACTACTAGGTGTAGAAGTAGGATCTATTGGTGATGCGCATGCAAAAACGCCCAACTGCAAAGAGCTCATTTATCAAGATCCAATTAGAGATTGCTACAAAAAAATTATATTAAATGAAACTGGCGATAAGCTTTTAGGCGCTGTCCTTGTTGGCGATACCAGTGATTACGATACGCTACTTCAATACATGTTAAACGACATGGACTTACCAGAGCACCCTGAATGTTTAATTTTACCAGATAGCGCCGGCGCCCCTTCTCTTGCGGGCAGCGCCCTACCCGATACAGCCACTATTTGTTCGTGTCATAACGTGAGTAAAGGCGACATTGTGGGAGCTATTGATGGTGGCTCATGCGATTTAGCCTCAGTTAAATCATGCACCAAAGCTGCCAGCGGTTGCGGTGGTTGTGCAGCGTTACTTAAATCGGTAGTAGACGACGAACTGGCAAGTCGAGGCGTTGAAGTAAATAATCACCTCTGTGAGCACTTCGCGTATTCGCGTCAAGAATTACTCCATGTGGTTAAAGTAGAAAGCATCAAAACTTTTGATGATTTAATAGCTAAACATGGCAGCGGCCATGGCTGTGAAATATGTAAACCCGCAGTGGCCTCTATTTTAGCCTCAACATGGAACGACTTTATCCTAGAGCCAACACATGTAGGTCTTCAAGATACAAACGACACCTTTCTTGCCAATATGCAAAAAGACGGCTCTTACTCTGTTGTACCGCGTATTGCTGGTGGTGAAATTACACCCGACAAACTCATTGTCATAGGTCAAGTAGCTAAAGACTTTAATCTTTATTGTAAAGTGACTGGCGGACAACGCATCGATTTATTTGGTGCTCGTTTAGAAGAGCTGCCTGTTATTTGGGAAAGACTGATTGAAGCTGGCTTTGAGACAGGTCACGCTTATGGTAAGTCTCTGAGAACGGTTAAGTCGTGCGTAGGAAGTACATGGTGTCGTTATGGCGTACAAGACAGTGTAGGTCATGCCATCGATATCGAAAACCGTTATAAAGGATTGCGCTCTCCTCATAAAATTAAAATGGCAGTGTCAGGTTGTACCCGCGAATGTGCTGAAGCACAAAGTAAAGACATTGGTATCATAGCAACTGAAAATGGCTGGAACTTATACGTGTGTGGTAACGGTGGCATGCGCCCTCGCCATGCAGACTTATTTGCTACCGACTTAGATACAACCACGCTTATAAAATACATTGACCGTGTATTGATGTTTTACATAAAAACCGCCGACAAGTTACAGCGTACTTCAGTATGGATGGAGAACTTAGAGGGCGGCCTTGATTACCTCAAAAGTGTAGTGATTGACGACAGTTTAGGTATTTGCCGAGAGCTTGAAGAACAAATGGATTTGGTAGCGAATACATACGCATGTGAGTGGAAAAAAACAGTAGACAATCCAGAAGCAACAAAACGCTTTCGCCAATTTGTTAATAGCCCACAAACCGATGACAACATTTTGTTTGTGCAAGAACGTAATCAAATTCGCCCAGCCACAGACGCTGAAAAACGCGAACAACAGATAACTCAAAACCGTATTGCGGTAACAGAAATACAAGAGGAGCAAGCTGATGTCTTGGCATAATATTGGAACAACCGATTGCCTTGTTGCTAACAGCGGCGTATGCGCACTAGTTAAAAACCAACAAGTGGCTATTTTTTACCTACCACAAAATAAATGCCCTTTATTCGCAGTCGGTAACTATGATCCTATCGGCAAAGCGAATGTGTTATCGCGCGGAATTATTGGCTCTTTCAGTAATAAATTTGTTGTGGCTTCACCTTTATATAAACAGCATTTCTGTTTAGAAACAGGCCAATGTCTTGAAGATGAGTCAATTCAAGTCCCCGTGTTTGATATTAAAATTGAAGACGGCAACGTATTTATAAACGCTGAGCCTAAAGCAATAGCAGCTGTAGCTTAGAGGAATAATTATGAGTGTGCTCTCTTATTTTTCAGGTGTTGAAAACATCTGGTTAAACAAAGTAATTAACAAGCTAACCAATGGGGTTAAGTTTACCGACAAAAAGGCTAAAAATGGCCATGTTTATATTATTGGTGCGGGCCCAGGCGATGCCGAGCTAATTACAGTTAAAGCTCAGCGATTAATTCAATCTGCCGATATTATTTTGTATGACTGGCTAGTAAGTGAAGATTTACTAAACACATTACCTAAAAAAGCACAGCGAGTATTCGTAGGCAAACGCGCTGGTAAACACTCTATGTCGCAAGCGAATATTTGTGATCTTTTAGTTAAGTATGCTCAACAAGGGTTAAATGTAGTGCGCTTAAAAGGCGGCGACCCGAGCATTTTTGCTCGTATAAATGAAGAAGCTGACGCGCTAACACAAAATAATATTAGTTTTGCAATTGTTCCTGGTGTGACAACCGCTTGCGCTGCATCGGCATATACAGGTATTCCCTTAACTGCTCGTGATGTAGCTCGCAGTGTAACTTTTTTAACCGCTCAATTTGCCGATCCTAAAAAGTTACCTAATTGGCAAAATTACACATTTATGCAAGGTAAAAACAACCCAACACTTGTTGTTTACATGGGGCTGAGTAGGCTTAACGAATTATGTAAAGGCTTAAAATCAGTAGGTTGGCCCGACAACACTTCTATTGCCTTAATAGAAAATGCAACAACAACTAACCAAAAAATAATAACAGGGTCTATTAACGATATATCGAATAATGAATCAGTAGCTACGTTAATGGGGCCAACGCTCATTATCATTGGTGAAGTAGTTAATCATACAATGAATATTGACCCAGCGCTTTTAGTGCAACATGTTAACGCTTAACGCACTATCCGTGCTTATTCTTCCCCAGGAATAAGCGCGTTTTTTAATACCGGTACACCGTGTGGCAAAACTCTTTTTTAATGCACCAAAAAGGGGCTTTTCGTGTTGCTAAAATAAATCTGTTTTTACTTTATTAGTTTAAAGTAATACACAAGCAGCTGTTTTAAATTGATTTTAATTTGAATAATAAAATCTTTACATATATGGAATAGAGGTTGCACTTCATAAACAAAAAAGTGCGGAAATAACTCCATGCAAACAGCAAACCCTCTCACAAAACAATTTTTACTTGCGGCTAAATATCAAGAAATAGACGCGCTAAAACAATTACAAAATAGCTGTGCGTCGTTAACAAAATTAGGCGACTTTGTTCATCAATTGCAAAAAGAACGTGCTATGAGCAATATATTTTTAGCATCTAAAAGCCTACAATTTAATTGCGAGCTTAAAGAGCAAATAACGGTAACGCAAACGACCCAACGTTATTTTTATGACTCTTTAAAAACAACTTTTATTACCGACACCTCCTTGAATGGTCATTCGAGGCTGTATAATTTAATTTCTCATAGCTTGCAATCACTCGACGCATTACCCTCGCTTCGTTATCAAATAGCGAATCAAAATATTACACCCGTTCATGCTACCCAGTCATTTACAAACCTAATTGCCGGCTTGTTAAATATAATTTTAGAAGCAGCCGATGGTGCAAACGATCCGCAAGTTATTCGCCTTTTAGTGGCTTATTTTAACTTTATGCAAGGCAAAGAGTATGCAGGACAAGAGCGAGCCTGTGGCGCTCAAGCCTTTGCCGAAAGTAAGTTTTCATGCGAACAAAAACAGCAACTTGCTCATTTTATGCAAGAACAAGAAAACCGTTTTTCCTTCTTTAGTGAATACGCCGACAATCATTTATTAAAATGTTACTCATCACTTATAGAGCACCCGGTTAATAAACAAGTTGATCAACTAAGAAGCCTGCTACAAAAACTAGACGACCAAAATGCACAACCTTTATCTCAATTAAGTGAAGTGTGGTATGAGGTAACGACTACTCGCATCGATATAATGCATAAAATTGAGCAAAATATTAGCGACCATTTAATTGATAGCGCAGCGATGCGGATTGCTGGCGCTCAACGAAAGCTTAACTCAAACAAGCAAATATTAAGCTCACTAGAACAAGAGTATATTCCTGTATCAGATGGACAACTCGCTCTTAAAATAGGTGAGCCTTCAAATTCGGCGGTAAGTAAGCTGAGTAGTAATAAAACAATGTACGATTTAATACTTGAGCAAGCACAACATATAAAACAAATAAACCAAGCTTTATTAGATGCCAAACAGCTAATAAGCGAACAAAAAGTCATTCATCAAGCTAAATATATTTTAATAGAACAGTTAAAAATAAGTGAAGAGCACGCTCATAAACAGCTTCAAAAACAGGCAATGGAATCGCATAGTTCACTGTATGCAGTGGCTAAAAAAATAATTGAATTGAGTGAGTGTGAGTAAAAATAACAGGCTAATGAGCCAAACACGCATAGTCACCTTTTAATTTTAAAATAAATTATTGGTGACGTTCTAATGAAAGCTTCTTTTTAATTTTAGTTTGCCACTCAAGTGCAAGCTCGGGGAGTTCAAGTGCTGCTAATAATACGCTTTCATAATCTGGGTAGTGTTTATCAAAAAACGCCTGAAACAACGTTTTAACCGAAATGTTGTGTTTGGCTTTATGTTCAATAGTCACGGCATCGCCTGTTTTAGCAACACCTTGCTCAAGCACTCTAAAATAAACACCCGTGTGGTAATACTGGGTAAACAGTTTTAGGCTTTGTTTATTATTAAGTGCAATAGCCAATTTAAAGCACGGCACACGGGGCTGGCTTACCTCAAGCAGTGCATTACCTACACGAATACGATCGCCTATATGAATATTTTTCTCATCAAGCTCTGAAATTGTGAAGTTTTCGCCAAAGGCACCAACAGCTAAATCATCATTTTTAAGGGTGCGCTTCCAATAATCGTAATGATTGTGCGAAAACGCATATACCGCTTTATCAATACCGCCGTGATTAACTAAATCGGCTTGTTCATCACCTATTATGTTTAGTTTTTCAATAACAACCGGCTCATTGGTTGGCGTTTTAAAAATACCGGTTTTGACCTCTTTGCCGTTATGCACAACCGTTTTTATTTTAGAGATATTGGTAGAGATTATATGCATTTACTTAATTGCATCCTGTTCGATACTTTGCCATTTATTTAGTGCTTGCTTGTCGCTCTGTTTAAACTCAACCCAGTTTGAGGAGTCTTTAAAATGCTCTTTTTTCCAAAACGTGGCGTGGTTTTTTAAGTAATCCATTATGAATTGTGCGCCTTCAAACGCGGCTTGGCGGTGGCGGCTGGTTACGCCAACAAATACAATTTGCTCACCAAGGGCTAAATAACCGACTCGATGAATAATACTTATGCGAGCAAGTTGCCAGCGTGTTTGTGCTTGCTCGGCTATCGATTGCAGTAGTTGCTCAGTCATACCTGGGTAGTGTTCAAGCTCAAGGGCAATTACGTTATCGCCGCTGCTAAATTCTCGCACCAGCCCTGTAAACGTCACTACGGCACCATCACTTTTGTTATTGCTACAAAGTGCGTCATGTTGCTCGCCTACTGAAAAATCCTGCGTTTGTACGTTAATGCTTATACTCATTAGCCACCTGTAACGGGTGGGAAAAAAGCAAGTTCATCCCCTGCTTTTACAAGCTCATCGCTTGATGACATAGTTTGATTAAGCGCACACAATACATCACGTTCTTCAAGCCATGCCTGCCAATGTGGGTTTTGCTCAACCAACATGTGTTTAAACGCTTTAATGCTAAGGGTATGCGCTATATCAACGGTTAACTTGTCGCACTTTAGCCGCTCTTTTAGTTGGCCAAAAAAAAGTACGATAACATGCCCTGCAGCTGCATTCGTATCATTTAAATTAGTCTCGCTGCCAGCTGCCATGCTTGCCCCCTGCTTTTTGCGTTACACGCATACCGTGTATTTCCATAAGCGGATCGGCGGCTTTACACATATCAAATAGTGTAAGGGTCGCCACAGATACAGCGGTGAGTGCTTCCATTTCAACGCCCGTTTTACCTGCTAATTTACAGTAACTGGTGGCTTTAATTTGGCTATGTGCTTCATCAAGCTCAAAATCAACGGCTACTTTACTCAGTGCAAGCGGATGACAAAGCGGAATTAAATCAGCGCACTTTTTAGCGCCCTGAATACCCGCGATTCGGGCTACGCCTAGCACGTCACCTTTTTTATTTTGATTAAGCAACACTTGCTCAAAAGCCTGTTTGCTCATTTTAATGTAGGCCTCGGCAGATGCATCGCGTAGAGTGACCTCTTTTAGCGATACATCAACCATGTTTGCTTGGCCGTTTTCATCTACGTGGCTCAGCATATTATTGCTCTCGCGATTCGCACTTCTTACCAATAGTAATATGCGGGGCAAAGTTACATGGCTTGTGCATTGAGTCTAATTGATCTTTTATAATACCTGTCCAGGCTGTTTTACATGCACCCGTAGAGCCTGGCATACAAAAAATAACGGTGTTATTGGCAAGGCCTGCCAACGCACGCGATTGAATAGTTGAGTTACCAATTTCACCGTACGAAATATGTCTAAATAGCTCTCCAAATCCATCTACGCTTTTATCAAACAGCGGTGCAAATGCCTCTGGTGTTGAGTCGCGCTCGGTAAAGCCCGTACCACCGGTTACTAAAATAGCGTGAATGGTGTCATCGGCAATCCACTGCGATGCAACTGCTCGCATTTGGTAAACATCATCTTTAACTATGTCTTTATCCGCTAAGTGATGGCCTGCTTCAGTAAGGGCTTTAATTAAATAATGGCCTGAAGTATCCGTAATTTCATCGCGTGTATCGCTTACTGTCATTACGGCAATGTTTAATGCAATTTGTGACTCAGTTGTGTGGCTCATAGGGTTCTTCTCAATAAATTAGGTTTGTGTTGGTCAAATTGCTCGTTAACAGCTTTAAATTGCGCCGGTGTATTGGTATTAACAAGTGCGTGCGCTTTATTACATTTTAGCGTTTGCACACCAATACTACGGGTAAACTGTTTAATTGATTTATGACTATTTGCGTTTATGAGTAATTGTTTTAAATGACGTTTAACGCTTTGGGTGTTACGAATATACAGGGGTAACGGTTCATTTTCAAAGTGCCACGCATGTATTTGTGGCTGATTTGTTTGAAAGTGGGAATTATCGCTTCCTGCAGATGCAATTTGCGATAATAACGTGCAAGTAAGCAATGGCATATCAACAGCGGTTATAAGTATATCTTGCTCTGTCACCATTAAAGTTGAATAAATCCCTCCAAGTGGGCCAGAGCCTGGGTATATGTCAGGTATATATTGCGCAGTAGCACTTTGTACATTACGGCTTATAAGTACATCACTTGCTCCTGCTGCTGTTAATAACTCACGTGCATTTTGCAGTAATGTTTTATTTTTTAAAATTAGGTTGGCTTTATCGCTGCCCATTCTGGATGATTGCCCACCAGCGAGTACAACGCCCATGAATACAGCCTTATCACTCATTTTAGCCGCCTAACATTGCTAAATGGGTTGTGGCGCCCGTTAAGCGCTTATCAAGCTCATGGCTAATGGTTTTATTGCCCATTGCTGCTTGAATTGCATTTACAGTGGCTGGCATATCTTGCGCATTTAAATGCGGGCGTAAATCTATCCCTTGCTCGGCAAACAAGCACAAATGCAATTTGCCTAATGACGATACTCTTAATCGGTTACAGCTTTTACAAAAGTCTTTACTGTAGGGCATAATTAAGCCAATGCGCCCCTCAAAATCAGGATGACAAAACTCTTCTGCAGGGCCGTTTAATTTACCTCTTACTACCTGTAACCAACCTTGTGCTAAAAGCTGCGTTTTAACACTTTGCCCGCTTAAATGGTTTTGTTCAAAAAAGGTGGCACCATTACCTGTTTCCATTAATTCAATAAAGCGTACCGTTACTTTTTTATGTTTTACCCAGTCTAAAAAATCATTTAATTGGTTTTTATTAAATTGCTTAGCCAGCACTGCATTTATTTTTATATCTTTTATGCCCAGCTCAATTGCCCGGTCTATCCCTTTTAAAATATGGGTTAGCTTGTCGTGTCCTGTAATTAATTTAAACATGCTCGGGTTTAAGCTATCTATACTAATGTTTAGCGCATCTAGGCCAGCGCTGTAAAACTCATCAATTTTATTAAATAAGTTAAAACCATTGGTTGTTATGGCGACTTTTTCTATGCCTGGGGTGTTTTTACACTGCTTTATAATATCGGTTACGTCACTGCGTAAACACGGCTCACCGCCCGTAATGCGCACTTTTTTTGTGCCAAGTGAAGCAAATGCATTTACTAAGGTGTTTATTTCATTTTTATTTAAAAAGTTACGCGGGGTATCGCACTGATACCCGTTTGGTAAACAATAGGTGCAACTAAAGTTACACACATCGGTAATTGAGAGGCGCAAATAGTTAAACTGCCGACCAAATTGATCATTAAGCATATGCTTCCTTGTTAATTTACATTTCAACTGCAACATCAATACTGTTAGCGTTTTGCGTAGTATGCTGCTTTATTAATTGGCTTAACTGGGTTTTACACGAACCACAGTTAGTGCCGCACTTTAGTTTAGACCCCAATTTTTCTACTGTATTTTCACCACATTTAATGGCGTTTATAATGGGTTGCTCGCGAACTTTAAAGCAACTACATACTTGCGCGCCTTGGGTAAATTCTTCATCGGGCATGGCATACAACAATGACTGTAATTGGCTAAAGGTTATTAAAGGCTCTGCAAATAAATGATTTATCCACTCAAGTGATATGTCTTTTTGAGCTAACGAAACAACCACAACAAACACTAACTGCTCGTTTTGAATACATTGAATATGCATGGCTTTTGCACTGCCCATTGCCGACCACTGCCCTTGTAACCCTGTCAGTGTTTGGCAATAATAAAGCAAATCATTTTGCGGCTCATTGAGCGCTAACTGGTAGTTAACACAATTACTTGCGTTAACTTTAAGCCAAAAATCACTGGTTATTTTAAGCTCTGCTTTGCTAAAAATTTGCATGTACTGAGCAAATTGCGCTTTAACTAAATCAACAGCACCATGCTTACATTCAGGCTGGCCCGAAATAGGGTCAACAACCGATTGATAGAGCCCACTTACCGTAGCGGATGAGGCAAATTGCTTGTTCCAATGAATAGGCATAAAACATTCGCCTTTACGCACAGCATCCGTCACTTTTGCATGAGCCGTAACCTGCCCAGTTTTAGCATTGGCAGTTATTAAATCGTTTGCTTTTATGTTTAATTTGCTGGCATCTATGGGGTTTATTTCAATATATGGGCGCGTTATATGAGTAGAAAGGGCTGTACTTTTTCCGGTGCGACTCATTGTATGCCACTGATCGCGTATTCGCCCTGAGTTCATTACAAACGGGTAATCGCTTGACGTTTGTTGCACAGGAAGTCTGGGCGTTATAGGTATAAAGCGGGCTTTTTTATCTGCGGTGCTAAATTGATTATTAACAAAAACCTGCCCGTTTTTGTATGGCTCATTTTTTAGTGCCGGCCACATAACTGGTTTTAAGTTATCGTACTGCTGCTGCGAAAGCCCTACCAAGGCTGATAAATTTAATAGCCTATCACCGTTATTTTCAAAATCAGTCAGTTGTGCCCATTCTTCAAAAATGCCACTTGGGTCTGTAAAATCAAATCCTTCAAAGCCCATTTTTTTGGCAACTAAGCACATTATTTGCCAATCGTTTTTAGCTCCTGAGAAAGGCTCAACTAGCGGGCGTTGCCTTGATATTCTGCGCTCTGAGTTAGTTACTGTGCCGTTTTTTTCGCCCCATCCTGTTGAGGGAAACGCCACATTAGCAAATTTTAGCGTATCACTTTTGGCAATACAGTCAGACACAACCACCAGCTCACATTGCTCAAGTGCATATTGTATGGCTGCGTTATTAGGTAGGCTTACCATTGGATTGGTTGCCATTACCCAAATAGCTTTTATTTTTCCTTTGGCGATTTCATCAAACATATCAATCGCATTACACCCTGCTTTTTTAGCTATTGTTGGTGATTGCCAAAAACGCTGCACTAACTGTTGATGCGCGTCGTTTTCAATGTCTAAATGTGCTGCTAATTGATTTGCCAAGCCACCTACTTCACGCCCACCCATTGCATTAGGTTGCCCAGTTATTGAAAACGGACCACATCCAGGTTTTAACAATTTACCAGACGCTAAATGCGCATTTATAATGGCATTACACTTATCAACCCCTGAGCTTGATTGGTTAATACCCATTGAATAAAAACTAATAGTGGTTGGGCTTTGTGCAAATAAGGCGTAAAAGTCACTGACTAGCTGCGCATCAATATCACAAAAGTCACTGACCGCTTTTACACTCCACTTTTTCGCCTCTACAAGCGCTGTTTCAAAGCCGTTTGTATGCGCGTTTATAAATTGTGTATCTAAATAGTTATGTTCACTTAAATAAGTAAGTAAGCCGTTATAAAGTGCTGCGTCGCTGCCTGGTTTTATATTTAAAAAGGTATCGGCAAGTTCGGCTGTATCGGTTTTTCGCGGGTCGATAACCACTACTTTCATGTTTGGATTAAGCTTTTTTGCGCGCTCCATACGCTGGTAAAGCACCGGATGAGTCCAAGCTGCATTTGAGCCAATTAAAATAAGTAGCTCAGTTTGCTCTAAATCGTCGTAGGTACATGGTACTACGTCCTCACCAAACGCACGTTTATAACCGGCAACCGCCGATGACATACACAGCCTTGAGTTTGTATCTATATTGCCTGAGCCTATGTAGCCTTTCATTAATTTATTGGCAACGTAGTAATCTTCAGTAAGTAACTGCCCCGATACATAAAACGCAACAGATTCCGGCCCATGCTCTTTAATAATGGCGTTAAATTTATTGGCAACGTAATCAGTTGCCGTATCCCAGCTGGCGGGTTCGTTATCAATAAGGGGTGATGTTAAGCGGTTATCACTGCCGGTGGTGTCAAGCAGGTGGGTGCCTTTAACACACAAACGGCCAAAATTAGCGGGGTGCTCGCGCGTGCCTTCAAGCTTTGTTGGGGTATTATTTAATAATGAAATATCAACCCCACAGCCTACACCACAATAAGCGCAGGTAGTTTGTTTAAGCAAAGGCGTGTTTGAACAAGTGTTTAATGTTTCCATACTGCTCTCTTATTATTTGCGTTAAGCGCTCTGTGATACTGGTTCATCTTCAGGGATAAGGGTGGCTATTTTATTATTAAGTGCACTGCTAATAACGCTTTGTACTAATTTTTCACACCCTCCACAACCCGTACTTGCTTTAGTGGCTTGCTGCACTTTATTTAAATCGCTACAACCTTGTATAACCGCTTGTTCAATAGTGTGTTTTGTGACTTTGTGGCACGCACAAATAATGGCATCTTGTGGCAAATCATCAGCGTTTAGCTCGCCCACGTCACCTGCAAGCGGCATTATTAATGACTCTGCGGGCACACTAAGCTCAATGCTATTTAAGTGATACTGCAATAAGTTATCGTAATCACTGGTATCGCCAACCAGTACAGCACCTATGAGCTTATTGCCTTGCTCATTAGTGACTACTTTTTTGTAAATACCGCTTAGTTGATCTTCAAAGTAATAGCTAATTGCGCCTTCACTGCGTGCATGGGCATCACCTATTGAGCCCACTTCAACACCCATTAATTTAAGCTTGGTGCTCATATCGGCGCCGCTAAATTCATCAGTATTGTTTGAATAGTTGCTTAAAGGTGTGTTTGAAGCTGTACTTGAAGAAAGCTGCTTTAAAACATGCCCCGCCGCTACTTTTGCCATCGCGTAGCCCGGTGCTACAAGACCAAAAATAAAGTTATTCCAAAGGGCGCATTCGCCTATGGCGTATATGTTTTTATCACTCGTTTGGCAATGGTTGTTTATTACGATGCCGCCGCGCTCACCTATTTCTAAATTAAACTCGCGAGCTAGGTTATCGTATGGGCGAATACCGGCCGAAAATACTATCATGTCGGTTTCTAGGGTTTGACCACCCTTAAAGCACATTTTATAACGGCTGTTTTCACCCTCTATAATTTGCTCTGTCGCCACTGAGGTATGCACTGTAACGCCTAGCTCGGTAATTTTATTTTTTAGTAATCGCCCACCAGCCCCATCTATTTGTACGCCCATAAGTTGAGGTGCAAATTCTATTACATGGGTTTGCAAGCCAAGCTGCTTTAATGCGTTGGCTGCTTCAAGCCCTAGTAAACCACCACCAATAACAACGCCGACTTTACTGCCTTGTGCTGATTTTTTTATAGCGTGTAAATCGTTAATGGTTCTGTAAACGAGGCAATGATCACGATCTTTACCTGGAATGGGTGGCACAAATGCAAACGAACCCGTTGCCAGTATTAGCTTGTCGTATTCAAATGACTCGCCTTTTGCAGTAGTAACCTTTTTTGCATCTCGGTTTATATCAACCACTTTAGAATGAGTATGAAAACCAACTTGCCAATCTTGATAGGTTTTACTGCAGGTAAGTGCTAAATCGTCTTCGGTTTTGCCGTTAAAAAATGACGAGAGCTGAACGCGGTCATAAGCGAGGCGGTCTTCACCGCTGAGCACGGTAATATCAACATTTTTGTTATCACCTTGCTGCGATACTAGCTGCTGTACAAAATGATGCCCAACCATCCCGTTTCCTACGACGACAACACGCTGCTTGCTTGGCATTAAAATCACCTATTTTGTTCAAAGTACTCAATGCATAAATGAGTACTTTAAACGTATAATTTGTTATGTAGTTGTTATAGCAATATGCAAGCCAGATATATAATCAATATATTACAGTGACTTAACCAAATTGGTGCAGTAAAAAAGAAGTGGAAGCACCACAAGCTGGCGCTATTGCACCAACTTGTAACGCTTCAAATTAAATAACCAGAGTTCTGGTTAAATACTTAAAATTTAGCGCTCACCCACACCCATAGTTTTTGGGTATCAACTTTGCCTGCAGCGCTATCGCCTGCTGAATAATCGGCATATTTAGCGCCAACGGCATAGGTTTTATTAATAGGCTTAACGTATTGCACGTTTAGCTCTGAGCCTAAATCATCAACGCCATTTGCATTATCGTTTGCATCAAAGCTGTGATAAGCCACTAACCATTTACCGTCAAAGGCTTTACCATTTAAGCTTACATAAGTGTCATCAAGCCCTTGTGCAGGCGTTGCTAAAAACGTATCAGCCCAGCCATTAAATTTATGCATAGTGGCAAGCGGCGTGGCAAAACCATAATCGCCATCATCAGAGCCCAGTGACTCAATACCGGCTTTTAGTTTCACGTTTTTAATACCTAAACCGGCTAAATCAACGCCGCCTTCAAATGCATAATAATCAGCATCAAAATCACTCATGCTCGTTGATGCAGATTGCGTGGCGTACTCTGCTTTATAGTAAACCTTAGTATTGCTGAGTGTTTTATTCCCACTAAAAGAAACGCCATAAGTATCTAAGCTGTCATCATCTACTGCGTCGTTACTCAATAAATAACTGTATAAAACCACTTTACCCAAGCTTGTTTTAAAACTTGCATTGATAAGGTGATCGGATGAATCAATATCTTTGCTTTCGGCAAATATACGGTTGCGCTTGCTTATGTAGCTATAGTGTAAATTAATATCATTAAACGTGTAATTGACTGTTGCCGCATCAAAAGTTTGCCTGTCTTGTCTAAAGCCAACATGGCCCACAAATCGTTGTCCATCAAGCGCTATTACTTGCCTACCCACTTTAATTGATAACGCATCTTTCACGTATTTTATAAAACCTTGATCTACTTCTGTGGTTTCTGGGTCCGCAATTACTGAGTAATTAGTATTTTTACCCAGTGTATTGTTGTAATCGTCTACACCTAACAGGCTTCGGCTGTCTTCAACTTCAATAAGTGCAGAAAAACCATTCAATTCATCTGTTTTATGAGTAAGGCGTGTACGCAGCGTTAAGCTACTTCCATCTTTTAACGCGTTATCTTGCTCTGCGTTTTCAAAACGCAGTCTAAAGTTAAGGTCGGTTTGCGCTGCAACACTAATTGAAGGCGCAGATAAGCTACCCAGTATAAAAATAATAGGTAAGTTTTTTTTATGATTTAACATGTTTATCTCTTAATTTTTAATTATGAGTACACACACCAAGGCTATAAACAAACACAACGAAATACTTTTCCAGACTAAAACCGGATCGCGTTTCATTATTGATTCTTTCGGGGCGGTACTTTTTAAATGTGGATTAGGTTTATTGATATCGCTTATAAATTCAGAAAATGCGTGGTATCTGAATTCAGGTTTGGGAGCCAATGCTTTCATTAAAGCCTGATCTAACCAAAACGGGATATCTGCTCTGTGTTTACGAATACTAGTGTATTGCCAGTGACTGTAATCTTTTGGTACATGATTATGCGCGAGTGGCTGATACGGCAATTTTGAACATAATAATTCGTACGCAACAACGCCTAGCGAAAATAAATCACTTTTAAAATCGGCGTGCATAGTGATAAGCGTCTCTGGTGCGGTGTAATCTACCGTACCTTGCGGGCAATCATCAGCAATTTGCTTTACCGACTCATCCATAGCCGCAACACTTACCGTGCCGTAATCGATTAATGTTACTTTGCCGTGAGCGTCTATCATCACGTTATCGAGTTTTAAATCGCGGTGCACCATATCCAAACGCTGAAATGCTCTGAGTGCTTGTACTATTTGTTCAATAATACTGCGCACTTGGGTAATTTCTGGAAGCGGCACATCATGCTTCCAATCACTCAGTGTTTGCCCGTCCATGTATTCACAAATATGATATAAAAACCGGCTTTGCGATTGCGTATTTAAAACCTTCATTACATTGGGATGATTAATACGTTGCCCCACCCAGCCTTCTCTTATAAAGCCTTGAAGGTAGTGCACATCGTCTTCAAAATTTACCGAAGGCGCTTTTAATACAACCGGCGGCATATCGGGTGTTTGTTGCACTAAATAAATGTGCGAGCGGCTACTAGCGTGTAATTCACGGATAACAGTAAAGTCATCAATTTTTTGGCCAACTTTTAACGGTGGCGGAATTTTTCGCCTAGTTAAAGAGTGATATAACTCGTCTAAATTTTGTTTTGCAATACTATTCACTTTTACAAGTAAGCAGCTTACGTTGTCGTCACTGCCTCTTGCTATGGCAAGCTCTGTCACTGCTTTTGCTGCGAGCTCTAAATTAGTATGCTCATCAATTAGCTTTTGTATATCACTGTATGGCAACACATCGTGTACACCATCGCAGGTAAGTATATAAATATCATCAGCTTTAAGTTCAACTTCGTATACATCAATTTCTTGATGAAGCTGCGCGCCTAAAGCCCGCGTTAGGGTATCGTTTACTTTATGGTCGCGTGTTATCGCCTCCATACTTTTTGCACGTAAACGCGTAATTCGGGTATCACCTAAATGAAAAATATAACCCGTGGCCGATTTTAAAATAAGCGCTGTAAACGTGCTCATCCAATCTGCTTGGCGTTGACCAAGGTGATTGTAGTTAACCGATTGCGAATACAGCCACTGATTTAAACTGGCCAATACCTTAGATACCGACTTTTTAACGGCCCAACTTGGCGGTGTATTTAAATACTCATTTATAAAGTGCGTTACCGATAACTGTGAAGCTTGTTTAGCATTTTTTGCTGATGAACACCCATCGGCCAAGCAGGCAATAACTCCTTTTGACTCTTTTTCTTGCGCTTGAGTATTAAGAGCAGCAAACGCATCTTGGTTTTCGGTTTTTATACCTTTGCTACTGTGCCCACCAAACTCAACGTTAAGTTCGTTTGTAAGTTCGCTGGCTTTTTGGGTTTCATCAAACATATGTATGCCTTAAGTCACAGAAATAAGTTCAACGGTGCCATCTTCGTTTACTTCTGTGATGTGGCCATCGGGTTCTTTCATGAAAAATAATGCACCTAAGCCTAATAATGCGCTTGCCGCAATAATCATAAAGAATGTTTGGTAATCAACTAATGAGAGCGCCGTTAAATACACAACAGCTCCTACATTGCCGTAAGCTCCCGTCATACCTGCAATTTGACCCGTTAAACGGCGTTTAATAAGTGGTACAGCGGCAAATACAGCGCCTTCCCCGGCTTGCACAAAAAACGAACACGCCATGGCAGCAGCAACTGCAAGCCAAAGCGGCCAGCTAGCGTCAACTAAACCCATAACAAAATAACCTACAGCTAAGCCTGTGGTAAGTACAATAAGTGTTTTACGACGACCCATTCGATCTGAGATCCAACCACCACCCGGGCGAGAAGCTAAATTCATAAACGCATACGCTGATGCAAGCAAACCTGCGTATACCATATCAAGGCCAAACACCTCACTAAAAAATAATGGCAACATAGATACAACGGCAAGCTCTGAGCCAAACGTTGTAAAATAAAGAATATTTAAAACTGCAACTTGTTTAAATTCGTAACGGTGTGATTCAGGAACAGGTTGCTTAAAAATATGGCCGTTTATGTCGTACGTTTTATACACTTCGTAAAGATAAAGCAGCACCAAAAATACATATGTACCAATAACAAAATTTTCTGAAAGTAAATTTGCACCAGTAGGAGAAAGCTTCCAAGTAAGTAGTGCTAAAGCACCGTACATAGGTAGCTTCATTATAAGAAGTAGTACAAAGTCGCCTTTGCTGGTTACTTCCATTGCTCCTACTTTTTTTGGTTTAAAGTAAGTGCCACCTTTTGGCGTGTCAGTTACGCTGATGTACCAAATAACACCAAAAATGACACTTAATACACCGGTTAGGCCTATCGCATAACGCCAGCCATCGTCACCGCCAAACATAAGCGCTAATACAGGTAATAGCATTGCAGCTGCTGCCGAACCAAAGTTACCCCAGCCACCGTAAATACCCTCTGCTGTACCCAACTCGTTTGCCGGGAACCACTCGCTCACCATGCGAATGCCCACAACAAAACCCGCACCAATAAAACCAAGTGCAAAACGCGCGATAGCGGCTTGCTCAAACGTGGTGGCCATCGCAAACATAAAACATGGGATGCTACATAAAATCAGTAATGATGCATAAACGATGCGAGGCCCAAATTTATCAGTTAACATGCCCACAACCACGCGAGCAGGAATGGTTAGTGCCACATTTAAAATAAGTAGCGTTTTTACTTGTGCCATAGTAATACCTAGCGAACCCGCTATAGCGCCTAATAATGGCGCATGGTTAAACCAGACAAAAAATGAGATAAAAAACACCATCCAGCTTAAATGCAGTATTTTCATTTTTCCGCTAAACGATATGAGATTAAACCCAGTACTCGGTTGCATGTTATTTTTCCTTAGTTACGTTTGTAGTTATTTATAGCAGTTACTACTTTGTTATTAATTACACTGCTATATTTGTTAATTTCACGTTAACCACAATGAGCAATTAGTGAGCCAATAATTTATTTCATTAAAAATCATTAACTTATGCTTTTTCTAATTCGTTATAATTTTCATTTGCACTGTTAAGGTAATCAATGTGAGCACTAACAGTGCAATTACTTTTAACCGCGTTCTTGCCCACATATTCTAAAAATTGCTATTGTGTATAAAAATAATGAGAAGCCGCTAATGACTAAACCAGCCCTGACTTACCAACAACAACTACGCTACTCGCGCCACATAATGCTTCCTAAATTAGATATAGAGGGGCAAGAAAAAATATGGCAATCTCATGCGCTTATAGTCGGTTTAGGTGGTTTGGGCTGCCCCGTTGCTCAGTATTTAGCTGCCTCCGGTGTGGGTACGTTAACGCTTGTAGATAACGACGTGGTTGATGCTACTAACTTGCAAAGGCAGGTGCTTTACAAACAAACAGATGTGGGGTGCTTAAAAACTCACGCAGCCAAAGCGCAGCTAACTAGCTTAAATAATGAAATAGATATACATACAATCGATGTATTTTTAGACGAAAAGTCAAAGCTTGACGAGCTATTAAAAAATGTTGATATAGTCATTGATTGCTCTGATAACTTAACTACACGTAATGTATTAAACACAGCCTGTTATAAAACAAAAATCCCATTAGTGTCGGGCGCTGCAATTAGAATGGAAGGCCAAGTTGCCTGTTTTACAATGCAAGAAAATAGCCACTGTTATGAGTGTTTATCGCAGTTTATGTCTGATCAAACACAAAGCTGCTCAGAATCAGGCGTGCTATCGCCCATTGTAGGATTAATTGGCAGTATTCAGGCCACTGAAGCCTTAAAAATGCTTGCTGGATTACCAAGCGGGTTGAGCGAACATTTACTGCTGGTTGATGGTTTGAGTATGGAGTTTAGTCGCTTTAAAATCACAAAAAACAGTCATTGTGCTACGTGCAGCTAAAACCCACTTTACATTACTCTAGAGTATGAATAGTCGCATAAAGTGTATCGCCTACTTTATAGTTTTTTTGATCCCATACTCTTGGTGAAAGTAAGCAATACAAGCTTTGTCCGTCTACATCTAGCGTAAGTTGCCATGTTTTATTTATAAGTTCTGCACTGTGCAGCGTAGATATTAAAACATTGCTGTTATTTGTGTTTAATGGCATTTCTGCACTTACCGATATTTGCTCGCACTCTAATATAAGTTTATTTCCTTGCTCTACAGCGCTGGGTAATGCAAATAGCTGCTGCTCGCTTTTGTGGAGTTTAAGCAAATACACACCGTATTTTTCATCAAATGTAATGATTTGAAAGTTAATTAAGCTCAGCGGTGTTTGTTTATTATTAGCGTAAATAGCTTTAGCAACCTGCGCACTCGGGCCATGGTTAATTACTTTACCCTTATTAAGCTGCACCAGGGTATCGCAACAAAACAATAGTTCTTTTAACGAGTGGCTCACTATAATAAATTTAATAGTAAACGTTGCCGCCAATTCACTTAATGTTGAGAGTGTTTTAAAGCGCAGCGGCCAATCAAGAGCGCTAAATGGCTCATCTAAAATAATTAATTTTTGACCTGCCAACAACGTCCGTGCAAACACCACCCGTTGGCGCTCCCCGCCAGACAAGCTTTGAACGTTGCGTTTAAGTAAGGGGTGTAACTCAAGAGCATCAATAACTTTTTGTTCAGTTAAGTCAGTTTGCCTATTAAAACAATGCTTTTGTGTAAACGCTAAATTACCTGCTACATCCAAATGCGGAAATAATGGGCAAGATTGAACTTGCAACGTAACACCGCGTTGTTCAGTTGGTAAATGATGTACCGATTTATCATTTATATAAACACTCTGCTCACCTTCAAGGCCACTGATACAACGTAGCAATGTGGACTTACCCGAGCCCGATGGGCCAAATATTCCCGCAATAGTAAAAGATTCAAGATGAAGGTTTATGTCTAAATCAAAGCTATTTAACGATTTATAAAGGGCTAACTTAATCATATTATTGCTTAACCCCCACTATGCTTTTATTAAATTTAAATAACAGCACTAAACACGCAAATGAAATAGCCAGTAAAATAAGCGAAAGCTGGTGCGCCGCTGCATAGTTTAACGACTCTACATGGTCGTACAAAGCAATAGAAACAACCTGTGTTTCTCCTTGTATATTGCCACCAATCATCAGCACTAAGCCAAACTCCCCGAGCGTATGCGCAAACCCCAGTGCAAATGCACTACCAATACTAGGTTTTAACAATGGCAATATTAAGTAAAAAAAACGCTTAAAGTGACTCAAACCCAAGGCAATTGCAGCCTCGTTATAGGTGTGGTTAATCTGCTTAAACCCTGCCACTAAGGGTTGCATTACAAACGGCAAAGAATAAAAAAGCGAACCAATAACAACACCCTGAAAACTAAACGCAAGCTGGGTACCTGTTAGCCAAAACCAAAATTGCCCAAAAGCATGTGTGGGTGAAAATAAAACTAGTAGATAAAAACCAAGCAAGGTCGGTGGCAATACTAACGGCATTGCAATAAGCGCTTCTAAAAACGGTTTAAACTTACCTTTGTACCCCGCTAGTTTGTATGCAACAGGAATACAAAAAGCGAGTAGTAATATAGCGGTTATAAAGGCTAGTTTAATTGTTAACCACAGCGCAGTTAAATCACTTTGAAGCATTGCTATCCTTTGTTCTATATCCTAATTCAACAAGCTTAAGTTGAGTGCCGCTGGTCATTAAAAAGTCCATAAGCTTTTGAGCACTCGCCAGTTTTTTACTCGATTTAATAATAACCCCCTGTTGAATAATTTCGGGATACTCGCTAGGTGGTATTAACCTGTACGACAAATACTGTGGGTCCTGGCTATTATTAAACGCCATTTTTAATGTAGAGACAGCCACGACCCCTACAGATGCATTCCCACTTTGAACAAACTGAAAGGCTTGCGTAATATTATTACCATACACATAATTTATTGGCTTTTTAAAATTGGCATTCGCGTAAAACTCAGACGCCTGCCCATAAGGTGAAAAACGCGGATTAGATATCGCCACTTTATTATTTACTTTATTAGCATTGGGCTGCCACACAGCAAGTTCACCAAGTGCATAAGTAATTAAGCTACTTTGACTAGCAAATCCTTCTTTTATTAAAGCTTGCGGGCGCACATCGTCAGCCGATAAAAACACATCAAATGGTGCACCATGTACAATTTGAGAATATAAAACACCGCTAGAAGCCGCTGATATTTTTACTTGTATACCCGGTATTGGGGAGTCTTGCAGTAAGGTTTGTAACACGGTTTTAAAATTACTTGCCACCGCAACATGTATTGTTTCTTTTGCGTTTAACGAGCTTGAAAACACGCAAATACCAAACAAAAAATAACCCAGCCATGTATTGTAAAGCTTTGACATTGTAAGTATTGTTTTAAAAAATGAATTAAGTAAGCAATATATATGAACGATGTTTGCAATGCACCCGGTTTATTACCAATAGAAACCGCAATCAGTAATATGTTAGATGCAATTAGCTTTAATAAGCATGCCGAAACAATACCTGTAATGAGTAGTGTTGGCCGAATTTTGGCTACTGATGTTCAATCAACAATTAATGTGCCCGCACATGACAACTCTGCGATGGACGGCTATGCATTGTGTATTAGCGACGGCCTAACCACCTACACGCAAATAGGCAGTTTATTTGCGGGTCAAACCTTCGACAAAACGCTAACGCCCGGTCAATGCGTAAGAATTATGACCGGTGCAGCACTTCCACCAGGTGCTAACGCCGTTGTTATGCAAGAAAACGCCACTGTAAATAACGATGAAATTACTTTTACAGGCACTATTGAGCACAATAACAATGTCCGTTTTGAAGGTGAAGATATTGCAAAAAACAGTGTGGTATTAAAAGCAGGCAGAAAGCTTAAAGGCGTAGACGTTGGATTATTAGCCTCTATTGGTATTAACGAAGTAAACGTTTACCAAACACTCAAAGTAGCCGTGTTCTCAACAGGAGACGAACTAATAGAGCCAGGTAATGCACTTCCTGCTGGCGCTATTTATGAAAGTAATCGCGCTGTCATTATTAGCGAGCTTAATAATCCAAATATAGAGGTGATTGATTTTGGCATTATTCCCGATGATAAAGCGCTTATTCAAAAAACCTTTTTAAAAGCGGACGAGCAAGCCGATGCCGTTATTAGCTCTGGTGGTGTATCGGTCGGTGAAGCCGACTTCACAAAAGAAGTACTGAACGACATTGGCGATATACACTTTTGGAAAATAGCCATGAAACCAGGCAAACCATTTGCCTTTGGTAAATTGCCTAATAGCTACTTTTTTGGTTTACCTGGCAATCCAGTTTCTGCAGCCGTTACGCTTGAGCGACTTGTAAAACCAGCATTGACTAAACTATCTGGCAATGAGCCTAAACCCACAATTCGTTTAAAAGCAGTCACAACTCAAAAAATTAAAAAGCGCCCAGGCCGAACAGACTTTCAACGTGGTATTGCCAGTAACGACGAAAACAACAACCTTGTTGTCACACCTGTTGAAAAACAAGGCTCAGGCGTACTGTCGTCTCTTAGTAAAGCTAACTGTTTAATTGTAGTCCCTGCACAAAGTGGAAACATTGCACAAGGCGAAACTGTTGAAATAGAACTCTTATAACGGCAGTTACAAAATACAAAAGCCCAACTAGGTGTTCACCTTGTTGGGCTTTTTAATATTAGTTTATAAAACTAACAGTGGTTTAAAACACCGATTCAAAATCACCATTTGGGAATAAAACACCTGGGATCCCGCGAACTGCAGTAACCTCAGCAATTTTTGTATCACCAAAGTATAAGCCGCCGCTGTAATTACGACCCGCTTGTTTTACATCTAACCAGCGACCGTTTTCACCTTTTGCAACTAGGCTAATATTACCATTAACATCGCGAATACGAAGATCCAACGCCTGTCCTTGAGCACTCACATATATATCCGTTGATGTTAGCTCTGTTAAATTATCTACAGCACCCACATAAGCAAATTTAAAATCGTTAGCGGCACTTAGTGGAAAATCTAATTCGAAGGTAAAGGCTAAATCATCATTTTCTTCACCAATAAAAGGTGACGATTCAATTGCAGTTATATGAAACGCAGTACTTTGAACCTCGCTTTCAAAGTCACCTTGAAAATCGAAAGACGATAACGTAGTGGATACCTCGCCAAATGAGTCCACAAAACGGTTTAGGTTTAACGATAAATCGCCTGCTAATTCACCATTAGCTTTATTGATAACAACATTAGTAGTAAGTTGTGCAATACCTGTATCAGCATCAGGATTTGTTTCGTTTACAACATCAATACCATCAAACTGAATCAGCAACTCGCTAACATCAACACTCAGTAAAGTTGAGCCATTGGTTACCGTAGCACTCATTACACCCTCAATTTTATTACCTAGCACGCCACTTACTCTAAAAGTAGGAATAGATAAGTCTATGCTAATCGGTAAGTTATCGTAGGTACCCGTTATAGCCCAAGTATAAGGCGATTTACTGTAATCAATGTCTAAATCTCTCAGTGAATATTGTCCAGCAGGTACTGAATCATCAGCCAAAGGTGAATAATTAGTTATAACCTCGTTAAGCGCATTAGTCAGTGCTGTAAGCGTTGCTTGAGTATCTTCGTCAAACGCACCCTCTAGTTCAGCAAATTTAGCGTCGAGTTCATTTGAGTAGCTTTTTTCTTGAAGCCTTGCAACACCAATAATATTTCTAACATCAACAAGCAGCTCTCTTGACTCTAAGCTCTGTGCTTCACTCACACGTGGCTCCCACTGCTGATAGGTAGTAACACTCGCAATGGTTTGGTTTACTTGGCCAGCTACATTAGGAAGTAAGCCATTACCCTGTTCACTAAACAGGTTATCAGGAATATATTGAGCAGCTAATTGGCTGTAATCTTGCCATGCTTGTTGTTCGCTATCATTACTAGAAAAGGCATTAAATGCAGTATCAACGTTAAAGGTACTGTCAGCTACGCCTGCAATAATAGCGGCATACGTAAAGGCATTTGTGACCATTTCAGCTTCAACACTGGCTGTAAGGTTACTGTGCGTTAAATGATAAAACGGCGTGGCCGATAAACTTGCTTGCACTACACTTAAGCCTGCATCAGTAATCGCTGTACTTAAAGGAGAAAAATATAGCGCGTTAACACCAGGGGCAATAAATGCATCTGCTTTATAATTTAATGTAACAGACGTTGGTTCTTGAAAATCAACTAAACGGTTACCGTTTAAATCATTAGGGTCATCACGTACTGTTCTGCCACACCCTGTAAATCGTGGACAAGATAACAACGTATCATCAGGTATAAATTCAAAGCGGCTGTATGTAAGTGGCGTTACACTTATGCTAAACGTATTAATGTTATCTACTTCAATCGACTCTTGAATAACACCTTCGTTATTTAAAATATTGAGTGTACCCTTCGGCGACTGCCAGTTGGCGACATAAAAACGGGCTGTTGAATTAGTTGTAATTTGAGTTACAGCCACACTTTCGTTGTTATCAGAACTAGAAGATGATCCACCACAACCCGCTAATGCTACTGCAACCCCTAAAGGTATAATTTGTTTTAACATCTTCATTCCTTAAAACTTAATGTTCATGTACCAATTTATATTTGCATAATACGCTTTATCCAAATCTAAACTATCGGTTTGCAGATTAAGACCAAAATACTCGCTTTCAATACCCACTAAATAAGCCTTACTTTTAGTTTCATAGCCAGCCTGTACTTTCCAATGATCCCAAAAATGAACTCGGCCTTTTAACTGGCTAAATGTATCTTGATCGTAGCGTTTAAGAGTTAATTGAGTCGAAAATCGGTCATTTATTCTATAATCAGCAAACGCTTGCATGCGCATTTTCATATCAAAGTCATGAGATTGCGTATTTCCAAACGACGATGTTTTTAACGATACAGTTGGCTGCGTAATTATATCGCCATTATCGTTTTGGCTAAATGGGATCTCGGTTGTTTGCCCATTTACATACCCACTGTCTTCATAATCTGTTTTATATAGCAAGTCTTTAACGCTAAAGCCTACATGCAACTCGTCATTTACTTGCCAGTTAGCAAATATATCTAGGCTATAACCTAACCCTTCTGGGTTTTCAGGTGGCGTAAATTTTTTAAATAAAATATCTTTTGAATAGTTATAATCTACAGAAATATCGCCTTCTACTTCATCGCTGTAAATACGCCCGTCAACAATTCCGTCTTGAAAATGCGTACTAGCAAAAATAGAAAGTTTTGGTGTAATGGTTAATGCGTTTTTATCTAAAAATTTAAAATCGTAAGACGCAAATATACCATTAGAAGTTGCTTGTTTAGCGTCTAAATAATAGGTGTAGTATCTATCTTCAAAAGCCAAATCATTTTTTTCAATGTGTGTGTATTTTGCCGTATCTGGATCAAAATTTAGTACGTAGTCAAAGCGACTTTGTAAACCAACTTTAAAATTACCGTACCCAACACCAACTTCAAAAATATTGTACGTAAATGCACTGTCACCCAATGTTAGCGGCGCATCAAAGTCATCAACAAATGCCTGAACTGGTTGCGCTTCGGTATAAATTTCTGCGTCAAAATGAGTAAAAACTTGAAACTGATTATTAGCGGATGCAAGTGGAGAAAGTAGAGCTGATGAAAATCCTAGCAAAAGAATTTTTTTTTTCATAATTTAATCGCTTTCAATAAAAAAAGGGAAAAGCACAATGCTTTTCCCTTTAATAGTTTAAAAATTACTTGCTTGAGTCAATTAAATCAACATCAGTGTAATCCATTGTTACACCATCAATGTAAGTGATTGAAAGCCCATTAGTAACTTTAGTAGCAGTACCAAACGACATCATCATGCCATCGTACATCGCTTCAACGTCGCCAGTGTAACCTGTAGACTCAGCACCCATAAGAGATAATGTGTAACCCATTGCTGCGTCACCTTTAACCATTACTTCTAACATGCTTTGATCTTCATCGCCGCTTGCGTTAACCGTACCCATAACTTTAAAGTCTAGGTCGCCCGACATACCTTCAAGAGTAACAGTACCTATGTCAGTCGCGTCATCAGCAGTTACATTTAACATACCAGTAAACCCAGAATCACCGTCCATAATTGTCACGTGGTTCCAAGTTTCAGTATTAACGATTTCAGCATCATCTACTGTGTCAGCATCTACTTCGCCGTCAAATGTAAATATTAAACAAGAATCAATTTGAGTCTCGTCAATAGTACCGGCTGCAAAATCAACACAATCTGCAAGAGCATTAGTTTGCGTGTCTGCAGTCATTAGCTCAACCGTAGCATCACCACCAACTAACGTAGCGCCCCAAGCAACAACTAACTGCTCACCTTGGTAAGATGCAGCAGCGCTGATCATTTCACCTGTGGTTGCATTGTTAAGCATAAGCGTTAGGTCGTCTAAGCTGTAAGCATAAGTCCAGTTAGGTTGACGAGTAGACGTACCTTCACCAGAGTTGCCCATATCAGCAAGTTCGTTAATTACATCACCTAATACGTCAGCTGCATCAAGAACTGCTTCACCACCAGTGCTTGTAAGTACAGTCATTGTGCTTAGTGACTCTGATGTTGCTTTAACAGATACAAGAACTTCAAACTTAGCAACCGCTTCTTGCGCCGTTAATTGTAGAGCATACGCTGTAGCAAACTGCTCTGATGCAAGTTCAGCTTTAGCAGCAGCTGTAACAGCCATTGCCTCTGCAGCATCAATTAAATCTTGTGCATCGGCACTGTCAGCATCTAAAGCTAAGTAAGCTTCTGCTGCAGCTAATGCTTGTGCAATAGCAACTTCTAATGCATCAACACTTGCAGCAAAGTCAGAAGCCGCAATAATTGCAGCGTCTGCAAGTGCTAGCGCTTCAGCTGCATTTTCAGCGTTGTCTACCATTGCATCTTCAGCAGCAGATAGTGCTGTTGTAGACGCTGTTTCAGCAGTCATTGCAGCCGTTTCAGCTGCTAGCGCTAGTTCGTTAGTTTCTGTAGCAAGGGCAGCTGCTGCTGCAACTTCTGCATCAAAATCAATAAGTGCTTGCGCTGCAGCAGCTTCAAGTGCTTCAAGTTCTGTATTAAAAGTAGAAACTTTATCAATTTCAGCAGAAGAACCTGTTACTAACGCGTCTGCATCATCTAAAATTTGTTGGTAATCAGAACTATTAGCCACAAGTAAAGTAGCTACAGACACTAAACCTTGAGACTGTACAAACAATGCATTCGATTCACCGGCTAAATCAGCAACTGCAGCTTCATTTACAAGTAACTCAACCGCATTTGCAAATGCAACAGCTGTGTCTGCGTCAACTACAGTGTCACCACCTAGTGCTTGTACTGCAACTAAATCAGCTTGCGCAGCAGTAACTGATGCCTGAATTGACACTAGCTCAGCTTCTGCAACAGTTACCGCAGCAGTTGTTTTAGCTGCAAGTTGCATGTAAAAACCGTTGCCCACTGTACAATCGTCAGTACAACCAATTTTCTCAAGCGCTTTTTTAGATTTTTCAGCAGCCTTAGCTAAACCAGCATCACTTGCTGCGCCATTTTTAACAGCTTTATCTTTAGCCGCTTTTGCTTTTTTAGCAATACCTGTTGATTGTGCAGCAAATGCCGCCTTTTCAGCGTCAGTTGCATCTGGGTTGTTTACAGCAAATGCAGCAGCAAGTGCAGCTTCAATATCGCTTTCTTCACCAGTAGCAATTGCAAAGAAAATATTAGCCGTATTTGTAGCAGCTTGTTGCAGTGCAGTAGCTAGTGCAGCTATGTCTGCATCGTCACTACCTGTTACTTTACCTGCTTTAATACCAGCAATAAGCTTTGTCATGTTGCCGTTAATATCCGCAAGGCCTTGAATAGATGAAGCAACTTGAGTTAACGATAAAATACCATCGTCTAGCATTTCTTCGCCGTCAACGTCAGTTAAATCGACTGCACCGCCGTTAGAAACATCACCCAATAAAGAAGTAAGTAAAAGTGCTGTGTCTGGGCCTAAAACTTGAACAAGCACATCAACACTAGAATTAGCAATACCAGCAGCATCAACACCTTCGCCAGCATCAATTAAAAGTTGTGAAACAAGCGTTGTTAAGAAAGTCGCGTTTGCTCTTAGTGAACGCGCTACGTTTGCATCGCCTAAAGCACCACTTGCGCCAGATGCATCTGCTTCTACCGCTGGAATAAATTTAACAACAGAAAGCTCTAAGTCTGTTTTGTACCATTCGCCAAACTCAATCGCTGTATCGCCATCGTTAACATCGTCTTCTGCAGCTGGTGCTTCGTCGTAAGTGCCACAACCTAAGTATGCATCACAACGTAGGTAGCTATCGTCGCCTTCTGCTGATGTTTTAACAGTAATGTATACAGGGCCTGAAAAGTCATTTTCTAAGTAAACGCTGTAACGGCCACTCTCATTTGTTAAAACAGCGTCTGGGTTTGCTGCTAAAATACTTGCAGCAACTGCTGCATCTGCAGCTGCTTGAGTTGACTCTTCAGCAGAGAATGTTTCAGCTTCCGCAGATGCTGCTAAACGAAATGGTACTGCAACCATTTCACCAGTTGCATCTAATGTTGAAACGCTAACCACCGCGTTCATCATCGCACCTTTAACCGCTTTACCTGTAACTTCTACGTTAAATAAAGCTGTGTCTTCTGAGCTAAAAGACTCAACAGGTGGTGGTGGTGCAACATAGTTATTGCCATCGTTGTCAGAACCACACGCCGTTAAGCCGAGTGTAAGTGCAACTGATGCCGCTATTGGTGTAAATTTGATCATACGCTTCGCCATTTATTTCTCCTTGATAGCCATGAAATAAGTATCTGAAAAAGTTTGGTTAAACTTGGGAAAGTATATTAGTCGTTTACAAAAAATGTAAACAAGCACAATAATCTAACCTTTGTTACTAGAACTTTAAAAGTACCATTAAGCTATGAGTTGTTGCTACATATTTATACATATAAAATGATGTAATTTTAGTTTAACGCCATGTTTTAATTTTTATAGGCCTTAATTAAATTCAATAACCTAGGTTACAGCCACAAAAAACCAACATGTTGGTTTATAATATATCGTGTTTATTGATTGATTATTACATTAAATTTAGTTTGTTAAATTTTTTCTTCAAGTATTTGCGACAGAACATTAAAAATAAATGCAGAACTGAGATAAAGCAACCCAAAAGAACTGAACTTTTAATTGAAAGCAAACCTTTAGAACTAGAAAAGCCAATCCCTTGTTTTTTTATTTATTTTAAAATCCTGCTTAATTGTTACTGCATTATTAATATTGTTACGTTAACCCTAACTGACTATAAGGGTCTTTTAATTTCAGAAAGTTAATAATGCAGTAAAAAATTATTAAAAGGGAACTCTTACAACCCCTTCCATCAATACTCTGGCGCTTCGGCTCATACTCGCTTTAGTAACTTGCCAGTCTCCATTAATCTTTTTAGCTTCAGCGCCTACTTTTAACGTGCCTGAGGGGTGACCAAAATTCACTTCACTCAATGCGCCACCACCAGCAGCCATATTTACTAACGTACCGTCAATTGATGCTGCGGTGCCAATTGCAACGGCGGCTGTTCCCATCATGGCATGATGTAATTTCCCCATCGACATAGCACGTACTAATAAATTAATACTGCCAGCATCAATGTGTTTACCGCTTGATGCGTTATACGCCTCAGGCTTAGCAACAAACGCAACTTTAGGTGTATGCTGGCGTGATTGTGCTTCATTTATATTATTAATTAAACCCATTTTAACAGCGCCATAAGCACGAATTGTTTCAAGCTTTTTAAGCGCAGCATCATCGTAATTAATGTCGTCTTGCAGCTCAGTGCCGGTATAACCAATATCTTCAGCATTAATAAAAATAGTTGGAATACCCGCATTAATCATCGTCGCCTTTAGCGTACCAACATCTGGCACCTCTAAATCGTCAACAACATTACCTGTTGGAAATAAAGCACCATCACCATCAGCAGGGTCTACAAACTCAAGCTTTACTTCTGCTGCAGGGAACGTCACACCGTCAAGCTCAAAGTCACCGGTTTCTTGCACTTCGCCATTAGTCATAGGCACATGCACTAAAATGCTTTTTTTAATATTAGCCTGCCAAACACGCACAATAGCTATGCCATTATCGGGCACGCGGTTTTTATCAACTAAGCCATTACTAATTGCAAAAGCCCCCACGGCTGAAGTTAAATTACCGCAGTTACCGCTCCAATCAACAAACGCTTTATCAATTGCGACTTGCCCAAACAAGTAATCAACATCGTGATCGGCTTGCTCACTTTTACTTAAAATAACCGTTTTGCTGGTGCTTGATGTTGCACCGCCCATGCCGTCGGTTTGTTTACCATAAGGATCGGGGCTACCAATAACACGAAGTAATAAATTATCGCGCGCCTCACCTGCCACTTGGGCAGGCTTTGGCAAATCGGTTAAATTAAAAAACACACCTTTACTCGTGCCGCCACGCATGTAGGTCGCGGGCACTTTTATTTGTGGTTTAAACATATTTTTTAATCCTTATTACGCGTTTGTCGCTTCTAAAAAGTCTTGAGCAAAACGCTGTAATACACCACCAGCAGCATAAATAGAAAACTCTTCTTGCGTATCTAATCGGCATTTCATCGCTGCAGTTAGCACTTCACCATTTTTACGGGTGATCACAAGCTCTAAAGTGGCGCCCGGTGCTGGTACGCCTTTTACATCGTAGCTTTCACTACCATCAAGGTTTAATGTTTTACGTGTCGTGCCTGGTGCAAACTCAAGTGGTAAAACGCCCATGCCAATTAAATTTGTGCGGTGAATACGCTCAAAGCCTTCAGCAGCTATAACTTCAACACCGGCAAGCCTTACGCCTTTTGCCGCCCAATCGCGCGACGATCCTTGACCGTAATCAGCACCGGCCACAATAATAAGTGGTTGTTTACGTTGCATGTAAGTTTCGATTGCTTCCCACATGCGCGTGTTTTCACCCTCTGGCTCTATACGCGCGTAAGACCCCTGCTTAACGTCACCGTTATCATCAAGTACCATTTCGTTAAGTAATTTAGGGTTTGCAAACGTGGCGCGCTGCGCCGTTAAATGGTCGCCGCGGTGAGTTGCGTAAGAGTTAAAGTCTTCTTCAGGCACATTCATTTTAGTGAGGTATTCGCCCGCAGCACTGCTTGCCATAATTGCGTTAGAGGGTGATAAATGATCCGTTGTGATGTTATCGCCCAATACTGCTAATGCACGCATACCACTCATGGTGCGCTCACCAGCAAGTGCTCCTTCCCAATAAGGCGGGCGACGAATATACGTACTTTGCGCTCGCCAATCGTAAAGTGGGTCGTTGTCTTCACCGTAATCTACGGTTAAGTCAAACATAGGCTCGTACACTTTTTTAAATTGCTCAGGCTTAACGCTTTGCTGAATTACCGCATCTATTTCTTCATCGGTTGGCCATAAATCTTTAAGCGTTACATCATTACCTTGTTGATCTTGTCCTAAAATATCTTTTTCAATATCAAAACGAATCGTACCCGCAATAGCATAAGCTACAACCAAAGGCGGTGATGCCAAAAAGGCTTGTTTTGCATAAGGGTGAATACGCCCGTCAAAGTTACGATTACCCGAAAGCACAGCCGTTGTGTATAAATCGCGATCTATCACTTCTTTTTGAATCACAGGGTCAAGCGCCCCACTCATACCGTTACAGGTAGTACACGCAAAGCCAACAATACCAAAACCAAGCTGCTCAAGCTCTGGCAATAGGTTTGCGTCTTCAAGGTACGATTGCACGGCTTTAGAGCCCGGCGCTAACGACGTTTTAACCCAAGGTTTGCGCATTAACCCTTTTGCATTCGCATTACGCGCTAACAAACCTGCAGCTATTACATTGCGCGGGTTGCTAGTATTAGTACAGCTGGTAATTGCCGCAATAATACACGCACCGTCTGGCATTAAGCCTTCTTCGTTTTCAACAACGCCCGAAATACCTTCTTTCGCTAAATCGCTGGTTGAAACACGACGATGTGGATTAGAAGGCCCCGCAATATTGCGGCCAACGCTTGATAAATCAAAAGTCAAAACACGCTCGTATCTTGCGGTTTTTAAGCTATCACTCCAAAGGCCAGCCGTTTTAGCGTAGTTTTCTACAAGGGCTATTTGCTCTTCATCGCGCCCTGTTAAACGTAAATAGTCTATTGTTTTATCGTCGATATAAAACATGGCCGCAGTCGCACCAAATTCTGGCGTCATGTTCGAAATAGTTGCTCTGTCGCCAAGCGTTAGCGCATCGGCGCCTTCGCCGTAAAACTCTAAATAGGTCGATACAACACGCTGCTCGCGTAAAAACTCAGTAATCGCCAACACAATATCGGTAGCGGTAATACCAGGCTGGCGAGTACCCGTAAGCTCTACGCCTACAATATCGGGTAAACGAATGTACGATGCACGCCCAAGCATAACGCTTTCAGCTTCAAGCCCGCCTACACCCACAGCAATAACACCTAAAGCATCAACATGCGGGGTGTGGCTGTCGGTACCTACAAGCGTATCTGGGAATGCAATGCCATCGCGGTTTTGAATAACAGGCGACATTTTTTCAAGGTTAATTTGATGCATAATGCCGTTACCAGGCGGGATCACATCAATATTTTTAAACGCGGTTTTAGTCCAGTTTATAAAATGAAAACGGTCATCGTTTCGGCGGTCTTCAATAGCACGGTTTTTGTCAAATGCCTCAGGATCAAACCCTGCATGTTCAACCGCTAACGAATGATCAACAATTAGCTGCGTTGGCACCACTGGATTAACTTTAGACGGATCGCCACCTTTAGCCGCAATCGCATCGCGCAAGCCTGCTAAATCAACAAGGGCCGTTTGGCCTAAAATATCGTGGCACACCACACGCGCCGGATACCAGGGAAAATCTAAATCTTGTTTACGCTCAATTATTTGGCTAAGTGCATCGGTAAGCATGGCAGGATCGCAGCGGCGTACTAAGTTTTCGGCAAATACACGCGAGCTATAAGGAAGTGTGGCATAAGCGCCTGGTTTAATGGCATCAACAGCGGCTTGGGTATCGTAGTAATCTACATTTGAGCCCGCAAGCGGTTTGCGGTACTGAGTGTTGTTAATTATGGTCATAATAAAAATTCGCTAATAAGTGACGGGAAATAAAAAGGCAAAAAGGTGAGCTAGGCTCACCTTACATGCTAACTAATTAGCCTCTTGATTCAATTGGCGTATAGCTGCGTGCGTCTGGCCCTGTGTAATCCGCACTTGGGCGAATAATACGGTTATTAGCACGTTGTTCTTTTACGTGAGCTGTCCAACCAGTAACGCGGCTCATTACAAATATTGGCGTAAACAACTTAGTGGGAATATCCATAAAGTGATAAGCCGATGCATGGAAAAAATCAGCATTACAAAATAACTTTTTCTCGCGCCACATTACTTCTTCACAACGAACAGAAACCGGGTAAAGCACATCATCGCCCACCTCTGCTGCTAATTTTTCAGACCACTTTTTAATAATTACATTACGCGGGTCCGACTCACGGTAAATAGCATGGCCAAAGCCCATAATTTTATCTTTACGCTCAAGCATACCCATTACTTCTTGCTCAGCATGTTCTGCGCTAGTAAAGCCTTCAATCATGTCCATTGCAGCTTCGTTTGCACCACCATGTAATGGCCCGCGTAACGTACCAATCGCACCCGTTACACACGAATGAATATCAGACAAGGTAGAAGCACATACGCGCCCTGTAAATGTAGAGGCATTAAATTCGTGCTCTGCGTATAAAATAAGCGACACATTCATTACTTGCGCAAACAACTCGCTTGGTGCTTTGTCGTGTAATAACGTTAAAAAGTGTGCGCCTACTGAATCGTCGTCTGTTTGTGTTTCAATACGAACACCATCGTGTGAAAAGCGGTACCAGTAACAAATAATACTTGGGAACACGGCAACCATGCGGTCAATCGCATCGTTTGCTTGGCTAAAATCAAGTTCCATTTCAAGGTTACCCAACATAGAGCAACCTGTACGCATTACATCCATTGGGTGCGCGTCTTTAGGAATATTTTCAAGCACGGTTTTAAGTGCATCTGGCAAGCCACGTAAGCTTTTTAGTTTTGCTTTGTACTCAGCCAACTCGCTAGATGTAGGTAACTCACCGCGTGAAAGTAAAAACGACACTTCTTCAAACTGCGCTTTTTCAGCCAGCTCGCTGATGTCGTAACCACAATACGTTAAGCCCGAGCCACTTTGGCCAACTGTACATAATGCCGTTTGGCCTGCGACTTGTCCGCGTAAACCTGCGCCACCTAATGCTTTATCTACCATGATCTTCTCCTATCTTAAATTTGTGTGTTGTCTAATTTAATAATTATTATTTGTCAGATTTTGATGAAAAAAGGTTATCGAGTGTGTTTTCGTATGTGTGGTAATCTAAAAAGTCATAAAGCTCAGCTCGGGTTTGCATGTTTTCAATTTCGGTTTGTTGCGAGCCTTCATTTAAAATAGCCGAGTAAACGTTAAGTGCCGCTTTATTCATCGCTCTAAACGCACTGAGTGGGTAAAGCACCATTTCAACGCCCACATCACTTAGCTGCTCTTTGGTATAAATTGGCGTTTGGCCAAACTCAGTAATGTTAGCTAAAATAGGCACATTTAACGCATTGGCAAATGCTTGGTAATCGGCAAGGTCGTGCACAGCTTCAGCAAAAATAGCATCGGCGCCAGCTTCAACACAGGCTGCTGCGCGGTCAATAGCCGCATTTAAGCCTTCTTTTTGAAACGCATCGGTACGCGCCATAATGTAAAAATCGCTATCGGTTTTGGCATCTACCGCGGCTTTAATACGGTCAACCATTTCGCCTTGGCTTACAATTTCTTTATTTGGGCGATGGCCACAACGCTTTTGCGCCACTTGATCTTCTATATGAAAACCCGCCGCGCCTGCTTTGGTCATTTCTTTAACGGTACGTGCAATATTAAACGCCCCGCCCCAACCGGTATCGGCATCAACAAGTAAAGGTAAATCGCTTGCACCGGTAATACGGCGAATATCTTCAAGTACGTTGTCTAGGCTAGTCATACCTAAATCAGGCATACCGAAAGAGGCATTAGCAACACCCGCACCCGAAAGATAAATAGCTTGGTGGCCCATTTTTTCAGCCATCATTGCTGTGTAGGCATTAATAGTGCCCACTACTTGTAATGGGCGATTATTAGCAATAGCTTGTTTAAATTTATATCCTGCTGACATGTCATTTCCTCTCTTTGAACGGTGGCTACATGGAGTAACTTATATTTTTAATCTTTGTATATGACGCTTTAACTATTTTGCTTAACTTTTAGCTTTTAGCGGCTTTTACCAATCTGTGTGAGTAAACAATTATTCAGATTGGTATAAATCAAATTTGGTTTGAATATTCGCTTGCGACGCACTTATATGGCGCTTCATTAGCATTTCGGCCAGTTCGCCGTCGTGGTTTTCAATCGCGTTAATAATGGCTAAGTGTTCGTCAAACGCTTTTGATACACGCGGCCCCACCATACCCATTTGCACGCGGTACATGCGTATTAATTGATACAGGTCGTTACAAAGCAAATGAATCAAATGCGCGTTTTTACTGCCTTTAATAATGCGATAATGAAAATCTAAATCGCCTGCCTCTTGGTAGTAAGACTCGCCTTCTTTAACGCGCTGCGTTTGTAAATGTTGATTAAGCAATTGCTTTAAGCCTTTAATTTCATCAGGCTCCATATTGTCGGCAGCTAATCTGCACGCCAAGCCCTCAAGCGAGCTGCGTACTTGGTAAACCTCAATTAAACGCTCAGCTGTTAGCGCTACAACACGGCAACCTACATTGGCTTTTCGCTCAACTAAATAACAGCTTTCAAGGCGGTTTAGCGCCTCACGCAATGTTGCGCGGCTTACGCCGTAGCGCTTTGCAAGCTCAGGCTCCGAAATTTTACTACCTTGGGCAATAGTGCCCTCAACAATCTCACGGCGCATATTTACAAATACCTGATCGGATGCTGTGGTAACGGGCGCTTCGTTTGAAAATGAGTCTGTCATAAGTTATTTTTTAGATTGTCGACAATTTGTATCGCCATAATGGGCGCATTAAAAAAACATGTCAACCCTAAAACCTAACATAAAGGCTAAAAAACAGCCTTATTGTCGACACTATTAGTCTAAAGTATGAACAAGATTGTTTATGAATACCTAAAAACCACAAAGTGTCGACAGCCCTATTTAATTAAACAGCGGGTTTTTATCACTGAAATTTAGTTATTTAAATGCTAAAATCGCGCTTTATTTTTAATGTACGAGCTAGCGCGTGAACGCCAATACTTTTATTCCTGAGCACTTTATCGACGACGTAAAAACCTACTTGCCTAACCATTTAAAGTTAGATGACTTTATAAATGCGTGTCGTCGCCCACTCAGAAAATCTATCCGCGTTAATACATTAAAAATAACCGTTGAAGACTTTATTAAAAAAGCCGAGCAAAAAAATTGGCAACTTACGCCAATTCCTTGGTGCAACGAAGGCTTTTGGCTAGAGCGCCCAAGTAATGAAGAACAAAACCTAGCCCTAGGTAATACCGATTTGCACCTAAGCGGCGCCATGTACGTGCAAGAGGCAAGTTCAATGCTGCCGCCTATTGCGCTTAAGCAAAGCATACAAACAAGCAACACCGTGCTTGATATGGCGTCGGCGCCGGGTTCTAAAACATCGCAGCTAGCAGCACTAATGAACAACCAAGGCGTGTTGGTAGCTAATGAGCTTTCGTCGTCGCGTTTAAAAGTATTGAGTGCCACTTTAAAACGTATGGGTGTGGGTAACTGTGCGCTTTCACACTTTGATGGCGTTATATTTGGTAACTACATGTATGAATGTTTCGATAGCATATTGCTAGACGCGCCCTGCTCTGGCGAAGGCACCGTGCGTAAAGACGCAGACGCATTAAAAAATTGGTCAATCGAATCAAATATTCAAATAGCCCAAGTACAAAAAGACTTAATAAAAAGCGCATTTTACGCGTTAAAACCTGGCGGCACGCTTGTTTATTCAACCTGTACGCTCACCCCGCTCGAAAACCAACAAGTATGCGAATATTTGCTTGAAGAATTTGGCGAGTGTATAGCACCCGAGTCCCTTAGCGATTTATTTCCGGGGGCCGATAAAGCAACAACGGCCGAAGGCTATTTGCATGTATGGCCGCAAACCTACAACAGCGAAGGCTTTTTTATTGCTAAGTTTAAAAAGCACGCAAGTTGTAACAACCCAAACCAAACAGTTAAAAAAGGCGCATTTCCGTTTGTTGAGTTTGATAAAAAACCAACAACCGCATTTATGAGCGAGCTTAAAAAACACTTTGGTTTAACAAACTTACCCGGCACATTAATGCAGCGCGACAAAGAACTGTGGTTATTCCCGCAGGGATTTGATGCAATTCAAAACAAAATTAAATACGCACGCTTAGGTATTCAAATAGGTATTATTCATAAAAATGGCGTAAGGCTAACCCACGAGTTTGCTACAGTTTTAGGCAATGCGTGTAAAACCAATACGTATGCGCTAAATGGCGAACAAGCAAACGACTACTTTAATGGTAAAGATGTTCGATTAGCCGAGCCTACAAAAGAGCTAGGCGAAGTGGTATTAACTTTATGCGGCTGCCCCATTGGGCTAGGTAAATGGCAAAAAAATAAGATCAAAAACTCACTACCGCGCGATCTTGTGCAAAATACCCAGTTAATAAACTGGGAGTAAACATACTTAAATAACGTATAAAATGTGTACAACACAGTTAAGTATTTGTATTAACTACAGTATAAAAAATGCACTAAAAATATGTAATTTTAAGAGCTTTGACTATACTTAAAACACTTTCAACTTCTCCCTATGAATTAGAAAGTTTTTGTTAGCGCAAGGCTCAAAAGAGCCCGTTATAGCCCAGAGTTTCCCTAAATCACTCTGGGCATTTTTTTGTCTGCTTAAATACACCAGTGAAATGAAATAGAAATTCACAAAGAGGTTGAAAGACGCTTCGCTTTAGAGAAGTGATCTAGTGATAAAGGTATGAAAGCATGATTAGTGTTTTAATGTCTTCTCATTTGCTCCTCATTTACTTCTCTTTGTGCAAATGGTTTTAATTAACATTTCACAAAGAAGCTAAGAGACGCTGCGCTTTAGAGAAGTAATCTAATGATAAAGTAAGGAAAGCATTATTGGTGTTTTTATGTCTTCTCATTTGCTCCTCATTTACTTCTCTTTGTGCAATCACGTTTAGTAAATTTTTCACAAAGAGGAGTAAATGAGCAAACATAAACCAAAAACAGCTTAAAATTAATCTTTCCCTCTTTGTGAATAAGTCACCTTATGGGCTTTGCACATCACGCAGGCAAGCTTCGCGTCTACAAGTTAAACGCGAAACCTGTTTAATTTAAAACACATACATAGTTATTTTTTATGCAGCGCCTCTATTCGTGCAAGTAGGCTTGAAGTATCGTATCGGCCGCCACCAAGTGCTTGTACATCTGCGTAGTATTGGTCGACCGTTGCAGTCATTGGCAACGTCGCACCATTGTTTTTAGCTTCATCAAGCGCAATGCCTAAATCTTTGCGCATCCAATCTACGGCAAAACCAAACTCGTACTCACCTGCCCACATTGTTTTGTAGCGGTTTTCCATTTGCCACGATCCTGCAGCGCCTTTTGATATGGTTTCAATTACTTTTTCACCGTCAAGGCCTGCTTGCTTAGCAAAATGTAATCCCTCGGCTAAACCCTGTACAACACCGGCAATACAAATTTGATTAACCATTTTACAAAGCTGGCCCGAGCCTACGCCGCCTAACAATTGGCTAAAACGGCTAAACGCCGCCATTACAGGCTGTACTTTTGCAAATACGGCTTCATTGCCACCAGCCATTACCGTTAAAACGCCATTTTCTGCACCGGCTTGTCCGCCGGACACTGGCGCATCGATAAAGTCAATATTTTGCAGCGCCGCTTTTGCAGCTACTTCGCGGGCAACTTCTGCAGAGGTTGTTGTGTGATCAACTAATATGGTGTGCGGTAACATACCCGCCAAAACGCCATTGTCACCATAAACTACAGAACGTAAATCGTCGTCGTTACCCACACACATAAACACAATATCAGCGCCTTGAGCAGCTTCGCGTGGGGTATCTGCAACGCTTCCTTTGTATTGTTCAGCCCAACTTTGCGCCTTTGATTGCGTACGATTAAATACACATACGCTATGCCCTTTATTGGCTAAATGCCCCGCCATTGGGTAACCCATTACGCCTAAACCTATAAATGCGACTTTCATTGACATAAAAATGACCTATTTAACTGCTAACTTAGAAACTAGGTCCCGATTATGTCAACCGGCCAACAAAAAAGCGAATGAAAGTCTTTGTAAAATTTCCACCAATTGGAAATTAAGTAGGTAACCAATGGATAGTATTTATCAGTTTAATGCACCACTTTATAACAGTGAGAATTTTTCTTTAAGCGAGTTAAAAGGCAAAACCGTACTCATTGTCAATACAGCCAGTAAATGTAGTTTTTCAATGCAATTAAATGCTCTAGAAAAGCTATACCAAGAGTACAAGGATCGTGGCTTTACGGTACTTGCATTCCCATGTAACCAATTTGGACAAAACGAGCCACTTGATAATTTAGCTATCAGAGATTTTTACCAAATGCAGTTTGGTGTTTCGTTTAAAGTATTTGGTAAAGTTATGGTAAATGGCCCAGACGCTCACCCTTTATTTAGCTATTTAAAATGCCATACCCGCGGTATTTCACAAAACCGTGCAGTGAAATGGAATTTCACAAAGTTTTTAATTAACTCACAGGGGCAATTAGTCGCACGCTATGCACCGCGTACTAAACCTGAAACACTTAAACAGGTTATCGAAACACACCTACAGAAAGCCGTTGAACCAAGTGACATAAAAGCAACACCCATTATGTCTGCTTTAAATAGGCGCACAGCGCTGTAAATAAAAAGTAATCGCTACTTGAGCACATGGCAGTAACGTAGTTTAATTTAAACAGGTTAACTATTTTAAACGCACCAAATTGTTGGAGCCACACCATGAACATTGCTTTTTTTAGCGCACAAAAGTACGAAAAACCTTTTTTTGAACAGAGTATTGCAACTCATAATAACTTAGCAATAACCTATTTTGAGCAGTCGCTTAACGAGCAAACTGCGGTGTTAGCAAGCAATTACAATTCAGTGTGTGTATTTGTAAACGATACAGTTAATGCTCAAGTTATAAGGCTATTAGCAGCCCAAGGTGTAAATACTATATTACTGCGCTGTGCCGGTTTTAATAATGTTGATTTAGATGCGGCAAAAGCACATAACATTCATGTTTTGCGTGTACCAGCATACAGTCCCGAAGCCGTAGCTGAGCATTGTATTGCGCTTATGCTTACACTGAGCCGAAAAACACATAAAGCTTACAACCGCGTGCGCGAAGACAACTTTGATCTAAACGGGTTACTTGGATTTAACTTGCATAACAAAACAGTGGGCATTATTGGGTGCGGAAAAATTGGCTTAGCACTGTGTAATATACTCAATGGATTTGGCGCAAACGTTTTAGTGTGCGACCCAAATGCAATACCGGGTAACTACTCCATTACCGACCTAAACACGTTACTTACCCAAAGCGATATTATTTCGCTGCATTGCCCACTAAACGAGCAAACCCATCATTTAATCGATGAACATGCTTTTGCTAAAATGAAGCCCGGCGTTATGCTTATCAACACCTCACGTGGTGCATTACTCGACAGCAAAGCCTGCATACAAGCACTTAAAACACAAAAACTAGGTTACTTAGGACTAGATGTATACGAGCAAGAATCCGAACTGTTTTTTAAAAACCACAGCGACGAAATAAACCAAGACGATATATTTTCCCGTTTAGTTGGTTTTAAAAATGTCCTGATCACCGGGCATCAAGGCTTTTTTACTCAAGAAGCGCTCAACGAAATAGCAAACACCACCATTACAAATGCTCTTGAGGTTGAACAGAGTAAACCGCTTACTAACTCCGTTTTTAAAAATTAACATTTATAGCCATTTACACTTGCCAAAATATGCATTGCAGTGGTATCAATTAGTTATATTTAATGGCTTTTTTAGCAGGTGTTTAAATGGAAAAAACAGCGTTATTCATAGATGCAGAAAATATAAGCCATAAATATATAGAGCAAATAATAGCTAAGTTTGAACATATTGAGGTTAAAAAAGCATATGGCAACTTTGGGTCTGTGCAGCTAAAACCTTGGGTGAATATATGCTCGCGCTTTGCTATAGAAATGGTGTACCAAGAAAAACTCGTAAAATCGAAAAGTAATGCTGCCGATATTGCGTTAACTGTCGGGGTTATGGAGTCATTGTATGTCTCGCCGATTGACACTTTTGCAATCGCTTCATCTGATTCTGACTTTGCGGCGCTAGTGCACTTTTTAAGACGAAATGGTAAAAAAGTAATAGGGTTTGGTAATAATACAGCGAGTGCTAAACACTATTTTGATGATTTTTATATTTTAGGTAAACAAAACACCATACCTAAAGTAAAAAATAAAAGTATTGCCTCTGTTGATACCTACCATTTAGCACTTGTGAAAGAAGCCGTTGAGAACACACAACATGCAAAAACTGGACTCTCTGAAACAGTGGATGTTGGTACCTATCTTCATCGAATATTCAACATTACAAAAAAGCAGCTAGGCGTAAGTAAGCTATATCAATATTTTAAATATCACGATCAGCATTTTAAAATGCAAAAAGCCCCCGACGGAGGCTTTTTAGTCTCGTTGCATTAAGTTATTAACCAAACGCGACGTTTGCAAACACCAAGGTCATTAATATTGGGCATACAAAACGAATATACTGGGCAAACCAAAAATGCGCGCCGGTGCTAGCTTGGTGTAACTTATTACCTCGTTTGAACATCCAGCCAACCGTTATAAAATAAAACAACCCCATTAACGGGAGTTGGTACTGAGTAAACACCATAATAACTAAACCAAATAACCAATCGAAGTTTACTATAATTGCACTCGCACATATTAAAACCACTAAGCTTACCAACCACGTGGCTTTAGATCGGTTTACATTGTGGTTTTCAACTAAAAACGCAACCGGAATTTCAGTAGACGAAATAGTCGAGGTCACAGACGCTATCGACATCAAAACAAAAAACAATAAACCAACCAGTAACCCTATTTCTCCCATGGTATTAAATAGCTCAGGTAAAATGGCAAATATAAGCTGCCCTTCACCTATTAATTTACCGCCACTAAACACCTCAACACCATTATGCTGTGCAACATAAATAGCCGGAATAATAAGTAAACCAGCTAAAAATGCAACGCTCGTATCAAGTAATGCAACACTTGCCGTTAGTTTTGGTAAATTGGCATCAGGCTGTAAATACGAGCCGTAAATCATCATACAACCCACCCCTAACGACAACGAAAAGAACGCTTGTCCCATAGCGGCAATAATTAAATTTGGATCGAGTATTTGGCTAAAGTTAGGCATTAAATACGCTGCAAAACCTTCGCTTGCGCCATCCAAAGTGGCTATATAAGCAATTAGCGCAACAAGTAACACCAATAGCATAGGCATAAGTCGGCGCGACCAGGTTTCAATACCCGATTTAACACCCTTTAAAATAATGCAGGCCGTTAAAATAAGCATTAATGGTGTAAATACAAAATTACGGGCTTGCGAGTCACTGTGTAAAAACTCGCTCACACTGTGTAAACCAACAAACGTTGTAACAGGCTCAATTGCGTACGACAGCATCCACCCTGCCACAATTGAATAAAAACTCAACATGACTACAGCGCCCGCCAGGCCAATATAGCCCGCAGCTGCACCTATTTTACGGTTGCTATCTTGCCATGCGTTACCCAGCGCTTTTACCGGATTTGCTTGTGCGTTATGGCCTAAATAAAGCTCGGTATATAGCGCCGGTAAAGCCAATAAAAAGATAACCAGAAAATAGACGAGTAAAAATGCTCCACCGCCATGATTAGCAGCTTGTGTAGGAAATCCCCAAATATTACCCAAACCCACTGCCGCGCCAGCAGCGGCTAAAACAAAACCAAGTCGGCTTTGAAACCCATCACGCATTTGTGCCATACATCTACAAATCTGTTATTATTTTGATTGTTGTGAATTAAACCATATTTAATGCCAGCTGAGTAATAAAATTGTATTCAGCCTTTGTTTGTCGCGTTAACTGCTCACAATAACAACGACTTTTTACTTTTTGAGCTGATATGACCGCACATTTTTTTAATAACGCCTTAACCATAACGCCAACAGATTTTGCCAATTTACCTAAAGGCAAAAGTACCGTTTTGTTGTTCGACGCTAATACACTTAGTTTGGCTAATTACAACTTGGCGAGCTTACTCAGCGAATTTGAATTAACCGTTATTAACCGCCGTAAAAACCAAATAGCTAAAAAAGAATATGTAGCAAGCCGTTTACTTTTAAAACTGCTTGTAAAATCTACCCTCCCTGAATTTTCAAATGTGCCATTAAATGCCATTAACACAAGCTTTAACCAATCCACAGCTAAATTAGAGCTGCATATTAACGAGTGCGTTATTAATACGTGTATATCGCACTCTCATGGTTTTGTTGGGGTTGCTTTAAATTTAGAAATCGAGACGTTTGGCTTCGACCTTGAAAAAATTAGCTTAACGCGCCCGTTTGAAAAACTAGCCAAGCATTTTTACCACTCAGACGAAGTGACGTTAATTACGTCGCAACCTAATACTCAAAGCCAGGCCAACACCTTTTTTAGAATATGGACATTGAAAGAATCATTAGCTAAAGCAACTAGCCGCCCTATTGCGAAATTACTTAGTCCCAACGTATTTAACGAATTAACCTTAGTAAGCTTTGCCGCAAGCAGCCAAGTAGTAAACACGCAAACAGAGACGTTTGATTTAACCTTAGTGCATAAAAAAAGCACCGACTGGCGGTGCTTTTTGTTAACCGATGTCTCGCTTATACCAATCCGCTAAATTAAGTGATCTATTTTGAGGATAGATAAACGTGTTGATAGCTAGGCAAAAAATTCGTTATTTAGTTGTTCTAAATGAGAATTTTTTAACGCAGATAGCGACACTTTTAGCCCCTAAAAATGATTAAGTATTATCACGAATTAGTATTGCTGGTTAAGCTTCTAACAAACGGCTATGAATAGCCTGAACCACATTATCAGATTCACTTTGTTCGACTAAAAAGCATAGGTTGTGCTTACTTGCTCCATGACAAATTAAGCGAATATTAAAGTCACTTAATACCTGCATTAAGTTCATTTCGTGTTGGCGAAGTTGAATCTCAGAGCCAATAAGTGCCACCAGTGTTAAGTTGTTTTCAACCGATACATGGCAAAATTCAGCAAGCTTATCTAAACACGCTTGGTCGAGCTCTGGGCGCGACGCGTTAGGTGCATTATCAAGCGTTATTGCTACACTAATTTCAGACGTAGTTACCAAATCAACCGATATATTAAACTCGCTTAAAATAGTAAATACACGGGCTAAAAAGCCACTAGCCAATAGCATTTCAGGGCTTTTAAGGGTGAGCAAAATTTGATTTTTACGCTGGGTTACCGCGCGAATTCCTGGCTGCTGCGATTTTTCACGCTCTATCCACGTACCACCACGTTCAGGCTCGCGGCTTGATCCAACAAACACATTAATATGACTACGGCTAGCGGGTAAAATAGTAGCTGGATGCAATACCTTTGCACCAAAGGTAGCCATTTCAGCGGCTTCATCAAAGCTTAAGCGAGCAATGGGCGATGCCTTTACACATAATCGCGGATCGGTACTAAAAATACCCACAACATCAGTCCAAATATGTACGCTTTTGGCGTTTATTGCCTCAGCAAGTAAAGCGGCACTGTAGTCAGACCCACCACGGCCAAGCGTTGTTGTTTGTCCAAATTCGTCACTGCCAACAAAACCTTGGGTTACAATAACTTGGTCATCTAACAGTGGGATCAAATATTCTTTAGCAGCTTGTGCAGTTGCGCTTACATTTGGCGTTGCTTTTCCAAACTGACTATCTGTTTTAAGTACTTGGCGTACATCAAAGCGATCGGCATTTAACCCTTTTAAACGCAGCACTTGCGCAAATAAATACGACGATAAACGCTCACCAAAGCTAAGTAACTCATCGTGCTGCTGATCAGTTGTCAGTGTTTCAAGCGCTAGCGTTTGAAATGCTTTTAACGTTTCGTTAAAACCTACTGCTAAATCGGCATCAAGCGATAACTCATCTAAAATAGCCTGTTGAATGGCTAGCACGCCGTCAATGTGTTCTTGGCGCTGCTGTGGGGTGATGCTTGATTTACACAGTGCAACCAAATGATTAGTTACGCCGGCACTGGCGCTCACAGCGACAATACGCACGCTTTTATCGGCAACAATAATTTCGCTACAACGACTCATCGCATCAAAGTTAGCCACACTGGTTCCGCCAAATTTGGCAACGATGTAATCTGATTTAACGTCCGATACTGTTTGCGGCACTGATTGGGTAGTCATTTAGTCTCCTTTTGCGGTATCCAAACCGCGATAAAACAAGAAGAACTTGGCAAGTGAATGCTTGAAGGTAAATCCACTGCCAGAAGCTCTCCACCTAGATTGGTGACAGTTTTGAGGATTCAGCCCCATAAACCGAAAAACAACATCGACGTAACGTTGGTTTTCTCGGCGAGTACTTCCCTCTTTAATGGTTATGGGCGTTCGTCACCTACCATTAAATACCTAAGTATCGCACCTCTTCTGAATGTTGTATTAACCAATGGCTAATAAAACAAAACCCCACTATAAAGTGGGGTTTGAAAGTTAACGTTTAGACGTCTAGCTGTCAAGCGTTTTAATGCGGTTTGTTAAGCAAAACTTAAACAAACCCGCCCATGTAATAAGCGCCCGCATAACCCACGGTATAACTTACTAACAAATAGAGCGACAAACGTAAGTAACTCATAAATGTTAGCTCTTTTACTTTACTCATAGCAATAATACCCGCAGCCGATCCAATAATTAGCATAGATCCGCCAACACCGGTTGCATAAGTAAACGATAACCAATCTTGCTGGCTCATTACTATATTCGCTTTTAGTAAAGCAGCAGTGAGCGGTACGTTATCAACCCCAGCCGATAAAATACCCATTAAGTAGTTAGCGTACTGTGGCGCCATAACGGTGTAAAGGTCGGTAAACTTACTTAGCATTCCAATCTCTTTTAATGCACCTACCAATAATAAAACCCCGACGAAAAACAGTAAGGTGTCGTATTCTATGTCGCGTACGTAGTCGATAATGTTTTTGTTTATGTCTTTTTTGCGCATTAAAAATTGCGCCACTAAAAACATGATTGATAAACCACATAAAAAAGTTAATAAAGGCGGTACACTGTAAATTACACTTAGCGCAAGTATACTTATTACTGTAGATACAAAAATAACTGCTATGGTGATGTCGGTTTTTTCTATGCGTTTTTTTCCAGACTTTGAAAAGGTTACATCCCCTTTCATGCCAATACTTAGCATTGCTGCTAACAGCATAACGCTAATAAATGCAGGCGCAATAAGCAGTAATAAGTTAGCAATGGTTACCTTGCCATCTAAAAATATCATTAAGGTTGTTACGTCACCGGTAATTAACGACACACCACCGGAGTTAACACCAAACACAATAAGTGTGGCATATTTTATAAGCTTTTTAGGCGGTAGTTTTAACGACATAACTACAGCAAGCGATATTAACGTAGCCGTTACGTTGTCTGAAACCGACGAAAACAAAAAGGCAAATACCCCAACCAAAAACATCAGCTTGCGTTCGCTAATACTTGTTGGCATTACTCTGTGCACAATATTTTCGATAAACCCTTTTGAGTTTAAATAAGCAACAAAGGTCATGGCGGCCATTAAAAACAACCACAGCGATGCTATCTCTAAAATATTTTCGTTAAGGAGTTCTTGTACTTGCTCTGGGCTTTGCCCATGCAAAGGGAAAATAAACAGGAGGATCCAGCAAAGCGTGCCAAAAAAAAGCGTGGTTTTAGCTTTATTTACATGGATGATATCTTCTATAACAATCAATAAAAATCCGATCGCTATCAGGGTTAGAATAATCGTGGAAACCATGGGTATTAAATAACCTTTGATATTGTTTTAAAGAACACACGTAAAGTCCCTCTCGACGTGCCTATTTTCGGCGCGAATGTTAGCACTGCGGCTATACAAAAACTATTATTAAATAGTCTTAAAAACGAATACCATATACAGGCTAGATTAATTAGAATACGTAATAATGAGACGCTTCTAAATTCTCAATAATAAATTACTAGGATGTTGTAACACCTTATGATCCCAGCTAAAAAGCGACTAAATACCCTTAGCGAACATTGGGCAGTTTTAGAGCTATTATTTAAACGTTTTAAAATGGCCGACTTTAGCCTAAAAGACGTGCAAAATGCGATAAAACAAAAACAACCCACGTGGAACAACGAGCGCATTTACAAAGAAACAAACCGTTTGCTCAATCAAGATATTTTAATTCCACTGGCTAAATCATCACAGCTTGAAATTAACCGTGCAATTACTGACTTTGCTACTTTTTTACTGCAAGAAGAACATTTGGGCTTAGCACAAGAAATTAGCGTGTTAGTAGACGATCTTGCCCGTTTAGGTAATCGTTTAGATAACGCTGGTAGCATGGAAGACTTTGACGATTTACGCCGATTTAGCCGTATTATGGATGATCGGGTACGTAAAATAATGAAACTTTACGCGCACAACGAAAACGCCATTTTAAATATTGTTGAACAAGCTAAATCAAACAATGCGGTGCAATCACTACAAAAACGCTACAAATCAGTAATCGAAGCCTTTGATGAATACATAGAGCCCATGCTTGAAATGGTCGATATTAGGGGCGATTTTCATGCCTGCTTTACAATAATAGAGCAGCAAATCAGTAAACAAATCGAATTTATTGAACGCTCTGGTAAAGCATACACCGACAAACGCATGCTAGAACAGCTACGAACTCGCATACTCGAAATGAACCTAATGGGCAGAGAGAGTTTACGTAAAAGTGCCGATATGCTCATGCCCCTGCGCGAAGAGCTACGCCGAAATAACTTAGTTACACGCCAAGCGGCCAAAGTGCTCGGCCTTGTGCGTAAAAATGGCGTAGATAACATGCTAAGCGCTGTACAACCTAATTTTGTAACCGACTCTCAGCGTTATTCGCTTGGACAACAACGCCATATTGTCGCGTATATGGCAAGCTTGGTAGAATTTGAACATGAAGAGTATCAACTTCCCGAACAACAAGATGTACCGGCATTTGTAACGCCTAACATTCCTGACTACAACGATGTAAAAACAAGCTTTGCTAAACGCTTTAACAAAAAACGTAAAAAACCACAGCCGCTGCTGCAGTTTTTAGATGAAAGCTACCCCGACTTAGACGCCGACGAAATGCTCTTTTTATATCAAAAATTAGTCAGTGATAGCGACATTGAAATTAGTCAAAGCGATGAAAAAGCCCGAGTTAAAATTGCCGGCCAACACTTTTCACTTTACCCATTTAATTCTCAGGCATCAGATTCAGCAACTCAGCCTAATACTGAGGCAGATAAGTAATTACCATGACACATATAAACCTAGAAGAACTCACTCACCTGCAAGCAATCAATAAAAAATTAACTGCGGGTTACCACATTTGCGAACAAGACAACGTTATGTGGCAAGAACTCGACCAACACATTGAATCTTACAGCGCACTATTTACCGCATTAGGCCATGATTTAAAACACGATAGCCGTGGCTTTTACTATTTTGCCAGCGACGAAAGTACGCCAAATATGGGTAAAATATCGCGCGCTATCGCACTCACCATTTACATTTTAATTGAGCACTATGCCAATACAGGTAAAGACCCAATGCGCGCCCTGTTTGATGAAGTAAACGATTTAGAGCTGATGCAAACCTTAGTGCAAATAAATAAGCACTTATTTGATCAGCTTGAGATATTTTCGGGCTCAGATTTACGAAAAGATGTTTACCTACGTATGGTTCGTTTAGGCCTTGCCCGTGAAGTAGAAGGCGGCTTTATGCTACAAGCCCCTATTCACCGCTACATTGATGCATTAATGGAAGTAAACGAAGAAACCTACATGACGGAGGACGAGGAATGAACAACTTATACGGACTGAGTAAACTCGCCCTACTTAATACCGCAGGTTATGCAAAGTGTGTGATCCCGCTTGATAAAAGCAGCTCTATTTGTGCGCCAAATAATACCGGTAAAAGCTCGGTTATTAACGCCCTACAATTTCCGCTTATAAACGATTTGCGCCTAACCGAATGGGACGGGCACGATTTAGATGAAACCCGTAAGTTTTATTTCTCATCAGATCAATCGTACATTTTACTTGAAGCCAACCTCCCTCATGGCTCGGTGGTTATTGGTGTAGCGGGTCTGGGTAAAATAGCCGGTTACGCGCACCAATACTTTTGTTATCAGGGCAAGCTCGATTTAGAACAGTACACGCAAGGTAATACCATAATTAAATTTACCAAGCTGTTTAATCATTTAAAGTCGCTTAATTACAATCCTATTGAGCTAAAAGCACAAGAGCTAAACGCTCTGCTTACGGGCGGCGCAACGCCCTTTGACGGCGACATTAATTTAAAAATGATCCCGCTTAATAACGTGCAAGACTCCGCTATTTATAAAGAAATTTTTAGACGTATTCTTAACTTGCATAAATTGGGCGCAAGCGATGTTAAACGCTTTATGCTACGTGTGTTTGAGCGCCATATGTCAAACTCAAAGGTTGATTTTTACGAAGTATGGCGTCGCTCGTTTGACAAAGTAAACCGGGCTAAGCGCGAATTAAAAGCCCTTGAATCAATGCAAGAGCCAATAAACGCACTTGAATCAATGCTTGAAAATCAAACCGTACTTAAAGGTAAATTAGCAGCGTACGCGCCTAAAATTGACCAAGCACTCATTGACTTTGACACCTACCAAGAAGAGCAGCTTAATGAACTTGGTATAGCACTTGAAGACATTGAACACGAAAAACACGAATTTGAGCAAAAGCAAAGCCTATACGTACAGCAATCGCGCGATATAGAGCGCAAACAAACTCAAATTGAGCAATGGTTTTTAGATTACAGCGCCCTTAAAAGCGAATTTGAACTGGTAAATAAAGCCACAATTAAAACCAGCCTTGGCCAACTTAAGCAAGACTACGAGTCGCTTTCGCACTCTATTACCAGCGCGCAAGGGCAAAGCCTACACACGCTTGATTACCGTATTAGCGAAACGCAAAAACAAATTAAAAGCTTAAAACTGCAGCTTAAAAACTTGGAGTTTAATTTGTTCACCCGTATGCGCGAAGACCTATCGCTTAAAGAAGTGGAAGAAATATCACGCATTTTAAACCCCGACCTTCTCTCGTTTGCCACCACCACTAATGGCGATATAACCATTGATGACGAAGATGCCTTTGGGGAATTTTTATCATTATTAAGCGATAACGTTAAAGGCGGTGTGCTTACTTTGCCAGGCGCAAGTATTAAACTTAAAAAGCTTTCGCCAGTACAAATGCAAAGCGGCGAAAACAAAGAGCAATTAACCGCGCAGTTAAGTGCGCTTGAACACGCGTTAAAAGAGTTTAAACAACAGCGCGAAGTGGCAGCCAATGTTGCCGATAAACAAAAAGAAAAAGACGCACTTTACGATGAACTAATGAGTCTGGAGGGAGCACTAAAACGTTTAGAGCAATTTGAAGTAATGCAGCAGTCGGTAGACGCGCAAGCCATGCTAAAAGAGCAGTTATTAGCAGAGCGCGAACAAGTTGACGATTACCTGCAAGACATTCAAAAAAATAGTGGCTCAATTGCAGACAGGCGCTCGTTAATTAAATCTAAGCAAGAACAAATTAATCGCCAAACCGAGCGCCTTCGCCAAGTTAAAAGTGAGCGAATTGACCACACGCTTGATTTATACAGCGGTAAAGTAACCCCGTACATGATTGATATAACAGTCGACTTTGATAACCTAAGCGACTTAGTACATCACTTTAATAAAGACTGCCAAGAGCTACGCAACTTTGACATAAACGTACGTAATACCTATTTGCACGTATATAACGCGGGCATTACTAAGTTCGATAACGAAACCGACGAATTTACTAAATACCAAAAGTTGATTAGCGCATTTCATAACCTTGATAACGAACGCGATGCGGTTGAGCGCCAAGGCCGTGTAGCTCTGACCGAAGTAGCCGCCACGATTAAAGGCTTGCGTGAAGACTTAGACCGCCTTCGCCGCGAAATGAATAGCTTTAATAAAGGCATAAGCCAGCACCGTATTTCTAACCTTCAAGCGTTTAAAATTAACGTAATACCACGCAAAATGCTGGTTGATAGTATCGATACTATTATCAGCACGTCGCATCAGTTTGAGCAAGGCGACACCCTTGATTTATTAAGCCAAGAACCTTACAGCGAAAGCGCGGTAAACGAAGCAAAAGATCACCTAATAAAACTCGCCTCAGACAAAGCAGGCCTGACATTAACTGACTTGTTCGATATTCGTTTTGAAGTGGTAAACCGCGCTGGCGAAACCGAACACTTTGAAAAAATAGACTCAGCCGGCTCAAATGGCACACGTATTACTATTAAGTTATTGTGTGGCATGTTGTTTATTCGTTACTTATTAAGCGATCAGGAACAAAACCTGTACCGTATACCTATTTATATTGATGAAGCGGCTGACATTGACCCGCAAAACCAAAAAGCAATTATAGAAACCGCATTAAGCTTTGGCTTTGTGCCTATATTTGCCTCAGTTAAGCCGCAAATAAGTTGTGACTACATTGTGCCTATTCGTTCGGTAAAAGATGGCGCACAAAACTGGGTAGATGAAAAAGATTGGATAGAAGTAGAGCATTAAATTTTTGAGTGGCTAATTAGTATTAATTAGTCATTCATATTCATCACACTAAACTAATTTTTAGAACCTTTTAATAATACACATTTATATAAGGTGTGTTATTTTAAGGTAATGCATTTTATTGGAGCAAACGTAATGAAAAATATACTTATTGTTGCAGCACTAGCACTACTTAGCGCTTGTACTCAAACCCCTGATTGGGATTACGATAAATCAGCTAACTTTAGTAATTTTAAAACATTTGCTTGGGTAGAAAACGCGAGTTTAACTAAAGACACCAACAACTACCAAATTAACGGTTTAATGGAAAAACGTGTGCGTACTGCGGTAAATAATGAGCTTACAAACACCCTTGGTATGACATTAGTAGATCCAGCCCAAGCTGATGTACTAGTTAACTACCATGCGTCGGTAGATAAAGAATTAGAAGTAGATACATTTAATACTGGTTACAGTAACCGTTGGGGTTACTGGGGTACTGGTTTTCAACGAGACACAACAGCGCGTGAATACGAAGTGGGTACATTGGTTATCGATATTGTAGACAGTGCATCTAATCAGCTAATATGGCGCGGTGCTAAAGAAGGCCGTTTAAAGAAAAAACAATCGCCAGAGCAACGCGAAGCGTCAATTAAAAAAACAGTCGCAAATATTTTAAGCAACTTCCCGCCGCAAAAGCAGCAGTAATTTTAAAGTTAGTTTTAAAGTTAGTTTTAAAGAGCTCACAGTATGTGAGCTTTTTTGTTAACAAAGGACTCATACCTTGGCATTTTTAAAGTACTTTACAGTCACTCTACTCGCTTTTTTTGCTGCGCTCCCCGCACATGCGGAAAATTTAAAATTAACTCCGGGTTTGTGGCAAGGCATTTACAAAAATAATTTTGAATACAATGTACTGGAAATAAAAGAAAACGGAGAACACCGTTTAATCATTGCAAATATCGCCAGTGCATTTCATAGAAATAAATCAATTGCGTTTAATAATAACGATATTAAATGCAGTCGCCTTAATTGCACTATTACACTTATTAGCCCTAATAAAGAACATCTGCAATTTACATTAATTTTAAGCCGTTTTTTAGATAATTCATTTGAGGTATTAGAAATTTATTCTAATGCAGAAGATAATTTTGTCATGTCAAAAACTTACCGGTTGGAAAAACAAGAACGGCAATCTACCGTTCATACATTTATAGATAAATACCGCTCTAAAATAGATAAGTTAGCAACAATAGAAAAGTCAGGCTTATATGGTTTTTGGATAGGATTATTAAATTTAGACGGCAATCAGAAACTCGCAAGTATTGAATTTCATCCCAATAAAGAGTCATATTTCAATTATTTTATAAGTGATGGCATAGTCAGTACCACGTTTATGCCACAAGATATTAAAGAAAAAGACAACGTACTGGAAATCACGACCAGCAATCCACTCTTCGCAAATAAACTAATTATTCATAAAGACAACCGAGAACTCAAAGGCTATATGTATTCAAACCACAAAGGTACAACACTTCAAACTGGCTCATTTAAATTGTATCGCTTTGAAAGGCCTGAGTGACCTATAATCCAAGTATAATTCTATGACAATTTATACTTATACAATAAATTTAATGGTATATGGCAGTAATCATCTGGGTGGTTACTTAATCGGTCTTGATGCTCTGAATCGCTTGGTACGTAATTGGTTAACTGCTCCACCTTTACCGCAATTTTATCGGCATCGCTGCGCTTATTTATATAATTGCTTGCTGCGTCTAGATGACTTAGGTTTTTGCTGTAAATGCCTGTACGGTATTTGGGGCCTTCATCTGCCCCTTGCTTATTAATACTATAGGGGTCAATAATTTCAAAAAAATAGTCAAACAGTTGATTGAGTGAAACAACACTTGAGTCAAACGTTACTTTTACACACTCGGCATAACCATCGTATTCTCCTTGCGTGGTATTACTTGCGCCGTTTGCACGCCCTGCTTGCGTTGTTATAACGCCGGGTAAATGCTTCATAAATTCTTGCACGCCCCATAAGCAGCCGCCGGCAAAATAAAGTGTATTGTGTTGCTGAACTGTCATCGTTTATCTAACTCAATAAAGTTAATTAAAATACATATGTATTGTAACGCGTTAATTATACAAATGATTATCAAATGCAGATTTTTATAATTACTGTACAATAGCGCACAAAATTGCACTGACTAAGTTAAGCTAGCCAACCCGCTTTATATAGTTTTTATTAGTGCCCAAACACATTATGAGATACACCATGAATCGCACTGAGCATTTTATATTTTCTGCACTGCTGTGCAGCGTTACGCCTTTTTCTTATGCGCAAGCTACAAGCAACACCGAAACAGCAATAGAACAAATTACTGTTGAGGCATCGGCCACGGCAAATAAATTACCTGTTGGGACCTTTGACTCCCCCGTCTCTAATTTAGAATACGACCCTCGTGTTGATTTACAATCACGTAATATGGCAGAAGCCCAAGCTGATGTAACAATCCGTGGTGGTATTTTCGAAAACACAGGGTTTAGAGTCGGCAGTGCTACCCTACTCGACCCTCAAACAGGTCATTACGTTGCTGAGCTCCCAATTGCACCGCAAATGCTAACTGGACCTTACATTTTAACCGGAGCCGACAATGCCTTAAACGGTATGAACAGCTCTGTGGGATCGATTTCGTTTGGTTTTAAACCCATCACAACTGGTGGCAATGTCTCTGTTGGTACCGGTACAAACAACTTTAACTTACAAAGTATTTACGCAGGAATAAGCACCGATGTCGACGATGCTAAAAATTGGCAGGTTGGCTTTGAGGGCGAATATTCTCATTCACAAAGTGACGGCTCAATAGAAAACGGCGATCACGATTTTAATCGCGCCTCTGCGCGCATACAGTTAATAGGTGCGGATTCGCAAACCGATGTGCTGTATGGCTCACAAGACAAGTTTTTTGGTTGGCCAAATATGTACACACCATTTGGCGTAAACGAAACTGAAGAACTAGAAACCCGCTTACTCATGCTTAACCACCAGCAAAATTACGCAGATAATAGCCATTTTGAGGTGTCGGCCTATTACAGAAAACACAACGACCATTATGTATTTTCTCGTGAGAATCCAAGCGCCTTTGAAGCATTTCATGAAACTAAAGTAAAATCGATTGCGGTATCAGGAAGCCATGCACAAAACACCGCGTTTGCTGTAAATTATTCAGCGCAATATATTGAAGATGAAATAGAGTCGACCACACTTGAGAATAATTTTACCTCACGCACTTATTACAAACTGAGCGTATTACCTGAATATAAAATCGACCTTAAACAAAACCAGCTATTAACACTTCGCCTAGGTGCGGCTTTTGACGACACAAACCGAGATGACTCTGAGTTTTCGCTCATTGGCGATATTTCACTAAACACTCAAAACAGTGATGGCTCTGAGCAAACCGTTTACTTATCGTATGCGCAAGCGAGCCAAGTTGCAGGTTACACCGCTATTGGTGGCAGTGATCAAGGCGGGTTATTTAGAAGTAATTACAACCTTGAGCGCGAAACAACTAAAAACCTAGAGCTTGGCTATTTAATGCAAGAACAAACCTGGCAACTTAATTCAGCAGTTTTCTACCGAGAGGATAACAACCTAACCGATTGGACTTTTAGTTTTGACTCTAGCTCTGCCCGCTTTGCTAATCCGGTAGACATAGACGCCACCGGCGTTGAATTTTTTGCGACTAAGTATTTTGATACAACCGAGCTCATTGCAAGCTACACCTACTTAAATAAGTCAGAAAACTATGGTGATGCAGATATCGACGCCAGTTTTTACGCGTTAAATTTTCCTGATCACCGTGTTACCTTAGGTGCAATTTGGACACCAAACGACCTAATAGAAATGAGGATTGATAACGAGTGGCGTAAACAGCACGAAAACGCACTGCGCAGTGGCAAAGACACCGCATTATTTACGCAATTGTCGCTAAAAATTACGCCAACCGTTATTAATAATTTATTTATTACGTTAGCTGCAGACAATGTATGGGATGAATCGTTTGAAGAAATACCCGGCACACCTGGTCGCGGCGAGCAATATACCTTAAGTGCAACGTATAGTTGGTAATAAATAAAGCCGGCGTTTACAAACTCAATGTATATTTTGGTTTGTAAACGCTGTGTTTGTTTATATAAAAACGTCTTTTAGGCAAACTATTGCACAAATAGAAATGAGTGAGGAGTAAATTAGATAAACGTAAATCAGCCAATGCTGTAAATTAATCTTTCCTCTAAAGGCGCAGCGCCTCTTACCCTTTTTTATGAATTTTTCACTTTATGAGCTTCAACCAATAAAAGTAGCGCGTTTTATATAACGCAAAGCTAAAAAACGCACAAAGAGAAGCGAATGAGGAGTAAATGAGATAAACGTAATCAGCCAATGCTTTTAATTAATCTGCACTAGCTCATATCTTATCTTAAAGTTTAATGGAATAGATTTAGACTTCATTTGACAGAGAGCGATAAGCGGTCGTTAACAGTTACTTTTGAATTTCGTCAAAGTATATTGCTTCCATAGTCAGGAAAACGACCTAATCGCTCGTTTTTGTCCTTAAGTACAAACCAGAACTACTATATTTTGCTAGTGCTGGCAAATAGTTAAGAAGTTTGTTACAAATGAGTAATTCAGACAAACGAGCGACGCTGTGGTAGAAGAACGCGCGATTCGCTCGCTATAAACATGTTAGGTACACAGGTCTAGCTATGAGACTTATTTTTCTATTATGTGTTATTTTGGTTGCTGGTTGTTCTATTGGAAACAGACCTTGGGCAGAATACCAAAATGACAAAGTTGGTCGCAAAGCGCCATTTTTAGATCCAACTCGTTATGGTGATGCTGGTGATTTAATAAGAGCCGATTACTTAATTTCTGGAGATGGGTTTACTCACACATCTAAAAACAAAGACGGTTATATTTTACAGCATTGGTTTATTAGCGAGGTATTACCTACTGCCCCCAATAAGGAATGGGTTGGCAAGTGCAAAGTATTTTATATTGTTGATCCTAAAACTAACATTATCATTAGCTGGGATTATGACGATGGTTCTAACCCAGAAAGCTGTAGGGTTTGGCTTTAAAGCAAGGTGTACCTAACAAGTGGTTTAAGAAGGTCTCGTAATAGCTTGCTCGAGCCTTCGGCAAACATTTTAGCAAGCTAAACTCGCCTCTTAACCAGGCGTTATACAGGTTTTAAGCATCATGCGTGAATTTAACTCATTAAGTTTTTACTGCCCTGTGTGTAGAGCTATAGGTATAGGTTACATATCAGAGAGTTATGATATTGAAAGCTTAAAAGAAAAAACAAAAAATGTAATCCATAAATGCTTGGAGTGTGACAACTTTGTAGTAGAAAAAGGAATAAATACTTTAAGCGGAAATGGACTTTCACTTTCCGACGCAAAGAGTTTAATACCAGATAATCTGTTTCATTACACATCAATTGAAACAGCGTTGTTAATTCTAAAGAATAAAACAATAAGGTTTACCAGATTAGATAAAGTAAACGACCCGTTGGAAGTTTATACTTCTGATTTAGGCACTAAGCCACAGGAGTATAGTTTTGCATCCTGCTGGACGTATGAAAAAGAAGAGTCTTTGTTTCATTGGGGGCGATATACGAGTGATGGGGGTTGTCGATTAACATTTCCGACCAATATGTTCAAAGGAATGAATGGTGTAAATATATCAGGAAGTGACTTGTCCACCAAATACCAAAAAGATAGCTTTATTGATGTAAATAAGATGAAAGATTTTCTTAATTATATCAGGTTAAGTGAAAAATTAAGCATAGAAATAGAAACGTCTATGCAAGGAATTAAGCTTGAGAAAAGGTTGTTAAGTAATTTCATCTATGGCCCTGCCTATGTAGGATATCCCAATTTTGATTATCATAATCACCATGCGGTGATTAATAATGGAAGGTTTGATTTGAAAATGCTGGGATTAACTAAAAGTATACATTGGAAAGGTGAAAAAGAAGTAAGATTTAGGATATTTGCTACAGAGTCTGACGCAGACTATCTTTCTCCTAATGACTTTACAGATACTCCATTTCACCAAACGGATAAAATTGTTAATCAATATATTGATGCCCCTCTCGATGATACAACGTTAGATAAAGTAGCCATCATGAAGGGCCCTAAAACGTCAGACGAAGAATGGAAAATGCTTGTTGATTTTTGCTTAGAGAACTACCCAAATATATCTTTATCAAAAAGCGAAATTAAAATTACGTAACTTAGCACTACATTAGTTACCTGTATAACAAATCAATTATGGCATGGACGCAAAAACGCATGGCTTGCGCTCATTCTTCGCCAAGTATAGCCATGCATTTGTGCGCCCCATATTGAGGCGTTAGGTAAATAGGAGTTGTCGGAGTATATGGAAATTAAAGAGTATACAGCAATCATCGCTATTGGTTTATCATCAATTAGCTTCGTTTTTTCACTTTTCACTTTCATGAGTTCGCGTAAAGATAAGAAAGACGAACAAAGAAAAGAAATTTTTAACCTTATCATTGAGGCTAGTCTAACGTGTAAGTCTGCAAAATCTTCTTTGATTAAATTAGAGAGACAACTTAGTCTTCACTTCCCAGAAGAAGAAGTAGGTTTTACTACTGAAACTCAATTGATAGAAAACTTGGAATTAGGTATAAACGATGCAATAACACAAATTAAAGAAGAAAAAAAACCTAGTGAAGAGATATATTTTTTATCCAAGCAATTAGTCGCTTCAATTGATAACATGCATAAATCTGTGCAAGATAAAATCGCAAAATATGATGCAGGGTAAATTTACCTAACAAGTCACTCAAAAGGACTATGCTCCTCACCCGTTTTAGTGGACACCTCCTCATCACTTTGAGGAGGCTAACATGCCTAGATATACCCAACCCAGAAAGACATGGTTTTACCCCGTTAATTTCAAAATCAAAGCAGTCGAACTAAGCTTACGAGACGATGTCATGTCAAAGGACGTTGCCGAGGCGCTGGATATTCATCCGTTAATGCTTAGTCGTTGGCGAAAAGAATATCGAGAAGGTAAGTTTAAAAACACGCCGCGCTATCAAAGCAACAACAAAACAATGAGTAAACTCCCAACAAAAAAAGAGCTGGATAACATTCAAAAGCTTAAGAAAGAAAATGAGCGTCTCAAGCAGGAGAATGACCTGCTAAAAAAGTGGCAACGGTATCTGGCGGAAGTACATCAGAACGATTTGGATTCATCCAAAAGTTCGGACAAGCCTTAGGCGTCAAATACTTGTGTTCTTGGCTTAATGTGTCGCGTAGTGGGTTTTATGCTTGGCGTGAGCGTACAGTGTCAGCTAGAGCGCTGTCAGATGCTAATTTGTTGCTGAAGATAAAACACGTCTTCAATGTCAATCATCAAACCTATGGTAGCCCACGCGTATTTCATGCGCTAAAAAAAGAAGGTGTTAACACAAGCCAAAAACGTGTTGCCCGCTTAATGCGAGAAAACGGTTTAAGAGCTAGGGCGCTTAAGACTTACAGCAAACCGGCGAAGGTTAAGTTCTTTTATAAAGAGATAGAAAATAAACGCAAAGGTAGTGAAAAGGCCACGGCAATCAACCAACAGTGGTCTGGCGATATTACGTATTTAAAAGTCGGTGCTCGTTGGCATTACCTTGCAGTGGTTATCGACTTATATTCACGTCGAGTAATCGGCTGGGCGTTTGGTAAAAACAAAACAACGGAGCTTACGTTAAAGGCGCTAAGGCTTGCGATAAAAAAACGACAGCCAACAGAAAGTGTATTATTTCACACTGACCGAGGTGCAGAATACCGTGCTCACGTTGTACAAAAGTATTTGGCTAGCAAAAACATCAAAGCCAGTATGAATAGGCCTGGGTGCTGTACTGACAACGCAGAAGTCGAGTCGTTCTTTCATTCGCTTAAAGCAGATTTAATTCGAGGAAATAAATTTGAGAGCAGCGGTAAACTATTATCAAAATTAAAGGTTTACCTAAATTATTTTTACAATAGACAGCGATTGCATTCGAGTTTAGGATATAAATCACCTGCCGAGTTTGAATCGGCAGTTAATTAAAACGTGGACGGTGTCCACTTTATCGGGTGAAGATCACTAAAAACAGTTGGTTCTTGCTCGTACCTCGCATATTATAACCAACAATTTTTAGCCTCTTAGTGAGGCGTTATCTTTCTAGGAGGCCTTGGCTTGGAAGAGCTTAAAAATTTATCGTTACTTATTTCCGGGTTAGAAACAAAAGTAATAGCTGCCATGGTTGGCGCAATCATAGCTGGGTTGTTTTCAATAGTGAACCTATACCTAAGCAATGAAAGACAGAAAACAATTGTAAAATTGCAAAAAGAACTAAATGATAACAGCTCTTTTGTGGAACATCTGAGAAAGGAAATCTCAGAAAAACATTCTTCGTACCTAAAAGAGTCTCTAGATGCATTAACCCATATTGATCATTTGACTGAGAACGTAGGGACACGCATTTTCAAATATCACGGTAATATAAAGGAAACTCAAGATTCAATTGAGATGCATGCTTCAAAGTTATGGGTAAACACAAGAATGCTTGGTCACTCTAAGGCGATAAGTTTAGAATCAACTATGGCAGTTTGTGACCAACTTCGAAAAGTTAGATCTACATGGGCCTGCTTGCTCTCAGAGCTTATTTTAGGTGACGAAATATATTTGGCCGATAGAAAGAGTGGTGAAAATCCACATATACGTAATCCTAAAGATTATTCAGAGCAAGACGTAATGAGGGCGTGGAAGCAAATTAGAGCGGATGTACATTCTCTTTCTGAAGTTGTTTTTAAAGAGTTCTCATCAATATCGAGTAAGGAATAGAAAGATAACAAACTGATTAATAGGACAAATTTTAAGTCCGAAATGTTCAAACCATTTTTACCTGATGATTCTCAGGTTAACCCTGGGGTTTTTGGGGCTGAATTAGCATTTTGGATAAGTAAGAAGTTGGCACAAAAAGGTATCATTACTTCCTATCCAGAATATGAGGATTGGGGCTGGTATGTTGAGTACTGTCTGGACGACAACGAATACCGATTATGCTGTGGTAACGTAGAAAGTTCGCAAACAGAGTGGCAGTGTTTTCTCGAACCATATGCCAAAGGTTTTTTCGTCAGAAATAAAGCTCCTATTGAGTTGGCTAGGGTACTTTTGAATGCCGTTAGAGAGGTTTTAGAAGAAACTGATGGCATTGATGATATTAAGTGGTCTTGCAGGTAACACCTAACAAACCAAGTAAGCGGGACAATTACGCGCAGGCTCCCGTCACTTCGTTCCGTATTTTAGCCTGCGGTAATTGCCCCTTCTTGGGGCGTTAGTTTCCTGTCGAGGTTTCGTGAAAAAATTTGCTCTTGCTATATCAATTTTGGCCTTAGTTGTTTTCTATTTTATTACAAAAGAACATAGTGAAATTGAAAAGTTTAGCGATAAAAATGATAGTGAAAACGCAGTTTCTAAAGACTTAAAGCGCAAAGAAAAATCAACGATTGAAACTGATATAGGTGTTAGTGAACTTGCATCAGCAGAAGAATACTTACTTGAAGCAAAAGAAATACGTCGTTGCAGCGCAATACCCAAAACTCAAGATGAACTTGATAAATGGATGAGCAAAGTAAATGAGGTGGGTGAGCCCTACGAGTATATCGAAGAGGTTTTGTCTCGTTTTGAGCGCTGTTCACAATTTAATTTTATATCTGATGATTTTGTTGAATTACTTTTTAAAGCAATTGAATTAGGTTCCGATAATGCCGTAGCAGAGTTATGGGCTGTTTCGGATAGAGAATATTTTCAAAGTAAAGGCTTAGATGAATTAAGCAGAGAAGAGACAATAAAGCAAAGAGTTAAATTTAATAAATTGAAATACCGCCTTTCCGAAAGTGTTGCTTTGACTGGTGGAGAGCAGTCAATATTAAGGCTGGTAAAAGAGTATCAAAATTACGATCCTGACACTGGAAACCCAAACTATTTAAAAGTCATAGCATATGCAGACTTTGGGTTAAAAATAGTAGAGGATAACGATATTTACTTGAAATTAGATTTTATCAAGCAGCGTATTCATCAAAATATGGAATTTCAAGATATTGAACAGGCGCAAATGCTAACTGAAAAGTTGTTGAATAAGTTTGGTGAAAATGGAAACTAACAAAACAATTAACAGAATTCGCTTCGCTCATTGGAAAAAATCCTCGCAGGCACCTTGTGCCAAAGCACTCGGTTTTCCCGTTATTGTAAGCGTTATAAGACGAGGGAAGATATGAGTTTACCAAGGGAACAATTAGCAAAAGTTAGAACTCCGTTTAAGGTGAATGGGGTCGAGGTGAATGGGGTCGAGGTGAATGGGGTCAAATCTTGACTTCAGACATTAAAAACCTTCGATGTCTGCTCATGCCACATATGCGAATATTCGTTTTGAGCAAAATCTAAAAATCAAACCTGAAAGAATAGTTAAGATTTATTCAATTAATCTTTGCTCTAAGAGCGCAGCGCCTCTTATCCTCTTTGTGAATCGTTCACTTTAATGGCTTCATCCATCAATTTGAAAGTATTCGCCTTTTACTATGGCAAAGACAAAATTACTGCACAAAGAGAAATGAATGAAGAGTAAAAGAGTAAACCTAAACTCATGATCAACTTTTATGTTTGTCACTTTCTCTAAAAGCGCAGCGCCTCTTACCCTCTTTGTGAATAAATCACTTTTACGTCTTTGCCAATAACGTAAGCATGCTTTACGTCTATAAAATAGCCGTATAACTGCACATTTGTAGTAGACGTAGAGCTCGCTCGCGTGAAAAGCGCAGCTTTTAATAACTTAAAAAAGTTACTCGGTAGTAGTTAAATGTAACTATGTGTGTATTGAACACACCAACTAAGTTAATTGCTCAAGCTCCGTGATAAGCGCAAGAGCCTCTGCATTAGTTGACCCACACACATCAACTGTGGCACTAAAATCACTGCATACTTTTGGTCGAGACTCATCACCAAATAACTTACATAAATTGCGCTCATCTAGCTGAATACAACGTTCTCCGGCCTTTTTGCCATTTGGCATACCCGGTATTGGCGAGCTAATACTTGGCGCAATGCAACATGCACCGCAGCCCAATCGACACGCCATTGGCTCTGTTTTCATAACACCCTCAGTTTAAATTAACCACATATTTAACAATACAGACTCCTTTTTAGAGCCAAATATTTATTTGTAATACACATATGTAATGCTTTGTTACATCTTCAAACGCCTTGTAAACACTTTATTGCGTATTATTGCCCTATCACCACTTTTATGAAGGAATGCCTTGTGGCTACTAAAAAACAAATTGTTCTTCCAATCGCAGTTTTAGCTGCCGGAATTGCACTGGCAATTGGCTTTTCAAATATGAAAACCCCGCCTGAAGAAAAACCAGCGCAAGATACTCGTCCACTGGTTGCTGCGCAAACAGTCAACATTGATGCAATAACACTCGACGTAAAATCGTACGGAGTTGTAAAACCTAAAGACCGTACCGAGCTAATTGCACAAGTTAGTGGCCAAGTTATTTCCGTAGCAGATGAATTTGTTGAAGGTGCATTTGTAAAACAAGGCGACATATTAGCACGAATTGATCCAAATGATTACGAAGCCGATTTTATTGAAGCACAAGCCGGCCTTGCTCAAGCAAGTTCAGCCCTTGAAATAGAACGTGCCCAAGCGCATGTAGCAAAAGCTGAATGGGAACGTATTAAATCAGACTCAAGTGACTCAACTGCATCAGAGCTTTATTTACGTAAACCGCAATTAGCCGAAAAGCTAGCGCGTTACCGCTCTGCCCAAGCCAGTGTTAAACGTGCAAAGCGTAACCTTGAACGCACTTATATAAAAGCCCCATACGACGCTATTATTAACGCACGCACAATAAGCTTAGGCTCTGTAGTAAACCCGGGCAGTAGCTTTGGCGCATTAAGTGCCACATCGGTGGCAGAAGTACGTTTACCTGTAGCAGATAGCGAAATGCAATACCTAGCCAATGGAGGCATTGGTGCAACCGTTACCCTTAATGCTGAATTTGCCGGCAAGCAAACGTCATGGCAGGCCGAAGTTGTGCGCAGCGAAGGCGTAATAGATCAAGTGAGCCGCATGAGTTATTTAGTTGCGCAACTGCCAACGCCATACGCCGATAACACTAAGCCACTACGTTTTGGTTCATACATTAATGCAACCATTGAGGGCAGAGCCCTTGATAACGCAATTATTGTCCCGCATCACCTTGTTAAAGATAAACAAATTGCCATTTTAAACGCGAACAATACTCTAAGCTTTAAAACACTGAATATTGTTCGTGAACAAGATGGCATGGTAATAGCCGATCAAGGATTACAACTAGGTGAACAGTTGATTACCTCAGCACTAGAATACCCAAGCGAAGGAATGGCTGTTAAAACGGATGAAGATGACAAACAAGGTGAAGTAACACAGCTTGCTCTTAAAGAGGACACCCTATGAGTACCTCTGAAAAGGGCCTAATTGCCTGGTTTGCTCGCAACCCTGTTGCAGCAAATTTAATCATGATTTTTATTCTGGTTGGCGGTTTATTAACAGCCTTAACGATTCGTAAGCAAGCATTTCCGCAATTTGAAAGTAACTGGGTGAGTGTTCAAGCCGTTTACCCTGGCGCCGCACCGCAAGAGGTTGAAGAAGGCATTACAATAAAAATTGAAGAAAACCTTGAGGGATTAGAGGGCATTAAACGCTTTATAACTTACTCTAACCGTGGTTATGCACAGGCATGGATTGAAATTGAAGAAAAATACGACCTTCAAGAAGCCTTAGACGAAATAAAAGCCCAAGTAGATTCTATTAACTCTTTTCCAGCAGGTATGGAAAGACCAATAATTCAGCGCGATAAGTTTCAACAAGAAGTGATGTTTATTGCACTATATGGGGATATGACCTATGCCCAACTAAAAGAACTAGGTACCGATTTAGAAGATGAATTACTCGCTTTACCTGGTGTTAATTTAGTCAGTTTTTTTAGCGGCTTAAATTATGAAATAGGCATTGAGATTAGCCCCGACAAACTGCGTGAATACGGCCTTACTTTTAGAGATGTATCAAACGCTGTAAGAAACTTTTCAACTAATATGTCGGCTGGCCAAATCCGTTCAGATAATGGGTATATTTCTATGCGTGTTGAAAAACAAGCATATAAAGGCAATGAGTTTGAGCAGCTGCCTTTAATTACCCTTGCTGATGGCGCACAAATTTATTTAGGCGATGTAGCCACCATTAACGATGGTTTTGAAGAAGGCTTATTATATTCAAAATACAATGGTAAAAATTCGTTAATGTTTGATATTGCAGCATCTAAAGATCAAGACATTACCGACGTTGCCAAAGTACTTAAAAATTACATGGCCGAAAAAGAATCTAAATTACCACAAGGCGTAAAACTAACCCCTATGGTTGATTTAACCTACTACCTGCAAGGTCGTCTCGATATGATGATCGATAACATGGTATGGGGTGGTGTTTTAGTTATGCTGGTGTTGGCATTGTTTTTACCGCTTAGATTAGCATTTTGGGTAATGATGGGTTTACCGGTTTCTTTTTTGGGTGCCTTTTTGTTCATGCCGATAGGCTTTTTAGATATCACCATTAATATGGTGTCGCTATTTGCCTTTATTATTGTACTCGGTATTGTGGTGGACGATGCAATTGTTGTGGGAGAATCGGCAAGTGCCGAAATAGAAAAACACGGCCACTCACTCGATAACGTAATCCGTGGTGTTAAACGTGTTGCAATGCCCGCTACATTTGGCGTACTCACTACCATTGCTGCTTTTTTACCACAAGCTATGGCATCAGGCCCAGGCGCAGCATTTTCTAAAGCAATTGGTGTCGTTATTATCCTGTGTTTGATTTTTTCGTTGATTGAATCAAAACTTATTTTACCGGCTCATATTGCCGCAATGAACCCACGTAAACCTAATCCTAAAAACCCATTGCACAAGGTGCGTATGGTTGTTGATAAAGGCCTTAAATCGTTTGTTCAAAATTACTACACGCCTTTCATAGGGCACTGTATTCATTATCGCTATACCGTAATTATTGGGTTTATATGTATTTTAATTATGAGCGCAGGCATGTTTGCAGGCGGTTTAGTTAAATTTGTACCAAACCCTAAAATACAACATGACTTTCCGCGTGTGGTTGTAGAAATGAATCTTGAATCATCAGAGCAAGCAACACTTGAAACAGCTAAAAAAATTGAAGCGGTGCTTCTTAGTGTAGATGAAGAGCTTGAAGCACAATACGGTCAAAAAATGATTCGTGACCTCTCGGTAAGCCTTCGTGGCCGTACCACTGCACAATTAATGGCTGTGCTCATTGAACCTGATAAACGCCCTATTGATACCTTCACTCTTAGCTCATTATGGCGTGAAAAATTGCCACCGTTGCCGGGCGTTAAAACGTTGACCATTGAAGATAACTTATTTGGTGGCGGACGAGATGACGGCGACGTAAGTTTTAGACTGCAAGGTAAAGATACCGACAAACTAAAAGAAGTTGCTTCGTTATTAAAAACTAAATTACAAAGCATGGAAGGCGTAGGCGATGTTAACGACTCACTACAAAGCGCTACCGATGAAGTGCAACTTGATTTAAAACCACTTGCATACAGCATGGGATTGACCCTTGCAGACGTTGCATCGCAAGTTAGCTTTAGTTATTACGGATTAGAGGCACAACGTATTTTACGTGAAGGCGAAGAGATCAGAGTGATGATCCGCTACCCTGAAAACGAACGTAACTCTATTAGTAACATACACAGCACACGTATTATCACGCCAACAGGTGTTGAAGTGCCGTTAAGTGAAGTTGCACAAATCAACATTGTAGATGGTGTAAACAGAATCCGCCGTGAAAACGCAAACAGAACAGTTAATGTATGGGCAGCCATTAATACTGATAAAGTTGAACCTTTTGCCATTGTAAAAGAAATCACTGACGAGTATTTACCAACCCTTTTACAAAATTACCCAGGTGTTACCAGTAATGTCGCTGGTCGAGTGCAAGAGGAAATGGAAAGCGCTGATGAGCAATTACGTGATTTTGCAATTTCACTAATGATTATATTTGCATTATTAGCCATTCCGCTTCGCTCATACTCACAACCATTGATCATTATGTCGGTTATTCCATTTGGTGTGGTCGGTGCAATGTTTGGGCATATGGTATTAGGAATGACCATGAGCGGCCTTTCAATGTTTGGCATCATTGCGGTCGCCGGTATTGTTGTGAACGATTCGTTAGTTATGGTTGACTTTGTAAATAAAGCGCGTGCAGAAGGTGTACCTATAAAAGAAGCGGTTATGCAAGCGGGAGCTCGTCGTTTTAGAGCTATATTGCTAACCTCAGTGACCACCTTTATTGGCGTGTTACCTATTATTATGGAAACGAGTTTACAGGCACAAATTGTAATACCTATGGCCGTATCACTCGCCTTTGGTGTGCTATTTGCCACCGTGATTACGCTTATTCTTATACCGTGTCAGTATGTCGCACTTGAAGATACAAAACGAATGATTCGTAAGTGGCGTGGTAAACACCCTATTGTCGATGGCCAACCAACAACGACCAATAGCTAATTAAGTAAAACCCCCAACCAAAAAAAGCTCGGCAACATACCGAGCTTTTTATTTATAGTTAAAAATAACCTTCAATTATTTGCTAACTTCCCCTTTTCACTGGTATTTTAACTCTCAGTTTACTTTCTTAAAGGATTAACCACGGGTACATTTCAACTTATTTTATTTATCATATTTGCAGTGCTAACCATTGTTGGATACAGAATAAATAACCGTAATTTAATGTTATTGGGTGCCATTGTTGTCGCGTTTGCCTTTGTAGGATTAGATTTTATGATGAGGGTTGATCATAACCTCTCTGCTTATTAATAGTTAACGGCAAAAATACACTAAATAGTAAAATTAGTGCTCGTTTTTTATACCCGATACGTTTAGGTACTTAATATTAAAAAGCAAAACAATTAAGGAAAACCATGAATTCACCTCAAATAGATCACATACCTCAAGAAGCGTTTGATTGGTACGACGAATATGCCCATGGTTTAATGGACCGCCGTACTTTTATGAAAAAACTAGGTGGCCTTGCAGCACTGGGGATTTCAATGAGTGTGCTCACCAACGCGCTTTTACCTAACTATGCACTTGCAGAGCAAGTCTCGTTTAACGATGACGATATTAAAGCCACTTACGAGGAATTTGATTCGCCAAACGGGCATGGTAAGGGTAAAGGTTATTTAGCGGTGCCTAGCAAAATTGAAGGTAAACTGCCGGTTGTATTAGTTTTTCACGAAAACCGTGGTTTAAACCCTTACATAAAAGACGTAGCAAGGCGCTTAGCCAAAAAAGGTTTTATTGCTTTTGCTCCCGATGCACTTTTCCCGCTTGGTGGCTATCCGGGTAATGATGATGAGGGGCGTGCAATGCAACGCACGATGGACAGAGCTAAAATTCAAAACGACTTTGTAGCCGCCGCTCACTTTTTAAAAGCCCACCCTAGCAGCAACGGCAAATTAGGCGCCGTAGGCTTTTGTTTTGGGGGTTATATTGTTAACTACTTAGCCGCAGTTGATAGTGACTTACTCAGCGCGGGCGTGCCCTTTTATGGCACACCTGCAAGTGAAAGCTTACACAAAAATATAAAAGCCCCTTTACTGATTCAATTAGGTGAACTTGATAAACGCGTTAACGCCACATGGCCTGAGTATGAAAAAAGCTTAAAAGCTAACAATGTTGAGTACACTATGCACATGTACGAAGGCGCTAATCATGGTTTTCATAACGACTCTACTGGGCGTTATGATGAGCAAAAAGCAGAGCTTGCTTGGCAGCGTACCTTAGCGTTTTTTAATGAAAAATTAAGCTAAACACCAGAAAAAAACGCCGCATAAGTTGAATAATGTGGCGTTTTAAATTTAATTATTTAGCGACTTAGTTATATAGATGTTTAGTTATTAACATATCTGCGCTTTAAAACAAGTAGCGATATAAAAACCAGAATAAACACACTAAACGCCCCAGCACTGCTTGAGCCATCTTTATTCTCTATTTTTGCTATTTTTTCTTCTTTAACCCGCGTTTTAAAGCGTGCTAATTCCGCATCTAAATTTAGGCTCATATCGGTAACCGCTAAATTAAACCCCTCAAGTGACTTTTCATTGAGCGTTTCGTCAATACCAATAGCGGTGGTTCTTTTTTCAAGCTTGCTGATGCCTGGTGCTCTAAAAAGCATTTTTTTACTTTTTATATCAAAAACAGCAGTGTCGACAAAGGTTTGAATCGTATTTTCGTTACCGGGAATAACGTACATACCTACAATGGTCCAATACAGTAATGCGGCGTTATTTTCATAGGTTTGCGTTACTTGATCGTAAGAAACCAATGCCATCACGTCTACATCGTACAGTCGCCCTACTTGTTCAAGCGCTGAAAACCCTTCTCCACCTTTAAGGTACGTACTTGGAATTACTTCTATGCGGTCAATGTAATCGTACTGCAAAAACGATTTTTTAACTCTTTCGAGCAACTCTACCTCATTTTGACTTTCAATACTGTTTGCTCGCCAATCCTTAGAAGGCACAAATGAAATGCCCACAGTAACAGGTAATTTTAACACTGGAATTTCTGGTTTATACGTAGCACGGCTATCTTCGTTTGGATAAAGAAAGTCAACCAAACTGCTAGAACGCGTATTTTTACCTGCATTATTACTCACAAGCGCACTACATGAGGTCAGTACAAAAACCATCAACATGACAAAAAACGTATTTTTTTTCATTATTATTCCTTTTTAATTAAATTCAGTTATGTGTAAAAGCTCGCCTGATGGTCCCCATAAATAAATCACTTTACCCCACGGCTCTTGTTTTATCCCTTCAAAGCGAATATCAAAGTGAGTTAACTTACTAATAGTGTTAAAAGCTTCGTTTATGTTTAATACGCACACTTGCAGCATTAAATTTTCAGAAAATTCTTGGTTGTAGTAACGCTGTAAAAAGAGGCTGCATTCACCTGATGTTGCAATACTTAAATCAGCTGATGCCTGCTCAACATTAAAGCCCAGCGCCTGATAAAATGCACACGATTGTTGATAGTTTTTACATGGCACAAACACTCTGATGTCATCTATTTTCATTGTTTTCCTGTTGTTATTTAGGTGCAGCAGAGCTTATTAACTTACTTTTAAAAGCGACTTTAGAGACTAATAAACTTTCAGGGTTAAGGGTTGTCCTTGCTAAGAGCCATTTACTATTTGTTGCCTGTATAAATTAGGCTAAAGGCGTAAGCTGGATGCATAGGCATTGCTCGACTTTTGCTTAGCCCGCTCGGCTGCACACATAGCGCAGTTATTCCACGTCCACTAAATTAAATAAACTCAAGCCACTAAGGTCAACATGCCCTATCGCTTTTACCATCAAGCGCGGTATTAAGCGCTCAATAAATTACACGTAGTTAATATCAATGTTCTCTTTTTCATCTGAATTTAGCAGTGAGTTAAATTGTTGATAAATTACATCTTTTGAGCCTAAAAGTTGAAAATCGTAACCATTGCCGTTTCCGTCAATAATTATTGATAACCAATTATCACTTATATTAACAATAGAAATTCGCTTAACCTCGATCGACTCTTGATCTGATATAAACTTAAAGCGACTCAAATTTGGCTTTGTGATTTTTATAGTGCCGGCGCTTCTCTTGATTAGATTATGTGGGGAATGTTTAGCTTTATATTCATCGGTAAATCGATACCTAAACGATAAGCATGCAAAAAATAACAGCAAAAAAGAAGCTTCAATTTCATTGTTTATATACCAAATTATAAAAAAAGCGATAAACATAACAACGGCAATAAAAGCAAAGCCGTTTTTATAATGAGCGTCCGTAATTTTCAACTTAGCGATTCCTTTTCAAATATACAATACGTATAAAAACTAATGATTAACTAAAATAAATTAGAGAGCTTAATTTATCCATTACTTTTATATGATTAGCCACCAATAAGAGCGACTTTATAATTAACACAGCTTAGTGCTTAGCGATGCCTTAATCACTTTGCCTTCATTTATGTCTGCGTTAATCGTACAGCTTGCACCATTAATTAAGTTTAAATTAGGTGCAACATGCCCAATATCAGCATCAAACAGTACGGGGAAAATACATTTACCAAGTGCTAATTCTATTGCTTGGTAATAATCAATCTGCTTATGGGGGCTATCAATAATGGCACTGCGACCAAGTATAATACCGTTTACATCAGTAAGTACGCCATTTAGTTTTAATGCAATGAGACTACGTGCTACGGCTGTTGGGCTTAACTCTGCGTTTTCTAGAAAGAGCACAAGCCCCTCTGGTGCATACTCTTGTTTAAAGCGATGTAAATCGAGGTAAGGCGAGCCAAGCAACAAGTTAAGCGTGTCTAAACAGCCGCCAAAAAGCCGGCCTGTTATTTCTAATTTACGCGCATCGTTGTAATTTAAACATTGCCATTGAGTTGGCTCAGTAAGTTCAAACAACGCATCAGGGTCGCTCTCATAATTAATTAATTTAGTTTGGTATGAAGTTGAAGGTACTTGTTCAAATTGCTCGCCTTTGGTGAGCGCTAAAACGTGAAAAACATTTACACAATTATGATCAGTTTCATTTGGATGTAGCTGCATTAAATTAGCAGTATGAAGAGTTGCCCAACCACAACGAGAAGTGAGCACACACGCTAATGTACTAACATCAGAGAACCCCACCAACCACTTAGGTTTAGCCGTTTTCACTATGTTGAAGTCAATATATTGCAAAACTTCTAGCGCAAGCTCTCCACCCCATGGCGGCATAATTGCCGCTATATTTTCGTCGGTAAGAAAGTGCATTAGCTCTAAAGCTCGATCTTTAGCGCTAATATTTTTCCTCACACTATTACCTTCAATTACTTTATACCCTAGCGACTTTAAACCATTTAGCACAGTGTCTAATCGTGTTCGAAAGTGATTATCAACACCTGAAGAAAACGCACAAATTGCAATATTATCATTAGGTTTAAGTGGCTCAGGAAAATTAATTAAGGACATCAGTACTCTCAATCATTAGGATATAGTCAACCTAACGTACCCAATAAAGTAAACAAAGTCGAGATTATTAAAGGCATAAAAAAACCGATGTAATCACATCGGCTTTTATGTAAACGCTAAAGTGAGGATATATTAAAGGTACTCAACTTCAATGATTTCGTATTCAACGTCGCCCTTTGGTGTTTTAATGGTGACTGCATCATCCATTTGTTTACCAATCAAACCACGAGCTATAGGTGAGTTAACAGAGATTAAGTTATTTTTAATATCTGCCTCATCATCGCCAACTATTTGGTATTTAACTTCGGCATCAGTCTCTACATTAACAATAGTTACTGTGGTACCAAAAATAACCTTACCTGTGTTAGGCATTTTAGTTACGTCGATTATTTGAACATTTGAAAGTTTAGCTTCAATTTCTTGAATACGACCTTCACAAAAACCCTGTTGCTCACGCGCAGCGTGGTACTCAGCGTTTTCTTTTAAGTCACCGTGTTCACGCGCATCAGCAATATCAGCGATGATTTTAGGACGGGTAACTGTTTTTAATTCGTTAAGCTCTTTACGCAGTAAATCTGCGCCACGAACTGTCATCGGAATTGTTTGCATATTTTCTCACTTAACACCAAGGCCTAATTAGGCCTTGGTACATTTCCTTAGTTCAATCGCAGGTGTAGCTCTTGAACTGACGCCACTTTACTGCGGTCATCTGCTTTGTTAGCAGTACAGTTAGCGAATGCCGCGTTCAAGGTAGTCGTATAGTTGGTTTTATTTTGCAATGCACCACGACGTAACACCTTCGAATCTTCGATCGCTTGGCGACCTTCGGTGGTATTAACGATATAGCTGTATTCTTTATTCTTAATGTAATCAAGAATATGTGGACGACCTTCGTAAACTTTATTTACGCGACGAACGTTAATACCCGCTTCTTCAAGCGCTTTGGCTGTGCCACCTGTTGCGTCTAATTCAAAACCTAACTCGGTCATGATTTTAGCTAATTCAACAATACGTGACTTATCGCTATTACGAACAGATAATAACGCGCGACCACCGCGTGGTAAAGTATTGCTTGCACCTAATTGTGCTTTTGCGAATGCTTCGGCGAAAGTATCACCAACACCCATTACTTCACCTGTTGAGCGCATTTCAGGGCCACGGATAGGGTCTACACCTTGGAACTTAGCAAACGGTAAAACCACTTCTTTAACGCTGTAGTAAGGAGGGATAATTTCTTTAGTAATGCCTTGGCTCGCTAAAGATTGGCCCGCCATACAACGTGCAGCTACTTTTGCAAGTGCAACGCCGGTGGCTTTAGATACAAATGGAACCGTACGCGCAGCACGTGGGTTAACTTCAATTAAATACACTTTGCCATCTTTTACTGCAAACTGTGTATTCATTAAGCCTACAACACCCAGTTCAAGAGCCATATCGGTTACTTGCTTGCGCATTACATCTTGCACTTCTTGCGATAAAGAATGTGCTGGTAATGAACAGGCAGAGTCACCAGAGTGAACACCAGCTTGCTCAATGTGTTCCATAATACCGCCAATGATTACTTGCTCGCCGTCACATATTGCGTCAACGTCAACTTCAATTGCGTTATCTAGGAAGTGGTCTAATAAAACAGGCGCTTCATTTGAGGCTTGAACTGCTTCGGTCATGTAACGACGTAAATCGTCTTCGTCGTATACAATTTCCATTGCACGGCCACCTAATACATATGATGGACGAACAACCAGCGGGAAACCAATTTCAGCTGATTTTAAAATAGCTTCTTCAGTTGATGTAACCGTTGCGTTTTCTGGCTGTAGTAAATCTAAACGCTCTACTAACTGTTGGAAACGCTCACGGTCTTCTGCACGGTCAATTGCATCTGGTGAAGTACCAATTACTGGCACTCCATTGGCTTCTAGCTCACGTGCTAGTTTAAGTGGTGTTTGACCACCGTACTGCACGATAACACCTTTTGGCTTTTCAACACGTACAATTTCTAATACGTCTTCAAGTGTAATTGGCTCAAAGTAAAGTCGGTCAGATGTATCGTAATCGGTAGATACGGTTTCAGGGTTACAGTTAACCATGATGGTTTCGTAACCGTCGTCACGAAGTGCAAGCGCAGCATGTACACAACAGTAATCAAATTCAATACCTTGGCCGATACGGTTAGGACCGCCACCAATAACCATGATTTTATCTTTGTCTGTTGGATTTGCTTCACACTCTTCATCATACGATGAGTACATGTAAGCGGTGTCTGAACTAAATTCTGCAGCACACGTATCTACACGCTTGTACACTGGCACAATATTTAGCTGATGACGTTTTTTACGAATTTCAGCTTCTGACACGCCGGCAATTTCAGCAATACGCGGGTCGGCAAAGCCTTTACGCTTAAGCTTGCGTAAAAAATCTGCATTAAGGCCAGCCATTCCGCCTTCAGCGATTCTTGCCTCATCTTTTAAAATGTCTTCAATTTGAACCAAGAACCAGCGGTTAACTTTAGTCAGCTCGTAAACATCTTCAACGCTCATACCGTGTCGCATTGCATCTGCAATGTACCAAATACGCTCAGCACCTGGCTCACGTAATTCACGGATGATTTTTTCTTTTGCCTTAGGGTCATCAAGTGCAACAATTGGGTTAAAACCCGTTGCGCCAACTTCAAGACCACGTAATGCTTTGTGTAATGACTCTTGTTGGTTACGACCAATTGCCATTACTTCGCCCACTGATTTCATTTGCGTGGTTAAACGGTCGTTAGCACCGGCAAATTTCTCAAAGTTAAAGCGAGGTATTTTAGTTACAACGTAATCAATTGAAGGCTCAAAAGAGGCTGGTGTTTTACCGCCAGTGATATCGTTTTGAAGTTCGTCAAGCGTGTAGCCTACTGCAAGTTTTGCTGCAATTTTAGCAATTGGGAAACCCGTTGCTTTAGAGGCTAGTGCCGATGAGCGCGATACACGTGGGTTCATCTCAATGATAACCATACGGCCATCTTTAGGGTTAATACCAAATTGTACGTTAGAGCCACCGGTTTCAACACCAATTTCACGCAGTACTGCCATAGAGGCATTACGCATAATTTGGTATTCTTTGTCGGTTAACGTTTGCGCTGGTGCAACAGTGATTGAGTCGCCTGTGTGCACGCCCATTGGGTCAAAGTTTTCAATAGTACAAACAATAATACAGTTGTCTTTTTTGTCACGAACAACTTCTGTTTCGTACTCTTTCCAACCAATCAGTGATTCATCAATTAGTAATTCGTTAGTAGGTGATAAGTCTAAACCACGCTCACAAATTTCTTCAAACTCTTCCATGTTGTAAGCAACACCGCCACCGGTGCCACCCATGGTGAAAGAAGGACGAATGATACACGGTAAGCCTATGCGGCTCATTGTATCTTTAGCTTCTTCCATTGAGTGTGCTATCTCTGCACGAGGACACTCAAGCCCAATATTTTTCATTGCAGTGTCAAAGCGTTCACGGTTTTCGGCTTTGTCTATTGCATCAGCTGTTGCGCCAATTAACTCTACGCCATGCTTAGCCAATACACCGTGCTTATCTAAATCAAGTGCACAGTTTAATGCTGTTTGACCGCCCATAGTAGGCAGGACTGCATCTGGCTTTTCTTTTTCGATGATTTTTTCTACTACTTCCCAGTGAATAGGTTCGATGTATGTTGCATCAGCCATTTCTGGGTCGGTCATAATCGTTGCTGGGTTTGAGTTAACAAGGATAACTCTATAGCCTTCTTCTCTGAGTGCTTTACACGCTTGTGCACCAGAGTAGTCAAATTCACAAGCTTGACCAATAACAATTGGGCCTGCGCCTAAGATAAGAATGCTTTTTATGTCGGTACGTTTTGGCATTATTACTCCAGTTAAATTAGTGTTTACGCGCTTGCATCAAATCGATGAAGTGGTCAAATAATGGGGCTGCATCATGCGGGCCAGGACTTGCCTCAGGGTGACCCTGAAAACTAAATGCTGGCTTATCTGTACGATGAATACCCTGAAGCGTACCGTCAAACAGTGATTTGTGTGTTGCACGAAGCGTGCTTGGTAGGCTTGATTCTTGGGCTGCAAAACCATGGTTTTGCGCTGTGATCATCACTACATCGCGGTCTAGATCTTTAACTGGGTGGTTACCACCATGATGGCCAAATTTCATTTTTTCTGTTTTAGCACCTGAAGCAAGCGCTAATAACTGGTGACCTAAACAAATACCAAAAATGGGTGTGTCGGTTTCTAAAAATGATTTTATCGCGTCAATTGCGTATGTACATGGCTCAGGATCGCCAGGGCCATTAGATAAGAAAATACCATCGGGGTTTAATGCGAGTACGTCAGCAGCACTAGTTTGTGCAGGTACTACGGTAAGTTTACAACCACGGTCAACAAGCATACGTAATATATTACGCTTAACACCGAAGTCATAGGCTACAACATGAAACTTTTCATCGGCGGTATCTAAGGTTTTAAACCCCTCGCCTAATGTCCAGCTTGATTCGCGCCACTCAAAATTTTCCTTGGTTGAGACAACTTTTGCTAAATCCATACCTTTTAAGCCTGGGAAGGCTTGCGCGGCTTGTAGCGCTTTTTGTTCGTCTAGTTCGTCACCAGCAATAATACAACCATTTTGAGCGCCTTTGTCGCGCAAAATACGTGTTAGCTTTCTGGTGTCGATGTCCGCAATACCTAAAATATTACGTTCTTTCAAGTAATCATCTAACGATTGCTCGTTACGAAAATTACTTGCTAGCAGTGGCAAATCACGGATCACTAGGCCTTTAGCCCATATTTGATTCGCTTCTTCGTCTTCGCTGTTGGTACCCGTATTACCGATATGTGGGTACGTCAAAGTTACGATTTGTTCCGCGTACGAAGGGTCAGTCAAAATTTCTTGATAACCAGTCATAGACGTATTGAATACCACTTCACCGACTGACATGCCGTCAGCGCCGATTGCAGTACCGCGAAACACTGTGCCGTCTTCTAGGACTAACAGAGCGGATTTAGTCAAGTTAAACCTCCTAACAGTAAAAAACGGGAGTAAGCAAATTGCTTATCACCCCGCCAATACCCAGAGGGATCGTCAAAACCAGATTTTGTATGAGATTAAATTGTTTTACGCAGTCTTAAATGAGGCCGATATAACCGCTAAATCTTCAACATTTTTTCTTGCCTAAAACTCTTATCATTCCCACTGAACCCCTGATTTTACTAGCCACTTGGGTATAATTGGAAACACGCATTTAGTAATTTTTGGCAAATTGGCTGTATACTACATGATGTTGAGTTTTAGGTCTAACATTATTTGGTAAATCATAACAAATAAGTGCTTTTAGCTAAAATTAGACCCAAACACCCAAAATAGATACTAAACTACTTTAAATCGAGCACATCTTGCATGTCATAAAGTCCTACCGGTTTATTTTGCAACCAGCTTGCAGCTCTTATAGCGCCTAGCGCAAAGGTCATTCTCGAACTTGCTTTGTGCGTTAATTCAAGCCTTTCCCCCATTGTGGCAAAATAGGCGGTATGTTCACCTACTATGTCACCTCCTCTTAGGACTGAATAACCAATTTCGTTTTGAGATTTTTCAGTTTCAATTTGGCTTCGATCGTATACAGCAACCTCTTCGTGGTTCCATCCTTTTGCATCTGCAATTGACTCACCAATTGCCAGAGCCGTGCCCGATGGCGCATCGATTTTATGACGGTGATGCGCTTCAAATATCTCAATATCTAAATCGTCACCGAACTTAGTGGCAGCCGTTTGAACTAAATTTAGTAAAACATTTACACCAACACTGTAGTTACGAGCAAATACAATAGGTATATGTTTAGCAGCATTTTCTAATAATGCCATGTCATCGGCCGTTAAACCTGTTGTGCCAATAACTAAAGGGAGAGATTGTTCAACAGCACGCTTTAAGTGGCTACGCATACCGTCTGGCAGGGTGAAATCAATTAAAACATCAACACTTTCGAGCGTGTTTTCGTCGCTAAAACATACGTTTTTATCAGCAGCGCTATTTATTTGGTTTACATTAACTCCAATTAACGATGACCCACTGCGAACATAGGCGCCTGTTAGTTGTGTTTGCTCTTTTATTGTTGCGGCTTCCAATAAAGCTAAACCCATTCTGCCATTAGCACCAAAAACACCTATTCGAATCATCACTATGCCTTAATTTATTTTTGTTTAAACCGTAAACCGATCGTTTTGTATATATTGAGTGTATATATCGCTCAGTTAACATCAATCACTGAAAGTAACGTACTTAGTAGATTTTATCTAAAAGTCATGTAATAGTCAGTCAACCCTTTAATAAAAGAATAATAACAATACCAGTTTACTTTAGCCATCTATACATTTAAACTTCCCCTTCGCGTCGATTTGGTCTTTGGCTTGCGGGCGCTGCATTGTTCTACTATTTGTTAGCTTTTAACAACGTAGATAGACTTGCTAAATTCAGCTAAAAGAGGAATTTTTGGCTGTGGTAATTAATTGGTTCCGAGGATTATGATGCAGCCATCATTTAATAAAAACAAAGCAATACTTTCTTTACTACCCCTACTAACATTTGTAGCCCTATTTTTAGGTTCTGGTTTATACCTGCAATCTCAAGGGGTTGATTACGCTTTTTATCAACTCCCAGCACCGGTGGCAATATTACCCGCCATTATGCTTGCCTTTATACTTAATAAAGGCACTGTTAATCAATGTGTTGAAACCTTTATAAAAGGCGCTGGGCATAACAACATTATTACGATGTGTTTAATTTACCTGCTTGCTGGTGCTTTTTCTGCAGTGGCCAGTGCAACAGGGGGTGTTGACGCAGTAGTTAATGCGGGTTTATCACTGATACCGCCTGCTCTATTACTTCCTGGTTTATTTTTAATTGCCGCGGTTGTATCTACAGCCATGGGCACATCAATGGGTACTATTGGGGCGATTGGCCCAATTGCTTATGCGGTGTCGATCAAAACAGGCATAGACCCAGCCCTTATGGCGGGTACTATTGTGTCAGGCGCTATGTTTGGCGATAACTTATCAATTATTTCAGATACCACTATTGCGGCTACACGTACGCAAGGTTGTGAAATGAAAGATAAATTTAAAGAAAACCTTAAAATTGCAGTACCAGCCGCAATTTTAACAATCGGTTTATTGTTTTACCTTACGCCTGCAGCGCAAGTGGTCGAAACCCAAGATTACGATATTTGGTTAGTGCTACCTTATGCCTTTATTTTAGTTCTCGCCGTAGCAGGTCTAAATGTATTTGTTGTGTTATTTAGCGGTATTATATTTGCTGCATTAATGGGCTTTACCGGTAGCTACGAAGGGTCTAGCTTTGTTAAAGATATTTATCAAGGTTTTACCGATATGCAGGAAATATTTTTACTTTCTATGTTTATTGGTGGCCTTTCTGAATTTATTCGCATTAACGGTGGCCTTGATTACATTGCCCAAAAAATTCAAGCCATTACTAAAGTAATTGCTAAATGGCACCGTAAAGTAGCTGACCAACTTGGTATTGCAGCCCTAGTCATGACAAGTAACATTTGTATTGCCAACAATACCGTTTCAATTATTGTGGCAGGTCCTATTGCTAAAAAACTCGCTGACGATGGTGAAATTAGTGGCAAACGCTCTGCAAGCCTACTTGATATTTTTGCTTGTGTAACTCAGGGCTCTTTACCTTATGGAGCACAAGCACTTTTACTTGGCGCTACGTTTAAAATTAGCCCTTGGGAAGTCTCAACATCGTCTTATTATTGTTTCATTTTAGCATTTACCGCTATAGCAATAATTTGTTTGCGTCGTAATAAAGCTTAAAACCTTTGCCCCACTGTTGCAGCTTAAAAACAAGCTGCAACATATTACTCTACATATTAATCACTTTTGCTATAATGCGCGCTTTCGCGTGTCACTCAAGTTATAGTTAAATACAAATTATGAAATTAAATAAAATACTCTCCTTTTTTACCCTTACATCCATTGCTTTATCGTCTTCTGCTTTTGCCGCTAATTGGAGCAGCACAGCATTACACATTAACAATGGCGACCAAAAAAACCCTTTTACTGAGCAGGAGTCAGATACCACGGTTTACTCAGTTCAACATGCATCGGGTTACGATTACGGCGACAACTTCTTTTTCATTGATTACAGTAAAGACGATAAAGCTGACGGCTATCAAGATAGCGATTTTTACGGCGAATGGTATTCAACTGTTAGCTTATCGGCGCTCAGCGGTGAAAAAATTGGCACCGGTGCGTTATTAGATGTTGGCCTTACTGGCGGTATAAATATTGCTGGCGATGCTAAAATGGTGAAATACCTGCCGGGTGTTAAATTAAGCTGGGATGTACCAGGTTTTAACTTCTTTCAAACGATAGTAACAGCCTATATTGACGACAGCGAAGGTGTTGCTAAAGGTGGTGCCCCCATAGAAACAAATAGTTGGATGTTTGATGTAGCTTTTGAATACCCTTTTACTATTGGCTCACAAAAGTTCAGCTTTAGAGGGCACGCAGAATACATTGCAGAACGTGAAGACGAATTTGGAAACGATGTAGAGGCATGGATACTCGCACAACCTATTTTAGTATGGGACATGGGTCATGCCTTTGAAATGAAAGAAAATACGTTGCTACTCGGCATGGAGCTTCAATACTGGCATAACAAGCTAGGAACTGAAGTGACAGAGTCAGTTCCGCAAATACATGTAGAGTGGACCTTTTAAGCAATTACACTGCGTTAAAATCACATAAATTGGAGCCCTATTAAGCGCTCCTTTTTTTATGCCATAAAAGTATTTAATTGAATGGCTGTAAATACTTAGTTATTGTCGTATTTCTTTTAAGCCTCATGCTTTACCTTTGAAGGAATAATGAAATGATGTCAATTAAAGTGATGTGTTTTGCTGCCCTGTTAGCTTTAACTAATAATGCTTTAGCAAGTAGTGAAGTAAATACAGAGTCCCTATCTTACGATGCCCTTTTAAGCAGTTATCAATATGACTTTAAAGTAAATTACTTTAGCGTTGAATCACAAAAGCAGTCTTTAAAGATAGCGTATATTTACCTAAAGCCTACCAAAGAAAAGATGCCTACCGTGACACTCATGCACGGCAAAAATTTTAATGCTGATTATTGGACGACTACAGCGCAGTACTTACAATCGCTTGGCTTTGGTGTATTAATTCCTGATCAAATTGGCTTTGGTAAATCATCTAAACCCACTAATTATCAGTATTCGTTTGCATCGCTTGCCTACCATACACATGCGTTAATTGCCTACCTTAACTTAAAACAAACAATTGTAGTTGGCCATTCTATGGGCGGCATGTTGGCAAGTCGCTTTGCTTTAATGTATCCCAATACAACAACTAAATTGGTTTTGCTTAACCCTATAGGGCTTGAAAACTACTTACATTATGTTGAATACAAAGACACCAACTTCTTTTATAAAAATGAGCTTGCTAAAACGCCCAAGGGCGTAAAAAAATATCAGCAAAAAAACTATTACGATGGTAAGTGGAACGCTACATATTCAGCATTAACGAACTTTATTACAGGGCAAATACAAGGGCCGGATAAAGCTCACATGGCGTGGGTTAATGCTAAAACATACGATATGATTTTCACTCAACCCGTTATTACTGAATTTAAAGACTTTGCCGTGCCAGTTGAGTTAATTATTGGTACCCGTGATAGAACAGGACCAGGCCGCAACTGGAAAAAAACCGGTGTAGATTACGAGCTTGGTCGATACGATAAGTTAGGCAAAAATGCCGTATCGCTTATCCCCAATGCTAAATTATATGAGCTCGATAATTTAGGCCACTTACCACATATAGAAGACTTTGAGCGCTTTAAAACTGTATTTAAAGAAGCACTCGCTGCTGAATAACACACATAAATACACATAACCGACAAAATAAAACCCCTGAAAGTATTTTACATTCAGGGGTTTTATTTTATTAGCGCATCAACACTATACGCCACTGCTTTATACTGTTAAGAGCTCAACTAAAGTGAGCACTGTGGCCTTTTTCCTTGCGAGTTTGCAGTACTTTGCTCACTTAATGCTTTTGTCATTTGCGACTGCAAATTATTAATACGACTCGTTGGTGCTGGGTGTGTAGACAAAAACTCAGGCGTTGCACCGCTTCCCGCTTTACTCATGTTTTCCCAAAGCGTAACCGACTCTTTTGGGTTGAAACCCGCCTTAGCCATTAAATCAAGACCAATGGTATCGGCCTCAGATTCATGAGAACGGCTAAACGGTAAAACCACACCATATTGAGCGCCTAATCCGAGCCCTTGCATAATTTCATTACGGTACTGCACGTTACCCATTTCAAGCGCAACACTACCCAACTGCATTCCCGTACTTAACAACGAGCTTTGTGATACACGTTCATTAGAGTGTTCTGCAATTACGTGTCCTACTTCATGCCCTAAAACGGTGGCAACTTGATCTTGATTAGTCGCTATTTTTAGTAATCCGGTATGAACACCAATATAACCGCCAGGCAAAGCAAATGCATTTGCTGAATCATCTTCAAATACCACCACTTCCCAGTTTTGAGATGCATACTCATTAGGTAAAACGGCAATTACTTTTTCAGCAATACAATTTACATATGTATTGGTTTTTGGATTTTTATTAATTGGCTGATTTTTTTTCATGTCAGCAAAGCTAGCCGTACCCATTTCGCTCATTTGCTGATCCGAATAAAGCGCTATTTGAGTACGCCCTGTTGGCGATGTTTTACACCCTGCTAAAACAGCCGTTGCTACTAGTGCCAATACCAATTTTTTCATTGTATTACCTTAAGTCATTTATACTGCAAGTAGGATAGCAAACACAGTGCCAGTTTAAAATCATTGGTTTAAGGTAAGTACTTTGCGGTGAAGTAAGTAACGTTCCGGCTAAACTATGTTTATACATATACGATGCCCTGCTACACTATAGCCCTTGTTTTAGTTACCTTGAGTTTATGTATGGGCGCCTCGTCTACGTCTTTTAATACCCGTATTTTATTACCTTTATTGGCAAGTATTGTCGCTATTACACCCCTTGCAATTGATATGTATTTGCCCGCAATGTTGGTTATTGCGAACAATTTACAAACAAGTATGCCAAATGTACAAATATCGCTAAGTATTTATTTAGCAGGTTACTCATTGGGCATGTTATTTTTTGGCCCTATAGCGGATCAAATTGGCCGCCGGAAACTGGCTAAAATTGGTTTAACATTATTTGGTTTAACCTCTACTGCGTTAGCATTCACAACAGAAATTCATACTTTTTGGACACTAAGGGCAATACAAGCGTTCACTGGTGCTGCTGCTACGGTGGTCGTGCCAGGAATCATTAGGCATATTTATCAGCAAAATACGGCTAAAGGTATGTCGTATGTATCGATGATCATGATGGTTGCACCATTAATAGCACCGTCTGTAGGCTCTTTTATTTTAGGGCTTTCTGTTTGGTCTACAATATTTTTAGTATTAGCAGCTTACAGCTTTATAATACTTGTGTTTGTGCAAGTATATTTAATTGATATACCTATTCATACCAGCGAAAAAAAAGGGTTAGCCTTATTTTTTGATAGTTATAAAACTGTTTTGAGTAATACCGATGCACGCGCCGATATTTTAAGCTCAATGTTTGTATCGTTTGGCTTTTTTTGCTTTTTAACCTCAGTACCTTTTATTTATTTAGACTTATACAAAGTGTCGGAGCAACTGTTTGGGATATTATTTGCCTTTAATGTGATGGCATTAATGTTTGGTAACTTTTTAAACACACGAATTGTGCCGCGTATTGGTTCACGCAAAATGTTATATATTGGATTGGTATGCGGTTTTATTTCAGGATTTTGCCTTTTAACTTTTAGTATTTTACATTTATCGCTTTATTATATAGTGGCAGCAATTGCACCATTAATGATGAGTTTAGGGGTCACTGCCAGTAATGCAGATTCGTTAATACTCATGAAGTTTGAAAAAAACACCGGCACGGCTACTGCCGTTATTGGTACGCTTAGGTTTGGCAGCGGTGCCTTGGTAGGCCCCATTCTTGCTGTTATGCATGCTCAAAGCTCTGTGCCGTTTTCTAGCCTCATGTTTAGCGCGGTACTACTGACGATATTAGTGCAAATAATTCATTTTAAAAAAGACAAAAAAAATGCCTCAATTTGAGGCATTTTTAAAGTGTTAAACGGCTAAATTAAGCGTCAGCCGCTTTTGAAACCATAACCATTGCCGGGCGTAATAAACGTCCATTTAATGTGTAGCCTTTTTGCATAACAGCAAGCACAGTGTTTGGTGTTACATCGTTGCTTGGCTGAATTGACATAGCTTGATGGAACTCTGGGTTAAATTGCTCGCCTTGTGGGTTAACAATTTCAACACCGAATTTAGCAACAGCATCGTTAAAGCTTTTAACCGTCATATCAATACCTTCAAGCAACGGTTTTAACGTTTCGTTTTCTTTATCAGAAAACTCAATAGCGCGCTCAAGATTATCAATCACAGGAAGTAATTCGTTAGCAAACTTTTCAAGTGCAAATTTGTGTGCTTTTTCTACATCTTGTGCAGCACGACGGCGAATGTTGTCAACGTCAGCAGCGGCACGGATCACACCGTCTTTTTGGTCTGCAATAGTTTGCTTAGCAGCTTCTAGCTCTGCGTAAAGCATCGCAATTTCAGCTTCAGGGCTTTGTTCTTCTGCATGTTGTTCAGCGGCATCCACGGCTGCTTCTACATCTGCTTGCATTTGTTCAATTTCTTCGTTTAGTTCTACTTCTTGCTCTGGGTTTTGTGTCTGCTCAGACATAAAATACATGCTCCAATTCTTTTCAATTGCGGTAATTATGGGGATTGAATAAAAAGATTCAAGAGTTCGATGACTCAATTAATTTAAATTCTTGGATTATTTGTTCTATTTGCGCTGATTTTGGGCAGATTATACAAAAGCGGCTTTGGTATTCTTGGTTTTGAAAGTAAGGAACGCTGATGGTTATTAGATCGTTACATTCACTAAACGGAAGTTTTTTACCGCTGATCACCGAAACACCATTTTTAAATGCCAGTGCATCTTCAACAAAATTTAGAAATGACACGCCTATATTTAGGCTTTGCTCACAATTTATTTTTTTATAAAGGTAGTTTTCACCCACAACAATACTATTATCTGAACCTAACTTTTGACTTAACTGCCGTGTCCATTGAGTAAGTGAATCATGACAGTTTTTAGGCGCTGTGTTTGCCATTGCTTGCATTCTATACAAGCCTTCCATCAATGTTTGTTGACTAAATACTGTATTTAACCACGTTGCAAACTGGTAACGAACCGTATCTGAAGCATCATGTGGTTTATCAATGCAAATATTATGGCTTTGGCCTGCTCGATCTATCAATAAAATAAGCCAATCGGTAGAATCAAAATCAAGTACTTCAACCCTAAATACATGCTGTGAGCTTACTTGCGGTAAACCAACACAACAGCATACCTGATACTTTTGACTCAAGCCATGTGCCAATTCAACTAGCTGTGCTTGCTCTGGCTCCCAGTAACTAGCAATATCTGATAATGGAAAAAACTCATCAAACCAATAATTAAACCCTTCATCTGTAGGTACTCGTCCTGCAGAAGTGTGGGGGGAATACAATAAACCTACTTTTTCAAGACGGGCCATTGCATTACGAACGGTTGCTGAACACACAGCCATGCTTTTTAGCTTGGCAATTTTTGTTGATGGAACGGGCAATCCCTCACCGTTACAGTACATGTTCATTACAGCTGAAAATATTTGCTGATCGCGCGGATTTAATTTCATGATATCTACATCTTGTTGCATGAAAGGTATATCGGGGCATTTGCTGCTATTTCAAGTCATTTCCCCTTTGTTGAACAATATAAAACAAATTTATTTTAAACTAAATTGAATCATACTCATTTAGGTAAAATCTGTATTTTCAAACACTTTGCTTTTGAGTTACTCTACAAACATCAAAATTTTTAGTGTGCAGATTATGAACTCTCCTTTCAATACTATTGGCCTTATTGGCAAACCAAACCACCCAAAAGCGGCTGCCACTTTGCAGCGTTTGCATACATTTCTACTGGCACTTGGTTTTGAAGTGATTGTTGAAAAGCGCACTGGCGGACAGTTAGTCGATGTACCCAAAGAAAACCTTGTTAAACTGGTTGATTTAGGAGAGCAAGCCGACCTTGCAATTGTGGTTGGCGGTGACGGAAATATGTTAGGAGCTGCGCGCGTGCTTGCTCGTTTTAACATTGCTGTAATTGGCGTTAACCGAGGTAACCTTGGTTTTTTAACCGACTTAAACCCTGAAGGTTTTGAAGCTAGCCTAGAGCATGTTTTAAGTGGTGAGTATATTGAAGAAAATCGCTTTTTATTGGAAGTAGAAGTTTATCGTCACAATGAACTAAAAAGTGCCAATTTAGCGGTAAACGAAGCCGTATTACATGCAGATAAAGTGGCTCATATGATTGAGTTTGAGGCATTTATAAATAGCGACTTTGTATTCTCTCAGCGCTCTGATGGGCTAATTGTATCTACGCCAACAGGATCAACTGCTTACTCACTTTCTGGTGGCGGTCCAATATTAACGCCTGAACTAAATGCAATATCTTTGGTGCCTATGTTTCCGCACACGTTATCAAGCAGGCCATTAGTGGTAGATGCCGATAACGAAGTGAGGCTAAAACTTAGTTTAGACAATACTGACAGCTTGCAAGTCAGCTGCGACAGCCACGTTGTGCTTGCCGTTTTACCTGGTGATGAAGTCGTCATTAAAAAAGCAGATAAAAAATTGCGGTTAATTCATCCAAAAAACTACTCTTACTACAACGTTTTACGTACGAAATTAAATTGGGGCAGTCGTTTATACTAATTTTATTGCTAAAGCGTTGTCTTTAGCGCAAAATGCAGATTACAACAATAATACACCAATTTTTAGGAACAAATAGCAATGACATATGTCGTTTTTTTTGCCTTGCTACTGTTAATTACACTTCTAGCAACCTACTTAAAAATAGAAAGCAATCGTCGCAAAGCAATTGAAGCTCAAAAAAAGCAATTTAACGAACGTGTATCACAAGTTGGCGCCCGTCTAAAGTCAAAATTAAATGAGCTAGTAGAAGCGAAAATTCTTCGCCCTAAATACGCACCTCGAATTCAAGCAATCGTTTCTAACTTTTTTGTAGTTCAAAAGCATACCGACGAAAATTTGCAAACCCTTGAAGATGTATCTGATCTATTAATCAATACTTTATCTAACGAACTGACTAAAGCGAACCAAACGGGCAATGGCCAAAGTTTGGAAGAAAATATCCAGTATTTTGTGTCTGAACTTCCACAGCAAGGTATCTCGTATAACAAAACGTTTTACTCAGAAGCGTTACCAAACCTTATCGAATTAATTAAAACCAACGACTTGCTACAACCCCTTGATAATGAAGAAAATGAATACATCCCAGAAAATCAAGACCCAAACAACCAACTCAATCAACATGTTAATATTGCCTAAATAATAAAAAATTAATTTGCAAAAAAGCTAAACACTGTATAAATTACCAGTTAATTAACTGGATGGATAAACAGTATGTTAGTTGGTTTAGAAATTAAAAACTTTGCAATTGTAAGTAACTTAAGCACTGAATGGCATAACGGCATGACGGCGATCACGGGTGAAACCGGCGCGGGTAAATCGATTGCCATTGATGCACTTTCATTGTGTTTAGGCGAGCGCGCTGAAGCCTCTGCTGTACGACCTTCTGCAGACAAAGCTGAAGTATGTGCTCAATTTGATATAAGCGCACTCCCGCTCGCTCAGGCTTTTTTAGAGCAACATTTTCTGACCAGTACTGATAATGATTGCTTACTTAGACGCGTTGTTTGCAAAAATGGTCGCAGTAAAAGCTATATTAATGGCAGCTCAGTAACTGCATCTCAGCTCAAAGAACTTGGCCAGTATTTAATTTCTATACATGGACAACACGCTCATCAACACCTTTTAAAAGCTGAACATCAATTACAACTACTTGATGCATATGCTGGCCATCAAGACTTAGTTGTAAAAGTAACTGAAAGTTATAAACAATTCGCCAACCTTCAAAAAGAATTTAAACAGCTTGAGCAACAGCAATTACAACAAGCCGCTCAAAAACAGCTACTAGAATACCAAGTGGCAGAACTTGACGAGTTTGCGTTACAAGACGGTGAGTTTGAACAAATTGAAGTCGAACATTACAAGCTAAGTAATAGCCAAACCATTTTAGAGTCATGTCAAAAAGAGCTGCAATACCTATATGAAGGTGAAGAACAAAGCGCGTGTTCTGTTTTACAGCACAGCGCACAACAATTTGCAGATTTAGCACAATATGATGAAAGCTTAGCAAGTGTGGCAGCAATGCTAGAAGAAGCTGCTGTTCAAGTAGAAGAAGCTAGCCGAGAAATTCGCAATTATACGGAACAAGTTGATTTAGACCCAGCCCGTTTAACAGAGATAGAAAATAGGTTAAGTGGCGCAATGGACTTAGCTCGTAAGCACCATATAAAACCGCAAGGATTAGTTGAATTTCATCAGTCAATTTCAAAAGAACTCGAGTCAATTAGTAATAATAGTTCGCGTTTGGAGCAACTTGACTCTGAAATAAACGATGCATTGCTTGACTACAAGCAAGCAAGTGAAGCGCTAAGTATTAGCCGCAGAAGTTATGCTAATACCTTAAACACCTTAATAAGCGAAAGTATGGCAAATTTATCCATGGAAAATGGTGTATTTGAAATATCGCTTACTGAAGATCCTGAGCGCGCCCCCAATCTTTTAGGGCATGATAGCGTTTCGTTTTTAGTATCGACCAACCCAGGGCAGCCCCTTCAGCCTTTGGCTAAGGTGGCGTCTGGTGGTGAGCTTTCGCGTATTAGCTTAGCCATTCAGGTTATTATTGCCCAAAAAGTAACAACACCAACATTGATATTTGATGAAGTAGACGTAGGTATTTCTGGACCTACAGCCTCTGCTGTTGGAAAGTTATTAAGGCAACTTGGTAAATCGACTCAGGTGATCTGTGTTACCCATTTGCCGCAGGTTGCAAGTAGTGCGCATCAGCAATTTTTTGTAGCAAAAGAAATTGCTAAAGGTGAAACCTTTACCAATATGCTGGCACTAACAAAAGATGGTAGAGTAGACGAAATAGCAAGGTTGCTTGGCGGCGACAATGTTAGTAAAACAGCAAAAGCAAACGCAAAAGAGTTAATAAAAAGCGCATGTGTAATTTAGGTTTAATTAATAACCAACTAGGGTTTCAATTTTCAGCAAGGCCTTTATATGATTACTAATACTGCTTTAATTCTTATTATTGTAAGCTGTCTACTGGTTTTAATTAGTATATTGTTAACTTTATTTAGCCGATATAAACACACACAATTCAAGAAACACTTAATGAGCTTTTTAAATGTAACGTTATTCGTTCAGCTTATTCTTAGTGTTTACAATTTAATGAGTTACCAGGATGGTAATTCGAATAATTTAATTTTTAGTTATACATGTGTTTTGCTCACCCAAATACTGTGTAATGTATTTTGTTACATGAGTTTAAAAAGACGTATTGCTAAAGTTAAATCAACACTTGATTCGTTCTCAATGGAATAATAAAACTACTCTGAGCAAGTCCTATTTTTACCTTGCTCTTTAGCTTTATAAAGCAATTCATCTGCGCGCTTGATATCAATGTCTATAGAATCGCTTTCATGGGATTGAACAACCCCCATACTAATCGTTAAGCTTAAGCTCGCAAAAGATGTATTAACCGGAAATTGTTTTAGCGCGGCATGTATTTTATTTGAGATTTCTACGCCCTTTGCGTTAAATACATTAGGAATTGCAATCAAAAACTCTTCCCCGCCCCAGCGTGATGCAACGGCATTATTAGGAATATGTTGCTTTAAAATATTAGCTAAGTGTATGAGCGCTTCATCACCAAAACTATGCCCGTACTCGTCGTTAACTTTTTTAAAGTTGTCTACATCGCACAAAATAAGTACAAACGGTGTTTGCTCCTTCGTGAGCGCTAATTTAAATTCACTAAGCTTATTCATTGTAAAGCGTCTGTTTGGTAACCCCGTTAAAGGGTCAATAGTCGCCAACAGTTCATTTTTTTTACTCAGTGCTAATATTTTTTGATTGTATTTTTCCCTTGAGTTTTCATAAAAGCCACTCAACATTGCGACAATAATAAATGAAAATATAACTCGATAGGGAAATTGATCCGGTAGATAGTTATAAATACTAAAGGTATGCGCACAATAAAAAGCTAATATAACCGCTAATAAAAACAAAACAATATCAACGATACCGCGCTTTAAGCCTCTAATTGAAAATGTGACTGGCGAAACTATGAATATCCAAATCGGACCGGTTCCCTGCGCGCCTCCAGTTAAAACAAGGTAAATCATCAATGCATAAAGGTTATATAGGATAGCACTAGCTGACTTTTCAAGGTTTTTATAAACACTAAGCGCCCATGCGTAAATTAGCGAAGAACATATTAAGGTAAAAAATAAAAAATAATCGCTGTTGGTCAATGCAATGCAGCCCATCACCAAGGTTGCTATAAAGCCTATTGATGAGAAAAATCTAACTATTAGTTTTCTTTCTGGATTATTTGAATGTTCATGCATAATAAGCGCTATTTTTCTTATATTATTGAGTTAATTTTCAGCAAAGTTATCACCAATTTTTCTGAGTAACACTCAATACTCCCCTTTTTCAACAGTTAAATCAAGATTAAAGTATTACTGATGTAAAATTAATACTAGTACCTTTTTTAGAAAATTTTAACTTTATGAATCTTAAAACTATTCATGAGTGTAGCTTGGTAATACGACCAAATTATCATCGAAAATAAAATGGTTAAAAATAAATGGTACCTAAATCGTTTCAAGCACAAAAAAGCAAGCCACTTGGCTTGCTTTTAAATTGTCGATTTCTGAAAATATTAAATTAAACTTTTAAATAATCCATAATACCTTCAGCTGCGTTACGGCCTTCAAAAATAGCGGTTACTACTAAATCCGAACCACGCACTATATCGCCACCAGCAAATATTTTAGGGTTAGTTGTTTGATGTGTAAATTCACCTTGCTCTGGTGCGTTAATACCGCCCCAGTGGTTTATTTCTACATCATACTTTTCTAACCAGTCCATTTTGTGTGGCTTGAAACCAAACGCCATAATTACTTGTGTTGCTTCAATAACATGCTCTGAACCGGCGACCTCTTCTGCGCGGCTACGACCATTCGCATCTGGCTCACCCAGCTTAGTTTTAACCATTTTTACGCCTGCAACATGGCCGTTAGCGTCTAGCACAATGCCTTTAGGTTGAACGTTATATGTAAATATAACCCCTTCTTCTTTGGCATTTTTTACTTCACGCTTAGAGCCTGGCATATTTTCTTCATCACGGCGGTACGCACACGTTACTTTTGCAGCACCCTGTCGTATAGACGTTCTTACACAGTCCATCGCAGTATCACCACCACCTAATACAACGACCTTCTGGTTCGCCATATCAATATAAGCTTGATTCGCTTCGTCATAACCCATAACTCGGTTAGTGTTTCCGATTAAAAACGGCAGCGCATCGTGAACACCCGGTGCATCTTCATTTTCAAGCCCAGCACGCATACTCTGATACGTACCCACGCCCAAAAATACTGCATCATAGTCGGCTAAAATATCATCCATAGTGATATCTACACCTACTTCAACATTCAGCTTAAATTCTACGCCCATTTCAGTGAAAATCTCACGGCGTTTTTGCATCACTTCTTTCTCTAGTTTGAAAGAAGGAATACCAAATGTGAGTAATCCACCAATTTCTGGGTGACGGTCAAACACAACAGGCTTAACACCATTTCGAACTAAAATATCCGCACAACCCAAGCCCGCGGGCCCTGCACCAATGATAGCTACTTTTTTGTCAGTCCATGTTACGTAAGACATGTCTGGCTTCCAGCCCATTTTAAACGCGGTATCGGTAATATATTTTTCAATGTTACCTATCGTTACCGCGCCAAACTCTTCATCGAGCGTACATGAGCCTTCACACAATCGATCTTGAGGACAAACACGGCCACATACTTCAGGCAAGCTGTTTGTTCGATGAGAAAGCTCCGCAGCTTCTAATATACGCCCTGTGCGAATTAGTTTAAGCCACTGTGGAATGTAATTATGTACCGGACATTTCCATTCACAGTATGGGTTACCACAATCCAAGCAACGATCAGCTTGAGAGTTAACCTGATTCTCTGAAAAGGGTTCGTAAATTTCTACAAATGATTTTTTACGTGACGAAATTGGCTTTTTGCGTGGATCTACACGCTGCACGTCTATAAATTGATATACATTTTCGCTCATACTGCCCCCTTATTGCGCCTGAACACGTAGTTCGGCACTACTACGGGCGCGGTGCCCGAGTAAACTTTTTACGTCACTTGATTTAGGTTTTACTAATTTAAACATAGGTAAGTAGAGCTCAAAATTAGCTAAAATACTTTCTGCTCTGCATGAGCCTGTTAGCTCTAAATGCTCAGCAATTAATCCACGTAAATGCTCTTGGTGTGACGTTAACGCTTCTAATGTCACAACTTCAACAAGCTCTGGGTTTATGCGTTTTTCAAAGTCGTTTCGCTCATCTAAAACATAGGCAAAACCACCGGTCATACCCGCACCAAAGTTAACACCCACATTACCAAGCACACACACAACACCACCGGTCATGTATTCACAACCATTATCGCCAACGCCTTCAACAACTGCTTGCACGCCTGAATTACGAACTGCGAAGCGCTCACCTGCGCAACCTGCAGCAAACAATTTACCGCCCGTTGCACCGTATAAGCAGGTATTACCAATAATCGTTGCTTTATGACTTTCAAATGATGAACCCACTGGCGGACGAATAACTAACTTGCCACCAGCCATGCCTTTACCAACGTAGTCATTAGCGTCACCAACGAGGGTCATTTCAAGACCACCTGCGTTCCAAACACCAAACGATTGACCAGCCGTGCCATGGAGCTCGATTGCTACCGGGTCAGCCGCCATCCCCTGATTTCCATGTTTATCAGCAATGTAGCCAGATAACATAGCACCAACTGAACGGTCTGTATTACAAATTCGGCTAACAAGTGAAATACCACTTGAAGCATCTATTGCTTCTTGCGCTTTTCCTAATAGGCTTTCGTTAAGCTCGCCTAAATAATGTGAGCTATTTGGCGCGCTACAAAATAACGTTTCGCCTGTTGGATTGTTTGGCTGCGCAATAACAGAAGATAAATCTATCTTTTTCTGTTTGGCTGTTTTGCCCTCAATTGCTTCAAGTAAATCAAGACGACCAATTAAATCAGTTAAGTTTGCAACACCTAAGCTTGCCATGATTTCACGCGCTTCTTGTGCAATAAACTTAAAATAGTTCATCGCCATTTCAGGTAAGCCATGGTAATGCTTTTGACGAAGTGTTTCGTCTTGGGTTGCAACACCGGTTGCACAGTTATTTAGATGACAAATACGTAGATATTTACACCCTAATGCCACCATAGGGCCTGTACCAAAACCAAAGCTTTCAGCACCTAAAATAGCAGCTTTAATAATATCTAAACCTGTTTTTAAACCACCATCTGTTTGCAAACGAATACGATGACGAAGGCCATTTTCTACAAGGGCTTGCTGTGTTTCAGCTAGACCTAGTTCCCATGGGCTGCCTGCATATTTTACTGATGTTAGCGGGCTTGCGCCTGTGCCGCCGTCGTAGCCAGATATAGTAATTAAATCAGCATATGCTTTAGCTACACCTGTTGCTATGGTGCCAACACCTGGTTCCGACACTAGTTTTACTGATACTAGTGCCTTTGGATTTACTTGCTTTAAATCGAAAATTAGCTGAGCAAGATCCTCAATAGAATAAATATCATGATGCGGTGGCGGTGAAATTAACGTCACGCCAGGTACCGAATAGCGAAGTTTAGCAATATAAGGTGTTACTTTTTCACCCGGAAGTTGCCCGCCTTCACCTGGTTTTGCACCCTGCGCGACTTTAATTTGAATTACATCTGCGCTACGTAAATAATGCGGTGTAACACCAAATCGACCTGAAGCTACTTGCTTAATACGTGAGTTTTTCTCAGTGCCGTAACGAAGTTTATCTTCACCACCTTCACCTGAATTTGAACAACCACCCAGGCGGTTCATTGCAATTGCGAGTGCTTCATGAGCCTCTGGCGATAAAGCACCAATACTCATTGCAGCTGAGTCAAAACGTTTGTAAAGCGCTTCTGCAGGCTCTACATCATCAATACTAATTCCATTTTCTGGTAATTTAAGTGCCAGCATATCGCGTAATGTTGAAATAGGGCGATTATTAACAAGCTTTGCATACTCGTTGTAATCTCTATATTCACCAGAGCGAACTGCTACCTGCAGTGTTTGGATCACATCTGGGTTGTATGCATGGTATTCACCACCATGTACGTATTTAAACAAACCGCCATGGCTAAGTAACTTACGTTTACTTAAAGCAAGCTTGTGTAAGCTTTGTTGATCGTCATCAAAGTCTGTAAAACATGCACCTTTAATGCGGCTAGCCACACCTTTAAAACACATATCAACAACAGCATCTGATAAACCCACCGCCTCAAATAACATTGAGCAACGGTAAGAAGCGACTGTACTAATGCCCATTTTCGACATTATTTTGTATAAGCCTTTGTTTACTGCTTTACGATAAGCAAGGGTTACCTCGCAGTAAGATTTATCGATGATTTTACTGTCACTCATCGCGACTAACGACTCATACGCTAGGTATGGGTAAATAGCTGTTGCGCCAAAACCAAGTAACACTGCAAATTGATGAGGATCTCTTACGCTACCCGTTTCAATAATGATGTTTGATTCACAGCGTAAATTGTTATCAACCAAACACTTTTGCACTGCACCTACAGCCATAGCCGCAGGGATAGGTAGGTTTACATCGTCAAAATTACGATCAGTTAAAATAAGCATGATAGAGCCAGCAGCTGCTTTCTCTTTTGCTTTATCGCAAATGCGTTTAACTGCGTTTTCTAAACCTTCTTCAACAGTATAAGTAATATCAATTTTACAATAGCTGTAATGCGCTTCATCTGCATTTAGTAGCTGCTGCATGTCTGCATACATTAAAATAGGTGTATCGAACTGTAAGCGCTTGGCGTGGCCTGTAGTTTCGTTAAACACATTTTGTTCGCTACCAATACACGTAGCCAAAGACATAACATGATTTTCGCGAAGAGGATCAATTGGCGGATTAGTGACTTGTGCAAACTTTTGACGGAAATAATCGTATAGTGAACGATGCCCTTCGCTTAACACTGCAAACGGAGTGTCATCACCCATTGAGCCTGTTGCTTCTTGGCCGTTTTCACCCATTACACGAATAACGCTATCCAACTCTTCATTGGTATAACCAAACATTTTTTGATATTTAGCTAACGTTTCATCGTCAAATGAACGATTGCCTGCATCTTGCTCTTTTAATTCTTCAAAGGGAGTCAAGCGCTTAACATTTTCTTCGAGCCACGACTTATAAGGATGGCGAGATTTTAAATCTTGGTCGATTTCGTCTGAGTGCCAAATTTTCCCCAATTTGGTATCAATTACTAAAAGCTCACCCGGACCCACTCGGCCTTTTTCAACTACTTCATCGGCGGTGTAATCCCAAATGCCCACTTCAGAAGCAAGAGTGATAAAACCATCTTGTGTGATTACATAACGCGCAGGACGAAGACCATTTCGGTCTAAGTTACAGGCTGCAAAGCGGCCATCTGACATAACAATCCCCGCAGGACCGTCCCATGGCTCCATGTGCATAGAGTTAAAGTCATAAAATGCACGTAAATCGTCATCCATAGCACGGTTTTTTTGCCATGCAGGCGGCACAAGCATGCGCATTGCACGGAATAAATCCATGCCACCGGCTAAAAATAGTTCTAGCATGTTATCAAGGCTTGACGAATCTGAGCCTGTTTCATTAACAAACGGCGCTGCGCTTTGTAAATCTGGAATAAGTGGAGACGAAAATTTATACGAGCGAGCACGAGCCCACTGACGGTTACCCTCAATGGTGTTAATTTCACCATTGTGCGCTAAATAGCGGAAAGGTTGAGCAAGTGGCCAACGAGGCTGTGTGTTTGTTGAAAAGCGCTGATGAAAAACACAAATTGCGCTGGTCATACGGATGTCTGCCAAGTCTAAATAAAAATTAGGCAAATCTGCAGGCATCATAAGGCCTTTATAGATAGTCACTAACCCAGATAAACTTGCAATGTAAAATGATTCATCGTCTGCTAAACGTTTTTCAGCACGACGGCGCGCTACGTATAAGCGACGTTCTAAATCTTTTGAACGCCAACCTTCAGGTGCGCTTACAAAAATTTGCTCAAAGCCCGGTAATTGCTGCACAGCAATTGGGCCTAGCATTGATGGGTCGGTAGGCACTTCGCGCCAGCCTAAAATATTTAGCGTTTCTTTTTCTAATTCTTCGCTAAGAATTTCCTTTGCAGCTTGTGCTAAAACAGGATCTGAATTTAAAAAGATCATGCCTACTGCATAGTTTTTACCAAGGTGCCAATTATGCTCACTTGCAATAGCACGGAAAAAACTATCCGGTTTTTGCAAAAGCAAACCACAGCCATCGCCTGTTTTACCATCAGCAGAAATACCGCCACGGTGTTGCATACGATCCAACCCAGTAATAGCAGTACGAATAAGCCGGTGACTAGCCTGACCATTAACTTGGGCAATTAAGCCAAAGCCACAATTTTCTTTCTCTAATTTCGAGTCGTATAACATAGACCCCTCCCCTTGCTTCACTGTTAGCGTTAATGAACTGCTCGACGATTTGCTAACAGCCGGTCAAAACTAGCCTCTATATCAAATAGAGTCAACAGTAATTTGAATACATATTCACATTCTTGAATATTTCTCACTTCATAGCAAGATTTCTTTTTTATCATTTTTATTAACATTTAGCGGTATTTTCACCGTTATTTTTTCATGACACTGGTGTCAAGTTTAACATTTTGTAAAAACACCTCCAATCTAAAACGCAGTTTACGTAAACGTAAACTTAGGCATTAGTGAATAAATATTCAATTAAAGAGATTCGTAAAATGTGGGGATTATGCAAATAATATTACCCCTTTTCATTAACGAATTATAAAAGGGATAAATAAAGGTAGAATTATGTTCCTTATTCTTCATTCAGCTTAAAAACTGTCATTTAACCACTCATTACTTTGATTAATTATTCGTAAATAAAAAAATAACACCAGTTCAAGCTTAAATGTCATCCCGCTATTTAATCACCTGAGTAGCTTAGCTTTAAAATACACTTACACTTTGAGTTCACTGTAGTTGCGACGTTATTGGTTTTCTTATACCCGCAACGCAGTATTTACTCTTTATATATTGCTTTTTATGTGTCCGAAGCGGACACATAAAGTGTCCGCGGACATATTACTTTAAAAAAATAATTACTAAGTGCTTTAATATCAACAAGTTAAATTATGGCATGCTAATCGTATAGTGTAATTTAGTAATTATTATTTGGAAGAATTATGTTCACTTTAAGCTTATTTTTACTCTCGCCGCTAGCCGCCATTTTTGCAGCACTACTTTATGTCATGTTTGAAAAAAATATAAATTCATTTAGTTAGGGTTGAATAATGATTAAAGATACCAGTGCTCAAGACATACAAGTTAAAACACTCGCAAACCATAAAAAACGTTTTCTTTTAATTATCGCTGTGTTGTTACTTATTATTGCTGCTACTTATGGAGTTATGTCAGGCTCGGATGCAACTAAATCATTTAGCCAAGAAAAGGTGCAAATAGCAAAAGTAGAAATTAAAACGCTTATTCGCGATGTAGCCGCAAGTGGAAAAATTGTTGCCGCCAATGCACCACATATCTACAGCTCAGAGAGAGGCTTTGTAAGCTTGCACGTTAAAGCTGGCGATACAGTTACCAAAGGCGACGAGCTTGCTGTTCTTCATAGCCCTGAACTTACCAATGAATTAAAACAACAACAATCTGTTTTGCAACGCTTAGAGGGTGAACTTAAAAGGCAACACCTGCAATCAAGAAGAGACACTTTAACCCTTACAAAAACACTCGATATGGCAAGTGTAGAATTAAACGCAGCACAAAGAGAAGATCGTCGCGCAAAACTATCAATTAAAAAGCATTTAATAAGCCAAATAGACCTTGAAAAAGCAATAGACGACTTATCACGTGCACAGCTTACCTATAAACACGCACAGCAAGAGGTGGCACTTGCTAAAGATACACTCGCATTTGAATTGCAAGCTGCTAAAAGTGATGTAGAGCGTCAGCAGCTGGTCGTTGATGAATTACATAGAAAAGTAAATGAGCTGTCAATTCGGGCCACAGTGACAGGCATTGTTGGTAATCTGCTTGTGCAACAAAAAGCAGCCGTCACGCAAAGTCAGCCTCTGATGACACTCGTTGATTTAAGTCATTTTGAAGCACAGTTGCAGGTGCCAGAAAGTTACGCAAACGAACTCGGGTTAGGTATGGACGTAGAGCTTAAGCTAGGGAACGAAACAATAATGGGGGTGCTATCGGCTATATCACCCGAAGTTAATAATCGCGAAGTAACCACACGTGTTCGCTTTACAAGCAACAGCAATAACATTCGCCAAAATCAACGTTTAACCGCGCGTATTTTACTCGACAATCGCCAAAATGTGCTGCAGGTAAAGCGAGGCGCTTTTATGCAACAAGGTGGCATTGTTGCATATAAAATAGACGGTAATTTTGCCAGACGTATACCTATATCCGTAGGTGCCACCAGCATTAACGCGGTAGAAATTTTAAGCGGCTTAAATGAAAACGACGAAATAATAATTTCTAGCTACAACCAATTTAACCAAGCAGACACGCTTTTATTAAATTAGAAGCGCTCTCAACCATCGCCAATTTAAGGAAAAACCATGTTACAAATGAAAAACATAAGTAAAGTATACCAAACTGAAATGGTTCAAACTCACGCATTAAGAGACTTTAATTTAAATGTAAATGAAGGCGAATTTATAGCTGTCACAGGCCCTAGCGGCTCTGGGAAAACTACCTTTTTAAATATTGCCGGTATGTTAGAACCCTTTAGTGAAGGTGATTATATTTTAGATGGTGTAAATGTGGGTAGCCTAAACGACAACCAACGTGCCGATTGCCGAAATCAAAAAATTGGTTTTATCTTTCAAGGTTTTAATTTAATACCAGATTTAAACCTCTATGAAAATATTGAAGTACCTCTTCGTTATAGAGGTATTAAAGCAAAAGAACGTAAACGTAGAATAGAGCAATGTTTAGAACAAGTAGGCTTAGCCTCCCGCGCTAAGCATTTACCTCAACAACTTTCTGGCGGCCAGCAACAACGCGTCGCTATAGCCCGCGCACTTGCCGGCGAACCACGCTTTTTACTTGCCGATGAGCCCACCGGTAACTTAGACAGCCTAATGGCTCGCCAAGTGATGGAATTACTTGAGCAAATAAATCGCGATGGCGCCACTATTATAATGGTGACACATGACAGCGAATTAGCCCGCCGTGCACCGCGCAACATTCAAGTAGTTGATGGACAACTTGCTGACTTTACTTTGTACCAAGGTACACAGCCAATAAAAGTCGCACAAGGAGTATAATTCATGCTGGTTCATTATATTGATCTGAGTTGGCGTAGCTTTAAGCGCACACCACTCGTAAGCTTTTTAATGGTACTTGCCATAGCAATTGGTATTGGCATCACCATGACTAGTTTGAGTGTGTATCACATGATGTCGGCCGATCCTATCCCGCACAAGAGCAGTCAACTTTTTAGTGTGCAGTTACAGATAATGGACGATGGAAGCACATGGTGGACGTCAGATAACCAGCCTCTTCAACTAACTTATCAAGATGCTGCAAATCTTTATCAATCCCAAGTAGGTGCTCAACGTTTAAAAATGGTACGAAGTGGCTTTTCTGTTTACATAGACTCTGACAAAGTAAAACCGTTTAGTCAAAGTGCAAGACTTACCACTCCTGAATTTTTTAATATGTTTGACCTCGAATTTTTACATGGTAGCAAGTGGTCACAGCAACAAGAAGACAATGCAGCGCCCGTTGTTGTCATTAGCGAGGAATTAAACAATAAGTTATTTGCTGGCAAAAATTCAGTGGGTCAGGTTATTTACCTTGACGATGCTAGTTACGAAGTGATTGGCGTTACAAAAAACTGGCCACTAACCATCAAATATTACGACTTAAACAATGGTGCATTTAACCAACCCGAACAACTTTTTATGCCATTTAGCCTTCTTGAGGCAAAGCAACTTGGTAATTGGGGAAATACTAATGGTTGGAAGCATGAAGATGTTCGAAGTTTTACTGCCAAATTACAGTCAGAAATGGTTTGGATTCAATTCTGGGTTGAATTAACGACCGAGCAACAAAAAAATGATTACGAGAATTACTTATTAGCTTATATGCAAGAGCAGCAAAAGCTCGGTCGATTTAATCGTAAAGAGCTCGCTTTTGGACTTCGAGATGTTAACCAATGGATGGCTTACAATAATGTGGTTAGTGAAGATAACAAAATTTTAGTGGCTCTGAGTTTTATGTTTTTGGCTGTGTGTTTGGCTAATATACTTGGCTTATTACTTGCCAAATTTTTACGTCGAGCGCCAGAGGTTGGTGTACGCCGTGCTCTTGGTGCTAATAAACGGCAGATTTTTATGCAACATATCATTGAAGTCGCTATGTTAGGGCTTTTGGGCGGGCTACTTGGGATTGTATTTGCGCAGTTTGGCCTATTGGGTGTTCGTCAGAGCTACAATTATTACGAAAGCTTGGCGACTATGGATTTAAGTATGTTACTAAGCGCCCCACTTATTGCAATCAGTACTTGTGTAATTGCCGGGCTTTATCCTGCTTGGCTGGTGTGTAAAACCAACCCTGCCATTTATCTAAAAAGCCAATAAGGACGAACACAATGATATTAGAAATTAAACCTATTTTTCATGCGCTGTGTCGATCTAAGGTGGGTGCAATTTTGCTACTTATACAAATAGCAATTACCACTGCAATTGTTAGTAACGCAGCATTTATAATTCAAGACAGAGTAACCTACCTTAACCAAGAAACTGGCTACCCGGAAGACGAAATACTTGCTTTTCATGTCATGCATTTTGGTAAAGATGTTCAAAGCCATCAGCAATTTGAACTTGATGAAGCCATGCTTCGAGCTTTACCTGGCGTTAAAGACGCCATATATATTAATAACATACCGTTATCAGGTAGTGGCAGCTCATCTGACTTCAGCATTAACTCTGCACCAGAGCCAGGGCTTTCTGCAAGAACGGCTTACTTTTTTACGGATGACCATGCAATTAATACACTTGGCGTTGAGCTTGTTGCAGGACGAAATTTTACTCAAGATGAAATCGTTGTCACTAACGATAATGATCAACGAGCCAATGTGACAATTGTCACTCAAGCATTACTCAATGAGCTTTTTCCTGATGAAGAGGGCTTAGGAAAAACGATTTTTCTTGGTGATATTCCACTGAAAGTTGTTGGTGTAATTAAGCATGCAAAAGGGCCTTGGTTAAAAGACAGCCGCCCAAATAATATCGCATTAATTCCTTACATTAATCCCAATATATCTGGCAACTTTTTAGTTCGCACTGCGTCCAACGAGCGTGCAGACATAGCTAAACAGATTGAAGACGCTATGCTTAAAAATTATAACAAGCGTGTGATTATTCGAATTCGTGGTTTAGATCAAGACAAAGCGCAATATATGGCTGAAGACACATTGATGATGCGTATGTTAGTTGTGCTTATTACTATACTTTTACTTGTCACCGCTTTAGGGATCTTTGGCTTAACCTTATTTAATATAAGTAAGCGCACCAAACAAATTGGAACACGTCGTGCTTTGGGCGCTCGTAAATCTTCAATTATCAATTACTTTTTAGTTGAAAATGCATTGATTTGCATTGCTGGATTAGTTTTAGGCGTTATTGCTGCCCTCATACTTGGGCAATTGCTAATGCAACACTTTTCAATAGCTGCATTACCCTTAGGCTATGTCGCAGCAACTGCCGTTATGGTTTTTATCATGAGCCTTCTAGCTGTATTTGGCCCTGCTAAGCGTGCAGCAAATATTTCGCCAAGTATCGCAACCCGAACCATATAGCGCTGCTCCCAACCTATGCTACACTGGCAAAATACGGTGTAGCATTTTCTAAATAATAATAAACAGCGATTAAATTCACATGGAAAAAATACTTATCGTTGATGATAACCCGGCTGTTTTAGAGGCATTATCATTACTACTGGAAATACATAACTTTAATGTAGTTACCGCAACAACGCCCTTTGAAGCGATTCAAATTGTGCAGTACCAACGCATTGCTCTCGTTATTCAAGATATGAATTTTACCAGCGATACTACCTCAGGCGAAGAAGGTAAAACTTTGTTTTATGCGCTGCGTGAAGAGAACCCACACCTCCCTATTATACTAATAACCGCTTGGACTGAATTGTCAACGGCTATTGAACTCGTTAAAGCAGGTGCAGCCGATTACCTTCCAAAGCCATGGGATGACCACAAGCTTCTTACGTGCATTAATAATTTAATAGAGCTGGGGCGCACTAAGCAACTTGTAGCCACGCACAACCGCCAACAAAAAGAGCGAGATGATAAATATAACACTGCTAACTTAGCAGGCCTTATTTTTAAAAGTACCGCAATGGAGCGATTGGTCACAATGGCATTACAAGTGGCTAAATCTGATATTTCTGCACTTATAACAGGCCCTAATGGCAGTGGTAAAGAGTGTATTGCCACTATTATTCAAAAAAACTCTTCACTAATAAACCAACCCTTCATAAAGGTAAACGCTGGCGCCCTACCCCAAGAGCTTTTGGAGGCTGAATTGTTTGGTGCTGAAGCAGGTGCTTATACTGGTATAAGCAAGCAACGTATAGGTCGTTTTGAGGCAGCCGATGGTGGAACATTATTTTTAGATGAAATTGGCAACTTGCCACTTTCTGGGCAAATGAAGTTGCTAAGAGTGTTACAAACAGGTGAATTTGAACGGTTAGGGTCCACACAAACGCGCAAAGTAACTGTACGTGTTATATCAGCCACCAACGAAAATTTATTACAAGCAATAACCGAAGGGCGTTTTAGAGAAGATTTGTACTATCGCCTTAACGTTATTGAGTTAAACGTACCTGCGCTTTGTGAACGCGTTGATGATATTGCGCCACTCATTAATCACTTTTTACCACATAGAGAGCTAAGTATTGATGCAGAGCAAGCCCTTAATCGATACCAATGGCCAGGTAATGTAAGAGAACTTGAAAACGCCTGTAAACGTGTTGGTGTAATAAAGCCTAACGGTTTGCTTAGTGCTGAAGATTTTGGCCTAACCCCGTCGTCGCTAATAAAAAATAACGACGTAAAAAAAGAACCTACAAAATTCGAAATTGAACAATCAATACGCGCTAATCAGGGGGTTATAGCCAAAGTAGCACGAGAGTTTGGTTTAAGCCGCCAAGCACTGTATAGGCGCTTACAAAAAATGGGTATTGATTACTAATGTTTAATTTTATTAGTGGCTTATCGTTAACTCAAAAAATAATGGCTATATGTGTTTTATGCAGCGTTTTACCTGTTGTTAGCATTACAATAATTGCACAACATCCGCTGTATTACTCTGTGTTATTGGTCATAGCAGCTATGCTAATAAGCCTCTTGCTAGCTAGAGCCTTAACAAAGCCTATTAAGCTAGGGTTGCAATCGCTAGAAACCGGCTTACTTAATTTTAAAGATGGTGAGCTTTCTAGTTTATTAGCCTATAAAAACAACGATGAGTTAGGAAAACTATGTCAGCTTTATAATCAAACGGCAAAACAACTTCGGCAAGAAAAACAGTGGATTTATCAACGAGAGTTAATGTTAGATAAAGTATTACAGAGCTCTCCACAAGCACTTTTACTTGTTAACGATAACAAAACTGTTGTATTTAGTAATTTAGTCAGCCGCACTTTATTTAATAGCAAAACACAACTAGAAGGCACGCAGCTTCACCAATTATTGTCTGATGCACCTATTCAGCTTACTAATGCTATTGAACAAGGCGTGGATGGCTTGTTTAATATTGAAGTAGATAGTCACGATTCTCAAACTTGGCATTTATCGACTGGCGAGTTTTTGCTTAACAATCAAAAACATCACTTATACATATTTAAACAACTTACCCGTGAACTCAGCCGCCAAGAAGTAGCAGTATGGAAAAAAGTTATTCGAATAATAAGCCACGAGCTCAATAACTCTCTTGGCCCTATGTCATCAATGCTGCACAGCGCTCAGCTTTTAGCTAGCCGCGTAGATGAGCCTCGCCTTGCACGAGTGTTTTCAACAATCGATGAAAGAATAAGCCACTTGACTGAGTTTGTTCAAGGCTACGGCAAATTTGCAAAGCTCCCTACACCACAAAAATCAGCGATAAATTGGCAAAACACATTAAATGATCTGAATAGACAATGGCAGTTTAGCTACACAGTAAGCAGCACCCAAAGCATATTACATGCAGATCAGGCACAACTTGAACAGCTGCTTATCAACTTACTCAAAAATGCACACGAGTCAGGCTCAAGTCCGTCTAAAATAAACATAGATGTAACGTTCTTTAGTAATACTTGCGTAGTAGATGTAAGCGATGGCGGAAAAGGCATGAGTGAGCAGGTTATGGCCAATGCCCTTGTACCTTTTTACTCTACAAAAAGTACAGGAAGTGGTTTGGGGTTAGCTTTGTGCAGAGAGATTGCTGAAGCACATAAAGGACAAATAAGCTTACATAATAAATTAAGTGGTGGTCTAAACGTGCAAGTTACCCTGCCGTGCAGATAAGTGGTGTTGTAAAAATACTAAAAACAATAAAGCCACTTAACGTGGCTTTTATTATCACAGAACTATAGAAATAGCGCTCGCAATATAAGATTACTCAGCGTCAGCTTCTTTGTACTTAGCCGCTGTATCTGTGATTAACGGTTGTAATTCACCACGTTGGAACATTTCGATGATGATATCACAACCACCAATTAGCTCACCCTCAACCCAAAGTTGTGGGAATGTAGGCCAATTTGCGTACGCAGGAAGCTCAGCACGAATGTCTGGGTTTAGTAAAATATCAACGTATGCAAACGGTTCGCCACACGACATAAGTGCTTGTGAAGCTTGTGAAGAAAAACCACAGTTTGGTAACTTAGGTGACCCTTTCATGAAAAGGATAATTGGGTTTTCTGAAATTTGCTGTTTAATTTTATCAATGGTTTCCATCTACAACCTCAAAGTAACGATAGCTAAATATACTTAGGTCTTGAAAATAACTCATCGTGACCATAAATATATAACTTAAAATGGGCAAATAAAGCCACAATTGAAATAGTCTTTCGCAATAGCATTGCTGTTTGCTTAAACTTGAGTAAAATACTCAACAATTATAGTAACACTATATTCCCACTTGGTATAGGTAAGTGGTCTGTTTCAACAGGCATTACGTATCACCAAATGGACTATCAACTAAAAAAGATGGAGATAAAAAATGGCATTTGAACTACCGTCACTACCATATGCAATCGACGCACTTGAGCCACATATTTCAAAAGAAACATTAGAGTTTCACCACGGTAAGCACCACAACACTTACGTTGTTAAGCTTAACGGTTTGATCCCTGGTACAGAGTTTGAAAACAAATCTCTAGAAGAAATCGTATGTTCATCAGAAGGCGGGGTATTTAACAACGCAGCGCAAATCTGGAATCACACGTTTTACTGGAACAGCCTATCTCCAAATGGCGGCGGCGAGCCTACTGGCGCAATTGCAGATGCAATTAACGCTAAATGGGGTTCTTTTGATGCGTTTAAAGATGCATTAAACGACAAAGCAGTAAATAACTTCGGTTCAAGCTGGACTTGGTTAGTAAAACTTGCCGATGGCTCTTTAGACATCGTTAATACATCTAACGCTGCTACACCACTTACTGACGACGGCGTTACACCTGTTCTTACTGTAGATTTATGGGAACACGCATACTACATTGATTACCGTAACGTGCGTCCAGATTACCTTAAAGGTTTTTGGTCACTTGTTAACTGGGAATTTGCAAACGCAAACTTCGCTTAATTAGCACTTACCGCTAATTTAAAAAAGACGCTAAAGCGTCTTTTTTTATGCCTATTATTTATACTTTTAAACTCTGTCATTTGACAAAATAGTCTTCTTCAACATGATCTTTTTTCACTTAAATTTTTAATTTTATTCCACAAACATAGACTTTCGCGACTAGACTTTAAAATGTAAGCACCTTTTACAGCGGGTTTCGGAGGTTATTATGACGATTTTTGAGCATTACCAAGCACGTTACGAAGCGGCACAAGAAGAAGAGTACAGTATCGCCGAGTTTCTTGAGATATGTAAAACCGATAAATCTGCCTACGCGAGTGCACCAGAACGCCTTTTAATGGCCATAGGTGAACCCACAATGGTTGATACCGCAACGGACGCACGCCTCAGTCGGTTATTTTCAAATAGAGTAGTTGCACGCTACCCTGCCTTTACCGATTTTTATGGTATGGAGGATGCCATTGAACAAATTGTTTCTTATTTAAAACACGCCGCTCAAGGGCTTGAAGAGTGTAAACAAGTTCTCTACCTATTAGGTCCAGTCGGCGGTGGCAAATCATCTATTGCTGAAAAACTAAAGTACCTCATGCAACAAGTACCCATCTATTCAATTAAAGGGTCGCCGGTAAACGATCATCCATTATCTCTGTTTGATCCCATTGAAGACGCTAATGTGCTAGAGCAAGAATACAGTATTAAGCCACGTTATTTAAAAACAATTATGTCACCGTGGGCAGGCAAACGGCTGAAAGAGTTTAATGGCGATATAAGTGCGTTTAAAGTGGTAAAACGTTACCCATCTATTCTGAATCAAATAGGCATCGCTAAAACAGAGCCTGGCGATGAAAACAACCAAGATATATCCGCATTAGTAGGTAAAGTAGATATACGTCAGCTTGAACATTTTGCGCAAAATGACCCCGATGCTTATGCTTACTCGGGTTCACTTTGTATGGCAAATCAAGGCTTGATGGAATTTGTAGAGATGTTTAAAGCCCCTATCAAATTACTCCACCCACTACTAACGGCCACGCAAGAAGGTAATTACAATGGGACTGAAGGTATTAGCGCTCTTCCCTTTAATGGCATGATCCTCGCTCATTCAAACGAATCTGAATGGCAAACCTTTAAAAATAACAAAAATAATGAAGCCTTTTTAGACCGTGTATACATAGTCAAGGTACCTTATTGTTTGCGTGTCACTGAAGAAATTAAAATTTACGACAAACTTCTTCAGCATAGTGAACTTCATAGCGCTCCTTGCGCGCCTGGCACCTTAAAAGCTTTGGCACAATTTACAACTCTTTCACGATTAAAAGAGCCTGAAAACTCAAGCCTGTATTCTAAAATGCGAGTGTACGATGGTGAAACACTCAAAGACACTGATCCAAAAGCAAAGTCGTATCAAGAGTATCGCGATTACGCAGGGGTGGATGAAGGCATGACGGGCCTTTCTACTCGCTTTGCATTTAAAATTTTATCTCGGGTGTTTAATTTTGATAACACAGAAGTGGCCGCAAACCCTGTTCACTTATTTTATGTACTTGAACAACAAATAGAGCGTGAACAATTCAGCAGCGATGTTGAAGAACGCTACTTGAGCTTTTTAAAAGGCTATTTAATCCCTCAGTATGTTGAATTTATTGGTAAGGAACTTCAAACTGCGTATTTGGAATCATACTCAGAATATGGGCAAAACATATTTGATCGCTATGTTATTTATGCCGATTTTTGGATTCAAGATCAAGAATATCGTGACCCTGATACAGGCCAATTATTTGACCGAGCTGCACTCAATGCAGAGCTTGAGAAAATTGAAAAACCAGCGGGCATTTCTAACCCTAAAGATTTTCGTAACGAAATAGTCAATTTTGTACTACGCGCACGGGCTCATAACAATGGCAAAAACCCGCTGTGGACGAGTTATGAAAAATTACGCACTGTCATTGAGAAAAAAATGTTTTCAAACACAGAAGATCTGTTGCCTGTTATTTCGTTTAATACTAAAACCTCAGCTGAAGATCAGCAAAAACACGAAGACTTTGTTAATCGCATGGTCGAGAAAGGCTATACACAAAAGCAAGTCAGATTGTTATCTGAGTGGTACCTACGTGTTAGAAAATCACAATAACCTTCATAGTTGTGGTTTTAGGAGGTCATTATGGCGCATTTCATAGACAGACGTTTAAACGGTAAAAATAAAAGCACCGTAAATCGTCAACGCTTCATTAGGCGTTATAAAAAACAGATAAAAGAAGCGGTGTCAGATGCAATAAATAAACGCAGTGTAACCGACTCTACATCGGGGGAAAGTATATCTATTCCGCAACGTGATATCAGCGAGCCTATCTTTCATCAAGGTAAAGGCGGGAATAAAAAACAAATACACCCAGGTAACGATCAGTTTGCAACAGGTGATAAAATAGAGCGACCAAAAGGTGGTCAAGGTGATGGTTCTGGACAAGGTGAGGCAAGTGACTCTGGCGAAGGGCAAGATGAATTTGTGTTCTCTATCTCAAAAGATGAGTACCTCGATTTACTTTTTGAAGATTTAGAACTTCCTAATCTTCAAGAAAATCAACTTGATAAACTTGTACAAATGAAAACTCACCGAGCCGGTTTTTGCAGTGAAGGTATGCCAAGTAATATTGATATTGTTCGTTCGTTACAAGGATCACTTGCTCGACGTGTTGCGATGAGCGCTGGAAAAAAGCGCCGCTTAGCCGAGTTAGAAACTCAGCTAAAAATATTAATACACGAACCTCATAGCGATAAAGCCGCTGTTGCACTTTTACAAAAAGAAATAAACCTACTCAAACAGCAAATTAAAGCTGTGCCTTTTATTGATAACTACGACTTGCGTTTTAGAAATTATGAGAAGCTCCCCCACCCCACCAGTAAAGCAGTTATGTTTTGTATTATGGATGTGTCAGGCTCTATGGACCAAGCCACAAAAGATATGGCAAAACGATTTTATATTTTACTATATCAATTTTTAACTCGCAGTTATAAAGACATTGAAGTGGTCTATATCCGTCATCATACGCAAGCGACTGAAGTAGACGAACAAACATTTTTTTACTCTCAAGAAACTGGGGGAACTATCGTATCGAGCGCACTTAAACTGATGGATAAAATAATTAAAGAGCGTTACAACGCAGACGAATGGAATGTATATGCAGCACAAGCATCTGACGGTGATAACTGGGCTGACGATACTCCTCATTGCGGACAAATATTACGTAATAGCCTTTTAGATGCTGTTCGCTATTTTGCCTACATTGAAATCACAACACGTGCTCATCAAAGCCTATGGCGAGAATATTTAAATATTACGCAAACACATTCCAACTTTGCCATACAGCACATTCAAAGTGTTGAAGACATTTACCCTATATTTAGGGAGCTTTTTAAAAAAGGTCGGCAACAACAAGGGGCTGCATAACCAAGCGAGGTATTAATATGAATACTAAACGAATGAGTGACGGCCCTGACTGGACTTTTGATTTGTTAACTGAGTATCAAACAGAAATAGCCCGCGTTGCAGACTTTTACCGGTTAGACACTTACCCTAATCAGATAGAGGTGATCACCGCCGAACAAATGATGGATGCGTACTCAAGTGTTGGGATGCCTATTGGTTACAACCATTGGTCTTACGGGAAAAAATTCATCCAAACAGAGCAAAACTATAAACGCGGGCAAATGGGCTTGGCGTATGAAATAGTGATTAATTCAGACCCCTGTATTGCATATTTAATGGAAGAAAATACGTTACCGATGCAAGCACTAGTTATGGCGCACGCATGTTATGGCCACAACTCTTTTTTTAAAGGTAATTATTTATTTAAAACATGGACCGATGCCAGCTCTATCATTGATTACCTGGTATTTTCTAAAAATTATATACGTCGCTGCGAAGAAAAATACGGTGTAACAGCAGTAGAAACCTTACTAGACTCATGCCACGCACTCATGAACTATGGCGTTGATCGTTATAAACGCCCGCAACAAATTTCGTTATTCGAAGAGCAAAAGCGCCAAGAAGAACGCGAGGCTTATTTGCAATCTCAAGTGAACGAATTATGGCGAACAATCCCCGAACATCACCAAGAAGCAAAAAAGAAAGAACGCCACTTTCCTCAAGAGCCGCAAGAAAATATCTTGTATTTTATAGAAAAAAACGCACCACTTTTAGAACCTTGGCAACGTGAAGTTATTCGTATAGTGCGTAAAATATCACAATATTTTTACCCACAAAAACAAACACAAGTAATGAATGAAGGCTGGGCCACCTTTTGGCATTACACCATTTTAAATCACCTATATGATGAAGGTAAACTTACCGACTCATTTATGCTGGAATTTTTACAAAGCCATACAAATGTTGTTTATCAACCACCTTACAATAGTCAGTATTATTCAGGTATCAACCCATATGCTTTAGGCTTCAATATGATGGTTGATATTAGGCGACTATGCGAACACCCAACGGAAGAAGATAAAAAGTGGTTTCCTGAATATGCCGGAAGTAATTGGCTTGATACCCTTCATTTTGCTATGCAAAACTTTAAAGATGAAAGCTTTATAAGCCAGTTTTTATCCCCTAAATTAATTCGCGACTTTAAGCTTTTTACACTTATTGATAACGCAAGCGCTCCGCATTTAGAAATAGGCGCAATTCATAACGACAATGGATATAAAGCGGTAAGGGAAGCGCTTTCGGCTCAATATAACTTAAGTAATCATGAACCTAACATTCAAGTGTACGATGTTGATATCAGAGGGGATAGAGCGCTTACGCTTAGGTATGTGCCGCACAATAATATACCTTTAGCAAATACACATGAGGAAGTACTTAAGCATCTTTATAGATTATGGGGATTTAAAGTAAAACTTGAACAACTCGACAATAATGAACAAGTAACAGCAGTTGGGCAATGCCCTAAAGATGACTCTCGACATACAACCGAGTGATTAAACTCAGAGCGGCAGACTAAAAATAATTAATAAAAAATGACGCTTAAGCGTCATTTTTTATATCGGCATAGGCAGTTACTTTATTTCGTCCATTCTTTTTAGATTGATACATAGCTTTATCTGCAGCTTCTATCCAGCGCTCATGGTCTTTAAACTCATTATTAAAACAGGCAAAACCAATACTTACTGTTACTTTAACTTCAAGTTGTTTATACATAACAGGACTTTGCTCAATTAATACCCTTAAGCGTTCAGCAAAAATTTCAGCCCCCTTTTCATCGGTATCTAATAAAGTAACTACAAACTCCTCACCACCGTACCTTCCTGCGATGTCCGTTTCGCGTAGTGTCGTTTTTAAAAGTTTTGACAAGTGGCGTAGTGCTTCATCACCACACGTGTGGCCATATTCATCATTTACGACTTTAAATCGATCGATATCAAACATCAGCAATGCACTAGAACCGCCATTGCGCTTAGTACGCAAAAACTCTTGCTTGAGCGTACTCTCCCAATGACCACGGTTATACAATTGAGTGAGGCTATCTGTTTGGCTTACTTGCTCTAGGCGGGCATTTAAATCCTCTAATTCTTTTTTATTTACCGCAATATCAGTTACATCATATAAAATAATACATATATGACTGACTTCTGCACGAATATTAGTTAAAGGTATAAAGGTTGCATTTTGATACATATACTCGGCTTTACCAGTGATAGGACGGTAATTTTTAAACCTAAATATATAAGGTTGCTGTTCCCATATTGTGAATGAGCGATTTTTTAAAACAAATACTGATTCAGATTTACTTCTAAACCATTTTTCGTCTATTGCAGGAAACAAATCAAATAAATCTTTATGCTTTACCGCACTTGGTAATAAGCCGGAATGGTTTTCCATGAACCCATTCCAAACACACACTCGGTAATCTCTATCAAGTACAACAAGACCCACATCAACGGTATTAAACATATCCATTAACCAATGGATCTCATTCATATCTAAATCAGCAGCCATAACTTAATCTTCTAATAGGTAAGCAACTTTGTATTTCAAAGTTTTTAGTGAGTCTTCGGTAAATAACAACATTAAATCACAGTTTATGTTGTGATTTTCAATGCCATAGCTAATTTCAATTGCAAGAGTGCGTTGCCAACGAGACTTGTTTGCTTTTACCAGTTCAGACACATCTCTATGCTGACCTAACACAATTGGGTGTCCTTGGCTGAATGACATGTCGAGCTGCTTAGAAAGACCCGTAAGAATTGCACCAATAAGGATATTACTAATATCCATTAGTAGCTCAAGCTCAACGTTATCGGTGAGTACACCGTCATAATTCATTAAAGACGCAATTTCTTTAAAACTAGAATCGTTGAGTAATAATAATGCTTCGCCAGATACACCACCACCTATAAAGCCCTGGCACACACCAGAAGTAGACGCATTATTATCTATGGAGCGAAGTGCCATATCTAGCTCACTCACCTCGAGAATATTTACATTAGGGATTGGTAATTCGACAAATACATTGAGTAACCTTGCTAGTAAGTCACCAGCCTGCCCCATTGCGACATTCGTCAGTTCTTGGTAGATGTCTCGAACGTCAGGGTCAACTTGCTCACCTAATGCATGGGACAAGCGTTCACGCATAGCTTTGTCTTTAATTCCATGATGCTCTATTATTTCAGCAAGCTTTTCTGGTGAGCAGGGTTTTTGAATAAAATCGATAGCGCCTAAATCAAGCACTCGTTGGTGGGCATTAGGTTGTATGTCGCCAGATACCACAACAGTAAGCACATTTAAGCCTAACTCTTTTATTGCCATCAACACTTCATACCCGTCCATTTCAGGCATGTTTAAATCAAGGAATAGAATTTCTGGGTCAACCGCTTTTATTTGCTTTATGCAATCAACACCGTTAATTGCAAACTCAACCTTTATGTCCCAGTCTTCCGGCAATGAGCGAGCTAACTGGCGCCTCGCTAATTTGGAATCATCACATACTAATACTGATGTTGGCATACTATCTCTCTATTTTTAAACCAAGTATTAACATCACAAAATGATAGTGGCTTTTATTTTTATTATTTAAGATATTTTTTGTAACTATATGTTAATCAAAGTTTCAGCGGTTTACAATTTATAAATCTCATAACTAATTCTTAGCAAGCAAGAACGCATAATCGCTTGGTTACTCATACGCAGTATAATACACTGTCGCTTATTGCGTTAATTTAAAAGGAATACCTTATGTATCGTACGTTCGCGTTTGTGCTGAGTGCATTTTGCTCCGTTGCTATGGCAGCCGATTACCCAGAAAATACACTAGATGCAGGAAAAGTGTCAGTACAGGGCAAACCAATTACTTTAATGGGTGAAGGTGTCTCAGTAGGTGAAAGTGCGCCTGACTTTAAAGTAGTTGATGGTAACTTTACGCCTGTAACGCTCAAAAACTACAAAGGGCAAGCATTACTAATTAGCGTAGTACCAAGTTTAGATACCGGTGTGTGTAGTTTACAAACTAAGCACTTTAACGAAAAAGTGGCGCTAGAATTTCCAAGTATTGAAATATTGACTGTAAGCGCTGATTTACCGTTTGCCCAAAAACGATTTTGTAAAGCAGAAGGTATAGATAAAGTCATCACATTATCTGATTCGGTATGGCGTGATTTTGGCCAAAAATATGGTGTGATTATAAAAGATATGGGACTTCTAACGCGCTCTATTTTTATACTCGATAAGAGTCACAAAGTGATTTATAAGCAATTAGTGAGTAACCTATCTACCGAGCCAGAATATGACAGCGTAATAGAAAAGCTTAAAACCTTATAGGTCTTTCTGTAAAACAAAAAAACCGCCAGCTGGCGGTTTTTTTGTACGCTTTAAATTAACCTAAAAGCTCACCTAACTGTGCACTTACAACTTCTACGGCTTGTGTACCGTCAAGTTTATGGTACTGCGTGTTGCCTGCAGCTGCTTCAGCTTGGTAGTAATCAACCAACGGCATAGTTTGCTCATGGTAAATACCTAGACGTTTACGCACAGTCTCTTCTGTGTCGTCAGCGCGCACAATTAACTCTTCACCTGTTTCATCGTCTTTACCTTCCACTTTTGGTGGATTGTAAACAACATGGTAAACACGACCCGAGCCAGGATGAACACGACGTCCGCCCATACGCTCTACAATTACTTCATCAGCAACATCAAATTCAATAACGTGATCAACTACTACGCCATTTTCTTTCATTGCATCTGCTTGTGGAATGGTACGTGGAAAGCCATCTAGTAAAAAACCTTTTTCGCAATCAGCTTTAGCAATACGCTCTTTAACTAAACCAATAATGATATCGTCAGAAATTAGCTGACCTGCGTCCATTACTTTTTTTGCTTCTAAGCCAAGTGGAGTGCCTTCTTTAATTGCAGCACGTAGCATATCGCCAGTCGAAATTTGTGGAATACCGTACTTGTCCATTAAAAACTGAGCTTGAGTACCTTTACCTGCACCCGGCGCGCCCAAAAGAATAATGCGCATATCATTGTCCCCTAGTATGAGAGTTTATTTTTAAAGCCTGAATTCTTCCATAAGCGCCGCTGATACTCAAGCAACTTATACTAATTGCCTAGTTTATAGCGCATAAAAAAAGGAAGCCTCGGCTTCCTTTTTTAATATGTACAATATTTATACTTTTATTAACTTAATATAAATTTATTTGCTTAGCTCTAACATTAATTTATTTAGGCGTGTAACAAACCCTGTTGGGTCTTTTAATGTTCCGCGCTCTGCAAGTAATGCTTGGTCTAATAGTACATGTGACCATTGTGAAAATTTATCTTCATCTTGTTCGTCATTTAAATGTTTCACAAGTTGATGCTCTGGGTTTAGCTCAAACACAGGCTTAGCCTCTGGCGCCGCTTGACCAACAGACTCCATTAGCTTTTGCATTTGCGAACTCATGTCGTTGTCATCACTTACAACACATGCTGGAGAGTCAGTTAAACGGTGTGTGAAACGCACTTCTTTAACATCATCTCCTAAGGCTGTTTTAATGCGTTCTACTAAGCCGGCCATCTCTTTTTCAGACTCTTCTTGGGCTTTCTTTGTCTCTTCATCATCAAGCTTGCCTAGGTCTAAGTCACCACGTGTGATTGACTGAAGTGGCTTATCTGCAAACTCAGTTAGGTGGCTCATCATCCACTCGTCAACACGGTCGCTTAGTAATAATACCTCAATGCCTTTTTTGCGGAAAATCTCTAAATGCGGCGAGTTTTTAGCAGCGGTAAAGGTATCGGCTACCACGTAATATATTTTATCTTGCCCTTCGTTCATGCGCTCAACATATTGCTCAAGCGACACATCTTGCGTCTGTGAATCTGTATGAGTAGAAGAAAAACGAAGTAACTTGCAAATCGCTTCTTTATTTGCAGCGTCTTCCGCTGGGCCTTCTTTCATCACCTGACCAAACTCATTCCAAAATACTTGGTAATCGTCAGCTTTGTTTTTAGCCATACGCTCAAGCATTTTAATGATACGCGAGGTACACCCTTTACGAATCGCTTGGGTTACTTTGTTATCTTGTAAAATTTCACGCGATACATTTAATGGTAAATCGTTTGAATCTAATAAACCCTTCACAAAACGTAAGTAGCTTGGCATAAACTGCTCAGCATCATCCATTACAAACACACGTTGAACGTATAGTTTTAAACCACTTTGACGCTCACGGTTCCATAAATCGAAAGGGGCTTTTTTAGGGATATATAAAAGGCTAGTGTACTCAGTTTTACCTTCAACTTTATTATGTGCCCAGCTTAGCGGATCTTCCCAGTCATGGCTCACATGCTTGTAAAACTCTTTGTATTCTTCATCAGAAAGCTCTGATTTATCACGCGTCCACAATGCCGTGGCGCGGTTAATACTTTCCCACTCACCAGGTACTGCTGGAATCTTTTCGCCATCTTCGCCTTCAGATTCTGGTACTTCTGCTTTGTACATTTGTACAGGCGTAGAAATATGATCAGAGTATTTAGTCACAATGCTACGTAAACGGAATTCGTCTGCAAATTCTTTTTCGTCTTCGCGAAGGTGTAAAGTAATTTCGGTACCACGGCCTTCTTTCTCAATTTCTTGCAGCGTGTACTCGCCTTCACCTTTAGACTCCCACTCATAAGCAGTTGTTTCACCCGCTTTACGTGTGCGAACAGTCACTAAATCAGCAACAATAAATGCAGAGTAAAAACCAACACCAAACTGACCAATAAGTTGTGAATCTTTGCTCTGATCGCCCGTTAAGTTTTTGAAAAACTCAGCAGTGCCCGATTTTGCAATAGTGCCTAAAGAGTTAATCACTTCTTCACGCGTCATACCGATGCCGTTATCTGAAATAGTAACGGTATTGGCCTCTTTATCTGCGCTGATACGAACGCGAAGGTCTGCATCACCTTGGTAAAGATCACCATTTGAAAGCGCTAAAAAACGTAGCTTGTCGGCTGCATCTGATGCGTTTGATACAAGCTCACGTAAAAAAATCTCTTTGTTTGAATAAAGAGAATGAATCATTAAGTTTAATAGTTGTTTTACTTCTGTTTGAAAGCCTAATGTTTCTTTTTGTGCTGCAGTCATTTATATATCTCCAATTAGCAAAGTGTCTGCGTTATGCACTTAATATGGGGGGAGCTAATAGAACTTCAAGGGAAAAAATTAAAAAATGTAATGTTAATTCACACTAAAATGGGCTTGGGCAATGGATGTGAATTGCTTGATTTGTAGTGGGATGTTCAAAAAACAGATCGCTTGCATGCAACTGTAGACGTTTTGATAGCTTTTCACTTTGTGCATTCTTATACAGGTCGCACCCTAAAATAGGGTGGCCTATAAAATAACTATGTATGCGTAGCTGATGAGTACGCCCAGTCAAAGGAGAAAAGCGTACATAAGTTCTAACAGGGTTAGCAAGGCGCTTAATAACGTTAAACTCGGTAACAGCTGGCTTCCCCTCTAGTTTACAAATTTTTACTCGCGGAAATAACTGTGTGTCTTTAGCAATGGGCGCATCAATTTGCCCTCTATCTTCGCTTATACACCCCTGCAGCACTGCTACATAATGCTTTTTTACACTACGTAATTGAAACTGCTTATTTAAATGTTTTGAGCTCACATCGTTTAGGCTTACAAGCATTATTCCCGATGTGCCTAAATCTAATCGATGAACTAATTTAGCCTTTAAAAAGGCCGGCGTTAACCCTTTTTGCCCATTTACTAGACGATAATGTACTGAGTCCCAGTTTTCTGAATTTTTCCCTGATAAACTCAGCAACCCGCTGGGTTTATTAATGACTAAAATATCGTTATCTTGATACAAAATACTAAATGTATCTTTGCATTTTGGCGCTATAAAATTATCGACAATAGGGTTTGATTGGCTGCTTTTCATGCCTATTAATCATTATCTTTAGAGTAAAGTAGTTTTAAATCTAACACTCGTTGACGCAGATTATCCGCTTTTGCTTTATTTGCCGCAACAGGCTCACCAACAGATACAGAGACTAGCGACCATTTTAAACGAGGTAATTGCCACTTTGTTTTTCGGCTAAACATACTGCCCCAAAGCCCACCTAAATGCACAGGCACAACAGCAACAGGCGTTCGCTCAATTATTCTCTCTATACCTCTTCTAAACATATCAACACAGCCATCACCTGTTAATTTACCCTCAGGGAAAATACCTACAAGCTCGCCGCGTTCAAGTGCCTCTGCAACATCGTCAAACGCCTTTTTAAAAGCTTCAGGGTTTGCTTTTTCGCTATCAATCGGTATTGCTTTAGCCATTTTAAATAACCAGTGCAGAGCAGGAGAATAATAAATTGGCGCAAAAACCATGAAACGAATTGGTCTTGGTGACGCTGCTAAAATAAACATCCAATCAACAAAGCTGACATGATTGGCAACGATAACCGCTGCACCTTCCTCTGGTATATTTATTTCGCCTCTGGTTTTCACGCGATACATGCAAATAGCTAAAATATAGATAATAAAACGCAAGAAAAACTCAGGTACTTTGGTATAAATATACAATGAAATCAGTAAGTTTAACCCTGCAAGTAAAAGCAATAATTCTGAGATACTCCACTCTAAAATAGACAATGTCACAATACTTAAAATGGCACTGCACACCATAAACAGTGCATTAAGTACGTTGTTAGCGGCAATAACACGAGACCGACACGCCTCTTCTGTTCTTTGTTGTATCAAAGCATACAAAGGAACAGTATAAAAACCTGATGCTATACCAATACCGGCCATCCACACAAAGTGCCAGCGCATATCGCCAGTATTTAATACCTGCTTTAAGGTTAATAGTTCATCGATTTGCACACCATAACTTAAAATAGCGGGCTCTGTACTGAGCAAGTATAAAAATAGGGTAATTAAGATGGCACCAAAGGGCACAATGCCTAACTCAATACGCGAACGCGAAAGCTTTTCACATAATAAAGAACCAATAGCAATACTTAACGAAAATACCACCAGCGCACTGGTTACTACTAATTCGTTACCGCCCATTACGTGCTTAACATAGTTTGGTAATGTAGTTAGCACAATGGCGCCTATTAACCAAAACCAGCTTATACCTAAGACTGATTTTCCAACAGACTCTGTTTGCGAATTAAGTGCTGAAAACACATTTTTTGTAGATGTATAAATATTGTAGGTAAACGCTAAATTAGGTTCATTCGCTGCACTTATTGGTATAAAGCGGCTACTCACATAACCTAATACTGCGAGCACGAGTACTGCAATGCTAATAATTTCGGGGCCTACGTTTTGCGTAATGTAATAAGTCCCAAAAATAGTCCCTAGTAAAATGGCAACAAAGGTACCCGATTCAACTAACCCATTCGCTTTTGTTAATTCGTTCGGGGCAACGTGCTGCGGTAAAATAGAATATTTTAACGGACCAAAAAATGTACTTTGAAACCCCATGAAAAATATAGTGGTGAGCATAAGCCAAATAGACTGGGTATAAATAGATAGTGCCCCTACAACCATAATAGGAATTTCGCAAAGTTTTACAAACCTGATTAATTTTGATTTTTCTGTTTTCTCAGCAAGCTGCCCTGCCATACCCGAAAATAAAAAAAACGGTAAAATAAATAAGCCTGCTGCTATGTTTGAATAGAGCGCACCATCGGCCAATGTTGCAGCTTGAAAAACCAGTAAAATAAGCACCGACTGCTTATAGACATTATCGTTAACGGCAGAAAAAAACTGGGTAATAAACAAAGGTAAAAATCGCTTACTATTAAGTAAGCCGCTTTGATTTGTTGAATGCGTTTTCATTGTGATCCTTACGTTTTAACTCTAAATAAACCTATCTCAAAAAGGGCTTTGATTACTTAGCCGTCAAATTAACTGCATACTATTTTTAGCTAGCTTACCTTAAAAACAAAAAAGCCTACATAAATTAATTACGTAGGCTTTTACATATCTTTTCAAACAGTCGCTTTAATGAACTATTCTTGTGTAACCACGCGGCGACCACTAAATGCATGCATTAGGGTTCTACCATCAACTAAATCAAGTTCGCCTCCAACCGGAATACCGTGCGCTATTCGCGAGGCGCCCACATTATTTTTGTGGCAAAGCTGGGCAATATAATGCGCAGTCGTCTCACCCTCAACACTAGGATTAGTTGCTAGTATTACTTCGTTAATGCCGCCTTGAGAAAGTTTTTGCTCTAAAACATCTAAGCCTATTTCTTTAGGGCCAATACCATCAATGGGTGATAAATGCCCCATAAGGACAAAATATAAACCTAAATACTGACCCGTTTGCTCAATGGCAAGTACATCAGTAGGCGACTCAACAACACATAACTTACCGCTGTCTTGGCGTTTTGTGCTCAAGCAAATGTCACACTGAGGTTGCTCACAAAAAGTTCGGCACGTTTGGCAATGACCTATTGCTGTCATTGCCTTAGTAAGCGCGCTACCTAGTTGTGTACCACCTTTGCGATCACGTTCAAGCAAATGGAATGCAATACGCTGTGCAGACTTTGGGCCAATACCCGGTTGACACCGCAATGCTTCAATAAGCTGATTTAAACTATCTGAAAGTTGCATTGTTTGTTAAAACGGCATTTTCATACCTGGTGGTAATTGCATACCGCCAGTTACTTTGCTCATTCGTTCTTGCGTTTCTTCAGCTACACGGCGCACAGCATCGTTACATGCCGCTGCAAGTAAGTCTTCAATCATGTCTTTGTCGTCTTCCATAAGGCTTTCATCAAGCTCTACGCGACGAACATTGTGGTTACCAAGCATGGTTACTTTAACTAAGCCTGCACCTGCTTCACCAACAACTTCCATTGTTGCAATTTCGTCTTGGGCTTTTTGCATGCGCTCTTGCATTTGCTGCGCTTGCTTCATCATGTTACCCATTCCACCTTTAAACATAATTTTCTCTCTTTCTTTTAATCTTTAATTGTCATGAAGATAAGGGCGATTGTATGTAATTACAATGCCTGAATACTGTTTTCGTCAATTTCGGCGCTAAATAACTGTTGAAATTGTACTATGTTTTCGTCACTTGTGATCACATCTATTGCTTGCTGATGGCGCCCTGCATCTATTTTTTGTTGAATTAAATAAGGCGAATCGATAACCCCTTGAGCAAATTTTATACTCAGCGACACATTGTGATCGTAAATACTCGATAATGCGGCATCAAGTTTTTGACGAAGCATTGGCGTATCTAGGTGTTTTTGCGATTCATCAACATCTATATGTAAGTTACTTCCCTGCTTCGTAAAAATTGAATGCAGCGCAAATTGGCGCATTCGTCCACCCAGCCCCATACGTTTTATCAAATAAGCCCACTCGTCTTGCTGATGAGCAAACTTTATTTCACTTATTGGGCTTTGAAAATCATCTGGAACCGGAATACTTTCCTCTTGTGGAGCTGGAGCAGGCACACTTTGAGGATTAATTTGTTCTAGTAACTCAGGCGCTAAATTTTCAGTGATTGTTTGATGCTTAGCTTTAAAATCAACTTTTTGTGCTTTTGTAGCGACTACACTGGGGCGTTTTGCTTGGCTCCCGCTAACAGGGAGCTCAGACTTTTTTTCATGCTCGCCTGTATTGTAGTCATCCCACGGCGGTGGGTTAGTAGATTGCACAGAAGCCGTTTGAGGGTGTTCTGCGTTTTCAGAATGAGTGTGTATATCTTTATTAGTGGCTTCACTTTGCTCTGCAATTGGCGAACCAACCAGCCTGTTATTTTGCTCATTATTAGCAGTTTCAGGTTTTTCAGACACTGGCGGCTGAGCTATATTATTACCCGATAACCTGCCTGAACCTGATATATTTCTGTCACGTAAGATGCGTGCAATGGCCGATTGTGCCTGAGACTCTTTATCATGCAGTGAAGGTGCATCCAAAGAGACTGGAGCGCTTGGAGATTCAGCCTGTTGCGATGTACTTTGAGCTTGAGGATTAAAGCCTTGATCTAGCGCGCTACTCATTACATCATCGAATTGTGCAGCTAATGTTTGCTCTACATCATTGTGCTGCATGTACGCTTCATTTTCGCTGTTACGCTGTGCTTGCTCATCACTTATTTGCTTCGCAGGTGTATTTTGGCTCGTTTCAGTTTGAGCCTCTTCGTTTTCAACCTGTAAATGCTCTACGTGAGCAGAATCAACAGGCGTGTCAGTAGCCGTGGGGGTTACTTGCTCATGCTGTTCTGCACTTATAATCGATTTTTCAGCTGGTTGCTGTACAATGTTTGTGTCGCTATGATTAGCAGCGTTATTAGTACTTTCAGGCTTATTTTTACTTAAAATATCGCGCAGTGCATTGGCTCGGCTTTCAGTGTTACGTGCCGGCAATTGAGGCGTGCTTATCTCGTCCTGCTGATTTTCGTTTCCTGCAGGCTGAAATGCAAGTAACCTCAGCAAAATCATTTCGAACCCTAAACGTGGCTCAGGGGCCCATTGTAAATCTTTTTTACCGTTTAAAAGTAACTGGTAATAAACCTGCACTTGCTGTGCACTTGTGTGTTCTGCAACATGCTTTATGTAATCTGCATTGGTCTCATCAAGCCCAGCAGCTTGAGGCACTAATTGGGTAAGCTGGGTTAAGTGCGTTAATGAAATTAAATCATCAAGTAAAGCTATATAATTTGGGTTTTTGCTCGCTACATTTGCTATTTCGCTCATGAGCGCAGCGCCATCTTGACTTAGTAATGCTGCTAATAAACTTTGGCTGTAGTGTGTATCCATTAAACCAAGCATAGCTTGAACCGCTTGATTATTAATATCACCATTCGTTTGTGCTATAGCTTGATCGGTTAAGCTAAGCGCATCGCGCATACTGCCATCTGCAGCTTTTGCAATAACGCTAAGTGCATCGTTATCAAAGCGCAGTTGCTCTTGCGTCAAAACGTGTTGAAGCTGTGTTTTAATTTCACTTTGCGATAAGGCGTTTAAATTAAACTGTAAACATCGCGATAAAATAGTAACGGGTAACTTTTGGGGATCGGTGGTTGCGAGTAAAAATTTCACATGCTCTGGCGGTTCTTCAAGCGTTTTTAAAAGCGCATTAAAACTATGCTTTGAAAGCATGTGAACTTCATCTATTAGGTATACTTTGTAACGCCCGCGCGTAGGTGCGTATTGAACGTTATCAAGTATTTCACGCGTATCTTCTACTTTAGTACGAGAGGCAGCATCAATTTCTAGCAAGTCAATGTAGCGCCCTGCTTCAATATCTGTACAGCTGCTACATTGCCCACAAGGAGATGCCGAAATACCTTCGTCGCAATTTAAGCTTTTTGCAAAAATACGCGCAATAGTTGTTTTACCAACACCTCGGGTTCCAGTGAATAAATACGCGTGGTGCAGTCTATTTTGTGTAAGCGCATTAACAAGCGCTTGTTTAACATGAGACTGCCCAACCAATTCATGAAAGGTTTGTGGACGCCATTTTCTCGCTAGAACCTGATAACTCATCGATTATTCGCCTTCGAATTCAACCAACTTTAAGATTTTGATACCCATTTTTTCAATGCGTTGTTCGCCACCTAATTCAGGCAATGATACAACAAATGCTGCATCAGTAGCCTCACCGCCTAACTTATTAACTAGTTTAGCAGTCGCTTCAATAGTACCGCCAGTTGCTAGAAGGTCATCAACAAGGAGTACCTTATCACCGGGTACAATTGCATCAACATGAAGTTCTAGCGTGTCTTCACCGTATTCTAATAGGTAATCTTGGCGAATAACTTCGCGCGGTAATTTGCCAGGCTTACGCACTGGAATAAAAGGAATACCTAAAGCATAAGATAAAGGCGCACCAAAAATAAAGCCACGTGATTCTGTGCCAATAATTTTTGTAAAACCTTGGTCTTTATATTCGGTTATAAACGCATCAATAGTAGCCTTGAACGCTTCAGGGTTGGCCATTAATGTAGTTACATCGCGAAACATAATGCCCGCTTTAGGATAATCAGCAATTGTTGCAATGCTGTTTTTAATAATTGCTGGTGTTACTTGAGTCATAAGTTTTACTGCTCAATGGTTGATATTACAAAGCAGGTGATTATAACCTTAAGTGAACTTTAATTGCGAGTTTGCTGTGACTTTAACGAAAATATTGAACAGTTATAGAGGATAGAAAAGCAAAGCATTAAGGCTGATGCTGACAACAGCCTTAAACTATAAATACGTTTTAGGTTAAGCTGGTGATCCAACCTAAAATTGCATTTAAACAACCAATACCTGCAAATACCGCTAGAAAAGCAATAAAATAAGTAGCGTTAAACGGATCTTTAAAATCTTTATCATCTGACATGGTACAACCTTTTATTAAGCACGATAAATAAGGCTGCCATGATAGACGATGTAAAAACATCAATAAAGGCCTTAATCTTGATTTTTTGTCACTATTACACCGCGTTCAATCAGCGCATTGAGTGTCACAAGGGCCCCTTGTGTTATTTGCTCTTCGTTAAACTGAGGAGCCTGCATAATCACCTGTTGGCATAGATTATCAAATGTAATGCCTTCAACGCTTTCAATGATAGAGAGTAATAAAGCCGTCATTGCATTAGTTGCTAAAAACTGTACTTCATCTTCTTCATCTCTATAAACAACAAAATAGTTAGGTACAGTCGATGGTTCTTTTGGCCGGACCTGGTCACTTATAGTTTGCACTGGATATTGATAACTCAAATTTCTCGCTACGCTTGATAGAAATAATGGACTTTTAGTTAACGCTGTTTGTTGTAGTTTTCTCTCATTGGGGTCTTCGTTTGCTATTGAAACGTCAAGCTCTATCCATTCATAATGCGCAAGTTCTAACATAAAAGCAGGATCATAGCTTTTCATTTCATAACTACTGGATAAGTAATTAATAAATTCCCCTGCTATATCTAAAAAGTATGGTGATTGACAATTATATTCACTAAAAAACTGCCTAATCAATTTGTTCCATTGTTTGTCACTATAAAGCGTTTTTAACACTGGATAACCAGAAGAAATGAATCCCTCTATGTTATTAAAGAATAAGTCGCGATATATAGCCATGCGTCTATCTTCAATATCAGTTGGCTTTTTATTTTTTTTTGGCTCACGTATGTGCGCCATAAATTCATTTTGAACATCTATAAAGCTCATAGCTTGATACTCATTACTGTGTGATTCGCGTTAACTTTAAGCTCGTTGTTTTGAAAGCTCAGGATTTAGATACTTTTGTTGCAACTGAATAATAATATCAAGCTCTTTAGTGAGTACATTTATCTCTGGAATATTAAAATCTCGCTCAAGAAGCGTTGGAAATACGCCATGTATCTTATAAGCTTTATCAAGTAACTCCCAAACTGGATCAATAACATCGGCGCCATGAGTATCGACTATCAAATCATTAGCCTCATTATAATGTCCCGCAACATGCCCATAAGCGATACGTTTTGTAGGTAAGCCAGCTAAGAAAGTATTTGCGTCATAACCATGGTTTATAGAATTAACATAAATATTATTTACATCAAGCAACAATTTACAATCTGCTTGCTCTAAAATTTCAGTAGTAAATTCGAGTTCAGTTAACTCTTGGCCTGGCGCACCGTAGTAAGATACATTTTCCATCGCAACAGGTCGTTCAAGAATATCTTGAACTTGCTTAATTCGGGGGACAACGTGCGCTATTGCCTCTTTGGTAAAAGGGATGGGCATTAAATCATACATATGGCCTTGACCAGAGCAATAACTCAAATGCTCACTAAACATTTTAATGTTGTGCTGATCAAAAAAGACTTTTAGCGATTTAATAAATTCAATATCAAGCGGCTCTGGCGAACCTATTGATAAAGACAAGCCATGACATACAAAATTATTAGCATCGGTTAATGTTTTAAACTGCTTTTTAAATCGGCCGCCCAGTTTTAACCAATTTTCAGGCGCAACTTCTAAAAAATCAATTTGCTTTGGAACGTGTTCTAATAACTCATCTAGCATTTCACGGCGCAAACCTAAGCCAACCATTCCAAATTCCGAACTGTGCATTTGTGTCATAACTGCCTCTACTATTAACAAAAAAGGGCCCGTGGCCCTTTAGCATAACTTAATTAAATTAAGAAATTAACGGCCACCACATTTACCTTCGCCGCACTTGCCTTCTTTTTTACCTTTTGCGTCGCCGCCACATTTGCCTTCGCCGCACTTGCCTTCTTTTTTACCTTTTGCATCGCCGCCACATTTGCCTTCGCCGCACTTGCCTTCTTTTTTACCTTTTGCATCGCCGCCACATTTACCTTCGCCGCACTTGCCTTCTTTTTTACCTTTTGCGTCGCCGCCACATTTACCTTCGCCGCACTTGCCTTCTTTTTTACCTTTTGCGTCGCCGCCACATTTACCTTCGCCACACTTGCCTTCTTTTTTACCTTTTGCGTCACCGCCACATTTGCCTTCACCGCACTTGCCTTCGGCAGCATCTAATTGATAACCTGAAACAAGCTGCTGAAATTCAAACGGGTTTGCTTGTACATCAGCAGATACTAAACTCGCAGAACCCACGACGACTGCACCTAACGTTAATGCGATTGTATTATTTTTTACTGTATTCATTATCTTTACTCTCTATACTCAATGTGTAAGTCATTGCAATGTAAATATCGTTTTAAATTGCGTGTATGTTTAAGTAGACCTGTGATGAAATAAAAACTTTCATTTTATTTTTATTTAATCGAAAAAATTTGCCCCCTGCGCTCTCACTTTAACTATGAGTAACAATTACAGATTTATCAATATGCAATTTACAGGTAAACTAGCGACCTTATTTTTAATAATATAATCGCTTTATGAAACTTGTTTTAGCACCTATGGAAGGTGTTGTAGATTTTAAAATGCGCCAATTACTAACTGACCTTGGCGGGTTTGATTTATGCGTGACCGAATTTGTAAGAGTTGTTCAAGCACGTTTACCTGAAAAAGTATTTTATCGATACTGCCCTGAACTAAATAATAATGGCTATACCCGAGCAGGCACGCCGGTGCGTATACAATTGCTTGGGCAAGAAGCTAATCCATTAGCTGAAAACGCAGTGAGAGCGATTGATTTGGGTTCCCATGGTGTTGACCTTAATTTTGGGTGTCCTGCGAAAACAGTTAACCGTAGCCGCGGTGGTGCCGTTTTGCTTAAAGATCCCGAGCATATGTATACCATAATTAAAGCGGTTAGAGATGCGGTAGATTCAAAACATGAAGTCAGTGCAAAAATACGTTTAGGATTTGATGACGACAGTAACAGCCAAGAAATTATTGATGCGGTTGTAAGTGCGGGCGCTAATAGCGTAGCAATTCATGCAAGAACAAAGCGCGATGGATACAACCCGCCTGCATATTGGGAAAAGATACCTCCTATAATAAAAGGTAAAAATATTGATGTAGTTGCTAATGGTGAAATATGGCAAGTTGAAGATGCGATGCTATGCCAAAAAAGAAGCGGTTGCAGTGACTTAATGCTTGGCAGAGGCGCCCTATCTCATCCTGATTTAGCAAAAAAAATAAAGGCGCATGTCAACAATGAGTACTACGAGGGTTTAGAATGGGAGCATGTTCTTTATCACTTAATACACTCAGCTATTCATCATGACCCAGCTAAAGATGAAAAATATTTTGCATCTAGAACTAAGCAATGGCTAGGTTATTTAAAGCGTCAATATCCGCAAGCAATAACATTGTTTGATGAAATTCGTAGGTTAAAAACCAAAGAAGACGTATCTGCCGTTTTAAAAAAATATGCAAAAGCACCACAACTTGATTCAAATCATGACAGATAATTAAAAGCAATTAGATAATATCAGTATAACGAGCAGTTAATGTAAAAGGGTTATACTGATAATGAACCAACAAAAGCGCTTACATGATGAACTAACACAAGTTAAATCAAACATACTTGTTATGCTTTCTAAATCGCCCCACCCCGCCCATCAAGGCTTGATCACCACATTAAAGCATACAGCAAATAATGAATGGTTAGATCTTGCTGCAAAAAGGCTCGGCCCTGAGTATGCCAACTTAATTAATCGTATGACTATGTTAGAGGCCGCAGTGAGTCAAATTGACATAGGTCAATACGGCTATTGTTGTGATTGTGAAGAAAAAATTGCAACCGCATTACTTCAAAAAGACCCTGCAACACAGCGCTGTACAAAATGCGCAATTAAGCGGGGATCTAACTAACTTTATAAAGTCTTAGTTATAAGTTTCTATAGCTAATGCCTGAAAACATATTAGTTTTGAAATTGGTTTAACTGAGGTGCGGAGTTTTTGAGCCAGTAGACAAGTAAAAACAGAGCAAACCCCCTGCACCCTTCTCATTACTCATGCCCATTACCTATATTGACTAGAGGCAGCTAAACATAAACTGCCCCGGCCGGAACTCAAAAAAATAACAGGGTATGTTAGAATATACTCTGCGTAATTACGTATTAAAAAACATGTATCTACACATCGAGGCTTTGCCTTCCCATAAGCCTCGGCAAATAAACAACCCCTGGGTTAATAACAAATCTGACCACAAAAACTAAACGATTGACCTGGATAAAGAATAATATCTTCAACTAAATATTGCGCGGTTTGTTCTGACACTTTAAGACGCTTTGACAAATTAACTTTAGCCTGTTCAATCGTCCATGCATGGTAATGAATACCTATATCTGTTTCCATCATTGTAAGCATGAGCAACTTGTCCTTATTAGACAATTTTGTATTGCTGGCCATAGCAGGCAAGTCTAAGTAATGTGTTTGCCAGTCAAGTCCATTAATCAATGGCTCTTTAGATAAATATTGCACAACAAATGATTTGGTGTGATTTTGTTTAAATTTGACATTAATAACTGCACTTTCAAGCGCTTTAATTTGTTCGTTAATAATAACAACCCACTCTAAAGGCGAGTTAACCGCGTTGCCATAATAATTGAGTTTACTCTGATACCACTCTGAACCATTAGAAAGCCCTCTTAAACCAACACTCCCTCTGGGCTTATAATTATCCAAATAGTTAGAAAAAGCCCTGATGTGGCTTTTAATTGCACCTTGTGTAGCCTTACTTTTATTAGCTTGCGCTACATATCCCTGTAGTAAAGAATACTCTAACTTATTTAGTTTTAGATTACTTTGCTTTGCAATGTCTAACTTAGCTTGTGTAAATTTAAGCCAACTAATAGTTTGCTCAACGGTGCTAGTTGAACGGTTAAATAAACTCATATTATGTAGAACGTCTACTTGGGCTGGCCAAGGAAAAAAACGCTCAGGAAATCGTTCTGCAATAACCAAATAATTAACTTGGGTAATTTGATTAGGTGTTAACTTCATCGTCATCAATTGCTGATAAATAGCATGACGTTTATCAAGATATTCGTTCGAGTAAACAATGTTTTCTTCTGTAATTTTTTTATTGTTTGATTCTTGACCTAATATCAACACAGTATTTAAAGACTTTAAAGCGCTGCGTGCCTCATCAAAAGAACTAAAACTATCACTCTTATCAGTACAACCAACAAGATTTAAACACAATAACAATGATAAAAAAAACGTTTTATACATAGTGATCCTAATAAAAAAAGCCCCAGAGGGGCTTTTTAAAAATTGCTAATGTTAGCTAATATTAAATTTTAACACCGTTGCGAGCGGCTTTATCTTTAATGTAGGTAGACCAACCTTTTGCAAACTTACGTGTGCGTGGGTCGTCCATAGCTTTAACAATAGCAGCATAAGCTTGCTTGTACTTGCCTTGGTAGTAATACGCCTCAGCTAAATCTGAATAAATTGTACCTTTTTTGTCAGAGCCAAGCTCTAACGCCTTGTTCAAGCGAACAACGGCAGCACTGAATTTCTCAGATTGTAAAAGTAATGAACCTGCTTTGCGGTAAAGCTCAGCGTCGTCATCAAATTTAGCAGCTTCTTCATAATACTTAGCAGCTTTCTCTATATCTTTAGAGCGATGATAGTTACTTGCAACAGCGTTGACATTTTGCTTAGTACGTTTAACTTTGTCTTCTTTAATTGCCTTTTCAAGCGTTACTGCTGCTTTGTAAGGAATTTCATTTAAAGAGTAAAAGTTAGCAAGTACTTTGTATTCAACTTCGTTTTCAAAGTAACCGTTTTTGAAAGCCACTTCCATTGTTGCAAGACCTTTCTGATATTCTTCGGTTTGTAGGTAATATTTACCTAAACCAACCCAAGCTTTTTTATCATCAGGCCAAACTCTAACAATTTCTTCACCCACTTTAACCATGTTTGCATAATCTTTAGTTTCAAAGTATGCGCCAAGTTTAAGCTGGTAAGGACCTTTATTAGGCTCTTTTTGAAGAGCTATTGCTTTGTTAGCAGGCTCAAAAACATCACTGAATTGCTCTAGCTGAAAGTTAGCTTGCGCAATACGAGTATATACAGTTGGATCTTCCTCACCTGTGAAGTCCATCCAAGCTGTGTATGCTTTTTTTGCTTCTTTGTATTTCTCAGTACCCGCGTACAAATCACCTAATAACTTAAGTGTTTGTTCATGGTCTGCAAAGTTCAAAATATCAGGCGCTACTGCTAGCTTGCTGTATTTGATTGCATCAGCGTAGTTTTCTTTCTGCGCGTACATGCTACCTAAGTAACGATTTACAGTCGCTTTATCAAACTCATCTGAAGGGTCAATCTCTCTCAGCAATACAATTGCTTCGTCAACTTTTTCTTCGTTATACAAGTCAAATGCTTTAATTACTTTTTTACCAGTACGCTCGCCCATGATCTTAGTTTTTGCTTTCTTACGCTCTTCAATTTTTGCGTAATCTGGCGCCGCTAATACAGTTGAACTTAAAGTTGCACCTGACACAGACATAAGAATTGCAAGAGCAGTTACTTTAGATAAATTTCTCATTACTCGCCTCCTTAGCCTTGGTTAAGTTTAAAGTCTAGTTGAACTTGTAAACCAACTTGTTTTTGTGGCTTACCGTCAATAATTTTCGGACGGTATTTCCACTTACGAAGTGCACGTTTAGCTTCACGGTCAAAGATACGTTTAGGCTCAGCGTCGATTACATCAACGTCAATAACCCCACCTAACTCATCAATTGTGAACGAAAGTTGTACCCAACCTTCTTTACCATCACGTGCTGCTTGCGTTGGATATTTTGGTTCAATACGAACGATAGGTGTCGCATCACCATCTCGTCCAAATGCACCCGGACCACTTAGTCCACCAGCAGAACTCCCTACGTCGATGCTTGGCATGTTAAATGACATTGCACCTGGATTAGGATTAGTATCCGGCTGTGGCGGCTGCGGTTTAGGCGGCTGCTTTGGCGGTGGCGGAGGTGGAGGCGGTACACGCTTCCTCTCCTGCACCTTAGATTCAGGCGGATTCGTCATAATTTCGACTATGATCTGCTCTTTTTGTTCCGTATTACGGTCAGCCCCACCAGAGATGAGGTAAGCCATGAAGTAGAACAAGCCGAAAGTAACTGCCCCACCTGCAATCAGTGAAAACAGAAAACGAATCATTACTGATCTCCAGCTATTGAAATTCTTAGGTTATCGCCCGTTGCTTTAATCTGGTCCATAACTTTAACCACTGTGCCGTGTTTTGCTTCTTTATCAGCTTGCAAAATTACAACGTCAGTAGGTTGCTCTGCTAGTAAGCTTTCAATTTTCGCTGAAACACGTTCAACGTCAACTTGCTGCTTATCAATCCAGATTGCGCCATCACTGCGTATAGCAATAAAAATGTTTGCATTTTTTTGCTTCGTAGCTTGGGCAGCTTTAGGTTTATTGACCTCGATACCAGCCTCTTTAACGAACGATGTAGTTACGATAAAGAAAATAAGCATGATAAATACGATGTCAAGCATTGGTGTCATATCTACCGCTGCTTCTTCTTCTTCACGAAAACGTTGTTTACGTGCCATATTTAATTCTCTCTCTAGTGATGAGGCATGCTATCTACAAGTTTGGCTTTCACCATTCTCGCTCTTGCCTCAAGGCGTGAGCTAAAGAAAACTCCAGATAGTGCCGCAACCATTCCAGCCATTGTTGGGATTGTTGCCATTGAAATACCTGATGCCATTAAACGTGCATTACCAGTACCTTGGGTTGCCATGGTTTCAAAAACCGCGATCATACCCGTTACAGTTCCAAGTAAGCCTATTAAAGGACAAACAGCTACTAATGTTTTAATCAACAACATACGCTGATCTAATTTTTCAGACGCTTCAGAAATCCATGCTTCACGGATTCTGTGTGCGTACCAAGACGTAGTGTCTTGGCGGGCATCCCACTTAGCAACAATATCCTTCGTTAAACGAGGAAACTCTGCAAGTAAGAACCAATAGCGCTCAATCATTAAAACCCACATCAGAAAGAGTGCTATCGCGACCACGTATAAAACCTGGCCGCCTGTGCCAACAAAATCCCTGATAGATTCCCATATCTCCATCAGGACTAGCATTAGGCTTTCTCCTTCTCCGCGTGAGTAGCGATGATACCAGCGCTTTGCTCATCAAGGATATGTAATACCGACTTACTACGACCTGCAACAATAGAGTGAAGTAGAATAAGTGGTAGTGCTGCAATTAGACCTAACGCTGTAGTTACAAGTGCTAGAGAGATGTTACCAGCCATGATCTTCGGATCGCCCGTACCGAACAATGTGATTGTTTGGAACGTTAAAATCATACCGATTACTGTACCTAGTAGACCTAGTAATGGTGCGATAGCAGCAAGGATCTTGATGATGTTGATACCAGCTTCAACACGTGGAGTTTCACGTAAAATAGCTTCATCAAGTTTAAGTTCAAGGTTTTCAACATCTTGAGATTTGTTGTCATGGTACACTTTAAGAATACGACCCAGTGGGTTGTTTGTATTCGGTGTAGACAAGTTCTTAAGTTGTGATTTGATCTTAGAAGTAGTAAGCGCTAAGTCAATGAAACGAACTAAGAAGATTAATAGACCTACAGCAAGTAGTACAGTGATGATATAACCAACTTCAGCACCTTGCTCGTAGTATTCCATTAGCGTTTTCTTCTGCGTATTAATACGTAAGATTGCGCCGCGTGTAGGGTCAATGTAAACGCCCGCGTAGCTATCAGAAGATGTTGCTTCTAGGTTTGAAATGCCATCTAAAATGTAGCTATCAGGTTGTTTACCTAAAGGCTGGATAGACTTTGTTTCTGGCGAGTAGATTAAGTAACCTTCGTCAGCAACTAAGTTAAAGTTACCAATACGAGTGATTTTCTTAACCGCAGTGTTTCCGTCAAGGCCAGCAACTTCAGATTCAAAAGTAGATACTTTTGCTGATTCTGTCATTTCTGTTTGAAGTGAAATCCAAAGCTCTTCTAACTCACGAACTGTTGGAAGTTCTTTAGCTGCTGCTAATGAACGAAGTACTTCAGCACGACCTGGCTTTTCAGCACTTACTAAAGATGCTTCGATAGAACCGATAGCGTCTTGCGCTGCACGACGTACAACACCAAACATCTCACCTAGAGTACCTTGAGCATTTTGAAGAGCTTGCTCTTTTTCCGCTAAAGTGTTTTCGTTTTGTGCGTATTGCTTAGCTAAAGATTCACCACGTGCTTTTTCAGCAGCTAGCTGGCTTTTAGCTTTATTAAGTAAAGATTGCTTGTCAGCACGTTCTGATAAGAACTCTTGCTCACGTTGCTTATTGATCTTACCTTCTGAGATACGCTCTTGCTTAACTTGCTCAAGAATTTTGTCTAAAGCGTCAGTGTTTGCGTGTGCGTTAAGCGCGGTACCTGCAGAAACAGATAGTACTGCTGCAACAGCAAAACCTTTAAATAGTTTCTTCATTATTGATTACTCCGCGCCAAAGATTGGTAGTTTAACAAGTTCTAGTGTCGCTTGCTTACGTGCCATGCGGATCACTTCTTTAACAGGTTTTAGGTATTCTTCACCTAATTCTTTCCACTGTTTAGTGTTGTTATCCCACACCCAAGCATGTTTCAAGTCAAAAGACTGAGCAACATAAGTAATACGACCTAAACGACCGATATCTACGTTGATATTTTTGCCATCAATTTCAAGCGTACCTTGAGAAGCAGTTACTGCAGAGCTGTAAGCTGTTTCAACTGTGTATGCTTCAAGAACTTGACGGAATTTTTCAGACGTAGTAACAGAGGCAGATGCCATGATGTCACGAAGTCTTTCTACACGGCCTAGACGCGTTTCAAGATTAAATGGAACGTCCGCTTTGATGAATTGCTCAAGCGTATCGATCATGCGATACATCAAAGGCACAACGTTTTGTTTAGTGTTATCGATAGTCGCAATTTGACGATCGAACGACTCAATCGATGCATTTTGGTCAGCGACCAAACGTGCAACGTGATCGTTATACACTTTCATAAGTTCAGTCTCATCAACGATGCTACGGTACTCAGCGATTAGCTCTTGAGTTTGACCATATACATTGTCAATTTTAGTTTGAGACTTAACAGCAGCCTTTTGAATTTGTTGACCTGCTTTTTGCACGTCATTCAAAGGATCTGCAATCACATTGCTGCTTGCAAATGCAAAAGCGCCAACCAACGCTGTTGCTACAAGACTCTTTCTGATTTTAACAGACATAGTTCCCAACCAATTAAGTAATGTTACTTTTATAATTTAATTATCCTCCGAGGAGAACAACCCTGATATCTTTTAATAGATATCAACCTTTCAATAATGCTAAATGCAATAAGCGCTGTCAACTTGATGTTAGGTGTAATTAGCAAATAAATCACCTGCCGATGGACTACATTAAAGTAGCACCAATAAAATGTTAACATTATTGCAACCAACTGTATTATCAACAATCCTAGCAAACCCCAATAAGGTTGATGTTTAGCTGGATAGACCTCTAAACAAACAACATAAATGCAACATTTAGTTCAAACTTGATGTATATAAAAAAAAAATAAAAACATTTAAAAAAAAACTCTTTTAGGGGCTCTATTTGACGGTTTTTTATCATTTTTAAGCACTTTAACTCAAAAAAGGAACGGTTTAACGCACAAAAATCAAACGTTACACATATTGAAAGTTGTAAAGCTAATAGAAGGGTTTCAATATCAAATTTGTGAAGGTTTTCTGACACTCAATTACAATCAAGCAACGCTCTACACTGATAGACGAAATAAGGCCTCATTAATGGCTTGGGCACAATCAAAATCAAAAAAAGCTTACTTTAGTTAATTATTCTTATGATGTTCAAACCGAGTCTTGCCTAAGCTCACTGTAAATTACTTATTAGCTCACTATCCAAACTCAAAGTTTTGGCGACTACCCATATAATCCAGTTTGAAGCTGAGTTTTGTAAGTATTAATACTTTAAAACTTGCAAGTTAACCTAGAAGGATTATGAAAATATTAGAACTTTATAGTAGGCACAAAATTAATAATACATAGAATTCTGTTTAGCATATTTAATTGGAATTAGGTTTCTAGAAAAATTAAACCATATTATGGTCTTTTGGAGTTTAGATATAAGAAATGAACGCTATTAATAATTGGAGGTATTATGGTTTATGGATATATGAGGAACTTTCTGAGTATGTGAGAAGTTTTAAGGAATAATGGTGAAACAGAGACCTGCTTCACCAAGATGAACATGAGTTCACATAATTAAAATTATGCTGCTTCAACGTTCTCAGCTTCAGGGCCTTTTTGACCTTGTTTGATGCTGAATGTCACTGCTTGACCTTCGCTAAGAGTGCGAAAACCAGAACCAGAGATTGCGCTGAAGTGTACAAACACGTCAGGACCGTTTTCTTGTTCAATGAAACCAAAGCCTTTAGCTTCGTTGAAAAACTTTACTTTACCAGAAACCGACATACTAAATTTTCCTGTAAGTCAATAATTAAAAATTCTGCCACGTTATTGTGGCAATAGCCTCCTTGAGTCAATGCTCATAAAATAGAGGTATAGTACAGGAACAAGTAATAACCTAACTGGTAACCTTAAACGCAGCACAATATCCGTAAATTCAATTCATAAAAACTCAAAGCAAAGTAAGATTAACACATTCTATTTTTTTTCGCTCTATTAATTGAAAATAATTTCTAAAAAAACTTACTCCGTGATTAAAAACAGATAAGGTATTGATTAAAATAAATAAAAATAAAATATTATTGTAATATTTATTATAAAATCCTAATAAAAATACAGCGATTGTTAACTCTTAGCAGGCTGATTTCTGTTCATACTAAAACAAACAAGAAATAATGATTAAGTAACAAGCCAATTTACAGCTTTTTTTACAAGCCGTGAGCCTAAATATTTACATAAAAAAAGCCGCTTAAGTAAGCGGCTTTGATTTCAAATACTTAATTTTACTTTAAAACAGCCCAATCAATTACGGATTCTGCTTTTATTGGTACGACTTCAGAATCACCAAGCGTATAACTTGCAGGCACAGTCCAAGGCGACTTTTGCAGTGTAATTGTATCGCTATTACGCGCCAAACCATAAAAGTCTGGCCCAAAGTGGCTTGCAAAGCCCTCTAGCTTATCTAATGCACCAGCTTCTTCAAATGCTTCTGCGTAAAGCTCAATAGCAGCATGAGCCGTGTAAGCCCCTGCGCAACCGCACGCAGCTTCTTTCTTGTCTTTATAATGAGGCGCTGAGTCAGTACCTAAAAAGAACTTTTTACTGCCACTCGTAGCTGCAGCCATAAGTGCTTGCTGGTGAATATTACGTTTAAGTATAGGCAGACAGTAATAATGAGGACGAATCCCCCCTGCTAACATGTGGTTTCGATTATACAGTAAATGGTGGGCAGTAATCGTTGCCGCAACATTACTTGGCGAATTATTGACAAAATCAACCGCATCTTTTGTCGTTATATGCTCAAGTACTATTTTAAGCTCTGGAAAGTCGTTAACTACATCACCCAGAATCGTATCTAAAAATACTTTTTCTCTGTCAAAAATATCAATTGAAGAATCAGTCACTTCACCATGTACAAGCAAAAGCATACCAACATCTTGCATAGCGCTAAGCACTGAATATATATTTTTGACGGACGTTACTCCAGAATCAGAGTTGGTTGTTGCGCCGGCAGGGTATAGTTTAGCAGCAAATACTTTGCCTGATGCATTAGCCTTAATTATTTCTTCAGGTGTTGTCTTATCAGTAAGGTATAACACCATCAAGGGCTCAAAGTTACCTTGTGGCTTAGCAGCCATTATACGCTCTCTGTAAGCTAAAGCGGTGTCCGTGCAGGTCGCTGGAGGAACCAAATTTGGCATTATAATAGCGCGCCCCATATAGCGGCTAATATCGCGCACAGTGTCTTTAAGCTGATCACCATCGCGTAAATGCACATGCCAATCGTCAGGTCGGGTAATTGTTAACGTTTTTACAGAGTTTGTATTATTACTGGTCATCACTTCATTCCACAGCTGAATTTATGTGATCATAGGCATATGATGTTTTCGAGTAAAGATTTTATTAAAATAATCGGTTACTAATTTGCCCTATTTTATTTACAGCTTAGTTAAAACGTTTATCGTTTTATTTTGTAGAACAGTTGATATTAGGTTAACTTAATGTTGTGTTTATAAAAAAAGAATAATAAATTTTGCCTATGTCGAACAGTATCGATACCTCTAAAGCGCTTGAAGTAAAAACAGATCAGCTAAGTATCATAAATCAGTTTTCATCAAGCCTATTACAGCTAGACACCTTAGATGAGCTATTTGAATATGTAACGACTCAAGTTGTAAATCGTCTTGGGTTTGTTGACTGTGTTATTTATCTCGCTGATGAATCAGCCTCTAAACTCAATCTTGTTGCTTCTATGGGAATCGATCGCCAAAGATATAAGTACAAAGCCCAAAGAAAAGTAATTGATTTTAATGAAGGTATATCAGGTTTTGTTGCAACAACAAAAAAAGCAATAATTTTAGGCGATGTCACAAAAGATAGCCGTTATATTGCAGACGAACGCCCTGCTCAATCAGAGCTTTGCGTGCCTCTTGTATACAAAGACCGCATTCTAGGTGTTATTGATTGTGAACACCCAGCTATGAACTACTTTACTAATGCACACCTTGAAATATTAACAACAGTGGCACACCTTTTAAGCGCTAAAATAAACCAAGTTAACATGGTAAATAGCCTGCAATCGACTGTTGAGCAGTTAAATGACGCGCAAAAGCTTGAAAATAGTCTTCTTCAAATAGCCAACTTAACCTATAAAGCCAGTGACTTAGATACATTTTTCGAATCTTTGCACACTATTATTAATAGCTTATTAAGGGCTGATAACTTCTTTATTGGCCTTTACGATAAACAAATCGACATCCTTGATATTGTTTACATTGTTGAAGCTGGAATACAAACAAACACACATCAAAAAATCTCTAAAGAGCAACTCAAAGACACCGCGTCTTACTTTTTATTGCAAACTGACCAAGCGATGTTATTGACAAAACAAGACTACATTGATCATATAGAGCAAGGTCATTTTAAATTAATTGGTCGTCAAGCCGAATCTTGGCTAGGTGTACCATTTAAAGCCAATGAACGTATGAGTGGTGTCATTGTTGTGCAAAGTTATCATGAGGCACATCATTATAATGAGCACGATAGTGCTTTGCTTACCTATGTGAGCAGGCAAATAAGTATGGCAATAGATAGGCAGTTAGCTAGGCAGGAGCTTGAACACAAAGCTTTACATGATGGATTAACTGGGCTTGCTAATCGTTCATTACTTATTGAACGAATAAAGCATGCAATTTTACGCTTAACGCGTGTAAAAAAAGGCACTGTTCATGCCCTACTTTATTTAGATTTTGACCGCTTTAAAAGCATCAATGATGCGCTCGGCCACGAAGTTGGCGATCACTTTTTAATTAAAATTTGTGAGTTGATCAAAGGTACAGTTCGTAACACCGACACTTTTTCACGCTTGGGTGGCGACGAGTTTGCTATTTTAATGGAAAACATTACACATCGTAATCAAGTTAAAGAGGCACTAGGGCGCATAAAAGAAGCACTTTCTAAACCAATAAATGTTGATGGCCATTTATTGCAAGCCTCTACCAGCATAGGTATTGCCTATACTGATAATGTTGACGATAAAGCATACCTGTTACTGCAACAAGCAGACGCCGCTATGTACGAGGCTAAATCAACAGGCCGCGGACAAGTTAAGTTTTTTAACAACACAATGAGAAAAAAGCTTAAAACACACGCCGACATAGAAAACGACCTACAGCACGGTATTGAACACAACGAATTTGAACTCTACTTTCAGCCAATTTTTACAATCTTAGATAACCACGTTATTGGCTTTGAAGCACTTGTTCGTTGGCACCACCCTAAAAAAGGGTTTGTTTCACCTAATGACTTTATTCCTATTGCTGAAAAAACAGGCCAAATAATCAACCTGGATTTACATCTACTCGACTTAGCTGCACAGCATATTTCAAAGTGGCACCAACAAGGTCATCGTTTCTTAAAAGTGACAGTAAATGTATCATCGCGTCATTTTGCAAGCCTAGATTTTGTAGCTCAGGTCCACGCTATCTATAACAAATACCAATTGCCTTTAGGTTCTTTGTGCTTAGAAATAACCGAATCTGGATTAATAGAAAACTTAGAGCTCGCCACACAAATTATCGAAGGGCTCTCACCTCTAAAAGTAAAACTATGTCTTGATGATTTTGGAACAGGTTACTCTGCGCTAGGCTACTTACACCAGCTCCCCATTCATATTCTGAAGATCGATAAAAGCTTCATCGATCATGTACAAGATTCAACAAATCCCTTGGTTGAGGCTATTTTGTCACTTGCTAAGTCGTTAAAACTTGAAGTTGTTGCTGAAGGAATTGAAACCACCGGACAGCTAGAGACTTTGCAAACTACGCATTGTGAATACGGACAAGGTTATTTAATGTCAAAACCAGTTCCAGCAAAAGAAGCTATATTACTAATTAATCAACCACTTTAGCCCCACATCTGTAAAGTTAAGGCTTGGGGCACTTAGAGCGCGGCGCGAGGTATATAACCCAGTGGGATAAATAAATACCCAGCAACAAAGAGCAAATAGCCCCATAAATAACCCAGAGGGCAGCATACTTTTGGGTTTGTTGTTCGTTATTGCCTATTTATTAGGAATGACCACAATACATAAATTATGTTTGCTTGCATGACAAACTGACAGCTGTAAAGTCAATCACCAAAGATCAACCTTCATATACTCCAAAGTATTTTTATTTTCTACAAAGGTCACTACTTTTCTATCTATTAGCGTTAGTTAACTAAGCAAGTTAAAAATTTTTTATACCAGCCCCTTTACCTTTAAACATGAAGTAAATTAATACAAGTAGTAAAAAAATCGGCTTTAATCTAGTTACTTACGCTAAACTATAAAAACATTAATCAGTAAAACTATATTTATTAGCTTAATTTAGACGTCTAGACGTTGAAACGTTTTTTATATAAGCGTAGTATTGAAAAATAATGAGCACTACTCAAATTTTCCATGAGAATTATTAAAGATGATTGGTATAAAACACTTAAAAACTATTGCAACCCTTAAAGAAACCGGTTCATTAGTGAATACTGCCCGCGAATTATTCTTAACTCAGTCGGCTTTATCACATCAAATTAAAGACTTGGAAAACAAGTTAGACTGCCAGCTGTTTGAACGCAAAACGCAGCCTGTGCGTTTTACCCCGCAAGGCATGTTATTGCTTGAGTTAGCCCACGAAATACTGCCGAAAATTGAAGCAACTAAATGTCGTTTAAAAGAGAGCCTTAATCAGCCAATTTCACAATTACGCTTAAGTGTTGAATGCCATGCTTGTTTTCACTGGCTACTTCCAACAATTAAAGATTTTAATAACTTTTGGCCAGATATAAAAATTGATTATGAACGTGGTTTTAGTTACGACGCAATTCCAGACTTACTTAACGATGAATTAGACTTAGTACTCACATCAGACATTCGTGAACCCGATAAGCTAGAGTATGCCCATTTATTCGACTTTAAGTTAAAATTAATTGTTGCACCTGATCACGATCTTGCTAAAAAAGCATACGTTACAGCGTTAGACTTAAAGAATGAAACCATTATTTCTTACCCTATTCCGCGCGAACGCCAAGATATATTTAAACATTTCATTCAAAATGCACGTTTTGATGGGACGTTAAAAAACGTAGATCAAGGACTACTAATTTTTCAGCTAGTCAGTGCTGGAATGGGTGTAGCTGCATTACCTGATTGGTTGGTTACACCATATGAAAGCCAAGGACTCATCAAATCGATTCCACTAGGTGCGCTAGGTTTAACTCGACCAATGTACTTAGCGATGAAAAAAGATATGAAAGATAATCCTGTATATCGCCACTTTTTAAATACGTGTAAGTTAAATAACGGTCGATAAACTACCCGTTAATGAGTAACATAACTTAAATTATTGCTTTTATGTTGCTCATTATGTTCGCTTTGAAAAAGTTACTTGGCGGCTTGCTTATGCCGCTCCCTTTACTTGGTCTTTTTACATTTATAGCTTTGTTTTTAGCATTCAAGGGTCGCAAGTTTTCTTTAGTAATTGCATTTTTTGGACTTTCAACATTGTTGGCAATCAGTACACCGTTTGTTGCTAACCTGATTTTAAAAAACAACGAGCCGACAAGCCTTTCTTTTCACCCTTCAAAACACCCAGAATTAGACAAAATAGTAGTACTTGGCTGCGATATAAATCCTAACCCTGTCTTAAGTGCCAATAACCAATTAGGTAATTGCGCGCTAACCCAACTAGTTGAAGGAGTCAAACTCGCTAAATACTACCCAAAATCACAGCTTATTGTTTCTGGCGGCGGTTATGAGAATATTACTAACAGCAGCTTGATGTATCAAACTGCCATTGAGTTAGGCATCAATAAAAATAGGCTTTTGCAAAACCCAAAGGCAATGGATACAGCGCAAGAAGCTGCGCTACTAGCGCCTAAGCTAGTTGATTTTAAAGTAGCGTTAGTAACTTCGGTACTGCATATGCCCAGAGCCCAGGACTTGTTTTCGGCCCAAGGTGTAACAAGCATTCCTGCAGCAACTGACTTTCACAATTTTGCAGCGCTTCCTTTTCATAAACAGCTCGTTCCAAATGCGCAAGCACTACTAGCCGTAACGCAATACAGCCATGAAGTTATAGGAACAACGTGGATAAAAGTCCGTCGATGGCTAGACCCTGAGGCACTTTAAACAACTTGCAAAAAGCCACCTGCTAACTCGTAAATTTGATTTGTTTACAATGAATGTTTGTCGAGCAAGAAAATAAAATATCAATACTTTAAGATATGTGGGTAAAGCTCTTCACTAGATTTTTTGTTAAACAATAACGTCACTTTACTGTCGTTGTTTTGTAGGTGGGTGTTTTGTCCAAAGCCGATAGAGTATAACTAAAAATATCCCCAACAATAATATACTCAGTGCGGTTAAGCTCTCTACACCTATAGACTCAAATGTAGCTCCAAAAGTATAGCCTCCGCCAACTAAAATAATGACCCATAAAGCAGCTGAACAGGCATTTAAGGTGCTAAATAGGGGCCAAGATATATCGGTTAGCCCTACAGGGAGCGCTCCAATTGTGCGCATACCTTTAGGGTATCGATATAAAAAAATGTAAGCCATGCCGTAACGGTTAGCAAGCGCACTCGCTGTTTGAAATAGTTGACCAATTTTATTAGGTTTTTCAAGCCATGAAGTGCCATAAGCTCTTGCAAGAGCAAACCGTATCTCATCGCCAATATACCCTCCCATAAAAGTAGCTAAAATAACTAATTTAATATCAAGCGCGCCGGTCTGAGCAGCATAACCTGCAAATAAAGGTAACCAGCCGCTTTTCAATGCACAATAGCCAAATAGCAATAGGTAAACAAATAAGCCGTACTGCTCAAGTAGAGCTAAAACACCTTCCATTGCGGTCCTTATAAGGTCATTTTTAATAAAACTAGAAATACATAACGAATTAAGTAAATTAAAAGCTCTTTATGAGAGACCAAACCACTTACCTTACTTTTACAACCGATTTATTTTATTCGCTTTCATTTAAGCAGTGTATATAAAGAAAGCGTGTCTACTTCCCTTGCTCTGAACACTTTCAATTTATACTCAACTCGCTAGACAACAAATTTAAACACGCCCTCACTTCAATATAAGTAAATAAAGTCTATTAGAGCAGAGCTTGTACACTATCCGTTGTCGCCCCTATTTAACTGGCGTTAAATTCAAGGCTTTAAATTTTAAAATATAACGAGTACTAAAATTAATAATCTTAAATATCACAGTAGCTTAAACAGGATTATCAATATCAATAAAGCTAACCTCAAAACCGTACTCCAGGGCAAGTAGCTCGCCCAGAGCTTTTATACCGTAGCGTTCGGTTGCATGATGCCCTGCTGCAAAAAAATCAATATTTTGTTCTCGTGAACTATGAATAGTTTGCTCAGACGCTTCACCTGTTAAATAAGCGTCAATACCTTGCTCCGCAGCTAAATCAATATAACCTTGACCTCCACCAGTACACAGCGCAATAGTTTGTATTTTACTTGAACGAACTAAGCTTGTGAGAGGGGCTCGATTAAGCACCTTAGCTATTTTTGATGCAAATTCATCTCCACTTAGCGCTGTTTTAAGGCGCCCTTTCACTGCTACACTGTTAGCAACAGGCTCAAGGCCTTCTTGAATTTCAATATCTAATAATTTTGCAAGCTGCGCGTTATTACCAATCTCTGGGTGAATATCTAAAGGGAGGTGATAAGCAAATAAATTAATATCGTTAGCCAATAAGGCGCCTATTCTCCGCTTTTTCATCCCGGTAATAGGTTGAGACTCGCCTTTCCAAAAATAACCATGATGGACCAAGATAGCGTCTGCTTGCTCATCAATTGCAGCGTCAATTAAAGCTTGGCTCGCTGTTACTCCGGTAACAATTTTTTTTATTTCATTTTTACCCTCAACTTGTAATCCATTTGGGCAAAAATCCTTAATATTGTGAGGCTTTAAAATATCATTTAATAATTGGTTAAATTCTTGACGTTGCATACGCGTAACCTTACTTTGCACTGAATTTTGTGCAAATTTTGGCGTTTATTGCTTTAAAATGGAAGGAAAATCGCAAAAAATTGAAAAACTGATTCAAAATAGGTATAAATAGCTTCTCTTTATCTGTGTTCACAACGTATAGGGTCTCTGATGAGCAAACTAGACAAAACAGAAGTACTATCTGCCTTTGAAGCAGCGTATGAAGCTGCTAATGGTAAAAAACCTGAAATTACAACTAAACCAGGCTGGTACAGCATCGATGGCGGAAAAAACTTACGCCTAGCTGACGTAGCTGAGCTAACTAAAGAATTAAGCAGTGGTAAAGCAACACCGGCACCTGCTGAAAAAGCGCCAGCTAAAAAAACTAAAACCAAAAAAGCTGCGCCTGTTACTGCTCAGAAAAAAGCGCCATTCACTGTGGTTACACAAAGTGAAGATGGTTACACCGCAGAAGAATTGTGGATTGTAATCCTAGCGCGTAAAGATCATGACTGTCGCCTACCGCGCGGTGTTGTTTAATCAACATTAATGATTTTAAAAGAAACCGCGTTAAGCGGTTTTTTTATGCCTGCTGTTTATAATTTGTAAAATAAAAAAGCGGCATAAAAGCCGCTTTTTAAAGACGTTAATTAAAATTCTTACTTTTCAAAATAAAGCGGCTGGCGTGCTTTTTTGCCAACCTCATTCATCGTTTCTGCATTAAATAAACGACCATTAATCATTGTATAATCAACCTTATCAGAGCTGCGAATATCAATTAACGGATCACCATCAATCACCATTAAATCAGCCAGTTTACCCACTTCAAGCGAGCCTACGTTTTTATCAAGCCCTAAGTACTTAGCTGGATCGAGTGTTGATGCGCGTATGGCTTCTAGTGGCGTCATGCCGCCTTGGGCAAACATCCACATTTCCCAATGTGCGCCTAACCCCTCACGTTGACCATGCGCTCCTAAGTTAACTAAAACACCTAAGTCTTGTAGCTCAGCCGACACACGTGCGTTGTTAAAATGATTATAGTGATGATCGGGTGCTTTAACACGACGCATAGAACGCGGCAGCAACTGATTTTGAGGCACAAACTTACTTAAACGAGGGTGATTCCACACGTCAGTTTTATCATACCAATAGTTTTCACCCCATATACCACCATAGGCAACAACAAGCGTTGGTGTGTAACCCACATCACTTTGTGACCATAATTGTTTTATATCATCGTATATGTTTTCTACAGGAATGGAATGCTCAATACCTGTATGCCCATCAACCACCATGCTCAAATTATGTTGCAGTAGCGAACCGCCTTCTGGCACAACCATCATTTCAAGTTCGCGACCTGCTTCAACGACTTGTTGGCGCTGCTCACGACGGGGTTGATTGTATGATTTAACACTAAAAGCACCGACTTTCTTTAAGCGTTCTAAGTGAAATTTAGCATCTTCTAACGAATCAATATGCGAGGTATAACCCGGCATATTAGCCCCATACAAAATAGTTCCTGTAGAGAAAATACGCGGACCAACAATCATGCCTGCTTTTTGCATTTCGCTTGCAGTGAATATTTCGGTGGTGTCGTTAGAGGGATCATGAATGGTCGTAACACCTAAAGCTAAACCTGCAAAGTTTTTCCAATTTTGCTGAGGAATTATTTCATTGCTCCCTTGAGAACCATGAGCATGGGCGTCAACAATACCCGGCATGATAGTTTTACCAGTAACGTCAATAACTTCTGCATCTTTTGGTATGCTTAACTCAGAAGCTGGGCCCACAGCTTTTATATGCTTGCCATCAGTAATTATTACTCCGTTTTCAATGACTTTATCACCATTCATCGTAATAATTTTACCGCCAGTTAAAGCAATCATGCCTTTTGGCTCATTCACCTTCTTACTGAATCCGATGTTTTCGCCATTTTTAACTTTAAAATCAGCGTCGCTTTTACTATTAATCGCAAATACACCGTTTAAACTTGCATGGTAAAGCTCAGGCCCTAGTGTCCAATAAAGTTTGCTGCTATCGGCACTCCAGCTAATACTTTCACCAGCACGCACAGATAGCTGCTCTATAGGGAATTTACTGTCTTTAGGTCCAATATTTATGGCCTTCCCACTTTCAACTAATGGCGTTACATACACTTTAAATCGCTCAGCAAAAGCAAGATACTCCCCATCTGGAGATACTCTAAATTCAGTAGCATGCTCAGATTCATAAAGTTTAGATACTTTTTTGCTTTCTAGCTCTACAACACTCAGCGATGGTTTTGGCCATGGGCTCATTACAAATACACGGTCGTTGTCAGCCCCAAACTGTGGTTGATATCCACTTTTAGAAATCAGCTCACTTTTACCGCCTTTTGCACTAACGCTATAAATACCTGGGTTCAATGACCATTTAGGATTTAAAATACTGCCACCGCTAGCTTTACGGTAGACAACCGTTTTACCATTCGGGCTAAACGTTGGTTCTACATACTTGCCTGGTTCTTGTGTAATTGTGTCGCCTCGACCACTGCGAGAAGATACAACGCGCACTTGGCCTTGCTTGTTATCGTTCCACGTGGTGTAAACTATTTTTTTACCATCGCGAGAATACTGCGGAAATAATTCAAAATGATCTGTTTGTTTTGTTAAACGCTTAATTTTTCCAGATTCTAAATCGCGTTTATAAATATAACCTAACGCTTCAAAAATAGCGGTTTCACCGTCGGGGCTTACTTGCACATTACGTAGCATTTTTACGTCAAATTCATCAGTGTCTAAATTTTGAGTAAAACGAAGCGCTGGTTGAATCTTTTTAGTGGTTTCTACTTTAAATGCAATCGGGGTAACTGATTTGTCAGTCACGTCAACAGATTGAATTTTACCACCCGCCCAAAATACCAATTCTTTATTATCGGGTGTCCAGGCAATTGTAGGATATACGCCGTGAATAGCCCACGTTTCTTGCATGTCACGCTCTAACTTATCGTATACCTGAGTGTGCTCACCCGTGCTTAAATCATAAAGATACAAACTAGTTTGAAAGTCGTCTCGCTTAATGTAAGCAAGCGTTTTTCCATCTGGCGATGGAGTTGGTCTAATTGCGCCACCCATACCATCAATAATTGTTTCTATTTCACCTGTTTCACGATCGTAGCGCTTAATTTTATATATACCCGCTACAGAATCCTTCGAATAGTGAAACGTTTTGCCTGGTGTAGCATCATGAGAAAAATACACATAACGCCCATCAGGTGAAAACATTGGCTCACCTAAATCTTTTTGGTCGTTCTCGCGTTTAGTCAGCTGACCCCCTTTACCACCCGCTTTATGGTATAGCCATACTTCACCAGCACCAAGTGAACGACTAGCCGTAAAATGTTTACGCGCCACTAAAAAATCGCCATCAGGGCTCCACGCTGGACTATTTAACAGTCTAAACGTTTCGTTGGTTACTGCACTTTGGTTTTCACCGTTTAAATCCATAACCCAAATATTGTCGCCGCCACCTTGATCAGAAGTAAACGCAATGTGTTTACCATCGGGGCTAAAACGAGGTTGCATTTGCCATGCTATATCAGAGGTTAATTGTGTTGCAGTACCGCCACTCATTGGCATTGTGTAAATGTCGCCTAGTAAGTCAAATACAATGGTTTTGCCATCTGGGCTAATATCAATATTCATCCATGTGCCTTGTTCTACGCTAATTTTAGCGTCAACAAATTGCCCTTTAGGAGAATCTACTTGCCATTTTTGTTCATCTTTTTTATCGGTTGATTCAGCATGTGCTTGCCCAAGAGCTAATGACACTGACAAAGCCAACGCCGTATGCAGCAATTTCTTCATAACTTTCTCGCTTATTATTGTTGCTGTGTGTTTTAACCGATTGCAACAAAAACAACCAAAAGTTACCAGCGTTATTTGATAAAGCGCAGTTTATTACGTTTAATGCCAAGAAATGGGGTCAAATTGATAGTAGTTAACCAGCATTCTATATATTTCTGGATCGTAGCGCCGTAACTCTGCTGGTTTTTCAATAAAGGTTTCGGTGATCACCGCAAAAAATTCGGCCTCGTTTGTTGCGCCATAACTATGAATAACGTGAGGCATACTATACGCCACATGACTTTTAAGCTGCGTAAAGGCACGACTAAATACCCTTGCCCACTCTTTATAATCCGCCGAGCTTTTTAAAAGTGGCGTACCTGTTGTTTTACCTGTTTCCTGATCTAACTGATGAGCAAATTCGTGAAACACCAAGTTATGCCCATCACTGGGTAAGCGGCTTCCTTCTAATACATCATGCCAACTGAGTACCAATGTTCCCCCAGGCCACGATTCACCTTGTCTCACCGTATTATGATAACTGACTAAACCAGCACTATCGTGCGTGGTTTGCGGTGCGTAATAAGCACTTGGGTACAATAGTATTTCTTTTACATTAATATAAAGAGGCCACGGCTTGTTAAGCACGAGTACGCAGGCATCAGCAGCCACAATAAGTTTCATGGCAGGTGTGAGCTTTAATCCATCGCAGCCAATAAAGCGCTTTTCATTTAAAAACCAAACAATATGTCTCTCAAGTTTGGCTCTATCAGCATCCGTCATCTTTCGGTAAATAGGCATACAGCGCAGTAAGATATCTTTTTGCTGAGAGCTTAAACCCATACGTTGATACTTATTGCGCCAAAGGGAGGCTTGGATAGAAGGCCATTGCCAAAGTATCGCCACAAATAACACTAAAACACCAATTAACAGTCCATTTATCATGGCAATACCCTAAACATATATATGCCTTTATAAATATGTTCACCGGGATGAATTTTCAACTGCTGTGGTTATTATAGATTTTTAAAATACTTTTTTTACTACCGTCATTTACATTTAAAATGATCACACTCAGCTTGTAACACCTTTACAAAGCGCGCAACGTGTAGACCATCCATTAAAGAGTGATGTACGTCAACAGACAGTGGCATCGTGCCAGCTTGTTTGTCGTATTGACCAAATACAAATTTAGGGATCCCTAAACTTTGCCCTTCGCTAAATGCATGTGAAAAAGCGCTAAAATTAAGCCATGGTAAAACAGATATATGAATTAAATCAGCTTGCCCCTCTGTATTGGCAAATGCGTCGCTAAATAGTGAGTTTGACTTAGATTGTTTACTTACTTTGTCGCTATTGGCTGAGAACTCTTTGAAAGAGCCCAAATAATCAAAATAACTAAATACAAAGCACTCGTCTTCATCAAGTTCAACAACACTTGCACGGATGCTTGTAAGTAACCAGGGCTTGGATTCTATAATTCGTAACATAATTGGTTCATAAGCGAAGCAAGCTTTTAGTGTGCAATAAACATAGGCTTGAAAAAACGATATATTTTGATCCTTACAGTAATCAAACAGTGTTTGTGCGTTTAGCTGAACACACACATTAAAGTATGGCTGGGTAAAATTTTTAAATAGTTCAAAATGTTGTTTACGAGGCCAGCTATCAAAGTCGATAGGCTGCATATTCGAAGTTGACGTCATTATACATACCACACTTAATTAAAAATAAAGTGTAACGTTGTTTCATAAAAATAGCATTAATAACAAAAAAGGGGACGCAAATGCATCCCCTTTCTTCAAGACCTAAATATAAATCTAAAGGCCATTTTGTATTATTTCTTGAGCAAGCTCATCTGCAATTAAGTGCGTCGATTTTTGCTCTTTTTCGCTGCGAGCAAAAATTTCTGTTAGCGTATTAAAAATACCCTCAACGTGTTTATTAGAGGCCTCAACGGTATAACCTTCTGGGGCAGTTTCGTAATAAACATTAATAATACCCCCTGCGTTTATAACGTAATCTGGCGCATACAAAATGCCTTTTTCACGAATAATTTCACCATGGCGTGATTGTGCTAACTGATTATTAGCACAACCAGCAATAATGGTTGCTTTAATACGAGGTATAGTGTCATCGTTTATGGTTGCGCCTAATGCACAGGGTGCATACACATCTACATCTAAGTCATAAATGTCATCAATACCAACAGCTGTTGCACCAAAATCGTTAACAACACGATCAATTGCAACCTGGTTTATATCTGTCACAAACAACTTAGCACCTGCATCAGCTAAGTGCTTACACAAGCCGTAAGCAACAGCCCCTAAACCTTGTACAGCTACTTTTATGCCCGAGAAGTCTTGGTGGCCGCGTTGATGCTGCAGTGCAGCTTTAATACCTAAAAAAGTACCGTATGCAGTAAAGGGAGATGGGTTTCCACTTTTGCCTTCAAGGCCAAGAACGTAATTTGTTTCTTTGTTCATTAAAGCAACGTCGGCACACGTAATATTGACGTCTTCTGCTGAGTAATAGCTACCATTTAAACGCTCTAATTGGCGACCAAATGCACGAAAAAGTTGTTCCGATTTAATGTCTTTGGCGTTACCAATAATGACAGATTTTCCACCACCAAAAGGAAGGCGCGCAACCGCATTTTTGTAAGTCATCCCTTTTGATAAACGCAAAACATCATACACTGCGTCTTCATCTTTAGCGTAATCCCACATTCTACACCCACCAACAGCAGGCCCCAACTTGGTACTATGCACAGCAATAATTGCTTTTAAACCTGACTCTTTGTCAGAACAAAAGACTACTTGTTCATGGTTATCAAATTCAACTTGATTAAACACAGCCACTTAAAATACTCCGAAAAATTGACCCGTGAGAGGGTGTACGCGCTGGAAATTGTCGAGACTTTACCACTTCAAGATAGTGTTCGCCACACATCAAGATGATAAAGCTAACAAACACCAAGTGATTAAATTAAATAATCAACTTATAACTTATTAACAAATAAAAAATTTAAAATAAATTACAAAAATAGACATTAAAACTAAAATAACACAAGGGTACACCTCTTTACGTTTACGTTAGCGTAACCATTGATTTTTCCGTAAAGTTTTTAATACATCCACCATTAACACGCAAGCAATTGTTATTTAATGATTTATATTTATATAAACAATTACCACACAACTGGTAAGATCAGTTTTCACTCAATATTGATGATTTTAAAATAAAAAAGCGAGCACATGGCTCGCTTCATAAACAAAGATAACAATTACTTTAATTTGCTATCAAGCTCAGCAATTTTTGCCTTCCAAATCGCAGGACCTTGCGTATGTGCATTAGCACCTTCGCTATCTACAGCAACCGTTACAGGCATGTCTTCAACTTCAAACTCGTAAATCGCTTCCATACCTAAATCTTCGAACGCAACTACACGCGCTTTTTTAATCGCTTTAGATACTAAATACGCAGCACCACCTACAGCCATCAAGTAAACAGATTTATGCTCTTTGATTGATTCAACCGTTGCAGGGCCGCGCTCTGCTTTACCAATCATGCCTACAATACCAGTTTTTTCTAGCATCATATCGGTAAACTTATCCATACGTGTTGCTGTAGTTGGGCCTGCAGGGCCTACTGCTTCATCACCAACAGCGTCTACAGGGCCAACGTAGTATATAAATTTATTATCAAAATCAACGCCTTCAGGTAAGCCTTCGCTAGAGTTGATCATGTCTTGCAAACGTTTATGCGCTGCATCACGGCCAGTTAAAATGGTGCCTGAAAGTAAAACGGTTTCACCCATTTTCCATTCTTGAACATCATCTTTCGTTAGCGTGTCTAAATTTACACGACGTGTCCCCTCGCCTACTTCAAAAGTCACTTCAGGCCAATCCTCAAGCTTTGGCGCTTTTAAATCAGCAGGACCTGAACCATCCAAAGTAAAGTGCACGTGACGAGTTGCTGCACAGTTAGGGATCATCACCACTGGTTTTGAAGCTGCATGGGTAGGAGCGGTTTTAATTTTAATATCAACAACCGTTGTTAACCCGCCCAGGCCTTGTGCACCAATACCTAGTTTGTTTGCACGTTCGAATATTTCTAGGCGAAGCTTTTCTTCTGTAGTTTCCGCCCCACGATCCATAAGCTCATGGATATCAACCGGATCCATCAATGACTCTTTAGCCATTACTGCAGCTTTTTCTGCTGTGCCACCAATACCTATACCCAGCATGCCTGGCGGACACCAACCAGCACCCATTGTAGGCAGTGTTTTTTCTACCCAGGCAGCAACATCGTCTGAAGGGTTTAACATAACCATTTTACTTTTGTTTTCAGAGCCGCCACCTTTTGCTGCAACCATGACTTCTACTTCGCCACCAGCTACCAAATCGATGTGAACAACCGAAGGTGTGTTATCTTTTGTGTTTTTACGAGTACCAGCAGGGTCTGCAACAATAGAAGCACGAAGCGGGTTATCTGGATTCAAATACGCACGGCGAGTACCTTCATCAACCATTTGTTGAACTGTTAAGTCTGTTTTATCCCACTTAACATCCATACCCACTTTTACAAAACACGTAATAATACCTGTATCTTGACAAAGCGGACGCTTGCCTTCAGCCGACATACGCGAGTTAATTAAAATTTGCGCAATAGCATCTTTAGCAGCTTTACTTTGTTCTTTGTTGTAAGCTTTTTCTAATGCTTGAACAAAATCAAGTGGATGGTAGAACGAAATATATTGCAATGCATCTTCAATGCTATCAATAAAGTCTTGCTGACGGATTGTACTCATAATGGTTCCTTAAGTTAGCTTTACGCTTAAGCGTAATCTATACCAAACCGGTGACGGTGGTTTGTACTGTTTTAATTACAACGTTGATTTTATACTAAACGCTGCCAAAAAAATTTGACTTATGATACCCTCCCAGCCCGTTTGGAGCCAGTTCTTATAGGGGTAGTAAATGCTAAACAATAAAAATAATTGTATAAAATTATCAATAACACAAAATTGTATTGATGTATTTTCGCATTTTTCTCATCTGCCTCATGCCATACTGCTCGACTCTGCTAATAGCGACCATGTAAATAGTCGCTACGACATAATTTCCATAGAACCTGAACACTTGCTTGAAGTGAGCGATAACAAAACATTATTCAATGGCGAGCCAAGTGAGCTAACCTGTTTTGAGATAATGAATACCCATTTGCTCAAACTCAGTAACACAAAAGCACCTTTTGAATTGCCCTTTAATGGAGGTTGGCTAGGTTATTTCGGCTATGACTTGGGTCGTACAATTGAAAAAATGCCAACCATAGCAGAGCAAGATATACACTTACCGCAAATGGCTGTAGGCCTTTATTTAGATGCACTCATTTTTGATAGACAGCAAAATGCGTGGTTTTATGTTTCACAGCCACATGTTGAAAGACGCGCGCTTTACGAGAAATATCTAGCATCAACTCCGATTGACGCCAAATTTGAGTTAACGTCTGAGTGGTTTTCTAATATGAGCCAAACCCAATACGCCAAAAAGTTTGCTGTAATTGAAGACTATTTAAAAAGCGGTGATTGTTATCAAATTAATCTAGCGCAGCGCTTTAAAGCCCAATATAGCGGTGATCCTTGGTCAGCGTATATTAAATTACGCGAAGCTAATAAAGCGCCTTTTTCAAGTTTTATTAATCATCCTGCAGGCGCTATTTTGTCAATTTCGCCTGAGCGCTTTATATCGATTCAAAACAATATTGTAGAAACTAAACCAATAAAAGGGACACTTGCACGTAAAGCTGACGCCCACGAAGATAATGCACAAGCGTTAAAACTTGCAAACTCATCCAAAGATCGCGCAGAAAACGTGATGATTGTAGATTTACTTCGTAACGACTTGGGTAAAGTAGCCAAACCCGGCAGCGTTAAAGTGCCTTCTTTATTCGCAATTGAAAGTTTTCCGGCCGTACACCATTTAGTAAGTACAGTGACCGCCGAACTCGATATCAATAAAACAGCAGTTGATCAACTCGAGGCTGCTTTTCCTGGTGGATCCATTACTGGAGCACCCAAAATTCGCGCGATGGAAATTATAGAAGAACTAGAGCCTCATCAGCGCAGTGTTTACTGTGGCTCTATAGGTTATTTAAGTGCCTGTGGTAATATGGATACAAGTATTACTATTCGAACTTTAGTTTGTTATGAGCAGCATATTTACTGTTGGGCCGGAGGCGGAATTGTCGCTGATTCTAAAGTCGAATTGGAATACCAAGAGACTTACGATAAGGTAAATAAAATTTTACCTTTATTAAAGAGTAGGTGATCTTGAATAGTGACTTTATTAAAACGCGTTTTCAATTAAGCCCAACCGCTGCGCCAAATCAAATAAAAGACTCTCGAAATAAACGCGCCAGTGCCGTTATGCTGCCCATTATAGATGTAGCTGGGCATGCACATATTTTACTGTGTAAGCGCCCTACTTATTTGCATCATCACCCAGGTGAAATTTGCTTACCCGGTGGTAAATTTGAGGCAAGCGACAAAACGCTTCGTACAACGGCACTACGTGAATTGAAAGAAGAATTAAACATTGCGCACAAAGATGTAAATATCCTTGGCAATTTACCAGAGTACTCCACCTTAACTGGGTTTAGTATTCGTCCCTACGTATGTGTTTTGAATAAAAATACGCAGTGGGTAAACGATCACAATGAAGTACAGGCTAGCTTTTTACTCTCCTTGGATGAATTAAGTACTGAAGCTAACTGGCAACCTTTGCCATTTCAACGTTTTGGTAAAGAAATCACCCTGCAGGGGTTTGTTACCCCCCATGGGTTACTTTGGGGAGCAACTGCTAGCATTATAAAAAACTTTACAAAACAACTAGCCTTACCAGTTTAAATCTTCGTTAATAATAGTTACATGCTAACAATTCCGCGTTATTATGCTCGACCGTTCAAAGAGCAGCCTCGGGCTGAGTAAATTAATAAGAGACACACACTATGATCAGTGCATTTGATATGTTTAGCATTGGTATTGGCCCTTCGTCATCACACACCGTTGGCCCAATGCGCGCATCACGCTTATTTGTTAATGAACTCCATGAAAAACAGCTATTGAAAAGTGTTACCGATATAAAAGTAGAGCTATATGGATCGTTAGGTCAAACAGGTATAGGTCATGGTTCTGGCAAAGCTGTTGTACTTGGCTTAGCAGGCTATGACCCAGAAACAATCGATGCCGATTTAGTCGATGATATTTTATTAACTATCGAGCAAGAACAAGTTATTTATTTAAACCAAACACACAAAGCCAACTTTCCTAAGCAAGGTGCTATTGTTTTTCATCGTCGTAAAACGCTCCCAAAGCACTCTAATGCAATGGAGATTATTGCTTCAAATAATGGTGAAAAGCTTTATAGCAAAGTGTACTACTCTATCGGCGGCGGCTTTATTGTTACCGACGAAGAATTTGAAAACGAAAAGCAAGCAGCGCTCGATATTAGAGAAGAAAACCCAGCGCCATACCCTTTTAGTAGCGCAAAAGAGCTACTTGAAATGTGTAAAGACTCAGGCCTGAGTGTATCTAGCTTGATGATGAAAAACGAACGCACACTTCGAACCGAAGACGCTATAAAAGATGAGTTATTTCATATTTGGCAAGTAATGAAAGCCTGTATTGAGCGCGGAATGCGTACTGAAGGAATTTTACCTGGCGGTTTAAAAGTAAAACGACGTGCCCCCAGCCTATTCTTAAAACTGAATATCGAGGTGAGCAACGATCCACTCAGAGCAATGGATTGGGTCGACCTATTTGCACTTGCCGTTAATGAAGAAAATGCCGCCGGTGGACGAGTGGTAACAGCCCCCACTAATGGTGCTGCAGGCATTCTACCCGCTGTACTTATGTACTATCATACATTTGTAAAAGAAGTAGACCGCGACATTGCCACGCGTTATTTACTAACAGCCGCTGCAATTGGTATTTTATATAAAAAAAATGCGTCTATTTCTGGTGCCGAAGTGGGCTGCCAAGGCGAAGTGGGTGTAGCGTGTTCAATGGCCGCCGGAGCATTAACTGAAATTGTGGGTGGCAATGTTGTACAAGTTGAAAACGCAGCTGAAATAGGCATGGAGCATAATTTAGGTTTAACGTGCGACCCTGTTGGCGGCTTAGTGCAAGTTCCTTGTATTGAACGTAATGCGATGGGGGCTATAAAAGCCATCAATGCTTCTCGATTGGCAATTCGTGGTAGTGGCGAGCAAAAAGTATCACTTGATAAAGTAATAAAAACCATGCTTGAAACAGGTAATGATATGAAAACAAAATACAAAGAAACCGCGCGCGGTGGTTTAGCCGTTAACATTATTGAGTGTTAGGCTAACCTTAAACAAAAAAACCGACTATTAATAAATAGTCGGTTTTTGTTATCAGACCCAGTGCTACTTTACAGGTAACTCTATATCTTCAAATAACTTGTCTACATCATCTTGATTACGTAATAAACTCGCGCGCTCCACACGCTCTTTTGTTAAATGCGGCGCAAATCGTTCTATAAAGTCATACATATAAGTACGTAAAAAGCTGCCTTTTCTAAAGCCAATTTTTGTTGTGCTAGCTTCAAATAAGTGACTTGCATCAATGCAGACTAAATCAGTATCAGTGATTTCATCAATCGCCATTGAAGCCACTACCCCTACACCAAGCCCTAAACGAACATAGGTTTTAATTACATCGGCATCAGTCGCCGTAAATACAATATGCGGCTCTAACCCATGGGCGCTAAATGCTTTGTCTAATTCAGAGCGACCCGTAAAACCAAATACATAAGTAATTAGCGGGTATTCGGCAATATCTGCTACCGTTAAACTATTGGCTTTTTTAGCAAGTGGATGATCCTTTGCAACAACAATACTGCGATTCCAATGATAACAAGGCAACATAACTAAATCAGAGTATAAATGAAGCGCTTCAGTTGCAATGGCAAAATCGGCATCGCCCCTTGCTGCGGCATCAGATATTTGTTGCGGTGTACCTTGGTGCATATGCAATGATACTGCAGGGTATTTTTTCATAAACCCCTGAATCACACTAGGTAAAGCATAACGTGCTTGAGTGTGCGTTGTTGCTATATTGAGCTTACCTTGGTCTGGTAATGTGTGCTCGTTAGCTACTGCTTTTATACCTTCTACCTTTGAAAGTATCTCACGCGAGATATTTATAATATCTTCACCGGCACTAGTTACATGCGTTAAATGCTTGCCACTTCGCCCAAAAATTTGAACACCTAACTCATCTTCTAACATACGTACTTGTTTAGAAATACCAGGCTGTGAGGTAAATAAACTCTCAGCCGTTGCTGAAACATTTAATTTATGATTTTGTACTTCTACTATGTATCTGAGTTGTTGTAATTTCATGGTTGCATTTTTACGTTGTAATTTATTATAAATAAAGGCAATTCTATAAAGCTAGATCAGTTTTACTGGTAGCGTTGATTAAGCTTATAGCGTGCATTTATCGAAGTGGTGCTCAAGGCTAGCATAATAAATATACTTGAGGTAGCCAAGATTAGACGAATTAATCTCATAGTCCTTATATTTAACGACAGTTAATTTACCTAATTTGAAGTTAATTCGCGCAAAACTACCCCGATGGCTTATATTTAATGTAATATTAAAAAATTAGGTTATGAATCCGAGAATTACACCATGATCGTGTCTATTATAATTGTCCTTATAGTTGCTTTGGTTGTGATTGCACTTTGGGTAAGTGCTGTTCAGCAACACAAAGAAAAACAAGAAAATGAGCGCCGAAAAGAACTCACAAAACAAAAGGCGATCATTGAAGAAACTGAAGAAGCATTAATGAACCAGGCTAATATTCCGCTATCTGAAAACGTTATTAGGGTTCTACAAAGCCGAATTGCCGAAGCACTCAAAACAATGGTTACGCATTCGCCAACCTCAAAAGCACTAAAGAGCCGTTTAGAAGAAATGAAACAGCATCTCTCTAACCCGGTGCAAGGAACCAGTAGTGAGTCATTAGCATTACCAAGTAACGACAAACAGCTTGTTGCGCTAATTCAAGGGATTAAAAAATTACGTGTGATCCTACGTTCTGAACACACTAAGGGCCGTGTTAATAGCCAGGTATTTACAGGCGAAGACAAACTACTTGAGAAATTGCAGCTTAAAATAAATATAGAAAGCCAAATTAAACGCGGTATTTCGGCACGTTCTGCGAGTATGGTTGGCTCTGCTAGACAATATTTTGAAAAAGCCTACGCAACGCTTAGTGCAGTGCCTTATTCAGACGAATATGTAAATGCTAAACGTCAAGAAGTGGAACGTTACTTAGAGGAAATTAGCGTCGAGCTAAAAGCATCTAACGCAAGCGCCCTAAAAAAGAAAAACGAGCAAGAACAAGACGATTTAGATGTGCTGTTTGCTCCAAAAAAGAAATGGTAACAGCAGCTTTCCACTGAATAATAAAAAAAGCCCATACTGTGCATGGGCTTTTTTAGCATTAAATTTTATAACCGAGAGTTTAGCTTCCCCAACAGGGATAAATCACATAACGTCGCTGGTAGTTATATATCAAAACAAAACTTTGTTATTTATGATAAAAACGCGAATTTAACAATAAATAACACTGTTAATATCCATACACTAATTGTTATTTCACTGCGTTTACCACAAAGCAACTTAACCGCCGTATATGAAATAAAACCAAGCGCAATACCATGCGCAATTGAAAACGTAAGCGGCGTCATTAACAGCACAACGGCTACTGGAATAGCGTCAGTCATATCGTCCCAGTCCACAAACTTTAGGTTTTGTAACATAAGTACAGCAACATATAAGATTGCGCCCGCTGTTGCATAAGCTGGTACCATATTAGCTAACGGTGCAAAGAACATCATTAGCAAAAAGCAGCAACCAACTACCACTGCAGTTAAACCTGTACGCCCACCAACAGATACACCCGCCACTGACTCTATATATGATGTGGTTGTTGAGGTACCTAACATTGCACCTGCAATGGTAGCTGAGCTATCGGCACTGAGTGCACGTCCTAAGCGTGGCATGTTTCCTTTTTCATCTGCAAGACCAGCCTTTTGCGTTACGGCTACAAGAGTACCTGACGTGTCAAACAAATCGACAAACAAAAATGCAAAAATAACACTAAGCATTGAAAGTTCTAAAGCAGCAGCAAAATCCAACTGCATAAAAGTAGGTAAAATTGAAGGCGGTGCAGCAATAATTCCTTGGTATTCAACTAAACCTAAACCAAGTGAAATAGCTGTAACCGATAAAATACTGATCAACACTCCACTTTTAAAATCACGATATAACAATGCCGCAATAATAAAAAAGCTAAATATAGCCAGTAACGGTCCCGCAGATGTTATGTCACCCAGCTGCACAAATGTAGCGGGGCTTGCCACAATAATACCTGCATTTTTAAGTGCTATTAAGGCTAAAAACGCGCCAATGCCTGTCGCAATAGCCCGTTTTAACACTAATGGAATGGCATTTATTATCCATTCTCTAACCTTAAATAAACTTAATAATAAAAATATACAACCCGACATAAATACTGCGCCCAACGCAGCTTCCCAGGTGTATCCCATACCTAATACAACGCCATACGTAAAAAAGGCGTTTAACCCCATGCCAGGTGCTAAAGCTAATGGGTAATTGGCCCATAACCCCATAATAAAACAACCTATTGCAGCAGCAATACAAGTAGCAACAAAAGCAGCACCTTGATCCATTCCCGCTTCTGCTAACATCGCAGGGTTCACGAATACAATGTAAACCATTGTGATAAAAGTAGTCATTCCGGCGATGCATTCTCGACGAACCGTGGACCCATTTTCGTTAATTTTAAATAAAGCTTCTAACATAATGAACTTAAGACAATAAAAAGTAGCGAGATTTTATCATAAAAAGTATATTTTTCAGGACATTTTACCTTGCGATATACTAAACTATTGAAGTAGTTAACTATACCGAATGACAGCATATGATAAAAACCACACCAACAGGTTATGATTTAGAACAACAATTAGACAACATTTTGTCTTTTGTGACACAGCCAGGCGATACTAATTCGTCGCCTGAAAATGATAGCTCTCAACAAAGTACGCTTAATAAGGCGCTATATTATTTAAAAAATAACCAGCCTGCTTTAGCTGCAAAGTGGATGCGTTTATCGGCAATGTCTGGTGATCATCGAGGGCAATTTTATTTAGGCTTATTTTTTGTAAAAGGCCAAGGTGTTCCACAAAGTGTATTTCATGGAGTCGCTTGGCTTAGCTTATCGAGTAGCCAGGGTCATGAGCCAGCTACAGCTGCGCTTGCTGATTTGAGAAAATATATAGAAACAAAGCGTTTTAAGGATGCACAATGTTATGCGGCCAGTTTATATGAACAAATTCATCAATTACAATATGCCCATTTAATTCCCCCTGCTCCTTAGAAAAAGTCCGAAACTTAGCTCGTAAAAGTACTGTATACAGTACAGAGCTATAATTTAAATTTATAAAAAACGTAAGCAAACCTTTTTAACCTGTATAAAAAACACTCACCCACTAACATTCCAATTTAAATAAAAGCGATAAATATCAACAACATAAATATTAAAATACATATCCTTAAAAATAGAATATAAATTTGTATAAAAAAATAGCAAAAAAACACTTGCGCCATAACACTGTATAAACTACTGTATACATGTACTGTATATAAACCCAGTGAGCGAGATGATATGTTACAGCCTATAACCGTAAGAACAGTAAAAAGCTATCAGCAAGACGAACTATCTGATTGTGTTAACGTGATTCAAATTGAAGATGATATATCGGCAACGTTTGAGCTGTTAAAGGTGCTACACCAGTATAATAGTTTAAATGCTTGGACTTTATTAATCGCACCAGACCATGTTCCTAGTAAAGCTTTGCTTGATTCATGTTCAATAGACACAAGTAAACTATTAGTCATTAGGCAAAAACATTTAGTAAATTTAGAATATGTACTGCGTAGCGCACTGCATAATGGTAACTTTGCAGCGGTCATTACATGGACTGATATGTTAAACAATCAGTTATTGAGCAACTTATCGCTTAACTTAAGTAACACAAAAACAAAGTTATACTGTTTTACTAAAAATTCTGACGTACTTGATATACCTTACATACAGCAAGCTTGCTAAAATGATGTTTTAAATCTTATGTAACAATTATGAATTATTTAAATAACAACACTTGCTTTTGTGGAAACCAAAAAAATTACGAAGATTGCTGTGAACCACTGCTATTAGGTGATAAACAAGCAGAAACACCCGAGCAGTTAATGCGCTCTAGGTATACAGCTTACGTACAAAAAAATGCTAAATACGTATACCAAACATATGCAAGTGAAAAGCAAGCTGAAAACCCTGTAAATGAAATTAAAGAATTTGCGACCAGTTGTCGATTTGTAAGCTTATCTGTTATTGAAACAAACAGCGATGAAAATAAAGGGGTCGTTGAGTTTAAAGCTACCTATTTTTATCAAAACCTATATTGTGTGTTACATGAGCGCTCTCAATTTATAAAAGAGCAACACCAGTGGCGATATCTCGATGGTATTATATTTCCGGTCGCTGATATGAAAGTTGGCAGGAATGATGATTGCCCTTGTGGCAGCGCAAAAAAATACAAAAAATGCCATAGCGCGTAATCCCCTCTTTTTAAGTGAAGTACATTATTTACTTCACTCCGTTGCTAATTAAATACTCACATTTAATGCATGGCTTCGTAAATTTATTAAACACAACTCCCTTTATAACCTTTTAGATTTAGTACTAACTCTATTAATGAAGTGGTTAATATTGAGGGAAAAGGTAGCATTAATAACAATTTAACAGTTAAAGCCCTAAAACGATGAAAAACACTTTGAACTAGCTCAAAAGAAAAAAGCTTGAAGGTAATCTATAGGCATAAAAAATGGGCCAATGGCCCATTTAAATAATTTGATATGCACAAATATTACTCGTCGTTATCAAGGTCTAGCTGTTGACGCTGTGCAGGTTTTGCCAATATTTCTAAGTAAAAAGACATCAATTCTTGCTTTTCAATATCGCTAATACAGTTGCTGATTTCAGCTACATGAACCACTTGCGCATCTTCAACCGTTTTACCAAACTTACAGTCAAATGCCCAGTAATCTGCATCTTCTGGTAGAGTTTTGTTGCGCTCTCTTTTCAAATATTTTTTCACTTCATGCTTTGCAGCATCAACCATACGAGGGTATTTGATTTTCTCGTGATTTAGCGTGAATGTTTTCTTCATTACGTTCCTAATTACCTTGGTTTAATGATAACGGCATTCATGTCATACCATTTGTAGCCATTATAGCAATTGCATTTAATTTTTGGATGCTTTTTTTACATTAAATCAATTTTTAGTCAATTCGGATTTGGTGCAGTCGTAAAATTTAATCAGTGATGGGTAGTGTAACTAGACACTATTTGATGAAATCATAAATTATGCCATCGTCAAATGTAATGGTTCACGCTGATTTACGTCTGTTAGAACGTCATAAAAGCCTGCGACATCCATTTTTGGATTATCTATTTCTATTTCGTCTTTTTGTAAACGTCTTCGCACAGCAAGTTCACAATTATCTATAATGGGTAGGGGTATGTGGTTTACATCATCTCTAATCGAAAAGGGCTCAGGGTTTAAACACTGATTTAGCTTTATATCGGCCATGCCTTTATTCTCACCAACCAAAGACAAACGCTGTGCATTAAACTGCCCAATTAGCATATTAAATTCACTGGGTGCTAATGGCTGCTTTGGTCCTGCTCCTAATTGCTCTCTTAACTGCGCTTCTTGAGTTGTGTTTTCTTCAATTTCAGTTTTAGGTAAATGAAATTGACTAAAATCTAAAGCATCTTGTGAAAGCATTGCCAACAGCAATGAAAATTCACCACGGCGGTCTGCATGTACACTTTGGTTTAACCGAGTACTTAATTGCTGCTCTGTGATTAACAAATCATCGATTTGCATAGACTTTAGCCGATTGGAATGAGTAATGAATATTTATCGGCTTTATTTAAATTTTCTTTAGCTTTTTTCTTTACTTAAAGGCACATTTTGCTATTATCAGCGCCGTTGCATTGGAGGGGTTCCCGAGCGGCCAAAGGGATCAGACTGTAAATCTGACGGCTCAGCCTTCGCTGGTTCGAATCCAGCTCCCTCCACCACTTTTCTTACCGCTAAGTTAAGTGGGGCCAAATGTAACAAAAATAGTGTGGAGGGGTTCCCGAGCGGCCAAAGGGATCAGACTGTAAATCTGACGGCTCAGCCTTCGCTGGTTCGAATCCAGCTCCCTCCACCACTTCTTCTATATTCCTATATTCCTATATTCCTATATTCCTATATTCCTATATTCCTATATTCCTATATTCCTATATTCCTATATTCCTATATTCCTATATTCCTATATTCCTATATTCCTATATTCCTATATTCCTATATTCCTATATTCCTATATTCCTATATTCCTATATTCCTATATTCCTATATTCCTATATTCCTATATTCCTATATTCCTATATTCCTATATTCCTATATTCCTATATTCCTATATTCCTATATTCCTATATTCCTATATTCCTATATTCCTATATTCCTATATTCCTATATTCCTATATTCCTATATTCCTATATTCCTATATTCCTATATTCCTATATTCCTATATTCCTATATTCCTATATTCCTATATTCCTATATTCCTATATTCCTATATTCCTATATTCCTATATTCCTATATTCCTATATTCCTATATTCCTATATTCCTATATTCCTATATTCCTATATTCCTATATTCCTATATTCCTATATTCCTATATTCCTATATTCCTATATTCCTATATTCCTATATTCCTATATTCCTATATTCAAATTAGCTTAAAACACCCACTGTAAACTTGTTCCGTTTGCTTTTAGCCAATCTGATGCAATTTTATGATCAGGAAAGAATGCCTCTACTCTAGCCCAAAAGTGCTTACTGTGGTTTAAATGCTGCAAATGAGCAAGTTCATGCACTATTACATAATCAATCACGGCGTGAGGAGCCCCGATTAAGTGCAAGTTAAAAGTTAGCTCTCGCCTGCTGTTGCAACTCCCCCAACGGCGTTTATATATCGCAATACTTAACTTTTGAGGCAATTCTTCTTTCATTATTTTGCAATAATAGCTAATACGCATTTCAATATACGCCGCCAACTTCTCTTCTAAATACTGTTTAATCAAACTTTCGTATTTACCGTTGTGATTTTTTACTCTAGTAGAGTGTGTTACCAACAAAACATTATTGTGTTCTTGAATATCAGATAATGAACTTTCTAAAAAACTTAATTTAACCCACTCAGAAAACATCTTAATTTTATTATGGATAAGGGGATACTGCTTAGTATCGACTGCATTAAGCTGCTTTTTTAATTGTGCTTCAATCCAGGGTTGCTTTTCAAGTAACCAACTATCGATTTGTTTTTGGGCAACAAAATGGGGAGCATATACAGTAACACCTTGATCATGTACCTTTATAGCGACTGTTTTTCTTCGTTTACTTTTTTTTAGCTGGTAATCAAACACTACTTTTTTCTCATTAACCTAATTTTAAGTATTCACTACAAAAATTTATATGCTAATTTGATGTAACCCCATGTTGGTTATCATCTGTGTTATTCATATGATAGCAAAATATTTTTCTATCAGTTTGCATAAAATAAATATAAAAAATAATAACTTGAAAACTATACGTTAAAAAATTGAAACAAACTCATTTTTTATACCGCTCTAGTTAATTAAGTATTTATTTATATGATGAATATATTAAACTGGCTACCTAAAGACTAATTTTTGAGCCAATATGCTATCTGCATTTTTTATTACAGACCACGACCCTAGCCTAGTAGTTAACGGCGTTTACGACCCTCTTTTAGTATCTATATCTGTTTTAATAGCAATATTCGCTTCTTTTTTTACAACCCGATTGATTGATTTAGCCAAAGAAACAAAATTTCATAATTATGAACGCCTAGCAAAATTTACTGCCGCTGCTATATTTTCAGCCGGGATTTGGAGTATGCACTTTATCGGTATGCTGGCCTTCTCGCTCTGCACAAATATTAAATACGACCCAACAATAACTATATTGTCTTTTCTTCCTGCTTTTTTTGCTTGCCTATTTGCAATTGCTATTTTAATTAACAATAAAGCGAGCTTCAAAATACTTGGTTTATGTTCTGTATTATTAGGCGCAGGCATTGGCACAATGCATTATAGCGGCATGGCCGCTATGGAGTTGGCTCCTTTATTACGCTACGACCCACTTATGTTTGTTTTATCAATATTTGTCGCAATAGCACTTTCTTTTATTGCTCTTTATAGTCGATTTAACTTAGATAAATTTTTCCCTAAATTAACGCCTCTACAAAGCCGCACCATAAGCGCAATTATTTTGGGCCTTGCTGTTGCAGGAATGCACTATATGGGCATGGCAGCAACCCGTTTTGTTGCAACTTCGCCACTGCTATTCGATGATGTTAACGCATCCGCCGGTCTTACATTTGTCGCAATTGCTGTTGCTACAGCAACGGTTGCTATTACAAGCGTCGTGGCGGTTATTAACGGAATGGTTCGTTATAAAATGTTGCTAGAAGAAAAGTCTGCCGATGAGTCTCGTCTGAATGCCATACTCGAAACAGCCATCGATGCCATAGTAACGATTGATCACAGAGGGCATATTTTAAGTTTTAATGCCTCAGCCACACATATTTTTGGCTGGCAAGAACATGAAGTAAAAAACAAAAATATAAAAATGTTAATGGATGAAAAGCTCGCTAAGCATCACGATGAATACCTCTCTAATGCAAAAGATGTTAACTCAAACAAGGTGCTCGGTGTAAACCGTGAAATTTTTGCAAAACACAAAGAAGGCCATCTTTTTCCTATTAGAATAGGCATTGGCGAAGTTAACCAGCCAGGACAAACTCCATTATATGTTGGCTATATCACTGATTTAACCGAACAACGTGAATTACAACGTAGCCTTGTTGAAAAAGAGCAAAAATACCGTTCTTTAATAAATAATATGCCGGGTGCTGTATTTAGATGTAGGCTAGATGATAATTGGAGTATGTTATTCATAAGTCCAAGTATTTTAGAGTTAACAGGTTATCAATCAAATGAATTTACCGAGCATTGCTTAGAGTTTAACGACCTTATTTTAAAAACTGACCAACAGGCAGTAAAAGATGCAGTAACTACTGCAGTTAAAGAAAAGCGCCAATATTCTATCGAATATAGAATTCGTCATAGAAATGGTAAAGTTTTATGGTTATTAGACCAAGGTAGTTTTTACTTTAATAATAAAGACGAAGCTCAGTGGATAGATGGCGTGTTTGTTGATATCACCGAGCGTAAAGAGTACGAAGAGAAGCTCGAAAAAGCGAAACTCATCGCTGAAGAAGCCGCACAAGCAAAACAGTCGTTTATGGCTAATATGAGCCACGAAATACGCACCCCTATGAACTCTATTATCGGCTTTAGCGACCTGCTCATGGATACACCACTCAATAATGAGCAGCAAAAGCACCTTGTTACCGTTAATAACGCAGCCCGTTCGCTTCTTCGCTTGCTTAACGAGGTACTCGATTCAGCTAAATTAGAACGTGGTAAGTTGACCATTGAAGCAGTTCACTTTAGCCTCAAACCCGTTATAGACAGCATCATTTCAACGTTTTGGTTAGAAGCAAAAAAGAAAGATCTTTTACTTCATCTTACTATTAAAGAATCAGTGCAAAATACCTATTACGGTGATCCAGACAGGTTAAGACAGATTTTAACTAACCTTATTGGCAATGCTATTAAGTTTACAGAGCATGGCTCTGTGACCATTACCGTAAGCACCACACAAAATGGGCATTTATTTTTTGAAGTACAAGACACCGGCATTGGGATTGAAAAGGATAGAGTGAGCGCTATTTTTCAACCTTTTGTCCAAGCTGACGGAACGACTACCCGCCGCTTTGGTGGTACAGGGCTTGGAACAACTATCAGCAAACAACTTGTTGAGCTGATGGGGGGAACTATAAATTTAGTCAGTGAAATAAATAAAGGCACCTGCTTTTATTTTTCGCTTCCTCTTAAAGTGGGTGATGAAGAAAAAATTGACTATTTTGATGGCCTTCATACACAGTTACCTGCCCTAAGAATTTTGGTCGTTGACGACATAGAACAAAATACTGAGCTTCTCTCGTTATTACTTTCCAGGGATCACCATGCGGTTACAAAAGCGAGTAATGGTCTTGAGGCAATTGACACCTTCAAACAACACGATTTTGATGTCATTTTAATGGATATTCACATGCCAGAATGTGACGGTATTGAAGCTTCGATAAAAATACGCGAGATAGAAAAACAACAACAGTTAAAAAATATTCCTATTATTGCTTTAACCGCCAGCGTTTTACAGCAAGATAAACTATTAGCTAAAAAAGCAGGCATGAATGGGTTTGCAAACAAGCCAATTGACATTAATCAATTAAATCAAGAAATTGCACAAGTACTTGGTTTAGGTGTTTCGAAAGAAATCGAAATAGCACAAACAGATCCAAATGCAAAACACATCGATTTTAAAAAAGGATTAGCGTTATGGGGATCGAAGTGTAAACAGCTGACTGAAATCACTAAATTTATTAAAGACAATGACAAACGCTTCGACACACTTATAAACGAGCCTCAGCTAAACACTCAAAATAGCTATAGTTTAATACACACTTTAAAAGGGATTGCTGGAAACCTTGGTCTTATTGCACTAATGAGACTTTTATCCAATCTAGAGCAAGCTATTAAACAAGGCGAGGACGTTGATAATATTTTACAATCAATAAAAGCTGAACTGGCTGTTATTTCACAATTGTTAACGACAAAAGAATGTGATCAAACTGATAAACCTGAAAGTAAAAACAATGTAGTGTCAATTGATGAATTAACACAGCTGTGTGAAGCACTTTATGACTCAGCACAAAACGCTGAATTAAACGATAATGCATTGACGAACCTGCAAACGTTTTCAGGTGAACCCTTTTCAGATGACATTGCCGCAATAGCTGATGCATTTGATGAATTTGATTTTGAAAATGCGATTCTCAAATTAGACACATTGATAAACAAACTAAACGATATATGAGTATATAAATGATTTTTGCTACACACAGGCCTCGGATTTTAATTGTTGATGATGAGCCTGCGAACCTTAAGGTTATGCGAGAAATACTGGGCAATCAGTACCGTCTGTCCTTTGCAAAATCGGGAGAAGCAGCCTTAACATTGCTTGAAAAAGAATTACCCAAACTCATTTTACTCGACATAATGATGCCACATATGAATGGGTTTGAAGTATGTGAATACGTTAAACGTAATCCAAAAACCGCACACATCCCCATTATTTTTGTCACAGCCCTTGGTGACGAGAGCGATGAGTATAAAGGGTTTGAATTAGGTGCGGTCGACTACATAACCAAGCCAATAAGCCCTGCTATTGTAAGAGCGCGTGTTAAAACACACCTTTCTTTGGTACAAGCAGAGCAATTAAAGCAAGCACATATAGATTTAGTTCAGCGCTTGGGGCGTGCCGCAGAGTATAAAGATACCGATACGGGTGAGCACATAGTTCGTATGAGCCAGTACAGTAAAGTTCTTGCGCTAGGTATTGGCATGTCAGAAAATCAAGCAGAGCTTCTGCATCAGGCAGCGCCTATGCATGATGTTGGAAAAATAGGTATTCCCGATGCAATTTTATTAAAGCCCGGAAAGTTATCAGAGCAAGAATTTGAACACATGAAAGAGCATGCCTTAATTGGCGCAAAAATTTTAGCTAATTCATCATCTCCACTGCTTCAACTCGCGCACACATTAGCAATAGAGCATCACGAAAAGTGGGATGGAACAGGTTACCCTTACGGTTTAAAAGGCGATGAAATTTCAATCGAAGGTAGAATTGTTGCTGTTGCAGATGTATTTGATGCACTCACATCTAAACGCCCATATAAAGACGCGTGGAGTGTAGAAAAAGCAGTTGCTCATATGAAAGAACAAGCAGGTAGCCACTTTGACCCAGCTATTATTGATTTATTAGTTAATAAACTAGACGAAATACTCAATATCAAGCAAAGCAACCAAGAGCGTTAACTCTTTTTAGCACTGTGCGAGCCCTGCTCAACAGATGGATAAAACATCTTGATATGTTCATAATCATGAGATGTTATTTCATGGCTATTGCCGCTTTCATCTTTAAAATATATTGAGAACGTAACACCGTGGTCGGCTAATACTGTTTTTATGTCCATTGATTTGAAGTGCGCGAGCCACGCTATAAATTGTTCTCCAGTAGCACCAAACGCAATTCCTTTGCTGCGAACTTGACCTTCAAACAATGCTAAGCGTGTTGTGGTATTTTGATCTTGGAGTGTTAAAGGACCTTTGCCTGTCTCGTCCCAAAACGCAAGCTCCTCAACTACTTTAAAGCCAAGTACTTTTTCATACCAAGCCACTGCATTCGAAAGGTTATTTACGTTTATGTGGCAGTGATCAATCCCCGATAACAAAGGCATGGTTTTGTTGCTCATATTATTCACCAATCTCTGATTTTAACTGCTCTAAAAACGCATGCATATAGTGGGTGCGTCTTTGTGCTTCAGCTTTAGCTGATGGTGTGTTCATACTCTTAGCAATATTTAAAAGTTTTATAAAAAAATGATCTAAAGTAAATTTTTTATCGTCTGGCTCTCTAGTTGTACAAAAAGGATCGTCAGGGCTGTAAAGTAAACGCCCTATAGAGCCCCCTACTTTCATGCAACGGCTAACACCAATGGCACCAAGAGCATCCATTCTATCTGCATCTTGTACTATTTGCGCCTCAAGCGTTTTAATTTTAATGTTAGCACTAAAGCTATGTGCCGCTATTGCATGATGAATTTCATCAAACAAGTTTGCGTCATAACCTAAGCCTTTTAAAAACCCAATCGCCTTAACGGCTGCCATAGTCGATGCTTTGGCTCTGTCAGGGTGATTTTTAGCCACTGCGACACAGTCGTGTAACCATGCTGCAGGTAAAACTATCGCCATATTGGCATTTTCAGCTTCACAAAGTTGTATTGCCACCCTAACCACACGTTCTATATGGGTAATATCGTGAGCAACATCAGCATGCTTAAGCGATGTAATAAAGTCACGACATTGCCCAGAGAGTATTTGTAATGCGGGAGATAACGTGGTTTCTGCCAAGGGAGTTTCCAAAATTTATTAACATATTGAATTAGTCATACTTTACCGCGCTTTATAGGCTTCATGCAAAACATTCATTGTATGTTGCCCCTGCCTTGACTAAAATACAGCGCTTATTTAATACAACCGAGAAGCCTTATGTCATCTGCCGTTTATCTCCAAGCTGGTCGCGATAAATCATTAAAAAGAAAACACCCATGGTTATTTTCTAAAGCCATTAAAAAGATCAAAGGTAAACCGGGACTGGGCGATACGGTAACTATTCACGACAGTGAAGGTAAATATTTAGCAACAGCAGCCTATAGCCCGCATTCTCAGATCCGAGCGCGTGTTTGGAGCTTTGACGAAAAAGAAATTATAGATCAACACTTTTTTGAGAGACGCTTACGCCGAGCACTTGAAGCTCGTAGCCAAGTAATTGAAGAAGGCGGATTAACTGGTTACCGATTATGTGCCGCAGAGTCTGATTACTTACCGGGTGTTACAATCGATAAGTTTGATAATGTACTTGTATGCCAACTACTAAGCGCAGGTGCAGAGCGCCACAAAGGTGAAATTGTAGGCGCACTAATGGCTATATTTCCAGGCAGCAGTATTTATGAGCGTTCAGACGTAGACGTGCGTACAAAAGAAGGGTTAGAGCCAATTAAAGGGATACTCTGGGGCTCGGAGCCAACGCAGCCAGTGCTTATTGAAGAAAATGGTTTAAAGCTTGAGGTAGATATTTTAGAAGGTCATAAAACCGGGTTTTACCTAGATCAACGCGATAGCCGTGCAGCACTTGAGCGTTTTTCAAAAGATAAAACTGTTCTTAACTGCTTTAGCTACACAGGGACATTCTCACTTTATGCGCTGCGTGGTGGCTGTACACATGTTACCAACGTTGACGTATCACAACCAGCACTCGATACCGCTAAACGTAATGTTGAGCATAATAATTTAGATTTAAATAAAGTCGATTTTGTTAAGCAAGATGTTTTTAAACTTTTACGCCAGTACAGAGACGAAGGTAAACAGTTCGACACCATTGTTATGGACCCACCTAAATTTGCCGACAACAAGGCGCAGCTAACAGGTGCATGCAGGGGCTATAAAGATATCAATATGATAGCTATGCAAATATTAAAGCCAGGCGGCACACTATTAACATTCTCTTGCTCGGGCTTAATGGAACAAAACTTATTTCAGAAAGTAGTAGCAGACGCAGCACTAGACGCGGGTAAAGACTTGTTAATAATGGAGCGTTTAAACCAAGCAGCTGACCACCCAATTGCGGGCAGCTACCCTGAAGGCTTTTACTTAAAGGGGCTTATCTGTAAAGTTTATTAATTAACATTTAATTGGTTAATTAAACTCTATTATCTCAAGCCCTGCCGTAATCGTGCCATCATCTTCTTTGCTGGCACGTATTACCTTAGCGGTCGCTTTTAAAGGGGCAATACTTGGATGGGTTGATGCAATATCAACAGACAAAAGTGTATTTGGTTCTAATAAATCATCTAAATGCAGCGACAATCCCGTTGCACTTAAATCTACACATTCAGCAGTGTAAGTTAAGCCGGCAACCGGCTCAATAGTTGTAAGCATTGCAGTAGCGTTTACCTGCATGCGTCTATAGTTTCGTTTATCTTCTGTGAACATAATTCCCTCTAAACTATTGTGTTTATTTGCTCTAACAGTGCACTTATGGCAAACGGTTTGACTACATAAGCATCACAACCAGCGTCAAACCCTGTTTTCTTCTCAAGCTCAGACTCTAGGCCTGACACCATAACCACAGGAATGTTTTTAGTTTCTGGCGTATGTTTTAGCATTCTGCATGTATCATAGCCATCAAGGCCTGGCATACATACATCGAGTAAAATAATGTCAGGAGGATTGGCAATTGCAGACGCAAGACAGTTCTGACCAGAGTCAGCATAACTAACGTCAAATTTAGACTCTAGTGCAGGTTTAAGCATTTCGTAATTAAAATACTCATCATCTACAACTAATAGTCGTTTTGTTTTAGGTTCAATCACCGAGGACATGCTTATGTCGTTTCCTTCTCAAAACAAAAATAAATCCTACCTTTAAGGTACTAACCTTCTTGATAAATGCAAGCATTATTCAACTTCTTTTATAGCATTTAAAATTCGTTTAGACGAAATAGGGTAAGGCGTTCCTAGCGTTTGTGCAAATAATGAAACTCTTAGCTCTTGTTGCATCCAAAATATAGCTTCTATCTCGCTGGGTATTGGCATACCTTTGGGTATTTTATTAGTCAGCTTTTTATACTCAGCTGCCACTTTATCAAGCTCAAGTACACACACTCTGTCTCTGTTTGGGTCAACAGGGAGCTTTTCTAATCGCTTTTGAATCGCTTTCAAATAACGAATTAAATCAGTCAGCTTAGTCGCACCATGTTGACTAACAAACCCTTTAAAAATTAACGACTCAAGCTGAGACTTAATATCGCCATGCGCAGTGATCATGGTCAAATCAACCCGCCCTTTCATTTTTTTATGTAGCGCATGCGCAATGCTAAGAACTTGTTCAACGTGAATAGCTATATCGACTACAGCGTCACCTAGCTCGCCACGTATTTCTTCTTTTACACTTTCAAACTCACTGCTCGTTCTAATATCGCCATATTTGAGTAATAAGCTATCAACACCCGCGGCAATACAATCATTAATTAAATCGGCTATTTTTCCAAAAGGATTAAAGTACAATCCCAACTTAGCCTTATTAGGCAGATTTTGCTGTAAATATTTAATAGGTGAAGGCACATTTAATAATACCAATCGGCGAAGGCCTTGCTGGTGTGCAATCTGTGCCTTTATTTCGTTATCAAATAGCTCAATCGCAGCACTTGATTTTTTATCCACCAGCGCTGGATACGCTTTTATTTCGTACTGGCCTTGCTTTTTAACGTAAGACTTAGGCAGTTCACCAAAGTTCCATTGTGTTAAGTCTGCTTTTTCAATACCGTCATCCGCAACTTTAGAAAGTGTTTCGGTTACCTCTCCTTGAAGCTCTGCTTTGAGCTTCGCAAGGTCTAGACCGCGAGCAAGTAGTTTATTGTGCTCATCGCGTACTTCAAAATGTAAGCGTAAATGAGAAGCAAGTGATGTTAAATCCCACGCTTCAGGGTCAACGCGCACACCGGTCATTCTCAACAAACGTGTGGTAAGTGCGTCAAGCAACGTGCCTTGCATCGGCTCTACCGCCGCAATAACAGCATCGGCATAATTAGGAGCGGGCACAAAGTTACGTCGAAGTGATTTTGGTAGCGATTTAATCAAGCCACTAACAAGTTCGTGCCTAAACGCAGGGATATGCCAATCAAAGCCGGTTTCTTGCACTTGATTTAATAAGGCAACGGGTATTTGCACCGCAACACCATCAACCGCTTGACCTGGATCAAAGTGATACGTAAGCGGTAATATTAAATTATCTTGCTGCCATGTATCTGGGTAATCAAACTCTGTAATACTGTTTGCACCATGGCGCATTAACTCATCGCGAGTCATATGTAGATAGTGTTTATTTTGTTGTTTTTGAGTTTTATACCACTTTAAAAAAGCGGCTCGATTGTTAATTTCTTTTGGTATTTTTTTATCGTAAAACTCAAATAAGGTTTGCTCATCAACTAAAATATCACGGCGGCGCGACTTATTTTCAAGAACTTGTATGTCTTCTATTAGCTCACGGTTAAACTGTAAAAAACGTTCGTTTAAACCAAGCTCTTGTTCAACCAGTGCTGTGCGTACAAACAGCTCACGACTAACTTTAGGGTCTATATTGCTATACACACAGCGGCGCTTATTAACAACTAACAATCCATATAAAGTTTGTTGCTCAAAGGCAATAACAGCTCCAGGTTTTTTCTCCCAGTGGGGCTCAGAGTAGCTGCGTTTTACCAAATGTTGGGCTAAAGGTTCAACCCAACTGATATCGATTTTTGCATTAGTGCGCGCATACAATTTACTCGTTTCAACAAGCTCTGCTGACATAATCCATTTAGGCGCTTTTTTAAATAAACCTGACCCCGGAAAAATATGAAACTGACTATTACGCGCACCTTTGTAAGCTTGTTTTTCGTCCTTAAAACCAATATGGCTAAGCATACCGCTTAGTAAGGCTTTGTGTACGGCTTCACTATCAGCAACATCACTTGTTGCCTTCATGCCCATTTCGTTACACACAGTACTTATTTGATATACAATATCTTGCCATTCACGCAAGCGCATATAGGCTAGGAAGTCTTTTTGGCATAATTTTCTAAACTGACTGTTTGTCAGCTCGCTTTGTTGCTCTTCTAAGTAATTCCACAAATTTAAAAAGGCAATAAAGTCTGAATCAGGATCATCAAAGCGGCCGTGTTTTTCATTCGCTGCTGCGCGTTTTTCCTGAGGTCGTTCACGTGGGTCTTGAATAGATAAAGCAGCCACAATGATAATAACTTCACGAAGTGCACCTAACTTATGCGCTGTTAACACCATTTTAGCCAAACGCGGATCAACGGGTAATCGGCTCAGCTCCCTACCAGATTGCGTTAACGCAGTTTTATTATCTCGTTTGGCTGACTTTACTGCTTGTAGCTCCTCAAGCAGAGTCAAACCATCATTGATATTTCTGCTATCTGGCGCTTGCACAAATGGAAATTGCGCCATATCACCCAAGCCCAAAGCAAGCATTTGTAAAATAACAGAGGCTAAGTTTGTACGTAGAATTTCCGGATCAGTAAACTCGGGGCGAGATAAAAAGTCATCCTCAGAATACAAGCGAATACAAATACCCGCTTCAACACGCCCACAACGGCCCATACGCTGATTAGCGCTTGCTTGTGAAATAGGCTCAATTGGTAAACGCTGTACTTTTGTACGGTAGCTGTAGCGACTTATGCGCGCAGTACCTGGGTCTATAACATAGCGAATACCCGGTACGGTCAAAGACGTTTCAGCCACGTTGGTCGATAAAATAATATGGCGGCGCGAATGCGGTGCAAATATTCGGTTTTGCTCTGCATTTGATAAACGCGAATACAGTGGGAGTACATCAGTGTGTTTTAAATTTCGCTTACTCAACGCGTCGGCAGTGTCACGAATTTCACGTTCACCATTTAAAAATATAAGTATGTCGCCAGGGCCTTCTGCACACAGCTCGTCAACGGCATCAAAAATGCCTTGTAACTGGTCACCTTCTGCTTCCATACCCTCTTTTTTAATATCGCTAATTGGGTTGTAACGAACATCAACAGGGAAAGTACGACCTGATACCTCAATAATTGGCGCATCGTTAAAATGCTGAGAAAAACGCTCAGGATCAATAGTTGCTGAGGTAATTATAACTTTTAAATCTGGACGCTTTGGCAGTAAGTTTTTTAAGTACCCTAAAATAAAGTCAATGTTTAAGCTACGCTCGTGGGCTTCATCAATAATTATGGTGTCGTATTGATTTAAAAAGCGATCTTGCTGAATTTCGGCCAGTAAAATACCGTCTGTCATCAGTTTAATGTATGTATTGTTAGAAACCTGATCGCTAAAGCGGATTTTAAAACCCACTTGTTGGCCAAGTTCACACTTCATCTCATCAGCAATACGGTTTGCAACGGTGCGTGCGGCTAACCTACGTGGTTGTGTATGGCCAATAAACCCATCAACGCCGCGGCCAAGCTCTAGACACATTTTAGGTATTTGCGTCGTTTTCCCCGAGCCCGTTTCACCGGCAATAATAACAACTTGGTTATTTGCTATTGCGTCTTTAATGGCTTGTTTTTTTTGACTTACAGGCAGCTGCTCAGGGTATGTTACCTGTGGCAAGTTAGCTAATCGTTTTTCTTTTGATTGTTGGCTGCGGGTTATATCTGCGGCTATTTTTTCAAGCGCATTGGCTTGTTTAGTTTCGTCGGCTATTTTTTTAACACCATGAAGGCGCTTTTTGAATATGAATTGATCTTTTTTTAAGCACGTTTTTAGCTCGCCAAACAACTGACCTAGGTTAACCACCCGCATACCTTATAAAATATATAAAAGAGCCGTAATTGTATCAAAGTTAACGGCTGGGGTTAATCCTACAAATCATTAAACACTCAGTTGTTTGACATTTAATCACATGTATCAGTCTGTATTCCTATTCGCCTTTAAAAATGCCTACATAAGTTGCTTGCGTATTCGATTTACTCGCGCGATACATTCCCGACGTGTTAAACGGTAAGCTAATATTGCCTTGTGTGTCGAGAATAATAACACCGCCTGTACCACCTATTGGCTTTAATACCTTGTTTATTACTTCATCACCGGCTTGGGAGATTGTACTGCCTTGGTATTTAACACGAGCGCAAATATCACTTGCCACGTTGTAGCGAATAAAATATTCACCATGGCCGGTTGCTGATACCGCACATGACTCATTCTCAGCAAACGTACCAGCACCTATAACAGGAGCATCTCCAACACGGCCGTAGCGTTTTGCCGTCATTCCACCAGTTGATGTGCCTGCAGCTAAATTACCATTTTTATCAAGGGCAACAGCGCCAACAGTACCCATTTTAAAGTTATCTGGTAGCGCATTGTGTGCAGCCTGATATGACTTAGTTGTTGCTTTGGCTTTATCTAGCTTATCTTTTGCTTTAAGCAGAGCATCGTAACGATGTTTAGTATCAAATATGTTATTTTCGATAAGTTCAATACCTTGCTCTTTTGCAAATTCCTCAGCACCTTGCCCACTGAGCATAACGTGCACTGAGTTATCCATAACTAAACGAGCAAGTTTAATTGGGCTCTCTACATGTTTTACACCTGCAACAGCCCCAGCTTGGCGGTTACGCCCGTCCATAATTGATGCGTCGAGTTCATGCCCACCGTCGTATGTGTATACTGCACCGCGCCCTGCATTAAAAAACTCAGACTGTTCTAATACTGTAATTGCAGCAGTCACCGCATCTAAGCTTTCCCCGCCTTTTTCAAGTACGCTGTAACCTGCTTCAACAGCTTCGGATAATTTAGCACGGTAGGCTTTTTCTTGCTCAGGGGAAAATTTTGCTTTATCTATTGTTCCTGCGCCACCATGAATGGCAATGGCAAGCGGAGATTCTTCACTTAGTGCACTGTGACTAAACCCTATGCACGCACTGGCTAAAATAGATAATAAGATTATTTTTTTCATGGCTGGCCTTTATCAAATCAGTATTTAAACCAATGTGAACGGTTAAAACGTAAATTTCAACTAAAGTAAGTTTAAAGGTATAAAAAAAGCGCCTTGAGGCGCTTTTTATAGTAAACGTGTTTAAATTAAGCTTGTTTAGCTTTTAAACGCGCTAAACGTGCTACTTGGTGAGTAGACGTTAAGAAAGAGTAAATTGGTGCTAAATAGCCGCGCTTACGAAGCTCTAAGAAGTCTGCATCGCTTAGCTCATTTAGTTTTTTCTCGTCGATAAGGTAAATACCGTTGATGTCTTTTTTCTCGCCCTTGATGTCTACTGTTAACGTTTGTGCTATCAGTAGCTCTTTGTCAGCAAGGAATTTAGTGAACGCATCTGTTACTTGAGAAAATTCAATGAAAGACACTAGCGACTCTTTGCGACGTTTAAGGTAATCTGTTTCTTCACCGTTTTCAAATAACGCATTACCGTCTGTTTCGCTTACAAGTGGGCTTGCTTCATCAATAACAATACCAAATTGGTCTTGCTCTGGGTGTTTAACTAAACCTAGTGGGTAACGTGTAGACGCCATTGGTGCAAAAGAAGCTGTCCATTTGTCGCCTTCAACAAATAAGTTTTCGCCTGGCTCTAAGCCAAACATTGCAACTGCTTGGAAAGTACCTGCTTCGTTATTTTTAACAAACGACATAGGAAACTCATTTGCTACACGCGCAAACTCATGTGCTACTACAGGCACTAAATGTTGAGTTTTCATAAATTCTACATTGATGCCGTTTTGAATTTTAATGTTGGCATGTTTTTCATTGTGTAAAGGCTGTACTTGTTGCTCCGCCATGTTACTGCTCCGTTTTTAATTTTATAAGTTTCATTGTTAATGCACTAAGGCTAATGCTTTTGAGGCGAAAAAGGAAGGGAAAGTTTTATGACATAAGCCATCTAAAAATAAAATTTAAATAAATCTGCACGTTGCCAAAAAACATACACGTAATAATTTTAAAATACGCTTAAAAATAAAGCGTTACGCGGCTATTTAGCATACAAGACTAAGCAACCCATTTACAATAGTTAACAGATTTTCACCTATAAACTTACTCATATTGGAGAATATTTAAACAAACAAAAAGGCAGCTAATTTAGCTGCCTTTATAAAATTGAGTGAGTACTGCAAATTTGATTAAATTATGGAGCCCAATAAACTTCAATATTTATATCAGGATGGTTTAGCACAGCACGCAGAGGCATATCGTTAACATCACCACCGGCTTTAGCCTGCTTGTACACAGCAAGTTTTTCATCGCCGCTAATAAGTAGTTTTACCACTTTAGAATTTGCTATTGCATGCAAGGTAAGCGTCATACGCTCGGTAATACTCCCCGTCACGTCGCTTTGTATTGCGTTAATCGCACAAACCGTTTGAGTGGTGGTTAAACCATGCTCTAACCCATCTGCGTGTGGAAACAAAGACGCAGTGTGCCCATCAGGCCCCATACCTAAAATAGTTACATCATAAGGCGCTTTGAGTGCACTATACGCGGCTTCACATTTTTCAGCACCTTGTTGTGCAGTAGAAGCATCGTTTTTCATTGTTATAAAGTTGGCTGCATTGCCAAAATTTTGCAACAACGTACTTTTAATGAAAGCTTCATTACTTTTCTCGTGATTTGGCTCAACCCAGCGCTCATCAACCATGGCTACATCAACGTTCTGCCAATCTAAATCAAGAGTTGATAAATGCTTATATGCTGCAGCGGGTGATGACCCGCCTGATACCATTAGTACCGCGCGGCCATCATCTTTAATACCATCTATTAATGATTGTTCTAAGGTTGCCGATAACTCTTTTGTGAGAGCATCTTTATCATCAAAAAATTTTTCAACTAAAGTCGCCATAATTATGCCTTATCACCTGTGTTAAACCACAAGTGGTTGTTTTCTGCTAATAACTCATCGGCATCATCAGGCCCCCACGTTCCGGCGCGGTAAAGTGCAGGCTTACCTTTATCTTGCCAACGCTCAACAATCGGGTCAATCCATTTCCATGCTTGACGAACCTCATCACGGTGAATAAACAACGATGGGTTATTTGCAGCCGCATCAAGCATTAAACGTTTGTATGCATCAGAATGGAAACCATTGCTGTAAGCTTGTGATAACTCAATGTTCATCGTTACCGGCTCTAATTGCATTTCAAGGTTATCCAAACGCTTTGACATAAGCGTTAGCTGAATCGTTTCTTCAGGCTGAAGGCGAATAACTAAGCGGTTTGGTTCAATGTTGCCAACATTTTCTTCATAAATATTGTGCGATACTTTTTTGTACTCAACCACTATTTCAGCACAACGTTTTGCCATGCGTTTACCTGTACGAAGGTAAAATGGTACGCCAGCCCAACGCCAATTATCAATGTGTGCACGAATAGCCACAAAGGTTTCTGTTTTACTAGCGCCTTCGTTTAGCTCTTCTAGGTAGCCAGGAACTATTTTTCCGTTTAAATCGCCCGGTACATATTGACCGCGTACAATGTTGCTATCAACATCTGAATCAAAAAGTGGACGAAGCGCTTCGAGTACTTTTAGTTTTTCGTTACGAATACTATTAGCATTAAGCTTATTAGGTGCTTCCATTGCAACAAGGCACAAAAGCTGTAATAGGTGATTTTGAACCATATCACGAAGTGCACCGGCTTTGTCGTAAAACCCTGCTCTGCTCTCAAGTCCTACGGTTTCAGAAAGACTAATCTGAATATTATCAATCGATTTAGCATCCCACATGTTTTCAAATAATGAATTTGAAAAACGCAGTGCCATTAGGTTTTGTACTGTTTCTTTACCTAAGTAATGGTCTATACGGAAAATTTGGTCTTCTTCAAAAAATTCAGCAATTTTAGCGTTTATTGCTTCTGCAGATTCACCACAGTAACCGATTGGTTTTTCTACTACTACACGCGATGTTGGCGTAATCAAATCTTTTGTAGAAAGAATTTCACAACACTTGCCATAAACGGCTGGTGGTAAAGATAAGTAAAACACGCGAGATTTAGTGCTATCGTGCTCATCTAAGATCTCTTTAAGCACATCCCAGTTATCGTCAGCTTCAGTAACATTACTCACCACTGGCACTAAGTAAGTAGAAAATGCTTTCCAATCTTTGGCGTTAAATTCACCTTTACTTAAAAACTCTTGCAGTGCTTTGTGCGCTGTTTCAATGTATTCGGCACGTTTGCTTTCTTCACGAACTGTTGGCAGGATGCGTGAGCCTTCAGGTAAGTTCCCTTCTTGATATGCTCTGTACATTGCAGGTAGTAATTTGCGTAACGCAAGATCACCACCGCCCCCAAAAATTATGATATCAAAAGGATTAAGCATAGTTACTCTCTACGTTGTGATACCCCGTCCTAAATAAGTTCGCGGGTATGCCTGTTTATAACTTGGATTATGATAGCTTTTATAATGTGTTAAAAAGCCTGCTGAATTGTTCTTGATTGATGATGTATTATTATTTTTTTATCATCTACGCTTTATTAAATGAGCCTTAGGATTCTGTATCTCCTCTCACAAAAATACAGACCCTAAGCACTCCAGCGCTACCCGTTCAAAGGTACTCGGTTTACCTACTTTTAAGTAGGTTAAATTGTTACTGCGTACGGTGTTGCTTATAGTACGCCATCAGTCCACTTGTAGAGCTATCGTGATCGTGATTTACACTATCATCTGTCAGCTCACTTTCAATTTTAGATGCCAAGCCTTTACCCAGCTCAACACCCCATTGATCAAATGAACAAATGTCTAAAATTATGCCTTGGCAAAAGATTTTGTGTTCGTATAACGCAATTAAACGCCCTACCGTTTTAGCATCAACAGTGTCTAGCAACATTGATGTTGTTGGACGGTTTCCTTGATGAATTTTGTGATTTAGTAGTTCATCAATCTGCGCCTGCGATTTACCTTTAGCTGTTAAGTCGGCTGTAACTTGTTCTGCATCAACGCCACTCATCATTGCTTCTGTTTGAGCAAAAAAGTTTGATAATAAAATGTCATGATGCTTATCAACATTAATTTGTGGTTTAACAGAGGCAATAAAATCTGCTGGCACAATCACGTTGCCTTGGTGCAGGCATTGATAAAACGCGTGCTGACCGTTAATACCAGTCATACCCCAAATGATTGGTACCGTGGTGTACGGTACTACTTTGCCTGCAAAGTTAACATGCTTGCCGTTACTTTCCATTTCACCTTGTTGTAAATACGCAGGTAACATGTGAAGAGATTGGTCGTAAGGTAAAATTGCTTGCGACGTATACCCTAAAAAGCTGGTATTCCAAACACTTAACAAAGCCATTATTAAAGGAATATTCTGCTCAAGCGGCGCATTTTTAAAGTGTTCATCAACTTCAAAAGCACCTGTTAGTATTTCTTCAAATGCGTCATAACCTAAATACAGCGCAATTGGTAAGCCTATCGCACTCCATAATGAAAAGCGACCACCTACCCAATCCCACATAGTGAATACGTTTTCATCAGCAATACCAAAGGCAGCTGTTTTTTCTAAATTTGTACTTACTGCAACAAAATGTTTAGCAATTGTGCTTTCATCTTTTGTTGTTTCTAAAAACCAATCTACCGCTGTTTTAGCGTTCGTCATGGTTTCTGATGTGGTAAATGTTTTTGACGAGATAACAAATAGTGTTGTTTCAGGATCAATATTTTTAAGTACAGAAGCAATTTGTACACCATCAGCATTTGACACGTAGTGCACATTTAACGTGTTATCTGCGAGTGCTTTTAACGCCTCAGTTGCCATTTGAGGACCTAGGTTCGACCCGCCTACCCCAATGCTAACAACGTCTTTCACCGCTTTGCCCGTATAACCAAGCCATTGGCCGCTTCGCACTTTTTCAACAAATACTTTAATTTTGGCAAGCTCATTATCAACCGCTTGCGTTACGTTTTCTCCATCAACAATTAATGGAGTATGTGCACGATTACGTAATGCAGTATGCAGTACAGAGCGTTCTTCGGTGATGTTGATTTTCTCACCGCTAAACATTTTGTCTCGCCAAGAGGCAATATCGCACTCTTTAGCAAGCGACACTAAATTAGCAAAAACATCGTTATCAATTAATTGTTTAGAGTAGTCGAATAATATACCTGGGATCTGAGTTGAAAACTTAGAAAAGCGGGTACCGTCTTGTGCAAATAACGTTTTAAGATGTGTTTGTTTCATCTTAGCAGCACTTTGTTCAAGGGCTTGCCAACTTGCTAATTGCGTTCGGTTCGACATTTAAATATCCTCTAAAAATTTTAACCGGTTGATTTATAGTTTCTTTTTATAATGTAAAAGTCTTTAACACGCGCTAAACACACTAAAATAAAACGCCGATAGTATAGTTAAAAACGTGAAAAAAGCGCTGCTTTTACTATTTTATACGCAGATGATAACGCAATTTTTGTCTTTTGACACCGGTATCATAAATATTTTGCAAATTATTTTACCCGCAATTTCAAAGGCACCCATAAAGCTTAATCGATTAAGCTGCTATGTTCGTGAATTTTACTAAACGTTCAGTACTTTTTTAATAGTTATGACATTTATGTGAATAAATAAAAAAATCGGCTACCAGAGCCGATTTAATTTGAATCCTATTAGTGTCGTATAATTAGAGGCTCAATGCCAAACCACCCTCTAAGTTATATACTGTTTGATACCCTAGTTGCGTTAGGTTAGCAGCCGCAAGCTTTGATCGGTTACCGCTACGACACAACAATATATATTTACCGCTTTTACTAAGCTGACCTTCCATCAATGCGTGAGCCATTCTACTAAGCGGTATATTAAGTGTTTTTATTTTTTTGGTGCGAAACAATTGCGATACATTATTAGCACCATGCTCGTATGGCTCTCTAGTATCAATCAAATATGCATCGTTTTTAGTAAGCATTGCCTTTGCACTATCAAAATTTAATTGCTGAATAGATGATTCGGGTAACGCGGTGACATAACCACACAATTGTGACCTCGATTTTTCTTTAGCCTGATCATCAAGCTGTTTTTTAGTAACAAATTCATCAATATTCATTTGGCCGTTTATTAATCCGTTTAATAAAGGTGTTTGTTGTTGCTCTGCCTCCCAGTTCATTGCAAAACATTGTAAATAATCATGTCCTGAGCAAATCACACTTGTTTTACCTAGCTGCTCAGCAAGCGCTAGAATAGAATGAGCCATGGTCTTTGCACTGCCACCAGCTAAAGACGTGTTCCCCAAGCCTGCGGGTAGTATTAGGTCACCACAAAAGCAATAATTGATGTGATTATCTTCATTTTTTAGAACATAACTTACGCTATCTTCACTGTGCCCTGGTGTGGCTATTTTTTCTAATCGTTGGTTATTAAGGTCAATATACGCTGCATGTATTGGCCACCCCTGTTTATCTATTTCAATGTCATCGCATCGACTCCCCAATACATTGCGTAATAAAGTAACGCCGCAATGGCGCTCTTGGTGAGCGTGTGTATTAAGCACTGCCTTAATAGTGAGGTTTTGTGTATTAGCTATTTTTTCTAAACGCGGTATGAGCTCTACAATAGGATCTATAATAATTGCCTGTTTATTCTCACTTACATATAACCAGCAACAGGCTCCTTGGTGCCTAAACTGCGTTAAACCAAGCGCGCACACATCTTGGTGAGGTGTTGCGCTATCAGATACGATTAAACAGTTAGCCTGCAAAATGGCTTTTAATGCACGTATAGATTCACACGCATTTGCAATTTCTTCGGCTGTAGCTGCGGGACCAAACGATAGCCTAATTGCATTTTCACTCTGCCATTGGTTAACACCCATAGCATCAAGCACAAAGCTTGTCGAAGAACCCGTGCTACATGCAGACCCTCCACTGACACGAATACCAGCAGCATCAAATAAATCAATCACTTCTTTGCTTGTTAGTTCATTTACCGCAAAGTTGAGTGTTGTTGGTACCGAATGTTCAAAACTATGATTAAACGTAACATCACCAAAAGTATCTTCAATCGCGCATTTTATTTGCGCACGGTAGCTATTAAGCACATCGATTGGTTTAAACGTTGTATCTGAACTGTCTAGCAGTAAGCTAAATAGTTTATTTAACCCGGCAATACCGGGTAAGTTCTCGGTACCCGAACGCATACCGCTCTCTTGCCCGCCCCCTGCTATAAACGGTGTATAGGCACTGCCAGCACGTATATATAAAAAACCTATGCCTTTGGGTGCATAAAGTTTATGGCCCGAAAAGGGAGCGTAATCTATTGTGGTCGCGCTTAGATTAAGTTGCTTTTTGCCCAATGCCTGAACACAATCGACCATCCACGACACGTCAGTGTTTAAAAAACGGATCGTTTGTTCAATAGCATCTAAATCTTGATACACGCCGGTTTCATTGTTAACCGCCATAGTGCATATCATAAGCGCATTAGGAATGTGTTCTGCAATAAAAGTAAGGTCTAGAATACCCTTACTATCTACCGGAATTGCCAATATTTTAGCATTAATGCCCAATACATCATTCCAATGCTTTAAGGTATTAGGTACCGCTTTGTGCTCAGTAGCGCCATACAATAGCACTGGATTATCTATTTTATGAGTTTTAGCATTAATGAGTGTGGATACGACAGCGGTTTGAATGCCTTCAGTCGCGCCAGAGGTAAACAAAATATTTCCCTCTTTTGCGCCTATCACTGTTCGTGCATTTTCACGGGTTTGCTCTAACAAATGCTTAGCTTGAATACCTGTAATGTGTGGGCTTGATGGATTACCAAAACAAATTTGCATTGTATGAGAGACCACCTGAGCAATGCATGGCAACACCGGCGTTGTTGCATTTGCATCGAGGTAAATTTGCTCAGAGCTAAATAAAGAGTCAGACATCTAAAAACGCACCTTATTACTAAAAGATATATCTTATTACCAATATTACATAACTTTAGACGTATTGAGTAATAATCAATTAGTACTGACGGTGCGTTTTCTATGCCTTTTTGAACTAACCCTCTGTCAGTTTATTATTTAGTTCTTCTTGCGTTGAAGACCAAGCGGTAATCAATGCCTTAACAAGCGAAGCCAAAGGAATGGCAAAAAATACCCCCCAAAAGCCCCAAAGACCACCAAAAAACAAAACTGCGACAATTATAAATACAGGATTTAAGTCGACCGCTTCTGAAAATAACAATGGCACAAGTACATTGCCATCAAGGGCCTGAATAATCCCGTAAATAATCAAAATAGTCCAAAATTGAGTTTCTAATCCAAATTGAAATAACGCCACAGCAGCGACCGGAATAGTCACCAGCGCAGCACCCACAAACGGAATTAATACAGAAAAACCAACTAACACACCTAATAAGGCTGCGTAGCGTAAATCTAAAAATGTAAACGCGATAAACGAAACGCCACCTACAATTAAAATTTCAAACACTTTCCCGCGAATGTAATTCATAATTTGTTGGTTCATTTCATTCCATACTTGCAAAATTAAACGGCGCTGTTGCGGAATTAATTTAGCCACACTACCCGTTAACTCGAGCTTATCTTTAAGCATAAAAAACACCAGCAACGGCACAAGTACAAGATAAATTAACCACGCTACAACATCTTTTAGCGACGTTAATGAAAACGATAAAACCACTTGGCCAAACTCAATAACTTTAGCCTCGACAGTAGCAACAATGCCTTGTACTTGGTCGGCATTTATTAAACTTGGGTATTGCTCGGGTAAGGCAACTAAATACGACTTACCTTGCTCTAACATATGAGGGGTTTCTTGCACTAAGTTACTGGTTTGTTTCCAAAGAACAGGACCAATCACTAAAATTAAAGTAAGCATAATGCCTGTAAATATAAGCATTACGATCACGGTTGCTGTAAAACGGCGTAAACCAAAACGCTCTAAGTGAACAACTGGCCAATCAAGTAAATAAGCAATAACTAATGCCACTAAAACCGGCACAATTAACGAGCCAAAAAAGTACAGTAAGGCAACAGAAACGACTAGTAAAAATAATAAGGTGACCGAATGAGGATCAGAAAATTTTCTTTCGTACCATGTTTTTATATATTCAAACACGTAATGGCTCCACTAATAATAAACCTTGTTGTTTATCTAAGTTGTAACTGTAAGCATATTTTTTTAAATATCGCTCAATATCATCCATGCTCTCATCACTATTTACACTAAAAGTGATGGCTTGCCGTGAAGATAATGCTTCACGTAGCCCTAATTTAAACTGAATAAACTGTTGAGGACATCTATAACTTCGTAAATCTTGGTGTAACATACTCGCTTTACCGATTTATTAAAATGAATAATAAGTCGCATTGCTGTGTGTTAATAGTCTATAAAACATCAACAAATGTAACTTTTTCTTAAAACAACGCCTGCAATGGTTTATTCTGTAATACATAGTTAGCAGTAAGGACAGGTTAATGTCTCGCACGCATAATAAAGCGCATCTACCAAGTAATCCAACACTCAAAGAGATTAATTGGTTTAAAAAACAAATAAATTGGGGGGAGCTTCCTCCTTTTTATCATTTAGTTGCCTCTTCGGTTAGCGAGTCTGAGGGTGTTTTAGAGCATGGATTTGATAACGCCGTAAAGCAACTTATAGACAGACGTAACTGGAATCTAGACATACTCGACGGCTTTGAGGACGATTTAGGTGAAATCCATACCAAACATAAACCGCGAATTGCGTTACATCAGGTATTTACAGACCGAGGCTTTGAGCTGTGGGCACTGCCTTATGCAAAAGATATTGTTATTGACCAATACATAAAAGATAACCGCTTTATGGAATTTAGAGTGTGGGATCCGCATTCAATGAAAGTACTATTAAGGTTAAATCAATTACATAAGTTTATTGGCTTTTACTTTGAGCGCGGTGATAAAGCCGATAAAGCCCTCATTTTGCACTCACACAAAGTGGTTCATAAAATTATTACTTTTTTGCAGCGAGAGTTGAACGTAATAAAGATAGATGGAGTCTCAATAAAAGAACTCTACCAGTTGTGCGAAAAAGACAGCCGTGCAAGCAGTGACGAAATAGACATAGCCAAAATTGCCATTGGCGAGCCAATAAACAAGGAATAAGATGCAGCTAAAATCAGCCTTTATCTCTTTATGCAGTGCCGTACTTACATTTAGCCTTCTAGTAAGTGAGCCATTAAAGGCGCAAACTAACTTTAATCTTCCTGATTTGGGAACTTCTGCATTACAAGTACTCCCCCTCGAAAAAGAACAAGCGATTGGGGAAGTAATGATGATGCAAATACGTGGTGGTTCACCGATTATTAACGACCCCGTATTAGATGAATACCTAACTACCATTGGTAGAAAGCTTGTTGCAAACGCAAACGATGTACGTTTTCCGTTTTCATTTTTTTGGATCAATAACTCTGACATTAACGCCTTTGCTTTTTACGGCGGGCATGTCGGTGTTCACACAGGCCTTATTGCGCAAGCCGATAGCGAAAGTCAATTTGCATCTGTACTCGGTCACGAAATCGCTCACGTCACTCAGCGCCATTTAGCACGCAGAATTCAGCAACAACAAGATAACAGCGCAATGACTATAGCGGGGATGATTGCCGGTATTTTAGCAACTATTGTTGCCCCTGACGCTGGTATTGCCATTATTTCAGCTAGCCAAACACAATCTGCGTTTAGCCAATTAACACACAGTCGCTCTGCTGAACAAGAAGCTGATCGAATAGGCATGCAAACACTTAATAATGCAGGGTTTGATGCGCGTGCATCTAGCGACTTTTTAACTAAACTGGCTGCACAAATTCGTTATAAGTATAAACCACCTGCATTTTTGCTTACTCACCCACTGCCTGAAAGTCGAGTGTCTGATGTACGTCTTCGTGCTGAGCAGTACCCAAAGCGTCGCTTACCTGCAAGCCTCGAATTTAACCTTGCTAAAAGCCGAGTGCTTGCGCGTTACGACAACAAACCAGAAAATGCTGAAGCCTTATTTAGAAAACTCCTTCGTGAAAAAAGCTACAGCAATACAGCACTTAATTACGGTTTAGCGTTAAGTTTACTTGATCAAGAAAAACTTGATGAAGCAGACACTATTTTAAGCAAGCTATTAAAAAGTGACCCTAAGAATTTATTTTATATTGATACGCAAACTGATTTACTCATAGCGCAAAAAAAAGCAGACGAAGCCGTTTCATTTTTAGCTGAACTACATAATTACCGCCCTAACAATCAAGTAATTACGCTCAATTATGCAAATGCAGCATTAGAAGCTAAGCAATACGAACTTGCTGAAAACGTGCTTAAAGGTTTTTTATTAGAAAAACCAGAGCATAGTTTAGGTAAAGAGCTACTGGCTGACGCGTACAAAAAACAAGACAAATTGGCGGCCTATCACGAGGCAAACGCTGACGTGCTATCTCAATACGGTGCTTACATGAAAGCCGCTGATGAAATCCAAAAAGCGCTTAACTTCGTAGAATCAACAGAGTTAATAAAACAGCAGCGATTAAAAGCATTACTTACTCAGTACCGCCGTTTACAAAAAGAGCTTGCAAGGCTTTAAGTCTGCAAGCTGTTGCCCTAAAATAGAGGCAATTAACACTATGGAAACTTTTATGTCTGTTACTATTTATCATAATCCGCGTTGTTCTAAATCGCGTGAAACACTTGCCCTTTTACAAAGTAAATCAATTGAGCCCACCGTTGTTGAGTATTTAAAAACGCCTTTAACATCTGATCAAATTACTACACTTATAGAACAACTTGGTTTTAGCTCTGCTCGTGATTTAATGCGTACAAAAGAAACCGAGTACAAAACGCTAAATTTAAAAGACGAAACAAACGAAACCACGCTTATAAACGCCATGGTTCAGAATCCAAAATTAATTGAACGCCCTATTGTTGAACACAATGGTAAAGCCGCAATTGGTCGCCCACCAGAAAACGTTTTAAGCGTTTTATAATGAGTACAACCATCGTGGTACTTTACCACTCGAGCCATGGCTCCGTTGAAGCAATGGCCCATGAAATAGCTGAGTCAATAGAGCAACAAGGCGCAACAGCCCTACTGAGAACGTTTGTAGCTAAAAACCCGCACGACATTGTCATTAGTAAAGATGACCTTATACAGTGTGATGGCTTGGCTTTTGGTACACCTACCCGATTTGGTATGATGGCTTCTCAAGCCAAAGCATTTTGGGAAACCACCAGCGAGCTATGGCTCAAAGGCCAACTAATTGATAAGCCCGCATGTGTGTTTTCATCGTCAAGCAGTATGCATGGTGGTAATGAGGCCACACTGCTTAATTTATCATTGCCCTTACTACACCACGGAATGATGCTACTTGGTGTACCTTACGATGTGCCCGAATTATTAGGCACTCAAACTGGCGGGACCCCCTATGGCGCTTCGCACGTTGCCGGTAGCAACAATAGTGCCCAGTTAAGTAAAGACGAAATTAAAATATGCCAAAGCGTTGGTATACGCCTGGCAAAAATTGCGAGTAAACTTCAATGAACACAGCGCAACCCCCTGCTAAAAAGCCAATAACCGTAAAATTTCAACGCATTGCTTTAATTGGCTATATTGGCCTGCTCATTTTAATGCCATTATGGATGTACTTTGTGCCGCCTCAAGAAGGCCCGCTCGATGTTATGTCGTTATTTGTGCCTATAATTCCTCTATTACTTCCACTCAGAGGTATTATAAAAGACAATACTTATACCTACGCTTGGGCAAACTTTGTTGTTATGCTTTATTTTATTCATGGCTTAACTATGCTTTGGGTTGCACCTGACGAGCTGATTTGGGTGTTACTTGAGTTGTTATTTGCATCTTTCATGTTTATTGGGTGTACTTATTATGCAAGACACCGCGGGCAAGAGTTAGGCTTAAAAATTCGCAAACTAAAAGAAGATTTAGCCGACGAAAAAGCCGCTAACGAACTTAACAAGTAAAATAAAAAAGCGCGTTTACTATTGGGTAAACGCGCTTTTATACATTTTAAATACGTATTAACTATTTAAACCAATTCACTTAGTGCAGCCAACGTCACTATACCCGCTAAACCTAGCTGAGCTAATAAGCTTAATAACGAAAAGCCCCTCAATACAAATAACCCCCAAGGGTGTTTTATATGTGGATACAAAGCGCAGCGCTTTAAGCTCATAGCAAAGAAAAAGCAAATCACCGTAACCATAGTTAAACCAAGCGTCAGTTCACTTTTTATGGTCAGCGCTTCATCAAAAAAGAAAAATAACTGTAATGGCAATAATAAAGTCACAATAGCATGTAAAACATGCACTTTTTTAATACGATCAAATTGCCCTTCTGGGGAGAGCTCTTTAATTCCAAAATCACGCTCTAGGCATTTAACTAGGTTTTGCGCTTTAATGCTCACAGCCAATCGGTAGCAACTTAGGCCCTCGTTATTACGCGCTCTAAAATCAAAGCCTGCTTTTATTAGCATCACCATTAACGATTCATTTTTAGAGAGCACAGCATAATGCAATGCAGTATTACCAAGGCTATCAAGGGCTTTTTTATCTTGCTGAGGTAATAAGGTTTGCACAACGTTTACAAAACCACGCTCTGCCGCCCACATGAATGCTGTTTTACCGTTATCATCAGCTAGTGTGCCTGTTGCACCTTGCTCAATAAAGCGCATAGCCATTGTTTGCTTGGCCGTTTTTTTACGTAAATGTGTTAGGAGCGCTTGCTCAAGTAAAACCACAGAATCAACATCAGGCGATACTTGTTTCAATAAAGTAAAATAGTCTTTACCCATTGCTACTTTGTCACTTGCAAGCCCACTTAACACTTCTAAGTCAGCAATTGACTCAGGTATAAAGTGACTTAAGCGATCTCTAAAATCAACTTCTTTCCATAGCGATAACGCATCAACAGCACTAAGCTTACTGCCATTATTTAAAGCATGCTCAATGAGCGTAAAATAACGTTTGCTAAAAAATAAATTAAATAATGAAAGCGGTGTTTCAACTGCATTTTGTGCGGCAACACTCGCGTATTTTTCTAAACGCTGACACAACAACAGCACTAAGCTCTCTGGAGTATATTCGTTATCGTAAAAGTGGGTTTTCATTGCGCCTACGTATGCCTGTGCATCTTCGTCGTATTCACAAATATGTTGAAAATAGCATTCTTCAAAAGGTTCAAGCGGTGTTAACCACGCCAAATAATAAATCGGGGGCAAAACAGTGGTACACACACCATCGTCTTCATTGGTAGAACGACAAGCTGGCCAAGCTTCTAAAGCATCTAAAATAAAGGCACCGTTTTGCTCTACAAGGCCTTTAATGAGTAACGGATATTCCTTTGGCCAAATCAGTACATTTTCCATTAAAACAACACAACTCCAGTGTAGCTTGGGTAAGTGGTCAGGTTATAGCAGCTTTCAGCTGACACCACGCTTAATCAAAGAGGCGATATTCTAGCACACCCAGATCGCCACGCTAGAACAAAGTAGATGAATAATGAAAAATATAAAAGCAGCCAAGTAAGTAATTACATGGCTGCTTTTTAGGTTGGAGTTGGGGTTAATCTCTTCCACACAAAAAGATTAATTATTTATTCTTTAACTCGCTAATTACTTGGTCAATGCCTACATCTGAAATGCGCTGAATTATCTCTTTTTGCTTAGCACTTAAAAGCGAAATACCCTCGGCTACAATATCATACACCTTCCATTGATTATCTTTACCTAGGCGTAACTTAAAGCTTAAATCAATTGTGGGGGCGTTAGGCTCTATAATTTGCGTATTAACCGTGGCGTATTCTGAATCGCTTTGTGCATTATTGTGCTCAAAAACCACTTTTTGGCCTGTGTATTTCATTAATGCACCGGCATATGTACCAGTTAAGTAATGCTCAACCGCGTTAATAAAATCAACAGCTTGTTGGCGCTCAATGCCTTTAATGTGTTTACCTAATAGTTTAAAAGACACAAACTTAATATCAATATGTGGCATTAAACGTTTTTCAACAATTCCCGACATTTCACTTTTACTGGCATTACCTTTACTGTTCACTTTGCCTATATCAGCAAAAAGGGTGTCTGCTACAGACTCTAAAAGTATATCTGGTGATTGCTGAGCTTGTGCATAAAGCGATGTGCTTAAAAATGCGGTAGCAATTAAAAATAGTTTAATAAGTTTCATAATATTTTTTGTTTGTGTGATTAAGTTAAGGCTAATTTACGTCATTAATACGCAATAAAAAAGGCACAAATAAGCAACTTATTAATGCCCAAAAAGCACCAATAGATTAAGTAATTAAATTTCAATAAGTTAATAAAACCTATTAACACACCGTATACATCCCCATTTTCGCTCGCCTTGAATTTATAACCTCCCCACCCTCATCATTTGTTTTTTCGATAAACCAACTATCAGCGAGCAGCTATGAAATCCTTTTTTAGAATACTTATTTTATTAATCGCCTCACTTTTTATTAATACCACAGCATTAGCGCAATCAAACCATGGCTACGCAGTCGACGTACTTAAAGGCACGGGTAATATAAATGGAATAAAATTAGCTTATCAATACCATATGCCAAAAATGCAAAACTTAGTTGGAGATACCCGCTTTTATATCGAAACCAGTGTAAACCTGTGGGAATTTGCGCATAGCCACCACTCACAATCCAACTTGGTATTAGCGGTATCGCCTGTATTGCAGTTTCCAGCATTTAGTTTTAATAACACCCCGTTTTATGTTGAAGCAGGCATTGGTGTTTCACTTATTGACGAAACACAGTTTGGTGGTAAAAATTTAAGTAGCCATTATCAATTTGAAGATCGTATTGGACTCGTTGCCGACTTAGGCGATACAAACATTGCTTTGCGAATTATTCATTATTCTAATGCGGGGTTTCAAAAGCCCAATCCAGGCCTTGATTTTATGACCTTATCGGTTGCCAAGCGATTTTAATACGCTCTGATTTGTTTGCTGGTAATTACTATTTAAAAACGTAAAATAATCAGCAAACAAAAACTGAGAAATTAAAATGCAAACATGGCAAGTAATCCTCATTGTGGTGATGGTATTTGGTGTTGTAATAGGAAATATTGCCTTAATAAAACACAGTGCTAATATGGAATTTAAAAAGTCAGACTCGCACTTAAAAAACAAACAAGACACAAAAAAGCCCTGATAAATCAGGGCTTTTAATTTAAAAAATAAGCTTAACCAACAAGCCAATGTGCCATTAACGAAATAATCGGCAATGTTATAAGTGTTCTGAGAATAAATATTACAAACAGCTCAACAATGTTTACTGGGATTTTGCTTCCTAACAGCAGCGCCCCCACTTCAGACATATAAATAAGCTGAGTCACACTCATCGCGGCAATGATAAAGCGTGTTACATCACTCTCAATAGTCCCAGCTGCAAGGATTGAAGGGATAAACATATCGGCAAAACCAACCATGATTGTTTGTGCTGCAGCCTCAGCTTCAGGCACTTGCAACAATTCTAAAAATGGAATAAACGGCATACCTAAATATTGAAATAGCGGCGTATATTCTGCAATGATTAATGCAAATGTACCCACTGCCATAACAACAGGTAATACAGCAAATACCATATCAAGTGCGTTGTGTACGCCTTCTTTTAATGTCCCCACTACACCCGGCGATTTATCTGCCTTGGCCAGCGCTATATCTAAAGAATGACCCACTAATGATTTACCTTCAGGCACCAGCTCTGCGTTTGCGTCAGGCTCTGAGCCATCAATAAGTAAATCTTTTTTAAACCTAAGCGGTGGCAAGCGCGGCACAATAATAGCGGCAGTAATACCTGCCAAGCACACCGTTAAATAAAACGGAGCGAATAAATACTCAAGCTTTACTTGGCCAATAACCACTAAACAAAACGTAATTGAAACAGCAGAAAATGTAGTACCAATAACAGCGGCTTCGCGTTGTGTGTAGTATTTATCCTCGTACTGGCGCGCAGTCATTAATATTCCCACACTGCCATCACCTAACCACGATGCCACACAGTTAACGGCACTTCGCCCTGGAACGCCAAATAACGGGCGCATTACTTTAGTTAATAACGTACCTACCAACTCAAGCAACCCAAAGTTAAGTAACAAAGGAAGTAAAAGTCCTGCCAGTATAAATACCGAAAACAACACAGGAAGTAAGTCGTTTAACACGAGTGCCCCTGTATTTTCAGACGTTATCGCATGCGGCCCCACGCCTAAAAAGGTCATTAATACAAATGCAGTACCAAATAAACGCGTAAGCAACCAAATCCAACTAACATTAAATAAGTGGTTTAACAGTGGTACTTTGCAAATCACTTGAGGCTTAAAAACACTTACAATGAGTGAAAACGCACCCGTTATACAAATTATGGCAGTAATAATGGCTTGTGCTGTATCTGCAAAAAATACTTGCATGGCTTTGGCCATCATTGCAATAGGAATGGTCATTGCTTCACCGCTCGACACCGGCGTCATAAACAAAAACACACCAATTAGCGAAGGCACAAGGAACGCAAACCAAGTACGCCAATCGTACTGAGGTGAAGTTGATAACTGAGACATATTTTTAACCTATAAAAACCACAAAAAGAGCTAAGCGCTCTTTTTGTGGTAAAAAGTATAATTATTTATATTTTAATGCCGCGCTTAATAAGTGCTGCTTCTAGTGCTTGCTGCAAACCATTCATGGTACCTGGCTCTAGCGTTTCGCCTTTATCGTCCATCCAAGTTAAGCTTGTGCCACCTTGCTTAGTTTTACTCACTAAAATTTGGTATTGGCCTTCATCTATTGGTAATTGCGCAACATCGTCGCCCCAAATCGAATCCCACATACTGCTTTCTGGTGCTTTATAGTCAGCTGTAATTAAACCTGTATCTTGGTTTATTTCAACAATAGTAAACGACAAACGCTCTAAAAAGCCTGAAAAACGATCAAATACCGCATCGTAAGATTGCTCAGTAACCAACGCTGCATTACCTTTATTGTCAAAGCCCATTTCTAAAGAAATAATACCTTGGCGCTTGCGCATATCAACTTCAAGCTGGCGATAGCGGAAATCAAATTCAGTAATAACTTGGTTAAGTGCACGCACTTCTAATTGCTGTTTAAGCAAGTCTGTAAGTGTTGTATCACCTTTAAAATCTATTAACTCAGCACGTAAAGAGGCTGTACGTTCATGCGATTTTTTTTCAATAGAAAATCTAAAACGTTGCAGGTCATCGTTTTTTTCATCGCCCCACAACCAGCTTTCTTCGGTTTTAATAATTGCGTACCAATCGGTTTCAATAATGCCAAGTAGCTTATCTTCTTTGGTAGTAGCGGTGTTATTTTCAGCTAAAACAGCTTTAATTGAATCCCAAATAAAGTCATCTAAATCAACAATGCCATCGTTTTTATCAAAATATACGCGTGCTAAATTATCAGCCTCTTCGACCCAGCTGCCTTTTGCTACAGTGAGTACTTGAGCTGGTGGACGATAATTGGTTGCGTCTGGATTATTATTATATTGACCTACTTCCATTTTATAAACTGGATCTTGAGCCGGCTGAGATAAAGACGCTGGCGCTTTTACTGGCTCATACGCGCGGTAATTACGTTCATTATGCGCATCGTTAACAAATACACTACACCCTGATAAACTTACCAATACACTTACTGCAAGTGCTTTTGGGATCCAATACTGCACAGATAATTCTCCTTAGCATACCCTTTAATTGTTTTAACAAATATATGAGTGGGTTATGCCGATTTGGTTCAGTGTAAAATCAATATTAACTTTACATTTTTATTTGGCTGCTTAATTACAATAAAGTTCAGCACCTCAACTTAGAAAAAACTAAGGGCAAATAAGCAAATTTTAACTATGGTACTTTCCTGTGCTAGTAAAAACAAGAAACACCGTACTTTAAACACGCTTAATTAGCCCGCATTGTAGTTTACACACTGTTTTGTGTTAAACTTCGCCGCCGAGCAAGTCCTCGAGTGTATTTAGTAGTGTTATCCATTGCGTTGTTATAACCCTTGTAACTTAGGTATTTTAACCCATGACTGCATTTTCAAATCATCAAATTGTGTTAACTGCTATCGGCGAAGACAGGCCAGGTATTGTCAGTGAACTGACGCAATTAGTCAGCGACTGTCACTGCAATATTATTGACAGCCGCATTGCCATTTTAGGCTGCGAGTTTACCTTTATAATGTTATTGCAGGGTGATATGTCGGCCATAAGCCGAATTGAACATGTGTTACCAACCAAAGCAATGGAACTTGGCTTGTTAACCATGATGAAACGCACAACCAGCCATACTCCTAGCGAGTTTTGTGCCGGTTACACATTAGAATACACGGGTATAGATACCCCTGGTACGCTAAGCAAAGTGACACGCTTTTTTGCCGATAACCACATCAGCATTTGTTCTTTAAAGTCAGATACGTTTAATGAAAAAACTGACACTAAAATGCGCTGTGAAGTAGAATTTAATATCCCCATAGATGTAGACATAGATAAATTTAAAATTAGTTTTGAGAGCCTTTCTCATACCCTAAACGTAGATTATATTTTTAAACGCATTCGTTAAGGAAATAGCATGAACACAATTAGTCCATTACAAGCTGGTGATACAGCACCTGCTTTTAGCTTACAAAACCAAAACGACGAAACAATCACATTAAGTGAATTGTTAAAAGAGCAACAAGTACTTGTGTACTTTTACCCTAAAGCGTCTACACCTGGTTGTACCGTACAAGCAGAAAATCTGCGCGACCAACAAGCCGAGCTTGCTAAATTTAACACCCGTGTTGTAGGCATCAGCCCAGATCCAATTAAGCGCCTTAAAAACTTTGAAACTAAAAAAGAGCTTAACTTTGATTTACTCGCCGATGAAGATCACGCCATTGCAGAAGCATTTGGTGTATGGGGCTACAAAAAATTTATGGGTAAAGAGTACGACGGTATTCACCGCCTTACATTTTTAGTAGGCCAAGACGGTAAAATTAAACACCTATTTGATAAGTTTAAGACCAAAGATCATCACCAAGTGGTGCTTGATTATTTGGCGGCAGAATAAGCTCGCTAACTACGACCAAAAAAATACATAAAGCGTTGCCCTAGAGCAGCGCTTTTTTATGTTATTTACTAAATAACGTGGTTAAATAAAGCATCTTCGAAAAATAAATAAACAACTGCTCGTTTTGAATTTAAAGTTAAAGTTTGTTCCTTTTTGTTTTCAACAATAAGCTTTATTAGTTTACTTATTTATGAGACAAGAATTAAGAACTAAAATAATTGAAGTATGTGATAAAAAAATTGCCAGTAAAGGTGATAATGTAGGTCTGTCTTTCTATGCTTTTTTTGCTAATAAAAACAACAATCCTGAACTTTTAATAGAAGCTGCTACTTGGTGGATTCAAACTCATCAGTTAGATCACTTCGTAAAAGCTCATAAAATAAAACAAATGGTGCTGGATAATTTATAAGCCCTAAAGTGCTCATATTCAATGTGCATAATGCTTTAAGCAACCGTTAAAAGCGCGATTTAAAGTCTCTAAATCAAGGAGTGTGTATGTCTTTTGTAAAAAAGCTATTTCGGTGGTCACGAGGCAGGCAAAAATCGGGCTATGATAAAATGCTGCTTTGTGGTGCATTTTGGCCCATAAAGTTTGATGTGTATTTATTAAAGTTCCCAAAAGGAAGTGAAATACCACCGCACACTGATCTTGTTAAGGATGGTCAGCATTACAGACTAAATATTGTGTTAAAAAAAGCGGATATAGGCGGAGAGTTTATTTGCTCTAGCCTCATATTTGAAACAGAAAGGATCAAGTTATTTCGCCCTGATATCAGCAGGCACCAAGTATCAAAGGTAGAAAAAGGTAACCGATATATACTAAGTATTGGCTGGATAAAAAATACTTAGTCAAAAGCTCCCCTTAAAGTGCACTTTAATCTAGTACTCACCATCTTTCATGGTATAGTCTATTGATATATTGAGCATAAAAAACTAAATATAAGGATTTAAATTTGAAAAAGGCAGTTAGGTTTAAAGCGTATTTAGTGGCTTTAATCACATGTATTATTGGGTTTCAGTTTTCGCCGGCAAGTAATCAGTTTTATGCAAACCCGTTTTATATTGGCGGTATTATTTTTGCAATCGTACTAATTGTGAATGTTATTAATTACTTCTGCCCAAAGTGTAAGAAAAACCAGGTAATGCAATCAGCTACTAGCTATCGCCTGCCAACAAATAATTGCTATCACTGCAGGGAAGAAATTAACTAACATTGTCGAATGGCGCTTTGCTTATCCGACCTACGTGTTTAAATAAGCTTGTTAGAGCTTGATATAAAGAGTGCTTGGAAAGAGTGAGCATTGAAGTTGCTGTGTTGGGTTTCGTTTAACTCAACCCAACCTTTTATATACAGAATATAACTTAACGCAGAGCAGCTTATCGCATACAGCTAAGCACTTAAAGCCGCCTTTGCGCTTTAACTAATTCCTAAATACTTGTGTACTTGTATTGATAGGCGCCAGTTTTTTGCAATACAGGTATCGATTGCTAATTTGGTTGCAGATACCTTTTGGCTAATTGGCTGCAAATAAACAAGCTTGGGGTTAACGCCTGTTTTAGCAAATAATTCTTCAAGCTCTTCTACGTGCTTTTGCATCGCTACTGGGTGCTTTATCTCGTTGGCGCGTTTCATGGCGCTGGTAAGTACTTCATAACCGCCGCGCATGTTTATTTTAGGCGATACAGTAACCCATGTTTGCTCAGGGGCAAGTATTTCAAACGTGCCGCTGGTTTCTATTTGTGTGGTAAAGCCATTATCGTGCAATAGCTTACAAACTGGGTTTAAATCGTACATACACGGCTCGCCGCCAGTAATTACTACGTGCTTTGCGGTATAGCCACGTGATTTAAACAGCTCAAGTACTTGCTCGGCGCTGGCATCGGCCCAATGATCTGAGTCGGCTTTTTTCTCTACGGTTTCGTCAAGAGACACTTTGTATACGTTGTCTACATCCCATGTTTGTTTTGTGTCGCACCACGAACACCCTACAGGGCAACCTTGCAGGCGTAAAAATATTGAGGGTGTGCCAGTAAAGCTTGCTTCACCTTGAATGGTTTCAAACACTTCATTAATTTTGTACAAAAGAGATCTCACTTACTACCTAGTAGCCAAATTGCTACTATTAAAGACGAAAAAGCGCTGTGCAAAAATTGTTATTTAAGCTGCGGCCGTGTAGTATATCGCGCCCTGATATAAACCTCTATTAAAACTAAGAGCAAAACAGATATGACGCAAAAAGTAGTTGTTATTTATTCCGGCGGTATGGACTCATTTACCGTATTAAATAAAGCCCTGCAACAAGGCCATGATGTATATGCCCTTTCGTTTGACTATGGTCAGCGTCATGTAAAAGAGCTTAAAGTTGCTGCGCAAGTATGTGAAAAGCTTAATGTTCCACACAAAATAGTTGATATTTCAGCTATTAATCAGCTTATTGGTGGCTCATCATTAACCGATAACATTGATGTACCAGAAGGCCACTACGAAGAAGAAAGTATGAAAAGCACAATAGTGCCAAATCGAAATATGATTTTACTTTCTTTGGCTGTTGGTTATGCGGTATCACTAAAAGCAAGCCAAGTTTATTACGGTGCTCATTCTGGGGATCATGCTATTTACCCCGACTGCCGCCCTGAGTTTGTGAAGAAAATGGATGATGTATGTCGTATTGCAAACTACGATGCAGTAGAAATTTTTAGCCCGTATTTGAATAACACCAAAATTGATATTTTAACTGACGGTATAAAAATGGGTTTAGATTACAGCCAAACATGGACATGTTACAACGGCCGTGAAAAGGCCTGTGGTAAGTGTGGTGCGTGCCAAGAACGTTTAGAAGCATTTGCACTAAACAATATTACAGATCCGTTAGAATACGAATAAGCAACACATAAATAAAAGAGAAAGGCTATGTTACATAGCCTTTTTTATTGCATAGTAAATTAATTACACGGCATTTCAGACTCTATAGCCAGCGCCTTACGCGAGCTTTATAGATAGTAAATTCATCACCAAATAATTTAGTAAGCGCACGTTCTTCTGGCATTATTTGAAACAACGTTAAATAGCCAATAAACCCAATAACACCTAACATTGCCCAAACAGAGCTTAACCACACACCCCACCCAGCTAAAATAAATGCAAATCCTAAATACATGGGATTACGTGAAATTCGGTAAATACCGCTGGTAACTAATTTTGATGCCTGTTCTGGTTTATTGGGGTTTACTGTGGTTTTGGCTAGCTTAAAGCTCACAACACCCGCAACACAGCTTGCACAACCAATAATAACTAAACTTGCCGCCAAGTAGGCAACAAATACAGTAAAGTCAATAACACTGTAATGCGCTATAAGCGCCATAATGCCTGCAAAAAATAGAACAACTATAACGGGAGGTATTTTATTATTTAGCATAATAACTCTCTGATAAAATTAGTTTATAAAATAGTGTGTTAGTAACTATATGGCGATTGATTTGACATTAAACAACCCTGTTACTGTATAAAGTATGAACACCAGATAAAAAGCACTGATTTACATGTATATAGCCACTGTGTTAATTGATTGATTTCAAATCATCGCCCTTTACAAATAAAGTTACAATTGTCAGCTTTATCTAAATGGAAGAAAGCGTATACTTTAAAAATAAAAATATAAAAGGAATATAGTTATGTCTGGTACTACGATGATTGTACTTATCGTGCTTATATCTGTGGGTTCGGGTGTGGTTTACGATATGTATAAAAAGCATTTAGAGTTTAAACATAAAATGCAAAACAACAATAGCGATGCTCATAAACAACTTGCTGAAACAAAAGCAGAAGTGGTTGCACTAAAAGAACGTGTACAAACACTCGAAGCCATTGTGACCGACTCAAGCTTTAACGTTAAGCAAGAAATAAACAAACTGTAAGCGTTGTTAAACGCTTACTTGTTCACTAAGGCCCTTAAAGGTAGTTTGGGTATAAATGGGCATTTTCTGGTTGCTCTATTCCATGGGCTGCTAGAAACCCACCTATAGCTTGTCCACACCCCTGAGGTGCTCGCCCGCTGTCTATTTCGAAGTTTAATTGATTAGCTTCTTGCTTACCCATTGAGCACAAATCAACTGTATTTGGTGAGCGCATTGCAATGCTTAACTTACCAATACTTTCTACCGCCACACTTTTACTAAAGCGGGCAAAACCTTGATACTTAAACTGCTCATTTACGTAGTCGTTGCTAGTATTAACTAAGGCTGTAATAAAACCATGTAAAAAGTGGTTAGTAGACGAACCCGTAGTTAAAAACGCAATTGTTTTGTTATTAAATTCATTAAGCTGAGCGTTGTCGCAATGAAGCTTTACTGTATACAAGTGTTGCTGCTCGTTTATAACTTGATGGCTGGTAAGCTCAACAGTCGAGTCAGCAAAAACAATACGGCTGATTAAATCATTAATGTCATCATTATGCCGAGCTTGTATGACTAGTTCAGGGTTTTGCGCCATGACAGGTAAGTCGTGATGATTATTAAACGGTGTGCTAATTGCACCATTTTGTTTTAACTGAAACAACTCTCTCACTTCGTGCTCACGCGCTACTTTTAAAGCTAAAAAAGCAGTTTGAATAAGTTCTGAGGTCGGTAAGTTTTCTTCTACTATCCAGCGCCTACCAAATAGCAATTTTTTTGCTTTATCGGCATTTTGATGGCCACTTTTTTTGTAGTTGTCAGGGCTTAGTACTGCAACTTGTAGGTATATTTCATCGCCTTTTTGTGCAGCAAGAACTCTAAAGTGCGCCGAAAACTCTATGCTTTCGAGCACTTCATTTACACTTTTAAGTGTATGCTTGTAACGTAAAAAATGCTGTGGAACGACCCAATTATTATTAGCTAATTGCACAAGCGGCGCATAGGGAATTGGCTGCTCGTAGCTATGTTGCCATTTTTTGTCGTTACTGAGTAACGTATTTAGGTGACTATTTTTATCTGACATAAATAAACCAAATAAACTCGCACTGGGCAAGATATTAACTGTGCTTACATTACGTGTTTTGCTATGTAATTAGATCACAGCCGCCCGACAAAATTGGGCTTTTTTAACTATCGTATAGACTTTGATAGTCGCTTATAACTTTTTGATAATAAAGCTCATCTTTATTGAGCATTTTATTATAATGATTTAACAGTCGTTGAATGTAAGCCGTATGCTGTTTATTATTTAAGTCCCACATGGCATCACCTGTTTTACTTACCGTTTGGTTGCTTTTAAAGCTAACCTCTATGAGTTCGTATATACGGTTTTTATCGCTTATGATGTGCTCACTATGCAAACCCAAATTAAGCGTGTGTAAACCACTGCGCAGTAAATAGGTGTGGTGAATTGGGCATAAAATAAATCGCACATGCTTTACAGACTCTGGCGAGTTGTTAGCTATTATTTGCTGCACTAAACGCAGCGCTAGTTCACCACCTATACCCGCTATAACCACTACCTGATTTACTACATCATCAAGCTTTATACTTCCAACGTCCTGACACAAGACCTGCCATTCAGGCTTTTTATCACCAGGCGTCCTTAGTTTTTTGTTACGTGTAAGCGTTGCCTCAAGGTCGGCCATGACATTGGATAAAATATCAACAAATATGACCTTATCCGCAGCTGAGCGCTTTAACAAAGCCATTCCCAAATAGCCATGATCGCAGCAGCAATCCCAAATAGTGTTTTGCTGGCGAGTGATCAGCGCATCAATCGCAGCCAGTCGTTTACTGAGCTTCATTTAATCAGGCGAATGTGACATTTTATAGACAAGCGCTTTTAAACTTTTATCACTGTCTATTTCAATAAAGCGTGCGGTAGGTGCAAGGCGCGCTACAAATTCAATCGCACCTTGTGTGTGCTCAGCAATAAGTGCTTTAAATGCATCCTCAGTTAGCTCGGGGCTATTAGCGCATAAGAGTAATTTAGTTGTTTGATTAAGTAACTCAGGGAGCCTACGAAGCACTTTTTGGTAATCTTTAGTTAAAATAAAGCTACCTTTTTGAAAACTTGGTGGATCAACAATAATTAGATCAAACGGGGCCGCTTTTTTTAATTTACCAAACGACTTTAAAATATCGTGAGGTAAGTAACTCACGCCTTTGTCAAAGCCATTTAACTGATGGTTTTGCTTACCTACTTTGAGTACTCCTTTGCTCATATCCATATTCATTACGTGATCAGCGCCGCCCTGCATTGCTGCTAACGAAAAGCCGCACGTGTACGAAAATAAATTAAGTACTTTGCCATGCTTACTATTCGCCATTACAAACTCACGGCCGCTTCGCATATCTGGAAAAATCCCCGTATTTTGGCGGCTTTGCAAATCAACTAAAAAGCGAATTCCGTTTTCGGTTACTGTATGCGGGTTAGGAAGCGCTCCAAACATAACGGTATTTTGGCTTTGTACACCTGCGCGCTGCTGATAAACAAGCGAGGTAATTAACTCTGGGTAATGCGCTTGCGCCCACTGCCAAAGTGTTTCGGTTAGCTGATTAAGCGTGTTGTCGTCTATTTCATCGTAAGAGACTAAAAATAAGCTTGGCGGGTAAAAATCTAAATTTAAGTGGCTTAATGCCTCAATACTATGGCCTCGCCCGTGAAAAACACGACACAGTTCGTTATTTAAAATAGGGGCACTCTCAAGTGCCGTGATAAGAGGCGTAAAATTTATAGTCATTTTTTAATTAATCAACTGTTGTTGTAGTTCGTGTATTTCGTCGCGCACAGAGCCCGCCTTTTCAAATTCTAAATTACTCGCATACGCGTGCATTTTAGTTTCAAGCTGCTTGATTTGCGCTGCAATTTCTTTCGCGCTAAGCACCTTTTTAGACTCTTTACGAATAAGTTGTAGGTTATCTTTAGGGCCAGCTTCTTCACCTACATCCATCACATCAAGAATCTTTTTGGCTAAAGCACGTGGCTCTATGCCGTTATCTATATTGTATTGATGTTGAATTTCGCGCCTGCGGCTTGTTTCATCTATCGCTTTTGCCATAGATTTAGTCACTTTATCGCCATATAAAATAGCACGGCCATCTAGGTGACGCGCGGCACGACCAATAGTTTGAATAAGCGAGCGCGTTGAACGTAAAAAGCCTTCTTTGTCGGCATCCAGTATCGCAACCAGCGCCACTTCAGGCATATCCAAACCTTCTCTTAGTAAGTTAATGCCTACTAGCACGTCAAACACCCCTGCGCGTAAATCACGAATTATCTCTACGCGCTCTACAGTATCTATGTCTGAATGCAAATAACGTACTTTTACGCCGTGTTCACTTAGGTAGTCGGTTAAATCTTCAGACATACGTTTAGTAAGCGTAGTCACTAATACGCGCTCACCTTTTTCAACACATTGGTATATTTCTGATAATAAATCATCAACTTGATCGCCAACAGGCCTTACTTCTATAAGCGGGTCTAAAAGTCCTGTTGGACGAATAATTTGCTCTGCAACTTCCCCGCCACTGCGCTCCATTTCAAAGTCACCAGGCGTTGCCGATACATAAATGGTTTGCGGAGCAATGGCTTCAAACTCTTCAAACCTAAGTGGGCGATTATCCATGGCTGAGGGCATTCTAAAACCATATTCTACAAGGTTTTCTTTACGGCTTCTGTCGCCTTTATACATAGCGCCAATTTGCGACACCGTTACATGGGATTCATCAATAATCATTAATGCGTCATCAGGCAGGTAATCAAGCAATGTTGGTGGCGGATCGCCAGGGGTTCGCCCCGATAAATATCGACTGTAGTTTTCTATTCCCGAGCAATAACCCAACTCGGTCATCATTTCTATATCGTACTGAGTGCGCTGCGCAATACGCTGCTCTTCTACCAATTTATTGGCACTGAGTAATTGAGCTCTTCTATCTTTTAGTTCTATTTTAATATTTTCGATTGCGCCTAGAATTTTTTCTCGCGGAGTTACATAGTGCGTTTTAGGATAAATAGTGGCACGCACAATATGTTTTTCAACAGCACCTGTCAGCGGATCAAAAATACTCAAGCGCTCTATTTCGTCGTCAAACATTTCTACCCGCACTGCGTATGTTTCTGACTCTGCCGGGAATATGTCGACCACTTCGCCGCGAACTCGGTAAGTACCTCGGCTAAACTCTATGTCGTTACGGGTATATTGTATTTCGGCTAAGCGGCGAAGCATGTCACGCTGGTCAACTTTTTCGCCTACTTTTAAAAGCAACATCATTTTCATGTATGACTGGGGGTCACCCAAACCATAAATAGCTGAAACCGATGCAACAATAATGGTATCGCGGCGTTCAAGAAGTGCTTTAGTAGCACTTAAACGCATTTGTTCTATGTGCTCATTTATTGAAGCATCTTTTTCGATAAACGTATCGCTCGATACAACATAGGCCTCTGGTTGGTAATAGTCGTAATAAGAAACAAAATATTCAACGGCATTTTTAGGAAAAAACTCTTTCATTTCACCATAAAGCTGCGCAGCCAACGTTTTATTGTGGGCCATAATAATTGTTGGGCGATTTAAGTCGCTAATAATATTAGCCATGGTGAAGGTTTTACCCGTACCTGTAGCCCCTAACAATGTTTGATGAGCAAGCCCGGCCTCTAAACCTTCGCACAACTGCTTTATTGCGGTGGGTTGATCCCCTGCTGGTTTAAACTGTGATTTTAACTGAAAATGATCACTCAACTATTGCACTCCTGTAACGACTGACTGCTCAAAGACTCAAGCTCTTTTATAAACCATTTATACGCTACCAATGCGGTAAATAAATTACCGACAGCAGCACCTATAAATAATCCCGTTAACCCTGCAAAATGACTACCTAAATAAGCAAACGGAACATAGAAAACAAACAACCGAATAATACTTAAAAACAGCGCGTTCATTGGTTTATGCAAAGCATTAAACGATGAGTTTGATAATATGATCACACCTTGCAGGCCATAACTAAGTGGAATGATATAAATAAAAAGTTTAATTACATCTATTACCGCTTGCTCTTTACCAAATAACTGACTTATAACGCCAGAAAAAATAATCAGTAAAATATAAATTATGAACTGCCAAACCATGACGAACTTCAAGGTACCTATGTATGCATCTTTCACTCTACATAACTTTCCAGCCCCAAAATTTTGACTAACAAATGGAGGGAGTGTCATTGATAAGGCAAGCACTAAAATACTTGCAATAGACTCTATTCTGCTACCAACACCAAACGCGGCAACAGCCTCAGGGCCATGATTAGCAACAAGTGCAGTCATAACTGCCATTGCAACAGGCGTGAGCATATTAGCACCTGCAGCCGGCACACCTATTTTTAAGATTTTTCGGATTGCCCCCACAACCGTTTGTGAGCCTGCTTTTAAGCTAAGTAGTCGCTTTTTTACAGTTAATATATATAAAATAATCACAACTGCTACAGCCCAAGCTATTACACTTGCAATCGCAGCTCCTTGAATACCCATAGCAGGTATAGGGCCAAAACCAAATATCAGCATTGGGTCAAGTATTGCATTTATTAGCCCAGCCCCTCCCATTACAATACTTGGCGTTTTAGTATCGCCACTGGCACGTAATACGGAGTTGCCAATCATTGGTGTGATCAAAAATACACTGCCAATAAACCAAATATTCATGTAGTCATGAATTAACGGAAGCACCTGCTGTCCTGCCCCCAATAATGTAAATACAGGGTCAATAAGTAGATAACCAATAAGCGATAACGCAAGCACCAATACAACAGCCACCATTATAGAGATGCTGGCATCAAATCGGGCTTCATCTATTTTGTTACTGCCTAATGCTTTTGCAATGACAGCTGAAGTACCTATTCCTAACCCTATAGCCAAACTAATGACTGTAAATGTAACAGGGAATGTAAAGCTCACTGCCGCAAGGGGCTCAGTACCTAACAAACTAATAAAAAAGGTATCAACAATATTAAACATCATTAACATGATCATGCCAAAAATCATTGGAACAGTCATGGTTTTCAACGTGGGCAAGATGGGATCGTTTAGTAAATCTGGGCGAGTCTTGGTATTTTGTGTTACGCGCATGAAATAAATAGCCTCTTTTACTGAGTTGATCATTTTAAAGCATCAGGGCAATTCAAGCCACGGATTTATCAATAGATTTAATGCAAGAAAACCGCTTAAAATGCGCCCTTGAAGTAAACGTTGCTTTTTAAACGGTTTTGTTAAAACAGCGGGTTAACGCGCCAAAAAACAATTAAGACACATAATTGTTACTTTTATTACAAAACACACGCGTTACCTGATGCTTTTTTGCACAAACTTCCTTTTTGATTTATCGTAACGAAAAATTCCACTCATCGTATCACACACAATAAAACAAAAACCTTAAGCCATTGTTTTTAAATAAAATAAAAATAATGATTTAAAAGCTTGAAATCGTTGTAGCACTCTAAATTACTGGTGCTGCTGATGTTCTTAAAGTTTCATAAACAGAGTTATCCACAGAAACCGTGGATAACTCATTGGACCCCGCATTTATAAAGGGTTTAAGAGAGATACATTTTTACTACTAACTTAAAAAGTGATGAGATTTGCTTTTATATTGTTTATAACCTTTGCAAACCTATTTCATCAGGTTAGTAAATTTTATTTGCAATGTGATTATTAAGCTAACCTGTTTTTAGCATTTATAATTGCAAGTTATTGATTGTATTATTTATGAGCACCTTTGCTTTTACTTGCGTATATGGTTAGGTGCTAAAATTACAAACGTTTAAAAAGCATACGCTTTAGATTTTATTACTTAGGATTAAAAATACCCTAACGTCAGGTTTTTGAGTATAAATAGCTAAAACGAAGAGTCAGTACTTTTAAATTTTGTGTTTTACACAGACCAAATCATTTCAAAGTCGTATTTTATTTACTCAATTGGCTATAGCAAACGATCACTTAGCGCTAATTTACTACTGATGGTTTTATTGAAAGGCCAATAAATGGTTTCAAATAAAGCTATAAAACACGCAGATTGCACATAAAAACAACGAATAAACCTCTTTTTTTAATTTATGACTTTTATATGTTGACACTTTGCAGCGCGGTCATTAATATTTCGCCCCGTTGAAAGGCAAGACGCTTCCCCCTTAGCTCAGTTGGTTAGAGCGACGGACTGTTAATCCGCAGGTCCCCCGTTCGAGTCGGGGAGGGGGAGCCAAGCTTTTTAACCATAAACGATTCCCCCTTAGCTCAGTTGGTTAGAGCGACGGACTGTTAATCCGCAGGTCCCCCGTTCGAGTCGGGGAGGGGGAGCCAAGTTTATGTATATGATGTAGTTCCCCCTTAGCTCAGTTGGTTAGAGCGACGGACTGTTAATCCGCAGGTCCCCCGTTCGAGTCGGGGAGGGGGAGCCAATATCATACAAGTCAAAATTTAGTTCCCCCTTAGCTCAGTTGGTTAGAGCGACGGACTGTTAATCCGCAGGTCCCCCGTTCGAGTCGGGGAGGGGGAGCCAATTCTCAACAATTCCATAGACATTTACTACTATTTCCACTACCCTTCTACTCTAGAACTAAAACATTGAAAAAAAACTAATAAATGTTGCATTTAGTTAAATAATCAAGGACTTGATTCCTTTCCTCTGTAATATCAAAAAGATTGAAAAAATGGCTGGATTTAAAAAACTTATTTTAATACAAATAATATCTTGGTTATTGTGTGTTGCAGCAGGAAGCTACTTCATTTCAGTGGGCTTTGATAACGCGGTGAGCGAAGCACAAAAAAGTGCTCAAGTAACCGTTAGTAAGTATATAAATGAGCTGTCTATAGACGATATTTCTGCAGAAAATTTAAAAAAATCAATTGCAAACGGCAATACCTTTTCAAACTTCACGCTTAGAGATTATCAAGGCGCGGAAGTTTTTAGTGTTAGTTCGTCTGAAGAGTTGCCAGCATTCGCCGAGTTTATTCAGTCTCAATTTAACTCTATACGTCCTCAATTTGCTGTCAACGATGCAGCAGATGTAAAAGTAGAATTTACGCTAAACATTCAACAACTAGCTTCGCAGCTACAAACGGCCCTCTTCATAGTAATACTTATATCAGCGGTGTTGGTGATCATTCCTATCATCTTACTTAAGTCAATTTTTTACCAGCTGAACAAAAATATCAGCACTACGGTATCTGACATCATTGATATATATATTAATCAAAACCAAATTGATGACGATCTACAAACTGCACTCGATGGTTCTAGTCTCAAAAAGCTGGGGAAAGATTTAGTTCCAAGCTTTAACCGGTTATCGCACTTTTTAAAGTCTAAAAGTCAAGATATACAAAATGCAGCAATGAGCATTAAACAAGAAGCCTATAAAGACGTTATTACTTCTTTAGGCAACCGAAATATGTTTGTTGAGTATTATGAAAAGCATATAGAGAACTGCGAGCAAAGTACGTTTGGCTCGTTAGCTATGGTGCGCTGTAGTGAGTTACAAGCAATTAATCAAAGCCGTGGCTACCAAAAAGGTGACGAGTACGTAAGAGGTGTTGCTGATATAATTAAACACTTGAGCGGCACTTATACTGGCAGCCAATTGTTTAGACTAAACAGCTCTGACTTTGCTGTTATTTTACCGCATACACCGCTTAAAGAAGCTGAGCGTTTTGGTGAAAACTTACAGTCCCGCTTTACTCAATATCAACAAAACCAAGAATTAAGCTCTGTGGCTAATACCGGCATAGTGGGTTACGAAAAAGGTAAACCATTAGGCGAGCTACTTTCGGTGGTTGATAACGCGATGAGTATGGCTCAGTCTAAGCAAACTAATGCATGGCACGTACAACGCGAAACCGATTTAGTTAACAATGTAAGCGCAGGCTTTGGTAACCAAAACTGGCGTAAAGTAATAAACGAAGTTATTGAATCAAAGCGCGTGCATTTAGTAATGCAAAATATTATGCCTTTGGGTAAAAGCATTAAGGCATACGCCGAGATACAGGTTAGGTTTAAAACCGAAGATAATCAAATGCTCCCTACTGCATCTTTTTTAGCCATGGCTGAAAAACTCGATATGGCAATAGAAATTGACCGCCTTATTATTGACTCATCGCTTGAAAAAGTGAAAAGCCGTAACTTATCCGAGAAATTCTTTGGCTTAAATGTAACGGCCTCAAGTGCACATAACGATCAGTTTGTAATTTGGCTAGAGCGTCGCCTATTAAAAGATACCCATATCGCATCTAAACTCGTTTTCGAAGTAAGTGAATTTGGTTTACAACAAAATATTAAAGCCAGTAAACGCTTTATTGATATGGTTCACCGAGTAGGTGCACGTATTACCGTTGAGCGATTTGGCGTCGGTTTAACATCATTCAAGTTTTTCCGTGATTTAAAACCCGATTTCATAAAAATGGATGCCAGTTACACTCGCGGTTTAGAAGACGATAAAAATAATCAATACTTTATGCGTCTAATGGTAGATCTAGCACACAGGATTGGAGTGAGTGTATTTGCCGAAGGTGTAGAGAGCCAAGAAGAAAAACACATAATAGAAACCTTGTGCTTAGATGGCGTTCAAGGCTACTACATCGAAAAGCCGAAAGATATTTAACCCCCTATTTTAAAAAAGAGCACTCGTTGCTCTTTTTTTGTTTGTGCCCTTCCCCTTTATTTAGCGCTACGGTGATCACTGTCCCCCTTAAATTAGTATGATTAAAGTCATCATGTTAAAGAAAAAAGTATGTCTAACTCATAGGTCTATTACATCATTATTACTGTTAGTTAATTTAATAATGTTTATTTAAATGATAATCACTGCACATGTTGTTAATCAGGGCAGAAAAAAGGATAATACACGGGACTTTAAAAGCGCGAGGCTCGCATGACTGAATATGTATTGTTATTGATTGGAACCGTTCTAGTTAATAACTTTGTGTTAGTACAATTTTTAGGCTTATGTCCGTTTATGGGTGTATCAGGAAAACTTGATACAGCAATCGGCATGTCTTTAGCTACCACCTTTGTACTTACGCTTGCTTCAGTAACTAGTTACTTGGTTAATCAGTATATTTTAATCCCTTTGGATATAGAATTTTTACGCACCATGAGCTTTATTTTAGTTATTGCCGTTGTAGTGCAATTTACAGAAATGGTGGTACGTAAAACAAGCCCTACACTCTACCGTTTATTGGGTATATTTTTACCACTTATTACTACAAACTGTGCAGTACTAGGTGTTGCTTTACTTAATATAAAAGAAGACCACTCGTTTTTACAATCAGCAGTGTACGGTTTTGGTGCTGCGGTTGGCTTTTCATTAGTGCTCGTACTATTTGCAGCGCTGCGCGAACGCCTTGCTGCTGCTGATGTTCCTACACCTTTTAAAGGTGCCTCTATTGCTATGATAACCGCCGGCCTTATGTCTATGGCGTTTATGGGTTTTACCGGATTAGTGAAATTTTAATATGACCTTGTTTTATGCCTTAATTGCGCTTGGCTCACTCGCGCTGGTTTTTGGGTTAATTTTAGGCTTTGCTGCAATACGCTTTCGCGTAGAAAGTAACCCCATTGTTGAACAAATCGATACCATTTTACCGCAAACGCAATGTGGTCAATGTGGTTACCCAGGCTGTCGCCCCTATGCAGAAGCAATTGCCAATGGGGATGAAATTAATAAGTGCCCGCCTGGTGGTGAAGCCACCATGAAAAAGCTTGCTGGCCTGATGGGCGTTGATGAGAAACCCCTTGCCGGTGGAGAGCAAGCCGAGCCAATTAAAACCGTTGCATACATACGCGAAGACGAATGTATTGGCTGTACCAAATGTATTCAAGCCTGCCCTGTAGATGCCATTGTAGGTGCTACTCGCCAAATGCATACTGTTTTAATAGACGAATGCACAGGTTGTGATTTATGCGTTGAGCCCTGCCCTGTAGATTGTATTGATATGCTACCGGTTGCTGAAACAAAACAAAACTGGAAATGGCAGTTAGATGCTATTCCTGTTACACAAATAGATTAGAGGTTTGAGTGGAAAAGTTACTTGAACAAATACAAAAAGGTACTGTTTGGCAATTTCCTGGCGGCGTGCATCCTCCACAGCAAAAATCACTTTCTAACGGTGCAAATATTGCTCGCCTTCCACTACCTGACAAACTTGTAGTTGCGCTAAAACAACACATTGGCGCTAATGGTAAATTACTTGTAGAAAAAGGCCAACGCGTACTTAAAGGTCAAGCCTTAACTAAACCCGTTGCTAACTGGTCTGTACCAGTACATGCTCCTAGTTCGGGTGTTATTACAGAAATAGCGCCAAAGCCCTCGGCTCACCCGTCTGCACTGCCAGAGCTAAGTGTTGTTATTGAGCCTGATGGAAAAGACGAGTGGTGCACACTTAACCCAATAAGTGAGCCAAAAACACTGAGCCATACGCAGTTAGTTGATATAATTCATCAAGCGGGTATCAGTGGCATGGGTGGCGCTGGTTTTCCAACTTATATCAAGGCCGATACAAAACAAAAAATAGATTTCTTTGTTGTCAATGCTGTGGAATGTGAACCCTATATAACCGCTGACGACACACTAATGCGTGAGCACGCTGCTGAAATTGTCCAAGGCATCGAATTAATGCAGCAACTTTTAGACCCAACAGTGTGTATTGTGGGCATAGAAGACAATAAGCCAGAAGCTATTGCTGCAATGACTAAAGCGGCTGAACATAACAACAAAATTATTGTTCAAACCGTGCCAACAGTTTATCCCTCAGGTGGCGAAAAACAACTAATAAAACTGCTGACTAATCGTGAAGTACCCAGCATGGGAATTCCTGCTGATATTGGTGTACTCATGCACAATACAGGTACCCTTTATGCCGTACAACAAGCTGTTTACGAAGGGAAACCTCTTATAGAGCGAGTGGTTACAGTAACGGGTAACACTATACACAAACCAGGTAATGTATGGGCTTTATTAGGTACAGAAATCAAACACCTGCTCGACTGCCAAGGGTTTTCGCCAGTACCACAACAACGTGTTGTAATGGGTGGCCCAATGATGGGCTTTACATTGCCCACCGTACGGATTGGTGTAATTAAAACAACTAACTGTATTTTAGCCCCTGATCATAAAGAGCTTGCAGAGCCAGGACCTGAAAAAGCCTGTATACGCTGTAGTGCGTGTGCAGACGCGTGCCCGGCTTCGTTACTACCGCAACAATTACAGTGGTTTGCAAAATCTAAAGAGTACGACAAACTTCAAGAACATAACCTGTTTGATTGTATTGAATGTGGTGCCTGTGCGTATGTGTGCCCAAGCGAAATCCCACTTGTGCAATATTACCGAGTGGCTAAAGTTGAAATAAAAGAACAACAAGCTGAAAAAATAAAAGCAGATAGAGCAAAAGAACGCTTTGATGCGCGCAAGGAGCGTTTAGAGCGTGAACAAGAAGAGCGTAAAAATCGTCATAAGCGCAAGGCACCAGCTAAGTCTGATGATGAAAAGCAAAAAGTAGCGGATGCCCTTGCCCGTGTTAAAAACAAATCGAACGATGGGAATGAAAAGTCAGCCGTTGCTGCTGCAATAGCTCGCGCTAAAGCCAAAAAACTTGAAGGCCAAAATACAGAGATTGAGCCAGATAATAGTGAAGTAGCTAAAGAGCGTGCACTGCGCAAAGAGCAAGCTCGCAAATATAAAGAGCAAAAAGAGCTTTCTGAAGACGCTACAACCCCTGACGACAAAAAATCCGCAGTCGCTGCCGCTATTGCACGTGCTAAAGCTAAAAAGGCAGCACAAGGTGCTCAAACTAATACAGATGATGCCAGTACTGCACCAGCTGATGATCAAAAATCAGCCGTAGCCGCCGCAATTGCTCGTGCTAAAGCTAAAAAGGCAGCGCAAGCACAAGGTGCTCAAACTAATCCTGATGATGCCAATACGGCACCAGCTGATGATAAAAAATCAGCAGTGGCCGCTGCAATTGCTCGTGCTAAAGCTAAAAAAGCAGCACAAGGTGCTCAAGCTAATACAGATGATGCCGATACAGCAGCGCCTACTGATGATAAAAAAGCGGCTGTAGCCGCCGCAATTGCTCGTGCTAAAGCTAAAAAGGCAGCTAAAGCTGCTGAGCAACCAGATGAGCCAAGTCTCAACGACAAATCAACCAGTAATGTTAAATCTGAAGAGTCACAAACAGACTCTCCAGCAGATGACAAAAAGGCGGCTGTAGCCGCTGCAATTGCTCGTGCTAAAGCTAAAAAAGCCGCTAAAGAAGCTGATAAAATAGAACAATTGGACGAATCGAACAGTACTGTAGAACAAGCAGACAATGTTAAATCTGAAAGCTCAGAAGCAGACTCACCAGCAGAGAACAAAAAAGCGGCTGTAGCGGCTGCGATTGCCCGTGCTAAAGCTAAAAAAGCCGCAAAAGAGGCGCAGCAAACACAAAGCGATGAAGATACTGACCAAGTGGCGATAACTGAGCCTGAAACGCCAAGTGAAGCTACCCCAGAACAAACCGCCGCCGAAAAGAATAAAGCTGCAGTGGCCGCCGCTATTGCTCGCGCCAAAGCTAAAAAGTTACAAAAAGAAGGAAATGATCAGTCATGAAATTAACCATGGCCAGTTCGCCGCATAATCATAGCCATAAATCGCTAACACGATTAATGCTAACCGTTATTGCTGCGTGTATTCCTGGGCTCATTGCTCAAGTTTTCTTTTTTGGTACAGGTGTACTTATTCAACTCGCCCTTGCTTTTGTGGCTGTCACTGCTTTTGAAGCAGCAGTAATGCTAATACGTAAGCGCCCTGTTTGGCCTGCATTAAGTGATGGCAGCGCATGGTTAACCGCGGTGTTACTTGCCTTGAGTATCCCACCATTTGCACCGTGGTGGATTATTATTATTGGTTGTTTATTTTCCATAGTGATTGTAAAGCAGCTTTATGGTGGCTTAGGTTTTAACCTATTTAACCCCGCTATGGCAGCTTATGTTTTACTACTGGTATCGTTTCCTGTGCAAATGACTGCGTGGTTACCTGTTACAGATCTAGCAAGTAACCCTATTGGCTTTATAGAACAATTACGGCTTATTTTTACGGACTTTACCTCTACTGGTTATAGCTTAGATCAAGTACGTGCAGGTATTGATGGCACTACAATGGCAACGCCACTAGACACTATTAAAACAGATGTAGCTCATGGTTTAACAGTGAGCGAAAGCATGCAAAAGCCTATTTTTAACGAATGGGCAGGCCAAGGTTGGATGTGGGTTAACCTTGGTTTTTTAGCTGGCGGGTTGTATTTACTAAAAGAAAAAGTAATTAACTGGCATATTCCTGTCAGTTTTATTGGTAGCTTAGCATTATGCAGTGCTATTGGTTACATAGCGGCACCGGGCACAGAGCCGGGTACTGTATTCCACTTGCTAAGTGGCGCAACTATGATGGGCGCATTTTTTATTGCAACCGACCCAGTGTCGGCCTCAACCACAAATAAAGGTCGCTTGATTTACGGCGCACTAATTGGGTTATTTGTTTATTTAATTCGTACTTTTGGTGGTTTTCCTGATGCGGTTGCCTTTGCAGTACTATTGCTAAATATTGCAGTACCACTTATTGACTACTACACACAGCCACGTACTTATGGTCATGGAGCAGTAAAATGATTGTTTCATCTATGGCAAAAAACGGCGCTATTTTAACTGCGTTTGCCCTTGTAACCACTGGGCTAGTGGCAACTATTGATGCATTAACGGCGGATAAAATTGCAGAGCAAGAGCAACTATACTTAACATCACAATTGCACGAAGTACTTGACCCTAATACCTACGACAATGACTTGTCGAAAGACTGTATCGTTATTACAGATGAGCGACTAGGACCATATAATTCGCAAGTTATCTACCGTGCACGAAAAAATAACCAACCAGTCGCCCTTGTTGTTAGGCACGTAACACCAAACGGTTACAGTGGCGATATAAAGCTTTTAACCGCCATATTACGCGATGGAACTGTAGCGGGTGTGCGAACCACTAAACACGAAGAAACACCAGGGTTAGGCGACAAAATAGAAATTAAAAAATCATCATGGATCACCACATTCAAAGGCTTAACGGTGCACAGTGAAGACGATAACCGCTGGGCTGTGAAAAAGGATGACGGCCAATTTGATCAGTTCACTGGGGCAACAATTACGCCTCGTGCAGTTGTAAATTCAGTTAAAAACGCCGTATTATTTGCGCAAAATGAGTTTGATACTATTTTTACAGCCCCAAGTAGCCAGTGTGAAGAGGTAAGCCAATGAGTGAATTAAAAACACTGTACAAAGAAGGGATGTGGGTAAACAACCCTGCTCTTGTTCAACTTTTAGGGCTTTGTCCGCTGCTTGCTGTGACATCGACTGTTACAAACGCACTGGGCTTGGGCCTTGCAACACTTTTGGTATTAATCGGATCAAATGTAAGTGTATCTATTGTACGAAACTGGGTACCAAAAGATATACGTATTCCCGTTTTTGTAATGATCATTGCTGGGTTTGTAACCATTGTTCAATTACTGATGAACGCCTACACATTTGGACTTTATCAATCGCTGGGCATATTTATTCCACTAATTGTAACTAACTGCGCCATTATAGGCCGCGCCGAAGCGTACGCCTCAAAAAATCCAATTCATTTATCTGCCTTTGACGGATTAATGATGGGACTTGGATTTATGCTTGTACTCGTTGTACTGGGTGCAATGCGAGAACTCATTGGCCAAGGTACGTTATTTGACAGCGCCGATTTATTACTGGGTCCGTGGGCACAAAGTTTACGCATTGAAGTGTTTAGCTTTGACAATCAGTTCTTGCTTGCTATTTTACCACCTGGCGCATTTTTAGGGCTTGGGTTACTTATAGCCGCTAAAAATGTGATTGATGCACAAATAAAATCAAAACAAATTGCACCGCCAGAAGCCGAAAAAGGCCCTCGTGCACGTGTTACCAGTTTAACTTAAGGGGAAACGTACTGCTTTTTAAATAAGTAGTACGTTTAAGTTATATGAATAAAGAAAAACGCTACCAAATACTTACACGCTTGCGCGATAACAACCCAAACCCAGAAACGGAGCTTGAATATTCAAGCCCGTTCGAGTTACTTGTTGCTGTTACACTGTCAGCGCAAGCCACTGATGTTGGTGTTAATAAAGCAACCCGAAAACTATTCCCTGTTGCAAATACACCACAGGCTATTTTAGATATAGGCCACGATAAACTCCGTGATTATATAAAAACCATAGGCTTATTTAATTCTAAAGCTGCCAACGTTTATAAAATGTGCCAAATATTGGTAGATAAACATGACAGCATCGTACCTGAAAACCGCGAAGCCCTAGAAGCCCTACCCGGCGTAGGTCGAAAAACAGCCAATGTGGTACTCAACACCGCCTTCGGCTGGCTAAAGGATAATGAAGGTAGATACTTTTTAGCAGTAGATACTCACATCCAACGTCTTGCAAACCGTTCGGGTTACGCTAAAGGTAAAACTGTTGAGCAGACAGAACAGGCCATAATTAAAAATACGCCAAATAAAAAAGAGTTTATGTTTAACCTCCATCATTGGTTTATTTTACATGGGCGCTATACGTGTACAGCGAGAAAACCAAAATGTGGAAGCTGTATAATCGAGGATTTGTGTGACTATAAAGAGAAAACTGAGTCATAGCTAAGAGTAGTTACTTTTTAGTTAGTATAAACCTTTTAACAGCCACATTTTTTAGTTTCCATTTAATAAGTTGGCTATTTGGTTCTCATATGAGCCTTTATTAGGCCAGCACCAGTTAAATTGAAAATTTGCGTTAACTTAAGAATAATTTGAATTTAAGCAAGGTGTTGCAATTAGATTATGATTTATTAATTAGAGCCCAGCTTAAACCTAAAATTTAAATACAGAATTCATTGGAAGCTATTTCTGGTTTGTGCCAAAAGCAGCCCTTGAGTGACTTAGTGATAAAGGCTGCAATGATACGATTGCTGACATTTCACTATTTCTTTTTATGCCTTCTCATTGCCATTAATAGACTGTCATTTAGCTATCGCAACAACTTTGACCTTCTTGAATTGGCGGGCATTTCACTGTTCCATAAGAGCAATATACGCAACAATCGCCTTTCAAAGGCTTTAGGAGAACTTTGCAAGATTCACATTCATAATACCACTGGCAAGCGTTGGTTGGCATTTCTTCAGTTTTACTGAAGCCACACTCAGGGCAAGTAATGGTAGAATTTAACTCTATACTTTGCATGTTTGCTCCTTCAAAGGTTTAACAATGTTAAATACGGACATTACAATCATCAAACAAATACCTACATAAAACAAATAAGTGCTCCATTCGTATTGCCATAGTGGATAGAGGGTTAACAAAACCGCTATAGGGCCAATAACCCCAAGAATACCTCTCGCATGATTTTGGTTTTTATACCAGTTATACAAATTTACCAACAATGCCAGAGTTGCAAATATAGGTAACAAGGTATTTACAGCAATTCCCTCAAAGTGAGAGAGAAAGCCTAATCCTAATGCTGATGCTAACGAGCCGAGTGCGGGGAAGCACCCCGTACAACTAAGAGCCGCAAGCCAAACACCACCTGAGCTAACTTTATCTAAAATCTTATTAATCATTTTTAACGTCTAACATTATTTGAATGATTTGAGTATGAACTCCGTAGGTAGGTACGGAGTCAATACTATTTTAGCGAATCGATTATTGGGCAGTGGGATTGATCGTTATTGTTGCGGCATGAATTAGTCATTTCTTTTATGACGACTTCTAAGCGTTGAAGGTCAGCTATCTTATTTTGAATTACGTTCAATTTCAGCAAGCCTAGGGATTCTACTTTGGCACAATCGCCATCCATTGACATCAATGAAGCCACTTCTTTTAGAGTAAAGCCAAGTGCTTTGGCCTTACAGATGAATTGTAATTGTTTGGTGATTGAGTCGTCATAGACACGATAACCATTTTGAGGTTTTTGAGGCTGTTTTATCAAGCCTTCCCGCTCATAAAACCGTATAGTTTCTACGCCTATATCAAGTTCTTTAGCCAACTTGCCTATTGTTTTCATCGTCCAACCATAAAATCAACTTTAATCATGACATTAGTATATCAATACGAAGTAAAATTGCTCGAACTACAATGACTGGTTTTCGCTCTTTTGAGGCATTCGCCTCAACACGTTTTGGGGCAAAGGTGAGTTATATTGATAAATCGTCGATGGACATAAATGAGTTAGAGCCGAAGGACGGCTCTGTGCCATAAGCCGACCTTGAGACACATAAAGATTAAGACTGCAAAGATACGAAAGCGGAAGTTAGCTTTGGCCTGTTTAACGACAAATATTCCGACAAAGCAGTCATGACTATTAGTTTATTGTTAAATCTAATCTTTCTTTTCGTTCATCTACTCAATAACCCCACGCTAAACGTGACTTTAGCGTGGGGTTAGAGTTCACAGTCATTTTATCTGGATAGCTCTTTTATTTTTTTCTCTGAAAACCAGCGATATAAAACAGGTAAAACAAATAATGTTAACAGTGTTGCAGTTACCAAGCCGCCAACAATAACACTCGCTAAGGGGCGCTGTATTTCTGCACCAACACCATTAGACATTAACATCGGTATCAAACCTAAAGCTGATGTTATAGCAGTCATAAGTACAGGTCTTAATCTTGAAGTAGCGCCTTCAAAAACGGCTTTAGATGCTTCTAGACCGTCTTTAATACGTTGGTTGATACTTTCTACCATAACGACCCCATTCAATACCGCTACACCAAATAAGGTAATAAAGCCAACGGAGCTTGGTACAGACAAGTATTGTCCAGATAAATATAAGGAGAAAACTCCGCCAATTACAGCAAGCGGCACGTTGACCAATATCAGCATAGCTTGACCAACAGAACCAAAGGCAAAGTAAAGTAGTAGTGCGATTAGTGCTAACGATAAAGGTACAACTATAGCTAACCTATTTTGAGCACGTTTTTGACTTTCGAACTGGCCGCCAATCGAAACAGAATAACCTGAAGGTAAGTCAACCTTTTCAGCAATTACCGTTCTGATATCGGCAACCACGCTTCCCATATCTCGATTTTGTACATTTGCTTGGATAACGACTCTTCGTTGTACATCATCGCGTCTAACTTGTGGTGGGCCTGACTCAAATGAGACTGAGGCTACGTCACCCAGTCGCACCCAAGCACCAGTAGGTGATTGAAGCCGAATATCAGCAATAGCTTCTTTGTTACTTCGGTACTCTTCCTCTATGCGAACGTAAATATCATAACGTTCATTACCATTGATTATTTGTCCGGCTTCAACACCACCAATACCATCACGCACAACCTCCATTATGTCACTCACAGACAATCCAAAGCGCGATAGTTCTTGCCTGTTAGGACTTATCACCAATTGCGCTTCACCAGCAATTTGCTCCAATGCAACATCCCTTGCACCTTCAATGTTTTTAATTGCTGTTTCTATTTCTTGACCTTTAGCCGCCAGTACCTCAAGTTCAGGCCCAAACAACTTTATCGCCAACTGAGCCTTAACACCAGATAGTAGCTCATCGACACGAGTCGCAATAGGTTGAGAAAAGTTGAGTAGCAACCCAGGGAATTCTTCTAAAGATCTCTCCATTTTTCCTTGAAGTTCATATCGATTAGATGCACTGGTCCACTCAGAAACAGGCTTCAACCCTATGTAAATTTCGATGTTATTCACAGGCTCTGGGTCTCCACCTATTTCTGCTCGACCAATTCGGCTTAATGCATAGGTTACTTCAGGGAAAGCCATTAGTTTTTCTTCTAGAATTGGTGCCACAGTGAGCGCGGTATCTAAACTGGAAGAAGGTGCAAGCGTTGCTCTTAAGTTTATCGTCCCTTCTTCTAACTCAGGTACAAATTCAGTACCAATTAATGGAACTAATGCAAAGGCAGAGAAAACTAATATAAGTGCGGCTGAAATGACTAATTTGGTGCGTTTTAGTGCGAATGTAAGCCCTTTTCTGTAGAGTTTGTCTAATGGCCTAAGAACAAAGCTTTCCCTCTCTTTTACACCTGACTTAAATAAATAAGTAGCTAAAGCGGGTACAACAAACAACGCAACCACAATAGCAGATATAACAGCTAAAATGATGCTTATTGCCATAGGTTGAAATAACTTTGCCTCAACACCTTCAAAGCTAAATAAAGGCGTAAATACGACTAAAATAATAGAAGCTGCAAAAAATACGGGACGAGCCACTTCTTTACCCGCATTTTGAAGACGTAACTTAATACCATGCTCATCTTGTTCTACATCATGTGGATCAGTATCAGCACTAGGCACTCTTTCTTTTACAGTTTTTAAATGGGTAGAGTCTGGTCTATTTAAATGCTTAAACATGTTTTCAACCATCACGACTGAACCATCAACTAGCATACCAATGGCTACGGCAATGCCACCCAATGACATAAGGTTTGCAGAAATGCCCCACCAAGCCATGATCATTAACGCGATACCAATTGAAATTGGAATAGATATTAGGACAAGGAAGGTTGCACGTATATTCATTAAAAATAGTGCTAATACAATACAGATGAAAATAAATGCTAGTAATAGTGCATCAACTACTGTATCAACGGCTTTTTCAATCAAATCAGCCTGATCATAAAATGGTTCAAAGCGAACACCTTTAGGCAATGCTTGATTAATTAATGGGATTCTTGCATTGATACCATCAATGGTGGCTTTAGTATTAGACCCCATGCGTTTTAAGACAATGCCAGAGACAACTTCACCTAAATTTTCGACTTTACCGTCTTCGGTTTTGCGCGTCATTGTGACAGCACCTTGACGAATTTCACTGCCCATTTCAACTTTAGCAATATCCGAAACCGTCACAACTGTCCCATCAACTGTTTTGACGGGAACTTGTTTGATATTACTAATACCAGCGTCACCACTTTCAAACCAACCTGCACCTCTAATAACAAGCTGCTCTTGCCCACGGTTCATATACCATCCGCCAACATTGGCATTGTTGTTATCTAGGGCACCAACAACGTCTTCTTGCGTTAGGTTATAAGAAAGAAGCTTAGATGGATCTACATTTACTTGGTACTGCCTAACAATACCTCCAAAGGAGAGTACATCAGTAACACCATCGACAGGCATAACGAGTAATTTTACTACCCAATCATTGAGACTCCTGAGTGCCATAGCATCATAGCCTGCATCTTTATCTGAAATAAGAAGGTACTGAAATACTTGGCCTAGCCCTGAGGTGTTTGGCCCCATTTCGGGTGTGCCGACACCTTCTGGTATCAGTTCTTTTGCGGCTTGAAGACGCTCAAATACAAGTTGTCTTGCAAAGTAAATGTCGGTGCCTTCTTTGAAAACAACCGTGACGCCAGACAAGCCTGTTTTAGAAATTGAGCGCACTTGTTCTACATCAGGTAAGGCATACATGACCGCTTCAATGGGGTACGTAATGAGTTGTTCAACTTCTTCAGCAGCTAGTCCTGGCGCTTCAGTATTTACAGCAACTTGAACATTAGTAACATCAGGAAAGGCATCTAAATTTAGTTTTGGTATAACCATAATTGCGCCGACAATTGTGGCAAACAGCGCAATCAAAATCAGGAGTCTATTATTAACAGACCAATCTATTATTTTATTAAACATAGTCTTGCTCCTTAGTGGTTATGCGGATCAAATCCGCCTTTAGCGATTTCAGAAGCAACAAAAAATGCGCCTTTGGTTACAATTCGCGTCCCACTATCAAGGCCAATGATTTCCCTAAAATCACCTAAGGCTCGGCCTAGTTCTACTTCTACAGCTTTAAATTCTCCAGGGTGGTCTTCGACAAATACGGTCCAATCACCATCTGCGCTGCGGATCAATGCTTCTTCTGGCACAGCCATCACTTTCTGCTTTGTGGCAAACTGAAAGTAAACTTTTACAAACATACCTGAATGAAGGTTATCATCAGCATTCTGTACCCCCAATCTAATAATTCTTGTACGAGTTACGGGATCAATTGTATGGGCTTCTTGGATAACTTTGGCATTGTAACTCTGGCCTTCTAATTTAAGTACCGCAGGAGAATCAATTGATAAATTTAGCTTTTTATTTGGAGAAACTTTTGCTTCAACCCATAGTTGTTTTTCATCAGCTAACAACATGACTGAATCCCCAGCATCAACACGTTGCCCTTGGATAAAGTCGTCTTGAAGCACGACACCTTCACGGTGCGCCGTTAATGCATATTGCCCAAATGCTTTAATGTCTTTGTTAGAAATACCATTTATTGCTTTTTCAGTTAACCCTAAAGCAATGAGCTTGCCATAGCTCGCATTGTATGTTGTTTCAGCTTGTAATAATCGACTTTCACTCACCGTCTTATTACCCAGCTTTTTTACACGTTGCCATTCGGTTGAAGCGATTAAATAGTCAGCTTGTGCTTGTGCCATTGCTTCACTAAATAATGTAACTAACTTCTGACCTATTTCTACATACTCGCCAAGCGCTGCATGGCGACTGATAATGACTGACTCTGTACGTGGTGATACCACATAACTTTTATAGCCATTAGCTTTTATTTCGCCAGGTGCATATACGGAGCTAAATTGATATTCAGGCTTAACACTTTCCACTTTAATTTTAGCAAGCGACATCTTCTTTGGATCAATAGTGATACCTTCTTCATGTTCTTCTTCTCCCTCTTTATTACCACCTTCATGGCCGTGCTCGTCATGGTCACCTTTATCTTCTTCATGTCCCTTTTCGTGTTCATGCTCATCTTGATGTTCTTTTTCTTCTTGTTTCGAAACGTTTGTGACAGAACCAGTTCCATCTGACGACTGTGCAAAAGCATCATGATTTGTAGTAAACCCAACTAACAGGCTGCTAATTACTACGGCTAAAAATTTTTTACTAATTACTGTATTCATTTTTGTAACCTATATTTTTAATAAATTTAAGATTTCGTTTTTCGCTACTGAAAAAACAAAGCGCTCAAATATCAAATTTGGATAACTGACCCATACTTAAAATGAAGGATATTTCTGCAAGCTTGAATTGATTTTCCAAACGTATTCCTGCATGAAGCCCTTCCGCACGTTGATTTAATGCAAGTAAGTAGTCAGAAGTATTAATATCACCAGCTTGCCAGCGCTTATTTAATAAGTTTTCGCTGCTATCTAATCTGCCTTTTGTCAGTTTTTGCCATTGCTCATAATATTTTCTACTGACATTAAGCGATTCATAATTAGCTTTTGCTTCAAAAGACTGCTTTCGATATACCGACTGAAAATTCGCCTCGGCTGCAATGGCTTCTGAATAAGCGGCTTTAACATTATCTGTATAGTTATTTCTGATGTTTAAAGGCATTGAAAAAGTCACACCAACCAAGTCTTCATCTCCACTTTTCCCTGCGCTAACGCCAATGGTTGGATTAGCTTTAGATTCCATAGTGGTTAGTTGAGCTTTAGATTGTTGTCCCTTCCATTTCGCTCTAGCAAGTTTAACTTTTGGATGTTCCTCAACCCACTGGGAGTTAAATGAGTAGCTTGTTGCTCCAAAAGTAAATGAAAACAAATTGGTAGTATTAGGCGTCCAATCAGGCAATAACTCCTGAACCTTTACCTCTGCATTTTTCAAAGCAATTTGAGACTCAGATATTTCACTAAAAATTTGCGACAAGTTTAAATAGACTAGCTCAGCGTCAAGTGGCTCTAGAAGTCCAGCTTTTCGTTTGTCTTCAACAATTCCAACGAGCGTTTGCAATTGCTCTTCTCTTTCTGAAAGTAACTGAGCAGCTTTTTTTGCTGCTTGCCAATTAACTAATGCAGTTAAGGCATTAGCCTTTTTAGAATCGAGTAGAGATAACAATTGTTGCTGGTTTGCATAAACATCAATTTCACCAATGGTTTTATTTGTTGATTGCTTATCCCAAAAATCTATCGTTTGACTGATACCAATAGAGTAATTATCAAAATCACCTTCTTTTTCATAGCTTGCTTCAAGCTCTGGGTTATATACGGCTTGAGTTAAGCTTTTGGCTCTATGATTACTTGCATTAAGTAACTCTTTAGCCGCAACAACTTCGGGATCTTTATTTATTTGACTATCTAGCCATGAAATACTTTTCTGTTTGCCATAAGTGGCAACTGAAAAACTCACAGCCATGCATAAAGACAGGGTTAAACCTGTATTTTTTAAAAATATATACATAAAACTTCTTAATTTTTTAATTTATAAACACGAACCCTTTATCCTTCTCATGGACAAATAGGTCATTAAAAATCAATCTAATTAAGAAATGGGTGGGCGAAGTATCGCTTCAAGGTAAGTATTTGTTTGATCAATTTGATAAGGCGTTTTATTGATAATGTTTAGTTTGCCCGTGGTATTTGAATTACTGACTAAAATCCAAGATAAGTGGCTGCCACTGCAATGACCGCAGTGATGACAATCTTTTTCATTATGCTGCTCATCACCTACATTATCATTTGAGACATTTCGATCATCTGCATGATCATGTTGAGTTTGAAGGTGCTCTATATCTATTTGGTGATTCTCAGATGTTGAGGATGCTACAGCAGTTAACGATTGTAAAACAATCGAAATAACCAAGAGCATTTTTAGTACAACATTAAGGTTCAAAGTTATCACCAGTTAAATATAGTATTTAAAATACTAGCAGAAACTATTTTCTTAAACTAGCTTTTCAATTCAGTTTCCACGCTTTTACATTAAATAATTTTTTATTTGACTCTATAGCCACTATAGATTTTATACTTATTTTAATATTATTACGGAGTGTTAAATATGTCAGAAAAATGTAGTGGTCAGTGTCAATCATCTTCTACCAATGAAGATGTAAAAATTGATACACAATTAGATAACTATAGTGGCGCGTTTGTCAGTACATTTAAAGTACCTCAAATGGACTGTCCTTCAGAAGAGAGATTGATTAGGTTAGCACTTGACTCAATTGAGCCTTCAGTTGGGTTGCAATTTGATATTCCTAGCCGTTTAGTCAAGGTTTTTCATGATGAAAATTTAGATGAGATAACAAAAAAATTACAACAACTCAATCTCGGTGCAGAGTTGGCATCAACTAAAGAAAGTTGCAGCACCGAAGCTGCAAAAGCAAAAGATCTAGCCCAAAAAAATGAGATGAAAGAAGCATCAACGCTAAAATGGTTGTTAGCCATTAATGGAGTCATGTTTTTTATAGAAGTAATTGCTGGGATTATTGCGCAATCTGCTGGCCTTATTGCCGACTCATTAGATATGTTTGCTGATGCTGCTGTTTATGGTTTAGCTATATATGCTGTCGGTAAAAGCATAAGCATGAAACTTAGAGCGGCACATATATCTGGTGTACTTCAAATTATTCTAGCGCTAGGTGCTTTGAGTGAAGTCGTAAGACGCTTTATTTACGGTAGTGAACCTATCTCTTCTTTAATGATGATATTTGGTGGAATAGCACTAATCGCTAACATTGCTTGTCTGTTTTTAATATTTGGCAACAAAGAAGACGGCGCTCATATGAAAGCGAGTTGGATTTTTTCCGCAAATGACGTAATCGCAAACGTAGGTGTAATCTTAGCTGGCTTATTAGTTACAGTAACTAGCAGCCGTTATCCAGATTTAGTGATTGGTTTGATTATTGCTGTTGTCGTTTTAAACGGTGCTCGCCGCATCTTACAGCTAAAGTCTTAAGTAGAAAGTAGTTAAAAGAATGCACCCGTCATATTTTAAACCATATATATCATACGTGATAATGATTTTAATCGCGGTGCAGTCTGTGTTTTTTTCGCAAGAAGAGATTGAAGGAAACTTAATTGAAAGTTCTTTTAATATATCACTAACTGAGTCTATTACCCCGCTAAAAGCTCCTGAAAGCTCTAATTTATTTGAGGAGGGTAATAGCCAAACTTTAATTGATAATTGTAATTTTTGTTGCTGCTGTCAGTTATTTTTAAATACAGATTCTTCTTGTAATATTTTACAAGCAATAGAATATTTCCCTACCTACGCCTTAGTTTCCCCTGAGCTAAAAGGCTATATCTCGGTGCCATTCCGCCCACCTAAATACGCCTAAATTTTATAGAAAATTAAGAAAGGTCAAATGTTAATGACCTAAATATCACATATAAATTTATAGGAAAGTATACATGGCACTTAATACCTGTGTGCATCGCAAGATAGCAATTTTAAGGTGTGTAACACCTCGGCTTAAATATATCGCGTTTCTCGCTTTGTCACTTTTTACATTTAATGTTTATGCCTTTGAGAAGCAGTTAAACCTTCAAGAGGCAATTCAGTGGACGCTTAAACAAAATCCAGAACTTAAAATATTTGATTTCAAGCAAACGGCATTAATTGGACGAGAACAAATCGCAAGTTTAAATCCTGCTTATGAACTAGAGCTTGAAGCTGAGAACTTTGCAGGCTCAGGTGAATTTAATACATTCGACAGTGCTGAATTAACAGTCGCTCTATCTTCGGTTATCGAAATGGGAGATAAACGCTCAGCGCGGATTGGAATTGTTTCAAAATCAAGAACACTACTCACTGCTGAAAAAGAAGTCTCTGCGCTTAATTTAATGGCTCAAGTCACTGAGAAGTACGTGGAAGTACTTGCAGCCCAACAAAGAGTTATATTGGCAGAAAATGCTTTGAGCTTAGCACAAGAAACCTTAGAGATTGTATCTCAGCGTAACCGCGCAGGTGCTACTCCTGAGGCTGAAGTGAAACGCTCAAAAGCAGTTATTGCTCAGGCTAACCTCACCCTTCAATCTGAACAAAAGCGCTTGGAATATCTAAAGCTTTCTTTATCAGCTTACTGGGGAGAAACATCAGTGTCATTCTCTAGAGTAACTGGAGATCTGTTTCAGTTTGGCAATGATAGTGATTTTAGTAGTCTCTTTGCGAAATTAGAGAAAAACCCTGCTATTCAAGTTTATGCAAGTGAGCAGCGACTAAAAGAGGCCGAGTTACAGTTGGCTAAAACAGAGTCAACGGCCAATATCAAATGGTCTGTTGGTGTTAGGCGCTCTCAAGAAGCCAATGATACGGCACTGGTCGCTGGCTTTAGCTTACCTTTGTTTGCTGAAAAGCGAAATTCTGGCGCAATCGCTAGTGCGCTAGCAGAGCGTGACCAAGTTGCCATAGAGAAAGAGGCGACTAAGTTAAGATTTAGAAATCACTTACTACGAGCATACTCCAATAGAAAACAAGCCATATTAACAGCTAATTCATTAAAGCAGTCGGTTATCCCAATGCTTGAAGATGCACTGGAAGATACTCAAGACGCCTATCAAAAAGGTCGATATGGATATCTTGATTATGTATCGGCTAGACAAGAGCTGTTAAATGCTCGGCGAACCCTTATTGACGCGGCATCTGCTGCCCTAATTTATGGCGCAGAGATAGAAAAACTAACAAACGAAGCGCTGTCACTCTAAATAAACATCACTTTAAGTTTAATAACAATTTATTGATTCAGTGATTAACTGAATCGTTTAGGAATTCAAAATGAAAAACTATTTACTCGCACTATTGATTTTTATTGGGTATCTATCACCCATTCAAAGTGTTTTCGCTAGTGAAGATGAACATGAAGGCGAAGAAGGCATAAGCAAAATCGACAATAACATGGCAAAAAAGGTTGGTGTTGAAACAGCCTATTTAGCTTCAAAAACGTTGAACCAAACTATCCCTGTATACGGCTCTACGACGATAGGCGCTGAACAATTATTTCAAGTTAGCGCTAGATATAACGGCGTTATAAAGACAATAAACTTCACTGTTGGTGATACGGTAAAAAAAGGCGATCTATTAGCCGTTATTGAATCTAATGAGAGCTTAAATACTTATAAAATAACATCGCCTGTTTCTGGGACTGTTTTACAGCGAAATGGAAATATTGGCGGTATCACGCAAAACACTAGCTTGTTTGAAATCGTCAAATTTGACACCTTGTGGGCTGAATTTAAGGTGTTTACCAGCCAATATAATCAAATCAAAGTCGGTCAGCATGTTGATATTGAGCAAGGTGAACACGCATTCAGTTCAGTCATCACTAATATTATTCCAGCTAAAGATCAGCCTTATGTTTTAGCACGGGTACGATTAAACAACACTGAGTTAAAGCTAACGTCAGGTCAATTATTAAAAGGCAACGTAAAGATAAACCAATTTGAGGTGGATTTAGCGGTCGAGAAAGTTGCCATACAAGAGCTAGGTGGACAATTAGGTGTCTTTGTAAAAGAAAATGAAGAGTACGAGTTTGCACCACTTGTCCTTGGTCGTTCAGACAAAAACTATATCGAGGTCATTGATGGCCTCAGTAAAGACGCTGAATATGTAAACAAAAACAGTTATCTGATTAAAGCAGATATCTTGAAATCTGAAGTAGAAGACGACGATTAGGAGACGCAATATGATTGAATCAATTTTGCGTCTTGCAATAAATAGGCGCTATTTAGTATTAAGCTTGCTGATGGTAATCATCGGCGTTGGTATGTGGAGTTATCAAAAACTTCCCATTGATGCTGTTCCAGATATAACAAACGTACAGGTACAAATAAATACCTCTGCCCCCGGTTATTCACCTTTAGAAGCGGAGCAAAGGGTAACTTTTCCAGTAGAAAACGCATTAGCTGGACTACCAAAGCTGTCTCACACCCGCTCTCTTTCAAGATATGGTTTATCCCAGGTGACCGTTATCTTTGAAGAGGGAACCGATATTTATTTCGCACGCAACTTAATCAATGCAAGATTAGCTGCGATAAAAGGCGTTATTCCCTCTGGCTTAGAGCCAGAGATGGGTCCTATTTCCACAGGGCTTGGTGAAATATTTATGTATACCGTACAAGCTTCTCCTGACGCTAAAATGCCTAATGGAGAGCCTTATACCGCTATTGCCTTAAGAGAAATACAAGACTGGATCATTAAACCGCAATTGGCTCAAGTTAAAGGCGTCATTGAGGTCAACAGCATCGGCGGCTATAACAAGCAGTATCATATAACGCCGAAACCCGAAAAATTACTTTTTCATCAGGTAAGCTTTGAAGACGTTTCTGATGCATTACGTAAAAATAATGATAACCGTGGCGCGGGTTATATTGAGCAAAACGGACAACAAGTGTTAGTGCGCTCCATCGGGCAACTTGCGACAATGGATGAAATCCTCAATGTCATCATCAAAAAGAACGATGGTATTCCTGTAAAAATAAGTGATGTTGCCAATGTTGCTATAGGCAAAGAACTTAGAACAGGGGCTGCTACTCGTAATGGCATTGAGACAGTGCTTGGTACAACCATGATGCTGATTGGTGAGAATTCTCGCACCGTTGCTTTAGAAGTGGAACATAAGCTCAGCGAAATACAAAAATCTCTGCCAAAGGGCATTACCGCAGAGCCTGTTTACGACAGAACAACGTTAGTAGATAAAGCGATTGCAACCGTTACCAAAAACCTCGTTGAAGGTGCGCTTTTAGTTATTGTTGTGTTATTTATTCTACTTGGAAATTTACGTGCAGCTCTCATTACCGCTGCTGTTATCCCTATTTCCATGTTAATGACAATCACAGGTATGGTGCAAGCAGGAGTATCTGCCAATTTAATGAGTCTCGGCGCATTGGACTTTGGCTTGATAGTGGACGGGGCTGTAATCATCGTTGAAAACTCTGTCCGTAGGTTAGCACAGGCCCAACACAACGGTCATAGGCAAGACTTAAGAGAACGCCTAAATACCGTTTTTGAAGCCACTTCAGAAGTGATACGTCCAAGCTTGTTTGGTGTGGCAATTATCACTGTTGTTTACATCCCCATTTTCACGCTAACTGGCGTTGAAGGGAAAATGTTCCACCCTATGGCGGCAACTGTCGTTATGGCGTTAATTTCCGCAATGATCCTTTCAGTTACACTGGTTCCTGCTGCTGTAGCTGTGTTTATGAAAGGTAAAATCAGCGAAAAAGAAAGTGTAGTTATTCGTTCAACCAAGTCTATTTATGAACCATTGTTAAAAATGGCGATGAAATTTCGTTGGATTATTGTTTCATTCTCAACGCTGTTAATGGGGTATAGCCTTTGGTTAGCAACTACGCTTGGGACAGAATTTGTTCCTCAATTAAATGAAGGTGATATTGCACTACAGGCATTAAGAATTCCATCGACTGGCCTAGAGCAATCAGTAGAAATGCAAGAAGTACTTGAGCAACGTATTAAAGCGTTTCCTGAAGTTGATAAAGTATTCTCGCGCATTGGCACACCAGAAGTAGCAACCGACCCAATGCCACCGAGTATTGCTGATATCTTTGTTATTTTAAAACCACGTAAAGAATGGGCCGAACCTTCAAAACCAAAAAGTGAATTAGTTGAAGAAATGGAAAAAGTACTGAAAAACATTCCAGGCAACAACTATGAATTCACTCAGCCTATTCAAATGCGTTTCAATGAATTGATTTCTGGCGTTAGAGCTGATGTCGGCATCAAAATATTTGGTGATGATTTGGATCGGTTATTACTTACCGCAAAAGATATTCTAAATATTGTGAAAACCGTGGATGGTGCCGCTGATGCTCGAATGGAACAGGTCACAGGTGTTCCATCTTTATCAGTAATTCCTAAACGAGAAGCGCTTGGTAGGTATGGATTGAACGTTACCGAATTGCAAGACTGGGTTGCCACTGCGATTGGCGGTGAATCTGCGGGGATCATTTATGAAGGTGACAGACGGTTTGAGTTAGTTGTTCGCCTACCAGAGCAAATAAGAACGGATATCGATAGCTTGAAGCATCTGCCGCTTCCACTTGAGAATGGTAACTATGTGCCAATTGAAGAAGTTGCAGAGCTTAAATCAGAGTCTTTACCCGCGCAGATTAGCCGAGAGAACGGAAAAAGAAGAGTTGTGGTTACCGTCAATGTTCGTGGTAGAGATTTAGGCGGTTTTGTAAAAGAAGTTAAAGCTAAAATTAATCAGGAAGGAGAAATTCCAGCAGGATACTGGCTTGATTATGGTGGAACGTTTGAACAACTAGAATCAGCAAGTAAGCGATTAAGCCTAGTTGTACCGATAACATTGGTTGTTATCCTAGGTATTTTGATTATAGCATTTGGTTCATTAAAAGATGCATTAATCATTTTCAGTGGCGTGCCTTTAGCATTAACAGGGGGCGTATTTTCACTTTATTTAAGAGACATGCCCTTATCAATTTCGGCAGGTGTCGGCTTCATTGCATTGTCAGGTGTCGCAGTATTAAATGGCTTGGTTATGTTGGCTTTTATTCGAGATCTTTGGCATGAAAAAGGCGACCTATACGTAGCGATCATTGAAGGCGCCATCATTCGTTTAAGACCTATTTTAATGACGGCACTGGTCGCAAGTTTAGGTTTTATTCCAATGGCGTTAAACACTGGAATTGGTGCAGAAGTACAACGACCACTAGCAACAGTTGTTATCGGCGGTATTGTATCTTCTACCATTTTAACTTTGTTTGTATTGCCTATTTTATATCAATGGGCGCATGGCGCTGAGAGTAACAAACAGCAATCCGACGAAATCTAAAAGCAAAAAAGCAGCTTAATTACTAAGTTATGCCTAATTAAGCTGCTTTTTATATTGTATGCTCCAAAATTTTATTGATAAAACTTACTCTGCTTCATCCCTACAATTTTCATTTAAAAACTCAAACTCTATCGTCGTATGCGATAAATGATAGGAAGATAATTTAGCTGCAACCTCTTGTTTAAGCTTAATTAATTCTTTAACGTCAAAGTTGTCACTCAGCTCAAGGTGCGCTGTTAAAACGTGACTTTCACCATCCAGTGACCAAAAATGCATATGGTGTATACCATTTACTTCAGGAAATTCATTTAATGACTGCTTAATACGCTCTTGGGTCTCTTTATCGGGTGCAGCTTGAAGAAAAAGCACCAATGTTGATTTAAGATTTTTGAAAACGTTAAATAAGATAAACAGCGTAAACCCTATTGATAATAGAGGATCTAATATCGGCAGTTCAACGAACAACAATACAATAGAGACTATAAGAACGGCAACCCAACCGAGTACATCTTCAAGTAGGTGCCATGTCAGCACTTTTTCATTTAGTGTTTCACCCGCTTTTAATTTGAATACCGCATAACCATTTACGGCAACACCGAGTATGGCTAGCCCTAACATCCCCTCAACTACAGGCATTTCAGGATTGGACAGCTTAGGTATTGCTTCAAATAAAACCCAAATAGAGCCGATAATCAAAACAATACTATTTACCAATGCACCAAAAAGTGTAAGTCGGCGATAACCATAGCTGAATTTGTCTGATGCTTCTTTATCTGAAAAACGACTTAAAATCCACGCAAAACCTATTGAAAGACTATCACCAAGATCGTGAACGGCATCCGCCATTATCGCCGTACTGTTTGTGAGCCAACCACCTATAAATTCGATAATGGTAAATATCACATTAAGGAAAAATGCCCAACCAATCCGGTCGTCTTTACCATGCTGATGACTGTGACTATGGTTGTGCATTTTGTACCTCCAGTACTTTTTTATTTCTTATTTTTGATACATTCATATTAATCAAATGTCGGATCACTCGTTGATACAACCAACGTTTTACACCTGATAGATTAGTACCTTTTTCGAGATAGAACTTATCTGGTGAATCATAAAGCCCAAAGTCGTCATGAATACCTTCTTTTTGAATATAGGTATCCTCTCCACGCCAATCCGTACCGGGTGAAGATAAGCACTTTGTTGCAACACCATAACCACAAAACTCATCTTTTGCTTGGCTAAATTTCTGCTGTAGTGAGCTTAAGTATTGCTCATCCAATATAAAGCCCTCTAAGTTTATCCAACGCCCTTCAAAGTAAACTTCTACCCAACTATGAATGATGTATTTAGGTGCTAACCAAAATACAAGCTTGGGATAGCACCTTTTTATAGTTGCTGATCAATGGTAAAACCTTGGAAACGACACTGGATACCTAGTCCACGCAATAGTGCCATTAACAGATTACCCTTAGTATTACATTGTCCATAACCATCTGCTAGCACATCGCTTGCTGAAATATCATCACTCTTGTTATAGCCAAACATTATTTCATCTTTTACAAACTGATAAGCGGCACCAATTTTGTTGAAATTATCCAAATTTTTCCACCCTCGTTGATCGATCAGGGATTGGATATCTTTGTGTTCAAAATTAACGATATTCGTATTGTTTAAATATTTCTCAGTCATTTTTATATATCCCTTTCGTTGCATACCTATACTATAGATCCTATAGTAACTATAGAGTCAAATGTCTGGGGGAAATTGATGAAAATAGGCGAATTGTCAAAAAAATCGGGCTGTTCAATACAAACGATTAGATATTATGAAAGAGAAGGATTACTGTTAAATCCAAACCGTTCAGAAGGTAATTTCAGGCTGTATGATAGTAAAGCACTTAAACAATTGGAATTCGTAAAGCATTGTCGCAGCCTAGATATATCACTCAATGATATTAAACGTCTTATCGAATTAAAAAATAAGCCAGAAGAAAGCTGCTCTAGCGTTAATGCATTAATTGATCAGCAACTTGCACTAGTGAATAAACGTATGAAAGAATTAAGGGCGCTTAAAGCTGAATTACAACAGATGGCAAGTGCTTGTGGTTCAGACAATACAATTGAAGCGTGCGGCATCATCAAATCATTGGATAGCTAAACTAAATATAACTTTAGATTAGTAGTATTCACAAAGGCAATAATGTAAACCATTGGCAAATTAGCACAATCATTAAATTTAAATGTAGAAACCATTCGTTTTTATGAACGAGAAGGGCTGATTACACAACCTGAAAAACCAATATCTGGTTATAGACAATATGACGAAACAATAGCAGGACAACTTAGGTTTATCACAAAAGCCAAAGCGCTCGGCTTTACGTTAAGAGAAATAAAATCGCTAATGTCTATGGACAGCAACTGCACTCAAGTTGAGCTATTAAGCCGACAAAAGTTAGCAATCATTCGAGACAAAATTAATGACCTTCAACGTTTAGAGAAAGTAATTGTGGATATGACAAATACCTGTATGCAAAACGAAGATCCAACACATTGCCCCATAATTGATTCATTAAAATGATTGACTCCGTACTTATATACGGAGTTTAGAATGATGGTAATATCAACCAATAGACTTTCAAATGATAAATAAAATATTAGACAGAGTAGGCTCTAGTGGCGTTTGGCTAGCGGCACGGCCTGCTTCCCTGCATTAAGGTCACTTGCATCGGCATTAGGACTAGGCTTCTTCTCTCACTTCGAAGGAATAGCTGTAAATACGCTTTTACCTATTTTTGCATCTTTGGAACTATTGGTAAACTTATACAACTGGCACAAAAATAAAAACCATACCAGAGCTGTCTTCAGCATTCTAGGGCCTGTAGCAGTGCTATTAACGCTTTATCCTCTTTGGCTATATGATTGAAGCACATACCTATTTTACTTTGGTATTTGCTTAATGGTCGTTATGTCGGTTTTGGATATCGTAAAACCAGTAAGGGAGCAAACATGCAACGTATGGCTAATTGCCGTCGTTGAAACGATTAACGGTCAATGTCTGCTTTTCGCTGTGAGTTCAACTGGTGAATGCAACGCTATCCTTATTATTAGTTAAAGGAGCGTTTACATGAAACAGAGAAAGCGTATTTATTATAATGCAGAACAAAGAAGGTTAATTTGGGATCGATATCAGCGCGGTGATAGTGCGCATGATATAGCAAGGCTATTTGATCGATACCATTCATCTATATTAGGTATTATCCATAAAACAGGTGGTGTTCGGCCGCTTGAGCCCAAACGCTCACCAACAACACTAACTCTTGCAGAGCGAGAAGACATTTCACGAGGGTTAGCAGCAAGTAAGTCACTTCGAGAAATAGCGAGATACCTTAATCGCTCACCTTCCACTATTTGCCGTGAAGTAAACCGCCACGGCGGGATTAAAAAATATCGAGCGAGTAAAGCTGACAAAGTTGCCTGGGAAAATGCCAAACGCCCTAAGCCTTGTAAGCTGTATGGCAACAAAGAATTATGTTTAATCATTGCTCAAAAGATGGAATCTGCATGGTCACCTCAGCAAATCTCTGGTTGGCTTAGGCGGAGATACCCCAATAATGAGGATTTGAATGTGTCGCACGAAACAATATATAAAACCCTATATATACAAACCCGCGGCGCCTTAAAAAAAGAGCTACAAAAACACTTAAGGACGCAGCGGGTAGTCAGGAAATCAAAACACGCCACTCTTAAAGGTAAAGGGTTAGGAAAGATAGTTGACGCTGTACCAATTAGTGAAAGGCCATCAAATGTTGAAGACAGAGCTGTTCCAGGCCACTGGGAGGGAGACTTGATCCAAGGCTCAGGAAACAGTTTTATCGCGACTCTAGTTGAGCGGCACTCTAGGTATGTAATGTTAGTGAAAGTACCTAGTAATAAAACAAAGCCAGTAATCGAAGCGTTGATTAAACAAGCTAATAAGTTGCCAGCAGAGCTTTATAAATCATTAACTTGGGACAGAGGATGTGAGCTTACAAATCATAAAGACTTTACTCTAGCTACAGATATTCAAGTATATTTCTGCGATCCACAATCACCTTGGCAACGCGGCTCCAATGAAAATACAAATAGGTTATTAAGACAATATTTTCCAAAAGGAACTAACTTAAATGAGCATTCTCAGATAAGATTAAACCAAGTTGCCAGACAACTTAATGAGAGACCGCGGAAAACACTAGAATACGAAACACCTGCGGAGCGATTTAATCAGTGTGTTGCATCGAGTGGTTGAACTCACAGCTCATAGCAGTCTGCCTGATGAAGTCTAAACTTATTCACTTAAACTGTGAGATCTGATATGAGCTAGTACAGCTGATATGCTATTTACGACAAAGTCGCTCGGTAATTAGAGCGACATAATCCCTTGGTAATCACACTAGTACATCATCATGTTTTTAAATTAAAGCTGTTATTTACCTAACAAACATCCAAATACCGGCAGCTATCATAAATAAGTTTTCTGTTAGAGAGATAAACCCTAGTGGTACGTTACTGTCACCGCCTACACACGCACATTTTAACTCTCGTTTATCTATATAGACTGCTTTTATCACTGAAACAGCACCAACCCCACCTATGAATAATGAAATAGGGGCAATAATATAGGCTGGTAATCCGGCTATCATTCCAATGCCAACAAATGCTTCTAAAAATGGGTAGACATAAGCGTACCTGACTACTTTCATAGCGACTAAGTCATAGGTTATAAATGAATTAGTAAAGCTAAATAAGTCTTGAAGCTTTTGTATTGCTAACACTGCCATTGTTAGGGCTACAAACAGTTCAGCGGTTTGCATTGATAATAAGCTATTATCCGATGCAAAACTAAATGCCACACTAAGCAAAAAACTAACCGAAAAAATCGCAATCACGGGCGTGTAAGTTGTACCTTCTTGGGCTGCTTGTGGCTTATTAAAGTAATCACGTAAATCGTCGTAGCCACCTATACGTTTATTATCAATAAATGCTTGAGGTGTAGTTTCTACACTGTGTTGTTTTTTAAATTCATCTGTTTGCTCTCGAGAAGTTAAAAGCTGATCATCAACTGTATATCCCTCTCGCTCTAGTAGGTCTTTTGATTTTAAACCAAACGGACAAATATGCTCATCTGTTGCCATTCTAAAAAGTTGGGCTGATTTACTCATGCTTTACTCCTTATGTTATGCGGTTTATTTATTTGAATTGAAATCTGGAACAGCTCTTAATTGTGCTTGAGCATTGGTTTGTGCAATGCCGTTTTGCTCTATATCTTTTAGGAGCCATTGCATTTCTTTTATTTCTCGCTCTTGGGCTTCAATTATATTTGTAGCAAGCTTTTGAACGCGTTTATCTTTGATTTTTGCCCTGTCACTGGTGAGTATGGCAATTGAATGATGTGGGATCATCGCCGACATCCATGAGCTATCATCAACAGTCACTTGTGAGCGAACTAAAAATAAACTTCCTGCAAATACGGCAACACTAGCAATGAGTACTGTTATATTTTTCTTTTTATCTTTATACATATTGAGCATGAAAAGTAGCATTATCACTGCCATCGTGGCTCCCATATAAAGCGCCATATAAGTACGAGTTTCACTAAAATAAACATGACTAAGTTGGTAGGTGTTCAAATACATCAATACAAACATGGTTATTGTGGATGTTGCTATCATTAAAAAAAATTTTGAATAGTGTGACATTGTATTGCTCCTTAAAAGTTTTGTATTTTGTTTTTACATGTGAGTAATTTTTACACTATCAAGCTCACAAATCAGTGTTTCCTGTTGTGTAAAATGGGTATTTAACAATTAAATCAAAAATTATGCCGTTAGGCTAAAATTGCTCGCTGGATTTACTTATGTATCTGTAGGTTTCTTCATTTGAGTTGTCAGTGAGTAGTTCAATATTATATTTGTGAAATATACCCTCCATTTCCATTCCGGGAGTGCCAATAGGCATGGCTGGTACACTTAAGCCTGTAATGTGCGGAGCGTGTTGCCCAGATAAAAACTGTTTTATATGTTTAACGGGAACATGACCTTCAAATACAAATCCATCGGCTGACACGGCTGTATGGCATGAGCGCATATTAGGTTTTATTTGATACTGAGATTTAATCGACCCCATGTCATTAACGTTAATTGCTTTTGTTTGAATATTGTTTTCACTCAAATGAGCAATCCACTTATTACAACATCCACAATTTTTACTTTTATAAACGGTAAGCTCAATTTCAGGTTTTTCTGAATTTTCATAGATTATTGATGTTTTATGCTGTTTTTCGATACTCATTGCCGAAAATGACATAGTTAATGATAAAAAAAACGCTGAGGTAATGTAGATTACTCGCATTGTTAACTCCTTAATTAGACCAGTGAATATGAGTGATTTTCCAACCTGTATCGGTGTTTTTTAATGTGATTGATTCCATTCCCATAGACTTAATATCTTTTCCTTTGTACTTTCCTTGAGTTTTACTTCTTGAAATTGAGTAAGCTATGTCTCCATTTGTGTAAACTTGATGCTCTAGTAGTTCACTATTAACAGCACTTAAGAATTTCATATCCGCTATCATATGATGTTTCGCGTATTCATCTGCAGAACGCTCAACACTTCCGCCTTCAAAAATGATGACATCGTCGGCCAGTAATTTACGTGCAGCTTCGCGATTACCTTGTTTTAGATATGCATGAAATAGGCTGACTGTTTTTGCAGCCTCGCTATCAACATTGACAAAGGCCTTGCCTTTTTTTGAATATTTTTCATCGTCATGTGCACTAACAGTAAAAGAACTAACAGTGCTAAAAATTAGTAGCAATAAAATTTTTAAATTAAAGGATTTAATTAACATACGTTTCCCTTTTTATTAATCGTTAAATAGGCGGACCAACAAGTGTGGTAAATACACTTGTTGTAATAAGTACAAACAGGGCAATTACTATTTCAACAGTAATCGAGCGTTTTAATATACTTATATGGTGTTGTTGAGTGATTTGCGGGACTAAAAAAAGCTTATGCCATGCACCTAGTAACAGCATCGCGCTGACGAGTAACAGCTTTAATAAAATTAGTTGCCCATAATTTGATGTAAACAATGCAGAAAATGACTCTAGGTACTGCAGGAGCAGAGTTAAGCCCGAAATAAGTAGTACAAATACAATAACAATAGCGAGTTGACCAAAGTAATGCATTAACCGCTTTACTTCACTGGTAGGTAGTAAAGTGCAGCTTTTGTAAAGCGGCCACAATGACCCTAACCAGCTCGCAATGGCAATAAGGTGAAAGGTTAAAATACTTTTCACTAACCCATTTTCATTTGCACTGTGCCCAGTAAAAGTGAAGCTATAAGCGATAAACCCAAGCATGATTAGTATAACGGCAACGTTTTTATAACCTGCTACGTTATCATCTGATTCCACACTCCACATACATGCGCTAATTAGAGCAATAATGAGCGCTGGTATTCTAAACGTTGCTTGGTCACCTATGACTGATTGCCAAACAATTTCAAGCATAAAGGGGTCAAACATTCCCATAAAGCCTGATTCAGCCATTGCTCCAGCTTCTATTGGTACTTGTAAAAGTGCAGCAATACTACCTGTAACTACACACGTAATTTGCCAACGTTTTAAGAACTGATAAAAGCTAATTAAGTGATGCCCTGCAACATTGCTGTTGCCACACATAAAGCGCATTAATAAAGTGCCCGCAAGCCCTGCAATTGCGATATAGCTTGCTAGTTTTAATAATAGTAAGAGTACTGACCATTCACTTAATTGCATTATGTTGCTACTTAATGATTATGTTTGCTGTGGGTATTAGATTGTTCTTGCATCATCTTATGCGATTCACTTTTGTGTACCATAAATCTAAACGTGTCGGTCATTTTATGTCCATCACCACCCAGTGCTGTCCATTTAACCGTGTAAGTGCCTTGGACTAAGCTCGGCAATGACCAACTAAAGTCTGTGCTTGGGGTAGAGCTTGGTTTGAAATCAAAGTTTATTGATTTATTTTTTTCATCTTTGATGATGACTTTTGCTAGCCTTACTTCACCACCAAAAGTTAACGAAAGTTGCTCTGGGCTTTTCATTAACATGGCTTCTTGCGCAGGTGTTGATTGCTTGAGTGATATATGCGCTGATGCGGAAAATGTAAGTACTAAACCTAAAATAGCTACTGCAGAATTAAAAAACTTCATAATTACCTCTTATTTAAAATGATTAAAACCAAAATTTAATACCCGTAACAAATGCGGTGTTGTTGCTACTTTGTCCACTTGATGTGGCATAGTCGGCGGTATTGCCAAATTTATTGCTCCATTCAACGCCAATATAGGGCGCAAACTGGCGTGTAAATTCATAACGAACCCTAAAGCCAATCGCGCTGCTTGATAGGCCACTTCCAAGTTCGTTTTGTTTATCGTTTTTGCCATAAAGTGTAATTTCGGCTCGCGGTTGTATAATTAGCTTTTGCGTGAGTAATAGTTCGTACTCTGCCTCTAACGTAAATGCGGTATTGCCTCGCTCACCTACGTATGCTGTCATATCAAGTTCAAACCAATAAGGGGCTAAACCTTGTAAGCCAAAAGCCAACCATTGCCGATTTTCACCTTCTTTATTGTAATCAAGACGAACACCTGCTTGAGTATCCCAATATGCTGATACGGCGTGACCCCATAAAATATCGGTTTGGTTTTCTTCAATACTTCCTTCGCTGAAATCACCCTCGGTTTTAATTACCAATCGATCAAAGGTAGTGCCGTACCATGCTTGTAAGTCAAATACACCTGCGTTTGCTTGCTCGTTATATTCAAGACGATCGCCTAGTAATGCGTAAAATGGATGCTCATCAGCGAGTGTTAATCGCTCATTGCCCTCAAGCGCATATGGGCCTTCTGTTAAAGTTGTTCCCGCAGAGTAAGCATGGGGGTCTCTTGCATCTTTAGGTGCACTTCCTCCTTGTGGTTGCATCTTAGCGCTATTCATTTGTGCCATTTCACTTTGCGCTAATAAAGGGAAACTAATTAATGAAGCCCCTGTTAACATTAATAAACCTAATGATTTAGATAGTTTTAATTGTTTCATGATACGACTACCTCTCTAAACATACCGGCATCCATATGGAATAATAAATGGCAATGCCAAGCCCAGCGACCTACATCGTGAGGGGTGGTTAAAAAGCTGATTCTTTGTGCGGGTTGAACAGGTATCGTATGACGTCGCACTTGCACATCACCTTGCTCGTTTTCTAAATCACTCCACATACCATGCAAATGCATAGGGTGCGTCATCATGGTATCGTTTTGTAAAATAACTCTTAAACGTTGGTTATGCTTCATATGCACTGGCGTGCTTTTACCAAATTCTAAGCCATCAAATGACCAGCTATAACGCTCCATGTTTCCGGTTAAATGCAGCTCAATTTCAGCTTCTGGCTCTTGCTGGTTAGTGATCCCTTCAAGTGAGTGTAAATCTGCAAGTGTTAAAACACGACGACCATTTTTACGTAAACCAATACCAGGATCATCAAGATTTGTTCTAGGCATATCAACGCGCATATCAACTGAAGCTCCATACTCCGTTTTTGCATGACGCACTTTAGAGCTGGCAACCGCTAATGGGTTTTCAGACATACCATGTTTGCTATGATCCATCGCCATTGCACCGTGGCCCATAGCGCTATGATCCATTTCTTTAGAGTTCATACCTGACATGCCTGCCATACCAGCCATTGCAGAGTGCTCACCGCCGTGGGTCATATTGCCCATCATATCGGTCATCGTTAACCATTCAACAGGGTCAAGTGCAGGTACTGGCGCATCAATATTAGGCGAGCTTGATAAAGTTCCTTTTGCGTAACCAGAGCGATCCATACTTTGAGCAAAAATCGTATAGGCATCATTTTTAGGCTCAACAATTACGTCGTAGGTTTCACCAGGGCCGAATCTAAATTCATCAACTGTCACTGGTTCAACGTTTTGCCCATCTGCTTGTACAACCGTTAGTTTTAACTCGGGGATACGCACGTCAAAAAAGCTATTACTAGAGCCATTAATAAACCTTAACCTAAGCTTTTCACCGACTTTAAATAATCCACGCCAGTTTGCCATTGGAGTACTACCGTTCATTAAAAAAGTCATTGCTGATGCAGATAAATCAGCTAAATCTGTAGGATTCATTCTCATTTGATTCCACATTTTGCGGCGTTGCAAAGCATTCGAAACACCGCTATTTGAAACGTCATCAAAAAATTCTGGAACAGTGGGCTGATTGAAGTTAAATACATCACTCTGTATTTTTAATTTGCGGAACAGCGCCATTGGGTCATCATCAGTCCAATCAGATAATTGAATAACATGCTCGTTATCTGCACTAATAATATCTTTTTCTCGCGGTTCAATAATTAATGCACCGTACATGCCAGTCATTTCTTGAAAGCCACTATGTGAGTGATACCAATATGTACCGCTTTGTTGTAATTTAAATTTATAAACAAAGGTTTCGCCAGGCATAATGCCTTTAAAACTGATACCAGGTACGCCATCCATTTGATACGGTAAAATAATGCCATGCCAATGAATTGAACTCGGTACTGATAACTTATTTGTTACTCTAATAGTAACGTCATCGCCTTCTTTGAGGCGCAAGGTAGGAGCGGGTATAGATCCATTGATAGTTGTCGCCATACGTACTACGCCAGTAAAGTTAACCGGCGATTCATCTATAACCAGATCAATTACTTCGCCGCTAAGTTCGGGCACAGTGCCTGTTATTGTTCCTGCTACTAAAGATGATGCAGCATGTAATACACTCGGAAAAGCAGCAAGTACACCTCCTGCAATTAAGCCTTGAACAAATCGTCTTCGTGGTGTGCTAACCTGTTGTGATGACTTTTTAAACCCCATTTCCTTACTCCTTCATAGCAGAATATGTATTGAGTATAGAAAATAGACCTGTCTTCAACATGACGCGAACATTACAAAGTTGTAATCTTGGTGTCATGTTGCTGTAGTGACAGATACTGCATAATATTTGCAGAGGTAGTTGTTAGGACTTTAATGAAGGAATTGTATGCGCTTATTAGTTGTTGAAGATGAAGCAAAAACGGGAGATTATTTAAAACAGGGACTAAGTGAAGCTGGTTTTCAGGTTTCTTTGGCGCGCAATGGTCTTGACGGTCATCACCTAGCAATGACCGAATTATTTGATGTAATAATACTTGATGTCATGTTACCTGACGTATCCGGTTGGAAAATTTTACAGTCGCTACGTGAAGCAGATAACAAAACCCCAGTACTATTTTTATCTGCTCGCGATAGCATAGACGATAGAGTAAAGGGGCTCGAACTTGGTGCTGATGACTATTTAATAAAGCCTTTTGCTTTTGCTGAAGTTTTAGCAAGAGTACGCACTCTTATTCGCCGTGGTGCAGTACAAACAGTTGACGATATACTGATCGTTGCTGATTTAGAAATGGATATTCCAAAGCGAAAAATACAACGTGCAGGCAAGCGTATTTTATTGAGTAATAAAGAGTTTAGCTTACTTGAACTATTGTTACGGCGCGAAGGTGAAGTACTGCCACGTTCGTTAATTGCTTCTCAAGTATGGGATATGAATTTTGATAGCGACACCAATGTGATTGATGTTGCCATTCGTAGGCTAAGAGCAAAAGTTGATGATGACTTTACTATTAAATTAATTCATACAGTTCGCGGTATGGGCTATAAATTAGAGGTTGAAACTGATGGCTATTAAGTCACGGCCTTTATCACTTACGATGCGTGTTGTGTTGTTTGTGGCTGTAACCGTTATTGCGTGCTTAACTTTAGTTGCCACCTTAATAAATAGTTCGATAAAACATCATTTTTTCCAGCAAGATAGTAGTGAACTGCATGTTATTAATCAATCTATTGAATTAGTTTTAAGACAACACTATAAATCAAACCTGAAATTTAAAAATGAATTATCTAACGCTGTAGCGGGTCATCACGGTGTTTACTATCAGGTAAATACCGCAAAAGGAGATCTCATTTTTCAAAGCTCTGAACGAGATTTTAGTGATTTTGTAATGAGTGCTAAGGTTTCAACTGGCTTTAACCGTAACAACATTACCTCATGGCAAAATGATACCCACACCTACCGAGCTCTGGTGAGTAATTTAAGTACTGAGCAACAGCAATACAAAATTACTACAGCGATAGACATGAGCTTTCATTTACACTTTCTCAATCAATTTCAACAAAGTCTTTGGGCTATTATGTTTGGCTCTGCGGTACTCATTTTATTGGTGGCTTGGTTTGCTATACATCAAGGATTGAACCCTTTACGAGGTTTGAGTCAGAAAATGCATGACATCCAAACTAATAAGATGGATGTAAGGCTTGATGAAAATAAAGTGCCTATTGAGCTTGTTAATATGGTGCAGTCGTTTAACTCGATGCTCGACAGGCTCCAAGGTGAATTTATTCGTTTATCAAATTTCTCTAGTGATATTGCGCATGAGTTACGTACTCCACTAACAAATATAATCACTCAAACACAGGTTGGTTTATCTAAAAAAAGACAGTTGTTAGAGTATCAAGAATTATTGTTTTCTAATCTAGAAGAGCTGGAACGACTAACTAAGATGGTTAGTGATATGCTTTGGCTTGCAAAAACTCAGAATGGACTGGTTAAACCCGTTCAAAATACTCTAAAAAGCCATGATGAAATTGAAGCATTATTTGAGTACTTTGATGCTTTGGCTGAAGACTCATTGATTACATTTAAGAAAAAAGGTCAAAACCTTTGTTTTTATTGTGACAAATTACACTTTCGCCAATTATTATCAAACCTCCTATCCAATGCAATAAGGTATGCCCCAAAAGGCTCATCAATCACAGTAAATAGTGAAATATTTACCGCTGATAAAATATGTATTTCAGTGATTAATACTGGGGAGAGAATACCTTCTGAGCATTTACCTTATTTATTTGACCGCTTTTATCGACCCGATAAATCGCGCCAACGACACAGCGATGGAGCTGGTTTAGGGCTTGCAATAGTTAAAGCTCTAGCGCAAGCAAACGGTGGAAATATAGAGGTCAGTTCAAATAATCAAACTACCAGCTTTAAAGTTTTTCTAAATTTAGCTAAAAGCTAATTATTAAATTTAATAACCCAATGTTTGCTTGTACCTCTAGACTTCCCAGCTTTCATTAAACACCGGTTTATAAACTTAAAGTACAAAACGGAAGTAAACTTCCGGTTTCTAACCCAATATTGCTATATTTCGGAAGCAAACTTCCGTTTATAGGAATTCAAAGGTAGTTATCGGAAATATACTTCTGTTTTTGAAAGCGTTGGCCTAGATAGCTATATGAGCCATTTTTCGGGGTCTTATTTGAGCGAAAAGCGGAGGGTCGGGTAAACTCGTTTTTGGACAGAAATGAGTTAGAGCCAACGGACGGCTCTGTGCCATTTTCGGTCTTTCGACTGCAATATTACATCTTAAAACTAATTGCGACTACAGATGTTCACCATCTCATTTTTGATTAAACTTATCGTTGAGTATTATTTTCCCTGCTGAGAATACCAATAGTTTTTATACGCCAAACTTCCCCACAATACATGGGCCAATGCAATTTCTGAAGTATCATGATTAACATCTATTGGTGATAGTGTGTTGAGTTCATAATTATATTGAAAGTTCAAAGGTGCTTTACTTGGCTGAAGGATGGTTACTTCATCATTAACCATATAAGCAAAATTCTCTGCATACTGCATCATAGCTCTATTAGAAGCCGTTGGAACTGTTAGGTCTTGACCTAACATTGGTGAAATATTCTCTATACCCATTAATGACAAAAGAGTTGGTGCTAAATCGATTTGACTGACTATTCGTTGATCTAAAGTGGGTTCTTTACCTGAGTTTAGGATCACACCCGGAATATGGAAATTGTTAATAGGAACAAGATCTTTACCCATTGCTCTTGCATCATGGTCGGCAACAACGAGGAATATTGTGTTTTCCCAATAGGCTTGCATCTTTGCTTTTGCAATAAATTGTCCTAAGGCATAATCTGCATATTGTATGGCTTTATGGCGCAGTAATTCTTTGTCATCATACTTCGTCAATTGTTTATCGCTATACTGGATAGAGGTAACAATACCGTCAGGAATTTCAAATGGATCATGGTTACTTGACGTAAATATGAAGCTAAAAAATGGTTTTCCTTCGTTATGAAGCTTAGTTAACTCAATATCAGCTTGATTAAACAAATCACCATCGCTTGCCCCCCAAGACGCTACAAATTGTGGGTTTTCAATATCATTAAAGTCAACAATGTCTGTAAAACCGTTTCCTAGAAAGAAGCTTTTCATGTTGTCGAAATGACTTTCTCCACCATAAATAAATTGAGTCTCATAACCATTTTCTTTTAGCAGAGATGCAATAGTAAAGAAGTCCTTTTGCGATTTGTCTAACTTAACTACTGCCCTAGAGGGAGTTGGAGTAAAGCCAGTTATAACCGCTTCAATACCTCTAACGGAGCGAGTGCCTGTTGCGTATAATCGTTTAAATGCCCAACCTTCTTGATTTAATTTATCAATTTCAGGTGTCAGCGGGATTCCACCAAGAGATGATACATATTGGGCACCTAAGCTTTCTTCAAGGATAATTACCAAGTTTTTTGGTTGCCCCTTAAAGCTCGGAGAGCGCTTACTTAAAGTGGGTAAGTTATCGTTTTTGAAGCTGTCTAAAGGTTGTTTTGACTCCTGACGAACTAGCTCAATAACTCGATCATCTTCCATCTTGCCATACAACTTAGCTGCATTTTTTTCATCACCGAATTGATTAAGCGCATAAGCAACACTGTAGGTCGAATTTAATGTAAGTGAATTAACTAGTGGGTCAGTGGAAAAGTACACTAAGGCAGGATTGATTGGTCTGTGGCCTAATGTCCCTCGTGCAGATAAAGCAATTATTACAAAAAGCATCAAACAAGAAACCAGCCTACTTCCGATTGCTGCGTTATCTTCTTTTACTTTGTTAGAGACTACGTGATCAGTAAACTGCCATATTTTTTTAACAGGAAATAGCAATAGAGCAAACACTATCAATATTGTTATCAAATGACCATTCACCAGCATTTTAGACACTTCATCAGGATAAGCTAGATATTCAATAAATAGCCTGTTTGGTCTAAAGCCGTATTCATTGATAAATGCGGGCGTTGCTAATTCAAAAAACAATATGCCCATAAAGCAGATCAAAAACCAAATTCGCAAAACCAATGACCAATATTCTTGAAATCTAGTTTTTGACACCCAAGGGTGCAATAACGCCGGGATGGCGCATAAGTAACCTACGCTACTTAAGTCTATACGAAAGCCATTTGTGATTAGGCTCCATATACTATTTAAGTCATTAAATCTATCTAATTGCCAGATAGCCAACCCTGTTCGTACTAAGGTTAGGAATAGCATGACAGAAACAGAGAATAGTAGGAATGGTCTGATAAAGCTGTAGATAGAAGTAAACATCGCAATTCTTTTTAGTGAATAACACGATGTTTACTGTATTAGGTTAAACTTAAGAATTGCTTAATTAAAACTGATAATTAGACATTAATGTTGTTTTAAAGCAGGTCGTTGAGGTAGAAGTATGATCAAAACTACTATTACAAACAGTAGTGTCGCGGTAGCTGAATATCTACTCAATTCCAAACCACCGTGCGCAACAGGCTTGTCTAAAAAGTCACCAACAACCGCGCCTAAGGGACGAGTCAAAACAAATGCAAGCCAAAATAACATTGTTCTAGATACTTTAGTGAACATATATAGGGTTAATACAATTCCTAAGCCTGTACTGAAAATATATGCAGCTCCAATATAACCCAATCCAGCAGTATCAGCAGTCCAGTCTCCCAGTGCAGTCCCAAGTGTTTGAGAAAACATAATGGTTAACCAGTAAAACGATTCAGCTTTAGGGTTGTCAATAGAAGAAACACTGATACTTCCAATTGTTCTATACCAAATAGCTAATGTAATAATTAAGAGAGTAGCTAATAGAGTTGAACCTCCTAAATACCCAATTCCCAACGATCTATCGGCAAAATCAGCAAGTGTTGTCCCCACTGTCGTTGATGCAATAATAGTGATCCAATAAATAAACGGGCTAAATTTTGTAGATTTTACTTGCATAATAACAGCAGCAATAAAAAAGGACATAAAGATTACAGTTCCAACTAAATAGCCCAAATTCATTGACATTGAAACAGCATCACCACCTGTTTCACCTAACGTAGTCGCGAGTATTTTTATTATCCAAAACCCTATTGTTAATTGAGGTACTTTTATCAGAGCATCGTTAAATTGTTTATTCATATAAAATTCCTCTATGTGAGTATGTCATTAAAAAAGAACTACCAACCAAATACATATAGCAATCACTATACTCACTAATACTGCGGCAGACCCTAAATCTTTCGCTAAACCTGACAGTGGGTGTATTTCGAAACCAATACGGTCAACGACTGCCTCTATTGCAGTATTTACTATCTCGGTAAACATAATGAACAGTACCGCAATGATAAGTATGAGTTGCTCTTTCAGTGTAATATTGAACAAGAAAGTTACGGGGATCGACAATATGAGCAACAGTAACTCTTGTCTGAATGCGGCTTCATTCCTTAGGAGCCATTTGAACGCTCTAGTTGAATTTAATGTTGCGAGATAAACTCGATTAAAACCTTTAGGCTTGTTTTCACTATCAAACACGGATTAGTTTACTCCTTGAGAAATTGTTGGTGACTTTGCATTTGCTACGGAAACACCATTAGTACAATGATTAAAAGGGTTGTTTTTAGGTTGATAAACTTTTGACTTTACTTGCATTTCAGCAAGTAAAATATCGAATACGTTGTCATGAGATATAGGCTGTTCACTAATTTTATTTAAACAATCTAACTTGGCTTTGTGATGTAATTTATCCCCCCAATAAATCAATGGCACTTTTGTTTGTTCTTCTGGTGCAAATGCGTAAGGTAAACCATGTAAATACACGCCACTTTCGCCCAAAGATTCACCGTGATCAGAAACATAAATCATTGATGTTTTGATATTGTTCTCATTGCTCAATGCTGCAAGTTCTGTGATGATTTCTGACAAGACTAAATCAGTATAAGCAATAGTGTTGTTGTAGGTATTAACCAGTTCCTCTTGACTACAATTTTGGATATCACTACGTTGACAGTCAGGAGAAAATACTCGTTTATCTTTGGGGTAGCGTCGGTAGTAAGTTGGTCCATGAGAGCCGATCATATGAAGTACTATTAGTGTATTGTCGCTTTTCAATGAATGAAGTTTATTTCTTAATGCTTCAACCAACACCTCATCAAAGCAATATTCACCATCGCATAATGCCTTATTACTATTTGTTGAAATTTGCTCAGTTTTGACACGAGCACAAACCCCCTTACAGCTACCATTATTGTTACTAATCCAAAAGACTTCGGCCCCAGCCAAATGAATTAAATCGATGGCATTCTGTTGAGCTGTAGCCACTCGTTTTTCATAGTCTTCTTTGTTTAATCTAGAAAACATACAGGGAACAGATACCGCTGTTGCTGTGCCACATGAGGTAACATCTTTAAAAGAAACAACGCCTAAGTCTTTGGTTTGGCTATTGGTAGGTTTGTCATAACCATTTAGAGAAAAGTTTTGGGTGCGAGCTGTTTCTCCAAGCACCAAAACGGTAATGCTTTTAGTGTTATTCGCACTAGAAATAGTTGGCGAAGTATCTAGTAAAGTAAACTTTAAAGGCGGATAGAGATAATTTCTGTTTGCATATTTCACCGTAGAATCAATTAACGCATAGGGAGTTAAATAGCCGATCAAATCACGGTTATTTCTTCCAATTGATGCATAGCTAGAATAAAAAACGATTGCTATTAAAAAAATGGTGGCAAAACTACCTGTGATTAACTTAGCTCTGGATAGCAACTCTCCCATGAAGGATGAATATGTGAGCTTTACTTTCGCAATCAGTATTGATGGCAGAATACCTAAGACAACAAAAAATACACAAGCAGAAAAGTTAACATATGAAAGTGCTTCGGCTTTGTCAGTTTCAAATGTGTTTTGTATCATCCCATAGTCAAAAACAATGCCGTAGGTCACTGTGCTATAAAAAACAAGGGAAGATGTTAGTACTAGTAGTATTAGTATAGGTTTAGTTATCCAACGAAATGCAAAGAAGCATTGAAATATGACCGATAATGACAGGAGGAATATTGGGACAGATAGTAAGAAGAAAATATTATACTCACTAAGTGCTAATATTGCAGAAGACGTTTTTAAAATAAACGGAGCGTTCAACACCAATGTTACATATGCACAAGTGACCATTACTAACTGATTGGTGGTAAGTGTGATATTTTTTAGAAAAACTAAAGCTTTGTTCATTATTACACCTTAAAATGAATGCTTTGTAGTGATACGAAATTCGATACCATTGACGTTTTGATCTGAGGTCATTGGCTTGATGATATCTAAATGTATTACGCGAGCTTCGCTGGTTTGCGTCGAATAAAATCGAGCGCCTATGCCTACGGAAGTCATCCACGAAGCTTGGTCGTTGGTATTATCTGAACTACCAAAAACTCTGCCTGTATCGACGAAAATAGCTCCGCCTAACTCAACTAATTTATAGATATTGATGTGAGGATAATAACGAGCTTCAGCCGTAAATTGAGTGCTATGATCGCCATGTCTGTATTGTAATGGGTAACCCCGTAAGCCAGTTTCACCACCTAATACAATAGGGCTGTCTTGAAATTGATTTTCACTAAATTGACTGCTGTTTTTTAAATAAGCACCCCAGCTATCATTTATTTTATGAAAGTATTCATTATTGAGGCTTAATACAGTTCTATTTGAATTGTCGGAATCACTGTAAATTTCCCCATCTAAGGTTGCAGTAATAAACCAAAAAGCATCATCAAATATTTCTATGCCCTTTGTTAAACTGGATCGCCAAAGTAATGTTGGTGAGGTATCTGTATTTCCGATATCAGTGCCAACCTGAGTTGTTAAATTCCACCCCAGATTGAAGTCTTCTATATGATTTATCAGGTTGAGGTTAGAAAGTTTTCTGAAGTCTTTTTGCAAATACTCAACACTAAGATAAGGGTACATAAACCCTCTATTTGAAGGTGCTACAGAAATTAGTTCGGGATTTTGTATCTCATTAATTACTGAAAATTCATGCTGCTCATTGGTAAAGCCAATACCAAATCTTAATGTATCTTCCTTGGAGTCATTTTTAAGCCATTGCCAGCTAGCTGTTGAGTAACGTTGAATGTGTTCAAATTTGTTGTAAGTTTTGCCAAGTTTGTATTGAGTATCTACTTGCTTAAAGTTATCAAAGCCAACATTAAATGCATTGTTGGTATCAAAACTTACAAAGCCCTTCTTTATGAATACTGATTCAGATGTGCCATCGTCGCTGTTGGTTAGGTTAACTTGCGCGTTAATATTATTATTAAGAAATAAGGGAAAGTGTGTTTTAAATTTATACCCACTGCGTTGATCATTGGTAAACGATTCAAGCTCAGCGTCTATACCCAAGCCTAAGAAATTCCTGTCTTTGATGCCAATAGCGTATTTATTCTTTCCCCCCTTACGGCCAAAATCTACTGTTGGCATTAGTGACCAGTTATCCCATGTTTCAACTGTGATTTTGTCAGAGTTCTCGTTTCGAGATACTCGTGCATCTCTTATGTATTTTTTACCTCTGAGGTGGCGTTCCAGTTCTTCAAGATCTGCTTGGCTTACATCGCACTTTTTGATGAAAAATGCAGCTTCATTGTAAAGCGTTTTATTTTTGGTTTTGATATGAAAAAAGTTAGCCCAGCGATGGAGAAAAATGGTGTCGGGGTCTTCTAGATTAAAAATATCGTTAGTCTTTAATTCTATTTTATCTTTTTGATTACAATTATCGTCAGTTGCATCTGCTGCTTGTACTCTACAAGTTAACCAAATTAGCGATGTTGCAAATAGGCTGATAACAAAATGCTTTTTCATAAATACACCTCTTCTGAGTATGACTTTATGGTAATTTTGTTAACTTAAGATTTGCTTAGCTTAAACTGATAATTGGCAAAGTTTTGCAATTTTTGCTTTAAGGAACTTTCCTATTATTGAGTTTCTATAATTAGTTAATGAAGTTAACTAGAAGTTATAAATGTAGCTTTTTATCTTTGATTAGTAAGGAGTTTATGCAGCTATTACTCTTAATGCTTATCAATAGAACTTATTAGTAATGTCGCGACTTCTTCTTCCTTGTGTTCTTGTAAAAGCTTTACAGGAATATAGTCGTTATCAATTGCCAGCCAAATATATGTTTTTCTCGTGCTGTTTTTTCTAATCCTGCTTAATTTTATGCAATTAAGTTCCCCAAGAGGTGTGTCAATAGTAACTCGTCCACCATTCAGGAAGTTATATTCTTTGAAGCCACTTGTATCATATACGGTGTAATGCAATTGTTTTACATTAGAAAACCCATCGTTTTCCAGTGCGTCAAGTCTTAACTTTTCAAACACAAATAGTGGGTCTAACACGCCATCCGTTAATTTGTGTTCACTAATATCGCCATTATTTTTAGTTATTAAAGTTTGGTTATTATGATCAAATTTTAACTGTAAATGTTTATCTTTTTTAAAGGTTCTCGAATCTTTCCCCTCATAGCTCAGTAACGCTACTTTATTGCTCTGCCATAGAAAAGTACTTGTTTCACTCGTATCTATGCTATAGAAAAAAATTGATGCGCTACTATTGAATGATAGCGAATAAGAAGCGTTATTTTTATTTAGTGTTCTTGTGGCTCGACCATATTTTTTCTTGCCTCGTAATACACTGTATTTCGCAGTATATAAATTCAATCCAGATGCTTCTTCAGAACCATTATTAATAAGAGGGGCAGCAGTTAATGGCAATGCAAAATAAAGCATTACCAATATAATAATTTTAATAACGCTGTTGTAGAGCAACATAATTTTTAATGTTCACCAGAGTTATGCAATACATCAAGCGTACTATCATATATTGATGATTCAAAGCTAAACACACCTAAAACAGTATGAAAGACGTTAAACTGATTATGGCTTTCAGCTTGAGTTAGATCTTCCAGCTTTAAACCTTTTGAATCTAAAAAAGTATCAGATGCCCAAAATAAAAAAGGGATGTCTTTTTGATAATCAGGTGCAAATGAATATGGTGTGCCATGCAAGTAAAGTCCATGCTCACCAAGTGACTCACCATGATCAGAAATGTACATCATAGCTGATGAAGTATTCGCTAATGTTTGTAACTCCGTTATAAGTGTCGTCAAAAAATGATCGGTATACAGCAGGGTATTGTCGTAGGCATTAATCAACTCATCCGGGCTACATTTGCTAATTTCTTCATCGTTGCAAACAGGTGTGAATTGGTTAAAGTCTTTTGTGTATCGTGAATAGTAGCTTGGTCCATGACTCCCTTTAGTATGCAAAACAACAAAGACTTTTTGTTTATCAGAGGATTCAATTGTATTGATTAAGTTAGTTAGTAGCACTTCATCTAACTTACAGCCTTCTCCCACACAGTCAGCTCGTAATTCACTAGCCTCAACATAACTTGTAACTTTAATTGGTGGTTCACCCCAGTTATTGGTTCGCCACTGCACATCAACGCCATGTCGAGTTAAATAAGTAGGCAGTGCTTCATAGTCTAAGTATTGATCACTAGGCGCTAAAATACATGCTAGAGAGCCTGTAGTATAGGTAGTGCAGGATTTTGTATTGTTTAGCACCAGTAGATTAGACTGTTCAGTGAGCTTTGGGTTAGTTAATTTGGAATAGCCGTATAATGAGAAATTGGCAGCACGAGCCGTTTCACCAATGACCAATACAAAGACTGTTTTATTGTTATCCGGAAAATTGCCATCAGGCAACGCTTTCTGTCCGTCAGTTGTTCTATTTATAGATGAGTAATATCTACCTGAATTTATTATGTATGACCAAGGTAAAATCTTTCCGCCTAATACACTTGCATGCTTATCAATCCAAAGCCAACTTGTAGAGTTCGTATACAAGAATGCAAAAGCGAATATTAATGCAATTGACGCGTTACTTAATATTTTTACTCTATCAACTTGTTTAATTTGAATTAAGGCTACAAAACAAGCTGGAATTAAACCCAATACTATTGTTGGGAAAATCAAGCTTACAGAGAGTAGTTCAATAGATTCAGAATAGCGGGTATTAAATATATTTCCCATCATGGTTCTATCTAGCACCACTTGATAGTTGCTCATGTAATATATGGCGAAAGCATTTATTATCGTAATTGTTACGAGAAAGAGCTTCAGAATTTTTGGTGAAGTCAGGGCTAGCAATGAAAATATGGTGTATGAAAAGATAAATACTATAACAACAGTTGATAGCAATATTCCAAGTCCGCTAGTGCTCCATACATTGGTGTTTTGATTAACATACTCTAGCAGCACCAAATTGTAAGCAAACGTCATTACAATGCTCACCCAAAAAGTGAAACTGCTTGCCTTCAAAATTAAAATATTAGAAAGGGCTTTAGTGTTCATTTTGTAATATTGATTTTAATGCGATGTATGTACCAACAATAGCGCTGACCGAAATTGCTATCCAAATTATAGTTAGTTCAGGAAGTTTTACACTGATTGTAAATACAAAAAGGATGAAGCAAAAACCAAGAATAAAATACCCTAAAAGAGCTGGCTTTACTTTTGTCCAGTTCCACCATTTTGAATAATGTCTTGATAAATATTCGCCACTTAACCCTGAAACAGTGCCTAGTATTGCTCCAAATGCTAAATCTACGGGCCAATGAGCACCCACGGCTACTCTAGAAATGGCGACTACTGTTGCGACCATTAGCGATATATATATCCAATACGTTTTACCTTGCTCGCTGATTTTAACTTCTCTTAAAAGAACAAATACCATTGCAGAGATTGCTGTAAAAATCGTAATCGTATGACCCGATGGAAAACTTGTATAAGCAGTCAGGGTTTCACCAATAATAGTAAATTGCTGATGTTCTAGAACGGCAGCAGGTCTTGGAATGGCAAAAAAATTTTTACCTAAATAACTAAGTGAGAAAGCTAATGGCACAGCTCCGAACATAGCTGCCCACATTCTCGTATTTATAAGGCAAATGAAGGAAAGCAGCGGAATTAAAATCAGAGCATCTCCCAAGTACGTAATATTGTGCCAAATTTCACTGGGTAGTATTTGCAGAGCGTTATTACTGATAGAAAAGATATCTTTTTGGCTGGCGATATAGGCGTCTTTATTCATTGCCATACTTACCATTACGGCACTCATTAAACATATAAAGCTTATAAGCTTCCAATAAGGAAAACTGGCTTTAGTATACTGTTGACCAATTGTTAGTTTTACTGGCATAAAATCACCTCAATGTTGGTGGTTTTATGCTAAAAATTTAAACTTAAGTTTTGCTTAGTAGAAACTGAAACTTTAAATAAGATTGATTGAATGTTGCCTTAATCAAAAATGAAGTCGAATTTTCGCAAATAGATTATGAGCATCTTTTGCATTTATTGATTGTTTATAAAGGTTTCTTTTTCCAAACTTCGCGAGATCGTCTTCAAATTCCCCACCAAAACTATAGCTGAGGTAAAATGCGGTTAATTTACTTAAAGAATATTTGTAGCGAAGCTGGAAAGCACTTTCAGAAAAAGAAAAATCATCTTGGTTTTTAGAGCCTATCAGCTCACCCAGTGTGTCAACGAAGTATTGATTTAAGTGATTTGCTTTGCCGATAACAGACTCAAGTTTGATGCGTACTTCCTGACTTTCACTAATTTGATAATCTAAATTTAACTCAATGCCTTGTTCAGTGAAGTTAAACTCATCGACGGTATTACCTTCATCCCACTCAAGCCAACTATCACTGCTGTATTGAGATATCGTTAGTCCAAGGTGTAACTGAGTGCTAATCTGCTGCTCAATGCTCACTTCAGAGTTGTAAAAGTTACCAGTCAGTCCCTCAGTTCCTATCTCAAGCGCCACTCCAATGCTTCCCCAGTCATATTCTGGAGAATTCAGTTCAAGTTCGGCTAAATAAAAGGATGGTAGCCATACTGAATTATTCCCTCGTGTTAGTAAATCATCATACCCAGACGAACCTAATTCCATAGAAAGTTGATATTCAAATTCAGTATTTGTCACCAATTCAACACTTGCACCGACAATACGAGGTAGTTGTTCATTTTGGTGGTTCGTTTTTATTTCCGTCTCAAAAGCAAATGTGACATCTCTTATTGACCAGCTATCTAAATCTGGAATTATATATTGATATTCATACTCAAATTGCTTTCGATTGACTCGTTTAACATAGCCGATGTCATTTAACTGTAAATCTTCTCCATAGTAAAAAAGACTAAACTCATGGTTATGCTGCTCGGATGGCTCTGTACTTCCTGTTAGCCACCAACCGAAATCGCTCGTTGTTTCAGGTCCTTGTTCTATATCAGATCTGATTATACCGAAATTTAGCTCAGCACTATCTGAGTATGCATAATTGAAATCAGACTCAATAATAATTGCATTTCGCTCAATGCTGGGCGTATTAACCCTATTAAGTGAAGCGCCAAATTTGTTAGCTCCTAAACGGTACTGGCCTCTTAACAACCAAAAATCTCTACCAGATTTCCCGCTATCGGCACTTTCAAATGCAGATAAAAGCCCAAAATCTAATTGTTCACTACTTATTGTGTATTTAATTGCAGAATCCAACTCACCTGAATAGTCTTCATCATAATATGACTCCCCGCCAATTCTTGGCGTATGTACTACTCTTAGAGACTCTGGCCCGGAAACTTCAAATAAACTTTGATTATCATTGAAAAAGGGTCGTTTTTCCGAGAAAAAGCTTTCTATGGCTGAAAAATTAACGACTAACTCATCTGATTCGACCTGACCAAAGTCCGGGTTTATTGTGGCACTTAATTGTTGGCTTTTAGTAGGTTTCCAAAAAAGCTCCGCCCCTATATCAGTAGAGTTTTTGTTGTTTGCAATGTCTCGATTGGCCGAAATGTATGGAAAAACATCTAGGCTCGACTGATTGTTGATTTCAACTTTTCGTTTGCTGAAGTTTGTCAAAAAGCTATTCATTGAAGCGTTTGCCGGAATTGATGAATATGTAGCATTAGTGGATTCATCAAAACGCGTAATAGAAAGGCCGAATTCATTCTGCTCTTGAATGGCAAAAGACATAGCAGTCCAAGGGATATAAATTTCAGCGCTCCACGAATCGGTAAATAGTTTAGTTTTGAAGTTCCATAGACTGCTCCAATCTAAATCTAACTCTTTATTCTGCTTATAGATACCATCATAAAAATATCCTTGATGATTAACTGAAAATACATAACTTGTTTGCTCGGTATTATTCATATCTATCATTAGTTGAATATGATCATTAGTGAAAAGCGTATCGTTTTCTTGAGTCCTTACTCTTAATGGTGCTTTAGTCGTTGCCACAACACCTATGTATATGCCGTGGTCTGTTGTTATCACTTGATAAGAAAAGTTATCCTCTACCTTTGTTAGCGTTAGTGGAACAACTTGGTAATTAACTGTGTTTCGCTTCGCGCTGTGCCAACCTGAATCATTCAGGGAGCCATCAACGACCACTTCAGTTGCAAAGGCAATACTTGAAGCAAACAGGTAAAGAAATAGTAAAGAAGAAAAAAAATTCTTTTTCATTACAGCGATACAGTAAATGTTATTTTCCTCTCAACTAACGTTACTGCAACAGTTGCTCCAATTTTTTCACAGTAGGATTTTACTATCGCTAAACCTAAACCAAATCGCTCTGTCGATGTTCTTGATTCGTCTTTTTGCCATAAAGGATCAAAGAACAATTTCAAATCATCTTCCTGACAGTCTTCATTGCATATATTTGATACTTTGATCAAAGCGTTGTTGTCATCAGTTTTTGACGTTGCTATCTCTATTGCTGTATTAGTTGGACTGTAAAAAATTGCGTTATTAATCAAATTTGATAACACAGTTTCTAATGCAAATTTGTTGGTCTCAACTATCAATAAAGGGACATCGAGATGAAATTTAATCTCTCTGTCTTCTGAATTTTCTCTAGCGAGAATATTTCCAATTAGTTCGGTTAAGTTAATTTTGCTTGTTGCTAATTCGTTGGAACTGCTACATTTTTGCAAAAGTATGATGCTATTAACAATATTTTTTAATCGAGATGATATTTCATGAACATCGCTGGCAAGGTTATCTGTTATTTGTTTTTCATGAGGAAATTTTATGGCAACTTCGCTCAAACTTATTAGTTCGGCAATTGGTGTTTTTAATTCGTGGGCTATATCAGAGGTTAGCCTTTGTTCACGCAAATACAGGCTGTGGTTATCTTTGATGAATTGGTTAACACCGTTAGCAATGGGAACAAGTTCTTGTGGTAGCGTGCCGACAGAAATCTCAAGGTTATCAGAATTTAAACTTACCTTTCTTAGTTGACGATTGAATTCATCTAATGGTTTTAAACTATTAAATACAACAATAGTAACAATTTTTCGCACAGCAAAGACGGCAAGTATTGATGTAACTATAAAAATGATATCTACAAACCATAGAATGTAGTTTAATTCTTCAGTGCTAAGAGCATAAGCAAATTCCATTGGATGCTGATTTTTTGCGAACTCTTCTTTAGTTATACCTAATCGCTCTCTATCATCAGAATCAACTTGAGGAATAAATTTAGTGAATAACATTTTTCCCGCTCGTCCATCTGGAAGAGTGATGTTCTGAAAAATAAACTTGTCTAGTTGCACATCTAGTTTTGGCAGATCCTTTATTTCAAAAAACTCTAGCGTGTCTGATCTCTCAAACACCTCGTTTTTATACCAAAACTGGTAATATTCTGGGTTCTCTTTACCTTCAAATTCCGGCATAAATTCCCCAGCAAAATCAAATTCTATGCCTTCTTCATCTTCTTCAACTAATGTTTCAAGTAACCCAACCTTGTTAATCATAGCCCGGTCAAATTCATCACTAATCCATGTATCGACACTGATATCAGTTGCCAATAAGATACAGATCAACAGTAATGAAATCGAAATGGATAAATAGCGACTTAGCTTTTTATGAATTGAGTTCACTAATGACTCTCAACGAAGTAGCCAAAGCCACGCTTAGTTTTGATTGGAAGCTCGTAGCCCAAAGCTTTAACTTTTTTTCGAGCTGAAGAAAGGTGAGCCTCTAAAGAATTTTTTGCAATCGCATCATACTGCCCGGCAAGATATTCGCTAAGCTTTTCAGGAGAAATTACTTTTCCTTGATTGGTAAACAAACATTCAACCACTTTGTATTCATTGGGTGTAAGTTGAGCATCCGTACCACCACATTTTAATTGTTTTAAATGCAAATCTAATGATATTGAGCCAATGTTGACACTGCTGTCATTTACATTCAATGTTCCCCTGCGCATAAGACAAAGTAATCGAACATGTAGCTCGTCAAACGAAAAAGGTTTAGTAAGGTAGTCATCAGCACCGTTGAGCAAACCGTCAACTTTATCTTCAGTAAGGTCTTTCGCAGACAAAATTAATACACGGATATCTTTTCCTGCCTGACGAATTGCCTTTAATATTGAAGTACCATCGACAGAGGGCAACATTAAATCAAGAATTAATAAAGAATAATCACCAGACAAAGCCATGCTTAAGCCTTCAGAGCCATCGCCAGTGTCATCAACAGTGAAACCAAGATTGGATAGTCCAACTCTTAAACTACGCCTAAGTGAAACTGAATCTTCGATAATTAAAACTTTCAATGATGCATGCCTTTGAGTAAATATTATTCAGAATATCGCCTTAAACTTAAGTTTAGCTGAATTTACACTTAATTTATTTAAAAGCTATTTCGTTAAAGCTCTAGCTTTCCCTCTAAGTTTTCAGATTCTTTTTGTGAAAAATCAATTTTAAATCACAAATTAGAGTATTTAAGTTAACTGAACATGGGGAAATAAGAGGCTTAATGTCCGTTTTGTAGATATATTGATACAACTCAAACATAAAATCAGTGTCTCAAATTCGCTCATTTGCGACGCTCGACTAAACTCGTTTTGGGGCAGAAACGAGTTAATCATGAATGACTGCTCATGGCACTTAGCCAAACTTCGGCAAAGAGCGAATAGCGGACATCAACGTTCACTTCAGCATTACCGAATACTGAACGGTTTTGAGCTAAAGTTTTTGCGCGGCACATGGAAAAGAACTGCGTAGAGTTTGGTGCCAGATGCAAGTCCATGCTAGGGATTTACTGCTGACTAAATAACTGATCCTAATTGTGATACACCTGCTTCAAGCCATGCTTGCCACCTGGGAACGGAGCCGCTGTGTCCATAAAGTGGTATACCTGCTCCAGTAAGTCATCCATGTTCTTACACTGATGGTTACGGGTTATCGTTTCATGCAACGCATGCCATAGCTTTTCAATTTTGTTGTGCCACGGGCTGTATACCGGTAAAAACAAGAGCTTGAACTTTGGGTTCTCATTCAGCCATTTCTGCGTTTTTTTGCTCTTATGGATGATGTAATTATCCACAATTAGCGTGATACTTTTCGCTCGCCGGTATTGCCCTTTCAGTTGCTCCAACAGCGCAATAAACAAATCACTGGTCTTGCGCTCACCACCAACATAACTGATTTGTCCTGTCTGGCTGTGCAGTGCCCCCGCCAGATAGTGTTTCTTATTCTGGCCGGGTGTAGCTACCTTACGCTGTTTACCTTTAAAGCCCCAGTCGGCACCAATCTTCGGATTCAGGTGGATATCCACCTCATCCTGATAAAACACCGGATGGTCCACGCTGCAATTTTCAAGTGCCTCCCGCATGGCTGCTAACTTAGCTTCTTTATCTGGGTCTTGGATATACAGCGTCGGTGCCGCACGACGCCAGACGATGCCGACTTGTGGCAACCACCGCCTGAGAGTTGAGCTATGAATAACGATACGGTAAAGCTTATGCAGTAGCAGTGCGAATAATTCACTACTCCAACGCGACCGCTGATAACCCAGTGTCCTGGGTACATGGTTCACCAACAGTTTTAAAACACCGCAGATAAAGCCTTTGGGCTGACTTGGTGGTCGCCCAGCACCCTTGGTTTTAAGGCCATCTATACCTGCTGCTTCATACCAGGTTACCCACCGGTTTACTGATGAACGGCCTGCTTGCAAAACACGGGCTACTTGCGACTTGGTTTCACCTTTTAGCACCAATAACACCGCATTTGCCCGGCGGCACAGGTCTTTATCTCGGGTTTTATGTACAATTTTCTTCAAGCGGCGGGTTTCTGCGCCGTATAAAAATGCTATTTTGTTCATACTCAATGCGGTTGTTGATTGGTTATGTTTGGCGACTGATCTGATCGCGCAAACCGCATTGAGTTCCCTTCCTCGGGTGATCTACTATTTGGAACAGCTATTTAGGATGCCAGCCCATACCTTTCTAATTCATATGTAACATTTTTTCTGTCGTACTGGCATCAAGATAACCAGAACTGAGCAAACAATCTCAAAGGTTGTACAAAATAACACTAAAGTTTTTTCATTAAGTTTTATTGTTATGCTCTTGTGGTGGCTTTCGCCACCACTTTATTAGTTTTCAAGTTCCACCATATCTTTCGCTGCAATGTCACCAGACACTAGCTTTACAGTTGCGAAATGATCATTCACAATTTTAGTAATTTGTACCGTTCCTACCTTTTCGATAGTGTAGGGATCTTCACCTTCACTCAATACTATTCTTTCATGGAATCTAATAACACTGTATTTTTGCCCAACCTCTGCGCCATGCTTAGCACCAATACAGATTAGAGTTCGATTATCAGAACTTTCTACTACCTGACCTCTCATCATGTATTTATGATAAAAAGTGGTATTGGAACAACCCACTAAATATAAACCGAATGTAAGCAATAAAAGAGCTTTTATATAGGGTGTTTTCATCACTGTTACCTCATTTGACTAACTAATTATCTATACACTTTTTTATGAATTCATTTGTTTTTCCGGCCAGCCCCCGAAGGTGCTTGATGACAACTCCAAGGCTTATGAACAGAGTTATCTTTGATGTTCTGATCAACAAATTTATAGTAACTTTCTTTAGTATGTGTCCACCAATCATCATGAACATCTGCGCCATACTTACGGATTACCTCCTCAATCCCATCAAGGCTTACGTTTGCGGCATCATAGGCAAGGTGTATTTCACCTTCTTTGATGTTGTAACTAACTTCATCTATACCAAAAAGCTGATCTATTTCTTTTACTAACTCGTCACAGCTTTCTTCTGTGACATTGCTAAGCTTTAGGTTTCGAACAACTAAATTTTGCTCTTTAACGCCAACTCTATGATTTAAATCGCTCATAATTTTTCTCCTAATGTTTGTGTGAATGCTGTTGATTGCTATCTTTCATTTCTTCCATTTTACGGTTCATCTGCGGCATCATGTTCCCCATCATTTCTAAATGATGTTCAGCCATCTTGATTTGTTGATGCATTGGCATTTCTTCCATGTTTTTGTGCATGGATTGCATCATCTTCATCATTGAACGGTGATGTTCAACCATCATCTGCTGTTGCTTTTCAGGATCTTTTTCAGTTTTAATGGCATGGACTTCCTTTTTCATTTCCATCATCTTTTTGTGCATTTCTCCCATGTTCTCATGTGGTATTGCCATGCCTTGATGCATATCAGCTTTGTTCGCACCTTCATGCTTATGCTCATTGTTTTGGGCAAATGAGCTAGTGGTTATAAGTAGTGAACTAATAAATAAAATTGATTTAGTTAACGTTTTCATGATTTTTACCTTCTACACTTTTATTAAAATTTGGGATCCAACTTGGTGTCGATTCCATATACCTGTGGTACTCCGAACCAAACTCAGCAATCGCTTGTGCTTCTTCGCGTTTCGCTAGCTTGACGTAAACAACGACTAAGATCGGAAACATCGCAAGTGTTGGGATTGTCGGCCACTGCAATAAAAAGCCGAACATGATTAGAATGAAAGCTACATACTGTGGGTGGCGACACCTTGCATACCATCCAGTTGTAGCCAATTGATGATGTTTTTGCGCGTGATGCAATACATTCCATGCTGAAGACAACATAAAGAAACCTGCAACAATTAACACCATACTCACTATATGAAATGGGTCCCAATGGGCATCACCTTGAAATCCAAAGAAAGTATGTAATAAATGCCCATTTTCATGCGCAAAGAAATTTACTTCTGGATAGGTCTCCGTCAGCCACCCCGACAGAAAATAGATAGTTAAAGGAAAGCCATACATTTCAGTAAATAGGGCAACAATAAAGGCAGAGAACGCGCTTAGACTTCTCCAATCAGTTGATGTTTTTGGTTTGACAAAACTAAAGGCAAAAAAGATAAAAATTGCTGAGTTCAGTATCACCATTGACCATAAGTCATAATCATATGTTTCATTCATCACTGCTCTCCTTTTTATGTGATTCCTTACGTGCCTTTTCTAACCCTTGTATGTAGCCATCGCGATAGGCTGCATTTTTATCCGTGAGTTCTTGAAAGCTCTCTTCCTTTTTTTCATCAGGCGCATGTGAATGATCGTGACCATGTTTACCATGACTGCCATGCATAAATACGTGCATCAAGGGGCATAGCAATAAAATCAAGTAGGGAAGAAATTGCAGCATATGTTGACCATGCTCAAGCACTAAGAAGTAGGTCACTGCGGCAATAAGTGCCAGTGCAGCCCAGCCTGTAGGTGTTGACCAAAAATTAGGGTGTTGATTTTTCATATTGCCCTCCTAAACGACTTTTAAGACACCGCGATACATTTGCATCTGACAGTGAAACTCATGCTCTCCCGGTGATAAGTTCAATAGGGTAATTTGAGTAATTTCATTTAATTTAAGCTGTTCGCTTATATCCAATGAAGGAATAAGCATTGTTTCAGCGCAGGGGGATTGATCTTTGCGCATAAACTTCAGAGTGACAGGTTGGCTAGCAGACACCTGAATTGAGGATGGGGAATACACACCATCCCTCACTTCAATGAGTACTTCATTACCTTGAACGATTGTTTTATTGGGTTTATATAGCCAAAACCACCAAACAATCAGCGCGATTAACATTAAGCCTAATAAGTTAATAACCATCATTGTGATTCTCCTTAATGCTCTTTTGCTTTAAAAAAGCGAAGTCGATTTGCATTTGACACTACAGTCAATGACGAAAACGCCATTGCAGCACCTGCAATTACAGGGCTAAGCAGAATGCCAAAGAAGGGATATAGAACCCCCGCAGCAAAAGGAATCCCGGCTACGTTATAGACAAACGCGCCAAACAAGTTTTGTTTGATATTTCGTAAAGTAGCTTTGCTTACCGCTATGGCATCAGCAAGGCCATGAAGTGAACCACGCATTAGGGTAATGTCAGCACTTTCGATAGCTACATCAGTCCCTGTGCCTATGGCGAAGCCAACATCGGCTAACGCTAGCGCAGGAGCATCGTTGATGCCATCTCCTGTCATACCAACAATTTCGCCGCCTTCTTGTAGCTCTTTCACCTTGTTGGCTTTATCTTCTGGCAGCACTTCAGCAAGAAACTCACTAATACCCACTTTTTTAGCTACGGCGGCAGCGGTTTCCTTGTTATCACCCGTTAACATGATGACGCGTATACCATTAGCCTGAAGCCGTTTGATAGCAGAGATTGAGTCTGACTTGATAGGATCTGCAACAGCAATGATTGCTGCAAGTTCACCATCTACAGCAAAGTACATAGGTGTTTTGGCTTCTTTGGCTAAAGACTGTGCTTTTTCAACAAAGCCTGTGAGGTCTATGCCTTTTAACTTCATTAGTTTATCGTTTCCGAAAAGCAGGGCTTTGTTGTTGCAGCTTGCTTCTACACCAAAACCCGTAATGGCGTTAAAGGCTTCAATTTTTAGTAACTCAATATCCTGATCTAACGCACTTTCAACAATCGCTTGCGCTAAAGGATGCTCTGAGCCGCTTTCTAAACTTGCTGCAAGCTGTAGTACGTCTTTTTCGTCAGTAGCTTTTGCTAAAATAATATCGGTTACCTTAGGTGCCCCTTCAGTAATAGTGCCCGTTTTATCTAAAATCATGGCAGTGATTTTAGAGGCGGTTTGCAGTGCCTCACCGTTGCGAATAAGCACTCCGGCTTCTGCTGCTTTTCCTACTCCCACCATGACAGACATGGGTGTTGCCAAGCCTAAAGCACACGGGCAGGCAATAATAAGCACAGTAGTTGCTGAAACGATGGCAAAAGCAATGGCTGGCTCAGGTCCAAAGTTAAGCCATGCTAGCGCACTTAACACAGAGGTGATCATCACGACAGGTACGAAAAAAGCTGAAATAACATCGGCCAAACGGCCAATCGGCGGTTTCGAATTTTGTGCTCGTTTCACCATATTGATGATCTGTGCAAGCGCCGTGTCTTTACCAACGCGTGTGGCTCTAAATAAAATCATGCCTGATTTGTTCAAAGTACCTGCGACAACCTCATCTTCTTCAGCTTTTTCAGCAGGCATAGGTTCGCCTGTCAGCATGGACTCATCAATAGAGGTGTGTCCTTCCAATACCACGCCATCGACGGGAATTTTTTCACCCGGTTTTACCTTCACAATATCGTTAAATAAAACCTGCTCAATACCTATCTGAACTTCTTTGTTGTCACGAACCACGGTTGCTGTTTTGGCTTGCAAGCCGATAAGACGTTTAATGGCCTCAGAGGTTTTACCTCTGGCTTTGATTTCTAATGCTAAACCTAAATCAATTAAGCCAATGATCATGGCGGTAGCTTCAAAATAAACATGCCGTGCCATCAATGGAACAGCGTCAGGTGCAAACACGACAACCATCGAATACAACCAAGCCGTGCCTGTTCCTAAAGCAATTAGGGTGTCCATATTGGCTGAATGATTTTTGAAGCTCTTCCATGCTCCTACATAGAAATGCTTGCCTGAAAAATACATAACACCAAAAGTTAAAATGCCTACAACCAACCAAGAAATTCGTTCAAGGTTTGTTTCAACCGTCATTTCTCCAACTACAATGCTGTAGATCATCAAAGGAACGCCGAGTGAAAGGGCAATAAACGTATCGCGCATTAGCTTTTTGTAATATGCAAAATCCGCAGCCTCTTTCTCATCAAGCGCATCTGTTGCTGAGCTATCATCAATTGGCTTCGCGTTATACCCCACTGACTCAACAGCTTTGATCAACTCTTTTGTTTTAGCTGTCCCATAAACTGTTACTGTCCTATCAGCAAAATTCATTTCCGCACTGACGACTCCAAGAGTTGCCTTCAACGCCCCTTCAATTTTGCCTACACAGCTAGCACACCCAGCACCTTCAATGATAAGCTGTTGGTTATGTGATACTTTCTCCAACGTATTCTCCTTACTTTTACACGAAGAGGATTGAGCTTTTGCCTGACAGCAACAGCCTGATTCAGTTTTTATATTTGTGTTAGTAGCCACCCTTTTTCCTCCTATGCTTTTTTAATTTGCTCAAAGTTTTCGATGAGATGACAAACCATGTTTGCAGTCGGTGCTTTGTCTTCCATTTCTTCCCATCGAGAAAGCGCAGAAGACATTTTTCCTCGAAGTGCCAACATTGCTTGAAACTGCTTTTCTGTTTCTTCAAGCCGCTCTTTGATCAGGCTTCTGACTAATGGGCACGCACTTTTACCATCTTCAGATTCATTAATAATTTCCTTGATATCTGCAACGGAAAAACCAAGGTTTCTGGCACTTAAAATGAATTTAAGTCTCGATACTTCTTTATTCGAGTATGACTTGTAGCCGTTCACTGACTTAGCAGGTTTTAACAATCCTAATCTGGTGTAATAGCGCACCGTATCAGCAGTCGTTCCAAGGCTTTTTGCCAGCTCCGCAACTTTCATATTCACTCCTCAGTTTTTTAGCTAAGTTTGTACTCTCATCTTCAGCTTAGACCTGTGTCTAAGACACAGGTCAAGTACTAATTCTAGTGAATAAGCTAAAAACTAATTTTTTGGTAAAAGAGAAATCTCGGTCAAAATCGACAGCATTAAGTACTGTAAATAGCAATAGTTTGAGCATGTTCATCATGCCTCCAAAAAATATTGTGCTAATTGTTCAAAACGGTTGGTAATTTAAACCAATCAGTAAATCGTTTTATTTTTGATGGGACTGGCGAAAAAAAGGCGCACTGATCCCGTGATTAGCCAATAATTGGTGGACGATAAAGTAAGAGATGGATACCAGATTTTGGTAGGGGTATACGCTGTAGAATTAGCTCAGAATGAATATTGCAAATACCTTCGTCTTGCGCTTCCACAAGATAGGCATTTAAATGAAAGCTTGTACAAAAACCGCCTTCACAACAAACACAATCACCAGCTTTACATTTTTCACAGTCTTCATCACCATGACGGTTTTTAGAATCTTGCGAATTTTCAGTGTGATAGTGACTATTGTCATTCATTGATTGATGATGCATATTTTTGCTTGGTTGTATAATATGCGTGTCGGAAGATCCATTTTGATGTTCTTCACAATTCATTGGTTTAGCAATAGCAAAGCCATGCTGCGTAAGCAACAGAGTAATTACCACTATTTTAAACCACTTGAAAAGTCCAAACATTTTAATTCCTTATTTATCACCTACAATATTAGCCACTTTATAAAAATAATTTTATGATCTTGATCAACCTTTGAACTAAAACCTAAACTTTTTACTTTTTACTTTTTACTTTTTACTTTTTACTTTTTACTTTTTACTTTTTACTTTTTACTTTTTTAAACAGCTTTAACTTCACAAGTATAAAAGGGGTGTCTAATTTATACTCATGAGATTGAAGCCAAGCATGAGCACCATTAAAAGAAATAAAAACCCTACGCTCATAACTAGGTATTGAGTAATGGATCATTTTTCCAATTGTTCAGCTTTAAGCGCAGTACTTTGCAACAATCGGTTCTATCCCGGGCACATCCAATTCCCGTTCATCAAAAGTGATAAAATGGCCTATTGTACGTCTTTCAATGGCGATGTTTTTTGCCTTGACTCTTTAACCTTAACCATTCGCCAACTTTACTTCTTAGCTGATATTCCACCTTGATAGGTATACACCAGACTGGCACCGATTGAAAACAAGAAGTAGCTTACTATTACTGCTCTTAGTTCTTTCCAAAAAAACTATTAGCTAGGCCTTTCCTAACATAACTAAAATGGTTTAAATCCCAAAAAACGAAAGCTACCATCAATATAGTTGCGGTAGCTCTCATCAAGTCAATATAGTATTTCTTCATATCAGAGCCAGAACTTGATACCTGCAACAAAAGCAGTATCACGAGTACTTTGCCCATTTAACTTCGCAAAGTCGGCTGTATTACCAAATTTATTTGTCCACTCAACGCCAACATAGGGAGCAAACTGGCGGGTAAACTCATAACGAACCCGAAAACCAATAGCACTGCTAGACAAGCCACTACCAAGGTTATTTTGGACGTCATCCTTACCGTAAAGCGTCAACTCTGCTCGTGGTTGAACAATTAACTTTTGAGTAAGTAATAGCTCATACTCAGCTTCGATCGAAAATGCACTATTACCTTGCTCTCCTAAATACGCAGTCATATCAATTTCAAACCAGTAGGGGGCTAGACCTTGTAAACCAAAAGCTAGCCATTTGCGGTTTTCACCTTCGTTATTGTAATCAAGTCGAATACCGACTTGTGTATCCCAATAAGCAGATATTGCGTGGCCCCATAGAAAATCTGTTTGGTTCTCCTCTAAATTACCTTCGCTAAAATCTCCTTCAGTTTTGATGACTAATCTATCAAAAGTAGTGCCATACCATGCCTGAAAGTCAAAAACACCTGCGTTTGTTTGCTCATTATATTCAAGACGATCCCCTAGTAGCGCGTAAAATGAATGCTCATCTGCCAAAGTCAGTCGTTTGTCGCTACTGAGTGCATAAGGGCCTTCAGTCAAAGTTGTACCTGCTGCATAAGCATGGGGGTCTCTAGCATCTTTAGGTGCATCTCCACCTTGTGCTTGCATTTTAGAATCACCCATCTCAGTCATCTCATCTTTTGCAGATACAGATACAGATACAGATACACTTATAAGGGGCAAACCTATTAATAATAGTCTTAACGTATTGGTTAGTATTAATTTTTTCATGATACAACTACCTCTCTAAACATACCTGCATCCATGTGGAATAATAAATGGCAATGCCATGCCCAGCGACCTACGTCATGAGGTGTTGTTAAAAAACTAATTCTTTGCGCTGGTTGTACAGGGATAGTATGGCGACGAACCTGTACATCACCTTTTTCATTCTCCAAATCGCTCCACATACCATGCAGGTGCATGGGATGTGTCATCATTGTATCGTTTTGTAAAATAACTCTTAAACGTTGATTATGCTTCATGTGAACTGGCGTGCTTTTTCCAAATTCCAAGCCATCAAATGACCAGCTATAACGCTCCATGTTTCCAGTTAAATGTAATTCAATTTCAGCCTCTGGCTCTTGCTGGTTTGTAATTCCCTCAAGAGAATGTAAATCTGCAAGTGTTAAAACACGGCGTCCATTTTTACGTAAACCTATACCGGGATCATCAAGGTTTGTTCTAGGCATATCAACACGCATATCAACAGAAGCTCCATACTCTGTTTTTGCATGACGCACTTTAGTGCTAGCAACAGCTAATGGGTTTTTAGTCATTCCATGTTTACTATGATCCATTGCCATCGCTCCATGACCCATTGCACTATGATCCATTTTATTAGAATTCATGCCCGACATACCTGCCGTATCAGCCATTGTAGAATGCACACTATCATGGGTCATATTGCCCATCATATCTGTCATCGTTAACCACTCAACGGGGTCTAAAGAAGGTACTGGTGCATCAACGTTAGGTGCCATTGATAAAGTACCTTTAGCATAACCTGAGCGATCCATGCTTTGTGCAAAAATCGTATATGCATCATTTTTTGGCTCGACAAGTACATCATAAGTTTCACCGGGACCAAATCTAAATTCATCTACTGTCACAGGTTCAACATTTTGTCCATCAGCTTGTACAACTGTTAACTTCAGCTCAGGTATTCTTACATCAAAAAACGTATTGCTAGAACCGTTAATAAATCTAAGCCTAACCTTTTCGCCAGCTTTAAACATTCCACGCCAGTTTGTCAAAGGCGCACAACCATTCATTAAAAAAGTCATTGCAGATGCTGATAAGTCTGCAAGATCTGTAGGGTTCATTCTCATTTTATTCCACATTTCCCGGCGTTGTAGCGCATTTGAAACGCTGCTATTTGAAATGTCATCAAAAAACTCTGGAACAGTAGGTTGATTAAAGTTAAATACATCGCCCTGTACTTTTAACTTGCGAAACAAATCCATTGGGTCATCATCAGTCCAATCAGACAATTGGATGACATGCTCATTGTCAGCACTAATAATATCCTTTTCTCTTGGCTCAATAATTAATGCGCCGTACATACCTGTCATTTCTTGAAAGCCACTGTGTGAGTGATACCAATATGTGCCGCTTTGTTGCAGCTTAAATTTATAAACAAAGGTTTCACCCGGCATTATACCTTTAAAGCTAATACCCGGTACGCCATCCATTTGATACGGAAGAATGATCCCATGCCAATGAATTGAACTCGGCACTGATAATTTATTAGTTACCCTGATAGTAACGTCATCACCTTCTCTGAGGCGCAAGGTAGGAGCTGGTATTGAGCCATTGATTGTTGTAGCCATTCTTACAACACCTGTGAAGTTTACGGGTGACTCATCTATCACTAAATCTATTACTTCTCCACTTAGTTCGGGCGCAGTACCTGTTGAAGTTCCAGCAATCAAAGATGAAGCTGCATGAAGAACACTTGGAAAAGCAGCTAATACACCGCCAGCAATTACACCTTGTACAAAGCGTCTACGTGGCGTAGAAACTTGATGTAATGGACTTTTAATTCTCATTTTGTACTCCGTTATTTAACCAATAAATTAATGTGACCAATGAATGTGCTTAATCTTCCATTCACCATTTTGTTTTTCCAGCACTATCGTTTCCATGCCTTGATAATCGCGTTCAACACCTTTATGAGTACCTGTAGTTTGACTACGCGACGCAGAGATAGCGGTATTTCCAAGTATCGTCACTTGATGTTCAAGTGTGTCGCTCTTCATCGCTGCTAAATACTTCATATCCGACAACATATGATGATGAGCATATTCATCAGCGCTCCTTTCAACGCGGCCTCCCTCGAAAATGGTGACATCATCCGCTAACTGCGCTCTAGCCTGTTTTTGATTGCCAGTTTCAAGTGCTTGATGAAATGCCAAAACAACTTTTGCGGCAGGGGTATCTATACCTTTAAACAAACCTTTGTCTTTGTTCTTATCACCATGAGCGTTTGCTGCGAAACTAAACGTCATTAATAAAACGAGTAATATATTTATTGTTTTCATTTTCATTCTCTCTTTTAGGTTTTAATTTGCAGGGCCAACAACACTAGTAAGCCCAGCCGTTACAGATAAAATGGCAAAAGCTACTAGCATTTCTATCGAGATAGATTTAGATAAAGCCTCTCTGCCTTGACTATTTTTAAGTTGTGGAACGAGTATTAGTTTATGTTTAGCAGCAAGTGCCAAAATAGACACTACAAGGGCCAATTTAAACAACAGTGTTTGTCCGTAACTTGAGCTTATTAGTGCATCAAGACTTCCGACCAATTGAATCACGAGCCAGAGGCCTGCTACCAACAATAGGCTCACTGTAAAACTTGCTTGTTTGCCAAAGCTTTCCATCAGCAAATGAAGTTCTGCATAACTTAGCTGATGGCAAGCCTGTTTTAGTGGCAATAACGCCCCAAACCACCATGCCATAACGAGCACATGCAAAATAAGCAAGCCTTTTTCAATTGTGCCTAACTCAGAAATATGACCCAGTAACGTGAATGAGTATGCAAGGATTAATAAACTCAACATTAAAGCGCTTTGTTTTAAGTACGAGTTCACAGCGAGTTTGAACCTTAAAGCTAAAGCGATTATTGCGGTAACTAGCCCAAGCGCTCGAAGCAAAGCTCCAGTGCCGACAGAGGAGTCCCACATAATAGCCAATATATCAGCGTCTATCGCCCCCTGAATTCCCTCTTCTGCCATTGCACCAGTACTGGCAAAGAACCAAGTAATATTAGCGATCAAAGCCATAACTATATAAGTTCTTGTCCACGTTAAATTCGCTATTACAGTATTAGTATGAGATTCATTATTCTCAAATATTTGCCTGAAAAATGTATAACCAGCAATACAGGCAAAGCCGACGTAAAATACAATTTTTGACAGTACAATGACTGTATTCCAGATATACATTTCCATATCAATCACACCGCCTATTTTAGTGAACCATAAAGCCGAAGCTATGTTTCATTTTATGACCATCGTTACCTAAGAAGGTTACATCCACAGCATAGTTTGCAGGAGCTAATTTAGGTAGTTTCCATGTAAATTTGCTAGTAGCGACTTTAGAAGGCTCGAATCCAAATTTAAATTCTTCGCCTTGTTTATTGGCCAATGAAACTTTTACAACACGTACCTCTTTGGTGAACACCAAAGTTAACTCTTCTGGAGGATTCATTAGCATTGCATTATCAGCAGGCACACTTTTTTCAAGATGCACATGCGCAAATACCGCACTACTAAAAACGACACTGATTACGGTTAAAAATTTAATTAGTTTTTTCATATTTACCTCTATTTTAGTTTATTGAAATTGCTATTTATGGTTTCTTAACTTCGCTAAGCATTACTTTTTAGCTCCGCCTTAGAAAGCTCCTTGTTAAAGGCGTTTAATTCTGGCTTTTTAACGATTGAGTAAATTACTGGGAGCACAATAAGAGTGAGTAGCACAGCACTTGTCATTCCGCCTACCATAGGTGCAGCAATACGACTCATAATCTCCGAACCTGTTCCTGTACCATATAAAATGGGCATCAAGCCGATAATGATTGTTGCAACTGTCATCATTACTGGACGAACTCGTAAGGCTGCACCGTGCAATAATGCATCTTGATATGCATCATCAGAGATAGGTTCAGCTCGCTCTTCAGCTTTTTCCTTAAGCTCAGCAAGTGCCTGATTAAGATAGACCAACATTATCACACCAATCTCAACCGCTACCCCAGCTAGAGCAATAAAGCCCACGCCAACAGCCACAGAGAAGTTAAACCCTTCCAGATACATCAACCATAAGCCACCAATCATCGCCATCGGCAAGGTAACGATAATGATAGCCACCTCACTAAACGCTCTGAAGTTTAAGTAAAGTAGAATAACAATAATGGCGAGTGTTAAAGGCAATACATAGGTGAGCTTTTCTTTCGCTCTTTCCATATATTCGTATTGCCCAGCCCAAGTAATTGAATAACCTGCTGGTAGTTTTAGATTATTAGCCAAGTGTATTTTTGCACTTTCAACATAAGTACCTACGTCAACACCGTCTATATCGATAAACGTCCAGCCATTTAAACGAGCATTTTCACTCTTAATCCCCGGCGGACCGTTCTCAACTCGAATATCTGCGACATCACCTAGTGCAATGCGTTGACCACTTGGTGTTACAACAGGTAATCGTGATAGCTGCTCAGGAGAGTCTCGATAGTCTTGCGGATAGCGTAAGTTAACAGGGTAACGCTCTTGACCTTCTACCGTTTGGGTAACGTTCATACCACCAATAGCTGTAGAAACCACTTGTTGAACATCTTCGATGTTTAACCCAAAGCGACTTGCCTTATCGCGTGAAATATCAACCTTGATATATCGTCCACCTGCAACTCGCTCTGAGTAAACTGATGCTGTGCCTGTAACTTCGGGTAAAATTTGCTCTATTTGTTGGCCGATTTCCTGAATCACATCAAGCTCTGGTCCGGCGACTTTAATACCCACAGGCGTTTTTATGCCTGTTGCTAACATGTCGATTCGGGTCTTGATTGGCATAACCCAAGCATTCGTTAAGCCCGGAAACTTAACCAATTTATCAAACTCAGCTTTTAACGATTCAGTAGTCACACCCTCTCGCCACTGCTCTTGTGGCTTCAATTGAATAAAGGTTTCAATCATGGTTAAAGGTGCAGGATCGGTTGCAGTTTCAGCTCTTCCTACTTTACCAAATACAGTTTCAACTTCTGGCACAGTGCGAATAAGCTTGTCTGTTTGCTGCAATAACTCCCTTGCTTTACCAATTGAAATACCGGGATAGGTAGTAGGCATATACATGAGATCGCCTTCATCCAATGGCGGAATGAATTCACTACCAATTTTATCGACAGGCCAAAAGCCAACGATAGTCACTAATATTGCTGCTACTATTGTCGATTTTGGAAACTTCATGACTTGCTTTAAAACAGGCATGTAGATAGCAATCAATAATCGGTTTAACGGGTTTTTCTTTTCAGAAACAACTTTGCCTCGAATAAAGTAGCCCATCAAAACAGGCACCAATGTGATCGCCAAACCTGCTGATGCCGCCATTGCATAGGTTTTTGTATAGGCGAGCGGAGAGAACATTCTTCCTTCTTGCGCTTCCAAGATAAATACAGGTAAGAATGAGACTGTAATGATCAGTAAGCTAAAAAATAGTGCAGGGCCTACTTCACTCGCAGCCTTAGCAACAATTTGCCAGCGATTTTCATCTGTTAGTGGTGTTTTCTCCATATGCTTGTGCATATTTTCAATCATCACTATTGCACCATCAGTCATCGCACCAATCGCAATAGCGATACCGCCTAAAGACATAATGTTGGCATTGATGCCTTGCATATACATGATAATGAACGACACCAAGATACCTAATGGCAGAGTAACAACTGCCACAATAGATGAGCGAAGATGAAATAGGAAAGCCACACAGACAATAGCAACGACTGCAAGCTCCTCTAGCAACTTGCTCCAAAGATTATCAACAGCACGATCTATTAACTTCGATCTGTCATAAACAGGGACAATCTCCACCCCCTCTGGTAGAGAAGATTTAAGCGATTCAAGTTTTTCTTTTACCCCGTTTATGGTTTGTTGAGCGTTTTCACCAAAGCGCATAACGACAACACCACCAACAACTTCGCCTTCACCATTAAGCTCTGCGATACCACGGCGCATTTGAGGCCCTAAATTAACGGTAGCAACATCACCAATACGCAATGGCGTGCCTTGTTCGTTAATACCAAGTGGGATTTTCTCTATATCACTAACTGATTGAATATACCCCGTTGCGGTAACCATATATTCAGCTTCAGCCATTTCCACAACGGATGCGCCAGTTTCTTTGTTCCCTTTTTGTAAGGCTATTTGTATTAAACTTAGAGGAATATCGTAAGCTCTCAATTTATCAGGATCTACTTGCACTTGATACTGCTTAACCATACCACCAACGGCGGCAACTTCGGACACGCCCGGAACAGTTTGTAGTTCATACTTTAAGAACCAGTCTTGAATGCTTCTTAATTGGCTTAGATCATGGTTTCCAGACTTATCTGTTAAAGCGTAAATGTATACCCAACCCACACCTGTTGCATCAGGTCCTAATTGAGGTTTTGCCGAATCAGGCAGGCTTGATGCTACTTGGCTTAAGTATTCAAGTACTCTGCTTCTAGCCCAATACAAATCAGTATCGTCATCAAAAATAATGTAGACGTAGGAATCACCAAAAAATGAGTAACCACGAACAGTTTGCGCCCCCGGCACTGATAACATCGCTGTAGTAAGAGGAAATGTCACTTGATCCTGCACTACTTGTGGTGCCTGTCCCGGATAGCTCGTCTTAATTATCACCTGCACATCAGAAAGATCGGGGAGTGCATCTACTGGTGTTTTTTGTAATGAATACAAACCACCAAACGCGATAATTAAGGTAATCAACAAAACAAAGAAACGATTGCCGATAGACCATCTAATAATTGATTCAATCATTATTTTTCTCCCACTTAATGATTAGAATGATCAACAGCAGCTTTATTTTCCTTGCCGTGTTGTTCATCTGATTCAAGAGAAATGTCAGTGATAACTAAGTCATCTCTAACCTCAAAAGTGAAAGTGACATTATCACCGACATTGAAATCAACCATTTCTATATTGTCCGCGACGATAAAATCCATCGTCGCAGCAGGTCTATCCCATTTCTCTATTGGGCCTCTGCTAATATTTAGAATCCGTGTATCAATATCAATCGCATTAATCAAACCAGATACTGTTGCTGATGATACTTCAGGCTCACTCATGATATGAATTCCAGTAATTTCATATCCACCGTCTTCGGTTTTGCTCACTTCAAAGTGCAAAGATTGACCTGACTTTAATGAGTCAATATCGACTTTTTCAGCCACAGTAAAATCCATAACCATTTCAGGCCAATCCCAAGCTTCAGCAGGGCCATGTGAAATATTAACCATGCGGTGCCCTGCCATAACACTATTAACATCCCCTTGCATCCAAACAGAGTTAGGCACTTCATCATGAGTCATTCGTTTAAAGTCAGAGCTTTTACTTGATTCAGAATCAATCAAGAATTGGGCAGATGTCACCACAACGTCATCTTCATTTAAGCCGTCTAATATTTCGATGCTGTCGATATCAACCCGGCCAATAGTCACTTCAATAGATTTAAATTGCCCATCACCTAACGCAAGTACTACTCTGTCCTGTTTACCTGTTCTAATAACGGCTTCTTTAGGCACGAGGATGGTGCTATCAGCTTGATTAGCGTGAATAGAGACTTGTGCAAACATATTTGGTTTTAATTGATAGTCTGTGTTATCAAATTTCAATCTCACTCGGAGTGTGCGTGTTTTACTGTTCAATGTTGGATAAACATAATCAACGACACCAGCCCAGTCCTCACCGGGTAAATAATCCAGTGTCATTGATACAGGAAGTCCTTTTTTAATTAAGGCTGCGTCACGTTCAAACACTTCTGCTTCAACCCAAACTTGATCTAGCTGGCCAATGCTTAATAAGGTGTTTCCCGGCTTTACATAAAAACCTTCTCTAACCTTCAAACCATCGACAACACCTGCTTGTGGTGAATAAAAGGTAATTGTTTGCTGAACCTTTCGTGTCTTTTCTAGCTTTTGAACAAAGTCTGCTGAAAGCTGTAACGCTTTTAGGCGATCTTTGGCTGCTGAAATTAAAGAACTATTGTTGCGCTTTAACGCTATTAACAGCTCTTCCTGAGCATTAACTAACTGAGGAGAATATAGTGTATAAAGAGGCTGCCCTTTCTCTACAGGGTTACCTGCTGCTTTGATGTAAAGTTTATCAATCCAGCCATCAACCCGTGGGTGGATATGAATTAGCTTATCTTCATCATATTGAACATAACCTACCGTTGAGATTTCAGTATGCATATTTTTCAGTTCAACAGGTGCAGTGCGAACCCCAAGGTTATTCACTACATGAGGCGCAATTTTTACTGCTCCGGGGCCAAAGTCATCACCAGATGATCCTTCCTCATACACTGGAATTAGATCCATCCCCATAGGCGACTTACCGGGCTTGTCCCGGCGGTAATTAGAATCCATCGGTGCAACCCAATACAGAGGCTTTTTTTCTCCTGATGTTGCTTCATTACTATTACTGTTTGAGCCAGTACCTTGATATAAACTCAATGCTCCAGCACCAAGTGCTGCCCCAATGATGATGGCAATAATTGTTTTTGTATTCGTTGACATTATTTTTCTCCAAATTGCTGACTGGATAAGTGCTGATTAGTTTTGTGTGAAGTTTGCATCGACTTATGTTCAGCATTTGAGTTAGATTGAGAATGCGCAAAGAAATAGTTGATACGAGCAACTGTTTTAAGTGCGTCAACATCAATTCTTAAAGCTGATATTCTGGTATTTAATTCGGCAATTCTTGCTCGAACAACTTCGGCAAAATCGCCATCATCATTTGTGTAGGCTGTCAATGACGCTTCTGCTTGGTCATGAGTTTGTTTAAGGAGTTGTTCTTGATAGATAGATTGTCTATCTGATAAGCGTTTAAGCTGTCTTAGTTCTTTTTCTAAAACACTGATCATTTGCTTTGTCAGTAATAGTTTCTCGGTTTTAATAGTCTCTGAATCTGCAATAGAAGCTGCAACTTGCTTATCTTGTCTGTTCTCGGTAAACAAGGGTAAATCAAACGTTACCCCAACAGAAAATAAATCAGCTCGGCTATCACCAGAGGGCATATTGTCGCGATAGGCATAACTAGCATTAACGCCCCATTGCGGCTCATATTGCTGTTTGGCTAACTCAATTCCTTTTTCTGAAGCTTTGCGTTTTATATCAATCGCAAGTATGACTGGGTGATTCGAAAGCTCCTGAGCCAATAGATTTCTTGAGTAATTAGATGCTTTTAGGACTGTTGGATTATTCAATTGAATCGAAGGCAATTCTTTTGAGACGCTAAACTCTAATGGTTGCGCGTCAAAGTTGAATGATTCATTCAAACGATCCGCATCGTAAATATGAAGCCACTCATTGAGACGAGCGATTGTCGTTTCTAGTTTCTGCTTTTGCGAAGTTAATCTGTCATCTAACTGCACGATTTCCAACTGAGCACGAATAACATCTTGCTGTCTAGTTTTACCAACAACGTTTGAATAGCTAGCTTTAGCCACTTCCGCCATCTGCTCAAAGAGAGACCAATCATCTTCAATCAATTTAATAGTTTGTTGGGCTAAGTAAGCATCTAACCAAAGTTGTGACACTTGGCTTTTCAACTTAGCTTTACGATCCTCTCGTAACAGTGGAAATTTCGTGGACTCAATTTGTAACTGGTCTTTCTTGATCTCTAGACTGTCGCCTCTCGGAAACATTTGAGAGACGCCAACCTTTAGCTGAGTCATTCCTTCCTGATCTAAATCCCAAGTATCTGTTGGTAAATTCATTATCCCTAGCGATACTTTCGGATCAGGCAAAGTACCTGAAGCAATACTTCTATTTTCAACTGCACTTTGTTTCAATCGGCTACCATGAAGCCAAGGATCATTTTGCTGAGCTAAGGTGATAGCTTGTTCAAGCGACACTACTTTCTCAGCTTGAGCTGAGAATACAGATAAGCCGAGTATTAATGCAGTTGAAAGTGAAGTAAGGTTTGAAGAGTTCAATTTCATTAGAATTGCTCCTCGTATGTCTTAACTTTTGCATAGACTTTGCTCGTTCCATCTTTAAATAGAATTAACACGTTGTATGGCATAAAGCGGTCATCGACTTCCATACCGGGAGAGCCAACTGGCATTGCTGGAACTGAAAGCCCAATCGCATTGGGATGTTCTTCTGATAAGAACTGCTGAATAAATTTAGCAGGTATATGACCTTCAAAGGCAAATCCATTTCTACTCACTGCCGTGTGGCATGAACGGTAATTAGGTTTGATACCATACTTAGTTTTGATGTTGCCGATGTTTCGGAAATCTTTGGAATGCGCAACGATCCCTTTGTCTTCAATATGAGTTATCCATTTTTTACAACACCCACAAGTAGGGGTTTTATAAACGATTAACTCCAAAGGTGTTACGTCGTTATTGTGTGCATGGTTATGTTCGTTGGCGTTTGCAAACGCAGGTGAAAGCAGCATTACTACTGCTATTTTTAAATACTTATTGATCATTTTTGCCCCCAGACATCGCTGGAAAATATCTATAGCGCTACGACGCTATATTGACTAACAGAAAAATTAATTACATGTGCGAGAAATTTGGACGCACTAATCCTGTATTAGGCAAAAATTGGTGGACGATAAAGGGAAGTGGAAATTGAATGAGGTTGTTTAGATTGCAGAGCAGCTACAGATTCACTGAATATTTGAATATCTGTCGAATCAATACTGGAATTTAGGACTGTCGTAGATGAGCAAGCATTTGCAGGACAAATACATTCAACGTCACAACAATCTTCTGATTGACCATTACTGCTTTTATTCATATCACCATGATCCATGTTCATGTTCATGTTCATGTTCATGTGTGATTCGTGAGAACCTGATGACATTTCGCAAGGCATAGCAGAATACGCAAATGCTTGCCCTACAAAGGCAACCAGCATAAGCGTCATTACTAAGACTTTTGAAAATGCTTTAGACATAAAATTCTCTTACAAATATACATCTCTAATACTAATGCAAATTTTTGACTAAGTCAATTGATGCTGTATAAACATTTATGAATATTTGCTGAGGGATCCCCTCGAATTTGACCATAGTATCAGCTCTTTTCCAGTTTGATGACACCCCAGTCAAACTCTGCGGCCCAGAGCGTGACTTGCCGTCTTGCCGCTTGTATCTCTTCTTCAGTTAAGCCCAGCTGGGCGGCCTTTGATAATCGCATTCCCAGGTAGTTAAATGAGAGTACTCGCCGATGTTTGATGCTGTTAGCCTGAAACTGCAAGTGCTTCCCGGCCAGCTCTGCCGCCAGCCCTATCATGTAATGCAACCAATTTGCCAGTGCCGCCAATAGCAACAGCACTTCCAATCGTTCGCGTTTATAAGTACGGTGGGCTTCGCTACCTAAGCCATAGGTCTGGCTTTTCTGGTCGCGGAAGCTCTCTTCTATTTGCATGCGTTTGCCGTAGCATTTGGCAATCTTCGTCGCGTAATCGAAGCAATTGGGCAAGGATGAGACCAACAACCACGGCTCTTTATATTGCTTGTGTTTGTCGGATTTTCGCAGCTTCCAACCGGTGCCCACCAGCACGGCTTGAGTGCGATATTGCTGGGCTTTGGTCAGCTTAACCTCACCCAAGACTTGGGGCGTAGGGCGTGCTTTTTTGTAGGCTTTGGCAACCGTGATATAGGCATCCTGGCCGGGTAGTTGCAGTGTCTGGTTGCCACGAACTCTGGCAATGTAATGCCAGCCGAGCTTACGTATTTGCTTAAACCACGGCACTTTAAAACCCGCATCGGTAATAATCACCGGCTTAAAGTCTGCCGGCAGTACCTGCTTTAACCGGTATAAAAACGCCCTGTGTACGTGTGGGCACGTATATTCGTCCATCGGCACAACAACTTGATGTAACGTCAGTGGGCGACCTTCCAGCGCCAGGCTGGCACGCAGGATAAAATGGCGCTTTTCGGTGTCGGCATTGCTCCAGTCCACTAAAATCAGCGGCTGTTTGCCCTGACGTAGCAAGCGGGTCATTTCGCCATAAATAAGCGGCGCCTCTGCTTGAAGCGCTTCATTTCTTAGCAAACGGTCAGCTCGTTTGATGCCGTGTTTTTATGACGTTTCACTGTCAAAATTACGGCCGATAGCCGTTACCGTGCATTGGCCATTCTGCATCAAGCTTTGTACTGCCGCCCCCACAGCTAAAAATCGGGCTTTGTGCATACATTTGGGGGTGACAAATGAGAGGAAATCGGCGAGCATTGTTTTTACATTCATGGCAGCATTCATGGTTAGGTGTTTTTGGCGAAAGATCAGATCGGGAACTGCCATGAATGTTCCCTTCGCCTCTAACTATTTGTTTTATCTACGCCATTCGTGGGGATTCGTCAGCTATATTGCTTTAATTAAACTTACAAATACTTTTAGGTACATCTGATATTTGTGCAAGCTATAAATTCGTTGCTCACCATTGACTAGAAGTGTCCGCTTTTGGCACTCTCCAGCCACTCGACAACATAATAATTGGTAAAGTATTTTACTGTGTCTGATGGCGCTTAGCTTATCCGACCTACTCTGGCACTAACTGAAAATACTTTTACTCTAAATTAAAATTGAAGCTCTAATCAAAAATATCAATTTTTGTGCCCTGTTTTACTTCAAATTGTAGTTATTCTCAAGCTGTGGCTCAAAATCATCTGAAATGATGGTACCCACAAGCCCACACTTGATATCTAATATTTCATAATTTATACGTTGATGTTTGTCGAATCAAAATATTTTAACTAGCTTAAAGGCAGACTGGTCAAAAACTTAAATACTTATAAAACTAAAAAAGCGCCCTGATTAACTCGGAGCGCTTTGTGTTTAGGACAAATAAACAGGTTTTATACAAATTTAAATAACAAATATTTGAGCGCTATCTTCATACTACGCTTATTGCTTTGGCAATATTGCTCATAGTTAATTATGCCAATAGCCATTTTGCTACAGAATAAAGTGAGCGAAATAAACCACGCAAAATTTTGAGTTGATTGATATTGAAAAAATAGTATAGCTGAGCCAATGAATGCAATAGTCGAATAGACGACTTCTATTCGATATTGATTAATAGTTTTCAATATTTTGTGCATTAAAAACCATCATCAAACGAGTCAAATGCATCAAAACAGTCATCATTGTTTGAATCGGCTATCGAATCTTCAATCTCATAAACAGTCATTACCCTGTCTGGCTGGCCCACCACATTGCCACCAACATCTACGATATTAGTACTGGCATTTGTGATAGGTAGTCCTGTTGTTGGATTAATAGCAATATCATTAGCGTCGTTTTTCATTTTTAAACCTTAATAATCATTAATTAATGCTTTCAAATTTAATGATTTCGTGATAAAAAACAAACTTGTTTGACTGCGCAGCTCAGCAACAAACAGTTTGAATAAGGCATTCACTTTTCTTCTATTTTCACTTAATTTTTTTAGTAAAAACCCTCTCCTCTTTATCTAAAAAGTTTATTAATAAGTTTAATTTGAAGGCGGCTTTTGTCTGCAAGACAGGTTTTTAGATCGCATTTTTCGGCACGAAAAACTGCAAAATAGCGCCTCAGAATGAGGCCAACAAGCGCGTAATGTGGTGTAGGCGAAGCCGTAGACACATGGAGAAAGCGCGAATGTACAGCTGGTCTGTACTGACCGCGATAGTGTTTCGCATCAGCGAAATTCGATTAAAATTTGGCACAAATTGATATCGAACCATAATTTTCGTCAGAAAATAAAAGCGAAGAAAAATGCGGATAATGGGGCACCCATCGCATTGTCTGAAGCGGCAGTATGGCGGTCAGTACAGAGCGTAGCTCGGTGCATTCGCGCTGGGTATAAAACGCTAGCGCGATAGCGCGTTGAGCCAGCTCGTTGCGGAGCAACACCAGAGCTGACGGGCGTTTTAGACCTATGGTTGAGTAGCGAAGCGACGAGGCCATCCGCTGAAAGCGGCTTTTGTTGCGATAATTATCGCGACAATCATTCCGTACATGCTGCCAGAGCATCTCGGAATGAAAAACGGCAATATAATTATAAAATGATGATAATTTTTGTGTTGCGGTGCTAGTTAATTTTAATAATTAACTCACCAAAAGGATTTTTGAATTGACTCAGCAACCATCAAAAGATTTAGAAACGAAAAACCCGCTTCATACTCACTACCCTCGCTATTTTGATATTAATATGCGGTATTATCTAGGCGAAAATAACCACCAAAAAGGGGTTAACAGAACCAAGGTCTCGGTGCTTATTGCAATTCGGTTTTCTATTGTTACACCAGGCATTGTGCGTTGGCTCTACGGCATTAATCATCGCCTCGCGTTGGAACACCTAAACAGGCTAGAAAAAGATGGTTTACTGCGTGTAGTAAAAACACACCGCAGTCCAGATGGTCGTGTCTACGTGCCTACCTATACTGCTGCCAAATTTGCCGAGGAGTTAATGGGCATCGACGTGTATTTTAGGAGTAATAAAAACCCTGCTCTGCAGTTCAACCAAAATAATGTAGCACACAACCTTATAAACGCATTTGTAATGTTGCGCGGTATACATAATTATCACAGTGATGAAACGTACGCCCCAATGTGGAATGGGTTTATTACCGAGCCTGAATTTAAACGTATTAATAACCTATCTGATACACGAACCGTGGATGGTGCTGTGCGACTCTTAGATGGCTCTATTGCAGCAGTTGAAATTGAGCACTCATTTAAAAATAAAACGGCACGGCAGGCTATTTTACTAAAATATTTGGCCTCGTTAAAAAAAAACGATTACAGTAAGATTTTTTTATTCTCTCAATCGGTCAAAATTTTTGATGACATTAAACGACTCCACGAACAACTATTTGAGGAAATGCCGCAACGTTTTGACAAGAAGACACGAGCACCACTTCTCAGTGAGAGCGATGCTGAGCTGCTGCGTGCCTCAATAATATACCGAACTAAATTGTGCTCTGAAATTGAAAAAATGTTTTACTCGTAATGCAGTAGTATCAACATTGAGACATCATGATTATTTTATTTATTCAATTGTTTAGAGTAAAAAATCTTAGCTTCATCGTCACCAATGATTTTTGCATACGTTATACAGCGCCTTATATCTGCTTTTGCCAATCTAAAAGCGGGGTTTTCGTTTTGGTTTGATAGCTCATAATTTCCTAATCGATTGAGGTTTCCCCGAGCCCACACACCCTCAGCATGCGACCCCTTATTGACTTTAGGGCGACGAGATAGTCTTGGCCTAGCAAACTCTTCACTTTCACTAGAGCATTGAGTAAAATAGGAAAATTCAATGGCAGTAATACAGTTACCCATTTTTTTAGGCTTAAACGTTACGCGTACATCTGTGTGGGCATTAATTTTTTCAATAGCAGGTAACAGGATGCGGTTTTTAAAATCGCGCCATGCTCCATATGATTCGGATAAAAATAATTTTTGTTTCATCTCTGGTAATTGAAAATTCACAACTACCGCGCCCCGTCGTTTGTAATTGTGGTAATTTCGCACCCGATTAAGGAGTGCGTATAATCGAAATGATGCCAGACTGTTTAATTTTACTGTGTTATGAAAAAATAACCTTGTGAAATTTTTCTCTATATTAAAAATATACGGCTCGATTTCTTCTGAAAACTCAAGTGTAATGAAAGACCCTTGATTTTTCACCTTTTCGTATGAAGCGCTACTCACCCAAGGAATTGAAAGCGACTGCCCGCTATCGTCTAAAATGCTTACAGATTTATCTCTGAGTGACTCTGCGGCAGAACTCAGCTGCTCATAAACGCTGTACTTACTCAGGCCGAAACACTTGGCATATTCCGTTGGATAAATCAGAATTTTTCCTGGGTTAGACTTTTTGGAGTTTACTTTAGACAGCGCGAGATTTATTAATCGCTGCTCATTAATATCGAGCGAATAACCCGCATGTAACAGCTTATTGCCGAAAACAATTCTTGGAGAATTTTTACTACTCATTTCTCTACCTCATTTCTAGTTTATGCTGTTATGCTAACCGCGGCTCAACGAATAAAAGAAATTTCGGTAAGTTTTTTGGTAAAAAAAGTTTTATTTATTTACAGTGAAAATGGCCCCCTAAACCGTATAAATTGCCTACTCATTTCGTATAAAATGCCACAATAAACATATAAATTGCCCACCAAAACAGTAAATATTTTATTTAATTTCAATAAGATAACCCCCTCTAAAAGTATTAAAATAGAAAAAATAAAAATACAGGCACATTTGCAACTTTTATAAATTTATTAATTCATTTCTGACGGTTAAAAAATAAATTAATTATTTTTTTATTTTTTATTTTTTATTTTTTTACCCCGCCACTATCATTTGTAATAAAACTACTGAGTGAACTGACTTACTGAAATACGCAAAAGGGAGATAGACATAAATCTACCTCCCTTGTGCATTTGACCTATGGCCTTGCCAAACATGATTACAATGACCTCGCTTTTGAGGCATCGTAACGAAACCCTGTATTTGCGCAGGACCCCCTCCCAGGTTTGATACTCAGTAACTGAGTAAAATGCCCTATTAAACGCTATTGCAGTTAGGGCAACGAATCAGCAAATAATGATTCAGGCATATTTTGGGAGATATGATTAGGCTGTTATTTTGATTTTGAAAATAACCATTATGACCTCAGTTTCAATCGTTAATTTTTTCAATTTCACACTAAGCAAAAACATCATCTTCAAAGTCACACGGCAGCTCCACACGCTCTACTGGGTGGCTAATTAGGCTGTGCATGAGCTCATAAGCAAGTTTTCGCATAGCAAACTCATTTAGTGTTTTATTCGCTGTAATTTCAGGGCCAATAACCTCCCACAGCTCATCTAAATTCGCATTATCACTGCGTAATTCTAATAAGTTTATCTGGTGGTCATTAGCGGTGATTACTCGGCTAAATGAGTGTAATAAATTTAAAAAATCCAATGTTGATACGTATGTATGTTTCATTTTTTCACTATCCTTGTGTGTTTTGTTATCAAAATCGATAACGTATTAGTAAATAAAATCAGGCATGGGTATTTAAAACGGTTTACGAAAAATATTTTTAAAAAAGCGAACAAATGTTCGCTTAGGGGGTTATGCATTGTCGATAATATCGACCCAATCACTTTCTGTTGCTGCAAAAAATGTAGTTGGCGTTTGCATAAATATTTGCTGGAACTCTTCAGAGAACAGCTCACAAAACTGTGTTATTTGCTCTATGTAGATAAGTAAAAAAAGCGTCATGTCGTGCCCTTCTAAATACCTATTCTCAAAACTTGGATTTTTTTCCAACATACTATTTGAAATACTAATGCCAAGTATTTTTCCAACGCTATCTCTATGTAAATAGATGTAATTATTGAAATTTAACTCTAATGTTTGTTCATTAACTACATCTGCTAACAATAAAATTGTAGAGCAGTCATCCCACGGAGATCTACTGGCTCGAACGTATTGGCGAATAAATTGAGATTTAATATTTTTCATGATTTGTCCTCGTTAATTGTCCTGAAATTAACTAGGGCCATGCAATGGGTAAAAGTGAAGAATTGCGTTTTGTTGGTTTAATTTGCAAAAATAATAAAAATCATTAATGTTGGAATATCACTGTACAACCTTGAGGATGAATAATATGGCGGAATATATTTGGTTATTACCTGCGACCGTATTAACAATAGTTTTAGTCGTGGTTATTAAAAAGTCCAGAAAGTAAACCTATATTTTAAGTGCTTAGACAATTCAGCGTGAAGAGTAACTTGAGCCTACCTATTGATAATAAAAATATTGAACAATTAATGAACCAACCCTAACGATCGCTTAAAAAAAACACAAATAAAATTACTTTATCCTCCATTTATCTAAAAAAAATTAAATAAAATTTTGTATATTTTTCTGAATTTTAATCAAGATGAAACGTAAATCTCCATTTGGCGGAGGTATTCAGAAGTTCATCAAAAAAATCACTAAACTTTTGAAATTTATTGAAATTAGTTATCATAGTACTATTAGTTTGATTAATTAAAACTTCAAGCTAACCAATTCTTTTTTTAATAAATTAAAGGTTTCTATGCAAATTATTTTTTCTAATAATGATGGACTTCAAATGCAAAAAGGATTTGCGCTAGCGATAATTACCAATCAAGGTAAGATTATTCAGTCAGGAATGGTTGTTGAGTCAATGGTCTTTGAAGCCATGTTGGCCCACACTATTGAAACCTTTTGTTCTAAGTTTACAAGTATTGACCCTAATTATTTTAAAGAACCTCAATAGCTAAGCCCTTTAGCTAAGTAATATTAAGTATGGCCTGTTGCAAGGTTAAACTTGCAACTGACCTCTTCGTAATTACGTCAAAAGTCATAACCACTAACTAGCTCACCAGTATGTTTATGCAGACGTAACAAACGCCTCTTATCATTATGAAATTCAAGTAAAAGCTCAAAGTAATCAGCATTTGAGGTACCTAACAGACGCTCAAATACATTATTGAGGCCACCTTTATCGCCGCTAAATGTATTTAATTGTAAACTGATGCTTTTAAAAGTGTCTTTAACTAGTTGACGAATAGCTAGACGTTCGTCGTTGGAAAGTTTTATAAGGTTTTTAGTAATTGATAACCACCGATCAGTTACTTCATCACGAAATGAGTTATCAATTCTAGCTAACTTATTTTTACTAATACTAATCTGCGACTCAACATCACGTGCCTCAGACTCAAGTTTGGATATTTTGTTAGCAATGGCCTGTGGCGGAGTTCCATTTAAAGTCAGAAGAGCCTCAGTAAATAAATCTATATCACCATTAATTTTAACTAAACGCGCCCTAAGATTAGCCTCTTGGCTGTTAATGGCCTCCCTATCTCCACCTTTTAACAAAATACGCTGTAGGTTAACCTTATCTTGGCAAAAAGTGACAACTGCTTTTTCTATCACATCAATTTGGACGGTTGAATTCATTTCACAGTTATTTTTTCGCCGTGCTTCAACACAGCCATATCGTTTATGGCTGCTTTTTACTTCATTCAAACATTTGTTTCGATAAACAACATGTGAACCTACAGACTTTCCGCAATTGCCGCATTTAAATACACCTACCCCAGATAAAATACCAACAAACTTCTGTGATTGTTTAGTAGCGCCACGCTTAGATGAATCAGCGACTAAAAAGTTAAATTCAGATTCACTCATCAGCGGAGGATAATAACCTTTAAGGCCATACTCTGCATTCCCTACTTTTACATTGAGCTCACCAATAAGTGAACGACGCTTAACCTCTTTATATACATTGGCACCAGTATGATGAATAGTGCCTGCACCAAACTCACTATTAATTAACATTGCTATTTTTATGCCGCCATATCCTTTTTTAAAAAGCTCTATTTTGCGGAGCATAATTTTTTTATGATGTGGCTCAAATTCAAATATTTTTTTATCATCATTCCACACAGTCCAACTAGGCGGCTTACCACAATTTACTCTGAATCCACGCTTGCCCGCACTCCAATCATCACACTGCTGTTTCAATACATCTCGTACACGTTGAGATTTGGTTTCACTCTCTTCATTTGCTCGCATGAAGATCATCAACATGGCAAGTAACTCAAACGGGTTTTCATCAATAAGTTGGCTGTTATATTCTTTGTTGTCTATTGCGGTTATTACTGTAATACCAGCATTGATTATCTGAGTTACAATACTTGCGCATTCTGAGACCTTCCTTCTTGACATTCTATCTAGACTTTCAATAAGCAAAACTGAGCCTGAAGGGATATTACCGTCCTCTATCGCTTTTAAAAATACTCCAAATGCACCTTTTTTAATATTATTTCCATGATATGCACTAAGGCCTAGATCTCTCATTGTAAGAGACTCATCCAATAATAATCCTCTTTCCTTAGCTACTTTATTTGCATAATCTAATTGCCTTTTAAGGGAATGTCCCTTGGCTTGCTCTTGAGTAGAAAATCTCACATAGCTGAACAACAAAGGTTTTTCTGACATAGGGCTTTTCAAATCGTTAGTTATCTATTATGAAAGGACTGTATCACAATCTAGTTTAATTATATATTGTCTGGCCGACAATCGCTGTCGACACACACATCGATCGTGTATCGAACCGCACTAAATTTGCTATGGGTAAGAACGTTGTTGAAGTGGAAAAAAAGCTCGAAAAAGTAGTGCCAAAAGAGTTCAAAGTTGATGTCCACCATTGGTTAATTCTTCATGGCCGCTACGTGTGCACTGCTCGCAAACCTAAATGCGGCAGCTGTATTATTGAAGACTTGTGTGAGTTTAAAGATAAAACAGAGTAAAAGATAAGTTTACGCATAGTGATCAACTTTTTACTTTAAAACAGTTGTAGGACATTCGCTTGCGTGAACTTTTATTGAGAATGAAACATTAAACATGGACGTGCATAAAATATAATTAATGCACATTTACAAAGTATTAATTTCACAAGTGCCAATGCATTGGTTATGCTACTGAGTATTATATGATTTTATTACGAAAACCCCTATGTTGCCTTTACTGCGTATATTATTAATTGAGCAAGACCAAGCCACTTTAAAAGAGTTGTCTACAAATCTCTCTAAAGCGATACCAAATTTTGAGCGAGACGATATCCATATCGATATTCTTGAGCGTTTTACGCTTAAAGATGCGATAACAAGTGTTGAAGAAGATGGTGATATTCAGGCTGTTGTACTTAGTTGGGATTTACAAAACAAGGTTGGCGAGAGAACGTATAGCCGCTTTATTGAGCAGTTAAAAGCCATTCGATTAGAGCTTCCAGTTTATGTAATTGGCGATGATACTAAAGGGCTGGAAATAGTCAACGAGTCAGAAGAAATTGAATCGTTTTTCTTTAAAGACGAGGTTATTTCTGACCCCGAAGCTATTTTAGGCTATATGATCAACGACTTTGACGACCGTTCAGAAACCCCGTTTTGGACTGCGTATCGCCGTTATGTTGGCGAGTCGAACGATTCATGGCACACACCGGGCCATAGTGGTGGCTCTAGCTTTAGAAACTCGCCTTATATTAAAGACTTCTATCAGTTTTATGGCCGCAATGTGTTTGTTGGCGATCTGTCGGTATCTGTCGATTCGTTAGGCTCTTTATCTGATAGCACCAATACCATTGGGCGTGCTCAAGAATCTGCAGCTGCAACGTTTGAGGTAAAGCATACCTACTTTGTTACTAACGGGTCTTCTACTTCAAATAAAATTATTTTACAAACCCTGTTACGTAAGGGGGATAAGGTCATTATTGACCGTAATTGTCATAAATCTGTTCATTATGGCATTTTGCAATCAGCCAGTTTACCCATTTATTTATCGAGTATATTAAACCCTAAATATGGTATTTTTGCGCCACCTTCGTTAGCCGATATAAAACAAACAATAGAGCAAAATACCGATGCAAAACTACTGGTGCTTACCGGTTGTACTTACGATGGTTTATTAAGCGATTTAAAACAAGTTGTGGATTTTGCCCATCAACACGGCATTAAAGTATTCATTGACGAAGCCTGGTTTGCTTACTCTTTGTTTCACCCGAGCCTGCGTTACTACTCAGCCATTCATGCTGGAGCCGATTATGTCACTCATTCAGCACATAAAGTGGTATCGGCGTTTTCACAGGCGTCTTATATTCATGTGAATGATCCAGACTTCGATGCAGATTTTTTTAGAGAAATTTACAGTATTTACGCCAGTACATCGCCCAAGTATCAGCTTATTGCCTCGCTTGACGTATGCCAAAAACAATTGGAAATGGAAGGCTATAAATTACTTAATGCCTTGTTAAACCATGTCGACGAATTTAAACAACAAATGGCATCGTTGAAATACATTAAAGTGCTGGGTAAAGACGATTTTATGGAAATATTTCCACACTTTAGTGAAGATAATATGGGTCACGATCCACTAAAAATCCTTATCGATATTAGTGAATTACCCTACTCATTAAAAGACATTCATAAGTTTTTATTAGATGAAATTGGCCTAGAAATAGAAAAATACACTCACAGTACAATTTTGGTATTATTAACGCTTGGTGGTACTCGTTCAAAGATTATTCGTTTATACAATGCATTAAAAAAACTTGATAGTGGGAGAGTAAAACTAGCCAAATCAACAAGGCGCTCTCGCTTGCCAGAAAGCTTACCAGCCATCGATTTAGCGTGTATTCCAGGCGATGCTTTTTATGGCGAACGCGAGTCGGTGCCTATTGCTAAAAGCAATAATCGTATTTGTGCTGGTTTAGTTACCCCCTATCCTCCAGGTATACCGTTATTAGTTCCAGGGCAACACATCACTGAAGAGCATATCGAATACTTAAAAGAGCTTGCCGGTCAAGGGTTAACTATTCAAGGTAGCTTTGATGGTGAAATTTATGTTCTAAAAGGTAAAATAGAAAAATAACCAGTATTGGACCCATTCACTTAATTAAGTGAGCTATTTTGAGGCTGGAAAAACGTGTTGATAGCTAGGCAAAAATATCACTATTTAGTTGCTCTAAATGAACATTTTGTAACGCAGGTAGCGACATGTTTAGCCTCGAAAAATGATTAAGTATTATTGCAGATTAGTATTACATACAATATTCTACGAGAAATTTGTCAGTAGTTTTTAAACCCTGCTGATGTTATTTTCAAAACCAAATACTTTTCTATTGGACAGGCCTTATTTTATATAGCCAACATTAATTAAGCGATTAAATACAAACAACGCCTGAGTGTGCCATATAACTCGTTGATATCGATTGGTTTAGGTACATGAAAGATGAAACCTTGCTGGTAGTAATGTTTTACGTCTTTATCCATTACATTGGCTGTTAACGCAATAATAGGCAAATTTGGCAGTATTGTTTTTATCTGTTGATTAGCCTCAATCCCATCCATAACCGGCATATGAATATCCATAAATACCAAATCAAACAACTCTAGTTGAACTGCCTCAAACGCAAGTAAACCATTTTCGACAATTGTAATATCGGCATTTGTTTTAGCCATCATGGCTTTAATCAACACTTGGTTAATATTGTTATCTTCAGCAATAAGTATTTTTTTACCCTTTAAATTAGGCGCTTTAAACGATTTTTTAGGGGCTTTATCTGCTATGTTATTTGCTTTAGGTAATGGTAATTTAATCGTGACAGTTGTACCAAGCCCTTGCTTACTTTGGATATCGATTTCGCCGCCCATCATTTTAACTAAGCTGGTGGTAATAGACATGCCTAAACCTGTCCCGCCATATTTTCTTGTTGTAGAGGAGTCTGCTTGAGTAAACCGCTCAAAAATGTGCTCAGTAACTTCCTTGCTCATACCTATTCCTGAGTCTACAACCTCTAGATATATAGCCTCTTTACCTTCAAAAACTTTACTGCTCGCGTTTATTTTAACACTTCCCTTATCTGTAAATTTAACCGCATTAGAGCTTAAATTTAATAGTATTTGCTTAACTCGAACTAAATCACCTACCCAATATTCGTAATAACTTTCATCTTTATTTACGGTAAAGCCGATACGTTTTTCACTAACTAAGGAGTCTAAGTCATAGGTTATAGAATTTAATACCTCAGTTAATGAGAATGATGCTTTTTCTAACTGTAGTTGGTTGGACTCTATCTTAGAGTAATCTAAAATATCGTTAATAATAGTTAAAAGGCTTTGTCCCGAATAAGAGGCATTTTTAAGTACTGCCCTTAACTCTTCAGGTAAATTAATATTTTTTAACAGTTGCAAACCACCTAGAATTGCATTCATAGGGGTGCGAATTTCATGACTCATATTAGCCAAAAAGTCACTTTTTGATTGTGCAGCATTTTCAGCAGCTAACTTTGCATCGAACAATTTTCGTATTGCATCTACTTTTTCGGTTACATCGTAATTTACACCAACTACTTTTATGGCTGCACCATGCGAATCTCTCAATATCTCTGCACTTGCTTTAATTGTCCGGATATTTCCATCAGGGTGTACAACGCGAAACTCTGGGTCGTAAATGCCTACCCCGTTGATTGCTTCATCCAACATACGTTCATTATGTTCAACGTCATCGACATGAACTCTATCAAGCCATGCTTGGTATGTGCAGGAAAACTCTAACTCTGAGATGCCGTATAATTTGTACATCCAAGAATCCCATACTAGTTTTTCTGTTTTTAAATCTAACTCCCATACCCCAATACCCGCAGAGTCATTGGCTAATTGCATACGCAAAGCAAAAGAATCCACCTTTTCTTTCGCCGTTTTAATTTGTTGCTCACTCTGTTTTTGATGAGCTATATCTTGAACGACAGACCAAATAAATGTTTCACCTTTGCTATCTGTAATTTTTATACCCGATAATAATACGGGATATACATTGCCGTTTTTATGTATATATTCTTTTTGATACGGCCCATACTGGCCATATTTAGCAAGTAATTCTAGCTGTTCATGTTCTTGTTTCTCGTACTTTTCAGGGGTGAGCTGCCAATAGTCCATTTGATTTAGCTCATCAACGCTATAGCCTGTGATTCTGCCAAACTCCTCATTCACAAACTCAAAGCTGCCGTCAGATATTGAATTAATTGCAATACCAACGGGTGCCAAATCAACAAACTTTTCAAACTTTTCTTTTTCTCCCAAAAACGCTTGTTTAAATCGCTGCTTTTCTGAAGCTTCGGTACTGATTTTTTTTTGGGCTATTTCTATATCGGATATGTCTCGACCAACCGCCAATATTAATTGACTGCCCTCTATGAATAATCCAGTCAAGTTAACTAAACAGTTAAACGTTGTGCCATCTAAACGCGAATGTATCCATTTAAAACTATGAAAGCCCTGTTCTATGGCGCAATTTATATGCGCTTTAGCTAAAACATCTGAACGATTACCACAGGGTTGTAACTCGGGTGACAAGTCAGCAGGACTAAGGTTTAAAAAGTTGCCCATGCTATTAACACCGTGCATATCAATAGCTGCTTGGTTGCATTCTATAAACTTACCTGAGCTTAAATCGATAACTGAATACGCGTCGGCCGAAGCGTCAAAGATTTTTTTGTACTTATCTCGTTCATAAGTAAGCTCAGCAATCGCTCGCTTTAGTTTTGTGTTTTCTTGCTCTAGATTATTTTTACTGGCAGGCACTACTTCTAACTCATTAACTACGCGTTTTACATAGTATAGAAGCGATGAAAAAATTTGGCAGCTTAATTACAGAAAAATCAATTATCTAAAGAGTTTATGCAAAAAAATCATTAACTATTTTCTACACAAACACAGCATTTGATAACTAACTTTCTATTAACTCAGAGCTATTTAAAAACTCAGCCATAGTGACCAAACGTTTACCAACAATAAATTGAACACTCGCATTAACCCATTTCTCAGAAATGTTCTTATAATTTAATTTAGCAAATACCCATGCTGTAGCTATAAAAAGCAGTACTGACGACAAAGAGTAAAACCAAATCATGTGCAGCTCTAAATACTGATATAAATCAATTCCAAAAAGTAGATCAAACCCAATAAAAACATAAGCAAGATAAAAGGGAACTGACATAAGTAGCAACTTGGTCAATTCTAATTTATGAGAACAAACACGGTAAAAATCTTTTTGTAGTTGGTTAACTGGTTTTGAATAGTCAATGTTTGAAATTAAAACAATTTGGCCAATATTTCCTGCAAGCCCAATGATGGCAAACAGGTTGAGGACAAAGCCTGAAATTATTGGCGCTGAAAAAGTAAAGCCTGCAGCAATATACTTCCACAACAGTACAATGATAATTAAAAAGACAACGCTTTCAATTATTCGTGCCCATTTCATTTTATTAAGTGCTTTTATTTGTTTATTTATTTTTATTTCAGCAAGCTTTGCTTGATTAATTTCAATAGCACTATGTGTATCAGTGCTTTGTTGTTGCCAAGCGCTTTTAAAGTTATCTAAATTCATGTTAAGAATCCCGTGTTTCAAATTGAAGTTTTAATGTGTGTTTAATTCGACTAATTCGCGTAGCAACATTGGTTTTACTGATCCCTAAGCTATTGGCTATGCTTTCGTAAGATTCACTCTCTAAATAAAGGAGCATAATCGCCTTATTTAATTTATCGAGTTGACCAATAAACTCATATAACTGCTTTACCACCTCGTTGCTCTCACCTTCTTGCGATAAGTCAGCAATCTTCACTATGCACTCTTCATTTGCTTTATCTTCTCGCCGACTGTCTTTTCGGTAATAAGATATAGCTACATTCAGCGAAATTCGGTACATCCACGTTGAAAACTTATAAGCATTGTTGTAATTATCATAAGCTAACCACATCGTTGTTAATATTTCTTGGGCTAAGTCTTGTCGGTCATCTTTGTTTTGACAGTATGAATTCACAATTTTATAAATAATGCCTTTATGTTGCTCCATTGCTTGAGCAAATTGTGTTTTTTTAGTTGTGGTCATTTACTGGTTAATCCATCACTTTTTCTTAATTTCATAATATTGAGGTTTTGAAGTTTATTTAATAGCATAAAGCACTCTAGCCCTATTTACGGGTATGCCTTCGATATGTTTTAAATACTATTTAAAACATATCGACCCTAAAGTAATATCTGCTTAGTTTATTACCTAGTTATTCGCAGCAACTGCGAAAAAATCACAAGTTCAAATAAAATTTTTCAATTCAAGCGTTAAACGCGTTGTTAACTCTCTATTTTTAGTCGATGGTAAATATTGCTGAAGAGGCTTTATTAAGTGGGTTTAATATTTAAACGGTGGCTTTTAACCTCTCTGTTAAGGTTAAATAAACTGAAGTATTTTTTGATAGTAGCTAGCTAATCATGCATAAAATTAGTGCTTAAAATAACCTGTTTGTAAAAAATGTACAGTTTGATAAGCAACATTTTCGTTGTAGCGCATTTCAGAGTGGCTTACATTAATAGTAATAAAATCATGCATGTTCGCTAATTTAGTGGATTCAACCGATACAAGCCCATCATTAACACCATTAAATTTATCGTTAGTTAAGCTAGACGACTTTGTACCTGCTATTACGCCAAACTTTACAGTTAACTCTCCCAAATTATTACCAAGGCTATTCACACCTGTAACTAATGATTTGCTAATGCCACCTCCTAAAGTAATTAACCAAGAGTTTTTAAAGTGATCAGCCAGTTCACTCCCTTTATTTGGCGTGCCTATTAAAACACTATTTCCTATAGCCGCATTTTTTAGTGTGTGATTAGCGTTTTGTAAATATGCTCTAATTACTAACCCACCTAAAGAATGCCCTACAAAGTGCACTTTTGAAGAATTGATAATACAGGCATCTATTTGTTTTGTTGTGTCTTTCAATACTGCCTCAACACTTTCGCCAATTGTTGCGTAATCTAAACTGCATACTTTATACCCTGCTTGCTCTAGCCTTTGCGCTAATTTCCACATGGCCCAATCGCTTCTTCCTAATCCATGTGCCAGCACAATAAGATCTTTATCAATATCATCGCCCGACGAAGCTTGGTTCGTATTTACGCAACCTGTTGCTGTAAAAAGTGTAATAAACAACACGAATGTAATTTTTAATAGCATTATCTAACCACCTAAATTTTTACGCATCGAACTGAAAACATATACTCTTTATTAAGCTTCGCACGGCGAATTTCGCCCTTGTGAGAGTTCCACCACGAATAAGCAAGTGTTCTTGCATAAGCCTCAGAATTAGTTGCATTGGTGCTTGTCCAAAACTCGGTATACATACCCTGAGTGATATACCAATTTCCTAATTTGACCCCCGCAGGCATAGCAGAAAAGCCGTATTTATTTACTTGCAATTGATTAAAACGCTTAAAAATAGTGTCGGGTTGCTTTACTTTTAACGTAATTGCCACGTCGTCTTGTCCACGCCACCCAAGTTTATCCACGTCTGTTTTATCTATTCCTATAGCTATCTCTAAAGCTTTGTAGTCTTCATCAGAGGCGACTCGCCATCCTTCTGGGCAGAGGTTTCGCGTATCTGTTACGTCATACCAATCGTAAAGCCTACCATAAATAGCTAAATTACTTTTATCATCATTAGGTATAAAGCCAGTATTAACCTTTGAGCCATCTTGAAACTTAGTCACACGAAGGTTTTCAGCTAACCATATTTGTTTACCAATCGTAACTGTTCGATAAATATTACCTTCATGATCCTGAACCAACGCGCTATTTATTGATGGTTGTGAAGTGTTTTGTTCGCTAATAAGTTCATTCGCTAACGTTGTTGAGGCCGACATAAATACTCCCAATATATAAATGAAATGTTTTATAGGTGAGGTGCCCGTCAAGTAAATATTGCTTTCTACAGTTGCCATTTAAATGCTGTTTGTTGTTCCGAAAGCGTCCATAATTTTGTTAAAACCTTTTTATCTAACACAAATGATTCGAGCTTACATTCGCCTACAGGGCCGCCAAAGTTTAAAAATCCGGTTGGTCCGTAGTAGGCATGCTGTTTTAGGTTACTTTGAGCTGCGCACATTACTTCTGGATAAGCGCCTTTTTCAGCTGATTGAGCAACACCCAGTTTGACCATAAATGACCACGATAACCTAGTAGCAAAACTTGCTGTTTCCCTAATTAATGATGTGTTTGATGCCCCAGGATGACAAACATATACTTCCACATTTTTATCGGCCGCTTTAACTTTACTTTGCAGTTCGTAAGCGAACATCATTTGCGCCAATTTACTTTGGCTATACACTTTATTTGCGTTGTAATTTTTATCCCAGTTCATGTCTTCAAACTGAATTGTTTTAAGCCCCATTTTGTGCCCTTCACTCGACACCACAACAATACGTCCCTTCGATGTGTTAATTCGCTCAAACAACAAACCGCATAATAAAAAATGGCCATAATGGTTAACGCCTAACTGGCTTTCAAAACCATCTGCTGTAAATTGTTGCTGCTCAACTTGCGCTATTGCACCATTACAAATTAGTGCGTTAATTTGAGGTACTTTTATCAAAATTTCTGTGCAAGCAGTGCGTACTGATGTCAAATCGGCTAAATCCAATGTTATAAAGCTGACGTTTGCCCCGCTGCCAAATTCATCCTTGAGCTTTGTAATTGCCAGCACAGATTTACTTGGATTACGATTTAGCATAACAACATTAGCTCCCTTAGAAAGTAATATGCGAGTTGCTTGAAAGCCTGCGCCTGTATTTGCTCCCGTAATTAGATAAGTTTTGCCATGCAAAGCGCTTAAGTTCTCAGGTGTCCAGCCGTTAGGCCCAAATTGATTTTTTTGCGTCATAATGTTGTCCGAGATGAATAACGTTAATTTTGATATGCAGACATTATAATCTCAGCCACACATGCTAAAAGGCTTAATAATCCTTAAAACATGCCTATTTGTATCACCTTATTGAGTTACACAAACTCTAATGCTAATTTTACCACCTGTTTAACGAGTGATTATTGACTATGAGTAAAGCCAAAATACTACAACTAATTAATAGAAAAATGAATGAAAGCGGCATGGTACAAACAGGTATTGAAGGCATTCAATTATTTAAAATCACAGACCCTATTGAATGTTCACCAGCGGTCTATGAACCTTCTGTCACGGCTATTGTTTTAGGCACAAAAGAAGCTATTTTAGATGGCAACAAACACTTTTATGACAACACACAATACATATGTTGCACAATGCCTATGCCTATTGAAGCCGGCACTCCAAAAGCCTCGACAGATAACCCATTAATAGGTGTATATATTTCGATAGATACAGGAATTATGACCGAGTTAGCACTCGAGATACAGAGCGCAACTAGCACCCAACAAATACCTAACGTGAGTTATCCTTCACAAAGTATTTTAACTGCCGATTGGGAACATAACTTTACCGATGCGTTGTATAAAGTGTTGCTGCTCGACGATGATGCTATTGATTTAGCCATATTGAAGAAAGCACGCTTGCGTGAACTATATTACGCGCTGTTAAAAGGTCAAGCAGGCTATGCGTTTAAACGGGCATTTGGTGTGGGTAACGAGATTGCACGTTCAATTGCATTTTTATCCTCTCATTTGCATGAAAACATAACTATTGAAGACATGGCTAGCCAAATAGGTATGAGCCGCGCTGTATTCCATCGTAAATTTAAACAAGCAACTAACATGTCCCCTATTCAATTTGTTAAATCAATGAGGCTTAATCATGCCGCCATGCAAATAACACAAGGAACCAATGTCAATGTTGCAGCCATGGAAATGGGTTATGTAAGCAGTTCTCAGTTCAGCAGAGAGTTTAAAAGAATGTATGGCTTATCGCCCAAGCAATGGAGCCAACAAAATTAGCACAATAAAAGCGATATTTTAACGCCTTATAAATGTAAAAGAGTGAGTACCTAACTTGTGAAAAGTTATACTTATTAGCTTAGTAACACTGCATAACCCAACTTATCTTATGGTTCATAAATAATTTTATAACGATCTTTGCCAGACTTTTTAATTTGGTACATTGCCGCATCTGATTTTTTTATTTCATCATCTATGTCAGTGCTATTGTTTGGTGATACCACGTTTAACCCCATACTTACGGTTACATTTATTGTGTTTTCACCTTCAACAGGCACTTTAAGATCTCTAATTGCATTTATAAGTTTTTCGGCAACGGGTTCAGCATCGTCTACTTCTTTTAAAATAACAGCAAAAGCAAACTCTTCACCACCAAAGCGGCAAAATACATCATCAATTCTCAATATGTGCGTTAATATGTTTGCTAATTCAACAAGTACGCGATCACCCACATCATGACCATAGGTATCGTTAACAGCTTTAAAGTTATCAACATCAAATAATCCAAACGCAATTATACCCCCACGCCTGACACTTCCTTTGACTAATTTATTAACTTGATCTGAAAAAAAGCGACGATTAGGAATTCCAGTTAATGGGTCAAAAAACGCTATTTTTTCAAGTTGAGACTTAGCTTGTTGTAATTCAAATGTTCTTTCTTGTACTAAATTTTCTAGGTTAACTTTTAACTCTTTTAAATCTTTATTTCGTTTTTCTAACTGTTCGGTTTGAAATTTACTTTTTGAAACATCCCGTTGAATTGCTGCAAAATGAGTAACCTCACCAAACTTATTTTTCAACGGAATAATATTCATTTCAACCCAATAGGGCCTTCCTCTAACATCATAATTTAACAGTGTTTCAGTTACTTCTTCTCGACGTTCTAGCGCAGCGTATATTCTTTGTTTGCCTTTAGAATCGGTCAAATCACCTTGTAAAATTCGAGGCGTTTCACCAATAACTTCTGCTGAGGTATAGCCAGTGAGTACTTCAAAAGCCTTATTTACGTAAATTATTTTAGGCCCTTCAGGGTGTTTGATATTTTTTGCATCGGTAATAACAACCATGTCTTGCGTATTTTCGACCACATCTTGAAATGAAATTTGCTGCTTAGCGTCAGAAATATCAGTGATGGTTACAACAATAAAGTTTTTATCATTATCGTGGCCTTCAAAGTAAGCGTTAGCCATAAACCAGCTTATGTCTTTTTTTGCCCCGCCAACAACACCTATAATTTTATTAACTACTTTATTTTTTGTAGCTTTAACAATATTAACTGGATAATCATCAACAGACATTAGATTGCTTTGCTCGTCAATGAGTGTCCAATTAGGGTCATAAATGTCTCGCCCTATTGCTTGCTCGTAATCTAAATTTAGTAACTGCAAACCGATTGGGTTTATGTAAACAATTGATGTATCCCAGTTATGAATAATCACACCTACTTGTGCATACTCAAGTAAGTTTTTAAAATTTAAATCACTGATACCATTCATGAATGATCTCATTTGAAAAAATATTAATACCAAAAAGGTAGTAAACAAATAGAGAAAATGAAACCAATTAGTACCTAATTTAATTTAAAAACTGCTCATTATTTAAACCTTAAAAATAAAAAAGCAAGCCATAGTGGCTTGCTTTTTGTGCCCGTTCAAAGGCTACACACTTTCAACATAAATTTTAAAAACGGTAACTAGCACCAAACGTAATACGACGGTCTGTAAGGCCTTGGAAACACAATAACGACCCTTCGTTAACACAAGACTGGCTAATTTCAGACTCAGTAATATTTACGGCTTCTAAGCCAATATTAAGCTGCTCATTTACATCGTAGCTAATACTTGCATTAAGCTGACCACGGTCCTCTTGCACTACAGGGAACCCCCATGGGAAGCTTGACGTGCTACCAAAATCGTTTGAGCGGTAACCTTCACGCCATGTGTAACGCATACGTGCCGATAAACCGAACTTTTCGTAGTATAGAGTAAAGTTATACGCATTTTCTGATAAGTTAAGCAAACCTTGTATTTCGCTTACTTCAATACCCGGTGTACCGGTGCTTGCAGCAAATACGTTACTCGCTCTTGAAGTCGCCTTATTGACTGTTTCCCCGCCCGAGAACTCTTGAATTGTGTAATTAGCTAAAACACCAAAACCCGACGCCCATCCTAAATCTTTTTCAAAGCTAGATAGGTCATACTGGAACGCAAACTCAATCCCTTTTTGGGTTGTTTCGCCAGTGTCATTTACTTTTGTCTCAGTACCTACACATACACCACGACCATTTTCAGGACCAAACACGTTAATGTCTGCAATTGGGTTAAATATGCCACCCCCTTCACATGGGTCTGTTAAATCACGATAGCCTGTTACTGGGTCTTCTACCGGCGATGTTAACTGATTAACATGAAGTTCTTTACGCGTTTTATGGAAAATACCTACACTAAATACGCTCGCCTCAGTAAAGTACCAATCTGCTGATAAATCATAAGATAATACTTCTTCTGGTTTTAGTGCTGGGTTACCAAATTCAACTTCATCATTTGGGCTCGTGCTATAAGTAATAGAAGTAGATAAGTCGTTATAATCTGGACGACGAATGTCTTTACCTGCACCAAAGCGAACCACTACATCTTCTGAGACGTCGGCAACTAAGTTTAAACGCGGTAGGATAAAGTTGTAGTCTGACTCATTTGTAATACGCGTTACTAGCTCATTGCCACTGCCGTCTTGCGTTACAGAGTTACCTGTCGATTCAACATCAGTTTGAATATAACGTAAACCAAAGTTACCGCGGAACATGTCGTATTCAAAGTTAGCTTGTGCATAAAAAGCGTGGGTAATTTCTTCAATATCAAAAAAGCCTGAAGAACTTGACGTTGGTGCATTTAGCGTACGGCTAGAGCCATGAGTTTGTAATGCTTGCTGAAGTGTTGCAAGTACTGCATCTGGGTCTGATGCCACGAGTTCTGGGTCAATCAGTAAAAAATCGCCTATGTATAACGAACGACCATCAGCCTCATTAAAGTTATCAGGACCCGCGACTAAAAGATCAGCGAATAAATCACCTCTTGGGCTATCTGCCATAGAGCGCAGACCAACACTTGATGTGATTTCGTTTTGCTTACTCGCCGATTTGCTGTAACGGTAACCAAAATCAACAGAGGTAACTATTGAGTCTGTGTAATATGTTGAATCTATACGGAACGCATCTTCAGAGTTCTCAACGGTATCTTGACCAATGTTTACATCACGTAGTACTACATTTGCAGGGTCAAGTAATTGCTCAACCGAAGGTGCATATTCAGCACCTTGTGCAATACCAAAAGTAAGTGCTCCACCTGACAGGTCGTATTCAAAAGGCACACTGTTATCATTACCGCCACCAGCATCTAAAGGTGCATTAGGGTTAATGAAGTTAAGTGTAGTATTAAAGCTTGGTGTTGTTGTATCAGAAGATGACGACGCAATTTCAGCACTTACAAACCATTTATCACCTTGCCATTCACCGCCTAGTCTAAAAATATTACTGTCGGTAACACGAGAATTTGTATCACTCGAAAAACGTAAATTTGGATCGTCATCATCATTTGCTAAATTAACTGGGATTACACCGCGTAAAGCCGCTTGAATTGAACCTAAATTAGTTCCACCTAAAGAACCTAGATTAATTGTTTCAAATTCATCAGGAACCGAAATGTCATTCAATGCACTGACACCCGATGCTTGAACACGAGAGCTCTCTTGACGACGTTCCTGATCGTTTACAACCGCATCAAAATAAAACTTAGTATTGTCATTTGGTGCCCACTCAAGCGTACCTACAAAGTTCTTTGTTTCGTATTCGTAGTTATCGTAGTCTTGGACAAAAAATTGAATAGGTAAAAAGTCAAAAGACTGTGCACTGGCTACTCCACTATCAGAGGTTACAATGTTGTCTCTGTCTGCACGAGGGCGAAATGCTGTTACGTCTTGCTCGGCATAACTGCCGCTTACTAAAATACCAAACTCACCAAAGTCGCCTTCCCAGTTATCTGCAAAAGTACCAGAAAAACGAGGTTGTAAGCCACTATCAGTGCTTAAACTACTATTTTCGCCTTGTACTCTAATTGTGGCTAGTTGTTCGCCTAATTGAAGTGGACGTATTGTTTTAAGATTTATTGTTCCGCCTACTGAGCCTTCTATTGTTTTGGCCTCAGGAGACTTTATAACTTCTAAGCTAGAGATAATAGAAGCCGACACGTCTTCAAAGCTAATGCCGCTGCGTCCAGAGCCTGAACCCACAGTTGAAACACCATTTATTTCAGTACGGTTTGCATCGGTACCACGAATTTGAACACCCGTACCTACACCAGCCTGACGCGTGATCTGAATACCCGTTACGTTCTCAAGTACTTCAGCTAAATTTTGATCAGGTAACTTACCAATATCCTCTGACTGAATAATTTCTACAAGGCTGTCTGCTGAACGTTTTTCAGCAAGCGCATTAGTTAAAGACTGACGTATACCAGAAACTTCAATTACCTCTAGGTCATCCTTAACATTTTTTGTCTCTTCCTGCGCATGAACAGATAAAGACATATTCATTGCCGTTGCAGAGATAACCGCCAGTGTGATTTTTGATAAATTATGATTCATAGTTTTTTCCTGTGTGTGTGAAACGCTATGCTACTTGTTACTTTTCATACAAAAGTGAATTAATGTATTACAAAAGGTTAACTGAATATTTACACTCAAAACCAAAAAGGTCAACCACGTTGTAAGTCAAATATTATAAAATAACTCAATTTTGTTATTACCAAAAATAAATTCCCCATACCTGACAACTACAACAATGTAGGAAAAAAATACAACCACCTGTAATACATATAGTTTTTAAATCAGGCATGCAACACTATAGTAGTAGTTAAATTGTATTTTTAAGTTCATTATTCCGTTATATTATTTAGCTATAAACTGAAAGCTTTTAATTATAAAAGTATAAAAAGCCTTTAAATTGGTTAACCAATTAAAATCTATTAGACTTTTGGCTAGAATAAAAAGGTACAAAAATAAAACAGACTAATCGCATTTACGCTTATAAAAATGCAAAGGCGTTTTTTTGGCTTACAACAAAGGCTGTAAAAGTTGAATAGAATTTAATCTGCGACCAGTTTAGATGGTTTAGTTTAGAGAAGTCAGTGATAAAGGTATGCACATCCACCTAGATACAAAAAACCCCCAATTAGTTAAACCAATTGGGGGTTTTTATAAGTTACTAACTTTTACAGTTTATAACTTAAACCTAAGAATAAACGTGGGCCGTAATCGTTTACTTCACCTAAGTTATCTTCAACAAAAAAGTCTTGAGATTTAGGAGCACTAAATAAATTAATTGCCTCTGCCTTAACTCTAAAGTGCTTGTTAATTTTGTACGATGCACGCATTTCCCATACGCCTACCGAATCAACATAACGTAAGCGTGTACCATTGCTTGTATAAGGTTGGAAATACTCACTACGGTATTTGTAAATAACCGCAGTATCAAAGCCACCTATTTGGTAATAAAGTTGGCTGCTAAATACATGCTTAGAAAACCCAGGTACAGAACCTGGCTCAACAATGCCTTCTTTAAGCTGAGTTGTATTGCCATCAACGTCTGTTACAAATGTATCACCGTATAGGCTGTCTTCAAATTCAAAATCAGTGTTGGCATAGTTATAACCAAACTTAACACCTATACCATTGTCCCAACGGTATGAGAATGATGTTTCTAGGCCTAAAATCTCACTCTCTTCGTCGTTTGTTACTGAATTTGTAATAGGCAATGAAACGGTTTCCCCCCCTACAACAAAGTCTTCAATAACTGTGCGCTTTTGAAAGCCGCCTTGGAACTGTTTGTAGTATAAGCTTAATGCAAAAATAGAATCTTCATTAGGGTACCACTCAAATGCTGCATCGTAGTTCCATGACATTAGAGGCTGCGTATCTGGGTTACCAGAGCCGTTTACACCCACTAACAAGTCATTAATTGTAGTGGCCGTATCAGATGTGTCCTGTTGGAAAGAGCGACTATATCCCAAATCAGATGGATCTGCACGCGACATACCACGGTAAATACCGGCACGTAATAAAATATCTTCGCTGTAATCGACCACTAAGTTAAAGCTAGGTAAGAACTTGGTGTAATCACCGCCCCCTTTTATTCTATCAAGAGTACCTGTGTCTGATTCAACAAGTTCAAGCACACCTGTATCACTGGTAACAACGTCAAAACTATTTCTAAAACCAATTGATGTGACTTCAGTATCGACAATACGCAAACCAAAGTTACCACGAATGAATTTACCAAACATTTCTGTATCGTAATTAGCCATTAAGTAAGCAGCCGTTGTTTTTTCAGTTACGTCAATGGTTCCTGCGTTTTGGTATTCAACCTCAGGGTATTCAAATACTCCACCCTCATTAGACGCGACAACGGCTTGAGAAAAACACTCATTATCGTAAGTCGCCCATGAAGAGCCTGTCCCTGTGTCTACCACATTGCCATCGCTATCTACATGCGTGATGATATTTCCATCTGACACACTAGACAAAAAGCCTGATTCAGGAAAATCAATTTGACAACCTTGAAGCACATCAAGCGCTTCAGCACCTGAACCTAAAGTAAATTGATTACGAGAGCCGTTACCGTTCGTTCCACCAAATTGTGTAAAGCTAAGCTCTGAGGTACGAACGCCACCTTGAATTGTGGTGAACATACCGCTATCAACTAAATAGTCAAAATCTAAACGAGCAGACACAACTTTGTTATCTCTCACGTTTTCACGGTCAATACGCGTTCTTAAGCTGTCAGTAAAATTAGATATATCTGTTACGTCAAAATCAGTAAGCGTAAAATGTGGGATGTTATCGCCCATATCCCACGAGAAGAAATTACGTCCAGCGGTTCTGCCTCGGTTAGAAATTTGCAGTTCTTCACGCGAGGTTTTTGAATACGCTAAATCTAAATCAATGGTCAGTCTATCATTTACAGTATGTTCGATATTTAAGCCGTAACCACGGTAGTTTTCTTCACGAGAAAATTGCTCACCAGCAGACTCAATACGTTCTTCACCTTCCCAATGTAAAATGCCGCCTACATCGTTAGTGACAAGTGATGGGCCGGTTACACCTGGTGTTGCGCGCTTTTGTAAGAAAATTAAATCATGGCGTGCTTCTCGTTGCGTTCTATCAGAAATTTGGCTATCAAAATTAATATCCCATTCTGCAGACGGCTGGTACTGAAAGGCAAAAAATACCGCGTCACGCTCGTCTGACGTTTCGTTTTGACGAAAGCTTCGGCTGCTGCCAGTCCATGCGTATGGAGTACCATCACTCACGGCTTTGCCTGTGTCAGGGTCAATTTCTGTGTCATAACCTTGGTTATTACTTCCGTTTACTTGATCCTCACAATCACCTGCACTACTGCGGTAAAAACCTTCATTCGTATTTGTTGGATCATTTAAACATGCCCAAAGAGACGAACCTGATGGGCTAGAGCTTCGGTATTCTGCTTCTGGCTGCGAAATATCTTGTCGTTGCACACCAAAAGAAAAGCCAACTGCCTGACCATTATCAAACTCAAACTGGTCAACATAGCTAAATGTGCCACGATAACCTAAATCGCTTTGTAGTGAGTTATCTACATTACTTTCGTCAGGGTTGTAGTTAAGTTTAACCTCACCTTGCAAACGCTGCTTGCCGTAATCCAATGGGGTAACCGTTTCAAGTGCGATAACACCCGCAACCCCACCTTCAATCATCGAAGCATCTTGGGTTTTATAAATAGCTACTTTTTTTACAAGTTCTGATGGAAATTGTGAAAAGTTTACTGAGCGGTCACCGCTACCATTGGTTGCTTCACGGCCGTTTATGTGTGTTGCACTTAAAAATGGGCCTAGGCCGCGAATGGTAATTTCTGTCGCACCGCCATTTTCACGATGCGATGCTGCGCCTGTAATAGACTCTAATGCTTCACCTATCGATAAAGCGGGTAAATCACCAATATCTTCAGATGAAAGACCATCAACTACGGTTGTGGCTTCGCGCTTTATGGCTATTTGATCTTGAATTGTTCTGCGTGTACCAGTAACACTGATGATTTCTACATCAGGCTCGACCTCAGTCACTTTTGCTTGTTCTTGTTGTGCGTGCGCTGAAAATACACATGAGCTTGCTACACCGGCAATAGCGGCTGTTCGTACCCATTTAGCTACCGGGCTCAGTGCGAATTGACCTGAACGCATTTTATTATTTTTTGAAGACTTCAACGACATTTTATGCTCCGTTGGTTATTGTTGTGTGATTATTGTGTGTTGACTTGTTATTCATCTGTATAAGTTATGTGACAACTGTTGTTAATATACTCAAGTAACCACGGATGATCAACCAATTTAACAATCAAAACATTACCAATTTACATACCAATTACCGCAAAGCAGTATTACCAAGGGGTCAAGCGACGATGTAATAAAAAATAATTAGATAAGCATACGCATTTTTCGGTCATATTTTACTCACAGGCATAAAAAAACCCCAAAGAAGGGGCTTTTTAATTAAGAGTGTTTACTTAGGTTAGTCGTTATTAACAACCCATGTTGAGCCAACACCTACATCACTCGCTTGAATGTAGTAAAGCCCTTTTGCACCTGCCACAGCTTGTAAACCTGCTGGGTCGGTTTCAAGTAATGTGCTTGCTGCGAATACATATTCAAGTATTTCTTTACCGTTTGCAGCTGGGTCTTGATCAATAGCACCATCGGTATCAAATGAGCCGTTACCATTTAGGTTTCTGATTGCAACCCAATCGCCACTTGTATCACCAGATACACGGCTATCCATGTAACCAAAGTTGTTGCTTAATACTGATGTATCATGCTTGATTAAATCACAGTCGTATTCAAAAGCATGGTCGCTATCAAGCGTATTTGGATAGAATAATCCTTGTGTTAAGGCGCTACTTTCAATGGTATCTGCATCAGTTTGATCACCTAAGCCATTAGCAATAAGGTTTCCATCAAAGTTTATGACAAATGCATTTTTAGTTAAGCCATAGAGTACAGGAGCATTATCCACTGTAAGTTCATCACAATCACCCACAGGGGCACGAGAACCTATTTCAGTACTAAACACGATTGGTTGCTGAGAGTTCAAAACAGTGTTGTTAGTTACCGTTAATGTGAAGTCACCCGCCGCATCTAATACAGCTTGGTTGCCTGAGTTTGGTATACCGCCATCAGCTTGAGAGAATGGATTTGCTGTAAATACAATTCCACCAGCCTCTTTATTACCAGAACGAATACCTGCAATGTAGTTGTTACTAACTGTGTGGCCTAGCGGTGTAATTAGCACACCAGCAGGACGATCGCTCGAGCTTGCAATATCAGTAGTACGAATAATAACGTTGTCTGTCACGTTATTAAAACCACCATCTTCTAGTGAAATCCCGCCATTAGGGTTAACCACAGTGTTACCTTTGATAGTTGCACCCGATGTTTGCACACGCATTAAACGACGACCGGTTACAAAGTTTTCTACTCGATTATATTGAATAGTAAAGTTTGCATCGTCAGCTGCATCTGAACCGGTAGTACTACCCGCATTAATTAAATGAAGGCTTGAGTTACCAAAATTTGGATTCGCACTGGTGCCACTAAATAAATTGTATTGAACAACATGGTCGCTGCCTGATGAAGCAATTTTAATAACGGAGCCATTTTCAGCATTATCACGATTACTAAATGTATTTCGCTCTATTAGCGCGCCTGTGCCTTTGATCATTAACCAGTGGTAAGTCGAATTATTTAACTCGGCTTCATCGCCATCCATTGTGTTTTGAGTAAACTCGAAGTTATTCCCTTCAGAATAAATAACTGCACTTTCTTGGGTTTCACAAAATGAGCCTGATTTTGTATCTATATTTTTAAACGTAAGGCCTGTTAGCGCTGCACCTTCTACACCTGAAGCAACGTGAATACATACTTCGCCACTAATAACTGGCGTTTGTTCTTCAACAGCGCGAAGCGTTACACCACTGGTGAGTAAAACTTCATCCATATCAGCGTAAACACCGGTATTAAGGCCAACAACATCACCATCAGCAAGGCCGCCACTTACCGCACTTAGTAGCTCTGTTGGTGAGCTAACAAGTTGGGAATAAATTACCGTCTCTAGTGAGCCACTTACAGAACCCTCAAATCCGTCGTTATCGGTATAAGAAGCACTCACAGATATAATTGCACCCGCATATGCCGCAGGTGAAAACGTATTACTGTTTGTATCGGCTACTTCAACGCCATCGGCAAACCAGCTATAGGTGACATTTGTTTCTTCAATACCATTATTATCTGTTAGTTGCGCTGTTAATTCACCGCTAACTAAGTAAGGTGATGTGCCTATAATTGTAATACTTCCCGCTTCATCAACCGCAACAGCCGATACGGGAATTGTTTTTTCTGATGTATTATCTTCTACAAAACCATTGTCATCTGTATAAGTCACTTGTACCGATACAGCTTGCCCAATTAAAGCAGCCTCTACAATATATTCGCTTTGGTTTGCACCAACTATTTCTTCATCGTCAGCAAACCATTGATAAATGACTTCGCCAGATACACCATCCATATCAGTAATATCAGCACTAAGCGTATTACCCACTGTGGGTGTGCCACTAATTGCTACATCACCTTGCGCATTAACACGCGCAACAGGCGCAGTGCCAACAGACGTCACTGACTCAGCAAACCCACGATCGTCTTCAAACGTTGCTGTAACGGTGATCACGCTATTAAACTGTGCTTCAGTAAGCATGAGTGATGAAAGAACCTCTCCCTCGATTACTACGTCATCCGCCAACCACTCGTATACAACTGTTAAACTATCAAAACCATTTTCGTCTTCAACATTCGCGGTCAGCTCTGAGCCGATAAGTGCATCACCTGTTATTGTTACGCTTGCTGGAAATGCAATGGCTGCTACGTCAGAGGTCGGATCTGAAATATGTGACTCGTTAACACCACCATCATCAGTATATTTAGCTTGAGCTGTGATAGCTAAACCAATTTGATCGTCCGTAAGTGTAAACGATGCGCTATTAGCGCCTTCTATTACTTCGTTATCTGCATACCAAAAATAAGAAACAGTTCCTGATATACCATCAGGATCTGACACGTTTGTTGTTAATGTTTGACCGCTTGTGGCTGTTCCTGACAGAGCAATAGAGCCCAGTTCGTTGTCATTGTTGTTTGCGTCAGTGTCACAACCAACTATTGCCGCTGCAATAGCGCATAGTGCAAAGTGTTTTAAATTCATGATGCCTCTATTCTCCATTTTATAGGTTAAATATTTGGCCAGCTATTGTGTGTGTTACCAAATAATCATATTAGTTGTTACCAAATTTACTTTATTTGAAAATAATTTGTTAACCAACTTGGTCATATAACCACAATAGAAATGATATTTCCAGCTTATTTACCGAACTCAATGTACCTTTTTACCTATACAAGGCACATAGGTAACCCACTAACCTATTTAAAGTATGCATAAATGTACAAAAATCAGCATTGACAAAAAATAAATTTTTACCAATTGGCTTTACAATAATGACACTAAAATACAAATGACTATTTAACTAATGAGCGTATTAATAGAATTGCTAGAACAAGAAGATGAGTAATTAGTTGAAAAGGAAAGTAACAGAGAAAAGCTTTCTCTGTTACTAAATAACCGAGGTGAAGGGTATCGAATTAGCTTAGCGCTGAATTGTTAAAATAATCAACGGGTTCAATCGAACCTAAAGTAACGGGAACTCGTTGATGTAAATCGTCAGGAGTTATATCTAAAATTCGAGCGCCACGCGATGTGGCTTTGCCTCCTGCATTTTCTACGAGCATTGCAAGCGGGTTGGCTTCATATAAAAGCCTAATTTTGCCATTGTCATTACCAACGCGTTTATCCTGCGGGTATAAAAATAAGCCACCGCGACATAATATCCGGTGTACATCACCTACCATTGCCGCATTCCATCGGATTGAGCTTTTTTCAAAGCTTTCAGATGTGTAAAGCAACTTGTCAAAGTACACTTGTGTAGGCTCATCCCAGTAACGATAATTTGCCATATTGACGGCAAACTCTCGGCTTTGCGAAGGAATTTGTAGTTGTGGATTAGTGAGTAAATACCCACCATGTGTTGAGTCAAGAGTATAACAGCGTGTTGGCCCACCGGTGGTCATTACGAGCAATGATGAAGGGCCATATAATACATAGCCTGCACACACTTGGCTTACACCCGGTTGGTTAAACTGCTCATCACTGTCAAAAGGTACGTCGTCTCTTGCCAAATAAATAGTAAATATTGTGCCTATTTGACCATTTACATCGATATTAGAAGAGCCATCGAGTGGATCAAAAGCAACAATAAAAGTGCCTTCAGGGTGGCCACCAACCGCATGATCTTCTTCTTCAGAGGCAACGGTTCTTACAGAGCTGTCGTCAAGAAGAATATCTTTAAGTAATTGGTTGGCAATTATGTCTAGTTTTTTTTGAACTTCACCCTGAATGTTTTCATTCATTGTGGAACCCAAAACACCTGCAAGTTCACCTTGACCAACCCTAAACGCAATCTCTTTACTTGTGGCTAAAATAGTACGGATAAGTAAAATTAGATCCGTTCTTACACCATCTTCTTTTAATACTGTATTGAGTCTTTTCATAAGCTATACCGATTTACACAATTAAGATCTTTAAAGCACTGGATAAGTCTTGTTACCATATGCTGCTCAGAGTGACGAAGCCACACGCGTGGGTCATAGTACTTTTTGTTAGGTTTATCATCACCGTTAGGGTTACCAATTTGACCTTGTAGATAGGCCTCGTTGCTGTTGTAGTAATCTAAAACACCATTCCAACATGCCCACTGCGTATCGGTATCAATATTCATTTTAACTACGCCATACGTTAATGACTCTGCAATTTTTTCTTCCTCTGAACCACTGCCCCCGTGAAATACAAAGTTAATTGAATTACTCGGTAAGTTAAATTTTTTCGCTACATATGCTTGCGAATCTTTTAAAATAGTAGGCGTAAGGACAACATTTCCTGGTTTATAAACACCATGCACGTTGCCAAAAGAAGCGGCAATGATAAAATTAGGACTAATAGCAGTTAAGCGTTCATAAGCGTAAGCAACATCTTCTGGCTGCGTATAAAGCGCTGAGCTATCAAGGTGGGAATTATCAACACCGTCTTCTTCTCCGCCTGTACAACCAAGCTCAATTTCTAGTGTCATTCCTATTTTAGCCATGCGTGCTAGGTAGCGCTCACATATCTCTATGTTCTCTTCTAGCGGCTCTTCAGATAAATCGATCATGTGTGAGCTAAACAACGGCTTACCTGTCAATCTAAAATGCCTTTCACCCTCATCCAACAAACCATCAATCCATGGTAATAATTTTTTGGCTGCGTGATCGGTATGAAGCATAACGGGGATTTCGTAGTGCGCCGCAACACTATGTACATACCTAGCTGCGCTCACCGCACCAAGTACTGCACCTTGTTGTTCTGGTAATGAGAGGCCTTTACCACAAAAAAACTGTGCACCCCCATTTGAAAGCTGAATAATAACCGGTGACTTCATTTCTTTCGCGGCTTCAAGAGTTGCATTAATTGAGGTTGTGCTAACTACATTTACAGCTGGCAGCGCATACTGGTTAGCACGCGCATGGTTATATATTGCACTTACCTCGTCACCCACTATTACGCCAGGTAAAATAGTTTGAGATAAATCGTTCATTTTAGCGCTCCCTGCTATTTTATTGCTTGAATACATGAGTCTGTAATAGCTTGCCAGTTTTCTTGTGCAACCCATTCCTTTTTAGCAACCCATGTACCACCTACAGCAAATACATTATTTAAAGAAAGATAATCCATTTTGTTACTTTCACTTACCCCACCCGTTGGGCAAAAGCTAACCGCTCTAAATACACTCGATACAGCCGACACAAACGGAGCCCCTCCTGCTAGCGATGCAGGGAATAATTTTTGCTCCTCAAAGCCATACTCTAGCGCCATTAGAATATCACCGGTATTTGATACGCCGGGTAAAACAGGAACACCACACTTTGTTAGTGCAGTTAGTAATTTAGGAGATACCGCTGGGGTTACAATAAAATCAGAACCTGCTTCAATTGCTTGCTGTAAAATAGCTTCGTTAATAACGGTACCTGCGCCAACTTTAAGCTCTGGGACTTGCTCTTTAATCGCTTTTAAAGCATCAATTGAGGCGTCTGTTCTTAGCACAACTTCAACCAAAGTAAGGCCTGCTTTAGCCATAGCTTTTGCAATTTGAACACCCTGCTCTGGGGTATCAGCTTGAATTATAGGTAGCAGAGTTTGCCCTGACATAAGTTCAGAAAAGCGAGTCATAACGTTGTTCCTTTATTTTAAGTAGTTTGGCCGGGGTATGGAGGCCTTAAATTTTATTAGATACCAGCTTCAACCATTGCATGTTGAAAAACATCTTTTGGTGCAATTGCACCCGGTTGTTGAATCACAGCTCCGGCTGCTTTAGCGCCAAGTTGAACTGCTGCCGCAATTGACTTACCTGAAAGTCGAGCGCCTAAATAAACACCATTAAAGGCATCGCCCGCTGACGTTGTATCCACCACCGTCTTGACAGGTATTATTGTGTGGGTTTGAAGTGTGTTGTTTTGTTGTGTAATAACAGATTCTGGACCATTTTTTACCACAATCTCATTAATTTGATATGGCTTTAAGTACTCTATTACCGCCTCAACGCTGTGAACATCATATAATGTTGTAAGGTCTTCAACTCCTGGTAGAGTTATATCTGCAAGGCTAAATGCTAAATGATACTGCGCCTTAGTATCCTCAACACTGTCCCACAAACGAGCTCGGTAGTTAGGATCAAATACAATTTTAACCCCAGCACTTTTTAGTTGCTCTAAAACTTTCCAGAATTGATCACGTGATGTTTTATCTACGATGGCTAAAGAAATCCCTGAGAAGAAAAACATATCACCTTGGCATAATTGGTCAACGCACTCGGCATTTAAAAACTCAACTGTTTTTTTCGCCGCCGAATCACTTCGCCAATATATAAAGCTTCGCTCACCGTGCTCATCTGTCTCAATGTAGTACATGCCGGGCACTTTGCTTTCGTGGCTAAATACATACTGTGTATCAAGCTGCTCACTTTCAAAGCGTTCGCGCATTTTTTTACTTAGGTTGTCTTGCCCTAAAGCCGTAATTACAGATGTGCTTACTTCAGGAAAACAGCGTTTCAAATATACCGCTGAATTATATACATCGCCTGCAAAAGATTGATGTAACGTAGCAGCGCTCATAGCCCTGAGCTCTACCATGCATTCACCCATAAAATAAATAGTATTCATTTTTGAAAGTATCCTTTGTAACTAACTGCTATGCACAAGCACTACCGTGTTGGCATAGCAGTTAAAGCAGATTAATCAGGCTTTTTAAGAGGTTCAATTTTAGGGATTAAAATCCACACTGCAGCCATTGCTATAATGGCAAGTGATGCACCAATTATGAATGCCGGAGCATAATTACCATCAGCGGTTAATATTGGTACAAGTGACGTAAGACCTACCGCACCTAGTTTTGCAGCCATGCCAGAAAAACCAGATAAGGTACCCACCGCTTTTTTGCCCAGTAAGTCACTTGGTAAAGTTTGAACATTACCAATAGCAGTTTGAAAGCCAAACAAAATAACGGCCATGATAAGAACAGCTGTTGTGGGTCCACCTGGGTTAGCCATGGCAAGTAATGCAGGAAGCATGATTAAACAACCAAGTGTAATAGTGAGCTTGCGTGTTTTGTCAGTATTCCAACCTGATTTAAGTCTATTTTGAGCAAGTAGACCACCAAACCATGCACCAAACATTGCGCCTACATAAGGAACCCAGCCATATATACCAATAGATTTAACATCCATGGCATACACTTCGTTTAGATAAATAGGGATCCAGAAAACGAATAACCACCAGATTGGGTCAATCGCCGCAGAAGCTATAATTACACCCCAGCTTTGTTTACGTGAAAGCAACTCGCCAGTAGAAGGGTTATATTCTTCTTCGTCTTCGGCTGTTACATCGCCGTTATCATCAACACGTCTTTGACCTGTTAAAATGTACTCGCGCTCTTCTTCGCTTATCCAAGGGTGAGAACTTGGTGGCGCTTTTACTAAAATTAACCATGGAACTAACCATAGAAAACCCAAGGCACCTACAAAAACAAACACCATTTGCCAGCTAAAATACACTGTTAAGTAAGCGATTAGAGGAATAGCGATAATGCCACCAATTGCAGCACCAGAGTTAAAAATACCCTGTGCGAGTGCGCGTTCTTTAGTTGGGAACCACTCAGCGTTTCCCTTGGCAGCGCCTGGCCAGTTACCGGCTTCAGCTACTCCTAAAATGGCACGAAAAATACTCAGGCTTAAAACACCTTGTGCAAATGCATGCGCAATGGTTGCCAACGACCACACACCAATTGATAAAACAAAACCAAAACGGGTGCCCACCCAGTCAAATATTTTACCAAAAATAGCTTGGCCAAATGCGTAGGCAAACACAAACACGATGGAAATATTTGCGTATATTTGTTTACGTTCTAATGCTGATTCATCAGGGAACATTTCTTCTACAATATCCGGCCAAAGCACACTAAGTGCTTGGCGGTCGATATAATTAATGATGGTTGCTAACGCGATTAACGCAATAACCCACCAGCGTAAGCCTTTAAGTTGCATAATTATTCCTCAAGAAAGTCTTCACGAGCTGGACTAAAAGTATCGATTAAAATACCACCTGTTGGGCATGTAGCGCCATGATCTGCAAACGGAGGAATAAAACAGCTGTCACCGGGTCTTAAAATTTCAGTGACGCCGTCAATGTTAAAGTGAAATTCACCTTCAACTACATAGGTTACTTGTGAGTGTCTATGGGCATGGTTATAACCAATTGCGCCTTTTTCAAACCAAATTTTAACGGCCATAAGCTCTTCGTTAAAACCTAACATTTGACGCTTTAAACCATTACCTAAATCTTCAATTTCAGTTTTGTCACCAAATGAAAAATGTGCACTTTGCTTTTGCATCCTAATTACTCCTAATTATTCTTCAACGCATAAACGCCAAGTCGGTCGTTTAAGGTGAATGACTTATTTTTAAATGTGAATGTGTTGCTTGCTTTGCTGTGCGCTTTATTAATAGCGACTAAGTAGGCTTTGTTCTTAATGATTAAATGCACGAGCAATAAATTATCCTGCTCGATATAGTTGGCAGCTGACACACGGCTAACAGCCTCTAGGGTATATTCTTTACTAGGGTTATATTCACCGTGAGGCTCTAAGATAGATACAAACGTATGCTGTTTTTGATCTTCTACGCGACGAATAAAGCCATTTTCATTACGTAAATTAAAGTGTGGATCGTTTGCACCAATTTGAGTAAACAAGAATTTTTCATCGCCCGAAACTAAACTTGTTTGCGTATAAAAGCGTCCGTTATCATTGAGCCATGTCACCTTAGCAAGGCCATTTTGAGGTGTTGCTTGTGCTTTAAGCCATAAATGCTGGTAACCATTATTACTGCCTAATGCAGATAGCTGTGATGCATTCGCTTTTAAGTCAAAACTTGTGTCAATGAGCTGCCCTTTATAGTGAAGGGGTAAATCAAATTGATGTTTAGTCTTAGCATTGGCATTAAAAATGTCTAATGTAATAGTGCTATCAAGCTCTGGTAAGTTTATTAAAGCAAGGGTTCGCTCTAGCTCTACGTTTTTGTAAGCCGAGCTAATTGAACCGTTTGCCACAGTACCAAACTCATTGGTAGTGAAGTAATTTAGTGTTGGGTGATTGTTGTTCCCCACTTTTACATTAGCATTGAAATGAGATGTTTCATCTACCACAACTGTATTGTGTGCAACGGTATGCTTGGCGTAGGTTTCATTTTCTGGAAGATAACGACCACCAAACTTAGCTTCAACGTTTAAAAAACGAGCCGCGCCATAGTCAGATACAATTTCGTTACCTCGATCATAAAACTGCCAAGTCAATTTATCAAAATGGCCATGGCCTAAACCTTGTGCCGCAGGTTTAAATAAAACAGCTTGATCACCACCTACTTGCGTTCTCATAACCACAAGCGCGCCTTGCTTACCATCATTACCATCACCAAACGCTACAGATCTAAACTCGTAAGGTGTTTGCATTTGATTGTCTAGCGCTTGAGCTACTTTTAAACCATCGCCAGATAAAATTGTCTGGTTTTGTTTTTTCGCAATATCTAAATAACCGGTGTTGTTTGTTAGCCCATAAGCTGCTGTAACGCCATGAACCAGCTCAATAGTGTCGATACCTTTACTTTTTATAGCGTCATTAATTGGGAAGAATAAACCGTTGTAGCTAAGTTGAATAGTGGTATCAATCGCTTTGAGTAGCACACCATCGCGGTATTCAAAAATATTACGTTGCGGCTCGTTATTCTCTATTGCTTTAGCAAACGTAACAAATGGCAATAATGCAAAACGCTGATAATACGGACCTTCGTTGTAGTAGCCTTGTGGTGAAAACAGCATTTCTAATTGCTTAATAAAACCACCTTTACCCGACTTGTCTAGGTCGTACAACGATTTTTCCACCCACTCTGGCTCGTCTAATACATAACCTGCCATACCTACACCAGCCGTGGCCCATGTACCATGGTTGTGTACCTTATTAAACGTTGATGGTTGACCCTCTGATGTAAACAATGAAACAGGGCGTATTAAATCATCCTCTATTGTTTTAACCTGTGCTGCGCTTAATGAATCATAAATAAGGTCGTAAGCTTGTATGGTATAAACAAGCCACATAGCTTCATTCAGGCTTTGCCAAAATAGCTTGCCAGGGTTTTGTGATTTAACTTTACGCTTTGGATGAACGTCAAGTGTTGGGTAAAGTGCTGCGTATTCAAGCAACATGTCACGAACATAATCAGCATATTTATCGTCTTCGCTTAATTGATAAATAATCCCCGCGTTGTACATTACCTGATAGTTCTTTTTATGGCGTTCGTGCGTATATCCGCCCCCACCATCTTTTGGTACTGGCACCGTGATAGGCTGCTTTATTTGCTTATCTACTCGCGCTTTTAAATCTTTATACGCCGTTGCAAACTGTCCCTCATCCTTTATTGCTTGGCGCATGAGCTTTACATCGTCAATTGTGATTACAAGGTTTGGATGTGACCCAGCACTGGCTACTGATGACAGTAACAATGAAAATAAACCTAAAAAAGCAGCTTTTATGTGTGTTGTTCGTTTAAAAAAATTCATCAGTTTACTGCCCCTCGCTTATCACGTTGTTATTTTCAAGAATTGCGGTATGCGGACCTTCAACTCTTAGTTCTTTTACACTTGGGGTGGGTGTTTCTTTAAATGTATTTTTTAATACTTTTGTGATTGGCTCGCCAACAGTATGCTCAACGACTATGGGTGCAGAATTAGTGAACTCGTTATTTTCAATATTAGTTACCTGCACACCATGAACATAAATACTGGCTTTTTCTTTATTGCGTTTACCAAGGCCAACATTGTTAAGCGTATTATTTTTCATCTCAAAATGAGGGCCAAATGTACTCTCGTCAGACCCGCCTCGGTAGAGTTTTACTAAACTGCCTTTTACATTTTTAAAGCTATTGCCCGTAACCGTCACGTACTCTGCGTTGTAAACACCTAAGTCTTCAATTTCTGTATTTAGGCGTAATACATCACCCGTAATTTCATTAAATGTATTATTATTTAATACAACGGTATCGGCCATAGCCCCTTTACCAGTGACAAAAAAATGAAATGAATGATTAATATCTAATGCATTGATTTCTGTATTTGTCATTTCAAAGCGGTAATTTTCTATCATTCCCCACTTTTGTGTACGAACCACACTGTTACCAATAGCGTCAGGGGCGTTCTCACCTGAAATTGATAAACCATCAATTTTTAAGCTGCCGCCATCATGAATTTCAAATATGGTAGAACGTTGAAAGGTAAGCTTTGATTGGCCTTCTTTCTTTGCCTTTATGGTAAGTGTTTTGTTTATTTTTACTAATTTAGAAATATCGTATTGACCAGGTGCCAATACCAATACATCACCTGTATTAGCATTTTCAATAGCATTTAATAAAGCATCTGCACCCGCTTTAACATTGATTGTTTTGCCCGAATCAAATGCTGTTAATGCAGGTGTTTTAGGATACCAACTAACACCTACCTCTTCTTTTTGTAATACTTTTAAGTCGCGTTTAACGCCTACATTTAACTTTTTAGATACTGGGTAAAATAATCCATTTTTGGCTTTTTTTAGCTTTATATCTTGCTTTTCTACACCATAAGCTAGCTCATCTATCACGTTGGTATTGGCAACATTATTACTAAGTACTAAACCAGTCACGTCGTCAAATGTTGTAAATGGCTGATTACCACCTTGATTTACAATCAAATTGTTGCTCATTGTGCTGTTTATTGGGACTGCACTGCGTTCAGCATCACTTCCTGCCGCGAGCTGTATGTGACGTACATTTACGAATGTATTATTTTCGATTGTGGCGTTTTCTACCTGATGGTAGCGATTAATTGACGAATTAGGTACGCCGTTCATCACAGTGAAACCACTCCCGAAGCGGTAGCCAGTTAACCCTTCTAGGTAGTTATTTTTAACAATTTGGTCTTTGTTGATTACGCGAATACCGCCAGTATGATCAACACCATTACCAATAAATACGTTTTCTTCTATGAGATTTCCATTCCCGTGGCGTAGCGTTAGTGTGCCTCGAGCTTCATAAAACACATTATTTTTAAGGGTATTTTTACCTGACTTAACAGATATTATTTCAACTTCACCATTAGTGCGTTCAAAGTAGTTATTTTCAACCAAGGTATACGAGTCAGTTAAAGAATAATGACTTGTACCTATTCGTAGTGTTTCGCCACCATTAGATCCAAATGTAGGACGGTAGCCAAAATAATTATTGTCAATTTTGTGATGATTTTGTTGGCTTTGAGGAGTATTTAATCGAACAGCGACTGTCACGCCTTTATTTCTTTTTCCCACAAGGTGACTGTGGTCAAATCTATTGTGTTGGCCGTATAGTGCTACCCAATAATCTGACTCTCGCTTATCTGGATTATTATAATTGTCGATCACAACGTTGGTAACACGAGAGTGGTAAGCTAACTCTTTTTTATTTCGACGAAACTCAATTACTGCTGAACTGGGTGTATAGCCATCTTTAAAAACTAAACCCGACACTTCAAGATATTGACCCGCAAGACGAAGGTTAGATTGGCCTGATAAAATAACGCTGCCATGTGTTTCAGCTGTTAACGTAATAGGTGCATTTTTTTTACCCTGGCCCTGTAATAAAATTTCAAAATCAGACCAAGTTCCATTTTTAAGAATAACTTTATCGCCTGCAAGTAGGTTTGCTGCAATATCGTTGAAAGCCTGTTGGTCCTCTACAAAATAATCTTTGGCCGCTATGTGTGTTGATAGGCAACCGATGAGAACTAGACTAAGCTTTATTGTATTAATCAAACGCATAGTTAACTCTTTTTCGTTGTGACTAAGTAAATGCGCTATCAGGGTTAAATAGACTGACAATACATAAAGACTTAAGTCAATTGGTGTCATGTGTGTTGAAGCGCTTTAAGTCATAAGCTTAAAGCGCTTTAAAGCTAGAAAAGAATTACTTTTCTAGTTTTTTGAAGTAATCAAATATCTCTGGCACGTTGCCTTGACCCATACCTGCGTCAAATGCAGCTTGTAAGTTAGCAGACGAACCTTCAGCAATTTTTGATTGAGTGCCTAAATCTTCAACCATTTGTAAAAAATAGCCTAAGTCTTTATTTGCATTGGCGATAGAAAAACCTAAGTCGCTTACATTATCAACCGCGTAGTTTTTACAAAAATGCATAAACGGAGAATTTGACGGACCAGTAGACATTATGTCGAACAATTGCTGACGGTCTACACCTGCAAGCTCTGCAACAGCAAACGCTTGTGACATAGCACATACAGTCGTCATTCCCATAAAGTTATTGATTAACTTAGTTGTGTGGCCAGCGCCTAAATCACCTAAGTGAAAAACGTTCTCGCCTTGGTCTTCTAATACAGATTTCACTTTATTAAAGGTCGCCATATCGCCAGACGCCATAATATTTAATAAACCATCTTTGGCATGTGCAGGTGTACGACCTAATGGCGCGTCAATCATACCAGCACCCTTAGCAGCTAAGTCAGCACCAATTTTTTTAGTTGAAGATGGTATCGATGTACCGAAGTCCACAAGCACTGCGCCTTCTTTGATCCCAGCTAAAATACCATCATCTGCGTAAACAATTTTTTCAACTACAGCTGAAGTTGTTAGACAAAGCATTACAATATCTGCACCTGAAGCAAGTTCTTTCGCCGTGCTTGCTGTTTTTGCGCCTCGAGCAACACATGCAGCAACTGCATCTTTGCTTAAATCCATAACAATCAGCTCATAGCCTTTGTTTTGTAAATTTTCGGCCATATTGCCGCCCATAAGGCCTAGACCGATGAAACCGATTACAGGTTTTGACATGAAAAACTCCTAGATATGATGGCGCAAACTTTTATGATAATGAGTAATGATTTACCCCATAAAATAGGTACGCTCTGTCTTTTATTTAATTCAGTAGAGCCACTTTATTAAGTTAAATAAATAAGTTTTCCGTGCTTAGTGTAAGTAAAAATGTTGAGCCAAATTTTTATTGGTTTTTGCATTTTTAGTTCTTATTTAAGTTCAAAAATTTAGTGTAACTCTAGTTAATTGCTATCCCATTTAGTAACAACGTTAACGAGGTTACCAATTGGTATGCACAAACATTATGACCAAATGCATTTATTGTCAACCAATAAGTTGCTTTTTGTAAATTAGCCAGTTACAACCAAATACTAATGTAAATAAAAATACCCAATAATTACAACAAGATAAAAGCTAAAACCTAACTCTTCGTGTAAAAGCATTGTTAAATAATATTAAAATAAACTTTCAGTGACAGGTTGACCAATAAGCGTAAAAATTGGCTAACCAGTCGCATTTTTATTTAAAATTGGTAATTAATTTAAGTTGTTAACTCACATATAAATAATAAATTTTTTATTTATTCATACTTAAATACTAAATGGACGTTTTATTGGTTGTAATAAACATGTGCTGCCCTTATATAATCTCAAACTAACAAAGCAATACGCCTTCTATAAAAAACGTATTTCAAAACGTCTGAATGAAAGGCCGACTACATTCCAATAAAGTTTAAGGTTACTTAAATGCGCTTATTACACACTATGCTTCGCGTTACAGATTTAGAAAAATCCATTGCGTTTTACACGCATGTTCTTGGTATGAAAGAGCTACGTCGCTCTGAAAATGAAGAGTACCGGTACACGTTGGCCTTTATAGGCTATGGCGACGAAAAAGATACAACCGTCCTTGAGCTAACATACAACTGGGATCAAAGTAGTTACAGCTTAGGAGACGCCTACGGGCACATCGCCATTGAATTTGAAGACATATATAAAGCGTGCGATGACATAAAAGCGGCAGGTGGAAATATAAGTCGAGAACCCGGCCCAGTTAAAGGTGGGACAACCCAAATTGCATTCGTTAAAGACCCTGATGGGTATGCAATTGAGCTTATTCAGAAAAAATCATAAATAATAAGGCGTGGTATTTTACCCATAAAAAAAGGTGCCTTTGGCACCTTTATCGTAGTTGACTATCTTTACTACCACGGCGATTGAACGCGTTAGAATTGCTTGGTAGTCCTTCTAATTCTGCTTGACATGAAATGCAGTAGCGTACGCCTGGTAATGCTAGCCTTCTTGCTTGTGGTATTTTCTCGTCACACTCATCGCAAATCTCAGCACTAGCTCCAGTGATTAAGTTTCTTCTTGCGTATTGTACTGCATCGTTAACACTTGCATCTATTTGCTCTTGAATTGCGCCATCTCGCGCCCATCCACTTGCCATAAATCCTCCTCTTTTTCTGGAAGTTTTATATAGGTTAACAAGTAAAATATTTATAAGCCCTGAATGGATCATACAGGTTATGTTTGTTGAGTCTGCTTAAATCTAGGACATAATTGAGTGGATATTTTAGATTGTGATTAAAATGAAAATAAACTTGGAAAATAAATTGAGGTATGAATAAAAATAGTTGGTGAGGTATATTTAAATCTTAACAACACTACCCTACTTTATGAAAGCAAGTGGCGTCCCCAAGGGGATTCGAACCCCTGTTACCGCCGTGAAAGGGCGGTGTCCTAGGCCTCTAGACGATGGGGACACATAAATGTGTCACTAGGACAACTGAATGGTTTGACTCGTTTCAGGCGAGCTTTCTTAATAACACTACACTAACTATTAAAATAGTAAGTGGCGTCCCCAAGGGGATTCGAACCCCTGTTACCGCCGTGAAAGGGCGGTGTCCTAGGCCTCTAGACGATGGGGACACATAAATGTGTCACTAGGACATTTGATGAGTTTGACTCACATCATGAGTTGCTAAGGTAATGCATATAATACAATTAAAGACTCGAGCTTTAATTGTTACGCTATTCTCTTGGTAAAACCACCTCTAGCTTAAAACTAGATGGCGTCCCCAAGGGGATTCGAACCCCTGTTACCGCCGTGAAAGGGCGGTGTCCTAGGCCTCTAGACGATGGGGACACATAAATGTGTCACTAGGACATTTGATGAGTTTGACTCACATCATGAGTTGCTAAGGTAATGCATATAATACAATTAAAGACTCGAGCTTTAATTGTTACGCTATTCTCTTGGTAAAACCACCTCTAGCTTAAAACTAGATGGCGTCCCCAAGGGGATTCGAACCCCTGTTACCGCCGTGAAAGGGCGGTGTCCTAGGCCTCTAGACGATGGGGACACATAAATGTGTCACTAGGACATTTGATGAGTTTGACTCACATCATGAGTTGCTAAGGTAATGCATATAATACAATTAAAGACTCGAGCTTTAATTGTTACGCTATTCTCTTGGTAAAACCACCTCTAGCTTAAAACTAGATGGCGTCCCCAAGGGGATTCGAACCCCTGTTACCGCCGTGAAAGGGCGGTGTCCTAGGCCTCTAGACGATGGGGACGCAGAAAACTGCTACCCTAGGACAAACACTGATAATTGGTGGAGCTATGCGGGATCGAACCGCAGACCTCTTCACTGCCAGCGAAGCGCTCTCCCAGCTGAGCTATAGCCCCAACTTAATCAACACTCGCCGTAATAACTACGTCGTGTATTGCTTAGTGCGGGGCGCATTCTATGCACCACCCAAAATAAAGTCAACAGTTTTTTATCCAGCTTTATTTAAATGGTTTAATTTTCAACAAACTGGCTATCAAGCATGCTAAAAAACACAATTTGATTAAAATCATTGCCCTAATGCGACTCCCCTACACTTTTATTTTATGTAGCGTTGCTAGTCAGTGAATTGTAGTTCACTACCCTACCCTCAAAAGGTATACATTTATATGCAATTCAAACATTGCAAATATAATTTATAAATTACCGACCTAACATCCCACTTTCATATCAACAGGCCAGTTGGGTAAATGTAGTAAAACACACATGCTTTTTATAGTTACACTTTAAAATACTTTTTCTATTTTATTTGTTATGACTTTTTAGAGAGGTAACAAAATATATATTCTTATTATAGAAGGTTTAAATGTTCAACAATTAAAAGTGATCGCTTGTGTATTCCCCCAAAAAAACTAGATTAACCACTAATGTGAGTTATAAACACCACAAATACACCACACAATTACGTTACTGAACATGTTTTGCCTATAAAATAGACGCCCGCCATATCTTGTTGTTTATAAAACCTTCATTCAGTACATTTTTGTCATTCAAGTGTTGACACATTTTCAACTCTATCTATAATAGCGCCCCACAACAACGCAGCAATGTGAAGTTGTTTAGATGCGGGTGATTAGCTCAGTTGGGAGAGCATCGCCCTTACAAGGCGAGGGTCACTGGTTCAAGTCCAGTATCACCCACCACTTTTAAAAGTGTTCGCATCTAAATTCTATACGGACGCTAAGTTCATATAGAAAAAGAGAACATCACTGCTACTTACATGTAACAGAGAAGTTCACTGGTTAAAGTCCAGTACTATTTATTTTAATAGTCGTGTTTTAATTTATATGTGGGTGATTAGCTCAGTTGGGAGAGCATCGCCCTTACAAGGCGAGGGTCACTGGTTCAAGTCCAGTATCACCCACCACATATAAAATCGATTATAAAAATAGTAGTTTAAATTGTAATATGGGTCGTTAGCTCAGTTGGGAGAGCATCGCCCTTACAAGGCGAGGGTCACTGGTTCAAGTCCAGTACGACCCACCATTCTCAGAATGGTGCATATTACAAAAATCTAAATGGGTCATTACTCAGTTTAGAAAAAAGAGAGCATAACCGCTACTTCCAAGTAACGGCGAGGTTCACTGGTTAAAGTCCAGTACTATTTATTTTAATAGTAGCTTTTTAATTTATATGTGGGTGATTAGCTCAGTTGGGAGAGCATCGCCCTTACAAGGCGAGGGTCACTGGTTCAAGTCCAGTATCACCCACCACATATAAATCTATTATATTGATAGTCGCGTTTTAAAATTTAATATGGGTCGTTAGCTCAGTTGGGAGAGCATCGCCCTTACAAGGCGAGGGTCACTGGTTCAAGTCCAGTACGACCCACCATTTTTAGAATGGTGCATATTAAATATATAATTTGGGTGATTAGCTCAGTTGGGAGAGCATCGCCCTTACAAGGCGAGGGTCACTGGTTCAAGTCCAGTATCACCCACCAAATTATACTAAGCGATTAATTAATAAGTTTAAAAAAGTAATACCTATTATATGTGGGTGATTAGCTCAGTTGGGAGAGCATCGCCCTTACAAGGCGAGGGTCACTGGTTCAAGTCCAGTATCACCCACCACATATAAATACTTCTTCGATACCTATTTTCAATTCCTTTCCTATTTTTATTAAATGATTACTAGAATAAATAAGTTATAAAAAAGCATCGCCTTTCTTTACAAGTAATGGCGAAGATCACCGGTTCAATTCCAGTATCACCCACCGCATGTAACTACTCCTTTAATACCCACTCTCAATTATTTTTATTCAATACCCATTCTAATAATTAAATCTATTATAAAAAAGCCCCCCTTATTAAGACGTCATTACAGCACTGAATAAAAATGGCATTTTATGACCATACAAACGTATTAGTTAAACCGAATTACCTAATAAATACAACTAACATTTAAATTCCCTTGTAACCAGCTAAACTGTTGATTATAGTCTGTGTTAAAAGTGATAACGCTTAAGCCAATGCCAACTAAGATATTTTCAAAAGCCAAAATACTAATAGTCGAAGAGCAACCGCTTGCTCAAAGCTATATGAAACAATCGTTAGAAAGGCTCGGCTTTCGGCAGTTGAGTTTTGCCGATCATGCAAATTCAGCCAAAGAGCAATGTTTAAGTGAATCGTTTGATTTAATTGTTTGTTCGTTTAATTTAAACAAACACCAAGACGGTTACCAATTGTACGAAGAGCTAAGAGTAAAAAAACTTATAAAAAACTCCACTGGCTTTATCTTTATTTCAGCTGAAACAAGTGGCTCATTAGTACACAGTGTACTTGAGCTTCAACCGGATGATTTTTTAGTTAAACCTTTTACAGGGCAAGAACTCAAAACCCGAATTGAACGTATTTTAAAGCGCAAACACGATCTTCAAACCGTATTCACGCTTATTGATGATGGCAATGATTCAAAAGCAGTAAAATATATTGATGCCGCACTTGAAAGAAAAGACAATAATTACAGCCCTATCTTACTTCGCCTGAAAGGTGACGCTCTTCTTCGGTTAAAGCGGGCTCAAGAGGCCAAAGATTTTTTTAAATCCGTGCTCGACATTCAAAAGTTTGCCTGGGCAAAGGTGGGGCTAGTTGAAGCGCTTATAGCCAACAACGAGCACATTTTGGCGCAGCGCATGTTAAAAACCATGCTAGAACGTCAAGAAACACGCCTTGTTGCATTAGACTTACTAGGCCGGTTAGAAATAAAACTCAATCAATTTGAATTGGCACAAGATTTTTTGAGTCAAGCTGCCACAATTGCACCTCGTAATATATCGCGTCAAAAATCGTTAAGTACGGTCTCGTTAATTAACCACGACTACGAAAAAAATTACCTTACACAAAAAGATATAGCAAACTTTGCTAAGCACTCTATTTACGATCATCCCGACATTTACTTAAATGCGGCTCGAGCAGGAATCGATTTTGCGTTAACAACGGATCAAACCGATCAAGTGCAGCGAATTTCAAGGCAGACAAATAAGTATATAAACGATTTAAAAACCCAATTTCCTAACAGTACGAATCAATCGCAAATTGATGTGCTTAATGCGCGGCTTCATTATTTAAAAGATGAGCATCAAAAAGCTAAAAAGCTCATTGAACAATTAGAAGATGACGACTCTATAATACGCTCAGTAGATGGCGCACTTGATAAAGCAAAAGCCTTTCATGAGCTAGGGTTTCATCAAAAGGCGCAAATGTTATTTTCGCAAATAATTAATCATTGTGAAAGACACCCAAATACCAGCGAACCCACCTACTTACGCTATATACAGCAACAACAAAGCGAACGACGTGACATTAAAATGGGGCCAAAAGAACTTAATAACCATGCGGTAACCCAATTTAACAAAGGGCAATTAAACACAGCACTTGAAGCATTTACGCATGCGTTTAGAGTTATGCCACGCAATCAAAGCATTGCACTTAATTTATTACAATGCTTGTTTGATTCGACCAAGCAAAGTGGCAGCTCATTGAATATAGGGCTTGCTAAAAAATGCTACGCCTTATTGGACAAATCTGACCTGCCAGCAGATCAAGCGCAGCGCTTAGATAAAATTATGAATCAAGCAAAAGAGATGAAGCTAAACCTCAAAGACTAAAGCTTTTTCATTGCTGCACCATTAACGCAGTATCGAAGGCCCGTCGGTAGTGGTCCATCTGGAAATATATGCCCTAAATGCGCATCACACACGTTGCATACAACCTCTACACGCTCCATGCCATGGCTGACGTCGCGTACATAGCCAATTGCTTCTATCGTTGCTGGCTGAGTGAATGAAGGCCAGCCTGTTCCGCTTTCAAATTTTTCGTCAGCATCAAACAATAAATTATCGCAACAAACACACACATATTTACCGGGCTCTAGTAATGTACAACTGCCAGACATATCAGGACGCTCTGTCCCCTTCATACGAGTTACGTAGTATTCGTTTTCTGATAATTGTTCACGCCATTGTTCATCGGTTTTAATGACTTTTTTACTGGGTGCAGGGTTGCCATTATTGGCAAAGTTAATCACATCTTTCCATTTCAACATAGTAACCTCATGAAAACCTGTATTACGAATAGGGTGTATAATCTGGCCTCTAGATAATTAATTTATATAAAACAAAGATCAGGTTATATGGCTAAATCTTTTTATTGTTACGTGGATGAATGACGCCACGATCAAGCTTGTTCAAAGGTAATGGTTTGCTTTTCTGCAGTAGTAAAAATACGCTGCATAAACGCCTCTAATTCCGCTTTTTTAACGGGTAAGCTAACACTTAGTTGCCGGTCATTATTGCTACAAATAATTAGCTCGTCATCTTTACTCACTACGCGCTCAATACTTTGTATAACCAACCAATTTGGACCATGTTTTTTATCAAAAAAGCCCATTAGGCTAAACACTAGTAAGTGCTGCGCATCGCGTTGAACAAAGTGCTCTAAACGGTTTCGCGCTTTAAATAGTGGTGTAAGCCTATACATGCTTGAACAAAATACAAACACCCAAACTCCTATCAACACTTTAAACCACATAACTTCAAACAACTCAAAAGCAAACATTAAACCAATAAGCACAAAACCGATGAGTGCAATGATTAATGCTATTTTTTTGTTTACTGCGTCCACTATGAATCCTTTTTAAGATCTTTTTTGTCATCTGATGCTTTTTCTGTTGGCTCAGGCCAATCTTTAAAAAACACGGTTAAATAACGACTTTTAACTAAATACCAAAGCACCCAAAAAACAATAACCATTTGCACCGCTAAAAAAAGTGAAAACCGGTAATGGCTATGTGCCGCTTGTACTATTAGCCACGTTAAATCTATTAGCGCGCATACAATTAATGGCCAGCGCATATGCCGCCAAATACTCGCTAATCTGTCAGTGGCTTTATGTGAATCGCGAGGGCGGCGCAAGCAAAATAACAACGTAGGTAATATCGCAATACTGCCAATGGCAATAGCAATAAAAAAGTCGCTTTTAGATCTAAAAAATAACGACATTAAGTCAAGCTCTGGTCGTCGGCTCAGTGCCGCAATAACCCAAATAAAATAAGCACGCAGCAACACCACTAAACTTAAGTGAAACGCAACAGGCGTGCGATAACTCCCGTATTTATCCCAGTATTGAGGTCCGTATTGGCTCATTACTACTTTCCTAGCCGTTATGCTTTTTAAGGAGCTCGATTAAATCATCCTCTGTGAGCACGTCTATCCCCAAATCTTGAGCCTTTGTGAGTTTAGAACCGGCTTTTTCACCCGCTACTAAAGCATCAGTTTTAGCAGATACACTACCTGACACCTTTGCACCTAGCTGTTGTAAGCGCGCTTTAGCATCATTGCGGTTAAGCGTATTGAGCGTACCTGTAAGTACATAAGTAAGCCCCGCCAGCGGTTGCTCATCCTCTGACGGTGCACTTAGCGCAGGCCAATGAACACCTTGCTCAATAAGCGCATTGACCACCGCTAAATTGTGCTCTTCATCAAAAAAGCCTCGTACATGCGATGCCACAATATCGCCTACATCGCTTACTTGTGTGAGGCTTTCAACACTAGCACTAATAATATTCTCTAGCGTTAAAAAGTGATTCGCTAAATTCTGTGCCGTAGCCTCACCGGCTTCTCGAATACCCAGTGAATATAAAAATTTAGCAAGGGTAGTGGCTTTTGCTTCATTTAAAGCAGTAACTAAGTTTTTAGCCGATTTAGGCCCCATGCGTTCAAGTGATTCAAAGTGACCTTGCTTTAATATAAATAAATCAGCCGGAGTTTTTATAAGCTCACGGTCCACTAATTGATCAACAATTTTATCGCCAAGACCATCTATATCTAGTGCCTTGCGCGAGGCAAAGTGCTTTATAGCTTGCTTGCGCTGCGCGGGGCATACTAGGCCACCAGTACAACGGGCTACAGCTTCCCCTTCTACTTTTTCTACATGGGAGTCACAAATAGGGCAAGCTGATGGAAACACAATGTCTCTTGCATCTGTGGGCCTGCGTTCAAGCACAACTTGTGTTATCTGCGGAATCACATCACCAGCACGGCGTATAATCACTGTATCGCCGACTTTAACGCCTAACCGAGCAATTTCATCACCATTGTGAAGCGTTGCATTAGACACCGTTACACCGCCTACAAACACAGGTTCTAAACGAGCAACAGGCGTAATTGCACCTGTACGACCAACTTGAAACTCTACATCAAGGAGTTGAGTGACTTCCTCTTGCGCCGGAAATTTATAGGCAATAGCCCAACGAGGTGCCCGCGCTACAAAGCCTAAACGCTCTTGTAGGGCTTTTTTATTAACTTTTATTACTACGCCGTCAATTTCATATTTAAGCTCACTGCGACGCGTTAAAATATCATCATAATAATCAAGTGCAGCTTGTGGCCCTTCCACCAGCTTTGTTTCTGGACAAAGGGGTAAGCCCCAATCAGTTAGCTTTTCTAATTGCTGAAAGTGATCCTCAGGGATTGAGCCATCAGCAACCAAACCAGTACTGTATGCATAAAACATCAGTGGGCGTTTTGCGGTAATTTTAGAGTCTAGCTGGCGTAGGCTACCTGCCGCCGCATTACGTGGATTTACAAATACTTTTTCGCCACGCTTTTGCGCTTCATTGTTTAGCTTTTCAAACCCAGCGCTGTCCATAAATACTTCACCACGCACTTCAAGCTCTTTGGGGTAGTCGCCACGCAACTTAAGGGGGACGTTACGAATTGTTTTTACATTTTGAGTAATATTCTCGCCTGTAAAGCCATCACCCCGTGTTGCAGCTTGTACCAACACTCCATCACGATAAATAATAGATACCGCTAACCCATCAAGTTTTGGCTCACAGCAAAAAGTGAGCACATCGGTGCTCATTAAGCGCTCTTTTATTCGGCGATTGAAGCCCGTAAATTCATCTTCGCTAAACGCATTATCAAGCGATAGCATTGGCACTTGATGAGCAACTTGCTCAAATTTACTAAGCGCTGCACCACCTACTTTTTGAGTCGGTGAGTCAGCAGATAAAAATTCAGGATTTTGTGTTTCAAGCGCACTGAGTTCGCGTAATAGCCTATCGTATTCAGCATCAGGAATGCTTGGGGTATCAAGCACATAATAATTATAATTGTGCTGCTCTAATAGGGTACGAAGATGATTAATTTGCTCACTAATGCTGCTAGACATTTAAACCTCAAAAAACATAAAAAAGCCACTTTGACGATATCGCCCAGTGGCTTGTAAAAATTATATATTACAAATTGTTACGCTGAAAAAGCACGAACCTGCTCAACATATTGCCTTACACGCTCAACACTCATTTCTTCGCGTTCTGCGTCTAATATGTGCGCGCCAAATTCGTCGGCTATTTTTTTAGCCGCACTGTGCAACATATTAAAGGCTGCTAGTCCGTCACCGTCACACGGCAAGGTCATAAATAAGCTAACACCTGCGGTGCTAAACTGTTCCATATTGTCTATATCGAACGTTCCTGGGTTGTACATATTAACTAATCTAAACAACACTGGTCCTTGGCCTGCAGGGTCTAAATGACGATTAAAAAAGCCTTCTTCAGAATATTTAAAACCAAGCGTATTCACAGCAGGTAATAACTTGCTGCCTTGCATAGTTAACCCTTCTGGCATTTGTATATGTACAATAACAAAATCGGGTACTGGCTCTTTTGGTTGTTCATTAGTTTGCTCAACCGACTCTAAATCGTCAACAACACTTAGGTCATCTTCAATAGGAACCTCTGGCGCGCTGGGCTCAATTTGAGGCTCATTAGCATCAAAGTTAAGTTCACCTAGCTGTGGTTCGTCACGCTCACTAATTACCGGCTCTTTTGGCTCAGCTTTTTGAGTATATGAATGAGAGGAAGCTGTTTGGCTTTCTTGGAGTGGTTCAACCCGTTCATTAACGGACGTATCTGGGCTCTCTTTTTTTCTTACAGACCATAAACCATGGACTAATAAGCCACCAATGACAATCACACTGATAATGATTAAAACCCATCTTAATTGTTCGGCCATCCCCTCACCTTTTATTATTTGTTATGCCTAAAACCTGTATAGTAATTAAAAACTAATACACGTGTTATAAAAATTTATGCGTGTGCAAGTTGCACCGCTTGTTCAATATCTACTGCAACCATTCGAGATACACCCGGCTCTGCCATGGTAACACCGGTTAAACGCCCCGCCATCTCCATTGCAATTTTGTTATGGCTTATATAAATAAATTGCACTGATTGTGACATTTCTTCCACCAAACGGCAAAAGCGAACAACGTTTGCGTCATCTAATGGTGCGTCAACTTCATCCAGCATACAAAACGGGGCTGGATTTAGCCTGAATATAGAAAACACTAATGATAATGCCGTCAGCGCTTTTTCTCCACCACTTAACAAGTGAATAGTTGAATTTTTCTTACCTGGCGGCCGTGCCATTATACTAACACCACTTTCAAGTAAATCGTCACTGGTTAATTCCAAATACGCACTCCCTCCACCAAAAACTTTAGGAAACAGCTGTGCAAAGTCTTCATTAACTTGATCAAACGTGGCTTTAAAGCGTGTTTTTGTTTCGGTATCTATTTTCCGAATAGCCCCTTCAAGGGTATTTAACGCTTTAGTTAAATCCTCTAACTGATTATCTAAATACTCACTGCGCTGTTTTGCAACATCAAACTCTTCTATAGCTGCTAAGTTAACCGCACCCAGCTTGTCTAGCTGATTTGTAATACCTGTTAATTGGTTTTGCGCTGCATTTAGGGTTAAGTCGTCAGGTAATGTTTCAAGTACGGCTTTTAAGCTTTGTTTAAGCTCTTCTAATGGCTCAAGTGCAGCTTGTGCCTTTATTAGTAAACTCTGCTCTTCAAGTGTTAATTTTTGATGTTGTTCTTGAAGCCCTTGCAGCTCACCTTGCGAATTTTTAAGGCTAGCTTGCTTTGTATGTAAGGCGTCTTTAGCTTGTGATAAATCGTTTTGCAATTGCGCTAATCTTTGTTCGCCTTGCTGATGCTTTTCTAGTAAGGTTGAGATTGATTCACTGAGTGTTTCTTCTGGTATAAGTAACGCCTCTATTTCCAAAACTAATTCTTCAGCTCCTTGTTTTGCCTCTTCATAGGCTTGCGCTGCATGGCTCAGTTTTGTTTGACTTAACTGCCATTCACTACGTGCTTTTTGCTGACTTAAGCTTAGCTGATGAGCCTGCGCTTTGTATTGCTCCAATGCGCTGAGTGCTTGGCTATAATTTTTATCGCTGAGCATGCGCTCATCATTCGCAGTCTCAGTTTCATCTGTTAAATCTGATTGCTGCTCAACAAATAGTTCATATTGCTCGGTTTGTTCATCAAGCTGCTTATTGAGTTGCACCAGTGACGCACTTATTGTTTGCTCTTGTGTTTTTATTTTTGATAGCTGATGTTGATGTTGAGTAACTTGCTCTGTGAGCATATCGCTTCGGGTACTTGAAATAGCAATTTGTTGAGCAAGCTGATGAATAACGTCTTTGAGTGCTTTTTGTTCGGTATTAAGCTCTGCTTGTATTACAGTGTATTGTTCAAGCTCACTTTTGACCTGTTCAAGCTGACTTTTAACCTGTATGACCTCATCGGTGTGCGCGTGAAGTTGCTTATGCTTTATTAGCAATGAGTTGTCGGTGTTACTGTCTGCGTTTACGTGCCAATTACGACCATGCAATGCGCCTTTTTTATCCATTATCGCAATGTAATAGTCATCATTTAGCATAGATAAATCGGCGTGTTCGCTATAGCCAATTCGCGTGAGTAAGTCAGGGTACACGCCAGCGGTAATATAATCTGCCAAGCTTGCCTTAAGTGAAGGCTGACTGCTTGGCCATATGCTATTAGTTGATTGCTGCTCTGTTACACTTAAATGCGTAAGCGACTTAAGTGCTTGCTCTATTAATGGCTCAAAACCCTCTAGCACTATGAGCTGACTTAAAACCCCAGTTGAGTTAGTGACCTTTTCATCTAACCCCAATGCACTTTTAAGCCCTGCAATACGGGCGTTTAGTTCATTTTCTTTCTGTGTCAGTGTTTTATGATTGTCTTGAGTTTCATCAACCTGCCTATTTTGCTGAGTCAATTTAACTTCACATTGCGCAAGCGCGCTTTGATTTTTTGCAAGCGCCTCAGTGAGTGCTTGGCGCTGCTGTTTTTGCTCGGCCAGCTGCTGTTCTACATTATTATTTTTTAGTTCATCAAGCTGTAAATTTAATTGGCTAAGTTGCTCATTAACATGATTTATTTGCTGTTGCGTGTGCTTTATTTCACTACTTTGCGACTGCACCTGATTGGTAAGGTGTTGCTGTTGTTCGTTGAGTGTTTGCCAATTCGAATAACTTCGCTGCTTAGTACCCTGCAACCCCTCAAGCTCAAATGACAATTCACTCACTTGCTCTTCGCACATTAAACTGCTTTCTATTGCCTCTTGCAGTGCTTCATCAAGTTCTTTGCATATGTGCTGCTGTTGCGCTTTTTGCTCAAGGCTATCTGTTTGGCGTTGTTGTAATTTTATTAAGCTTTGTTTAAGTGACTGTATTTGTTGTTTAACACTAATTTTTTGCTGTTCGGCTCGAGTTAACTCGGTATGAATAAGATGTTGCTGGTGCTGCGCATCACCTAATTTATCTTGCTGAGCTTGAACCTCTCCTTCAAGTGTTGCAAGCACATCATCGTGCCCTGAGTGAGCCGTTTTAAAAAAGCTTATTTGCTCATTAAGCTTTTTGATTTGCTCGCTTTTGTCTAATTGTTGTTGATGCAGCTTTTGCCATTTTAAGACAGCTACTTGACCTTTTAATGTGCGCTCTGTTGCTTTAAGTTCACGGTATTTTTTAGCATCAAGTGACTGAACAGCCAATTTATCGAGCTGGCTTTGCAGCTCTTTACGAACATCTAATAAACGTTCTAAATTTTCTCGGGTACTTTTAATCCGCGTTTGCGTTTCGCGGCGACGCTCTTTGTATTTAGATACGCCCGCAGCTTCTTCTAAAAACACGCGAAGTTCATGAGGTTTACTTTCAATTAAGCGCGATATCATCCCTTGCTCAATAATCGCATAACTGCGAGGACCAAGCCCAGTGCCTAAAAATATATCAGTTATGTCACGCTTGCGGCATTTGCTGCCATTTAAAAAGTATAACGATTGGCCATCGCGTGTTACTAAACGCTTAATCGCTATTTGGTTTCTATCGGCAAAGGTGCTTTTTAATTCTTGCTCGCCTAGCGAGTTATCAAAAATCAGCTCTACAGAGGCTTGCGAAATGGCTTTTCGATTAGTTGAGCCGTTAAAAATAACATCTGTCATGGCATCGCCACGCAGGTTTTTAGCTGAGCTTTCTCCAAGCACCCATCTTACCGCATCAATCACATTAGATTTACCGCAGCCGTTTGGCCCAACAACGCAGGTCATTTGATCTGGAAACGGTATTTTAGTGGGCTCTACAAACGATTTGAAGCCCGCTAATTTAATAGTGCTTAAGCGCATCTTGTTGTTTTACCAATTTATTATTGTTGTTATTCATGGGCAATTTAACTCAAAGAACACACGTTTGTTAAGCTTGACGTTTAAAATTATCTAAAATAATCCCAGTTGCCATAGCAACATTGAGCGACTCGGCCTCACCAAACGCAGGAATTGTTATTTTATCGGTTACTAAACCCGCACAGGCTTGTCGTATGCCATGAGACTCACTCCCCATTAACAATACACCTTCGCCATTAAACTGTGTTTTGTGTACGCTTTGGCCATCTAAAAACGCACCGTAAATTGGTAACTTGAGTGTTTGTAGGTAAGCAGGCAAATCGACCTGACTAACTGAAACTCTTACAAATGACCCCATTGTGGCGCTAATTGTTTTTGGGTTATAGGCATCTGCACTGTCTGTGCTGGTTACAATGTGTTTAATACCATACCAGTCGGCTACTCTAATTATTGTGCCTAAATTGCCAGGATCAGACACGCCATCAAGGGCCAATATTAACCCTTTTATTGTGGGTAAGTCGGCTTTTGGCATATCAACAATTGCAATAGCAGCATTATTACTTACAAGCGTGCTCGCTTTAGTAAGAACGTCCTCGTCAGCTTCAATGATATGGGTGTTTGGAAAACGGCTTTGATGAGCATTTATAAATGCCGAAGTTGCAAATACATCAACTGCGTTTAGTGAACTATTAAGCAACTCAAGTACGTTTTTTTCGCCTTGTACAAGGTATTGATTATATTGCTTTCGGTACTTTTTTTGGCCAAGTTGGCGAATAAGTTTGAGTTGGTTTTTTGAAATCATAACAGCCCCATAAAATTATCCGCCCAGTATAACAGAGTTCATTATAAAAAATGTATCACCTAGTTTGAACTCACCTTAGAGATTAAAAGTCCGATTGCAGGGATAAATATTGAGTTTTGCACTTGAAATCGGTAAATTAACAAAAAAACAACATGGAATGGCTTTTAATGGAATCAATACACCCAACTCCTTCACAATCAAACGAATCGAGCGCGAATCCACTCACCCCGCTATCTAGCTCTAAAGTACAATTTAGTGGCAAAGGCGGTGAGTTTTTTGGTATTTGGATAGTTAATATCTTACTAAGCGTATTAACATTGGGCATTTATTCTGCCTGGGCAAAAGTGCGTACAATGCGTTATTTTTATGGGCATACTCGTATAGATGGCCACAGCTTTGACTACTTAGCTACTCCAATGCAAATTTTAAAAGGCCGTATTTTAGCCGTTATTGTATTTTTAATTTACACATTTGCTGTCAGCTTTCTTCCACTCATAGGCTTCTTATTTGCCATCGCTTTTATTTTTTTAATGCCGTGGATTATTAACCAAGGCTTACGTTTTAATATGCGTATGACCCGTCATCGTAATGTGCGTTTTTCGTTTAAAGGAGATTACGGCGAAGCCTTCATTAACTTTATTCTTTTACCTATTGCCAGTGTATTTACACTTTATTTATTAATGCCTTATGTTTTAAAGCGCATAGATACTTACATTCACAGTAATATTAGTTACGGTAATAAGCCATTAGCCGTAAACCTCAAAGGTGAAACCTACTACCTTACAGCCCTTATTTGTTTTGTGGTGAGCTCTATCACCATGGTGATATTTATGGCTATTTTAGGACTATTTGGACTTGATTTACTCAATGTAGAAAACCAACAAGCAGCTCAAGACCCTGCAAAAATGGGGGTTATGTTTGGTGGGTTAATGATTGCTTACGTCGTGATGATTGCCATAGTAACCGCGGTATGGAAAGCGGCAATTAGAAATCATATTTTTAATAATAGCCAATTTGAAGATGTAGCATCGTTTAAATCACAGCTTAAGCCTATTCCTTACGCCATTTTACTTTTAACCAACATGTTAGCTATTGTGTTTTCATTAGGGCTTGCTTACCCCTGGACACAAATTCGCACATCAAAAATGCTTGCCGAGGCTACAACCGTTGATATATACCCTGGCGCATTAAACTTAATAGATACAACGCAAGAGCAGCAGTCATCCTTTGCTGAGGAAGCGGCTAACGTATTTGATATTGATTTGTCGTTAACATAAGAGTTTATTATGAACGTTCAGGGACATTATTTTCCAAACGCTTCGAGTAACTATCAACTGTGTGTCGCTAAAATTAGCGGCTCACACGTTGAAATTAATCACGGTAACGAAGAACCTGTCCGCTATGCAATTAACGAACTTAATTTAAGTTCGGCGATTGCAGGTCTTGCCGACGAACTAAGCTTTGACGATGGTGGTCGCTTTATTCCGCTTGATGTAGATTTTAGGTGGCCATTTAACGCCAAAAATCATCACTCATTAGAGCGGCTTGAAAAAAACAAGTGGGCTATTATTGCAGCAATTGTAGTTACACCTCTTTTTATGTGGTTAATGCTATACAAAGTTGTGCCCGCAATTGCTGTTTACAGTGTTGATACTCTACCGCATAGCGTTGTTGAACAAATGGGTGAGCAAAGTTTTGCTGTAATTAAAAAATTAGCACTCGACCCAACAGAGCTACCTGACGAACAACAAGCCAGAGTTCAGCGACACTTTAAAACTATGCTTGATGAGCTTGCACTTGAAAAGTCGGTGTATAGGCTTTCGTTTTATAAATCCCAAAGCTTTGGTGCTAATGCGTTTGCACTCCCTCATGGCCGAATTGTGGTCACAGATGAATTAGCTAATTTACTGGCCGATAAGCCCAATGCACTAAAAGCCGTATTACTTCACGAAATTGGCCATGTCGTCCACCAGCATAGTGTTCGCATAACAGCACAATCGGCAGCAAGTACGATTGTACTTGCCGTTATATTCGGTGATTTAGAGGGAATAGCTGAGGTTGCCTTGGGGACTGGTGCCTCGTTTGCCCAACAAGGCTTTTCGCGAGATATGGAACGAGAAGCCGACAGTTATGCATTAACTCAACTAGAAAACTTAGGCTATTCAAGCAACGATTTTGCCGATGCAATTGAAGCTTTGCAAAGTGCGCATACCACTGAAAACGAACACCTTAAAAAGGTAAATAACTTACTCGAATACTTATCAAGCCACCCCAGCTCACAGGAGCGAATAGATAATGCTAGGAAATAACCGCGGTTATATACAAATTGCACGCTATATTGTGGGGTTGAGTTGGATGTATCATGGCTTTTTTCCAAAAATTTATCACGTTGCCCCTCTTGAAAAGTTAATGACTGGCAGTGCTGGCTATTCTGCACAAGTGTCTGATTTGATTACGCGTGGTGCCGGTATTGCTGAGGTTATTTTTGGGCTGTTACTTATTATATTTTATAAAAATAAACAGCTAGTTTGGTTAAATATTTTCTTATTATGCGGCCTGTTAGGGGCCGTTGCGGTCATGCAGCCAAATTTGTTAATAGAAGCATTTAATCCAGTTACTACCAACTTACCGCTTATTGCCTTGAGCTTTATATGGCTGAAAGAAATAAAACTCTTGAGTAATCGATACCTCTAAATAATAAAAGAGGATTTACATCCTCTTTTATTATTGGGGCACTTTAGAGTGAGTACTTATTTTTATGTGTCCACAAATGCAATAATTCGCTCGCAATTGTTGCTGCGGCAATAGCGGTAAGCTCACTTTGGTCATACGACGGTGATACCTCTACCACATCCATTCCCACCATATTTATACCTTTAAGCGCGCGCAGTACTTTAAGCACTTTATCTGATGTTAAACCACCACAAACCGGTGTGCCTGTACCTGGTGCAAATGCCGGGTCAAGGCAGTCTATATCAAACGTTAGGTAAACGGGTAAGTCGCCTACCCGCTCGCGTATTTGGGCTGCTATTTCATTGGCGTGCAAATCGTTAGCTTGCATTGCATCAATCACTGCAAACTCATGCTTTGATTGGTCAAAGTCGGTACGAATACCTATTTGTATGCTGTGCTCTACATCAATCAGCCCTTCCATGGGTGCATGATAAAACATAGTGCCGTGATCAAAACGCGAGCCATTGCTGTATGTATCAGTGTGCGCATCAAAATGAACCAGCGCCATTTTGCCATGTATTTTTGCATGCGCGCGCAATAGCGGAAGCGTTACAAAGTGATCGCCACCAAGGCCTAACAGCGTTGCCCCTTGGCGAAGTATTTGCTCTGCAGCCATTTCTAGCTGTGCCGTAAAATACTCAGGATCGCCTACCGGATAAGTAAAGTCACCCGCATCAGCAACCGTTAAACGCTCAAACAAAGGAAATGTCCACGGGTATTTAGTGTCTTCCCAGGCTAAATGTACCGACGCTCTACGAATGGCATCTGGCCCTAAGCGAGCACCGGGACGGCCCGATGTTGCTAAGTCAAACGGTAAGCCTAGTACAACGACATCTGCATCAATGGCATTAATATTTTGCACCATAGGACGACGTAAAAACGTCATCCCGTTTGAATACAATGAGTGGTCAACATGACCAAATAAGCTAGACATTGCTTATAACTCTTCTAAATAAGTGTAGCCATTAAGGCCGTTTTGCAACTCGTCTAAAACGCTTTGCTGTTCATTTTTATCTATTTTTGCAGACACTAACTGCGCGTACGACTGCTGAAAGCTCTCAACATCTAAATGCACATAGCGCATCATATCGGCCACCGTATCGCCTTGATTTATTTCGCTGATACTGGCAACGCCTTGCTCATCCATATTGATAATAGCGCTGTGCGTATCGCCAAATAAATTGTGCATATCACCTAAAATTTCTTGGTATGCACCCACTAAGAAAAAGCCCATTAAGTAAGGCTTATCTGCACTGTACTCAGGCACCGGTAAAGTGCTTTCAATGCCTTGGCCATCAACATAGTGCTCAAGTGCGCCGTCTGAATCACAGGTTATATCAAGTAATACAGCACGTTTTTTTGGTGCTTCGGTTAAGCCACTTAATGGCAATACCGGAAACACTTGATCAATCCCCCACGCATCAGGCAATGATTGAAAAAGCGAAAAGTTTACAAAAAACTTATCGGCTAAACGCGCATTTAACTCATCAATAATTGGACGATGAAAACGGTTTTTGTTATCCATGTGTTTGTTAAGCTCATAACAAATACGTAAGTTAACTTGCTCTGCCCACGCACGCTGCGTTAAATCTAAAAGCCCAAGTGCAAACTGGTTATGTGCCTCTGCTAAATCCCCTTGGCTGTCGTGATAAATTTCAATCAGTGCGCGGTCATCCGTTAAATCGGTTAACTGCACAAACGATGCCCACATATTATTTAATAAAAGCGGTGCATCGCCAGCAGGCGCTTTTAGCTCCTCTGGTACGTAGCTTTCTGTGCCTATCACGTTTGATATAAGCACCGCATGGTGCGCCGTTAGTGCACGCCCCGACTCAGAAATAATCGTCGGCATGGGCTGCGCGTACTGCTTACACGTATCACCTATGGTGTACACAATGTTATTTGCATACTCAGCTAAGCTGTAATTCATTGAGTTATGCGATTGGCTGCGCGTACCGTCGTAATCAATAGCTAAACCGCCCCCTACATCTAAGCACTCAATGCTTGCACCTAATTTGCGTAGCTCACAGTAAAAACGCGCGGCTTCGCTCACACCTAAACGCACATCACGAATGTTTGCCATTTGCGAGCCTAAGTGAAAATGCACAAGTTGCATTAAATCAAGTTGACCTGCCTCTTTTAAGCGGTTTACTACATGTAAAACTTGCGACGCTGATAAGCCAAATTTAGATTTTTCACCGCCACTTGCTTGCCACTTACCTTTGCCTTGTGATGCTAAACGAACGCGAATACCAATACGTGGTTTAACATTTAGCGCTTTTGCTTGGCTAAGTACCATGTCAAGCTCAGAGAGCTTTTCAAGCACTATGTATACTTTGTGGCCTAGCTTTTCGCCAATCAGTGCTAAGCGCACATATTCTTTGTCTTTGTAGCCATTACATACAATCACTGCACTGGTTTTTTCTGCCATTGCCAAAACAGTTAAAAGCTCTGGTTTGCTGCCCGCCTCAAGGCCTAATTGTTTTTTTTCTAATTCGGCTTGGCTTGCTACTATTTCTTCAACCACTTCACGTTGTTGGTTTACTTTAATTGGGTAAACTAATAAGTAGTCTTTTGGGTAACCATAGTTTTCAATCGCGGTATTAAATGCGCCACATAAACTGTGCACACGATGATGTAAAATTTGTGGAAAGCGCACTAAAGCCGGTAAGCTTAAGCCTTTTTCTTGAAGTTGTTTTGCAATATCTGTCAGTGCAATAGTTTGCTCTGGGGCGTGAGCCTTTGGGGCAACATACACATCACCTTGATCATTAATACCAAAAAAACCTTGGCTCCAATGACGAACATTGTAACTCGTGCGAGCTTGTTCTAGTGATGTTGTCTCTTTCATTTATCTTTCTCTTTTATTTAATGAATGCCGGTTCGGCTAATTGCGCGCATTAAAAGAAAAATAGACCTTTAAGTCCAACAAGTATTTTTACTCGTAACGAGTGATTTTTAATATTAAAAATAAATAGTAAACAGCATGACCAACAAAACCTTATTTTATTGGGCCTAGCTTTAAGAAAAGCTCAGATTGGTAACACACTTATATATTGAGGGGTAATGTTAGGTGTGGTTTAAACAACTGCGTAGGAGCAAATTAATTACTTAGCCTGAAGTCTGCTTTAGAGATTTGATTTCAGAATCAGGCTAATTAACTATTGAAGCTAAATCATTTATTCAGCTAACGCCACTTCGGCAAGCTTCATTGTGCTCTCAAATGATTTAGTGCCAGCAATAAATAGCCCATTGTGACAAAAAACAGCGTCGTCTAACCCCGTTTTTGCTTGGAAATCTTCATCAGACAAACCAGCCCATGCTTTAGGAAGCGACTTTCTATCTTCAAACGAGCCGGGCTCAACAGGAACTGTTTGAAGTATCCATTGACCTGAATGTGAAGGGTAAACCATGTACAACGCTTCGCTTGACAAAATATGGACTGTTTTTTTCCATGGCGTGTACTTTTCAAGCACAATAACGCGAGGATCTTCAGCACTTTCTATCGCTTTAGCGACAATTGCTTTTGCATTGACACTGCCACTTGCTGACGCTATAAATCGAGTCAGCATACGAGAAGCAAATTCGACAGCTTCATCAAAGCACTTATCAAACTCTGGGCTCTCTTCCCATGTTGGATTATACATTGAAATTGTTTGACTTAAACTTATACCCTGCTGAACACCCTCAACATGACCACAATCAATTGCATCAATGGTTGAAACTAATCCTGCATCAACTCTGTCTGCAACTGCTTGATTATTGTCACACAGTGCTAAACCATACTTTTGCCACACCAATCCAAATGACGAGTACGGTATTCCATTTTCACGTTCCCCTGCACCACCACGTTGGTGGTGATCAAAACGCCCAGCATCGGGATCGTATTGCCCACCTACATCAATCACTATATCAGCACTGTCCATAAGCGCTTTATCACGTGTACGTACTAAATTAAACGAAGGGTAGACATGTTTAAGCACCGCGATGCTAAATACATCATCGGCATGAAAATTACCGTTATGAGTAACTACTGTTAAATCGGTCACTGAACTGGTGTCTTTATTAGAAAGGATAAGGAAGTCTCGCTCTGTATTGCGTTAATTGTGAAAACTATAGGACGTTAGGTGGTGAATTTTATACGAATGTGATTAACAAGAACAGGATTCTTGTTAGTCGTTTTGATACTACGACAGACTCCAGCCAAATTACCAAAGCATGTTAATTTAAAATTGAAGGTGTCTACATTTTAATAAGACTGATGCCAGCATAAATAATCATCGAAGTTCATAGGCTTAGCAATTAAATAGCCTTGAATCATGTCAACGCTCATTGTTTTAAGTACGGTAAATTGTTCTTCGGTTTCAACACCTTCAGCAACAACTGTTAAGTTAAGGCTTTTACCTAAATTAATAATGGTTTGCACAATACTAAACCCTGTGCCTTTATCTAATATTTTATCTATAAAGCTTTTATCTACTTTTAATTCATTCACTGAAAACGAGCTCAAATGCGTTAAACACGAATAGCCTGTACCAAAGTCATCTATTGAGAAAATAAAACCTTGCTGCTTTAACTCATCAATTTGCGATATTACGCTGGCTATATCGCCGCTAAGCATAGACTCTGTGATCTCTAACTTAATATTCGATGGATTAACATTATAATCATTAACAACATTTAATAATTCCGTTTTTAACGTCGTTGAATTGAACTGGACTTGACTGATGTTGATTGACACTTTAAATGAATCATCAATCAGCTGCTTGCTATTAAGCTCATTTATTAAAATACAAATATCACGTAGAACGGTATTTTGGAGCTTTTGAATAACCCCATTTTGCTCAGCGATTGGAATAAAGTCATTAGGCGCAATCAGCCCCTTACTAGGGTGATGCCATCTAATTAAAGCCTCTGCACCCGTAATTTTACCATTTGCATTTATTTGCGGCTGAAAATACGCACTAAACTCATCGTGTGCAATGGCTCTTACAATGTCGGTTTCAAGTTCGGCCTGATTTTCAAGCAATGCTTGTAACTCGGGATCATAAAAGCTGCAGCTATTGCCGTTTTTCATTTTAGAACGGTACATAGCCGTATCAGCAAATTTAAGAATATTATCGGTTAAATGATTGCTTTTATCTATTAAACAAATACCAATGCTACAACTGACCTGAAAGGCTAAGCGGCCCACTTCAAATTTATCATAAAAAACACTTTGTATTATTTTTGCTATTTTTTCAGACTCTAAAATTGCACTTTCTGTATTATCACCAACATATTCAAGCAATATAATAAACTCATCGCCACCAACACGCGCTAATGTATCTTTTTCACTAACAACATCATTAAATCGTTTTGAAAGCTCTACAAGAACTTCATCACCCGCGCTGTGGCCTACTGAATCGTTTATTCGTTTAAAGTTATCTAAATCTAGAAATAATAACGCACCGGTCACATCGCTTTGCTTTATATTCTCAACATAGGCTGATAATTTGTCATTCAGCATTCGTCTATTTGGCAAACCTGTTAATGGGTCATAAAAGGCAAGCCTTTCTACTTCTAGCTCTGCTTTTTTTCTTGTTGTTATATCGCGTGCAACCCAAACAATATAACGCTGAGATGGGTTATCTGACTGGTAATCTTTAATGGGTGATGTACGACCTTCAAAAACCATTATTTTGCCGTCGATATCTAATTCGTATTCAAATACTTGAACATCGTTTGTGAGCAATGTTTTATTTATTACCGCCATTATTGATGTGGCATCTTCAGCAGGCATTACGTCATTAATTTTTTTATTTATTAAGTCAGATTGTGACTTGTATAAAAGCGCGTCGGTGGTGCCATAAATATCCATATACTCACCCTCTTCACTAATAATAAGTGTTAAATCGGGCATAACCTTTGTAAAAGCTGCAAATTTTTCATTACTTTTTTCTAAATCAGTAATGAGCTGGTTAGCTTTTATGTACTCTGCATTTTTTTCAAGTGCAATACTTGTGAAATTTACAAAATAGTCGATTAATTCAAGTTCGAAAGGTGAAGGCTTTTTGGGCTTATCGTGGTAAATGGCAAACGTGCCTAAAATACTAGATTTAGTTGAAATAACAGGGGTAGACCAACACGACTGCAATCCAAACTGTAAAGCGACGTCTTTAAAATCAGCCCACAACGATGAATTAGCTATGTCTTCAACAATAACGCGCTCGCCTAAATAAGCAGCAGTACCGCACGAGCCAACATTTGGACCTATGTGAACCCCATTGATTGCCTGACAATAACCATCCTCAATGTTAGGCGCGGCACAGTGCAGCAATTGCCCTTTGTTTAGTGACAAAATAGAACATTTAGCGGATTTTTCATCAATAAGTTCTTCTATCGATAAGCAAATTTCGTCAAGAACATCCTCAAACGGGAGTCCAAGCGCTATTTTAGATAAAATATCTTGCTGATGGGATAACAACTTATTTAATCTAACTGTTTCCATTTGACACCACACACTTTCATTATTGTTTTTAGCTTACAGATGTTTTTTAAAAACAGTACGTATTCAGTACCGAATAAAATTATTCGCTTAGGTAACGTAAAGTATAGCTTTAAATAAACGACTTTTACTGCTAACTGCTGTTTTTTATACAATAATAGACAGCATAGCGTTAGTCTATAAAATATAGGTGTTTTAAAATCTGCTTGTTATTGGCTTAAGCCAAGCTCCATAAACACACTTTGCGGGTTATCTTTATAAGAACCAAAACAACCACAACGTTTAAATCCTAAATTTTCATATAGTTTAATCGATTCAATTTGTTTAGGGCCGGTTTCCAATCTAATTAATGGTATTTCTTCTTCGCCTGCGTAGTGCAAAAGAATTTGCATAACTCTGCGAGATAACCCTTTCCCACGGTAACTAGGGTTTACATAAAGGCGTCTTACTTCTGCGTAAGATGGTTCCCCTGATTGCATTACAATTGCCCCACAAGCAACAATCCCGTCATCATTTTTTAACCCAATGGCATAAACGTTAGGTTTATCTAGTTCGCTTAAGGTAAGTGATTGCGCGGTAGCTACAGGGTATAAAGAGTTTATAAGTCGGTCGATATCAGCAAAAACATTAATCACATCCTGGTCATTCGGTTTTAAATCAACTAACTGCATTGAGTATCTCAAATTTATATTAATTATATGTTGTGAAACTATACCGAATTGTAACAAATGAACAACCTCTGCATGGTGTTTTAACACAATTACAGCTTTAAATTATTCAGACTCAGTACTTTCAAATAAGGAACTGATAAAAAATGCGTATACCTTGCTTTAAACACTTTGTTACGCAAAATAGCTGTTCAAAATTATTAAGCTATTTATACTAACTTTAGTTGTAAACATTGATTGAGGTTGTTGTGCAGATCATACAAGGTATGGAATATTTTTTTTCAGGGTTTAAATTAATAAGCCAAAAAGGATTAAAGCGCTTTGTGCTCATTCCGCTTTTGATTAATATTTTATTATTCGGTAGTTCATTATTTTTCTTATTTGGCTGGCTGAGTGACAGTTTTAATTATATCAACAATATGCTTCCCGAATGGCTAAGCTGGTTAGAATGGTTAATGTGGCCAATTGCGGTATTAGTCGTGCTATTTAGTTATAGTATGGTGTTTACCGTGATTACAAACTTTATTGCAGCCCCATTTAATGCACTTTTAAGCGAAAAAGTAGAGTTGTACCTAACGGGTCAAAAAATTAACGATGATGGCTTTGCTGACTTAATAAAAGATATACCACGTATGCTTGCCCGTGAGTGGACCAAGCTATGCTATTACTTACCACGTGCTATTGGCTTTTTTATATTACTGTGGGTATTACCGGTAATAGGGCAAATTCTGTGGGTATTATTTACTTGCTGGATGTATGCGGTGCAGTATAAAGATTATGCGTTTGATAACCATAAAATTAGTTTTAAAAAGATGAAAAACGACTTAAAGTCTAAACAAGGGCTTTCTTATGGGTTTGGTTTTGCTGTTATGTTATTAACAGCCATCCCATTTGTGAACCTAATTGTAATGCCTGTTGCCGTATGCGGTGCTACGCGTTTGTGGGTAGATAATTACCGACCAAAATACCGAAGCTAACTCTTAAATGAAGTTATTACTTTAGTAACAGTGTGTATATAAAAATGGGCCTAGCGGCCCATTTTTTGTCTTTAATCACCTGTATAAGCTTTGAGGGACTTTAGTCACATTTAAATGCACCGTGATCTCTTCTCTATCATGGTATAAATGTTTAGCTTGTAATTCGTAGCTAATACCGTACTTAGCGAGCTCTTCTTTTATCATTGCTAAGCACTCATATACACTGTCAAAGCGCTTTTTCATTGGTAACTTAAGATTAAAAATAAGCTCTTTTGCATAGGCATTAACTGCCCAGTCAATCATTAGGCTGGTTACTTTGGTTGGTTTTTCTACCATGTCACATACAAGCCAAGTAATGTTTCTTTTCTCTGGACGATATTTAAAGCCATCCTCTCTAAAATGCTTAACCTGCCCTGTTTCCATTAGGTTATCATTCATTGGTCCATTGTCTATTGCATTAACAAACATGCCTCTGCGCACCAACTGATATGTCCAACCACCTGGGCATGCGCCTAGGTCAACACATCGCATACCTGCAGCAACACGTGTTTCTCTTTGTTGCTCTGGTATAAACACATAAAACGCTTCATCAAGTTTAAGTGTAGAACGGCTAGGACCATCGCTTGGCATACGCAAACGTAAAATCCCCATAAAGTTGGGTGAATTGTTATAGCTGTATGAGTAGCCAACATATGCGGTATTATTTTCCAAAAATAACACATGCATCACAGGCCGATTTGCCTTTGACTCACGCAACACGGTGTTTTGTTTCTCTAGTGCTTTTTTAAGCGGTGTGGATATTTTTTTACAAAAAGTAAGTAGTTCTTTCCCTTCGTTTGTATCAGGCGTCTCTACTCGTAGTTCAGCGCATAAAGGAAAATCTTTAGCTGCTTGCACAACTGCGCCTACACGGTCTTCTAAAGGCATATCTTCTAATAATGTGCCGGCAAACCACTGGCGAGCAAACACCATATTTTTGAAATCGATTTTTTTGATTATCTCGTCGCTATGCTGCGCTTCAAAACATTCATATATAACGTAACCTGTATTAGGTTTTGCCTTTACATACCCTGCAAAACCCTGCTCAGCAGCATGAAATGTTATTTCAGCAGCTGCATCATTTTCAAACCCACTGCGACAATAAATCACAACACTAGACATAATAACCCTTAAACTTTTTAAAACTTAAATCGTGCAACTTGCACTAAAATAACAATCCAACCAATAATAAAGCACACCCCACCAAGAGGAGTAATTGGCCCTAACCACTTCATTCCTGTCAGTGCTAATAAATATAGGCTGCCACTAAAAAGCAATGTACCTATTATAAAAAAGTGGCCAGCCCAATTTAGGCTAATACCCCATTTTAAGAGTAAAGCTACTGCAATTAATGCTAAACCGTGCACCATTTGATACTCAGCGGCTGTTTTAAACACACCTATCGAATATTCTGATAGACGACTTTTCAGTCCGTGAGCGGCAAAAGCCCCCAACATAACCGAAAACATACAAAATAAACTGCCTGCCATTAAAAATAGTTTTGTCATTATTTACCCAACATTTTGTTTATAAATTGTACTGCACTAGAAGCTGCTATTTGGCGGTTTTCTAATTCAGTAATGCCACTTTTTTTACGTGGTTTTAATGAATGGTCACCATCAGCCAGCCATACATAGTCGGGCTGTTTTGGCATTGCCAGCGTTTTTAGTTCTTCACGCGTACCAAATGTATCTCGGTCACCTTGCAACACTAAAAAAGGACAAGGAATATCAGCAAAGTGTTCTGTTCGAAGCTTGTCTGGTTTACCTGGTGGATGAAATGGGTAACCAAATGCAATAACGCCTTTGATCGGCTGCTTAGTTGTGCATGCAAGCATTGACGCCATTCGCCCGCCCATTGATTTACCGCCAATAAACAAGGGTAATTTAGGTTGGGCATGCGTTAATACTTGCTCATAGTATGCAAGCAACTTGGGAGCACGCTCTGGTGGGCGTCGCTTGCCGGTTTGCTTTGCAATTTGCATATATTCAAAATCAAATAAACCAACATCAACACCCTGCTCACTGATCAGTGCAGCCACGTGCTGCATAAAATCAGAATCACTGCCAGCACCAGCACCATGGGCAAAAATAAACTGTGCAATTGCGGGTTGGCTTTGACTTTTGAACCATTCAATCATGATTAATACTCTTGCTCTTGTTCAACCAAACTTAGCATCCATTCTTTAAATGACACTATTTTTCCCAGTTCAGTTTGTGACTCACGAAGCACCAAATAATAAGCGTTTTTACTTTCTAGACTGTGGCTAAACGGAATAACTAGTCGCCCTGCATCAATATCTGGTTTGGCTAACACACTATTCCCAATTGCAACGCCTTGGCCATGAACAGCAGCTTGCAGCACCATAGAAGAGTGGCTAAATATAGGCCCTTGATTTACTTGTACGTTACGTACACCCGCAGTTTTCATCCACGTTTTCCAATTTTTACGTGTAGTGTCATGCAATAAGGTGTGCTGTGCTAAATCACTGGGTTGATCAAGTGGTTTGGGGCCACTCAATAACATAGGGCTGCACAATGGCACTAAATACTCTGTATGTAACTTATAAGCTTGCACTCCATTCCAGTGGCCACGCCCGTAGTAAATGGCAATATCGACATCGTCACTTAACGAATTTTCGTCTTGGTCTTGTGCTTTTATTCTTACGTCAATTTCAGGGTGTAACTCATTAAATAAACTTAAACGAGGCACTAACCATTGAATTGCAAAACTAGGGGTTAAACTTACCGTTAATGAGCCTTTAGCTCCTCGCGCAAGTAACTTTTCTGTAGCATCAATCAGTTGCGTAAAAATTTCTTTAATATCTAAAAAATAACCTTGGCCTTCTTCCGTTAATAATAACGAGCGATTTTTTCGTAAAAATAGCTTTAAACCTAAATGTTCTTCGAGTGTTTTTATTTGATGACTGACAGCTGCTTGCGTTACATAAAGCTCTTCTGCGGCTTTTGTAAAGCTTAAATGCCGTGCTGCAGCTTCAAATGCTTTGAGTGCGTTTAATGGGGGGACTCGTCTTGACATAATAACCAAGCTTTGAATTAGTTTTTCTTATGCATGAATTATATACCCATGACAAGAAAGAGTATATTTAAGGTGTAAAAAAAGCGACTAATGTCGCTTTTTATTATGCGGTCACTTTTTATAAGTCGCTAGCGCTGGTATCTAAAGGCGCAAAACTCTTAACCAAATCATCTACTGCTTTCATTTGCGATAGGTAACCTTCTAATTTACTTAGGGCTAATGCACATGGTCCATCACACTTTGCTTCATTAGGGTTTGGATGTGCTTCTATAAATAAACCAGCGATCCCCAAAGCCATTCCACTTCTGGCTAGCTCTGCCGCTTGAGCTCGACGCCCATCAGCTGAATCTGCACGACCACCTGGACGTTGCAACGCATGCGTTGCATCAAAAATTACAGGTGCCATTGCTTTCATGTCATCCATTCCTAACATATCAACAACCAGGTTATTATAACCAAAGCTAGAGCCACGCTCACAAAGTGCAATATTATTATTACCAGCCTCATTAAATTTAGTAATGATGTGGCGCATTTCATGTGGTGCTAAAAACTGCGGCTTTTTAACATTGATAATCGCACCTGTTTTTGCCATAGCAACAACTAAGTCTGTTTGACGGGCTAAAAAAGCAGGCAACTGAATAACATCAACCACTTCAGCAACCGGCGCCGCTTGATGCGGTTCGTGAACGTCAGTGATAAGAGGAATATTGAAGGTGTTTTTAATTTCTTCAAATATTTTTAACCCTTCTTCCATTCCCGGACCACGGTACGAGTTGATTGAAGAACGATTAGCTTTATCAAATGATGCTTTAAACACATATGGTATGTTTAGTTTAGTTGTCACTTCAACATAATGTTCTGCAATGCGCATGGCTAAATCGCGCGATTCTAAAACGTTCATACCACCAAATAAAACAAACGGTTTGTTGTTTGCCAATTCAATATCATTAATTTTGATAATTTGATCTTTCATTTTAATTCCTTAAGGTGCAACTGCTTGCAACATTAATCCACAAATATAAGCCATGTATGTACCCACTCCGTAACCTAATACAGCCAGTAAAACACCGACAGGCGCAAGCGAAGGGTGAAATGCTGACGCAACAACAGGCGCAGACGCTGCGCCTCCGACATTAGCTTGCGAGCCTACTGCCATATAAAAAAGCGGTGCTTTAATTAATTTTGCAACAAGCAACATTAAACCAGCGTGTACTAGCATCCAAATAGCGCCCACTAAAAACAAGCCCGGGTTATCAAAAATAGCAGTTACATTCATATGTAAGCCAATTGAGGCAACTAAAATGTATAAAAAGCTTGAAGCTACTTTAGATGCACCAAATGCTTCAATCTGTCTTATTTTAGTAAAAGACAAACTAATACCAATGGTAGTTGAAATGACAATTAGCCAGAAAAACTTACTGGTTAAACTGTACTCTTTTGCCCATGAATAGTTATTAGCGAAAAACGGCCCTAAAAAGTCTGCGCAAAAATGGGCTAAACCAGTAATACCAAATGCAATAGCAAGCAATGTCATGTAGTCATTCAGTGTTGGCATGCGCGCATGCTCTGCATGGTATTTTTCAACACGCTGCTTTAAATCTTCAATGGCGCTGGTGTCTGCTCCTGTAGCAGCATCAATTTTCTTATGGTTAGCTGCCATTAGTAACAAAACTGCCATCCAAATATTAGCCACTATGACATCAACGGTGACCATCACTGAAAAAATATCGCCGCCCACCTCAAACATTTCTTTCATTGAGGCTTGGTTTGCACCACCGCCAATCCAGCTTCCAGCTACGGTGGTCATGCCGCGCCATACAGCATCTGGCCCATGCCCGCCTACAATTGTAGGGTCTACCGCGCTCACAACTAATATAGCCAGGGGTCCGCCGATAACAATACCGAGCGTTCCCACTAAAAACATAATTAGTGCTTTAGGGCCTAAGTTTAAAATCGCTTTTAAATCAATGCTAATAGTTAAAAGTATCAAACAGGCAGGTAATAAATAGCGTGAAGCAACGTAATAAACATTCGATTTATTACCATCGACAATACCAAACGTATTAAGCAAAGAAGGTAAAAAGTAGCAAAGTAATAGAGCCGGTACATATTTATAGAACGTTTTTAATGCTGGGCGCTCGCTGTTTGAGGTTTTAAATATAAACCCCAAAATAACTGCGAGTAAACCAAGCACAACTGCATCATTAGTGATTAATGCGCTTTGTGTTTCAACCATGGTATTCCCTAATATTAATGGTGAGTTTTATTATTATCTTCTAATTCTTCAATTTGGTGTTGGATGATTTCTATTGCTGGATCATCTGGGCATTCATCTACAAAAAATTGTAGATCATCTCGGGCCATTTTAGGGCAATCGAGCTGATTTAATAAATACCCTCTATCACGCCTTTCGTAAGGGTCGTCGCCAATTAATTCCATTAACATTTCAACGCATGTTAATGCATGGCCAAATTTATTTTCACTAATGAAAGACCACTTTTGCTGCGCTAAGAAAAGCTTATAAACTTCATCGTCAAAAATAAGTTCTAAGGGCTCTTGTTCTTGCCCTTCAGCTTCATCAGCATTTTCAGGAATAATATACCAACTTTGCTGACCGCTACTTGGCTCAACCAAATAGCCTTCTTCATCGCTCATAGCAATATGAACACCTATATCGCCTTGATTTAGGCTCATACTGGCATCGAGGTTAGCCTGTTGTAAAAAATGACAAAGTAAAATTGCCAGAGTAGTTGGCGAGCCGCTACGCATAGTTAGGGTGTAGCTTAGGCTATTTAATTTATGCTCAGGTACTTTTAAACTCGAAGCGCTAAATAGCCATGTACTGTAAAAGGTGTCTAGCAACTTATCTAAGCGTTCATGAGAGTCGGGTACAACAATACATAATGCATTAATTTGTTTTTCAAAATCAGCAAGAACATCAAAAGCGGCTGTTAAGTCTAGTTGTGGATCCCATTTCGATTCAGCCTTAATACAACGATAAATTGCCGCAGGGGTAAAGTCATCGTAAGCATCATCAATATAAGAGTCATCGTGTTCATCAAACCCAAAAGTGGTCATCAATACTGCAACATTTCTAGAAAACGAACGCGTAGTTTACCTAATTCTACCCATATATTCCAATAACGAAATGTACTTGATCAAATGCATGGAGGGAATATTCGAGCTTTAGAGATACTAAAGCTCGGTAAGTTTATTTAAGGCTTAAAGTAGTAATGCTGACTTGGCTGTTGCCAAATAACCAATAGCTAAAATAACAAACGTATTTACAATAAGGTAAGATATTTTAGCCAAAAAATTAGTTTGCTTAGCGCTTATAATTCCAATAGCAATATAAGCAACCACTAATATAATTTTTTCTAATAACCAATGTTGTTCAAACGGGTTTATCTTCCCCATATACATGAGTGTAAATGCAGAAATTAAAAGTAATGTATCCATGCTATGACTACCAATAAATACAACTTTATTGCGAGCAATTTTGCCACTGCCCATTCGTGAAAAAGATCGAATATAAAATAAAACTACACTCAATGCTGCTATTGCCATGTGTGAGTGCTTTACTGCTAAATAATCCATATGCCTCTGTTCTTCTATTTATATAAAATTAATCTGGGTAACGTTTAATAATTATTTCAAGTTCATCAAGGTTTGCGTTAAAAACATCAACTAACTTTGGTTCAAAATGCGTGCCTTTTTGTGCGTTTATCTCTTCAACAACACGCTCGAGCGTCCATGAATCTTTATAGCAGCGTTTATGCCTTAACGCATCATATACATCAGCCAATGCCACAATGCGGCCGAATATATTAATTTTATTCCCTGCTAAACCTTCAGGGTAACCAGAACCATCCCACTTTTCGTGATGTTCCTTGGCTATAGTGGCACCTGCACTGACAATTTCATGTGCTGATCCTTTTAAAATCCCATAGCCTTTATCAGTGTGGGTTTTCATTACTTCCCACTCTGGTGCATCAAGCCTTGCGGGCTTATTTAATACCGAATCGGGGATACCTACTTTGCCTACATCATGCAAAGGCGCAGCTAATCTAATCAAATCAGCTTGCTGTTTAGATAAACCATAACCAAGCGCCAAAGCATGGCAAATATGTGCAACACGTTTTACATGATTACCTGTTTCAGTAGAGCGTTGTTCAACCGCTTCACTTAATCTGTAAACAAGCTCTTGTTGCGTGGCCTCAATCTCTGATTGTAACTGAACATTTTCAAAGGCTAATTGTACATTTTGAGCAAAAATTTCAACGAGGTTGCGTTGTGTATCGGTTAGTGTATTTGGAATGCCTGTGATAAACAGCATTGAGCTGTGGTTATATTCACTGCTGCAATAAGCAAATAGGTAATTATCTTTGTAGATAATAGACTGATTATTTAACGCTTCTTGGCATGCGCTTAGTTGATCTGCGTGTAGCACCTCTTCAAGGTCTTTACCTTCACTTTTTTCAAACTCACCGGTACCTGAACAAATAATCATTTTATTGTTCTGAGATGCTGGGTTTTGTGCAACAAGGGTGGTCGCGTACATAGCCTGATCTGAAATACCAAGCAATGATGTAAGTTGCTGCATTACTCCTTCTATAAAATGCTCTATTGAATGTGCAGAAAAAATATTGCGTGATGCAGTTATTATTTTCTCAAGGCCAACACGAGATTGTTCTATTGAAATAATATCGCGGTACGAACGAAGGCTCGACATGATAACTGTAAATAATTTTTGTGCGGTGAGTTCTGTTTTTGATTTGTAGTCGTTAATATCAAAATTAACTATTACTTGGCGTTCTGGTGCCTGACCAGGTTGGCCGGTGCGTAAAATAATACGAATGTGGTTATTTTTTGCGGTTTCACGAATGTATTTTACAACTTGTAGGCCTGCATCGTCTGTTTCCATTACAACATCAAGTAGAACAATTGCTGCGTCTTTATGCTCATCAATTAAAGTTTTAGCCTCAGCGCCAGAATACGCGCTGATAAATTCTAAACGTTTATTTTGAAACTCAAAATCACTCAATGCCAATTTAGTAACTGCATGAACTTCAGGTTCGTCATCAACGATTAGTACTTTCCAGGTGCCCAGATCGGTGTTATCTACCGGTGTATCTGGCTCATCTGAAAATAAAAAGTCACCCATCATAATTAGAATTCCTACATGACACATTTAACACACGGATGCAGTAATAATTAAGCTTATTATGGCCACTGTGCGAGCGTTACACGGTCATTTTCACCAAGATCTTTTATCGTTTTAATATTAACAAAGGCCATCGTTTTAAAAAATTCACGAACAGCAAAACCTTGGTCATAACCGTGCTCTATTAGAAGATAGCCACTAGATAGCAAATAGTCACGTGATTGTGTAATTATTTGTTTAATATCAGACATTCCTGAATCTTCAGCAACTAAGGCAGATAAAGGTTCAAATCGCACATCGCCTTGAGCCAAATGTTCGTCACTACTTTCTATGTACGGCGGGTTGGTAACTATAAGATCAAAATATTCATTATCAAGTGAGCTAAACCAATTGCTTTGTTTAACACGCACATTACCAAGTCCTAGACGCTGTTGATTCCGAGTTGCAAGCGCTACAGCGTCAGTCACTTTATCTACCGCTGTAATATTCCACAAAGGCATTTCACTACCCAATGCCAATGCAATTGCCCCAGTACCTGTTCCCAAGTCCAAAACTTTTGCATTTTTTGAAATTCCTAAACCAAGTGCAGCCTCAACTAATGTTTCAGTATCTGGCCGCGGAATTAACGTTGTTGCATTGACTTCTAAGGTTAAACTCCAAAACTCACGTTGCCCTATAATATGCGCTACAGGTTCGCCGTTTAATCGCCGAGCGCAAAGAGTGTCAAAGGTGTGTTGTTGCTCTGTACTGAGCAACCTTTCGGGCCAAGTAAAAAGGTAGCTACGTGGTTTATCAAGAACATGAAGAAGTAATACCTGTGCGTCTAATTTCGCACTTTCGCTGCTTTGCGCTAATAAATTAGCGCCAGCAGCAACAGCTTGCTCGAGAGTTTGATTCACTATTACTCATCGCCCATTGCGGCAAGTAAATCAGCTTGGTGCTCTTGCATTAATGGGTCTACAATGGCACCTAAATCACCCGCTACAACTTCATTTAAGCGGTACAGCGTTAAGTTGATACGGTGATCGGTTATACGTCCCTGCGGATAGTTATATGTACGAATACGTTCAGAACGGTCACCACTACCAACTAAGTTACGACGCTCAGAGGCTTCTGCTGCATGACGCTTCTCATCTTCAGCTTGCTGTAAACGTGCTGCAAGTACTGACATCGCTTTAGCACGGTTTTTATGTTGCGAACGCTCATCTTGACATTCAACAACCACACCCGTAGGTAAATGCGTAATACGAATTGCTGAGTCAGTTTTATTTACGTGCTGGCCACCTGCACCCGATGCTCTAAAAGTATCTACTTTTATATCGGCGGTGTTAATTTCAATTGCTTCAGCTTCTGGTATTTCTGCCATTACCGCTACGGTGCACGCCGATGTATGAACACGACCTTGCGATTCAGTCTCTGGTACACGTTGTACACGGTGTACGCCAGACTCAAATTTAAGCTTACCGTATACGCCTTCACCGCTAATGTTAGCAATGACTTCTTTGTAACCACCGTGTTCACCTTCATTGGTAGTTACTACTTCTAATTTCCACTTTTGCGTTTCAGCAAAACGGCTGTACATTCTAAATAAATCACCGGCAAAAATAGCGGCTTCATCACCCCCTGTGCCTGCGCGGACTTCTAAAAATACATTGTTATTATCTTTTGGATCTTTAGGAAGCATTAATACCTGAATTTCATCTTCATGACTTAATATTTGTGCTTTGGCTTCTTTATACTCTTCCTGTGCCATTTCTCGCATATCAGGGTCTGAGTCTTTAAGCATCTCTTCAGCGCTTGCTAAATCTTCTTTTGTTTGTTGATATGCTAAAAAAGTTTTAACTATTTCTTCAAGCTCAGAGTATTCTTTTGAAAGGCCACGAAAGCGATTTTGATCGCTAATAACCGACGGGTCGCTCAACAGTGCTTGTACTTCTTCGTAGCGCTCTACTAGCGTTTCTAATTTATTATAAACAGACTCTTTCATTTAACGGTTATTCCTGATCAATACCTAACATTTTTTTCAACTGATTTAATTGAGCCAATTCACCTTTTTTAGCCGCATCTTGAATGGCACGGGTAGGCGCGTGCATTAAGCGGTTGGTTAACTTATTGGCCAATTCTAAAATTACTTTTTCTGCGTCTTTACCACTAGAAAGCTGGCTAACTGCTCTTTCTACTAATTCCGACTTAATTGTTTGAACATCGTTTCGATAGTGACGAATTAACCCCACAGAATCGAGTGAACGCATCCACATACAAAACTCTTTAGTGCGCTCAGTAATAATTATTTGTGCCTGCTGTGCAGCTTGTTCTCGCGCTGCCATATTTTCACTTACAATCGTTTGTAAGTCGTCAACCGAGTATAAATAAGCCGCATCTAGCTCACCAACTTGGCTTTCAATGTCGCGCGGTACCGCAATATCAATAAATAACATCGGTTTGTTACGGCGCTGCTTTAGTGCTTGCTCCACAACACCTTTACCAATAATAGGCAGTGTACTGGCCGTTGAGCTTATTATAATATCTGCGTTGTGCAAACGCTCTGGCAACTGCGCTAATGCAATGACATCTGCCGACACTTCATCAGCGAGGTTTCGTGCTCGTTCAATCGTTCTATTGGCTACTGTTATATTTTGTGGCTCATTTTGATACAAATGCTTAGCAACAAGCTCTATTGTTTCGCCTGCACCTATTAATAACACATTGGTTTTATCAAGCTTGCCGTAAATATGCTTAGCTAAATTAACAGCCGCAAACGCCACCGAAACTGCACTGGCGCCTATATTAGTTTCAGTTCGGACCTCTTTCGCAACCGAAAATGTCTTTTGAAACAAACGATCAAATGTAACACCCACTGCATCATGAGTTTTAGCACTATTATAGGCTTGTTTAATTTGCCCTAAAATTTGCGGTTCACCTAACACAAGCGAATCTAAACCGCAGGCAACGCGCATTAAATGGTTAATTGCTTGATTGCCCTCATGGCAATAAATGTTATTACTCAGTTCCTGTTCATCTAAACCATGGAAACTGGCAAGCCATGCTAACAGTGTTTGGGAATTTTGCTGAGCAAGGCTACAATAGATTTCTGTTCGGTTACAGGTAGACACGATCACAGCTTCATTAAAGTCGGCATGGCCACTTAATTGCTGCAACGCCTCTGACATTTGCTCAGGCGAAAAAGCCACTTTTTCACGCAGTTCTACGGAAGCAGTTTTGTGATTTATACCTAGTGCTATTATGGTCATGTTTGCCAAATATTGCTGAGCCCTACTTTAAAGGCGGCAATTTTACCAAAAATCAGCGGAATATGGAAAGTAAGGAACAACATTTGATTAGACATTATTTAATATTAGCTATAACTTTTATGTTTTTAAGTGGCTGCGCGCAACAATTACCAAATAAAACAGCAATTTACGACAACTGGAAAGGTAAACTCGCCAATCAAAAAACTTGGCATGTAGAGGGGAAACTTGCTTTTATTAGTCCCGATGAGCGCCAATCTGCAAACTTAAATTGGCAGCAACAAGAAAATAACAATAATTTAGTACTGACTTCATTTATTGGCACACGCATTTTACAACTAAAACAGTCGCGCAATGTTGCTGAGCTTGAATTTGACGATAAAGTTTATGTAGATACCAATGCATCTGCGCTGCTTAAGCGCTTAACTGGCTTTGCTTTACCTGTTAATAATGCTGATAACTGGCTTAAAGGCACTATTGATTCACAAACGTTGCAAGTTGATGAACTTGGCCGTTCGAAACAAGTACTTTGGTTAGATAATGAAAGTAAACAATGGCAAATAAACTATGCAGATTATATACAAACCGCTGGTTATTGGTTGCCTACAAAACTGACGCTCAAACACCAAAAAATTAAAATTAAAATTCAACTATATGACTGGCAATTTAATTAACTATGAATAGCAAAACCTTTTTTTCACTTATTGCACCTGCAAAACTCAATTTATTTTTACATATTAATGCGCGCCGAGATGACGGTTATCACGAATTAGAAACCTTATTTACCTTCTTAAACTTCGGCGATGAGCTCTCTTTTGAGTTAACAGATGAATCATCAATTTTAATCACTGGTGATACTAAAGACATACCACTTGAAGATAATCTCATCTATAAAGCTGCTTTAATGTTACAAACTGATACTAAAACTAAGCACGGTGTAAAAATAAATTTGATAAAACGACTACCTATGGGAGGAGGTGTTGGAGGGGGGTCGTCTGATGCGGCAACAACACTATTAGCGCTCAATAAATTGTGGAATATTAATTATGACATTAATAAACTTGCTAATTTAGGCTTACAATTAGGGGCTGATGTGCCTGTATTTATACGTGGTGAAAGCGCCATTGCGCAAGGCATTGGGGAAAAACTACACCGTGTTGAACTTGCGCAAAAATGGTACTGTGTTGTGCACCCAAACCAGCATGTAAGCACCGCTAAAATATTCACTCACCCCGACTTAAAACGCGATACACCAAAAATCTCAGGTGATTGGAAACAGCAAACTTTGCACAACGATTGTGAGCCTTTAGTTAAAAAGCTATGCCCCGAGGTTGAAAAAACCCTCCAGTGGTTGCTAAAATACGCTCCGTCGAAGATGACCGGAACAGGTTCATGTTGTTTTGTAGAGTTTGATACACAAGCTCAAGCTAGCCATGTACTTGCTAACCTCCCCCATACTTGGCAGGGATTTGTAGCGTCAAATGCTAATATCTCTCCTGCTCATACGGAGTTAACCGCCATTTTCGATCAATGAAGTAACGTAAAAGTAATCATAAGTTAACTCGTAATGATTTTTATCATTGCTCGTTAGTCCAAAATTTCAGTGCCTGAGGAACCCTACCGTGCCTGACATGAAGCTCTTCGCTGGTAACGCAACACCTGAGTTAGCTCAAAAAGTTGCAAAACGTTTATATATTGAATTAGGCGATGCTGTTGTTGGCCGTTTTAGCGACGGTGAGATCAGTGTTCAAATTAATGAAAATGTTCGTGGCTCGGATGTTTTTATCTTGCAATCAACCTGTGCCCCTACAAACGATAACCTTATGGAACTTATCGTTATGGTTGATGCTCTTCGTCGCGCATCTGCGGGTCGTATTACTGCCGTCATTCCTTATTTTGGTTATGCCCGCCAAGACCGTCGCGTACGTTCTGCCCGCGTACCAATCACTGCTAAAGTTGTTGCCGATTTCTTATCGAGTGTAGGTGTAGACCGTGTACTTACGGTTGATTTACATGCAGAGCAAATTCAAGGCTTCTTTGATGTACCAGTAGATAATGTATTTGGTAGCCCTGTATTACTTGAAGATATGAAAGAGCGTCATTTTGATGATGTTGTTATTGTTTCTCCAGATATTGGTGGTGTAGTGCGCGCACGTGCAATTGCAAAACTATTAGACGATACTGATTTGGCTATTATTGATAAACGCCGCCCACAGGCAAATGTTTCTCAGGTAATGCATATTATTGGTGATGTAGAAGGCCGTGACTGTATCATTGTTGATGACATGATTGATACTGGCGGTACGTTATGTAAAGCCGCTGAAGCACTTAAAGAACATGGTGCTAAACGCGTATTTGCTTATGCAACTCACCCTATTTTATCAGGTAAAGCAGCTGAAAATTTACGTGATTCTGTTATTGACGAAGTTATTGTAACCGACTCAATTCCATTATCTGATGAACTTAAAGCGCTTGATAAAGTAAAAGTGCTAACGCTTGCTGATATGTTAGCAGAAACTATTCGTCGTATTAGCAACGAAGAATCTATTTCAGCGATGTTTGAGCACTAATCTCAGGTATTTGCTGAAAACAAAAGCGCCTTTTGGCGCTTTTTTTGTATGCTATGTATATTTTACTGAATCACAGTGGTATGATAGCGCGCCTTTTGGCTAGGGACCTTGGTCGCAAAGGCCCTAAACTTTTAAATAATTGGAGACATCATGTCTAACACAACTTATACATATGACGCTGAACTTCGCGTAGAAACTGGTACTGGTGCGAGCCGCCGCCTACGTCGCGAAGACAAAGTTCCTGCAATCCTTTACGGAGCTGACAAAGAAGCTTTATCTCTTACTTTTGCTCATAAAGATATGATCAAAGCACAAGAAGACGAAGGTTTTTACACTCATATTCTTACACTTAATGTAGGCGGCGAGAAAGTTGAAGCTATCTTAAAAGATATTCAACGTCACCCATTCAAGCCTAAGCTTACTCACCTTGATTTCCAACGTGTAGACGCAACTCATAAATTAACAACTAAAGTTCCTCTTCACTTCATCGGTGAAGAAATCGTAACTAAAGCTGGCGCAACTGTTGTTCACCAGTTAACTGATGTTGAAATTTCTTGTCTTCCAAAAGCATTACCAGAATTCATTGAAGTAAATGTTTCTGAGTTAGTAGCTGGTGATTCAATCCATATCTCTGATTTACAACTACCTGCAGGCGTTGCGTCTGTTGAATTAGGTAAAGGCGAAGGCCATGACCTTTCAGTAGTTACAATCAAAGCAAACAAAGCAGCTCCAGCTGAAGACGAAGAAGCTTCAGACGCTGCAGAATAATATTTAAGGTCTCGCACCTTGAATTCTATTCAAATGCTTGTGGGCCTGGCTAATCCAGGCCCCGAATACGCAAATACACGCCACAATGCAGGTGCTTGGTTCATCGAGCAACTCGCAGCACGCTACAACTGTACGCTAAAACACGATCCTAAATATCACGGCCTTACTGGCAAAGTGATAATCCAAGGCCAAGAATTCAAGTTATTGATCCCCACTACTTACATGAATTTAAGTGGTAAAGCGGTCAGTAGTTTAGCCAACTTTTTCAAAATCCCTGTTGAAAATATCTTAGTCGCACATGACGAGATGGATTTAGAGCCCGGTGTCGCCAAATTAAAAAAAGGGGGCGGACACGGTGGTCATAATGGCTTAAAAGACATTATGGCAAAAATGGCAAATCAAAAAGATTTTATGCGTTTACGTGTTGGCATAGGTCATCCAGGACATCGTGAAATGGTTACCGGATGGGTGCTTGGAAAAGCGCCAAAGGTTGACCAAGAAAAAATGGATGCTGCTGTAGATGAAGCGGTTCGTTGTATGGAAATACTTGCAAAAGACGGCGTGCTAAAAGCACAAAACAGACTTCATTCGTTTAAACCCTAATAAACTTGAGTCCAAGTGCACGGTTAAACGAATTCTAAACAAGGTATCTTACTATGGGTTTTAAATGTGGCATCGTTGGCTTGCCTAACGTAGGTAAATCAACGCTTTTCAATGCATTAACTAAAGCGGGTATTGAAGCCGCTAATTTTCCTTTTTGTACCATTGAGCCTAATACAGGTGTGGTACCTGTTCCAGATCCTCGCTTGGACGAGCTTGCTAAAATTGTAAACCCACAACGTATTCTTACTACAAGTATGGAGTTTGTTGATATTGCAGGCCTTGTAAAAGGCGCATCAAAAGGTGAAGGCCTTGGTAACCAGTTCCTAGCGAATATTCGTGAAACTGATGCAATTGGTCATGTAGTACGTTGTTTTGAAGACGAAAATGTAATACACGTAGCGGGTACAATTGACCCTGCTGACGATATTGACGTGATCAATACTGAATTAGTACTTGCTGATATGGACAGTGCTGAGAAAGCTATGTTCCGTAATGCTAAAAAAGCGAAAGGCGGCGATAAAGACGCAAAAGAACAAAATGCGGCGCTTGAAAAAGTAAAAGTACACCTTGATGAAGGCCTTACACTTCGATCGTTAGAATTAACTAAAGAAGAAAAAGCAGCTATCAGCTCTATTAACTTCTTAACTATCAAGCCAACTATGTATATTGCAAACGTAGCTGAGGATGGTTTTGAGAATAACCCACTACTTGACCGCGTTCGCGCTATAGCTGATTCAGAAGGCGCTGTGGTTGTCCCTGTGTGCGCAGCAATCGAATCTGAGTTATCTGAACTTGATGATGAAGACAAACTCGAATTTATGGCTGACCTTGGCTTAGAAGAGCCAGGCCTTAACCTTGTAATTCGAGGCGGCTACGAATTACTCAAGCTACAAACTTACTTTACCGCAGGCGTAAAAGAAGTGCGAGCTTGGACAATTCCTGTAGGTGCAACAGCGCCGCAAGCTGCTGGTAAAATTCATACCGATTTTGAACGTGGATTTATCCGTGCACAAACCATTGCTTATGACGACTACATTAACTGTAAAGGTGAAAGTGGTGCAAAAGAAGCGGGTAAAATGCGCCAAGAAGGTAAAGAGTACATTGTTAAAGATGGCGATGTAATGAACTTCCTGTTTAACGTATAAGTATTTATTCCCTCTATTTAGGGAAATAAATTTTAAAGGCTCGTTTTTACGAGCCTTTTTTGTTTTTAAACGTATATACGCTGTCAGCTTTTAGGGGATAAATAACACTAAGTTAATTTTAAAAAAGCGTAACCTGTTATACTTCCTCTTTAATCGGTGTTAAAAAAACGTCGTTTTTATTAAAATTTAGCCTGTTAGCTTAATTTTCCTGCAAACAAACACAGTTAAGCGTTTTTTTGCAAAAAAGGTGTTGACGAATTTGGGTCATGTCAGCATAATACGCCCCGCACTCAGCGATGAAGTGCTAACAAAAAAGATGGCTAAGTAGCTCAGCTGGTTAGAGCACATCACTCATAATGATGGGGTCACAGGTTCAAATCCCGTCTTAGCCACCATTTATTTTTTGTTGCTCAATGAAGAGTTTAAAATAACTACCTTGTGTGCGGGAGTGGCGGAATTGGTAGACGCGCTGGATTTAGGTTCCAGTATCTTAGGATGTGAGAGTTCAAGTCTCTCCTTCCGCACCATTATTCTTGATAAGAATTAAAACTATCAGTTGTTTATTGTTGGGATATCGCCAAGCGGTAAGGCACCAGGTTTTGATCCTGGCATTCCCAGGTTCAAATCCTGGTATCCCAGCCAACAATGGCTAAGTAGCTCAGCTGGTTAGAGCACATCACTCATAATGATGGGGTCACAGGTTCAAATCCCGTCTTAGCCACCATTTCTTTTTAAGAATTGGCTCTGCAAGAGTTAAATTGCAACTCAATGAAGAGTTTAAAATAACTACCTTTCTTTGATTATTCAAAGTTAAAATGCGGGAGTGGCGGAATTGGTAGACGCGCTGGATTTAGGTTCCAGTATCTTAGGATGTGAGAGTTCAAGTCTCTCCTTCCGCACCATGTTCTTGATTAGAACTAAAACTATCAGCTAATTCTTTGTTGGGATATCGCCAAGCGGTAAGGCACCAGGTTTTGATCCTGGCATTCCCAGGTTCAAATCCTGGTATCCCAGCCAACTTCTTCTACCAAAGAGTGTTGTTAAAGAATAACTCTGTTATGAGTATAAACATAAAACTATATGCGGGAGTGGCGGAATTGGTAGACGCGCTGGATTTAGGTTCCAGTATCTTAGGATGTGAGAGTTCAAGTCTCTCCTTCCGCACCATGTTCTTGATTAGAACTAAAACTATCAGCTAATTCTTTGTTGGGATATCGCCAAGCGGTAAGGCACCAGGTTTTGATCCTGGCATTCCCAGGTTCAAATCCTGGTATCCCAGCCAACTTCTTCTACCAAAGAGTGTTGTTAAAGAATAACTCTGTTATGAGTATAAACATAAAACTATATGCGGGAGTGGCGGAATTGGTAGACGCGCTGGATTTAGGTTCCAGTATCTTAGGATGTGAGAGTTCAAGTCTCTCCTTCCGCACCACGTTCTTGATTAGAACTAAAACAATCAAATATTTCTTTGTTGGGATATCGCCAAGCGGTAAGGCACCAGGTTTTGATCCTGGCATTCCCAGGTTCAAATCCTGGTATCCCAGCCAACTTCTTCTACCAAAGAATGTTGATAAAGAATAGAACTGCGGGAGTGGCGGAATTGGTAGACGCGCTGGATTTAGGTTCCAGTATCTTAGGATGTGAGAGTTCAAGTCTCTCCTTCCGCACCACGTTCTTGATTAGAACTAAAACAATCAAATATTTCTTTGTTGGGATATCGCCAAGCGGTAAGGCACCAGGTTTTGATCCTGGCATTCCCAGGTTCAAATCCTGGTATCCCAGCCAACTTCTTCTACCAAAGAATGTTGATAAAGAATAGAACTGCGGGAGTGGCGGAATTGGTAGACGCGCTGGATTTAGGTTCCAGTATCTTAGGATGTGAGAGTTCAAGTCTCTCCTTCCGCACCACGTTCTTAATTAGAACTAAAACTCATCCAAATTTAAAGTTGGGATATCGCCAAGCGGTAAGGCACCAGGTTTTGATCCTGGCATTCCCAGGTTCAAATCCTGGTATCCCAGCCAATTTTCTAACCGTCTCCTTTGTACTATCTAAAATAAATTCTATCATCCAATAGATCATCTTCTATAAAATCTATCCAACTAATTCAATATTTTAAGATCAGTCGCTAAACACCTCGTGATATAAATGTACTGAAGCTGATTGAAAAAATAATACGTTTAATAATTTAATTCTGTAAATAAAAACACTGCTGATTCATAGTGAAAATTGAGTTACTTAGTCGTTTTATTAAAAATCTCAATACTACTAACATCAAGTTTAGTCTCATAAATTTTATTACGCATTGCTATTACTACATAATGCTTTAGCTGCCTTTATTTAAGTATTTCTCTATAAAGCGCCCTAAAGGTAGTGGCTTGCTAAAATAATAGCCTTGAAGGAATTCACAATTCATTGATTTAAGTGCTTCTTGTAGCTCCTTCGTTTCGATTCCTTCTGCAACCACATTACAATTGAGCCTATGTGCTAAAAATAACGTCGATTCTACAATTGCATAATCAGCTATTTTAGTAAGCATATTATTAATGAAAGACCGATCTATTTTAATTTGATTTATAGGTAGCTCTCGCAGTAAAGATAAGGAAGAAAACCCGGTACCAAAGTCATCTACACTAAATTCAAATCCACGACTGTTAAGTTTATACATCATTGCTCGAGCAGCCTCCAAGTCAGTCATCATTGCACCTTCTGTAATTTCAAAAACAATGTAGTTACTTAACGTAGGGTCCTCTTTAAGGAGCTCTTCTATAAACTGCACAAAGCTCTCACTTTCAAGGTCTCGTGTTGATAAATTTACGTGCATGGTGCCAGTAAAACCTAACGATTTTAAACGCTGTAAATTTTTTATTGTTTCAATTACAACCCATTGAGTGATATTAAGAATCATCCCCGTACGCTCAGCCACTTTGATAAATTGATCAGGAGTAATAAACGAACCGTCCTTCTGCGGCCACCTAATTAATACTTCTGCACCATGTATTTCGTCAAAACGAGTGCAAAATATTGGCTGAAAATAAAGCTCAAATTCATGGTTTATAAGGGCGCTTTTTATTTTTGTAGTCATATCAAGAAAGTTATCAGCCCTTTCACTCAATCCTTCAAAATAATTAACAAATAACTGCTGTGTGCTTTTAGCTTCAAGTAAAGCTAAATCTGCATTTTTAAATAACTCATTGGCATAAAACGCATCTTGAGGATATGAGCTAACGCCGACTTTTAGCTTTAACCATACTTTTTGCGCACTAATTAAAAAAGGCTCTTCAACAGAACCCTTTATAACGTCTATACAATCATAAATATCTTGCTCATTTGCTGAATCTAAAATTAACGCAAATTCATCACCGCCAATTCGGTGCAGTTCACCTATGTTTAATAAATTTAGATTTAATGTTTTGGAGAATATGCACAACAATTCATCTCCTAAGCTATTACCGTAGAGCTCATTTACACGTTTAAAATTACTTAAATCAAATAAAAATAAACTAAATGGTTGCTCATTATTAATATGCTGAATCAATAGATTAAAAAAACATTTGCGATTAGGGAGGCTTGTTAAGCTGTCATGCTCTGCTAGGAATCGTTGATGATTTTCAGACTTTTCTATTTCTAAAATACTTTTTAAGCTGAGGCGCATTATTAGAAATACAAAAATACCCCCTCCTAATAAAATGAGTGAGATACTAATTAAGACCAAGTTATCTAAAGTGTTATTTGCAAAATAATGTAATATCCAACAATACCCAAAAATAAATAAAACAACTAAAGCAAGAAGTAAACTCCATGCCATATTTTTAGTCTTTTTGCATATTGTTATTATTGGCTGAATGCTAAAACCTAAAAGCAAAATACCTAATAAGATTACAATTAATAAACTTTCCATAGGCCCTCAAGCTAAAGACTTCTTATTACTTGAGTATGGCAAATATACGTAAAAGGGAAATAAAATTAGGATTAAGAGCTTTAAAATAACTTTTAAGCTCTCATTTTAAGGGCTGAATAGTCAAAGGATTACAAATTGGTTTAATGAGTAAAATACATATCTTAAATGTAAACGCATATTCTTAGCTAAATTCACCGCTAATTGCGTACTTTAATACCCAGTTTTTTACCACCCCAGTATTGTTAGCCATTTTTAAAAATTGGCTACGCGCCCATTTTAGTGGGGCTATTTGGTTTGAAAAACCAAAATAGCAGGCATCCATCATACTCATCATTAATAAGTTAGCTTTTCGGCGAGTGCGTTCGTACTCTTGCAGCTTTAACGCGCATCCGACGTCGGTTGCATCATTTAATATAGTGGCTAAGGCGACCACGTCCTGGAAACCCAAGTTAACGCCCTGCCCAGCCAATGGATTAATAGTGTGCGCAGCATCGCCTACTAACACCAAACGACCATAAGAATAATTATTAGCATGTTGACGAGTAATTGGAAACACAGCATGACTTTGCACTTCAAAATCGCCTACAAGGCCAGGGAACTTAGCCAAAATATGACTTTTTAATTGTGCTCCATCTAATCCTTTAAATGTGTTTAATGTGTTGGCATCGTCATACCAAATTAAATTAGCGTAAGGTGCTTGCATAGGTAAAAAAGCCAACGGGCCTGATGGCGTAAATTGCTGCCATGTCTTTATTTGTTGAGGCGCGTCCAATTTAATAAGTACGCCCATACATTGCTGCTGGTACTGCCAACCGGTTACACCAATATTTGCTTTAGTTCGTAATTGTGATTGTCCGCCATCGGCTGCAACCACTAAGCTTGCGGTATAACGTTGCTCGCCATATACCAAGGTAATCGAATCGGCATTTTGTTCAATTTTACTAACAACCTGTTTTTGCTCGATGACTTCAATATCGTATTGCTCAAACTGCATCCATAAACTGGCTTGTATTAAACTGTTTTCGATTAAGTGGCCCAAATGCGTGGTATTAATGTCGGCGCAATCAAATAACAATTTATCGTCGCCGCGTTCAAAAGCTTCTAACTGTTGGTATGGCGCAATCCGGCCTTTTCTTAAAATGGGCATAGCCCCTAAACCATCGAGTAACTTTTCAGAAAAACGATTAATAGCCGATACTCTTATATCAACGTTGTCATTACTCAAAACATGAGGCGGATCGATTAGGTGTTTTTCGATAATGCGCACTGACTTACCCTGTTGTGCTAATTTTATTGCCATTGCCGCACCAACCATGCCGCCGCCAACCACTATCACATTATTTTGAGTCATGTTTTTCATCATTTTGTTAATACGTTAATCTATTTTAATTGTACCGTAACTCACCGCTATAGTGCGAGAGTATATAACTATCAAGCTATTAAACTCGTCTGAGTTTGATTTGAGATCACAAACATGAAAACTATACTTGGATCTGGGCGGGTATCCAGCTAAAATACGCGTCCTTTAAGTGAGCAAGCTTGCTCCTTAATTCTGTTTCAAGCACATATTTGTGCCATTATCGAATTGAACACGAGGCTAAATTTCAATGAGCAAAAAGCTGCATATCAAAACCTGGGGTTGTCAGATGAACGAATACGACTCTCAGAAAATGGCTGAACTTTTAGATGCCACCAATGGCTACCAGCTAACTGAAGATGCAACAGATGCCGACGTAATCTTACTTAACACCTGTTCAATTCGTGAAAAAGCACAAGAAAAAGTATTTCACCAATTAGGCCGTTGGAAGTTGTTAAAAGACGACAAGCCAGAGCTAATTATTGGTGTAGGCGGTTGTGTTGCCTCTCAAGAAGGTGATTCTATTCGCCAGCGAGCTCCATTTGTAGATGTTATTTTTGGCCCACAAACACTGCACCGTTTACCTGAAATGATTAAGCAAGTGCAAGGTAATAAAGGTTCGTCAGTTGTTGATATTTCGTTCCCAGAAATTGAAAAGTTTGACCGCCTACCTGAGCCAAAAGCTGAGGGCCCTTCTGCGTTTGTATCAATAATGGAAGGGTGTTCTAAGTATTGTACCTTTTGTGTTGTACCTTATACCCGTGGCGAAGAAGTTAGCCGCCCAGTTGATGACGTACTCCTTGAAGTGGCACAACTTGCAGAGCAAGGCGTGCGTGAAGTAAATCTATTGGGGCAAAATGTGAACGCATACCGTGGTGATACTCACGATGGCGACATTTGTTACTTCTCCGATTTAATTCGATTAATTGCTGCAATTGATGGTATTGACCGTATTCGTTATACAACATCGCATCCAGTAGAGTTTACACCAGATATTATAGATGCATATGCTGACGTACCAGAGCTTGTAGATCACTTACACTTACCGGTACAAAGTGGCTCTGACCGTATACTAAACCTAATGAAACGCGGCCATACGGCACTTGAATACAAATCAACAATTAGAAAGCTGCGTAAAATTCGCCCTAACTTAAGCATGTCGTCAGATTTCATCATCGGGTTCCCGGGAGAGAGTAAAGCTGATTTTGAAGCCACGATGAACCTTATCAACGATATTGGGTTTGATATGAGCTTTAGCTTTATTTACAGCGCACGCCCTGGTACGCCTGCTGCCGACTTACCAGACGACGTAACTGAGCAAGAGAAAAAAGAACGCTTATACCTGTTACAGAACCGTATTACACAAATGGCACAGCACATTAGCCGCCAAATGTTCGATACAGAACAGCGTATTTTGGTTGAAGGTCCATCGAAAAAGAATCCAATGGAATTACGCGGTCGTACCGAGAATAACCGTGTTGTTAACTTTGTTGGTCCACATTCGGTGATCGGCCAGTTCGTTGACGTACGTATCACTGAAGCACTGCCTAACTCTTTACGTGGTGACTTAATTCGTACAGAATCAGAAATGAACTTACGACGCGATATCGCTCCATCAGCTATTTTAACCAAAGCAGCAAGCAGTGAGCCAAAACCAGAGACTGTTAACGAGATTGGCGTAGCTACTTTCGTTCCTTAGTCAATATACCTAGCGCCAGTAAATACTGGCGCCGTTCTATAGGAAGCAATTTTGAGTAATCAGTTAAAAACATTAGAGATTTATTTAGAACCTGCCGATAACAAACGCCTATCTTCTTTATGTGGCCCGTTTGACGAAAACATCAAACAAATTGAACGCCGCCTAGCTGTTGAAATTATTCACCGTGACAACTTTTTTAAAGTAACGGGAAAACTACTCAATAGTGCCTCTGCGGTCGAAATCTTAAAAAATCTATATGTTGATACTCAACCTGTACGCGGTGTTATTGGTGAAATAGAACCTGATAATGTTCACTTGGCAATTACAGAATCTAAAGCCCTAGAGCAAGATGCTTCAAGCAGTGCATACGGCAAAGAAATGGTTATAAAAACGCGCCGTGGTGTTATTAAGCCCCGAAACGACAACCAAGGCCTTTACGTTGCCAATATATTAAATCACGACATTACTTTTGGTATAGGCCCTGCTGGTACAGGTAAAACCTATCTAGCAGTAGCTGCCGCAGTTGATGCCCTTGAGCGACAAGAAATTCGTCGTATTTTGTTAACGCGCCCCGCTGTAGAAGCTGGTGAAAAGCTTGGTTTTTTACCTGGTGACTTAAGCCAAAAAATTGACCCATACCTGCGCCCGCTTTACGATGCGCTATTCGAGATGCTCGGTTTTGAAAAAGTCGAAAAGCTAATAGAAAAAAATATCATTGAAGTTGCACCCCTTGCTTATATGCGTGGTCGTACATTAAACGATGCGTTTATTATTTTAGATGAAAGTCAAAATACCACAGCAGAACAAATGAAAATGTTTTTAACCCGTATAGGGTTTAATTCAAAAGCGGTGATCACTGGTGATATAACCCAAGTTGATTTACCGCGCGGTACACGCTCTGGCCTACGCCATGCTATAGAAGTGCTCGATAGCGTAGATGAAATTAGTTTTAACTACTTCAAAGCACACGATGTAGTGCGCCACCCTGTTGTTGCGCGCATTGTTGAAGCATACGAGCGTAACGATGAGAGCGAGCGCTTGAAGCGAATTGAAAAGCAAAAAGCAAAAGACGAGCTAGCTGCTCAACTTAACTCTACTACTAAAGAGTAATACTTTGACAACCGAACTTGATTTACAAATAGCCTGTGAGTTTGACAACCTCCCTAGTGAAGCCCAATTTGCATTATGGGCTGATAAAGCGTTAAGCCAATATCGTGATGAGTCAGAACTCACCATAGTAATTAGCGACGAAGCGCAATCACAACAACTTAATAACGACTACCGGGGTAAAAACAAACCCACTAACGTATTGTCGTTTGAATTTGAAGCGCCACCAGGAATAGAGCTTCCCCTTGTTGGTGACTTAGTTATTTGCCCAGCCATTGTATTGGCTGAAGCAGTGGAGCAAGAGAAGTCATTTCATGACCACTTTGCCCACATGGTCATTCATGGGTGCTTGCATTTACTTGGATTTGACCATATAAAGAGTGAAGACGCTTTGCAAATGGAAAGCATAGAAAAGCAATTACTTGCAGAGCTAAATATAGCAGACCCATACCGGGACGAAATTTAAATTAACGGAGCAATTAGACGCAATGAGCGACGGTAACTCGCAATCTAGCCAGGGTTCTTCTGGCAAAACGTGGTTGGGTAGAATAACCCAAATGCTGCAAGGGGAACCCCAGAATAGAGAAGAGCTGGTCGAAGTGATTGCCGATGCGCAAGAACGAGACGTAATCGATCCAGAAACAAAAGAAATGATTGAAGGTGTGCTTAGTGTATCTGAGCTTAAAGTGCGAGACATAATGATCCCGCGCTCACAAATGGTCACTCTTGAGATCGACAGCCCGCTTGAAGAGCTAATACCCATGATGGTTGACTCAACTCACTCACGCTTCCCTGTGGTGATTGAAGACAAAGATCACGTAGAAGGTTTTTTACTTGCTAAAGATTTGCTGCCGCTTATCTTAAATAAAGACGAGCATTTACCTTCAATACGCGATTACTTACGCCCTGCCATGGTCGTACCTGAGAGCAAACGTGTTGACACTCTGCTTAATGAATTTCGTCAGCAACGCTATCATATGGCTGTCGTTATTGATGAATACGGCGGTGTATCGGGACTCGTTACAATTGAAGATATTCTTGAAACCATTGTTGGGGAAATAGAAGACGAGCACGACGAAGAAGAAGAACAACAAGATATTCGTCAACTTGCAAAACACGTTCATGTTGTTCAGGCCTTAACGCCAGTAGATGACTTTAACGAGCACTTCAGTACAGGGTATAGCACAGAAGAAGCCGACACTATTGGTGGCACCGTTTTACATGCATTTGGCCATATGCCTAGCCGTGGTGAAACAATAGACATAGATGGTTACCAATTTAAAGTAACCAATGCCGACAATCGTCGTATCTTGCAACTGCAAGTCACCGTTCCTAAGGCTGATGACACCGACAGTGAAGAAACTGCTAACTAGACTGACCCTATTAGCAAAAGATATAAAATCATGGCTCGCATTTATTGCGGGCCTTATTTTAACTTTTAGCTACTCCCCTTTTGAAATTTGGCCAATTGCATTTATTAGTATTGCAGCTGTCATTTTTTGTATTAATCCAAACAATACCGGAAAAGCCCATGCGAAGAATGCCGCTAAATATGGTTTTATATTTGGTTTAGGCTGGTTTGGTGCAGGTATTAGTTGGGTACATGTGTCTATAGCTACCTTTGGCGGTATGCCGCTTGTAGCCTCTTTTTCGTTAATGGCACTATTGTGCGGCTACTTAGCGCTTTATCCCGCCTTAGCGTTCTACTTAACAACTCGTTTTGCCACCAGCACAAATAGCTTTGGTTTGCTGCTTATTAGCTTTTTTGCTCTGAGTGAATATTTACGGGGGGTGGTCCTTACCGGGTTTCCGTGGTTAAGTTTTGGGTATACCCAAACCGATGGACCATTAAATATACTGGCCCCTTACATTGGTGAATTTGGATTGACTTTAGTATGTATTGCCATTGGCTTTGCACTGTACCGGATAACACAAAAAGACATAAAGACCCCGCTGGTTACGCTTACTGTATTTACTGTTTTGTGTATTGGTTCGCGTGCAACAAACACCGTTGAGTACTCAGGTAAATCAATGTCGACTTTACTAGTACAAGGCAATATAAAGCAGCACCTTCGCTTTGAGCCGAGCGAGTTTTGGACCACCATGAGCAAATACCAAGACATGACTCGCCCACATTGGGATGCTGATTTAATTGTTTGGCCTGAAGCCGCAGTTCCTGAAATAGAAGCCCTTGCCGACAGCTACTTAGCTGGGCTAGATAGCGCAGCCTCATTTAATGAAACCGCCCTTATTACGGGCATTGTTGACTACCAAATCGATACTAAAGCCATATTTAATACACTTATAGTTCTGGGTAACAAAGAGCGCGGCGACGAGCACGGCCATTATGAATACCTCAGTAAAAATCGCTATCAAAAACACCAGTTACTGCCGATTGGAGAATTTGTACCGTTTCAAGATATTCTGCGCCCAATCGCGCCTTTGTTTGATTTACCTATGTCCTCATTTTCACGAGGCGACAGAATACAAAACAACTTGCGCGCCAATGGCTTTAATCTGCTCCCTGCTATTTGCTTCGAAATAGTATTTGCCGATTTAGTACGCGGCAATTATAAAACTAACTCAGATATATTATTTACTGTCAGTAACGACGCGTGGTTTGGTCAATCAATTGGGCCATTGCAACACATGCAAATTGCCCGCATGCGTGCCCTTGAGTTACAACGCCCGCTGGTACGTGTTACCAACAACGGTGTAAGCGCCGTATACGACCCGCTAAGCAATACACAACAAACCATGCCACAGTTTGAAGCCGCTGTATTAAAAGCCGATGTAAAATTGATACAAGGTAATAGTGTGTATAGCCAATATGGCAATGTGTTTGTATGGGGAATTGTGGCGTTATTGGGGATTGGTGGAGTTGGGGTAAGGTTTAGAAATTAATATAAGCGTAATAGCTGTCAGCAGTCAGCTATCATTTTTGATCTATAAATAAACCAACAACTCCTTCAATCCATAATACCAGCTAAGTGCAGCAACGGTACCGTGTGTTTCGTTTTCAAAGTAACGCTGTTTTACTGTTAATTTTTTACTTGGGTGATTCCTTAATTTATCTGCAAACGCCAATCCCCACTGATAATTTGTTTTACCTATATCACCAAATGCTGTTGCGTTATTCGCAAAGGTAAAATACACATTCCCTGCCATCTCTTTATTTTCAAGTTGATTATTTTTAAAGTAACGGTTTAAATAATTATTATCCCAAATGTAGGTAGCATCAATTATTAAGTAATCTGTAAATAATGTGTGATTAGTCAACAGTACGTAACTTGCAAACAAGCCACCAAAAGACTCACCAATTAATACCCGCTTATTTGATGTTCGGTAGTTTTTATTAATATGTGGAATAAGTTCTTTTTCAAAAAATGCACTGTAATTTGCGGCATTGCCGATATTTTCAAACCTTTCTAATAATTTACCCTTAAACGTCCAATCAACATTGGTAGGTGTAAAGTCGCGCTCTCTTATTGCGTTTTGGCTGTTAGGAATAGCTACAATAATAGCTTGCTGTATTTGTTGCTCTAAACGCTCTGTACTTAGCGCTTCTACCAGCCCTGCAACTGCTTTTAAATGTGTGCTATCACCATCAAGTAAGTAAACTACAGGGTATGTTTTATCAGTATTTTGGCTATAACTAGGTGGTAAGTAAACGCTATAAAATCGCCTCTCTTTTAAAATTCGAGACTCTATATGATCATTTTTTGCTAATAAAACCGACTCGGAAGCACTTGCACTGATTGCAAAAAATAAAGTGATAATCGTCAACATTAAAAACTTCACTTGCGTACCTATAACTATTAATTATTTAGCTTTTACGGTTTCTTCTACTGTTTCTATATTCACAATTTGCTTTACGCTACCTTGTATAACCACAGTCGCTGATATTTTATCTTGAATGGCTTGCCTATTTGGGTCCCAATACACTTGTAAAAAGCCTAGCAACCCAGTGGCAAAACCTGCGCCGTAACCACCGTAGCGGCCAAAACAATCAAGCAAACCAAGTGGTTCGCCATTTAAGGCAACAACACGTATATTGCACACCTTCTTACCGGGAGTTTGACCACGCCAAAGTAATGAAAATAGCGTAAAGTAAACAGCAGCCCACCCAAAACCTAAGCCTAAGTCTTGAATAATACCTTTGCCCCACTGCAAAATACTGTTTGTAGTTGTTTGAGCAGGTTTTTCTTCTATTAATTGTGCAGGCTTTATTTCGTTATTTTCACTGAGCACTAATAATTGTAAAAGTGCTCTAGCAAGTTGTGGGCTTTGAAGATCGTCCATTTCTGCTAACTTGGGTACTTGTCCTATCAAATTATCAAGCGCATTTTGTTGGCAAGACTGCTCACAGCTCTCGTCTACTACTTCAATTAAATAGGCGTTTACACGGTGTTTTTCTGACTCAGTAAGCTGTATTTCGTCTTCTATTTTTACACCTTGAATAACTGAGGCGATTTCACTGTTATCGTCTTCTAAGTAGTCTATGCCAATTGAAAGCACTGCAAGAGCGCTTACAAATAAAATACTCGCTGCCATTATTTTTAATATTCTTCTCCATACACTCGACATTTTAGGAAGGTATTGCTGCGCGGTGCCTTTATAAAAAGCCATAGCAGCAACAAACGCAATTAAGGTGGCGCTAAGCTTTGCAGCTATAAATATTAGGGCAGCATCTATTACTATTGCTAAAGCTCGTTTAAGAGGTGTTGCTAGAGGAATGCCTAACAGAGCGTTATCAACTTTAAATGCATAAGGGGTAATGACTTCTCTAGTTTCGGTTTTAGATAATTCTAATTGTTCTATTTCTTTTGCTTTCATTTTAATTCTTGTTATTAAAATAGGTAACGCGTTTAACTTACGCGCTTTTTATTTTTTGCTCAAGCTAATTCAAACAAGCGCTATTTACTGTTTGTTGCCTTCAAGGTGAAGGTAAAAGGGTGAGCGGGACGCAGAAGCTTTACTCAATTTTTATTTAGCCCACTAAGTTGCCAACTTTGCGCAGCGACTAAATAACCCTAGATTTCACATATTTTATCCTTAAAAGCCAGCAAGCCCTGCGCGTTATTAATAAATTAGTTTAGGTTAAGTGAACAATTTATATGTGTGAGCGTATTAGTTAATCAAAGCCTTTAGGAGCAACCCCAATGACCACTAAACAATTAGCCTCTCTTTTTATATTTAATACTTTGCTGCTAAGCGCAGAGGTTAACGCCAATCAGCGTTGGTACGTTGTAAACGATTCGGTCATGGGGGGCGTGTCTAATAGCCAAGTAAGCCATACAAAAGAGGCATTGGTATTTGAAGGTAATGTATCGCTTAAAAATAACGGAGGGTTTGCTTCTATCCGCACTGAGCTCAACACACAGGGCCAAAACGCAAATACTATTAATTTACGTGTTAAAGGTGACGGTCAAACGTATCAACTAAGGCTGCGCACATCCAACTACCTTGATGGACCTGCGTATACACACTCATTTAAAACAATAGAAAATGAATGGACTAACATTAATTTTACCCCAAGCGATTTTACGCTTACTTTTCGTGGTCGTACGCTAGCCCAGCAACCAGTGATTGATTTTAGTGATATTAGACAACTTGGTTTTATGATTGCAGGAAAACAGGCGGGAAAATTTAAGCTTGAAATAGCACACATTGAATTTGCAGGTTAGTACGTCATGCTCACTTTTAATCGGTTAAAAGTGAGCAAACACGGTAACTTTATGACTCTATTGCAAGCAATTCTACTTCAAAAATAAGCAGTGATGCTGGTGGAATGCTCCCTACCCGCTTTTCGCCATAAGCCAATTGGTGCGGTATATAAAACTGAAATTTGTCTCCCGGGCTCATTAACTGTAACCCCTCGGTCCACCCTTTAATAACTTGGTGTAAACCAAAGCTGATAGGTGACTTGCGCTCTACTGAGCTATCAAACACAGTGCCGTCGATGAGTGTACCGTGGTAATGCACATTGACCATACTTGTTGGGCTAGGTGTGTTGCTGTTTTCTCCTTTGTGCAATACTTTATATTGCAGGCCAGATGCAGTTTCCAATACACCATCTACTTTAGCGTTTGCCACTAAATAGTCGCTTTCAATTTGCGCATTAGCAATCGCCTGTTGTTTGGCTTTTTTACTATTTTTAAATATTAAAACGCACAAAATAGCGATCACAACCGCCAAAATAATATTGATCATAATTAGTTTTTCTCTTCTTCTCGTTTTTCGTTTTCTAGCTCGTCATCCGCATCGTCTTCGTTATCGCCATTAACAATATCGGCAATCTCTTTTAAACGCGCAAGTGCGATGCCGTTTACTGAACTTTCAGGGTATACATCGTCGATGAGTTCGCCCGCTTCAATATCCATCAGTAAATTTAGCGCCTGATCGACCGTCTCTACTGCGTAAATATTAAATTTACCTTGCTCTACTGCGTTGAGTATTTCGTCGTCTAAAACCAAATTAACTTGGTTTGACTTAGGAATAATAACGCCTTGCTCACCCGTTAAGCCGCGCATTTTACACAGCTTAAAAAAGCCTTCTATTTTTTCGTTTACACCACCAATGGCTTGTACATCACCATGTTGGTTTATAGACCCCGTAAGCGCAATTGATTGGCTTATTGGTAAGCTTGTAATAGCCGAAATTAACGCGCAAAGCTCTGCCAACGAGGCGCTATCGCCGTCTATGTAGCCATAGCTTTGTTCTATTGCAATGTTTGCGCTGAGCGTAAGGCTAAATTGCTGAGCATATTTATTACCTAAATAACCAGTAAGTAACATCACGCCTTTAGAGTGAATAGCTTTACCCAGTTCTGCTTCGCGCTCTACGTCTATTACGCCATCAGCGCCGGCGTATACCGTGGCAGTAATTCGCGCCGGTGTACCAAACGACGTGTCACCAATGTGCAGTACCGTTAAGCCATTTACTTTACCAATGGCTTGTCCGGTTGTAGCAATTAACGTGTGGCCTTCTTTGATATCACTGAGCATATTTTCACTAATTTGACCGGTGCGGTATTGCTTACCCTCAATGGCTTCATCAATATGATGCGCATCAATAACCGTTAGCTTATCTTGTTTTGCGTAGTAACTTGCCTCAGCCACCAGCTCTAACACATCAGCAAAACGCGCTGACAGCTTATTATGATGCTCAGCTTGGCGATAACTAAATTTAAGCAATCTCACCATAGCGGCTTGCGTTGTAGTGCACTTAAGCGTTTTTTCGCAGTACTCTGTCACTTTAGTAATAAACTGATACTGTAACTTATCACTGCTTGGTAAGTAGTAATCAAAATCAGCTAGTACTCTGAATAGCTCTGCGAATTCTTCATCGTATTGACCTATGGTGTAATACAAATCGCGCGAGCCTAATAAAATAATTTTTACATCAAGTGGGATCAGTTGCGGGCGAAGCGTAAAGCTCGTGCCTACTGTACTATCTTGATATGGTAAGTCATTTTTAATTTGGTGCATTTTCAGCGATAACTTTAGCCCATCCCACACCTGTGGGTTAGCCATTACTTTTTCAGCATCCATTATCAAATAACCGCCATTTGCACGGTGTAATGCACCGGGCTGAATTGAGCGGTAGCTGGTGATTAGTGTACCTTGTGAAGTGGCATACTCTATTTTGCCAAATAAATTACCAAAGGTAGGGTTAGGCTCGTACACCACGGGGGCTGCATCGTCTTCTTTAAACTCGACTAAAATATTGGGTGCAAAAAAGTCAGTGAGCATGCCTTTACGATCAAAGTCTTCTTTATTTTCTTCGTTTTCGTCTTCATCGTCTAGCCATTCAAGTACAGCATCTATAATTTCTACACGTATGTCTTTTAAATAGCGAAGCACGCCAATATGTGTGGCGTATTTATGTTCTAAATCTTTTAACAGTGGTTTAGTTGCTTGCTCAGCGGTCGACTTTTTAAGGTTGCGGAGTTTTTCTTTAGATTCACGTTTCCAACGCGGCAACTCTATCAGTGCTTCAATTAACGCATCTTCTAGTTTTTCTATTTTCTCAAAAAACTCTTCGCGAAGTTCATCTTCTAGTTCTGCAAACTCGCTATCACTCAACTGCTTACCATCAATAAGTGGCGCAAAGCCCACTGAGCTTTTTTCTTCAACAAGTGCAACGCTTTGCTCAAGCGCAGCCACTTCAACGGCGGTAATTGCGCTGTCGTAAGCATCATTAAATTCACGATCAATTGATTTTTTCTTTCGCTGATAAGCAGGGTTATCAAATGCGGCTGGAAACGTGTCGAGCACTTCGTCTAAAAATGAGTCTATGTCGTCACTCAATTGCTTGCTTTGCCCTGCCTGCATAAACAATGCTATTGGCTCGCGATGGTCGTCGTAGTTATTAACATACAACCATTCGTTTGGGGTTACTCGGCCTTTGGCATGTTGTTTTAGTTTGTCCTTGACGAGTGTGTAACGCCCATGTGCGGCTTCGCCCATAACGTAAACGTTATAACCAGGTAATTCCATCCCCAGCGAAAAGTCCAGCGCACTTTGTGCACGTTGTTGCCCAATAAAATTGAGTTGCTCTGGGTAGGGATTATTCATGCACGTCAGTACGTGATTAGCAGAAATACTAGGTGCAAGCGTTGATACAGGTAGTGGCAGCAGTTTTTTCGTCATTCTAACTTCTTTATATACCAGCATAATCGCTGGCTTTTGGGCGTATTAAGTGGCCAGCAGCCACTTAATACATATGCTTAAGGGTGCAGTGCCTTACGACTAAAATAGATTCCATCACACTCAATACACGGTAAAATTTGTGTGGCGTGATAAACATCGTAACTATGAGTGCAATTCTTACATACTAATGTGCCCATGGCTATCCATTCACCTGCGTGATACACCCCATTATGTTTAAAATCTTGGTTTAAGGATTGCCATTCCAGCTGAGTTTTGTCTTCTATATGTGAAAGTTCAAACCATAAAGACTCTTTAAGTTCTTGCCATGCAAGCGAATTATAGTGGGAATCGTTCTCGCTAAGGTGCTCTATGTCACGTTTTAAGTAGTTGCGGTAGAGCTGATATTTTTCCTCACCTAAATTTTTAAGTGCTTGCTCTGATTCAACAAAACGAGTTACCGCATCTTTTACCTCATGATCTTTGATGTCTTTTAGCCACGCGCTTAAATCACTAAGCCATGCTTTATAATCTGCCATTATGTACTCCTTCAAAATTGCTAATAAACGAGTTGGGTTGACGCAATATTTATGAATCTTTACTCAGGCCACTAGGTAACATTTTATAATGTGATTAGAAAACCCTAAACTGAGCAAATTTCAATCTACACAGGTCAACACGCCTGACGTTTAACATAGATAAGTATAGGTTAATCTGACATGAAGGTTACAATTTAGCAAAACGGTGTTTTTGACGCTGTGAATAGTGCTTTATTTGGGTTATCCTATCGGCAATTTTTTATTAGTTTGCAAGAAGTCTGGAATCGTAGATGCAAGAGCAATATAACCCGCAAGATATAGAGTCAAAAGTACAAAGCTACTGGGAAGAAAATCAAGTATTTAAAGTCACTGAAGATGAGAGCAAAGAAAAATATTACTGTCTTTCTATGTTCCCTTACCCGAGTGGTCGACTGCATATGGGTCATGTGCGTAACTACACCATTGGTGATGTTGTTTCTCGTTTCCAGCGCCTGCAAGGCAAAAACGTAATGCAGCCTATGGGCTGGGATGCGTTTGGTTTACCTGCAGAAAACGCCGCTATTAAAAATAAAACAGCGCCTGCAAAGTGGACTTACGAAAACATTGATTACATGCGTAACCAACTTAAGCAATTAGGTTTTGGTTACGATTGGGATCGTGAAATTGCAACGTGTCACCCAGAGTACTATAAGTGGGAGCAGTGGTTTTTTACTAAGCTTTACGAAAAAGGCTTAGTGTACAAAAAAATGTCGACCGTAAACTGGGATCCGGTTGATCAAACTGTACTTGCTAACGAACAAGTTATTGACGGTCGTGGTTGGCGCTCTGGCGCTGTGGTTGAGCAAAAAGAAATCCCGCAGTGGTTTATTAAGATTACCGACTACGCACAAGAGCTTTTAGACGATTTAGACAAATTAGAAGACTGGCCTGAGCAAGTTAAAACCATGCAGCGCAATTGGATTGGCCGCTCTGAAGGTTTAGACATTGAGTTTACGCGTACCGATAACAACGAAAAGTTTAGCGTATACACCACTCGCCCAGATACTTTTATGGGTGTAACTTATCTTGCCGTTGCCGGTGGACACCCTATTGCCCAAGAAGCCGCTAAAAACAGCGATGCGATTGCAATGTTTGTTGAAGAATGCAAAAACACCAAAGTAGCCGAAGCAGATATGGCAACAATGGAGAAAAAAGGTATTGCAACTGGCTTTTACGCAACTCACCCATTAACAGGCGAGCAAGTGCCTATTTGGGTGGCTAACTTTGTGCTTATGCATTACGGCTCAGGCGCGGTAATGGCAGTACCTGCCCACGACCAACGTGATTTTGAGTTTGCAAATGCATACGGCCTAGATATTAAACAAGTTATTGCGCCAGTTGAAGGCTCAGACCTTGAAGTAAACCTAGCGCAAGAAGCATTCACCGAAAAAGGTGTATTAGTAAACTCTGGCGAATTTGACGGATTAGACTTTTCAGCAGCGTTTAATGCGATTGCCGACAAACTAGAAGCACTAGGCGTGGGTGAGCGTAAAGTAAACTTCCGCTTACGTGACTGGGGTGTTAGCCGCCAACGTTATTGGGGCTCTCCAATTCCAATGCTGAGCGACGAAAACGGCAACGAGCTTGCTGCAACAGAAGATATGTTACCAGTTCGCTTACCAGAAGACGTGGTAATGAATGGTGTAACATCACCAATAAAAGCAGACCCTGAGTGGGCTAAAACCACAGTTAACGGCGTACCTGCTACTCACGAAACTGACACCTTCGATACTTTTATGGAATCGTCTTGGTATTACGCACGTTACTGTAGCCCACGTTACGACGAAGGCATGTTAGACCCAGCAGCCGCTAACTATTGGTTACCTGTAAACCAATACATAGGTGGTATTGAACACGCAATTTTACACTTATTGTACTCACGCTTTTTCCATAAACTATTACGTGACTTTGGTTTAGTAAATTCAGACGAGCCATTTGACCGCTTACTATGTCAAGGCATGGTATTGGCTGAAACGTTCTATCGTAAAGATGAGAAAGGTGGTGATATTTGGATTTCACCAAGCGATGTAGAAACAGAAACTGACGAAAAAGGTCGAGTTACTAAAGCATGGCACAAGGAAGATGGCGAACCAGTATTTTCTTCAGGCATGAGCAAAATGTCTAAGTCTAAAAATAACGGTATAGACCCACAACAAGTAATTGCACAATACGGTGCTGATACAGTGCGTTTATTCATGATGTTTACTGCACCACCAGAACAAACACTTGAATGGTCAGACTCTGGCGTTGAAGGCGCACACAGATTCTTAAAACGTGTATGGAAATACGCAGTAGACGTGAAAGCGGCAGGTTACCAAGCACTTGAAAAGTCTGCGCTTACTAACCCACAAAAAGTACTTCGTCGCGAATTACACAAAGCCATTGCAAAGGTAAGTGATGATGTTGAACGTCGTCAAACGTTTAACACGGCGATTGCTGCCATCATGGAGCTGTCTAATAAGTTAATTAAAGCGCCACTTAACGATGCACAAGACATTGCCATTGCAAATGAGGCACTTGAAGCGTTAATCATTATGCTTGCCCCTATTACGCCGCATTTATCTCATGAGTTGTGGGAAGAGCTTGGTAAAGAAGGTGATATTTTAGATGCAGCATGGCCAACAGTTGACGAATCAGCCCTGGTTGAAGATGAAAAGCTCATCATCGTTCAAGTAAACGGTAAACTTCGCGCTAAGCTAACTGTGGCAGCAGATGCAACGCAAGAACAAGTAGAAACACTTGCCTTTGCAGAAGCTAACGTAACTAAATTTACTGATGGTAAAACCATTCGTAAGATCATTTACGTGCCAGGTAAACTACTTAACGTGGTTGCTAACTAATATGGCTGTATTTAAGGCCATTAAAAACGGGCTAGCCTTAGCGCTAGTCTGTTTTTTGTTATCTAGTTGTGGGTTTCACTTAAAGCAAGCGTCAAGCCTGCCTGATAATCTAAAACTCATTACGCTAATTGGTGATGACGAAAAATCAGCTTTATTTGAACAGCTACAAAAAGAGCTGTTAGCAAGTGAAGTTGAACTTACCTCTTCATCTAAAAACGTAGCGCAGCTGTATTTACGTAAAGAAACCATAGAACGCCAAACGTTGTCGTTATTTAAAAATGGCCAGGTTGCTGAATACGAACTTGCCTATGGCGTTTCATATGTTCTAAAACACCCCAATAAAGATGCTATAGAAAAACGCTTTGAGCTTTATAGAAATTATCAAGACGACCCCGATAACGCACTTGCCAAAGCCAAAGAGCTAGAGCTGCTAATTAACGAAATTCGTAAGCAAGCAAGTCGTCGTATTGTTAGAGAGCTGTCGCAACTGTAATGCGCTGTTACGCTAATCAATTACCTAACGAATTAAACAAAGGCTTAAAACCTTTTTACTTAGTTTTTGGTGAAGAGCCTTTTCAAGAAGCACAGTGTGTTCAGCTAATTCGCGATACTGCCAAAGCACAAGGCTTTGATGAAGTAATTAAATTTACTTTAATGCAGGGGTTTGATTGGCAGGAAATAATAGCGCAATATCAAAGCATGTCGTTATTTAGTGCACGCACTATTATTGAGTTTGACCTAAACCAGCAAAAGCCCGGTGTAATTGGTAGTAATACCTTTAAGCGTGTCGTTGAGCTTGTTAACCCCGACACGATACTAATTATTAAAGGTGCAAAAGCGAGCCAAGAAGTACAACGCGGTGCCTGGTTTAAAGCGCTCGACAAACAAGGTGTATTTGTACCTTGTTACCCACTGACTGGCTCGCACGTAAAACGGTGGCTTGATGATCAATGTCAACGCTTGGCTCTTAACATGCAAAATGATGCCAAATTAAGCCTTATCAATGCTACAGAAGGTAACCTTTTAGCGTGTTTTCAGGAACTTGAAAAGCTCTCCTTACTGCATGGCAACGCACTTATTACCCAGCAATTGGTTATGCAAGGGCTATTAAATCAAGCCAAATTTGATATTTTTGATTTAAGCGATGCCTTATTAAATGGTCATGCCAAACAAGCCATTAAAGTTTTAAACAAATTAGCCAGTGACAACACTGAAGTTGTGAGTATATTGTGGGCGATTACAAAAGAGCTCAACACCTTGATGAATGTGCAATTGGGATTGTTAAATGGTGAGCCAATCGCCAGCTTATTTAAACAAAATGCCATTTGGAAAAATCAGCAAGGGCCGGTGCAAAATGCCGTTAATCGCCTAAATATTACTGTACTTGAGCAAATTAATAGTGATATTGCTTTATTTGATGCAAGCTATAAACAAGGCAACTTAATTGCTCCTTATCAGGCACTTGCACATATTTGTATTAAGTTTTGTCAACCGCTCGATATTCCTATGCCGTGTCACAGCCTTAATTAGTTGCTTAACCTGTTGGACAAAAAAATGATTGCTATTTTTGGTGGTACCTTCGACCCCGTTCATTTAGGCCATATTAATATGGCTCAGCAATGTGTAAGCGCATTTAATTTAAGCACATTGTATTTTATGCCCTGCGCACTACCTGCCCACAAAGCAGCACCAGGTATAAGCACAGAACATCGTGTTAACATGCTCAATGCGGCTATTAAACCGTACCCTCATTTTGCACTCGATTTAAGAGAGCTAGATCGTTCAGGCCCATCATACTCATTACTTAGCCTGCAAGAACTGCGTAAAGAGTACCCAAGTACACCTATTTTATTTTTGATTGGAATGGATTCATTTAATTCACTAAATAAGTGGTTTGAATGGCAAACAATTACTGAGCTTTGCCATATTGTGGTATATCAACGACCAGCGCAGAGTTGTCAGGTAACAGGTGAGCTTAAACACTACATGCAACATGCCCTCGTGGATGACCCCGCTCTTATTACAGAGCATTTAGGTGGTAAACTTTACTTTTTACCGGGTAAAATGCTTGATGCAGCTTCTAGTTCTATTCGTGATGATCTTAAAAAAAGTAACAAAAAGAATGAACTATTACCCGATGCCGTGAGTCATTACATACAAATGCATCAGTTATATCAAATTGATGCTTAAAAATGCCTAGCGTGTTAAAATACGCGCCATTAAATTTTTAAATTGAGACAAAACCTTGGATTCAAGACAACTACTCGCCTTTGCAATGGATAAAATTGACGATATGAAAGCGCGTGACATCGTTGACATGGACGTAACTGATAAATCAGACATTACCGATTACATGGTAATTTGTACTGGCACGTCTAAACGCCACGTTCAATCAATCGCCGACCACTTAGCAAAAGAAGCACGTCATGCAGATTCAGAGCCATTAGGCTATGAAGGCGAAAATGACGGCGAATGGGCACTGGTTGATTTAGGCGATGTGGTTGTACACGTGATGCAAACTGAAGCACGTAGCTATTACGATCTAGAAAAACTGTGGGGCTAACCACCCACTTGTTAAAAGCAACGCTTGGAAGTTATTCGTGAAAATACAAATGATTGCTGTTGGTACAAAAATGCCAGCGTGGGTAGAAACGGGATTTGCTGAATACCAGCGCCGTTTTCCCAAGGATATGGCTTTAGAGCTAATTGAAATACCCGCCGGTAAACGTGGCAAAAATGCCGATATAAAGCGTATTTTACATATTGAAGGCGAAAAAACATTAGCCGCTATTCCTAAAGGCAATCGTATTGTTACGCTAGAAGTCACTGGCAAAGCGCTAGATACTCACCAACTTGCTAAAAACATGGAAAAATGGCAACTCGATGGCCGCGATGTAAGTTTACTTATTGGCGGCCCTGAAGGACTTGCTCCAGAATGCATTGCTGCATCGGAGCAAAAATGGTCGTTATCGAACCTAACATTACCACACCCTTTGGTGCGAATTATTGTTGCAGAAAGCCTATATAGGGGCTGGAGCTTAAATAACAATCATCCCTATCATCGCGAGTAACGCCTTGCCATGCTAAAACAAAGACCCACTATTCGCGATCACTCCGCAGAAGCAAATTTGTTTGCACGGCGTGCATTTGTGGGTTTTGTTTTTGTATTAGGGTTAGTAGCTGTTTTAATTACTAATCTTTACAATATTCAAGTAAAAGACCACCAAGATTATCAAACCCGCTCCAACGACAACCGTATTAAAGTTATTCCTATTGCACCTAATCGCGGTTTAATTTACGACCGAAACGGTGTACTGCTTGCTGAGAACAAACCCGTTTATAATCTCGAGGTGATCCCCGAGGAGGTTGATAACCTTGAAAAATCACTTGAGCAAGTAAGCCAACTAATCACTATTACAGAACAAGAAAAACAAGATTTTTTAAAAGATATAAAAAACACGCGCCGTTTTAAATCACAAGTACTTAAAGCTCGCCTTGATGAAGCCGATGTTGCTACCTTTTCGGTTAACCAGCATAAATTTCCCGGTTTTAGTATCGAAGCCCGTTTAGCACGTTATTACCCATTCGGCGACACGCTTACTCATGCCCTAGGTTATGTTGCAAAGCTAAACCGAAAAGAGCTAAACAAGCTCGAACAAGAAGGCCAAGCCACAAACTATCGTGCAACCCACGATATTGGCAAACTCGGTATTGAAAAATACTACGAGCAACTCTTGCATGGTCAAGTCGGTTCGCAACGTGTAGAAGTTAATAACCGTGGTCGTGTTATCCGCACCCTGAGTATGCTTCCCCCACAGCCAGGTAGTGATTTAGTATTAACGCTCGATATTGGCTTACAACAAATTGCCCAACATGCACTCAAAGACATGCGCGGTGCGGTTGTCGTGATGGATGCAAAAGATGGCGGTATACTTGCGCTATATTCGAACCCAAGCTACGACCCCAATTTATTTGTACACGGTATTAGCAGTAAAAATTATAAAGCACTTCTCAACCCAGATCGCCCACTCATTAATAGAGCTACCCAAGGCCGATACGCACCAGCATCCACCATTAAACCGCATATGGCTATTTTAGCACTTGAAGAAAACATGGTGACGGAAGGAACAACCATGTGGGACCCGGGCTTTTTTGAAATACGAAATGTTGAGCACAAATGGCGCGACTGGAAACGTTGGGGGCATGGCCATGTGGATGTATACAAAGCCATTGAAGAGTCGTGCGATACGTACTTTTACGATACCGCGTACCGATTAGGCATTACAAAAATTAGTAATTTTATGGCGCATTTTGGTTTTGGCGACCTATCGGGTATAGATATACACGAAGAAACCACCGCGATATTGCCTTCAAAAGAATGGAAAGAAAACAGATTTAAAGAGTCTTGGTGGCCTGGCGATACAATTTCTGTAGGCATCGGCCAAGGGTATTGGACCGCCACACCCATTCAAATTGCTAATGCAACTAACATACTTGTTAACAAAGGGATTAACCACCCTCCTCACTTAGCGCAAGTGGCAAAAAAAGAGGACGATGTGGCCCAAATAAATAACGAAGAAAAGCCACCTGTAGTTCTGAACAATCCTGACAATTGGCGTATAGCCATAGACGCTATGCACAATACCGTAACTAAAGTCACAGGTACCGCCCACAAAGCGTTTAAGGGCGTAAACTACGACCCTGCAGGTAAAACGGGCACGGCACAAGTTGTGAGCATTGCACAAGGTGAAAAGTACGATGCAGAATCACTTAAAGAGCGACAACGCGATAATGCCATTTATGTGGGGTTTGCCCCTTACAATAATCCTCAAATAGTTGTGTCTATTGTTGTTGAAAATAATGGTGGTGGCAGCACGGTTGGCGCACCTATTGCCAGACAGTTAATGGATTATTACTTTGCAGCTAACCCTGTTGAACTGGCAAGGAATAACACCCTATGACCGCCCTGCATGACAAGCGCTCTATTTGGATGCGCATGCATTTAGATTTGCCTTTACTTATTGCCATTTTACTTATGATGGCTGGAAGCATTACGGTTGTGTACAGCGCAAGTGGCCAAGAGTCAGCGATGATGATAAGACACATGACGCGGATGGGTGTGGCCATCATTGCCATGGTAGTACTTGCACAAATTCCTCCCGCGACACTGAAAAGACTCACTATACCGATGTACTGCGTTGGGTTATTAATGCTGGTTGGTGTGTTGTTATTTGGTGTGAGCTCTAAAGGCGCGCAACGTTGGCTTGATTTAGGGTTAACTCGCTTTCAACCCTCTGAATTAATGAAGCTTGCAGTACCTATGATGGTAGCTTGGTATATTGGCCGTAAACATTTACCACCACGACCACTACACTTAATTTTTGGCTTTGCGATAGTAATGCTGCCAACATTATTAATTAAAGAGCAACCAGACTTAGGAACATCAATACTGATTGCAAGCTCTGGCATATTTGTACTTTTTTTATCAGGTTTGAGCTGGCGATTAATTAGCTTTTTAAGTGCAGCGGTTGCCTTAGCAGCATGGCCATTTTGGCAGTACGGTATGCATGCTTATCAACGACAACGCGTACTAACATTTTTAGATCCGGAGAGCGACCCTCTTGGCTCGGGTTATCATATTATTCAATCTAAAATAGCCATTGGTTCTGGCGGTGTCGAAGGTAAAGGCTGGTTGCAAGGTACACAGTCACAACTTGAGTTTTTACCTGAACGGCATACCGATTTTATTTTTTCGGTATTAAGTGAGGAGTTTGGCTTATTTGGTGTCTGCGTTTTACTTAGCTTGTACTTGTTTATAATTGGCCGCAGCTTATATATTGCAGTAAATGCACAAGACGCATTTGGAAAGCTGTTAGCTGGCGCACTGACTTTAACTTTTTTTGTTTATATATTTGTAAATATTGGCATGGTATCAGGACTACTACCTGTTGTTGGTGTGCCCTTACCCTTGATAAGTTATGGTGGCACATCGATGATTACGCTAATGGCCGGCTTTGGTATTATTATGTCGATTGCGACAGACAAAAGGATGCTTTTAAAATAATGCAACGTTTCGCTCAGACTCTAATAATCATCTTAATCGCTATCACTGTCAGTGCCTGTAGTAGTGGTTCGAGTGGGCGTTACCATATGCGCCATGATTCAGCCCCTCTTAGAGCTCCCACAGCGCTTGAAATGCAGGATGCTATTGTTACTGAGGTGCAAAAAAGTGCTAGTGCTTCTCGACCCTACGAGGTGCTAGGTAAACGTTACACCCCAATGCTTGACGAAACGGGTTACAAAGAAGAAGGCATTGCATCGTGGTACGGCAGAAAGTTTCACGGTTATCACACTTCAAACGGTGAAATATACGATATGTTTGCCATGACGGCAGCGCATAAAACATTACCTTTACCTAGTTTTGTTCGTGTTACAAACAAGCAAAATGGTAAGTCAGTAATTGTACGCGTAAACGACCGTGGGCCTTTTCATGATGACAGAATTATCGACCTGTCATATGCGGCCGCATACAAGCTAGGCTACTATACACACGGTACAGCAAAGGTTAAGCTTGAAGCAGTTACGCTTTCGAATTCTGCTGCTAATAAAACGTATATTCAAGTAGCTGCAGGCAGTACATTGGCAAATATTGAAGCCCTTGCACAACGCTTACGCCAACAATATAAATTACCAACAAACATTGTAAAAAAAGACACTATTTACAGATTGCATTTGGGGCCAATACAAAACGCCCAACATGCAGAAAAAATATTAAAAAAATTAAAACAAAATCAATTTCAAAACGCGTTCTTGCTTTACACTCAGTAAGACAAATACCCAAACCAGCCTAACCACACTCGCATCTCGGGGGTGTTTGGGTATAGAATGGCGTAACGCGAATTTTTAACTTTAACCATTAATGAGTATGATGAAATCAATTAAACATAAAATCCTCAAAGGTGTATGTGGCTTAGTTTGTTCAGCCGCCGTATTTTCAGCCAGCGCCCAAATTATTCCGGCACCACCTCAAGTTAATGCAAAGGGTTATTTTTTAGTAGACTTTACAACAGGTAAGGTTATTGCTGAAGGCGAAGCCGATACTAAACTTGCGCCAGCAAGCTTAACTAAAATGATGACCAGTTATGTAATTGGTACAGAAATTAAAGTTGGTAACATAGCCCCTACCGACATGGTTACAATTAGCGAAAAAGCATGGGCAAAAAACTTCCCAGAATCTTCAAAAATGTTTATCGAAGTGGGTAAGCAAATTAGTGTTGATGAGCTCAATCATGGCATTATTATTCAATCAGGTAATGACGCCTGTGTTGCTATGTCTGAGCACATAGCAGGCAGTGAAAGTGCTTTTGCCGACTTAATGAATGCTCACGCTGCTAAATTAGGTATGACTAACAGCCACTTTATTAATAGCCATGGCCTTGATACTGATGAGCACTATACTACACCACGTGATATGGCCACGCTAAGCGCCGCACTTATCAGAGATGTACCTGAAGAGTATGCTATTTATAAAGAAAAATCATACACCTACAATGGTATTAAGCAATACAATCGTAACTCACTATTATGGGATGAAAGCTTAGACGTAGATGGTATAAAAACAGGCCACACATCTGAAGCTGGCTACAGCTTAGTTACATCAGCCACTAAAAATGGTATGCGTTTAATTGCTGTTGTTATGGGCACCTCAAGCGAGCGTGCACGTAAAGTAGAAAGCAAAAAACTACTTAACTACGGCTTTCGCTTTTTTGAAACAATTACACCTTACAAAGCGGGCGACAGCTTTGCAGAGCAGCGCATTTGGATGGGTAACAAAGAAAATGTATCGTTAGGTATTTTAGAAGACACACCTATCACTATTCCACGTGGTCAGCATAAAAACCTAAAAGCTAACTTTGAGCTAGACAACACCCTTGAAGCGCCATTAGCTAAAGGCACTAAAGTAGGCACTTTATTCTTGCAACTAGAAGGGGAAGACATTGCGCAATACCCACTAGTGACACTTGAAGAAGTGGAAGAAGGCAGCTTCTTTAGTAAAATTTATGACTACTTACGTTTACAGATCATGCAATAACTTGTAAATGACTAAGTATATATAATTTAAGCGCCTCCATTGTGAGGCGTTTTTTTTTGCTTGAAAAATGCTAGAATGCGCCCCATATATGCATCACTGCTAAACGCCTATCTGTATTAAGCTTCGTGCTTTACATAGAGTTCACACTTTTGTATGAGGAGTCACTAACGTGGTTCAACCAGTTAAAAATACTAAATTTGATGAGTACTTAGAGTACCCTTGCCCATTTACATTTAAAATTATGGGTTTAGCCAACGTTAATTTAACAGATCAAATATTAGCAAAATTACAACCTATTGCTCCGGGCGACTACGCACCAAAAGTAAAACCAAGCAGTAAAGGTAATTATGAGTCTGTTACGCTAGTAGCTACGGTTACAAGTGGTAAACACATTGAAGAAATTTACAACGTGATCAGTAATATCGATGACGTACGCCATATGCTTTAAGCCATAGTTGAGATTTGATGTGAGCGAAAACACTTTAATCGTACGCCAATTAGGTCGCAAGCGTTACATGCCTATTTGGCAAAAAATGCAAGACTTTACCGATACACGTGATGAAAACACCCCTGATGAAATTTGGCTTGTAGAGCACGAAAGTGTATTTACTCAAGGCCAAGCAGGAAAAGACGAGCATTTACTTGCCCCTGGCGACATTGAAGTAATTAAAGTTGATCGCGGTGGCCAAGTTACCTACCACGGCCCTGGCCAACAAATGATGTACGTATTATTTAACCTACGTCGTTTAAAGATAGGTGTGCGTGAACTTGTTACTTGGCTCGAAGAGTGCATTATAGAGTCGCTTGCTGAATACAATATTGAAGCATACGCTAAAGCCGACGCCCCTGGTGTTTACGTTAACGACAGCAAAATTGCATCATTAGGTTTAAGAGTTCGCCGCGGCTGCTCATTTCATGGCTTAGCATTAAATGTTAACATGGACCTAAGTCCATTTTTACGCATCAACCCGTGTGGTTATGCCGGTATGAATATGGTGCAAACAAAAGAATTAGAGGGTCCTCAAAACCTACAAAGCGCAGGTGAAGGACTCGTAAAACACATGATTAAAAAGCTTAATGCAGCACAGGTTAAGCATACTGAAGGGTTTGAAAACGAATGAGTAAACCAGTCAAAATGGAACCAGGTGTAAAACTACGCGACGCAGAAAAAATGGCGTTGATCCCCGTTAAAGTTTTACCAACAGAAAAAACTGAAATGTTGCGTAAGCCAGAGTGGCTTAAAATTCGCTTACCAAAGTCAACAGAGCGTATTGACGGTATTAAACAAGCCATGCGTAAGCACGGCTTACACTCAGTATGTGAAGAGGCATCGTGCCCAAACCTATCAGAGTGCTTTAACCACGGTACAGCAACCTTTATGATTTTAGGTGCTATTTGTACGCGTCGTTGCCCATTTTGTGATGTTGCTCATGGTCGCCCATTAAAACCTGATGCAGCAGAGCCTGAAAAGCTTGCACTAACAATTAAAGACATGAAGCTTAGCTACGTTGTAATTACTTCGGTTGACCGTGATGATCTTCGTGATGGCGGCGCACAGCACTTTGCCGATTGTATCCGTGAAATTCGTAAGCACAACCCAACCATTACCATCGAAATTTTAGTACCCGATTTCCGTGGCCGTATGGACCGTGCTCTTGAAATTTTAATTGAGACACCGCCTGATGTGTTTAACCACAACCTAGAAACAGCACCGCGTTTGTACAAGCTTGCGCGCCCAGGTGCCGATTACAAATGGTCGTTAGAATTACTTCGTCGTTTTAAAGAAGCACACCCAGAAGTAAAAACTAAGTCTGGCTTAATGGTTGGTCTAGGTGAAGAGATTAGCGAAATAGAAGAAGTACTTCGTGATCTACGTGCTCATAACGTTGACATGCTTACCGTTGGCCAATACTTACAGCCTTCTAAGCATCACTTGCCAGTTAAACGTTACGTGCCACCAGCGGAATTTGACGCGTTGAAAGAGTACGCTGATGAAATTGGCTTTACACATGCAGCCTCTGGCCCATTCGTTCGTTCAAGCTACCACGCTGACCAACAAGCTGCCGGTAAAGAAGTAAAATAATTACTTTTAAAATGTATTAAAAAAGCCCTTGGTAATTAAATTACTAAGGGCTTTTTTGTGGATTTTATAATTGTATTATGTCGATTACTTTATTAAAGAACCTTTCTTAATCACAAAATCAGCAAATCGTACCTGCTCTTCTTCAGCGCGAAGGCTATCGGTCTCTACTATTGAGCGGTAAATTCCCCATTTAGGGCGTGCAAAGTCATCATCGCTTACGCCTCGCCACATATCTATATTTTGCTCGTTTATATTCAATAGCTCTTCATTGTCGCTTAAGCGGGTAAGGGTCATCTCAAATTGCCCCTCCTCGCTAAATGTGGCTTGAACAAAAACCTGTATCCACTCATCGGTTATAAGTGACCAATCTGTTTCTAAAAGGTTTTTATCAAGCCCTGTACTGTTACCGTTTTCATCAAAACCTGCGCTATATCTTACTTGTAACTGGTTCCCTGTACTGTTTTTTTGAGCACCAGAGAGCGTAATGATAGGTTGATCGTCGTTGCCATTGGTATTGTCGTTGGTATCGTTACGGGCTTTTATTTGAAAAAAGTGACTGAATTTACTCGTTAACTCAAGCTCACTACTTACTTTAAACTTCCAGTTGTATTGTACGGTTTCATTTTCAAAAGCAAGCGTTGCCGGGGGTGATTTATCATAGGACTTAATTTCGTTACGCTGACGATCACTCGGGCCTTTGTCTTTATCTTGGTCTTCATCGCGATGAGCTAAAAATACAAAGTGATTACCTATAATATCGTCTGTATCTTCCACTATATGTATAACACCTTCATGATTCCCGCTATACATATCAGGCGATTCAATTGAGCCTTCACTAAATACAGTTTCTATTAACGTATAAGCGCTGAGGCCTAAATTAACGCCATCAGCATTTAGGGTTGTTTCATCGCTTACTACAAAATTATCTGGCTGTACTACGCCAACAACGGTAATGCTTATTGTCGCTTTAGTGCCATCCGCAGAGCTAATTACTATTTCATCAAGTAATGTGTCACCTATATCTAATGCGGTAACGTTTGTGTCAGCGAGGTCCAAGGTGTAAGACCAACTACCATTGCTTGAAAGATTAAATATACCATAACGTGTTTGACTGCTCGTCTGAGTAATAAACACCGCCTCACCAGCTTGCTCATCTGTTATAGAAAGCTCACCCACAACTGCACTTTGACGATTGCTTTCTATATTTGCTGATATTTCCCCACTGATAATTGCGGCAGATTGTACCGACAGCTCAGTGCTGACTAACTCATTTTTCGAACTTGAACTCCCACAGCCCAATAATGAAAAACTTAAAAAGCACACAGTATAGATATTTAATACACTCAAACGAAATATCGACATAACAAACCAGCCCAACACATTAATGGTAAGTAAACTTTTAAAAATATAACTTACCAATTATTAATTTTAATAACTAGTTATTTATTACCAATAACTCATTATTCGCTTTTAGGGCTAGTTAAGTGTTTTAAACTAATAGAAGTAACGATGCTAAAAATATAATTAGGTTAAAACCAAGTTACTTGAGATAATCTAACCGATACCATTATTTAGGTTAAATATGAAATTATTAGTTCGTAACTTATCTCGCACTACATCAGAGCAAGATCTTCGTACATTGTTTTCAGCGCACGGCAAAGTGACTACCTGTAACTTAGTACTCGATAAAGAAACCGGCCAATCTAAAGGATTTGCCTTTGTAGAAATGCCAAACGATATTGAAAGCAAAAGCGCTATTAAAGCACTTAATCAATTAACCGTTGATAAAAGTAAGATTCGCGTAAAATACGCAGATGAAAAATAGCTGTTAGCTAAACACATTTTTAAACCAGCTAAATGCTGGTTTTTTATTGTTGGTATTACTTTTTATCAATCTCATCTTCCCTAAAATTGATGGTTTTAAACTACTTTAACTATATATTTAAAGTTCAATCTATTGATTTATATAAATTAATTAAAATTATTTCCAGCCTTGACGCCATTTTTCTGTGTTTTTAAGATCGCGCCAACTAATGGGGTATTGGTTTTTAGAAAACACAGACTCAGTAACACACGCTATCACGTTAGCATCTTCATCGTACTCTACCTCCACAATTACAAAATGCTTTTCTTTATTAATGGCAGGCGTTGCAGTCCATTTGCTATTGAGTAATTTTTTTGGGTTTATGTTATTCATAAAATTTAAAGTTTCTTGTCAATTTGTAAGGCTTAATACGTGCAATTATGTTTTCAAGCTCAATTAATCACTCTTAAATAAAAGCGTTAACGACTTCTCTAATAACAAAAAACCGAATAAATTTCTTTATTCGGTTTAAGAACGCTCATTGGTATTACACTACCCAGATAGTGTAATAATTAATAAAGCTTAATCATCCTCAATATTATCTAGGCCTTTTGTGCCCTCTTTTGGCTTAAGTTTGTGATGAATAGCCGACTTAATTAACATATAGCCACTTATTGGGGCGGTAATTAATAGAAATATAGTAATCAATATTTCCTTAACACTTAAACCCGTTTCAGAGTTTGCAAAAAATACCATGGCGGCAATTAATATACTTGCCATACCTAAAGTGGTGGCCTTTGTTGGGCCATGTAAACGCATAAAAAAATCGGGCAGTTTTAATAAGCCTAACGAGCCAATTAAAATAAACGTGCCGCCAAATAACAATAAAATTGATACAACCCACTCGCTAATCATCTTGCCACCCTATTCAATTATATCGCCACGTAGTAAATACTTACACACCGCAACAGTGCTTACAAACCCTAACATGGCTATCAGCAATGCAGCCTCAAAATACAAGCCTGTTCCCATACTTATGCTGTATAAAACAATAAGTGCAATAACATTAATATACATAGTATCAAGGGCTAAAACTCTATCAGGAATCGAAGGCCCTATAATAAGGCGCCACAAATTAAGTAATAAAGAGAGCCCTATCATGGCAAAAACGATAAGTAATACGGTATCTAACATTGAAATATCTCCTTTAGTGGAGCTTCGTAACGCTTTTTAATATGCTTGATAAGCTCGGCTTCGTTATCAAGGTCAAGTACATGTATGAGCAAATAACGCTGTGTCATTTCCTCGCCCTGTGCTAACGATTCAGGAATAGGGTACACCTCAGCACTTACAGTACCGGGTGTTAACGACACACTGCTTGCTAAAATTGTAATCGGCATATCGTGTGTTAAGTCTAAGGGGACTTTAATAAATGCGGGGCGTAATTTTTTGGAAGGCCCAACAATTAATAACGCAACCTGTAAGTTAGCTACAATAATATCGTAAAGTACAATTAAAAATTGTTTTAGAGCTAGCCCTGGCTTTAATATAAGCGGCTGAGGGTCTCTAAACGAGAAGCTTAAAATAGGAATAAAAATAGCAAAAAATGTTGCCAGTACAATATGACCAACCGACACACTATTATTGAGCAACAACCATACTATAAACAAAAATAAGCTACGAAATGGTGTTGGTAACCAACGAAAACGGGCTTGCAGTCTCATTACATGCCTCCTTTTAGTACAGCATTTATGCCACCGCTAATATCATGTAATTGCGTAGCAGCACCTACCATGTATTCGCTAATCGGCCCGCCAAAAATAACTAATAATGGCGAACATGCGAGTAACCCTATAATTACCGTAACTTGTAATGGGTTTGCATCAGCGCAGTCTGGGCTTTCGCTGCGTTTATCTTTTCTTTCCCAAAACAAGCTTGTACCCGCACGAGAAAGTGCAACTAACAATGCAAAGCTTGTTATTAAATAAACGGGCCAAAATACTAAGGCCTGCTCACTATTTAAAGTCGATTTTAGTATCCATATTTTACCAACAAAGCCAGATAAAGGCGGCATACCTACCACAGTTAAAGCGGCAACAACAAAACATGCTCCAAGTAAAAGCGGCTGTTTAACTGCACGCCCACCAACAAGCCTGTCAGCGACTTTACCACGTTGCTTAGTAATTAAGTCGGCTAATAAAAATAACGCGGCACTCACTAATGTTGAATGCACTAGGTAATACAATAATGCAGCCGTTGCATTTACATTTTGTAAAGCCACTAGCGCAACTAATGTACCTACCGACACTAACACTAAGTTAGCAGTTAACTTACGCAAGTCTTGCGCGGCTATTGCGCCCATGGCACCGACGATAATAGTGGCAATTGCTAATCCCCAAAGCCAAGGTTGTACCATGTGCTCAAGTGCACCCGCCTGTTCACCAAATATAACGGTGTAAACACGCAGCATGGCATAAACGCCCACCTTAGTCATAATAGCAAATAAGGCTGCAACAACAGGTTTAGCGCTTGCATAGGTATTTGGAAGCCATAAATGCAGGGGCAATAATGCGCCTTTTAAAGCAAATACAATAAGTAGTAATAAACCACCGGCTTTAGCAATAAATACATCGTCACCATTAAGCTGTGATACCTTTTGCGCCATATCAGCTATATTCAATGTACCTAATACGCCATATAAAATACCTAAACCTATTAAAAATACACTTGAGCCCACTAAATTTAAAATGACATACTGTAGCGCTGCACGTGTGTTTTGTTTGTCGCCACCGTGCATAAGTAATGCATACGATGCAATAAGTAAAACTTCAAAAAATACAAACAGGTTAAACAAATCCCCCGTTAAAAAAGCGCCGTTAACACCCAATACTAAAAAATGAACTAGGGGGTGATAAAAGCTCCCTTTTTCATCATCGCCAGCACTGCCATATAAAATGGCCCCAAGTCCTAAAAACGAGGTTAGCGCTACGAGTAATGTTGATAAATTGTCGGCCACAAGTACTATCCCAAAAGGGGCCGACCAATCACCAATGGCATAAACACTGATACCCGTATTGTAAATATGCATTAATAAAAACACACTAACGGCAAACGTAACAAGCGCCATAGCATTTGATGCGTAACGGCGAATTTTTACACTTTTACCACACGGTGGAAGTAACAAAATAACCGCTGCAAGCATAGGTAATAAAATAGGTAAGGATGCTAAATGTTGAATCATTTTTGCTCCTTAACTACAGCAGCTGATTTAACTGGGCTTCCATCAACATGATCGCTCCCTAAATCAGCACGTCCACGAATAGCCAAAATAACCACAAATGCTGTCATTGCAAAACCAATTACAATTGCGGTTAAAACCAAGGCTTGAGGAAGTGGATCGGCGTAATCTGCTCCGGTACCAAGTACCACTGCTTTATTTATAGTTAAACGCCCCGATGAAAATAAAAATAAGTTTACTGCATACGAGATCATGGTAAGACCCAGCACTACAGGAAACGTCCGTGCTCTCAACAGTAAAAATATACCGCAGCTAACTAATACACCAACGCACGATGCGTATAATAGCTCCATTAAATATTCACCTCTTTTTTAGGGGCATCGGAAGTCATATTACCCAAACTAGCTAAAATCATTAATGTTGCACCTACTACGGTGAGGTACACGCCAAGGTCAAACACAATTGCACTAGCAAGCTCTGTTTTACCTACAAACGGAATATCAAAGTAATCAAACCACGTGGTTAAAAATGGCCGACCGAAGAACCAGCTACCTACACCGGTAAACATAGCGATACCAATCCCCGAGGCAATAATTTTACGGTAGTTGATGTCAAAACGCTCGGTGATCCAGTTAGAGCCATGTGCCATGTACTGCAATATGAAAGCAATTGACGTAACCAAACCAGCAATAAAACCACCACCTGGTAAGTTGTGACCACGCAAGAATATATACGCTGATACTAACAACGCCAACGGCAATAAGCTTTGTGAAATACTTGCAAGTAATATTGGGTAACGCTCACGCGCCCATGGACGTCCTTCGCTATCACTGGCAGGCATAAATAATGGGATACGTGAAAGCACTTTAAATATACCTAATGCAGCTATACCCAGTACCGTTATTTCACCTAGGGTGTCAAATCCCCTAAAGTCGACCAAAATAACGTTAACCACGTTTGTACCGCCACCACCTGTTTTGGCATTAGCGACAAAGTAATCAGAAATAGAATTTAACGGACGCGTTAATATCGCATAACAAATACTCGCAACCACTACACCAATAGTAGAGGCGATTCCTAAGTCGCGCAGTACTCGCAACGAGCTAGACTCTTTAGGCGTATGCTGAGGTAAAAAGAACAACGCAAGCATAAGCAATATAATAGTGGCCACCTCAACAGTAAGCTGAGTTAACGCTAAATCTGGCGCAGAAAAACGAGTGAATAAAACCGACACCATTAAGCCTACAATAGACAGCATCAACAGTGCGACCATTCTCGACCTGTGCCAAATAACGGTGGCTATTGCGCCAATTATTAATAAACCAGCACCAATTGCGTTATGCACATCAACAGGTGTGCGCGGCATACTGCCAGCTAATTGTTGCATTTCAAATAATGGCCAACCGGCACAAAGTAAAACGACACCCAGCATAATAACCAAATAGCGCTGTAAAGAACCATTTTCAGTGCTGTTGATCTTACTCTGACACCATGCAACTACACTCAGCACTGCACGTTCAAAGGTTTTTTTAGCATTAAGTGTGGGAAGTGATGCCTGAAATTGAAATAAATATTTGCGATTCACGTAAATAAACAAACCACCTACAACGGCCATTGCACTCATCAGTAACGGTAGATTAAAACCATGCCAAATTGTTAACTTGTACTCTGGCATAGCTTCCCCCAACACCGCTAATGACGCCGCAGATAAAATACTATCAACAGTAAAGCTTGGGAAAATACCCACCAAAATACACAGCACAACCAGTATTTCTATTGGCACACGCATATAACGTGGCGGTTCATGCGGTGTTCTAGGCAAGTCTATTGGGTCGCCGTTAAAAAATACATCGTGAATAAAGCGTGCTGAATAGGCGACTGCAAATGCACCTGCCACCGTTGCAAGTACCGGTATTAACCATGACATAGAGCCAAGTACTTGCTGATGTAGTGTTTCGGCAAAAAACATTTCTTTAGATAAGAAACCATTGAGTAGAGGTACACCCGCCATAGCTGCAGCAGCAACCATTGCAAGAGTCGCGGTATAAGGCATAAACCGCCACATACCATTGAGTTTACGCATATCACGTGTGCCTGTTTCATGGTCAATAATACCGGTAGCCATAAATAACGACGCTTTAAATGTGGCGTGGTTAATTATATGAAATATGGCTGCAACCGTTGCAAGCTCGGTATCAAGGCCAAGCAATAGCGTGATCAAACCTAAATGGCTGATTGTCGAATACGCAAGTAACCCCTTTAAATCGTGTTTAAATAACGCTATATAAGCACCAAATAACAATGTAGCTAAACCAGTTAAACCAACTAATAAAAACCACATTTCGGTTCCAGCTAAAGCTGGATAAAAGCGCGCAAGTAAAAAGATACCGGCTTTAACCATCGTTGCTGAGTGCAAGTAAGCGCTAACGGGCGTAGGTGCAGCCATAGCGTGAGGTAACCAAAAATGAAACGGAAACTGAGCTGATTTAGTAAATGCACCCAGCAATACTAAAACAAGTGCTAACTCGTATAAATCATGGGATTGAATAATGGCTTTACTTGCCAAAATAACATCTAAGTCATAACTGCCAACAATATCACCTAGTAACATTAACCCGCCAAGTAGTGCTAAACCACCCGCACCCGTTACGGCTAAAGCCATTCGCGCGCCCTTACGCGCTTCAGATTTATGCCACCAATAACTTATCAATAAAAAAGAACTGATACTGGTCAATTCCCAAAATAGCCATAGCTGTATAACGTTATTAGACATAACAATGCCTAGCATTGCAGTCATAAATAACATTAAGTAGCTATAAAGCTTAGCCATTGAGTCATTGGCGCTGAGGTAATAACGTGTATATACAATAACAAGCAAACCAATGCCTAATATCATAAACATAAACAAGAGGCTTAAACCGTCTATACGAAGCGATAAATCTAGACCAATAGAGGGGATCCACGCTAAGGAATAGCGGATAGTTTCACCGGCAAGAACCGCTGGTGCATGGTATAAAGTAATCCCCAAAGCGGTTAACGGTGCAAGCACAGTAGCAAATGTACTTTGATTGCGAGAAAGTTTGCCTGTGAATGCAGAAATAACACTGCCAATCAAGGATAACAAGGGTATCCAGAGCAAAGTCATAATGTAGGGCCTTTTATAATCATAAGTTTATCAGGGCGCCACTTTTATACATTAAGTGATGCTTTTACTGCCTGTTTTTAAACGACATTAATGGTAATAGTTATACTCAATAACAGATATTTTGTCTATAAAAAGCGAAGCATGTTGAGTTAATTTTAAGTGAGAAAATAGGGACTTAAAAACCAATGGTTATAGACATATTAACGCTTAATTTTATCTATATGTGCTAACCAAAGGGCCCTGTATTGATCAGAGAGCTTTATCTGTTGATATTCTAGAATTGACCAGTCTTTACTTGGTTTGTAGGCTACACCGCCACTCTGGCAGCTTTTACTTCTATGCCAACCTTTTGGTGATTTTTCATCTTTTTGTGCAATATACAAGTTAGGAGCAACTAAGCCTCTCATTTTACACAACCAAGCCTGCTTAGCTTTGGGTAAAACATACTCATCTTCAAAGCCATTAAAGTGCATTAGCTCATGCAAGAAAATCCCATAATTGGCATCTGAATTTAATTGCATAATTCCTCGGCTAACATTAGCACTTCCATGTTTGGGCATCATTACAACAAAATCAAATTTTCTTAAAAATTGTTTATTTATTAAAGTAGATTGCCAATCACAATTAGCCGCTTCGCTCATGCTATTATTGCACTTTAAAGCACCACCCACATACACGGGCTTACTAAAGCAAAAAGTGTCCTGTCTTGGCTCCGGATTTTTATTATAAGTTTTGATTAATGCCGATAACTTATAAAGTCCACTTCGATGATCGCTCATCGTTAAAACATTAAACTGGCATTTTCTATTTACCGTAATAGTAGAATTTAACGATAAAAAGTCCAATGAGTGTAAAAATGGTTCGGGGATCTGTGTGTGAATAACACCATTGTGTAAGTTAAGGTGATTTAATACAAAACCAGGCTCTAGGTAGCCTAACGTGTTTAAAAATTTAAGATCGTCCCATTGCTTATTAACAAGTAATTGCTGGGCTAACTTGGCAAGCTGAAAATTACTTATTTTTGGTAAACTAAGTCGCCAAAATAACTTCGCTGCTTCAGCTTGGTCTTTTTTGATCAGGTGTAAAGAATACTCGTATTGAGCAGAAGGTATGTGATGCCTAGCAAGCAAGCCAAGAGTCTTTTTAGGCAGTTTATTTATATTTGCTAAAAAGTAGCGAGGAAACTGCCAATATAATTGTAGCGGTTCGGCTTTGGCATTTAAAACCTGCCAAAAGCCAATACCACCATAGCTGTTGCTCGACCCTGCAACCAACAAGCTAAAAAGTAATGCTAATGTTGTTCTTAACACACTAACTTGCGTCTGCTTCCATTAAAAGTTCAAGCTCTAAGCGAGCATATTTATATTCTATGAACTCATGTACATTAGTAGATAGTGCCAATCTAAAATAATCAGCGGCAACATAGGTATCACCCGCTGCTTGGTGTAGCTTTGCTAAGTAAAAATAAGCTTCGCACAAACGTTGGGCATATTCTTGCTCTGACTTAACGCCATCGCTTACACCAGATAAAAATGTATGTTCACTCATATCACCCGCAAAAAGTGAGATTAACTGATATGCCCATTGCGAGTCATCAAGCGCTTTAGAGTTAGTTTTTAGTTCAGCAACTGCTGAATCTTTGTCTAATTTAGCTTGTGCTAAATACACCCACAATACGCGATAAGGGTCATTAGGAGAACGCGCTAAAAATTGACTGAAGTCTGTTTTTGCAATACTGGGCCTATCGCCATAATAAAGCGCAATACCGCGGTTCAAGTAAGCGTATTCGTGTTCTTCATCTAGCTCTAACGCAGAGTCAAAAAGCTCGTACGCTTTTTCATATTGCTGCATTAATGTGTGTTGAATACCTAAAAAATTATACACCTCAGCTAAGTCAGGCTTAAGTTTTACCGCACGGTTAAAGTCAATGCGCGATAAAGTGGTCATGCCTAAACTATCGAACAGCACTCCGCGGTCGTAATATAACTTTGCTTGTTGCTCTGGCGTTAAATCAGCTCTATTAAGTAATTCTGAATAACGTGCGATAGCTATTTCACTGCGAAAATCAGACGCTAAGGGCGCAGTGAAAGGCACGTTTACTACAGGTGCTGATTCTGATTGGGTTGTTGTTTGGCAAGCGCTTAAAGACAAAATAGCAAAAGACGCCAAAGCAATGTGTTTGAAAATCATTAAAATCCTTAATACCAAGGTTGGTAGCATTATGACTGACGACGAGTGATTTGGTTCATAGTTGCACATACACTATGTATCATCGCAAGAAATTTAGCTTCCTTGAATAATCTTTGTTTAAATTCAAGTCCCTCATTAAAGCATAAAAAAAGGGGCTAAACAGCCCCCTTTTATATTATCCAGAAAATATCTGGATTGAGTATTAGCAATTAAGCGTCAGTTGACGCATCTGCCGCTGGTGCAGCTGATTCCATTGCTTCTTTAATACTAAGACGTACACGGCCTTGACGGTCTACTTCTAGCACTTTAACTTTAACTTCTTGACCTTCGCTAAGGTGATCAGCAACGTTATTAACGCGCTCTGTGCTAATTTGAGAAATATGCACTAAACCATCTTTACCAGGAAGAATATTTACAAACGCACCGAAATCTACAATACGTACAACTTTACCTTCGTAGATAGTACCTACTTCAAGTTCTGCTGTTAATTGCTCAATACGGCTGATTGCATTTGCAGCGCTTTCACCGTCAGTAGCGGCAATTTTAATTGTACCGTCATCACCGATTTCAATTGTTGTGCCTGTTTCTTCAGTAAGTTGACGAATAGTAGCGCCACCTTTACCAATAACTTCAGCAATTTTCTTCTGTGGAATTTTCATTGTGTAAATGCGCGGAGCAAACATTGAAAGCTCTTCAGAAGGAGCAGAAATCGCTTCGTCCATCACTTCTAATATGTGTAAACGTGCTGCTTTTGCTTGTTTAAGCGCAATTTGCATGATTTCTTGTGTGATACCTTCAATCTTGATATCCATTTGCAATGCAGTAATACCGTTAGTAGTACCTGCTACTTTAAAGTCCATGTCACCTAAATGATCTTCATCACCTAAGATGTCAGAAAGAACAACGAATTTCTCGTCTTCTTTAACTAGACCCATCGCAATACCTGCAACAGAAGCTTTAATTGGAACACCCGCGTTCATAAGTGCTAGTGATGTACCACACACAGACGCCATTGAAGATGAACCGTTTGATTCAGTGATTTCAGATACAACACGAATTGAATATGGGAAGTCAGTCAATGTTGGCATTACTGCTTGGATACCACGCTTAGCTAGGTTACCGTGGCCAATTTCACGACGCTTAGGAGAACCAACAAAACCAGTTTCACCTACACAGAATGGAGGGAAGTTGTAGTTAAGCATAAAGTGGTTTTTGTGCGTGCCCGTTAAATCGTCGATTAACTGTGAATCACGTTCTGTACCAAGCGTTGCTGTTACTAATGCTTGTGTTTCACCACGTGTGAAGATAGCAGAACCGTGAGTACGCGGTAATACGCCAGTCATTACGTCTAGTGCACGGATCATATCTGGTTCGCGACCATCGATACGTTTTTCGCCTGCAGCGATACGGCCACGAACAATTTTCTTCTCAAGTGAACCGAATACTTTACCCACTTCTTGCTTATCAAGCGTTTCGCCTTCAGCAAGCTCGCTTGAAAGTGCTTCGATAACTGCATCTTTAGCTACGCCAAGTGCTTCTTTACGCGCTACTTTATCAGTAATACGGTAAGCTTCGCCTACTTTATCAGCAGCAAGTTCAGCTACTTTCTCTTCAAGAGATACGTTTTTCTCAGGTGCAGTCCAATCCCAAGTAGGCTTGCCTGCTTCTGCTTTAAATTCGTTAATAGCATTGATGATAGACTGTGATTGCTCATGGCCGTATACAACCGCGCCTAGCATTACGTCTTCAGCAAGTACGTCTGCTTCTGATTCAACCATAAGTACTGCGTTGTCAGTACCAGCAACAACTAAATCAAGTTGGCTTTCTTCAAGTTCTTTTAACGTTGGGTTAAGAACGTATTCACCACCAATGTAACCAACACGAGCTGCACCAATTGGACCACTGAACGGGATGCCAGAGATAGCAAGTGCTGCTGATGTACCAATCATCGCAACCATATCAGGTTGGATTTCTGGGTTTACAGATACAACAGTTGCAATAACTTGTACTTCGTTTACAAAACCATTTGGGAAAAGTGGACGAATTGGACGGTCAATAAGACGTGCAATTAGTGTTTCGCCATCGTTAGGACGACCTTCACGCTTAAGGAAACCACCTGGGATGCGACCTGCAGCGTACATACGCTCTTGGTAGTTAACTGTTAGTGGGAAGAAGTCTTGACCTGGCTGTGCTTCACGCTTACCAACAACCGTTACTAGTACTGACGTATCGCCAATGCTTGCTAGTACTGCGCCGTCTGCTTGACGTGCGATTGCACCTGTTTCTAGGGTTACAGTGTGTTGACCTAGTTGAAATTCTTTTATAATTGCTTGCACTTAAAATATCCTTTAAATCTAAATAAGTGTTCCATCAAAGTACCAATTACAGTACATAATTGTATTCAGTTGGAAATCAATTAAGTACTACAATTGGCAATGATGTTAATAACCGTAGATAAACCTTTTTATCTACGCGCACAGTATATACCAAAGCCACGTAAAAATGCGAGTCCAGCAAACAGTTTTAGTTTGTGTGTTTGGCATCTGATTGGCTCGAATTAATGAGAGCGACTACAGATAGCTTTAAAGGTGACTTTGCGATGTAATTTGTTAAATTTCAGGCACAAAAAAAGGAGCTAAAAAGCTCCTTTTCTCGTAATCAAGTTCTTAGCGACGTAGGCCAAGTTCTTTGATTAGTGCAGTATAACGCGAGATATCTTTACCTTTAAGGTAATCAAGCAATTTACGGCGAGTGCTTACTTTACGAAGCAGACCACGACGTGAGTGGAAGTCATGCTTGTGATCAGCAAAGTGACCTTGAAGCTTGTTGATATCAAAAGTAAGTAATGCTACTTGTACTTCAGGTGAACCAGTGTCGCCTTCAGCACGTGCGAATTTAGCAATGATATCGATTTTTTCTTGATTGCTTAGTGACATAGTAACTCCAAAAATTAAATTTAAAAGGTGTCTCAGCCGATCACTAATTCAGCCAAAACGATTAAGCGGGCGTATTCTACCAAGTATAATAATAACTACAAGTTAAACTTTACTCTGCCTGCTGGTTTGATAGACCGCGTTTTGATTTTAAATGGCCATCAGGGTTTTTCTCGCCTGTGCCTATAAACACACCATCGGCTAATACCTTTATTGCACCATCAGGTAATTCTTTACCAAGAACTACAGCTTGCCCATGGCTAAATGAAACACCCTGCTCTTTAGTGATTTCCACAACCGGTAAATCAACTAGAGCGGTGTCCATTGGCAAAAGCAGTTCGTCAAGGTAAGTTGACGGAACGGTTTCTTCGTCTTTTGCTTTAGCTAATAACGATTCTAACTGCTCTATAGATACCATTTTATCTGCGGGGTAATGGCCAACAGCCGAGCGGTGAAGCATGATCACATGGGCACCACAGCCTAAGTTTTCACCTAAGTCATCAACAATAGTACGAATGTAAGTCCCTTTAGAAACGTGAGCTGTCATTTGTACTTCATTATTCGCTTCATCAAACTCATCAAGCGTTAGGCTAAATACATTTATTTTTCTGCATTTTCGAGGAACTTCAATCCCTTCACGCGCATATTTATACAAAGGTTTCCCTTCGTACTTAAGCGCAGAGTACATCGATGGATACTGATCAGATTCACCTAAAAACGCTGAAATTTCTTGCTTTAATTGATCAACAGTTACGTTTACATCTCGCGTCTGAACTATTTCACCATCAGAGTCTGATGTTGTTGTTCTTTCACCTAACTTAGCACGCACAACATAGGTTTTATCGGTATCAAGTAAAAACTGAGTAAACTTAGTCGCTTCACCAAAACAGATTGGCAGCATACCGGTAGCAAGCGGATCGAGTGCACCTGTGTGCCCCGCCTTTTGGGCAAAATAGATACCTTTTGCTTGCTGTAATGCCTTGTTTGACGAAATACCTTTGGGTTTATCTAACAACAAAATCCCGTCTATTGGACGGCCTTTACTGCGTCTTGCCATCGCTATATGCCTTCTTAGCTATCTTTATCATCTGCTTGCTTAATGTTGTCACCTGAGTTCGACGCATCATCAACACTACTATCGTCTTCATTGACGTGTTTTGCGTTATCTTCTCTGATGATTGTGTCCACTAAGTTAGAGATACGCATCCCTTCCATTAATGAATTATCAACCACAAACTTTAGCTCTGGCATAATACGAGCACGAATACGTTTGCCTAAAAGCGAACGAATATAGCCCGTAGCTTCGTTAAGTACTTTTGCGCTTTGCTTTGCTGCATCTTCATCTTTTGTGTTAAACACAGTGATGAAAATTTTTGCATAAGATAAATCGCGCGATACTTCTACCGCAGACACTGTCACCATGCCTAAGCGCGGATCTTTAATTTCGCGTTGTAAAATCACAGCAATTTCTTTTTGGATTTGCTGGCCAACACGATCAGTGCGAGAAAATTCTCTCATGAAACTTGTCCTAAAAATGTAACTTATTGAAATTTAATAATAAGCTAATTAAGTAATAGATACACAAATGGGGGCTAAGCCCCCATTTATTTGTTTAGTGAGCTAACAGTTATAAAGTACGTTGTACTTCAACTGTTTCAAATACTTCGATTTGGTCACCAACACGTACGTCATTGTAGTTCTTAACACCGATACCACATTCCATACCATTACGCACTTCTTGCACATCGTCTTTAAAGCGACGAAGTGATTCAAGTTCGCCTTCGTATATAACCACGTTATCACGTAGTACACGGATAGGCGCGCTGCGCTTAATAACACCTTCAGTTACCATACAACCAGCAATTGCGCCAATTTTTGGTGATTTGAACACGTCACGAACCTGAGCAAGACCAATAATTTCTTGCTTAAATTCTGGTGCAAGCATACCTGACATCGCTTGCTTAACTTCTTCAATTAAGGCGTAAATAACGCTGTAGTAGCGTAAGTCTAGGTTCTCAGAATCAATCACTTTGCGTGCAGATGCATCAGCACGAACGTTAAAGCCAACAACAATCGCGTTAGACGCCGCAGCAAGCGTTGCATCTGTTTCTGTGATTCCACCAACGCCTGATCCCACAATCTTCACTTTTACTTCGTCAGTAGAAAGCTTAGTTAGTGAATCAGAAATCGCTTCGATAGAACCTTGAACGTCTGCTTTAAGTACCACGTTAACTTCAGAAACGTCACCTTCAGCCATGTTAGTGAACATGTTTTCAAGTTTCGCTTTTTGCTGGCGCGCTAATTTAACATCACGGAATTTACCTTGACGGTATAATGCAACTTCACGTGCTTTACGCTCGTCTTTAACTACCGTTGCTTCATCACCGGCTGCAGGGATACCAGATAGACCTAAAATCTCTACTGGAATAGAAGGACCTGCAGACTTGATATCTTTACCGTTTTCATCGCGCATAGCACGAACACGGCCATACTCAAGACCACATAATACAATGTCACCTTGGTTAAGTGTACCTGACTGAACAAGGATAGACGCTACTGGACCACGACCTTTATCAAGACGTGATTCAATTACAACACCTGCAGCCATACCTTGACTTGGTGCAGTTAGTTCTAATAGCTCAGATTGCATAAGTACTGCTTCAAGTAGTTCATCAATACCCAAGCCTGTTTTAGCTGAGATATGAACGTACTGCGTGTCGCCGCCCCATTCTTCTGGGATAACGTCAAGCTGTGCTAGCTCGTTCTTAACGCGATCTGGATCTGCGCCTTCTTTATCCATTTTGTTCACAGCAATGATTAAAGGAACACCCGCTGCGCGAGCATGCTGTACCGCTTCTTTAGTCTGTGGCATTACACCATCATCGGCTGCAACTACTAGGATTACAATATCAGTTGCTTTAGCACCACGAGCACGCATTGATGTAAACGCGGCGTGACCCGGAGTATCTAAAAATGTGATCATGTTGCCATTTGTTTCAACATGGTATGCACCAATATGCTGCGTAATACCACCGGCTTCGCCTGAAGCAACTTTTGCTGAACGAATGTAATCAAGCGTTGATGTTTTACCATGGTCAACGTGACCCATTACAGTAACAACTGGAGCACGAGGCTCTGACTTACCATCTTCATGGCGGTCGTTAAGTACTGTTTGCTCTAATTCGTTTTCTTTAACGATGATAACTTTATGGCCCATTTCTTCTGCTACAAGTTGCGCAGTTTCTTGGTCAATAACTTGGTTAATTGTAACCATGTCACCCATTTTCATCATTGTTTTTACAACTTCAGCGCCTTTAACAGCCATGCGTGATGCAAGCTCAGCAACTGTAATTGTTTCACTAATACGTACTTCATTTTTTACATCAGCTGTTGGTTTTTGGAAACCATGCTGTAATGATGCCGGTGCTTTTAGCTTACCTTTTTTACCCTTAGACGCTGCAAACTTATCTTTTGCTGGCGCTTTTTTCTTTTTCTTAGCACGGCGAGAGCCTTGCTCTTCACGAGCATCAGCTACATCTTCTGCTTCACGTGCGTAAGTTGAAGTCGTAAGGTGGTGATCTGCTGTTTCTTCACGCTTCTTACGCTCTTCCTCTTCTTTCTTCCAACGAGCCGAGTTTTCTTCAGCTAGTTTTCTTGCTTCTTCTGCCTGACGTTTCGCTTCTTCTTCAGCTTTCTTCAATGCGGCCTCTTCTGCTTCTTTTTGCAGACGCTCAGCTTCGATGCGATCTTTCTCAGACTTAGCACTTTGCTCTGGGGTCATCTGCTTTTGTTTCGCTTTACGTTCAGCGTCTGCTTTACGTTTAGCTTCTTCTTTGGCTTTACGATCAGCGTCTTCTTTCGCTTTACGTTCTGCCTCTTGTTTTGCCTTTAACTCAGCTGCAGCTTGTTCAGCTTTTTGCTGCTCTTCAAGACGGGCTTTTTCTTCAGCGGCTAAGCGTTGTTGCTCTTGCTCTTGTTCCATCGCGCTTTTCTTCACGTATGTACGTGTTTTGCGAACTTCAACCTGAACCGCCTTCGCTTTACCTGTAGAGCCAGTCACATTTAATGTGCTTTTGCTCTTACGCTGTAAAGTCATGCGTGCAGGGCCTTCAGAGCCCGTGCCGCCATGTGATTTGCTTAAATGATCAAGTAACGTTGCTTTTTCAGCTTCAGTTACATTATCAGTTGCCTGCTTAGTGATACCCGCTTGCGAAAATTGCTGTAGCAATTTATCAACAGTTGTACCTATATCGCCGGCTAGTTTTTCAACATTTACTTCTGCCATAGTGTGTAATACCTCCGTTAATAAATTACTCGTCTGCAAACCAACAAATGTTTCGTGCAGCCATAATCAGCTCACCTGCTTGTTCAGATGAAAGCTCTGTGATATCGACTAGCTCGTCAATACCTTGCTCAGCCAAGTCTTCAAGTGTTACAACACCTTTACTTGCCATTACAAATGCTAGATGACGCTCTAAGCCTTCAAGCGCAAGTAAGTCTTCAGCTGGCTCTGCGCCTTCTAAGCTTTCTTCCGTTTTAAGTGCTTTAGTTGTTAATGCATCTTTAGCGCGTGAACGTAAAACATCCACCGTTTCTTCGTCAAGACCGTCAATTTCTAAAAACTCAGAGGCTGGCACGTACGCCACTTCTTCAAGTGTTGAGAAACCTTCGTTGATAAGTAAGGTTGCAAACTCATCATCGATATCTAAATTTTCAGTAAATAAGTTAAGTAACTTATCTGATTCTGCTTCATTTTTAGTACGCATCTCGTCAACAGTCATAACGTTTAGTTCCCAACCAGTTAACTGGCTTGCTAAACGAACATTTTGACCATTACGACCAATCGCTTGTGCTAGATTATCGGCTTCTACAGCGATATCCATCGAATGAGTGTCTTCATCTAATACTATTGAAGCAACCTCAGCTGGCGACATTGCATTGATAACAAATTGTGCAGGGTTGTCATCGTAAAGAACGATATCAACACGCTCACCACCAAGTTCAGACGAAACAGCTTGAACACGAGCTCCACGCATACCAACACATGCACCAATTGGATCAATGCGCTTGTCGTTTGACTTAACAGCAATTTTAGCGCGCGAACCTGGATCACGTGCAGCAGCGCGAAGTTCAATCATTTCTTCGCCAATTTCTGGCACCTCAATGCGGAATAATTCCATCAGCATTTCTGGCTTAGAACGCGTTACAAATAACTGTGCGCCGCGTGCTTCTGGCTTAACTTCGTATAAAAGACCACGGATACGGTCGCCTGGACGGAAGTTTTCGCGTGGTAGCATGTCATCACGGTAAATAACTGCTTCAGCGTTGTTGCCTAAATCAAGTACGATTGAATCACGCGTTGCTTTTTTAACAACACCTGTTACTAACTCACCCACTTGGTCTTTATATGCGTCAACAACTAAAGCGCGCTCAGCTTCACGTACTTTTTGTACGATTACTTGTTTAGCCATTTGTGTTGTGATGCGGTCAAATTTGATTGAATCAATTTGCTCTTCAACAAAATCACCTAGCTGTAAGTCAGGCTCTTCAACCTGCGCAGCTTCTAATGTTATTTCGCTGTAAGGATTTTCTAATGAACCATCCTCTAATACTTCAGCAATCTGCCAGCGGCGGAACGTATCGTAATCACCTGTTTTACGGTCAATTGATACACGTACTTCAATTTCACCATCGTGTTTTTTCTTTGTCGCAGTCGCTAATGCGAACTCTAATGCTTCAAAAATCTTTTCTTTTGGAACCGCTTTCTCATTGGAAACGGCTTCAGCAACCAATAATATCTCTTTTGCCATGGGTAATGCCTCGCTTGCCCTATTCCTTCGCACTCGAATTTAAAACTTTGCGATTAAATTCGCACGTTCTATATTACTAAGCATGATCAAATGCTCTACACCATCACTAGATAGTGTGATCATATCGCTGCTAACTGCTATTAAGTCGCCTTTAAAATTTCGACGACCGTCTTGTGGAAGTTTAGTACGCACGCGTACTTCCTCTCCTTGCGCCTGCTCGTAGTGATCTTGTTTGAATAATGGACGATCAACACCAGGAGACGACACTTCCAAATCATATTCATTTGTAATTGGGTCTTCGACATCTAAAATCGCACTAATTTGGCGACTAGCGTCCGCACAGTTATCAACTGAGATCCCATCCTCATGAGCAATATATACTCTTAAGGTAGAATGGCGACCCGCTTGTACAAATTCAAGACCATGTAACTCAAAGCCTAACATTTCTACCGCAGGCGTTAACATGGTTACTAAATCTTGTTCAAGTTTTGTCACGAAAATCCTCCATACAAACAAAAAAAGGGCTTATAGCCCTAAAATACTGAGTTTAAATTTTAATTTAATGACAACCGCCATAAATTAAGAAAGGTGCAGATACAACAACGCCCCGAACCAAGCGGGGCGTCACACCAATAAAGCATAAAACTGTGTGGCCTAGGGCCGAGCTTGGTTGCGAGTCAGTAACTGACCAAATTAAACTACATTAGCTTAAACGCAAAACGCGCATTACATAGAATGCGCGATATAAAATAATAAGTTTTCACTTATTAGTAGAATTGGTTGCGGGAGCCGGATTTGAACCGACGACCTTCGGGTTATGAGCCCGACGAGCTACCAGGCTGCTCCATCCCGCGCCAATAGATATCAAACCTTGATTTAACATCGCTGTTAGTTGTTTTAAAACAGACTAAACAATGGCCGCTATTATAGGGATGTTGGGGATAATTAGCAACCATAATAACCAATAACTTTGGAAATACAGTTCAAATCAGATGTAAGGAAATAAAACATTATACCTATTATGGGTATAAACCTATTTTAAACGGCTAATCATTTGCTAGTTAAGCCTAGTGAAATCGCAATAATGGAATTAATAACTACTCTCACTTTTATTTAAAAAAACAATAGAACTCAAAAAGTTATCAATGAATTAATACTTTTATATCAAAAAACGTGTAATTTTTGTTACGCGAGCTATAATAATAAAAATAATAAAAATAAGTTTTTAATCTTCTGTGAGGCTCTGATGAATTCACATAAATCTGTTTTATTAAAAAGTATTGGCATCATAAAACCAAACTTTCATGCATTTACCGCTCGTTTTCATAGAAAGCTTGTAGAGTCAGATATTTCGATGAAGACGCTAACAGCTGAACAGTTTAACGAAAAAAGTTATATTTTATATTGTACCTTAGAGCGCATAATCAAAAATATTGATAATCCATCATCGGTTGCGCCATTTCTGAGCCATCACTTACAGTTTTTAAAAAAATTAAATATTCAGCAGAGTGATATTAAACCTCTGACTGATATATTTTATGTAACATTAGTTGAGCATTTAGGTCGGTTTTTTAATGAAGAAAGTCATTTAGCATGGCGCAAAGTGCTTACTTACTTTGAACGCTATACGAATGATACGCTGTTTAACGTCTCTAACGTGGTGTGCTTAACCCAACTTTCTAAGCAAAAGCAAAGCAATAATAACTAAGGCGCTTTTAATTGAGCCTACTCATATCAAATTTGATGCTTGATGAGTGTTTATACACTCATTAGCGAATATTTAAATAAAGCTCAAATTATACAATTTGTTATTAAAGTTACAGCGATCGATTAAGCAGACACCCTCGTACAAATTTCAATTTTGGTTTAATCATGGCGACTTACAAAACCTTAAGACTCATTTTAGGCGATCAACTCAATCCTTCTCATTCTTGGTTTAAAAGTAAAGAGGACGATGCTCTCTACCTTATCGCAGAATTAAAACAAGAAACCAATTACGTTAAACACCATGTGCAAAAGCTTTGTGCTTTTTTTAATGCGATGGAAAACTTTGCAACTGCGTTAAAATCTGCAGGTTTCAATGTACTGCACTTAACCCTAGACGACACACACGAAGATGAACACCTACCCGCACTACTAAATCGTGTTGTTAAGGAATATAACTGCTCCTGCATAGAATACTTATACCCAGACGAATTTAGGTTAAAATCGCAATTAGCTGATTTTGAACAATCATCCGAAATAAATGTATCAGCATATGACTCAGAGCATTTTTTACTGCCCTTTAACGATATTAAAGATCGATTCAAAAAAGATAAGCACGTGACCATGGAGCACTTTTATCGTGCTATGCGTAAACGATATGATTTATTAATGGAAGACGATAAGCCAGCTGGCGGTAAATGGAACTACGACAGTAATAACCGCAATAAATTCTCTAAGCAAGACTTAAAATCTATCCCAGAGCCTAAATTATTTAAAAACGATGTAAGTCATATCCTCGCTCGTTTAAAAAAACACAACATCGCTTACTTTGGAGAAATTAAAGAAGGAAAACTCGAATGGTCTACGTCACGTAAGCAAGCCAAAGAATCCCTTGAATACTTTTGTGAGCATTTACTTGTCAATTTTGGTAAGTTTCAGGATGCAATGACAGATCAAAGTAAAGACAATACCAGTCTTTACCATAGCAGGCTCTCTTTTGCCCTAAACACTAAACTGCTTCACCCCTTGTATGTAATCAAACGTGTAATATCTGAATTCGAGCAACGGCCTGACGAAATATCTCTTTCACAAGTTGAAGGGTTTACCAGGCAAATACTCGGTTGGCGAGAATACGTTCGTGCTGTTTATTGGGTAAACATGCCCGACTACGCGACTAAAAATCAACTAAAAGCCAATAATAAGCTCCCTCAATATTTTTGGGATGGTAATACAAAAATGAACTGTTTGAGCCACTCATTAAAGCAAAGCTTAGATACTGCCTACGCTCATCATATACAGCGCTTGATGATCATTGGTAACTTTTGTTTACTCAGCGGAATAAAACCTGACGAAGTTGATAACTGGTACTTAGGTGTCTATATAGATGCCATTGAGTGGGTTGAAATGCCTAACACACGTGGAATGAGCCAATTTGCAGACGATGGAATTATTGCTACTAAACCTTATGCTGCAAGTGGTAATTACGTCAATAAAATGAGCGACTACTGCAAAAATTGTCAATACGACGTGAAACAAAAAGTGGGGGATAAAGCTTGCCCACTGAACAGTTTATATTGGCGTTTTATGAAAACACACCGCGAAAAACTAGAGAAAAACCCACGCATAGGCATGGTTTATAGAAATTGGGACAAGCAAAGCGATGATTTACGCGAAGACACACTTAATCAAGCTACACACTACATAAATAACATTGAGTCTTTATGACACAAAAAAGCCGCCTCAAAAGAGGCGGCTAAATAATCAGGGGAAAAAAATGTTGTTAATAACCAGATTAGCTATCTTCTAGTAAGCGTCCTTGGCCAATCTCAATTTTGCGTGGTTTTAATGCTTCAGGTATTTCGCGCTTAAGCTCTATAGTAAGTAAGCCGTTTGCTAAGTCGGCGCCAAGGACTTTAACATGGTCACCTAGCTGGAACTTTCGCTCGAAATTGCGTTCTGCAATTCCTTGATGAATAAACTTACGTTCTTTGTTTTCATCTTTATTAGCTTTTATACCCGCTACTTTTAATGTGTTATTTTCTGACTCAATGCTTAGCTCGTTGTCGCTAAATCCGGCAACAGCCATAGTGATTTGGTATCTGTCTTGATCGAGTGCTTCAATGTTGTAAGGAGGAAAGCTCGGCTGTTTGTCTGTATTCGCCGCAGCATCCATTAAAGACGCTAAATGATCAAATCCAATGAATGAACGATAAAGTGGTGATAAGTCTACTGTACGCATAATAATATCCTCATATTTAAGCGATATTTTGTTTGCACTTTTCATTTGAACAAGCGCTAACAAATATAAATTAATAATATAAATTTCAATTGTTTAAGTTTAGTTTAGGACCCATCAGGCGTCCTACTAAACTATATATGGACGGTAAAAATGTTTTCAAGTAAATAAATTAAAATATTTAAAAAAATTCCTCATTTTATAAACTAGTGAAATTAGTAACCCATTTTGAGGCATTAAAAAGTCAAATGCTTTTAATGCCTCAAAATGGTTGTTCAGTATTGTAGATTAGCGCTGAGTATTCATCGCTAATTAGTGTGTTAATGTGCCACGAATTGGATAATCGTTTTCGCGAATAAATTCAATGCCAGCCAATAAATCATTTAAATCAGGGCGGGAAAAAGGTGCATTTGATTTATCTAGTATCTGAATTTGATCATGCTCGTTAATTACAAAAATAGCAGGTTCAGCAAATGGGTGATCGGTTTCTTTTTCACTGCGTGGTTCACTAATATACAGGCCTAAATCAGTCATTTGAGCTAATGATAACCCACTATAAAGAGGAAAATTAACGTGTAAATCGTTTAGATGCTCTGTTAATTGTGCGTGACTGTCACCACTAACAGCGGCAATCTCTACCCCTGCATCTTTAAATTTATCACTCATTTTAGCAAGTGCATTAAGTTGTTTAGTACATAATGGACAATGCTTTCCGCGATAGATTACTATCATTTTCCAAGGTAAATCTGTCTGTCGAGCCGACACATCAGCAAGGTTGTTCTCATCATCTTTAACTTTAAGTGAAGGCATTTTCATTGCTGGTTGTAAATAATTGCTCATGATCTTGATCTCCTTTGCAGTTAAAAAACATATTCTATATGTTCGTCTCAAATATAGAGCTTAGGGTTAAAGTTATAAATTCAACCATTAAAATGTAATCAGAAAATTTCTAACGTAATCAGCAGACCTTATTAGCTAAAGGCCTTATTTGTGTAAAGCAGTGAAACTTTAACACAGGCTTTATTAGCAACTGGGCTTGATACACAAGCAAACGCTAAAGCTCTGCCTATCAAATAACAGTGGCTGCTTAGCATTTATGTTAGGGTTGGCTTTTAATTATAAATAGGTCAGATAAAATCAATGGCATTAATACGTAGCACGTTAATAAATTTAAGTTTAGCAATACTCGTGTTTTACTTAGCAAGTGCCTACCAAACGCGTAATTTACTTGAAACAAGCCACACTCCTGCCCCTTATTTTAACTTGCCTATTTTAAATAAAAATAACGAAAGATTTAGTATTGCAGAGCTTGAAGGGAGAACAACCATTGTGTATTTCTTTGCTCCTTGGTGCACAATATGCCGCTACAGCATGCCCAACTTACAAAGCACCTTAATAAACTCAGACATTAATGTAATTGGTATTGCCCTTGATTATAAAAATGAGCAACAAGTTACTCAATTTATTGATGACTTAAACCTAAGTATGCCCATACTTCTTGGTAATCAATATACCCAATCAAATTATAAAGTAAGCGCTTTTCCAACTTACTAAGTAATAAATGCAAATTTACAGATAACAGCACACGCAATGGGCTATTCAACCCAATTAGGAATAGCGGCAAGGACGTGGTGAATTATGCCGTTCATGACTCGGTCAAATTAATGTTCATCGCAATAATAGAATGGCACAATCACTTTTTTGCGCTTTATTATATTTTTTAATCATTTAAACTAAATTCAATCAAATAAAGGAGAGCACTATGCTTACAGTAATTTTTGGCCGTGAAGGCTGCCCATTTTGTGTTCGTGCCAAAGATGTTGCAGAGCAACTTGCCAACGAGCGCGATGATTTTAAATTTCGTTACATCGACATCATAAAAGAAGGCATAAGCAAAGCCGATTTAGAAAAGTCAGCAGGTAAACCTTGCCCTACTGTCCCGCAAATTTTTGTTGATCAAAGTCACATTGGCGGTTTTACCGAATTTGAAGCTTATGCAAAAGAAAACCTAGGCTTGTACAAGTAGTCGTGCATTAAATTTGTTAACCAGTTCAATAATCCCACAATTGAACTGGTTAAATTTCAACCAACATCAAGCACATACAAATTAGTTTTAATTTATACAAGCATTTGCCTCGCTAATCCTATATAATGCGCGCCTCTTTAAATTCGTTGAGGCGTATTAATGTCAGAACCAGTCACGTTTGAATCTCTAAATCTTTCTCCTGCAATTTTGAAGGCAGTTGAAGAGTTGGGTTACAAGACACCATCTGAAATCCAAGCTCAATGTATACCGTTATTGCTAGAAAGAAAGGACGTACTGGGACTAGCACAAACGGGTACAGGTAAAACCGCAGCATTTGCACTGCCGTTACTAAACAATATTGACCCGTCTGTGAAACAGCCACAGATCCTTGTACTCACACCTACACGTGAGCTTGCGATCCAAGTTGCTGAGGCATTTGAACAATATGCAAAAGGTACTCGTGGTGTTGAAGTATTAGCACTATACGGTGGCCAAAGCTACAGCATTCAATTAAGCGCACTTCGTCGTGGCGCTCAAATCATTGTTGCTACTCCGGGTCGATTAATCGATCATATTAACCGTGGCACTATCAAGTTTGATGCTCTTCAAGCACTTGTACTTGATGAAGCCGATGAAATGTTACGTATGGGCTTTATCGATGATGTTGAAAACATCATGGAAAAAACACCGCGCGAAAAGCAAACATGTCTTTTCTCTGCGACCATGCCTAAGCAAATTCAAAACATCAGCAGCAAATATATGAATAACCCTGAACAGGTTCATATTTCTGCGCGTAACTCGACAGTATCGTCTGTTGAGCAAGTGTTTTGGAACGCAAGCGTACATAAAAACAAAGCGATTGTTCGCTTTTTAGAAGCTGAGCAATACGAAGGTGCTATTGTTTTCGTACGTACACGTAACGATACCGTTCAACTTGCTGAATTATTAGAGCGCGAAGGTTTCTCTGCAGCTCCGCTTAATGGTGACATGAACCAGCAAGCACGTGAACGCACTGTTGACCGCTTAAAAAGTGGCATGCTGAACGTTGTTATTGCAACTGACGTAGCAGCTCGTGGTCTCGATGTAGACCGTTTAAGCTTAGTTATCAACTACGACATTCCACAAGATTCTGAAGCCTACGTTCACCGTATTGGTCGTACAGGTCGTGCAGGTCGTACTGGTAAAGCAATTTTATTTGTTAAGCATAACGAACGTTACTTACTTAAAAATATCATTCGTCATACTAAGTCTGAAATTGCTCAGGTTGAATTACCAACAGCTAAAGTTGTTGAAGAAAAACGTATCGCTGCGTTACAAGCAAAATTAAGTATTGCGCTTGAAAACAAAGACATTACGTTCTTTAACGAAGTGGCTACTAACATGGCTGAAAAGCTTGACCTTCCTCTTGAAAACTTAGCGGGTGCTTTACTGTGTTTGGCACAGCAACAGTCGCCAATTAAAGTTGAAGAAGTTAAGATTCAACCACGTGAGCGTAATGAACGCAATTCACGTAATGACCGTGGTGATCGCGGACGTCGTAACGAACGTGGTGGTGAACGTTCTGAACGTAAACCGCGCGAGCGTAACAGCCGTGATGCAGGCCCTATGGATACTTACCGTATCGAAGTAGGTCGTGAGCATGGTGTTCAGGTTAAGAATATTGTTGGCGCAATTGCTAACGAAGCTGATATCTCAAGTAAGTTTATTGGTGACATTCGTTTACACGATCAACACAGCACTGTTCAGTTACCACAAAACATGCCTAAAGATGTACTAGATCATTTCCAAAAAGTGTTTATTTGTAAACGCCCAATGGGTATGACAATTACACAGGATCAAGGCCCAGCTGAACCACGTGGCGAACGCCCATCTGGTGATAGAAAACGTAACGATGGCCCACGCGGTGATAAGCGTAGCGGACCTCGTAAAGAACGTCGCCCAGTTAGCTTTACCGCTAAGTAAGCAACAGTTCTTTAATAAAAAAACCTTGGTATGAAAGTGCCAAGGTTTTTTTGTGTCTAAAATTTAAGTAATGGTTCAAGCTGTTCTGCGTACCTCACAACCTCAAGCCATGATTATCTTCAAAGCACAGCGACTATAAACTTCTGTGTAAATCATTCAATTAAAACTAAAAAGCCCCACTACTTTATTAATAGTGAGGCTTTTACTGTATTGTACCGAATGCTCTATGTTAAGGCGCTACTGCTGGATAAACGTAACTTGCATCTAACCCTAGCGGAATACCCAATGCCCAATAACCGAGTAGAAACAAGCTCCAACCTATTAAAAATGCAACCGAGTATGGCAGCATCATCGCTATTAGCGTACCAATTCCCGTACTTTTAACGTACTTTTGACAATAAACCACAACTAATGGGAAGTAAGGCATAAGCGGTGTAATAATATTAGAGCTAGAATCACCAACACGATAAGCCGCTTGCGTTAAATCAGGTGAAATACCCAATTGCATTAACATAGGCACAAATACCGGCCCTAGTAATGCCCACTTGGCCGAGCTAGAGCCAACAAATAAATTAACGAATGCGGTTAAAAATATAATACCTACCACCGTTACCGAACTTGGAAGTGCCATGGCTTTTAATAACTGCGCCCCTTCGATTGCAAGTAATGCCCCTAAGTTAGATTTGCTAAAGGCAGCAATAAATAACGCACAAAAGAATGCCATAACAATGTAGTAAGCCATACCGCCCATTGCCTTGCTCATGGCATCTATCATATCTTTAGAGCTTTTAAATGTACCTACTGTAAAGCCATATACTGCGCCTGGGATCCAAAATAACAAAAAGATCAACGGCACAATAGATTGCATCAAAGGTGAACGGAAATTAGTTAAGGAGCCATCGCTACTACGCATGGCTGAATCTACCGGCGCAGACACGTAAGCGAGTAAAGCAATGCCTGCAATCATTACGCTGCTTGCTATGAAGAATGCGCGCTTTTCATCGCTACGCGCATCTTCAAAAACAGGTAAGTCTTCACTGTTTCCATCAAGTGGCGTATTTTGTAAACGAGGTTCAATAATCTTATCGGTAATATACCAACCCAGTAATACAATAAACATGCTTGATGCTGATGCAAACGCCCAATTATTTAATGGATTTATCGACATATCAGGATTAATAATATGGGCAGCACTTTGTGTAAAACTTTGGAGTAATGGGTCTATTCCAGATGGAATAAAGTTGGCGCCAAAGCCACCACTTACACCGGCAAACGCCGCTGCAATACCCGCTAATGGGTGCCTTCCTGCTGCATAAAAGATTACGCCAGCTAACGGTATCACAAGCACGTAACCTGCGTCCGTGGCTGTATGGCTTACAATAGCAACTAAAATAATTGACGGTGTTAACAGCTTTTTAGGCGTTACTTTTAACATCAGCTTGAGGCCTGTATTAATAAAGCCTGAGTGCTCAGCGACACCAACACCTAACATAGCCACAAGTACTACGCCTAAAGGAGCAAAGCCGGTAAATGTTTTTACCATTGAAGATAAAAAAGTGGCCAACGAATCGCTTGCAAGCATGTTGTTTATTATAATTGCTTCGCCTGTACGCGGATCAATTGCATCAAAACTTACGCCAGAAAACCACCACGACAAACCCCATATTAATAACATAGCAAACAAAAATATAATTGCTGGATCAGGTAGCTTATTACCAACCCGCTCAACTACATTCAAGAAGCGCGCAACAACTCCTGAAGGTAAAGCATCTTGATTATTACTCATTGTATTTCGCTCATTAAAATTTATTTAAGTAACAATATCGCATTAATACGCAACAGTAAATTAACGTAAAAAGCTATTTTAGGAACGTTAAACAAAAAAAGCACGATTACCAAAGATAATCGTGCTTTTTTTGTTCATTTGGTTACTACGCGAGTGCTTTAACTTCTTCCCATAAGCGAACAACTAGTGCCTTGTCTTCTTCGTTAAGTTCTCCGTTACGGTACGCTTTTACAAGACTTTGCTCTACTGTTTCGTTTAACTGCTCAATACTGATAGTAAGTTGCTCAACTTCAGCATAGCCTACAGCAAGATCAAAATGACCACGTAAGTAGCCGCCTGCAAATAATTCGTCATCCGTTGCTTTGATAACTAAATCATCATAATACTGTTGAGCCGCGTCAATATAGTTTACTAAGGTCATTTGTTTATCTCCTGATTTTGTATAGCACCCGTTTCATCTTGGTATTGGTGCCCTACTGCATACATAATATGGTCGTTAAATCCGGTGGTTACTTTTATGTAACCTGTTAATTCGTCGTCTAGTTCGTTGTCGCCTGTATCGCAAATTAACGGGCGGTTATTCAATGCCTGTAGCTTGGTTTTTGTTGCAACAACAATAATATTCTCTTTGCCAATAGCGCGGATAAGCGCAGGGCTTAGCTGCTGATTTCCGCGACCAAAAATATGCCCCTGCCCACCAATTAAAGTGATCACAAGTTTGGTCTTTTTCTTATGGGTAAGTTCAAGTAAGTCGGCGGCTGTTAGGTCTTGGCCTACAAGTGTTTGATCTTTTATTAAATCAACACCCAACAAAGTATTTTCAAGGCCCATTTCTTCCATTATAGCTTCGACTGTTGAACCACTACCCATAATGTAAAGTGTGTCTTCGTCCATTTCGCTCACAACGTAAGCGGCTATATCTGAAAGTACTAATTCGTCTGTTTCTTTACCGCCATTTTTTACAGCTTGTACATAACGTACTTCACTGGGTATTTGCATTTCGCCAAAGCGTTTAGCTTTTACTGTGCCCTTCCTAAATGCGTCTTCGTCAATATCCATTACATCGGCATCAGCTAACGTCACTAACTCGCCTTTTACGAGCATTTCAACAACTCGCCCGGCAGCTTTTGGTGTAATGGCATATACGCCAGAGTGGATTTTACATCCGGCAGGAATGCCAAGCACTGGGACAGTATCTTCAATGGCATGGCAAATATTACGTGCGGTGCCATCGCCACCTGCAAATAGAACTAAATCTACATCGGCATTTTTTAACACCTGTGCGGCACTCTCGGTATCATCCGGCGTTGTTACTGCGTCTGTGTTGTATACAACTTCAACATTAAAACCTAAAGCTTTTGCTGTTTGTTCGCCCATTTCGCCATTTACGGTATAAATAACAAGCTGCTCTTTATACGGTAACAGTATTTCTAGTGCGGCTTTAGTACGGCTATTTGCTTTAGGTTGTGCACCTAGCTCAATCGCTTTTGCTGCGGTTTGCGCCCCATCGCTTCCCTTGAGGGCGACACTTCCGCCTAATCCTGCTACAGGGTTTATAATTAAACCTAATTTAAACTGCATCACAAAACTCCTGAGGGTGTTGCCAATCAAACTGATTTGCAGTCATTGGCCATGGTGTGTGATAAAAACGAGTAAGCGCGATTAATAATGATTGAGTTCGTGCATTAAAACCACTTTCAATCAACGTAAGCACGCGCTGGTGAACCCGCTTTTGAAAATCAAAACGACATGTTTGCTCACCATTTAAATTATCTACCGATACATTAAAGGGAAAACCCGCTGCAGTGCTTAATAGCCATTCAATGGCTTGTGGCTTGACTTCTACACTTTCGAACTCAGCCTGCTGGTGTTTATCGCGGCCATCGGGGCAATACCAATAGCCGTAATCTTCTTGTTGTCGACGATCAATGCCCGCGACCAGCCAATGAGCTATTTCATGCAAGGCACTGGCATAAAAACCATGTGCAAACACAATTTGATGATAAGGGGTGTCTTGTGTTGCGGGAAGGTACACGGGCTCACAATCACCTTTGATCAGCCTTGTATTATGGCTTTTGTAAAATGTGTTTTCGAAAATAGAAATAAGATCAGCGATTTGATGCATATAATACGACTAATTCGTCTCGGTTAAAGCGCCTTTTGGCGCACTAAAAACGAGACGAATTGTACGGGCTTTTATAGCTAAAGTAAAAGTCGCTTACTGACCTATATTTTTACATCAACCCCGGCTTCATCTGCATCAACAATATCGGTTTCTTGCAGTGCTTGAGTTATCCAGCTTTGTAATACAGGGCATGCTAATACATGTTGGCAATAACTATTAGCGGCTTTAGACAGGGTTACCTGATAAGTTTTCAATCGCAGTACAATGGGGGCATACATAGCATCAACAATACTAAAATCGCCAAACATCCACTGGTTTGGGTAAATTTCTTGCTGTTTAGCAAATATGTCGTCGATGCGGGCGATGTCTTTTTTAGCATCATCTGAAAGTGTAATTTTTCGCTTTGCCCTTATATTCATTGGCATTTCACTTCTAAGCGCCATAAAGCCTGAGTGCATTTCAGCGCTTAAAGCTCGTGCAGTTGCACGCTGCGTTACGTATTTAGGCCAGGCAACTTGCGAAAGGTACGCATCGTTAATGTATTCACAAATAGCAAGTGAGTCCCAAACGTGTAAATCACCATCAATTAATGCGGGTACCTTTTGAACTGTAAAATGTTTTTTTAACTCGCTGTAAAAGTCTGGGGTATCGAGTACAAGCTGAATTTCATCAAACTCCAATTCAAATTTGCTCATTAAGTACCATGCGCGCAATGACCAGCTTGAGTAGTTTTTATTGCCGATAAATAATTCCATTACCTATTCCTTGTTAAAAACGAACTTCTCAACTGTACATTAATTAACCGCAAAATAAATACTAAAAATTACCCGTTACTGTTTTTATTTAGTTGCTTAGTAATATGCTTTTTAAGTATGTGTGTATTTCGGGTATTAGCTTTAAAAAACGCATCAAATATATCGCCAAAAAGAGGGATTGATCCGATAAAAAAATCTATCAGCATATTAATAATTATCCGCAGTTTAACATGCCAGCTAATACCTAACTTTTGAGCCTCAAATAATACGTAACTAGATAAAATAAGCCCTATCACATCCCCTACAACGGGCACAAAACCAATCACCGCCTCAATACCAAACCTAAAGTTTGTGAAAGGAAAACGAATACTACTGTCGGTTAATTGGCTAAAACGCGCAAGGCGCGCAAGGGTTGCTTTTTGTTTAGCGTATTTACTGTGTGTTTGAATTGAATTCTGCATAATTTACCTCTATGGAAAATTATATAACGGTAAAGTTGAACTGCGCCTTAAACTACATTAACTATTTTACATAAACAAAAAGCGCGAAAAACGCGCTTTTATAGTGACTAAATTCAAACCATTATACAGAGCCGTTAATAGGCCCGTGTTCGTGGTTTACATGCGGGTTTTGCCCGCGCTGGCGCAGTAAATGGTCCATTAATGTAATAGCCATCATAGCCTCAGCAATAGGTATTGCTCGAATGCCCACACACGGATCGTGACGACCTTTGGTGATCATCTCAACCGCTTCGTTGCTTGTATTAATGCTCTTACCAGGGATAGTAATACTTGACGTCGGTTTTAATGCAATAGACGCTACTATGTCTTGCCCTGTAGAAATACCTGCAAGCACACCACCAGCATGGTTTGAAGTAAACCCTTCAGGTGTTAGTTCATCACGATGCTCTGAGCCTTTTTGTTCAACAACGTCAAAGCCATCACCAATTTCAACACCTTTAACTGCATTAATGCTCATTAATGAATGCGCAAGCTCCGCATCAAGGCGATCAAAGACAGGCTCACCTAACCCTACAGGTACATTGCTTGCCATTACCTTAACTTTAGCGCCTACTGAGTCACCTTGTTTTTTTAGGTCACGCATATATTCATCGAGCGCTTCTAGCTTGCTTACATCAGGAAAAAAGAACAAGTTGTTTTCAACTTCTTCCCAATCGTAACTTTCTGCTTTAATAGGACCTAGTTGGCTTAAGCATGCTTTTACTTCAATACCATGAAATTGCTTTAAATATTTTTTAGCAATGGCGCCAGCTGCTACGCGTATTGCGGTTTCACGTGCAGACGAACGGCCACCTCCGCGATAATCACGAAGGCCATATTTGTGCCAATAGCTGTAATCACCATGGCCTGGGCGAAACACGTCTTTAATTTTGCCGTAATCTTGTGAACGTTGATCGGTATTTTCGATTAATAAACCAATACTTGTACCCGTTGTTTTACCTTCAAAAACGCCTGCTAATATTTTTATTTGATCGCTCTCGCGGCGCTGCGTGGTATATCGGCTTTGGCCTGGTTTGCGGCGATCTAAATCTATTTGTAAGTCGGCCTCTGTTAATTCAAGACCTGCGGGAGTACCGTCAACAACGCCGCCTAAAGCAACGCCATGACTCTCTCCAAAAGTGGACACTTTAAATAACTGTCCAATGCTATTACCTGCCATTAACTTTCCTCATTCCTAATGACGACCATTAGCTGGGCTAATATGCCCAGCCATGTATTCAATTACGTTTAAGTTAGCTCATATTAACCTAAAGCAAATCGTGTTATTTTGAAAAATACTCATCTAGCTGTTTTTTGCTAATAACAAATACGCCTAAACCACCTTGCTCAAACTCAATCCATTCAAATGGCGCATTTGGATATAAAGCATCCATATGTACCATAGAGTTCCCCACTTCTACAAATAACAAACCGTTATCGGTTAGATGATTGCTGGCTTCGCTTAAAATAGTACGCGTTACATCAAGACCATCGTGCCCTGATGCAAGGCCTAGCTCTGGCTCATGATGAAATTCGCGCGGTAAGTCTGCCATGTCTTCAGCATCCACATACGGTGGATTAGCCACAATTAAGTCGTACTTTTGGCCTTCTACGCCACTAAATACATCTGATTGGATAGGCAGTACTCGATCACTTAACATGTAGTCATTAATGTTGATATCAGTTACTTCAAGCGCTTCATACGAAATATCAACAGCATCTACTTGCGCTTGCTTAAATGCTTGTGCAAGTGCGATGGCTATACAACCTGACCCTGTACATAAATCTAAAATACGATTTACCGAGTTTGGCTCAACAAGCCAAGGCGTAAAACGATTGCTAATAAGTTCTGCAAATGGTGAACGAGGAATTAGTACACGTTCATCTACGTAAAACGGCATACCTGCAAACCATGCAATGTTAGTTAAATAAGGAACTGGAGTGCAGTCGTTTATACGCTCAGCAATAAGACTCGCTAGTCGGTTTTTTTCTGTACTTGTTAAACGCGCATGCATTAATTCTTTTGGTGCATCAACGGGTAAGCTAAGCGCTGGTAAAAGCAGGCTCACAGCTTCATCCCACGCGTTATCTGTTCCGTGTCCAAAAAATATACTACTACTTGCAAATTGGCTTGTAGTCCAACGTAACCAGTCATGTAAAGTTGACAGTTCTGCAACAGCTTCTTCGAGTGTTGCTTCTTCAATTTGTAAATCGCTCATATATTTTTACCTGTATTAGCTTACTGACTGTTTTGAGTCTTTAAGACGATTGCATTGCCTATATTGGCTTAGCAAATTACAATTGCCTCTCATTTAAGTATTGTACCGCCTTTTGCGCTGCGTTTTTACGTTTTTTTGTTTAGGTAATTGTTATGAAAAAAGACTCTCCATCACCATCGTCCCTAAGCAATGACGACATAGACTTATTTCGCCAAACGATCACAGGCGCTAAAGTATTTAAACAAGATACTCATCGTTTTGATACAAAGCCTAAGGTGTCACAAGCAAAGCAATTTGCCCAGCAAAAAAAGCAGGCTCAATCTGAATTTTATTTCTCAGATGAATATATTCCCGATATAGACACCCACGGTACTGTCCATTATGTAAAAGAAGGGCACGACACTTATTTACCTAAGCAATTACGACGAGGCGACTTTGCACCTGATTTAACGCTTGATTTGCATGGCTTAAACAAAGAAATTGCTAAAGATGAATTAGCAGGACTCATTCACGAATGTAAAAAACAACATTATTATTGTGCGTGTGTTGTGCACGGAATTGGTGGTGGCATACTTAAACATAAAATTCCTCAGTACCTAGTTCAGCACCCAGACGTAATTGCAATGCATCAAGCGCCACTTGAATACGGCGGTAAAGGCGCGGTACTTATTTTGATAAACTTACCACAAAGCGATGAATTTAGACGCTAACCCAACATATTACTAGGAAGTAATTACGTGCATATTGTTTCTATTATTTTTCCACTTATATTCATTGTCGCATTGGGTTATGGCTGTTGCCGGCTTTCGTTTTTTAACAAACAGCACATTACAGGGCTGAGTAAATTTACTTTTTACATAAGTTTGCCGGCTTTTTTATTATTGAATATGTCGCAAATAGACTTAAAGCAAAGCATTAGTCTTTCTGCATTTTTAAGTTTTTATATCCCGGCGTTGTGTATTTTTGGATTAGGTATTTTAGTCGACCGATTTTATTTGAATAAAAATAATAGTAAAAATTACCAAAAACACGGCGTATTCGGTCTTGCGGCTAGTTACTCAAACATGGTGTTGGTAGGTATTCCTATCATTATTGCATCGCTGGGCAAAGAGAAAATAGCCATTGCTTTTATGATCATCACCTTCCACAGCACTTTATTATTTGCACTGACCTATTTAATTGGGGCAAAGGGCAATAGCAGTTCGTTCTCGTGGTCACAGTTTGGCAAAAGCATGGTGCTTAACCCTATTGTTTTAAGTATTGGTTGTGGCTTAATCATTAACGTTTCGGGCATTGTATTATTTAAAAACTTAACGGACAGTTTGGCATTATTAGCAACCCCTGCAATAGCCTGTGCGCTATTTGTATTGGGCGCAAACCTAGCGTTTTATAAAATAGCAGCAAACTGGCAACCTGCTTTAATTGCCTCGATTTTAAAAATTATTATATTGCCGGCAGGCGTACTATTTATTGGGTCGTATATATTTAAGCTCGACCCGCAAATACTAACCGTACTAGTTTTATTAAGTGCCTCACCTGTTGGCGTAAACGCCTATTTAATAGCGAGTCAAATTAAACAACATGAAGCAACGCTTGCAGGAGCGGTGGTGCTATCTACTATCTTAAGTGTAGTGAGTTTAACGTTTTGGTTAGCGGTTTTACTTTAATTTATAAGCCACCAGCTACATCAATAAAAGTGCCTGTAGTAAATGAAGTAGAATGTGAGGCTAAAAAGTATATTGCAGCAGCCACTTCTTCAGGTTGCCCACCCCTACGTAGAGGAAGATTACTTTTAAGCCGTTCTACCCGCCCCTCTTCACCACCATCTGTGTGCATATCAGTGTAAATAAGGCCTGGCCTAACACAATTAACGCGCACGCCTTTACAAGCAACCTCTTTGGCGAGACCAATGGTCAATGTATCAATAGCGCCCTTTGTCGCTGCATAATCAATGTATTCATTAGGTGAACCTGTTTTAGCCGCTACCGATGACACATTAACAATACTGCTACCGGGCAACATACGCTTTATGGCTTCTCGGCTACATATAAATGTGCTGGTAATGTTTGTAGTGAGTAATTCGTTAATTCGCTTTGCGTCCATGTTTAGCAGCGGCATTTGAGGTTTAAGCACACCGGCATTATTTACAAGCACGTCGAGCCGGCCAAATACTTTATCTATACGTGAAAATAAATCGTTAACATCGCTCTCTTGAGATACATCGGCCCTTACTAGTTCGGCTCGTACACCATAACTTCTTACTCTATCGGCAACGTATTCTGCTTGAGTTAAATGGGTCTTATAGTTAATACATACATCATATCCGTGGCGCGCAAAATAAACAGCGGTGGCTGCCCCTATACCTCGGCTAGAACCGGTTATAAGTACCACCCGCGCTTTGTTCATACAAAATTAGTCCTTTAGCGCTGCCACTACCGAAATTTCGACCAATAGCGCATCGCGCGCCATTTTAGCTTCTACACAGGCGCGTGCCGGTGCATAACCTTCTGGTACCCATGCATCCCACACAGCATTCATGTCGGCAAAATATTCCATACTTTTTACATAAATTGTTGCGCTTAACATATGCTTTTTTGAGCTACCAGCCTCATCTAGCAATGCTTCTACTTTATCGAGCATGGTTTGCGTTTGCTCTGTTATTCCCTTTTCAGCATCAGCGCATACCTGTCCACACAAATACACAGTACCGTTGTGCTTTACAATGCGGCTCATTCGCGCACCGGTTTGAAGACGTTCAATGGCCATATTAGTCTCTTAATTTATAAATCGGCAGGAGCGTTTATATTTATATATTCGCTACGATTCGTATTTTCGTTGTAATGAATGACAGCCACAGCACCTGTATTAAATATAGGCATGTTTCCAGGGCAAAGCTGATCAACCAAATAGCTCACTATTGGCATGTGCGCTACAATTAACCAACTATTACACTCGGGGTGCATTTGGATGAGTGTTTCAAGGTAATCAGCTGCAACATGCGGTTTGCCTTCCGGGGTAATATCGGCACACGTTTCGCTATATTTAAACGTGATGCTTTCAGCGACCCCATTTGCTGTTTGTTGAGCTCGTACGTAAGGGCTAACTAACAATGCATCCGGTTTTTGCGTATTGGCAAGCCACCGCCCCATTTTTTTTGCTTCTAAATGACCCACTTGGGTTAAATTTCTTGCCGCATCATCGGCCTGCATAGGTGCAGCTTCGCCGTGGCGCATTATTAAGATTGTTTTCATAAAAAATCAACCGATTAAAGAATATAAACAGTAGCCAGTTTGCTCACTTGTCAGCTATATTAACAACATAAACTTGTTTTTTCTAAAATAGTTCTTTCACGACATTCAGGTAAATCTTTTAGCACACCCTTGCTGCCCTGAAGTTATCCTCTGTTGTTATCAAGTAAACGTTTAGTTTCAGGAGCATCATTTGAATATCAGCCGCAATGATAATAGAGCATACCGCGCCCTTACACTGGACAATGGTCTAAAAGTATTGCTTGTGCAAGATAAAGATTCAACAAAGGCTGCAGCATCAATGGCTGTAAATGCTGGCCACTTTGACGATCCTGCTGATAGGCAAGGTCTTGCTCACTTTTTAGAGCACATGCTTTTTTTAGGCACAGACCAATTTCCAGATTCTGGAAGTTTTAATAATTTTGTTTCGCAAGCAGGCGGAAACACAAATGCATGGACCGGTACAGAACACAGCTGCTACTTTTTTGATATAAACAATCAAGAGTTTGAACACGCATTACTACAATTTAGCCGCTTTTTTATTGCCCCACTGTTAAGTGCTAATGAGACAGAAAAAGAACGTAATGCCATAGATGCAGAATTTAAATTAAAAATTAAGGACGATGCCCGTCGCATTTATCAGGCCCATAAAGAAACGGTTAACCCTGCACATCCTTTCGCTAAGTTTTCTGTTGGTAACCTGCAAACACTCGCAGACAGAGAACGCTGCATTAGCGACGAACTTTGTGACTTTTTTAATGAGCATTACCAAGCACAATGGATGACATTAGTAGTATGTGCAAACGAAAAGCTAGACACTCTTCAAACCTGGGTAAAAGCTCACTTTAGCCAAGTTTTAGGAAATAAAGCATCTGTAAAACCTGAGATCAGCGAGCCACTTTATCGAAAACAAGACCTAGGGAAAATTTTACACATAGAGCCACACAAACACATGCAAAAACTAATCGTTAGTTTTGCCATGCCTAATATTGATGACTTTTACCGACATAAAACCGTAAGTTTTATTGCACATTTACTCGGTTATGAAGGACAAGGCTCACTGTATTCTATTTTAAAAGAGCAAGGTTGGATAAATGCCCTTTCAGCGGGAGGGGGCATTAACGGCAGTAATTTTAAAGATTTTAATGTCAGCATGGCGCTTACCGATGAGGGTATAGAATATTTTGAAGATATTATCGAAATGCTTTTTGAGTACATATGTTTAATTAATGCCAACACAGAAAAGCTGCCCCGCTTATATCAAGACAAAAAAAATCTTTTACAAATTGCGTTTGATAACCAAGAAAAATCACGACTTATTGATTGGGTAAGTAGTTTGAGCATCAATATGCAGCATTATGACGAATGCAACTATGTACAAGGTGACTACCTAATGGAAGGCTTTAATAAAGCAACGCACGAAATGGCGATGCAATGGTTAAAACCTAACAATATGCGTATTGTACTCATTCACCCTGACGTAGAACCCGAGCATAAAACTGCGTGGTACAACACACCCTATAAAGTAGAAAAAGTATCACCTAGTTGGCTTGATGCCCTTAGTGATATCAATAAACCACTTAAAGATATGTACCTACCCACTGCAAACCCATATCTCACTAAAGAGGTTGAGCTTTTCGAAATAGAAAAGCCCCAAGAGCAACCCACACTTTTAGTAAAAGAACCGGGGTTTGATTTTTGGTTTAAACAAGACAGCACATTTAGAGTAGCGAAAGGTCATTTTTATTTAGCTATGGACTCTGACTTTGCGGTAAAAGACGTAAAGCACATGGCGCTAACACGCTTATTTACCGATTTATTTATGGATAGTGTTGGCGAGCAGTTTTACCCAGCAGAACTGGCTGGTTTAAGTTATCATTTAACCTCCCACCAAGGGGGACTTACACTACATACTGCAGGGTTATCATCGAGCCAATTAGAACTCGTCGATGAACTTTTAGATGCGTTATTTAATGTAGATATATGTGCAAAGCGCTTTGCCGAGTATAAAAAACAACTTGTTAGGCATTGGCGTAACAGCAACCAAAACAAACCTGTTAGTGAGTTGTTTAGTATTTTAGGTGCAAAACTAATGCCTTGGAATCCACAGCCTAACGATTTAGCAGAAGCGTTAAAAGCAACAAGTTTTCAGCAATTTAATGAATTTAGACAAGACTTTTTTAAGGCGTTACATGTGGAGTCTTTTTTACATGGTAACTGGCAAGAAAATCATGCTTTAGAATTTCAAAAAAAGGTGGCTGCACATTTGCAGAATGCCACAACTATCGACGATTTAAGACGCCCTTTATTTGAAATAAAAAAAGCAACACGTTATGAAATTGAGTTACCGTGTAACGATCATGCCATGGTTGTGTATTACCAGGCACAAACCAATGACGTGAACGAAAAAGTTAAAATGATGGCGTTAAATCATTTAATGAACCAAGACTACTTTAACGAGTTGCGCACAACACAACAATTAGGTTATTTGGTTGGTGCGGGTTACGCGCCTTTTAACACCCGGGCAGGCATTGCTTTTTATATACAGTCCCCTAAATTTGACTCAAAAACCTTGCTACATCGCCATACTCACTTTGTGAATCAATATTTAAGTAATATCAATGAGCTAGACGAGCATAGCTGGCAGCAACAAAAGCATGGTTTAAAAACGCATATTGCAGAAAAAGATAAAAACTTACGTTTGCGATCACAACGCTTATGGCTTGCCATAGGTAACAGAGATCATAATTTTGATATGCAAAAACGATTGCTTTGTGCACTTAACATGCTGACTCTACAAGAAATTAAAGATTATGCTCTGGTACTTTTTGATGAAGATAGGCCAAGATACGAGCTTTTAAGTAACGCTAAAGTTAATAAATCTCAAAAAACACCGGTTTACTCGCATTCTCTTTGACTCTTGAATGTCCTTGTTTTAAATTGTCATTAGTAAATTAGTAGTAATAAAAAATGATAATAAAAACAATAAAACTAAACCTATTCGCTGTATTACTTGCTTACTCGTTTGATACTTACGCATTTGAGTCTTCATTTAAATACAATTCAGACACTCTGCTGTTATTGTCGAGCGCTATTATTGCGCTCGCTTTGCCATACCTATTATTTGTTATATACAAGCTTAGGCGCTCTCGTCGCCAACTTCGCCTCTCTGAAAAACGTTTAAAAAGTACCGTTGAAGGCAGTGGTGACACCTTGTGGGATTGGAATATAAAAACAGGCGAAGTTATTCGTATTAACGATAAATACATGATGAACTCCCCCACTATTATGGGTTTCCCACCAAATAAAGGACTTATACACCCACAAGATATTCCTCATGTTGAGCATCTACTAAAAAAACATTTTGCAGAGCAAAGCGTTTTTTTTGAAGCCACATACCGAATTAAAGATACATTTGGCAAGTGGCATTGGGTGCTTGACCGCGGCAAGGTTATTGAAAAAGATGCAAATCTAGCCCCGCTCAGAATGACAGGCACTGTTCGCGATATTTCACAGTTAAAATCAACCGAAGAACGATTAAATCTGTTTGCTAAATGTGTTGAGTCGTTTACTGATGCGCTGGCAATTTACGATAAGAACTTTAAATTAGTCGATATAAATCCCAGTTTTTTAACGTTATTTGGTGGTATGCGCGAACAATACCTAAATAAAGATTTTAATTTGCCTGGATACGATACAAGTTACGTTGAAAACATTATCGATGTAGTGCGCCAAACTGAGCATATTCAGCAAGAAATTAAACTGCGCAATAATGAGCGTGTATTGCTGCCAATAGAAATATCAATTGATGAAATTAAAAACGAGCAAAACCAAATTACTAACTACGTGGTTGTTTATTCCGATTTAACAGAGCGAAAAAAAGCAGAGTCGCAGCTGCATAATTTATCAAATCGAGATCGCACCACAAGCCTGCCTAACCGTAATTTATTTTTTACTAACTTACATAAACTGGTTCAGCAAGACGCTCACCATGCATTACTTGTTTTTGATTTAGATAACTTTAAAAAAATAAACGACTCATTAGGTCATCAACTAGGTGATAGTTTACTGGCAAAGCTTGCTATGCGATTAAATAAACTCACCCGCGAAAACGATGTGTTTTATCGTTTGGGAGGCGATGAATTTGCACTTGTAATGTCAAATACGAACGACCTTCATGTAATCACTCGCACTGCAAAACAGTTTTTAGCGGCTATTTCCACCCCATTTAAAATGGCAGGGCACGAGCTGGCTATTACCTCAAGCGTTGGTATTGTTTTGTTTCCTGAAGATGGAAACACACCCGAGGTACTACTTAAAAATGCCGATACGGCAATGTATCATGCTAAAAAGAAAGGTAACAGCTACCTGTTTTTTAACGACACCATGAACCGCCAAGCAGTTAAACGCTTACAAATTGAAAACCTAATGCGCTTTGGTTTGAAAGAAGATCACTTTGAAGTCTACTATCAGCCAAAAATGAATATACGCACGGGCAAGTTAACAGGCATGGAAGCGTTAGTCCGCTTTATTACTCCTAAAAAAGGAATAATAAGTCCGGGCGTATTTATCCCTATTGCTGAAGAAACAGGTCAAATAATAGATATTGGTGAAGTTGTTCTAAACAAAGCCTGTCGCGATGTAAAAAAATGGCTGGACGATGGACTGTTTAATGGGCGCGTTGCTGTTAACTTGTCTGCTAAACAATTTAGCCTTCCTGATTTAACGTCGCGTATTGATATTATTTTGCAAAAAAATGCTTTGCCATCGTACTTTTTAGAATTAGAGATCACTGAAGGCACAGTAATGGATGATCCAAACGAAGCCATTAATATTATGCGCTCGTTAAGCGCCCGAGGTATTCATTTAGCCATGGACGACTTTGGTACTGGGTATTCTTCTTTGGCTTATTTAAAACAGTTTCCGCTAAATACACTAAAAGTAGACAAAGCATTTATTGATGATATGAAAAACGAGCGCGGCCGAAATATGGTCGATTCAATCGTCACGATTGCTCACAACCTTGACTTGCATGTCGTTGCCGAAGGCGTAGAACAAGCACATCAAATAGACATTTTAAAAACGCTTAATTGCGAAACGGTACAAGGTTATTATTACTCAAAGCCGTTATCTAAAGACGAATTTACTGAGTTTTTAAAACAACAACAAAGTAAAGCAACGCCAAGCTTAATTAGCTCTAAAAAAAGTAATGTGGCGTCTATAAGCTAAGCGCGCCACATGCAGGTATTAACACCGACATATCTCAGCCAGGCTCGCCTGTAATGCACGTTAAATAAAAACCAAGCCAAAGGGCCAAGCAGCGCACTGAGCACAAGCCAGCGCTTTACGGGCATTCCTTTTTGTATTGTGTCTAAGTACATAAGCGGGATAAACAAACTGCTAAGTAAAACAAACCACAAAACCACATACCTTATCTAATTAAATTGGCGCTCAGTTTAGCGTTTCTTCGATTAAATTTAAAGCAATACACCTTTAACAAAAAGGCAGCGTATTTAGGGCTGTTGATCTTTGAGATTAAATTTTGTTCAAATCAGCGGCTATTTAATCGCGGCGCGAGGTTTGTAACCTAGTAGATTAAGTAAAAACTGGGTAACAAAGAGTCAATAGTCCTTAGCAAGAACCCTTTGGGCTGCAGCTGTTTAGTATTAATGCGACGTTATCGCCAGTTGATGGGGAATAACCACACTACATAGGCTCTGCCTTACCTACATACCAAACAGACAGCTGCAAATTTAACCTTGAAGGATTAACAGACCCTAGCTAAACCGCAGCTTTTTAATTTAATTAATAATTTGATGAGCGCTACTTTTCAGCACGCCCCATAAATTTGTTTTCAACCGTATTGATACGAATGCGATCGCCCGTTGAAATATGCTCAGGAACAGATATATTCAAACCAGTAGACATGCGTGCTGGTTTTGAACGAGCACTGGCTGAAGCGCCCTTAATAGATGGATCAGTTTCTTCTACAACAAGCTCAACGCTTGAAGGTAAATCAAGCCCTACTGGCGCTCCATCAATGACAATAACGTGCACCCCTTGGGTTTCTTCATTGATAAACAAAATTTCTTCACTAATGGCATCTTTATTCAAGTTATACGGCGTGTAGTCTTCGCTATCCATAAACACGTATTCGTCGCCATCTATGTACGACAGCATAGCCTCACGACGAATTAAGTCAGCAAGCGTTAGCATATCGCTGTCTTTAAACGTTTCATCAACCTTGCCACCGGTTACTACATCGTATAAACGCATACGGTATAAGCTTCCACCAGCACGGCCTTGAGGAACCGAGCGCACAATATCTTTTACTACTAATACACGACCATTAAACTCAATAGCTGTGCCTTTTTTTACTTCACTCGCCTTTGGCATGTGTAAATCCTATTATTTTTTTTAATTGCCAGAAACATACCACGAACTGAACTTTGTTCAACAATAAAGTGAGCTAAAACGGCTTATACCTTGTATTGACTTGTAAAATCTATATTTATACTAAAATACATATAATCAATTCATTAAAAAACTGCTATGGTGTATCTACCTAGTATGACTTCAAGGAATGGATCATGGATCAAATAAAAGTACATGAGTATTTAATCAAAAAGCCACTTGTGTTGGTTACAAAACCATTTGCTCAAGAGGTTGATGTCTATAAAGTGAATCATAAAATGTTCGCCACACTTGCTGTTGGTAACGATGGTGAAACAAACGAAAACGGTGAAGTGATTTGGTGGCTTAATTTAAAGTGTGATCCCGATGAGGCACTTTCGTTACGCGATATTTTCCCCGCGGTTATCCCCGGCTACCACATGAATAAGCGTTTGTGGAATACGGTTATTTTAGACGGTTCAATCCCCCAAGGTGAAATTGAACGCATGATTGATAATTCGTTTAATTTAGTCGTGGAAAACATGCCTGAAAAAGACCGTAACATGATAGCGCAACATTTAAATGCTGATTAAGCTTACTTATAAGCCTGTTACTTAGCCTAGTTAGGACACAAAAAAACCGCATATAAAATGCGGTTTTTTAATACGTGCTAAACGTTATTTAGTGTCATCTTTAGCAACGTCTGATTGCTCTTCAGGCACAACGTCTGCTTCTTGCTCTGATGTTTCTAGCTTTACTACTTCAGCAACAGTTTCGTTTTGTGTTGGCTTCTCGCCATAAAACGTTTCACCTGACTCAGCCATTGATACTAACGACTCACAGGGTGCAAATATAGCGTTGCTATTAGCAAGCGTAGACATATCCGAACTTACTTTGCTCGTACCGAGTTTATCCATGTAGCTAAATGGACCACCTAGGAATGGCGGGAAGCCAATACCAAAAATAGCGCCAATATCACCATCACGTGGGCTTGCAATAATGCCCTCATCTAAACAACGCGCAGCTTCATTAAGCATTTGCGCTACACAACGCTGAGCAATTTCACTTTTGTTTAAACGTGAATTAGGCGTTACACCCAGCAACTCGTACACTGACTCGTCAACTTTTTTGCCTTTTTTCTCGTAATCATAAAAACCACGACCCGTTTTACGGCCAAGGCGTTTTGAATCAATCATACGTGAAAAGGCATCAGGTCCTTTAAAGCGCTCTCCTAATTCTTTTTCAAGAATAGGTGCGATCTTAGAGCCAATATCAATACCTACTTCGTCAAGTAATGCAAGCGGACCTACTGGGAAACCAAACTCAACAAGGGCTGCATCAATTTTTTCAATTGGCTCACCAGCAAGCATTAAGTTAGCCGCTTCATTTAAGTAAGGTGCAAGTATGCGGTTTACATAAAAACCTGCCATGTCTTTAACAACAATTGGCGTTTTACCCTGCTTACGCGCAAAATTAACAACACGTGCAATTGTCTCTTGAGACGTGCCTTCGTGCGGAATAATTTCAACCAGTGGCATTTTTTCTACTGGAGAGAAGTAATGCAAGCCAATTACGTTTTCAGGACGTGTAGCATTTGCCGCAATCTGAGAAATAGGCAACGATGACGTATTACTCGCAAAAATTGTATTCTCTTGGCATTGCTGTTCTACGTCTGCAACCATACCTTGCTTAAGTGCTAAGTCTTCAAATACCGCTTCAATAACTAAATCAATGTGTTTAAAGCCACTGTAGTCAGTTGTACCGGTGATACGGTTCATTGTTAACTGCATATCTGCTTTAGACATAATGCGGCGCTTAAGGCGCTTATCAAGAATTTTGTAGGTGTAGTTCATCGCATTGCTAATGCCTTGCTCTGCGACATCTTTAATACGAACAGGCACTTTCGCTTTTACAGCACTTACATGGGCAATACCAGCGCCCATCAGCCCGCCACCTAACACGGCAGTTTTAGTCACTGCTGGCGCGTCATCGTTGCGCCACTCTTTTTTCATTTCGGTGGTTGCAAAAAATAAACCACGAAGCGCTTTAGATTGCTCACTCATAACAAGCGTTGCAAACCCTTCTGCCTCGGTTTTATATGCTTTAAGCTCATCAAGCTCAACGCTCGCTCGTACTGCTTTTATAATAGCCAATGGCGCTGGGTAATGGCCGCCCGTTTTTTTCAGTACGTTTTCTTTTGCTTTTTTAAAGATAAAGTTACGACCAAATGGGTTTGACTCTAATAGCTTGCTTACTTTATCGAGCTTTGGCTCTTTAGTTTGAGGCTTTTTCTTGGCAGCAAACTCTTTTGCCACTTTTAAAAGTACGCTTTGCGGTACGCAATCATCTAAAACACCGGCTTTTTTTGCCTGCTTAGGACGAATTTGCTTACCAGTTAGCATCCATTCAAGTGCTTTTTGAATACCCACTATTTTAGTTAAACGCTGCGTACCACCGCCACCTGGTAATAAACCTAGTTGAACCTCAGGTAAGCCAATTTTAGTTAAATCGCTATCTGTACCAACACGGTAATCACACGCTAATGCAAACTCTAAACCACCACCAAGCGCAGCGCCATGAATGGCACTTACTGTAGTGTATGGTAGTTTTTTCATATCAAAAAAAGCTTGATGACACAGCTCGCTAATAGCAAGTGCATCTTCACGTTTTTCTACGCTATCAAGCATCTTTACGTCAGCGCCTGCAATAAAGTTATCGCTTTTACCGCTGATAAAAACCATGCCCTTAACAGCATGTTCTTGTGCTTGCGTAAGTAATGCTTTTAAATCGTCTGCAAACGAGTCACGCAGGGTATTCATTTTTTCACCCGGCACGTCAATCGTTACAACGGCAATTTTATTTTCGTCTACCGCTAAATTAAATACTGAATCTGTCATTACGCGCTCTCCAATACAAAGGCTGCACCTAAACCACCAGCAGCACATGCTGTTGTTAATGCTAAACCGCCACCACGACGTTTAAGCTCGTTTAAGCTTTGTGTAATTAAGCGAGCACCTGTTGCTGCAAATGGGTGACCATATGCAAGCGAACCGCCATTCACGTTAAACTTATCCATGTTAATTTCGCCAATTGCTTTACTACGACCTAGCTTTTCTTGCGCAAACTTGTCTGAAGCAAACATCTTCATGTTCGCAAGGGCTTGCGATGCAAATGCCTCATGCATTTCAATTAAATCTAAATCAGCAAGGGTAATACCCGCTCTGTCTAATGCGATAGGTGTTGAATGCGCAGGACCCATTAACATGTCTTGCTCCACACCAATTGCAGAAAACGCAAAGCTACGTACGTAACCCAAAATTTCGTAACCAAGCGCGCGTGCTTTACTTTCGTTCATCATTAATACCGCAGCGGCACCATCTGTAAGTGGTGTTGCATTTGCGGCTGTAACCGAACCATGTTGACGGTCAAACACAGGCTTAAGCTTTGCGTAACCTTCAACTGTCGAATTTTTACGGATATTGTTATCTTCTTCAATAAAGCTTTTGTATGGCGGTAAATGTGCCGTCATAACTTCATCTTTTAACTTGCCATCAGCCCATGCTTGGGTAGCAAGTGAATGTGAACGATGTGCTAATGCATCTTGGTCTTCACGGCTAATATTATGTGTTTTAGCCATTTGCTCAGCAGTTTGACCCATTGAAAGGCCTGTTGAGTACTCTGCAACTGCAGGCGGTACTGGCATTAAATCTTTTAAGCGCAGCTTTGAAAAAATTTGTAAGCGTTGCCCTAAAGTACGCGCTTTGTTTAAATCAACTAAGCTACCTGCCAATTTTTTACTTACGCCAATAGGTAATACAGACGACGAATCGGCACCACCGGCAATACCTACACTCACAGAGCCCGCCATAATAGACTCAGCTACGTTAGCAATTGCCTGAAAGCTGGTAGCACATGCACGTGACACAGAATAAGCATCAACACCAACTGGCATGCCTGTACCAAGTACAATTTCACGCGCAATATTTGGCGCTTCTGGCATTTGTACTACTTGACCAAATACAAGTTGATCGATTTCTGACTTGTCGAAATTTAATCGCTCAAGCATTTCGTTAACCACTAATTTACCCATATCAAGTGCTGGTACATGGTGGAATGCTGTTGCTTGTTTTGCAAACGGTGTACGAAGGCCACTTACAATGGCAATACGATCACCCTTTGGTGTTTTTAGTATGTTTTGCTCAGACATTTATGCTCTCCCGCTGACAGGTCTGACCTGTTTGTTTTCCTCGATTCTAAACAACCCGTGTGCTAAAGCCAATAGATAAACTGAAATTTATACAAAGTAGTCATGTTTACATATCACACAATAGGCTTTTTTAAACGCATTTACAAAGATTTGTGGTACGCTAAAAACCGTTAAAAAATAACGAACTATTTTAAAAAATACAGTCTAACTCTTGAGTTACCCTATTATAAACCTTATAAATAGGTCAGTATTTGCAACCTAACCCATTTAGGTACTAACCCAGCTGACGAGGACAGTCCACTTATTATGGCAGCTAACGCATTTTCACAATTAAAAACGTACTTAGATACACAAATCATTGGCCAGCCAGAGCTTACTCAAGCACTACTTATTGCTATTTTAGCTGACGGCCACTTATTAGTTGAAGGCCCACCAGGGCTTGCAAAAACACGCGCAGTAAATGCGCTTGCAAAAGGGATTGAAGGTTCGTTTCAACGTGTCCAGTTTACACCCGATTTATTACCGGCTGATGTAACTGGCACCGATATTTACCGCCAACAAACAAGCGAGTTTGTGTTTGAGAAAGGCCCTTTATTTCATAACCTTATTTTGGCTGATGAAATAAACCGTGCCCCAGCAAAAGTACAATCAGCATTACTAGAGGCCATGGCTGAGCGCCAAGTAACGGTAGGAAAAAACACCTATCCGCTTAGCGACTTATTTTTAGTAATGGCCACTCAAAATCCGCTAGAGCAAGAAGGTACTTACCCGCTGCCAGAAGCACAGCTTGACCGCTTTTTATTACATTTAAGTATTGGTTATCCGGGCGCCGAGCACGAGCTAGACATTTTACGCCTAACGCGCGGTGAAGCATTAAAAGAGCAACAAGCTGTTTTACAAAAAATTAGCCAAAGCGATTTATTTGCTGCCCGCCAAGCAATTTTAGGTTTGTACTTAGCCGAGCCTCTTGAGCAGTATTTGGTTCAACTTATAATTGCTACGCGAGAAGGCGCGCAATTAGATGAACAACTAGGCCGCTGGATTGAATTTGGCGCCAGCCCTCGTGCCACTATCGCGCTCGATAAATGTGCACGTGCTCTTGCATGGTTACAGGGCCGCGACTTTGTAGCCCCTGACGACATACAAGCGGTTGTTCATAATGTACTACGCCATCGCATTATTTTGAGCTACGAAGCCCAAGCCGATGGTATTACTAAAGATCAAGTAATTAGCCGAATTGTAGAACTGGTAGCTGTACCTTAATTTATGCATAAACAATTAGACCCTCAGGTATGGCTGAAACAAAGCCATAGCCACGGTGTTAATTTAGCACTAAAAGAGCTGATGTATTACAAAGCCAAAGCGCAACTGCTTGAGCTTGCTCCTAAGGTTAAAATTAAAAATACTTTAGCAGGGCAATATCTTGCACCGCATAAAGGCCGTGGTATGGAATTTGCCGAAGTTCGCCATTACCAGCAAGGTGACGACATTCGTTCAATTGACTGGCGAGTTACAGCGCGGACAGGCGAAACCCATACAAAACTTTTTCAAGAAGAAAAAGAACGTCCTGTATTTGTATTTACCGATTTTTCAAACTCGATGTTATTTGGCTCAAAGCTCTTGCTTAAGTCAGTGCAAGCTGCGCACATTAGTGCTTTAGTTGCATGGTCTGCCTGCCAGCGTGGCGACAGAATTGGCGGCATTGTATTTAATCAGCACGCTCATTTAGAGCTCAAACCCAGCGCGCGAGAAAAAGCCGTATTAAAGCTTTGTCACAATTTATGTGCTAACCACCAGCAAGCCCTTGGGGGAATAGATGCAAAAGCCCACAATAACTTTAGTGATAACCTAAAGCGACTTAATCATTTGGCAAAGCCAGGTAGCTTAGTGTATTTGGTATCAGATTTTAGTTCTCTTGACGATGCAAGCTTCAAACAGCTTGAAATTCTTAGCCGTCATTGCGAGCTTATTGGGTGTCATATTAGCGATCCATTTGAACATCAATTACCGGCTTATAAAAATACTGTAAGCGTTAGTACAAATGGCCAAGATATTGCTTTGCCACTAATGGATAATGCCTTTAGAGCGCGCTTTGCTAAAAATGCAGAAGATACATTCAATAAGCGCCTTACTCGCTTAACTAAATCGGGTCTTAATTTAATATCGTTCAATGCAGCCGAACCACTTGAACTGCAGCTTGTGAGAAAATAAACCATGCAAACCAATCCACTCGATGGCCTGCACGATGTAATAGCACCTAACCAAGTTGATTGGTGGCCACTCGCCCCTGCTTGGTGGGTTATTATTGCTCTACTTTGCATTACGCTTTTAACCGGTGTGTATGCATTTTATAAAGCGTACCAATTTAAAAAAGCAAAACGTTATGCCGTATCATTAAGTCAACAAGAGCAATCCCCCCAGCATTTACATATTATTTTAAAACGCCTGGTTGTTGAATATTACGGTAAGCACCTTGCCACACAACCTACAAAGCAGTGGTGTGAAACCCTTAATACACTCAGTGGACTCACGTTTACTGAGCAAGAAATTTTAAGCTTGTACAGTAGCGAAAATAACAATGTCGATTTAAGTGAAAAATTTCGACAAGCAATCAAAAACTTTAAAGTAAAGGAGCCGCTATATGTTTGAATTTAGTTGGCCATGGCTTTTTTTGCTCCTTCCGTTACCTTTACTGCTTTTATTACTAAAGCCAGCAGCAAGTACTAACAATACTCGCTTACGAATTCCGGGGTTTGCTCAGCACAGCTTGAGTAATCAAAGTATTGAACCTCGATCACGTCGTTTATCGTTATTTGAATGGCTACTTTGGTTATTACTTGTCAGCGCAGCTGCTAACCCCACGTGGTTAGACGAGCCTATTTTGTTGCCAAATGAAGGCCGAGATATCATGCTTGCGGTGGATTTATCTGGCTCGATGACCGAACAGGATATGGCCTACAATGGTCAATATGTTGACCGCTTAACAATGGTAAAAGCAGTACTTAGCGACTTTATAGAACAACGCACTGGCGACAGACTTGGACTTATTTTGTTTGGCGATACGGCGTTTTTACAAACACCTTTAACGCGCGATTTAAAAACGGTAACTAAAATGCTTAACGAAGCACAAATAGGTTTAGTTGGCCGCGCTACAGCTATTGGCGATGCACTTGGTTTATCGGTTAAACGTTTTGCAAGTAAAGAAGACAGCAACCGAATCGTCGTGCTATTAACCGACGGGCAAAATACTGCAGGTAACCTAAACCCTGACGACGCATTATTACTCGCCCGGGAAGAGGGCATTAAAGTCTATACCATAGGTGTCGGCTCTGATAACCCACGTGGCTTTAGCCTATTTAATATGGGTGGCTCAGGCGGAAGTAATTTAGATGAGCGCCTACTAAAAAATATAGCTGACGATACCGGCGGCCTTTACTTTAGAGCCAAGGATGTAGCGGGCCTCAAACAGATTTACGCAGAGCTTGATAAGCTAGAGCCCATTAGTGCGGACGAAAAAACCTTTCGCCCACAAAGCTCATTATTTTATTACCCGCTACTTATTGCCATTTTACTAATTAGCTTAAACGTGATGCTAAGTACATTGCGCGCATTAAAGGAGCCAAACTAATGGATTTTGAATTTATTCGCCCTGCCATTTTATGGCTGCTTATACCTGCAATTGGCCTATTTTTTGTAGCGTTAATTAAGCATAAAAAAACCACAGACGTGCAATTAATTGCATCGCACTTAGCCCAATTTGTCATCAGTGATACCAACACAAAAGCCAGCCAACCACTTTGGCTGATAGCTGTATTTTGCAGTTTAGGGGTTTTATTCAGTGCAGGCCCAAGCTTTGAAAAAAAACAGGTACCCGTTTTTCAAAGCAAAAGTGCTCGTGTCATCGTTATGGATATGTCTTATTCAATGTACAGCACCGACATTTTACCAAACAGGTTAACGCAAGCTCGTTTTAAATCCCTTGATATGATTGAGCTTTTTAAAGAAGGTGACACCGCGCTAGTTGCTTATGCTGGCACTGCGTATACCATATCGCCACTAACCAATGATGCCACAACACTCAGCAATTTAATTCCAAGCTTAAGCCCCGATATAATGCCCGACAAAGGCTCTAATGTTTTAGCTGGCCTAGATATGGCAAAAGAGTTATTAAATCAGGCAGGTTATATTGATGGCGATATTATTTTAATAACCGATGGTATAGAACAAGAAGAACAAAGCGATGTAACAAGCTTTATAAATAACACAACATTTAGACTCAACATTTATGGTGTCGGGTCAGAGCAAGGTGCGCCTATAAAGTTACCTGAAGGTGGTTTTTTAAAAGACCGGTACGGTCAAATTGTGGTCCCGACTATAAATATTTCACAACTAAAAAGCTTAGCAACGCGCAGTGGCGGGAAATTTGCACGCTATCAACCAAGTAATAGCGACATAAATACGTTTTCGCCAATGGCTAATAGTGAGTTATTAAAAGATGAAACACAAAGCCAAGCACTGTGGCGTATTGATGCCGGTATTTACGGGCTTTTGCTCTTGTTACCATTTGGTTTGTATTTATTCAGGCGCTCTGCCTTTTTAGGCGCGGTTTTGTTGCTTACCTTTTTACCTCAGCAAAACGCGTATGCATTGGAGCTCCCTACACTATTAAAAAATACAGACCAACGGGCTCTCACCGCCTATAAAAATGAAGAATACGACAAAGCCGCTAACGCGAAGTCAAACCAATTAAAAGGCGCAGCGCTTTACAAACAAGGCAATTATAACGCCGCTTTAGATGCATTTGGTCAAGATAAGTCCGCCACAGGTTACTATAACTATGGCAATGCACTTGCCAAAGCGGGCAAACTTGAAGAGGCCATAAACGCTTATAAGCATGCTCAAACGCTGCAAAGTGATTTTAGTCAAGCCGCAGATAACCAAGCCTTAGTTGAGCAGCTGTTGAATCAACAAGAACAGCAAAACCAGCAAGAACAAAGTGGTGATGAATCTCAAAATCAAGAAAACCAACAACCCAATAACGAACAATCTGGGCAAGAGCAACAAAATAATGAGCAAAACGACTCGGCAAAAGGTGAAAACCAAAGCCAGAGCGATGCGAGCGAAAAATCAGAGCAAGAGTCTGAACCCTCTGAAGATCAGCAAGGGCAAACCGGTGAGCAATCAGAGGAGCAAAATAAACCTGATATGCAAGCACAACCACAAAGCGAACAAAGCGAAAATAAAAACGCTGAACAGCCTGACCAGCAACAGCCCCAATCGCAAGCAATGAGTGAGCAACCCGTTAGCGACGAGCAAAAACAAAAAGCGCAACAACAGGCAATGCAAGCACAAGCCAGTGAGCTTACAAATGAAGAAAAAGAAAAAGCCCAGCAGCTTAATCAGTTACTCAGAAAAGTACCGGACGACCCGGCAATTTTACTACGGAATAAAATGCAACTCGAAGCCCAAAAAAGACAATATCAACGCCGCCCTACAGGAGTAGAAAAATCATGGTAATGCGATTATTTTGCTGTTTATTGCTACTATGCGCGATCCCCTCGTTCGCAGCGACAAAACTTCAAGCGAGCGTAGATAAAAACCCTGTTTTGGCGGGGGAGTTTTTTATGCTCAATATATCAGTAGACGATAACGTGAAAGGTGAACAACCCGATACGTCTGTACTGCTGAAAGATTTTGTAGTCGGCCCAACAAGTTTAAGTACGCGAACTAACATCATAAACGGTAGCATTAATAAACAAACTACGTGGAGCGTTAAATTAATGACCCGCACAGAGGGGCAGTACACTATCCCCTCATTTACGGTAAGTGGATTAAGCTCGCAGCCAATTGATTTAACCGTGACAAAACGTGCTGCAAACGCTGACAATAATAACGACATTTTTGTAAAAACATCACTTTCTAGCAATTCACTTTATGTGCAAGAAGCAGGCGTTTACACACTAAAACTATACTTAGCTAAAGAGTTACTTGATGGTAGTTTAAGCACACCGAGCATGGAAGATGCACAGCTAACACAACTAGGTAAACAGACAGAAAGTTACGAATTAGTTGATGGTAAACGCTACCTAGTTATTACTCGAGAGTATTTGATTCAACCCCAAAAAAGTGGTCCTTATACTATTGCTGCCCCCGTATTTCAGGGCCGAGTGCAACAAAATTATCGCCAGTTGGAAGTATCTGCAATTGGCGAAGACCAACAAATAGAAATTAAACCTATTCCCAGTGATTACAAAGGAGCATGGTTGCCCAGTGAGCTGGTAAACCTTGGTGAAGAATGGCAACCAAGTGATGACACCATTGAAGTCGGTACACCTATAACTCGTACAATTACACTTACAGCGCTTGGCGTCACCAAAGAGCAACTCCCAGATATAGAAATGCCAACAATAAATGGGATCCGTAGCTACCCTGATCAAAAAGAGAACAACAACGCAGTAAGAAATGGGCGTGTTGTTTCGCAACAAACTGCATCGTATGCATTATTGCCACAAACACCGGGCACTTACACCTTACCTGAAATTAAATTACCTTGGTTCAATACTAAAATTAACCGTATTAGTTTTGCCACGCTCCCAGCGCGTAAAATTACTGTAACGCCAAGCAGCACCGTTGTTAATACCCCTGTAAATACAGAGCAAAGTATTGAGAACACACCCGTTGATGAAACTAAAGCTGACGCTAATACATCAGCCCAAATGCAAACTGCTCGCAGCTACACGCCACTATGGCTTATTCCTGTTGCTTTACTGGGATATATTTTATGGATTGGCACTGCAATTTTTTATTGGGTTACCCGTTCTAATATAAATACCATTGAAAAAGTGAAGCCATTACCTACTCCACGCAGCCAGCCAAGTTTAAAAAAGCTGTTGAACATACAAAAAGCAGGTGATGTTAAGGCCTTTTACAATGAGCTAAATAATTACGCTGTACAAATAACCAAACAGGATACCGGCGCTATTGATGAGTTATGCCGACAGATTAATAACTCACAGTTGAGTACTGAGGTAATTCAATTACAAGCGCAATTGTATGGAAATAAAGCTACAAACAGTGACCTTGGTGCTATTATAAAAATACTTGAGAGTGAGCAAGCTCAAGCATCAAATTCGCAACAAACTGTATTAAAAGACCTTTATAGCTAAAATAAAGTTACGTATGAGTCTTTTTTCATTAAATAAAAATATAGTAGTAAAAAAGTGCTTATGCTGGGAAATAAAAAATCAAATAATCAGGTCTTAATCGATATGGCAGAGAAACAAAAACGTTATGAAGCCTTAGTTCACGTTTATAATAAAGAGCTTTACCGCTTTGCATACTGGTTGTGCCGTGATCCGCACATAGCTGATGATTTAGTACAAGAGACATTTTTGCGCGCTTGGCGCTCACTTGATTCTTTACTCGATCAAAAAGCAGCAAAACCGTGGTTACTGACTATTTTACGCAGAGAAAACGCACGACGATTTGAACGTAAACAGTTTGATTACAGTGATGTAGAAAACGATACGCTAGTTGATGAAACCAGCCACTCACTTGATGATGAAATGGAACAAACCGTTATTCAACGACAAATTGGATTGCTATCTGACGAATACAGAGAGCCACTATTATTACAGGTCGTAATGGGGTGCACCGGCGAGGAAATTGCCGACATACTCGATTTAAATAAAAACACGGTAATGACTCGTTTATACCGTGCTAGAAACCAACTTAAAGAGGCTTTAAGCCGTGATGATGAACAACTTAAAGGGGCATCAAAATAATGGATGAACTTGAGTTTCGTCGCCGCACTATTGCGCAACCAAACGATATAGATAAGGAACTTATGGAGTTTGCCCAGAGCAACCCTGAGCGACAAAGTTTTATTACCGAAATGAAAGAATTTGATCAACACCTTCAAGATGCACTCGATATACCTGTGCCTGATAACTTAGCTGATCGTATTATTTTAAATACATCGTTAAAAGAAAAAGCCTTACAAGAAGAGCAAGCTGCTGGCACCAATGTTGTTGACGCTAAATCGCGTTTTAAGTTTGACCGTGTGCACCTTGCCTTAGCGGCATCATTCATGGTCGCAGTGAGTGCGTTCTTTTTCAGCTCAGAGCAGCATATTGGCCACGAAGCGGGCGAGCATGCACTTGCGCATGTGTACTACGAAATAAATGCCCTTGATAAAAAATCCCCTATCAGCCTTCAAAGTGTCAATGACAAACTGGCCGTACTTGGTGGTCACATAGATGAGCTTCCTGGCGATATAACTTACGCTATGTTTTGTGATTTTAAAGGGGAAAGAGGCTTACATTTAATTTTTGAATCGGACTTTGGTCCAATGACGGTATTTATTGTACCTTCAGAAAATAAATCGTTTGGTTTGGGAAATGATCATTTCCAAGATGAGCGCTTTGAAGGCCAAATCAATCGCGGGTCGCAGGCCGATACCATTTTGGTTGCCAGTGTGGGTGCACCACTAGATACCTATAACGAGCGAGTAACCAACGCAATTCGCTGGCTCTAAGCCATAGTAAATAAAAAACCGCTTAGTACATACTAAGCGGTTTTTTAAATCTAATTTTAATTAGTTAAAAAACGATTGATTTACCTCTTCCTGAATTTTCAGACGCAGCATCTAATTCCCCATCTTTATTAATAATCACATGCATGTCACCAAAGTGGCGCTCGTCAATTGTGTAACCCATTTTTTGAAGCTCTACTCTTACCGCATCATTTAACCCTTCGTGAACACGTATAACGTTTTTAGGCCACAGCTGATGATGAAAGCGAGGCACGTTAACCACCTGCTCTGCACTCATATTAAACTCTATTGCATTTAAAATTGACTGGTAAACCGAGCTAATAATCGTTGTACCACCAGGTGAGCCGGTTACCATTTTTACTGTGTTATCCTTTAATAAAATGGTCGGTGTCATGGAGCTAAGCATACGTTTATGTGGCTGTATTTCATTAGCTTTACCACCTAACGCACCAAACGCATTCATAACACCCGGTTTTGCGCTAAAGTCGTCCATTTCATCATTTAAAATAAACCCGGCGCCTTCAACTACAACCCCACTACCAAACCCTAAGTTTATAGTTGTGGTATTTGCTACGGCATTCCCCATTTTATCAACAATAGAAAAATGTGTGGTTTGTTCACTTTCTTTCAGTCCGGGCTTTATTTTTTCGGTTGTTGAAATCGCGGTTAATGAAATATCAGCCATACGCTTTTTTAAATATAATTCATTGAGTAATGCGTTTACTGGCACATCAAAAAAGTCAGGATCACCTAAGTACTCTGCTCGGTCTGCAAACACGCGTTTACCTATTTCAGAAAGCAAATGCACGTAAGACGACGAATTATGAGCCACTTCATTATTTAGTTTTTGCAGTTCATACATTTTTAGCCATTGTAAAATTGCAATACCGCCTGAACTGGGTGGCGGCGAAGTAAGCACTTCATACCCGTTCCAACTTGCTTTTAATGGTGTGCGCGACTTAGCCGTATAGTTTTTTAAATCAGCTTTGGTAATAATACCGCCATGCTTACGCATAAATTTTTCGATAATATTGGCTGTTTCGCCTTCATAAAACCCTGCTTGTCCATCATCGCGAATTCGCTTTAATGTTTTTGCCAGCTCAGGTTGTGCAAATTTTTCATTGGCTTTTAAACCAGCAAAATATTTTTCGAAGTTAACATCTATTTGTTGCTCGTTTAAATAGCTTATGTAATTACTAACCCCTTGCGCCAATTTTGGTGGCACAATAAAACCTTGCTCAGCTAAAGTAACGGCAGGTTGTACTAATTTTTTCCATTCTACAGTACCGTGTTTTTTATGAGCTAACCACATACCCGCAACACTGCCAGGTACACCACTTGCGTGTATGCCATAAATAGATCTATTAGGTATTACATTGCCTTGTTCGTCTAAGTACATGTCTCGGTGTGCATCGCTTGGAGCCGTTTCTCGGTAATCTATAAAATCACTTTTGCCATCTTTTTGGATCAGCATAAATCCGCCGCCACCAATGTTACCAGCTTCAGGCAGGGTTACAGCCAATACAAACTGTGCTGCTATAGCTGCGTCTACGGCATTTCCGCCCAGCTCTAATATATTTTTAGCCGTATCAGCACTGTACGAGTCAGGCATAGCAACAGCACTTTGCGCAACTTGCTTGGCTGCTACATGAAATGCACTGAATTGAAACACAAGTACACTCGTTATCACTAGCTTGGTTGGCGAAAAAAATAAGCCCATATAACGTCCTTAAATTATTGTTTTAGTTGTTGGAAGTTTCACTTAAAAGTTAAGTTAAAAATAATAAGCAGTATAACCTTCCCATATTTATGCACAGCATTTATGGCTAGGTCAATCCTTGTAGGTGCAGATTTTAGTCTTACTTTAGGCGCTTAGAATATAAAACAGCAGGTAAGTCACCCTGCTCATCAGTATGCGTGTAAGATTTGACAAACGTTAGTCCAAGCTTTTTCATTACTTTTATAGAACTTATATTATCTGCTAACGCACTGGCACTAATATAATTAACATCAGGCTGTTTGGTGAGCTCTGCGCATAATGCTCTCGCGGCTTCAGTTGCATATCCCAGCCCCCAGCTTATTTGTTTAAAGCGCCAACCAATTTCAATATCACTAAAGTTTGGTTGTTCACTAAAAAAATCCATAGGTCTTAAAAGGACCCAACCAATAAATGTATTGGTGTCTTTAGTTGTCACAGACCAAAGCCCCCAACCCTTTTTAGCATTGCGGTATGCAAGCATACGCGGTATCCCCTCATCTCTAATTTGTTTTTTACTTGTAGGCACACCACGCGTTAAAAATTGCATTACTGCAGGGTCTTGATCAAGCTCATATAGTTGTTGCCAATCATGCTCGTTCATTAATTTAAACTTTAACCGCTCTGTTACGGGAACGTTCATTTTCATTACTCTATAATTATCTGGAATTAACTATTAATCTCTTGAGGAGATAGCATATGAACAAATTAGCAGGTTTAGCATTATTAGGCACTTTAATTACTTTAACCGGTTGTGAAGACGCTAAAGAAGTAAAAGAAGAAACAAAAGAAAAAAGCGCTCAAATGCAAGAAAAACTAGGTGATGCCTGGAATGAAGTAAAAGAAACAACACACGATCTTAAAAATGATGAGTCGTTAAACGAGTTACTTCAACAAAGCAAAGCCATGGGCTTAGACATGTACGACGATGGTAAGGAAATTGCTATCGATGCATGGATAAAAAGTAAAGAAGCCGCAGGTGAATTAACAGAAAAAACCAAGCAAAAAGCCCAAGAAATTGCAGACGAAATTGAGCAAGCTCGCGAAGAACACAGTAAGGGGGAATAACTCCCTTTATAATAAAAAGGTAAGCCATTGTGGCTTACCTTTTTTTTACCGAAAAAACAAATGTAGGTAATTAAGCTTTGTATTTGCTCATTACCAAAGTGGCGTTTGTACCACCAAAGCCAAAGCTGTTAGACATCACTGTATTTAGCTCTACATCTTTGCGTTCAGTAACAATATCTAAACCTACAGCTTGCTCGTCTAATTCATCAACATTAATTGAAGGTGCTACAAAACCATGCTCAAGCATTAACAAAGAGAAAATGGCTTCATGCACACCGGCAGCCCCTAGGGCATGACCCGTCATTGCCTTAGTCGCACTGATCATGGGCGAGTTACCACCAAATACGTCTTGAATTGCACCAAGCTCTTTAACATCACCAACAGGTGTTGATGTGCCATGCGTGTTAAGATAATCAATGCAGTCTACATTTTGCATTGCTTGACGCATACAACGTGCAGCACCCTCACCCGATGGAGCAACCATATCGTACCCATCAGATGTAGCACCATACCCTACTATTTCAGCGTAAATATGCGCACCGCGTGCTAATGCATGCTCTAGCTCTTCTACGACTACAATGCCACCACCGCCAGAAATAACAAAACCATCACGGTTAGCATCATATGTGCGCGATGCTTTTTCTGGTGTTTCGTTGTATTTAGTAGAGAGTGCACCCATTGCGTCAAATTCCATTGCAAGCGTCCAGTGAAGTTCTTCACCGCCACCAGCAAACACAACGTCTTGCTTGCCAAGTTGAATTTGTTCAACCGCATTACCAATACAATGCGCCGACGTAGCACATGCAGAACTAATTGAATAATTAACCCCTTTTATTTTAAAAGGAGTCGCTAAACATGCTGAAGTTGTACTGGCCATAGTGCGAGGCACCATGTAAGGGCCTACACGCTTTACGCCTTTTTCACGCAAAATATCGGCGGCTTCTACTTGCCATTTAGATGAACCACCACCAGAGCCAACTATAATACCCGTGCGCTCGTTTGAGACTTGCTCTTCTGATAACCCTGAGTCTTCAATTGCTTGAGTCATCGAAATGTAAGAGTACGCAGCAGCATCACCCATAAAGCGCATTGCTTTGCGGTCAACATGGTCTTTAACGTTTATATCAATTTTACCTGATACGTTGCTGCGCAAGTTGTAGTCAGCAAACTCTTGGTTGAAAGCGATACCACTTTTACCTGTTTTTAATGACTCTAAAACTTCTTCTTTGTTGTTACCAATGCTTGATACAACACCGATACCGGTAATTACGGCTCTTCTCATGGGTGATTCCCTTAGCTTAATACTTAATTGCGTTTTATTTTACGCGAATTTAATCACTTAAGTGGTCAGCTTTCTAGCGTACACTTGTACTCTGAACTGCTAGCTTATAAATAACGCCAGACTATTACAAAGAAAACCCGTAAAATAATGAAAAATATATTTTGTAAATTTAAAAATTATGATTAAAAACGCACATATACACTTTAACGATTTAGGTACACCATTTGCTGATGACTTTGGTGATATTTATTTTTCGAATGACGACGGTCTTGCCGAATCGCATTATGTGTTTTATGAGCAAAATAATATAGAAACTCGATTACAAACTCATGACCAACCCCACTTTGTAATAGCAGAGACAGGATTTGGTACTGGGTTAAATTTTTTAAATACATGGCAACACTTTAACGATCATATTGCACGTCAACAACCACAAAATCAATTAGATAAAGGTGTAAAACGCCTTCACTTTATTTCGTTTGAAAAATACCCATTAAAAGTTAACGATTTAAGTAAAGCGCTTCAAGCGTGGCCTTCATTACAAAAATTAAGTGAAAAACTCGTCAACCATTACCCTATTAATTTACAAGGGTGTCACCGACTTGAGTTTGACAACGGACGTGTTGTCCTCGACTTATATTTTGGCGATGCACTCGCGTCTATTAATACAATGAGCTACCCACAAACAGGGATTGTAGATGCCTGGTATTTAGATGGGTTTGCCCCAAGCAAAAACCCTGAAATGTGGCAGCAAAGCTTATTTAATAGCATGGCTGACATTTCAAAAGCAAAGGCAACTCTAGCTACGTTTACAGCTGCAGGTTTTGTGCGCCGTGGTTTAATAAAAGCCGGGTTTGATACAATTAAAACCAAAGGCTTTGGCAAAAAAAGAGACATGCTAATAGGCCAAATACCACATGCAAACACGGCTCAATCAGCCCCCCCTTACTTTAATCAAGACGATAGTAAACTTAATAACGTCGCTATTATTGGTGGCGGTATAGCCAGTAGTTGTATTTTATACAGCCTTGCTAAACGCGGTATAAACGCTGAATTATTCTGCAAAGACCCGCAGCCAGCCATGGGCGCGTCACATAATGTGCAAGGCGCGGTGTACCCTCATTTACAAGCTAAAGATTCACCGCATAGTGAACTTTTTGCGCATAGTTTTTTATACGCAAAGCGCGTTTACCAGCAATTATTAAATGATGGATTTAGCTTTGATCATCAATGGTGTGGTGTTTTGCAACATGCAGTAAAAAAGCCCCTTGCTGATAAACACAAAAACCTTGCTCAAAAGCAACTTTGGCCAAAGCAACTTATGCAAAACGTAACCGCAGAGCAAGGCGATGAAATAGCCGGCGTTCAAACTGGGTACCCTGGTGTTTATTTTGAACAAGGTGGCTGGGTTAATCCACCACAACTCGTTAATGCAATGCTAGGCGCGGCCAATAAGCTAATGCCCCACAACAGCCACTTTAATTGCAATATAGTAAACATAGAAAAAACAGCAAACGGCTGGGTTTTAACAAGCAATAATCAACAGTTTGGCCCATTTAGCGATGTTATTATTTGCACAGGTGAGCACAGCGACACATTTGAGCAAACAAAATCACTTCCTATTGTAGGCGTGCGCGGGCAAGTATCGCATGTTCAAGCAAGTCCTGAATCTCGAAAGCTTAAAACGGTACTTTGCCATAAAGGCTACTTTACACCAGCTTATTTAGACCATCATTGCATGGGCGCTACATTTGATAAAAACAGTAAAAGTCGCCATGTTTCAGATGAGGATAACCACACTAACCGTGCTCAACTCATAAACTTTTACGATCATAGCGACTTTGCTACAACGTTAGGAAAAGTAAGCTCTGCAAAAGCAGCAGTAAGGTGCACATTCATCGACCACTTGCCAATGGCTGGGCAATGGTGTGAACAAAGCGATTTTACAAATGCATTTGCAAACCTGAGATTGGGTAAGCGTTATCAATATTTGCCTCTCAATCACCCTCAACAAGGGCTACATATTTTTACGGGCTTTGGAGCTCGTGCCTTGTGCAGCGCACCACTGTGTGCTGAACATTTTATTAGCTGCTTAGCAAACGAGCCGCGCCCACTCAGCGAGCGAGTAAGCCAAGCTATACACCCCGCTCGCTTTATTGTAAGAGATTTAATTCGTAATAAAATATAAATGACAAAGCCCACTATTTGGGTAAACTGTTCTTAATAAAAGGAACTTAAAGAGTCACAATGAAAAAATTAATTATACTATCGCTGTTATTGTTTACCTCTTTTAAAACACTTGCCATAAATGTTATTGATATTGCAGTGCCAGATGAGTTTGTAACAACTATGGAAGTAACAGATGAATACCCACTTGTTAAAACTGGGTATTTAACGCAGTCTATTTCCTCCATTACAGACTTTTATCAGCAACAATTAGGTGACCCATTGAAGATAACCGGCAGTGAAAACTACCGCACCCTTTATTACAATTACCAAAATCGTAAAGTACGTATTAGCTTATACCACCGTAACTATGTGACCGAAGTGAGTATAATGATTGAAAAAATATTATAGAAAAACACAAATATAACTACTCATTTTCATACTCAGTTAAGGTACTCTTTTTATATTAAATGTTTTTTAAAATTAATACGTTAATGTCTATTTTTGCCCTTTAAAAACAATTTTTAAGCCCAAGGTCTACTTGTAAGCAAATACATTTACTAACAAGTGAAAGGAGTTAATTATGAGTAAGACCTTAATTATTGGCGCTAGTGGTCAAATTGGTAAAATGACAACGGAGTTATTACTTAAGAACGAACAAAATGTTACCGCCCTTGTTCGTGATAAAACTAAGCTAAGTGATTTAGAAAGCCCGTTTTTAAATATTGTAGAGCAAGATTTAGAAGGTGATTTTAGTGAAGCTATTAAAGGTTGTGATCAAGTAATTTTTGCGGCTGGTTCTGGTGGAAGCACCGGCGACGACAAAACACTATTAATTGATCTATGGGCTGCAGCAAAAGCGGCTAATTACGCAAAAAACAATAACGTTAAGCACTTTATTATGGTCAGCTCAATAGGTGCAGATAACCCTGACGCAATAGAAAGTGATTTAAAACCATACTTAGTTGCCAAGCACATGGCCGATGAACACCTTGCCAGTAGTGGTTTAAATTACACCATTGTTCGCCCGGGTACGCTCACTGATGAAAGCGCATCAATGAAAGTGACAACACAGCGCCCTGATGACCAAGATAAGGCTAAAATTAGTCGTGAAAATGTAGCCAATGCACTGCTGCATATCGCAACCAATTCGTTTGAAAAGAACCGTATTTTTGAACTTTTTGACGGTGATACTGCCATTAAATCTGCGGTTAAATAGCCAAAGTGCTCCATTAACAAAAGCGTTAATGGGGCAACACTTTCAACTATTAGCAAGTTAACTAAACAGCTGACACTCAAAACAAGCTGCTAATATTTAATTCAAAAAGAACAAATCATTTAGATACGCCACAACAGCCATAAGGCTACCCCAAACAATTTACCCTCTAACCACGTCAACAACTGCAAACCAAAGCATTGCCTGTGAGAGTTAATAAATTAGCAATAGAATCCCTTGACGATAAGCCTCAAGTGAGCAGCGCTCTGTGACCTAAACGTAATCTATTATCCCTCCACCTTTCAAATTTCCTTCTCGTAAAGTCACTTTACTGTATTAAGTTTAAGCACATTAAATTATTAATAAAAAATCATTAGTGAGGAATATAGAAAACAGGGCCTTAATCTGTTAAGTTTATGTTATGTATATAGATAAAAAAAGCTCCTTAAGGGAAATGAAAACAAAGGAATTAAAGTGAGCGCTACATTTAAAATTATTTTTAATGGCCAACTACACCAACATGCCAATATTTCATTGGTACAAAAACAACTTAGCCAATTTTTAAATATTCCCCACACTATTGCTATAAAGTTGTTTGATGGTAAATCTTACGCATTAAAAAAAGATCTAACGAGTATTGAAGCCGTTAAAGCAGAATCGTCACTAAAAAAAATGGGCTTAATAACACGAGTTGAACTGCATCAATCTACCGCTCTTACAGCAAAGCAGTATCCTTTAGCGTTAAAAAAATTAACAAAACATGATGATGCAGAAGAACATAAAACGTCTAATTCAAAACGTACACTACTGCAGAAAAAAACTAATTCTATACAAACTATAATTACGCGTTACAAAAACGACAAAGTAAAGCTACAGCGATCTTCACTAAAAAGCCTACTCTATCTTTGCTATATAGCCCTGTTAGTTATGACAATTACGGGCCTTACTCTTAGCTATAATTTGCTTTCAAATACAATGAGTGAATCACAAAGTAACACGTTAACAGGCTTAACCTACCAAGATTACAAACAGTACATAACTGAGCAAAAGGCAGTTAGTAATCAACAAAAAACGAATTTGAGTGCCAATAATAATGCACAGCAAAGCCACGATAGCGAGCAGTTCAATCGGTTTTCTCTATTAATTAATAGCTATGCCGACAGTGTAAAGCAGCCTAATATTGAAAAAATGGGAGGAGAAAAATTAAACCTTCGCCTGCAAGAAATAGACGACTTAGGTGAGAAAAATGCGTTTTGGTTGCAACTCATTAATTTAGCAAAAAGTTTAAATAATGACGCACATACAATGAGTACACTCAATAATACAGATCCTAATAAAGTACAATGGATCAACGCCGTAGACTGGATAAGCCAGCGTTATATTAGGCAGCAGCAAAATGGAAACGCACACCCTAAAGTTAATCAGCCCAACAACGCCGTAATTAACTTAACGCTATCAATTAGTGTTTTATCACTACTTATATTAATGATCATTGTGATAAAAATGAAGCTACGCACAATAAGAGAATCATAATAGCTTTTATTAACCACATAAAAAAACCCGCAACTTGATTGCTCAAGTTGCGGGTTTTTTAGGGTTTTTAAACAAACGAATTTAAAAACCGTTATTGGTGGAGCTGGGGGGATTTGAACCCCCGTCCGAAAAGCCTCGACCGTCGGTACTACATGTTTAGTATTGTCATTTAATTAACCTTTAAATCCCGGACAAACACGGTAAGTAAAGGCGAGGCCGCTTAGTTTTAACGCTTCAACCCCGGCCAGGGTTTCCATCGCGATCAGGTGTTAGGGTGACACTCCAGAATCCAGTCCACAAGAATACATGGAAGGAGCGCTAGCCAGCCTAAGCTGCTAGAGAGTAGTTATCGTCGTTTGCGATTACTTTAGATTGCGGCTTTTTTACGAGGCAAACCGCACCTCGACATGCACCTTGGGCTTCTTGAATTCCGTCGAATCCTAATCAGCCCCTGAATTAGTAAACTCATTCAGAGCGTGCAAGCAGTATAACTGAGTAAAGTGATGATACTCAAGGCTTAATAACGCTTTATTTGATTTACACAGGCTAACTGCATATTTAGCAACCAAATTAGCAATAATGTATTAGCTACAGTAAACATTTACTTAACAATATGGTAAACCTGTGTTCAAATAAGGGATTAGCCAGCTAGTGCTAAAGGTTTAGTTGTAACTGTAAAGGTTAAGAATAATAACAGGCATAAGAAGTAGGGATTTAAAATGTCGGTTTTTTCATTAGATAAAAATACAGGGTGTGTTTCTTTAATTAAACATCCTATTGATAGCGGTTTTCCGGTCACAAGCACTCAATTAATTGAAATGTTTGAACAATCTGAATTTGGCGAGTATGAAACTATTACAGCTAATATCGGGAAACTTTTTGCGCCTTCTAAAAACCACAAAGAAGTATCTTTGGTGATTGCTAAAGCAGTGGATGCCACTATCGCTATTAATATTGATGAAAAGAATATGGTTGCAGAGGCCACTATTACTACAGCTAAAGGTGGATCACTGCTAACAATGGAAGATGCGCAAGAGGCGCTTAGCCAAGCAGGTGTAAAAAAAGGGATTAGTCCGCGTGCGCTTGATAGTTTTTTAGGCCAACAGTTTGAAAAAGCTTCAGGTGTGGCATATAGCGCTATTGTAGCCCATGGCCGCAATCCAAAAGAAGGTAGCGATGCTAAATTTGTTCGCCTTTGTTCAACAGCACAAGATCGCGTTTTAAGCCCGCAAGCAACCGCTGGCGGTAAAGTTGATATGAAAGATCTTGGGGCTATTATTACTGTTAAACCGGGCACTCCTCTTATGCAACGTATAGCCGCCACCCAGGGTGAAGACGGATACACGGTGTTTGGCGATATTATCCCTGCTTCGCCAGGAAAAGAACTTGAACTACAACCCTTTGAAGGGACAAAAATAGACCCAACAAACCCTAATTTACTGATTGCAGATTGCAAAGGCGTTCCTGTTGCGCTGCCACGTGGAATGCGCGTTGACGACGTTTTATGTTTCGATAATGTAGATGTAAGTACAGGCCACATTGATTTTGACGGCAGTGTAATTATTAGTGGCGATATAAAAGACGGAATGCGAGTAAAAGCGAAAGGTGACATTACTGTTTTAGGCTTTGTTGAATCAGGGATTGTGCAAAGCGAAAGTGCTGTAACTATTGTATTAGGTGCCATAGGCCGAAATCGTGAAAGCGAGGAAGCATTTACTTGTCGTATTTCAGCCAAGCGTACAATTTCTATAGGCTATGCTCAATATTGTGATATTAAAACTGAACAAAGCTTATTCATAGAGCGCCAAGTATTACATTGTGATCTAACAGCTAAACGTTTAATACGTGTTGGCAAAGCCGATAACCCTCGTGGCAAAATTATAGGTGGTAATATATTTGATGCAATGCGTATTGAAACAGGTGAATTAGGTGCGCCTGCTGGTACTAAAACGCGTGTATTTTTAGCACAAAATTGGTTTGAACTGCGTGATAAGCAAAGCCAAATTAACGACTTTGAAAAGGTATTAAGTACTAAATTACTGGATTTAAAAAATGCGCGAACTAAAGCAGAGAAAATAACTAACCCTGCTCAGCGCAAGCAATTTACTGATAAAATTACTGCTAACGAAAAGCAAGTAAATGCCCGCTCTCGTCATGTTAAGCAACAAAAAGCACTCGTAAAAAGAAAAATAGCCCAGCTATTAGCTTCTAGCCGCTTAAAAGTGAACGAATTAATGCACCCTGGTGTGGAGCTTAAAATAGCAAAAGAAACAAAACAGTTTTCGCGTATTTATCCCCCCCACTTCGTAAGATTATCTGAGGGTAAAATTACTCAGTCGTTTTAGGTTCCTTGGCGGCTTCATCATCGCCACTCTCATCGAGTGGCGCAAGTGGCCAACCGCCTAACTCTTGCCAACGGTTTACAATTAAACAATATAATTCAGCGGTGCGTTCTGTGTCGTAAAGTGCCGAGTGTGCTTGACTGTTATCAAATTCAATTCCAGCCGCACGACAAGCCTTAGCTAATACTGTTTGACCTAAAGCAAGCCCTGCTAACGTTGTTGTATCAAAGCTGACAAATGGATGAAACGGTGTGCGCTTTATATTATTGCGCTCAATAGCCGCATTTAAAAAGCCATGATCAAACGCAGCGTTATGCGCCACAATAACAGAACGCTGGCACCCTGCTGCCTTTTGCGCTTTACGCACGACCTTACAAATCTCTTTGATAGCGTCTTCTTCTGCGACTGCACCTCGTAATGGCGAAAATGGGTCAATGCCGTTAAACTCAATTGCTGCTTGCTCAATATTTGCGCCTTCGAACGGCTCAACGTGAAAATGCACTGTTTGATCTATGCTAAGCAACCCGTCATCATCCATTTTTAAAACAGAGACTGCAATTTCAAGTAATGCATCTGTCTCTTTGTTAAAACCAGCAGTTTCAACATCAATAACAACAGGAAAAAAGCCACGAAAGCGTTTTGCGAAAAGGGTTTGCTCAGTATTTGCCATAGTATTCTTGGTTTGTAGGTATAAGCCTTCTATTATGTCAAAAGTAGGTGCCGTTCGGCTAGGGACTTTTTCCTATTATTTATTCCTATAATTTTAGGCATACAACTTGCTTTAAGTGATACTAGCTAAGTGTTAACTGCTATATAATATGGTAGTACTGAACAAAGCCAAATTTTTGGCGTGTCGGGTTTACGGGGAGTCTTTGATGAAATTAAAGTTATTATTAATGAGCGTTAGTATTAGCTCTGCGCTATTGAGCGTCAGTGCACATGCGGCCATGCGTAATTACTCTGCAAATCAAGACAGTTCAAATTGGGAAGTGGTTAAAACAACACGTTTGCAATGTCAGTTGAACCATGAGGTACCTTACTATGGCGAGGCTATTTTTAAAGCATCGGCGAGTAAAAATAAAAACCTAACTTTCAATTTAGATATGGTTGTTCGCCCTGAAAATTACGCCATTGCAGGGCTTAAAGCAGTTCCTCCTTCTTGGCGCTCTGGGCTGCCAGCACGCGACATAGCAAATATGAAACTACTTAAAAAGTTTGATGGTGAACTCGGTAATCAAACTGCTTGGGAAATGCTTACAGAACTTGAAAAAGGGTTTTACCCCACTTTTTATTACCAAGACTGGCAAAATAGTGCCGATAAAATTGCCGTTGGTATTTCAAGTGTAAACTTTAAGCAAGCCTATTGGGCCTTTTTGCAATGCCGTGACGAACTATTACCTTACAGCTTTGAGGATATTTCGTTTACAGTGATGAACTATCAATCTAATAGCAGTAAGTTAACTAAGTCATCCCAGCAACGCCTTGATAAAATTGCTGAGTATCTAAAAAACGATTCAACCATTGAGTCCATTAGTATTGATTCTTATACCGACAGTTATGGCGGTCGTTGGAACAACTTAGACCTATCTCGTAAGCGTGCAAAAGCGATAAAAGATTATATGGTGAGCTTAGGTGTGGATGAAAATAAAGTAAAAACAACGGGGTTTGGTGAAAAACGCTTTGTAGACACCAACGATAATATTTTAGGCCGCGATAAAAACCGCCGTTTGGTCATTCAAATAGCTAAGATGTAGGGGATTTTACTTAATTTACGAGGTTACAAACTTTGCGCCGTGATTTAATTAACCGCCCCTCGATTAAACAGGCTTCAAGCCACAAAGTTAAACACACCCTAGCGCTTACTTTTAGTTTTTAAGTATTTATCACCAAATTGAAAAAAGCCTAAACTAATTACAATAATAGCAGCGCCAATTATTAGCTCTTTACATAGTGGCTCGTTATTAAGCCACGCACCTAACCCTATTGCAAAGCTAGGTGTAATAAGTGTTGTTAACGCAACGGTGCTCGCGTTTAAGTTTTGTAAAACATGAAAATATGCTAATGCCCCTATTAACGACCCAAATAGTCCTAAATAACCAATTGCCCAAAGCGACCTTAAATTCCAGTTTTGTATATTAAGCTCACCATCAAGCACCCACCACGCAATAAAAAATAATGGCGTTACAAATACTAGTGCACCAAATGTTGTGGCCATAGGGTGAATTGCAATTTTCACCCGCTTTATCATCACACCGCTTAAGCTAAAAAAGCATACAGCCATAGACACATATACAAGCCCAAGCCCCTGAGTTTGTGAGTTTTGTACTTGGTTATAGCTTACAAAATAAAGTCCGACTAACGCACTTGCTAAAGCAATGAGTTTTATTAAACTAAATTTAGGCTCGTTTAATAGCTGTTGAGCAAGCAATCCCGATAAAATAGGTGCCAATCCAAACATAAGTGAAATAATGCCAGAAGGCACTGTTCTAGCCGCCATATAACTCAATAACATGCCACCAAAAATACCAATGCTTGAGTAAGCATAGAGTAGGCAAGCTTGTTTACTCCATGGCACTCTTACATTAGTGACTGCAACAACAAGCGCACCAATGAATAGCCCAACGAGCATACGCATTAACACCGCTAGTGATGGCGAAACACTCTCACTACTCCACACAATACCCAGCGGTGTGGTGGACCATATAAGAACCATTAAAAAATAAGAAACCTTAACAGGCACGTGCCATTCCTTTGTAAGTTAAAAATAAAGCGAGTGGGTTTTAAGGGAAAAAACCAGCTAAGCGTATAAATAAATTAGTTACAGTACACGTACTTAACTGTCAGTTTAATCTTAAGATATAAACGCTCAATATCTAGTAATAAAATTATACGCTGTAAAGGGTTTATGAATAGATATTTAATCATATTAAAGATTAAATAATGCTTAAATATACAGCTGTAAAATGTAAGTTACATTTTATTTAATACCATTTATAACAAAACTATTTGAGTTTTACCGTTCTAGTTATATGGTGCGTGTAAATTAATAATAATTAAGGTAATTAAGTGCTCAAAAATAAAACAACAGGTAGCATGTTAATTGTAGCTGGTACCACTATTGGTGCAGGTATGCTTGCTTTACCTATCGCTTCTGCTGGTTTAGGCTTTATGACTGCACTTGCACTCATTGTTGCAAGCTGGATATTAATGACTTACACCGCCTTGCTGATGCTAGAGCTACATCAGTTTGCCCCTCGTGATGCAACGTTAAATACACTTGCTAAACGCTGGCTTGGGAAGCGCGGTCAATACATTGCCAATTTTTCAATGGTGTTTTTATTTTATGCTTTATGTGCAGCTTATATCGCAGGCGGTGGTGCTCAGCTTCAAGAGCGAATCAATCTTGGATTTGAATTAGAAATTGCCCCCCAATTTGGCTCCGTTATTTTGGCGGTCATTATTGCAAGCGTGGTTACACTAGGGACTAGCAAGGTAGATAAATTTAATAGAATACTCTTTTCAATCAAGGTGATTGTTTTAGCTAGCCTATTTTATATGCTTACGCCCTATGTACAATCAAAGCACTTGCTCGAAATGCCCGTTGAGCAAGGGCTAATATTATCGGCAATTCCTGTGGTATTTACATCTTTTGGTTTTCACGGCTCTATCCCATCAATTGTTAAATACGTAGGTCTTGACGTAAAAGTTCTGCGTAAAGTGATGATTGCAGGCGCAGCATTGCCCTTGGTGATTTACATATTTTGGCAACTATTAAGCCAAGGTATTATGAGCCAAAGCGATTTACTCAATAGTGAGGGCTTAAGTGGTTTTGTAGCCAGTGTTGCAAGTATTGCACATAATTCAAATGTATCTATAGCGGTGGAATTATTTGCTGATTTAGCGTTAGCGACTTCATTTTTAGGTGTAAGCTTAGGTTTATTTGATTTTTTTGCTGATGCATTTAAACAAGGAGATAACAACCAAGGCCGTGTTATAACAGCGCTTATTACATTTATACCGCCTTTAGGATTTGCTCTTTTTTACCCGCAAGGCTTTATAATGGCCCTTGGCTATGCCGCCATAGCTTTAGTTGTACTGGCTGTATTTTTACCTGTTACTATGGTTTATAAACAACGTGCCTCAACCAGTACCAACACTGGTTATAAAGTACGCAGTGGAAGTATAGGGCTATTGATTGCAGCGTTATGTGGTGTGCTAATAATTACTGCGCAATTTATGCAAATGAGTGGATTTATACCTGCAATTGGTTAAAGCTTGCTTTTGTAATACCAAAATTTAGTTAATAAAAAACCGCACACCGTGATTAATGGATTGCGGTTTTTTTATATTAGCTACGTTTATTTACAAACGTCAGCAACTGCATTTGCAAAGTAATCAAGATTTGCTTTGCTAACACCGGCAACGTTGACACGACTTGAGCCAACAATGTATATGCCGTACTCTTTTTGTAATCGCTCAATTTGCTCTTTATTAATACCCAAGAACGAAAACATACCGTGTTGACGTTCAATAAATGAAAAGTCTTGCGCTATGTCTTTTGATGCTAGGCTTTCTTTAATTAAACTACGAAGGCCATTAATACGCGTACGCATTTCATCAAGTTCAGCATGCCACATTTGCGTAAGCTCTGTACTGCTTAAAATAGTGTTAACAATATCAGCACCATGTGCCGGAGGCATTGAATAAATGCTACGTACCACACTTAACATTACTGAGTTTGACACATCAGCTGTCGCACTGTCTTTTGCAATTAATGAACATGCACCGATACGCTCACGATATAAACCAAAGTTTTTAGAGCACGATGAGCAAATAATTAACTCTTCAACGGCATCAGCTAAAATACGAAGTCCGCGTGCATCTTCTTCTAGTGAAGAGCCAAAGCCTTGGTAAGCTATATCTACTAATGGTGTAAAGCCAACTTCTTTAGCAAGCTCTGCTACTGTGTTCCACTGAGCTTCGTTTAAATCCATGCCACTTGGGTTATGACAGCATGCGTGTAATAGCACTACATCACCCTTTGGTACTTGCTTAAGGGTATTGATCATCTCATCAAATAGCAGGTCTTTATTCTCGTAGTCGTAGTACGGGTATTCTTTTACGGTTAAACCCGCAGCTTCAAATAAACTAATGTGGTTTGCCCAAGTAGGTGTAGTAACCCATACAGTTGCATCTGTATTACAACGCTTAATAAACTCAGCAGCAACACGAAGTGCACCTGTACCACCTGGTGCTTGTGCTGTACGCACGCGATTTGCTAATAATGCTTGGTGCTCACCAAGTAATAGCTGTTCCATTTTTTGACAGTAGTCTAAGTTACCTGCTAAGCCAATATAAGATTTGCTTGTTTCATTTTCTAAGCGAAATGCTTCTGCTTTCTTCACTGCGTTTAATACAGGTGTATTACCGTGCTCATCTTTATAAACACCCACACCTAAATCAATTTTATTAGGGTTTGTATCTTTTTTATAGGCCGCCATAAGGCCAAGAATAGGATCGGTTGGTAATGGTTTTAATACTGAGAACATGGGCTATCTCTTATCTATATTTATGGGTTAGCAATTAAGCTTAGCTTAACATAAAAGCACATCACGTTGACTAGTGTTATTTACACGAGTGAGTGAGGAATTTTAATACAACACGCAATTAAAATGGCCAAAACTTTGTCATCAAAAAAGTCATTATCAAATGCTTCAGCATCAATAATACCTACACACTCATTTTGGGCATTAAATAAAGGCAAACATACTTCAGATTTAACTTTAGGGTCACAGGTATAATACTCTCCACCTTGTGCTAAATACTTCTCTACATTATTAATAATGCGACCTTTTTGTGATAACGCCACTTGAACATTATTGCTTCCTGCAGCAAAGTCCTCTGTAAGCGGAAATAGAGGGCGGCTAGGTACACCATGATAAGCAAGCTTTAAAAGTTGCTTACCTTCGTCAGTGTCTGTTGATTGATAAATACCATACCAGTCAACACCCGTTTGCGCGTGAACATAGTTAACAATACTTTGCAGCTGTGCAAGCTTGCTATTGGTATTACTATTGTTATTTATAAAATCAGCAAGGTTAAAAGGCTCATCTTGCAAGTAACCAAATAAGCTACACGCTCCGCCTTCACCTAATTCAGGTATTTGATACTGCCAACGCGTTTCTGGCAAAGATGTATGCGCTAAATAGTGTTCAAGCTTTTCAAGCTCGGCTGTAATTAAGGTTGCATTAACGCGCAACTGCGCTTGCGTTAAATAAGAAGAAATCATTTGGCCATCCATACATCTAAGTTGCCAGAAATGATAGCATGGATATTTTCACAGAGCTAGATCAACTTATAGGACATTTCTACTTGGTTACCACTGGCGTTATATGTGACTTTTTCTGCAATTTCTTCAAGCAGTGAAAGACCACGCCCAAATTCATTATTGCCACTCATTTCATCATTTGATTGGCTACTGAACCCCCTCCCCGAATCACAAATGATAAAATACAAACTGAGTGTTTCTGGGCAGTAGCGTATATCAATAATGATCATGGCATCTTTTAACTCACTTATGGCTTTCTCACGCATTTCATAAAACTTAAAAAAACCGTCTTCTTGCAGCTTTATTGCGGAGTCTAATCCTAAAACACCATGATCAAGTGAATTGTTATAAGCTTCAGAAAGGAGTAAAAAAATGTTTGAGCGATGATCATTTAATCCCTCAATACGACTAAGAATATTGACAATATCGTAGACAGGATCGGTTTGCTTAATTTGCTTTGAATTAAGGCTTAATGACAAATTGAAGGCAAGCGTTGAAAAAGGCTCTCTCGGCTTTTCTTCCACCTGCAAAGGCAAACAGTTAAGCAAGACAATGCTTACATCATCTTGTTGTTGTAAGCCCTGCGCAAAATCACTTACATCAGCAATTATATCTTCACAAGAGATCATGGGCTTACTTTTTAATGATGCTATAAAGCGTTCTTCAGCAAAAAACTCGTCCTGCTTATTAGTGGTTTCTGTTATGCCGTCGGTAGCAAAAACTAAACGTGTATCACTATTTACTTCAAAATGTATTAAATCGTACTCAAATTCATGTTTGTCTAATATACCCAATGCCATGTGTTGAGACTCTAATGTCTTTTCTATATTACCTTTAGTATTGATCAAATATGCATCGGGTAAGCCACCAAGCCACGCTGATATACTTTTTCCTGACGCACTGAGCTCAACAATGGTAGCCGCGCAAAACATATGCCCCGGTAACAGGTTGTAAAGAAGTGTATTTAGCTCAAAGGCAATATCATTAACGGCCTTACCTTTATTTACCATTGTATAAAATGCGCGAGAGACAGGTAGCGCACCTATAGCAGCTGCCAAGCCATGCCCAGTAAAGTCACCCAGCATACAATACAAGTTACCTATTGGACTTTGCGCAACTAAAAACATGTCTCCATTAAACATGGACGCTGGCGACAAATTAAAATCTAGATGTTGCTTAAAATCATCTTGATTCTCGAGCGAATTATTAAATATGTGTTCCACTATTTCGTGTTCACGTTCAATTTGATTGTGGTGATACTCGAGTAGTTGCTTTTGTTGGTTGGCTTTTTTGCTTAGCTCACGAGTTCTTCTATGAGCTTTAATTTTTGCGTGAAGAATAACTTTATCAAATGGCTTGTGGATAAAGTCATCCCCGCCGACTTCTAAACATTTTTCAAAACTTGCTTTGTCGTCTAACGAAGTAATAAAAATAATAGGTAAATAAACTTCACTGTATTTATTTTTTATTATTTTGGCTGTCTCAAAACCATCCATAACCGGCATTATTACATCGAGTAACACAATGTCTATGGCTTTATGCTCAAGGACTTTAATTGCTTCTTGGCCGTTGAAGGCCATCGATACCTGATAACCTTCATCTTTGAGCATTTGACTTAATAAAATACGGTTTAATGCCTGATCATCGACAATAAGAACGTGTGCTGACATTAGCTAATATCAAATTTCTTATCGAAGCGCGATATTTGTAATATTTTTTTCAGCTGTGGCTGGCAATTAGTGATTTCAAACACAGTCACTTTATCTTCTAATGTTTTTTTCATATTTAAAAGCATGCCTAGTGCAGAACTATCCATATAGTCAGTTTCTCTTAAATCTACAATCACTTTGTTAGTGCTACTGTCTATCTGAGCATAGGCTTGGCGAAAAGACTGCACTAAATTAAAGTCAAACTTTCCCTTTATTTGTATTGTTAGCGCTTTTCCATCGGCTGATGTACGGGTAGTTAAATTCATCGATTTCTCCGTTAAATGTATCTTTGATTAAATATAACCTGTTAAAAGTATTTAGCAAAAAGAAAAACACACAACAGCAAATTTGCTATTATTTACGCCATTATTTAATACATTTTGACTGAATAAGGTAAACCATGACAGATAGTCACTTAGTATATTCAACAAGCACTGGACGCATTGACCAGCCAAAACCAGAAAAAGAGCTTGATATTAAGCTTTTCAAAGATGGGTTTGTTCGTATTGAGCGTCAAACAAAAGGCCGTAAAGGTAAAGGCGTAATGCTTGTTGTTGGCATAGACCCAAAAGAACATGACTTAAAAAAGTTAGCTAAAACAATAAAAAGTAAAATGGGCCAAGGTGGCGCTGTAAAAGAAGGTGTTATAGAAGTCCAAGGCGATGACCGAGATAAGTTAAAAGCAATTTTAGAGGGCTTGAAGTTTAAAGTGAAAATTGCGGGTGGTTAACCCGCAATTATAAAACTACATTACTTTTTTAAATGGTACTTCACCCAGCTTTAAATATAAGTCTGGTAAATCAGACTCAGGAATTGGGCGGCTGTAATAGTACCCTTGCACTATAAAACAGTTGTTGTTTTGTAAAAACTCAACTTGCTCTATGGTTTCTACCCCTTCAGCAACCACATCTAAATTAAGCTTTTGAGCCATTGCTATAATAGCGGCTGTAATCTCCATATCATTGCTATCTTCTGGGATATCTTGCACAAATGAACGATCTATTTTGAGTATATCTACCGGAAAACGTTTTAAATAACTAAGCGAAGAATACCCTGTTCCAAAATCATCGATTGAAATAGAAATACCTAGTGCTTTTAGCTCATGAAGTTGAGCAATAGCAGCCTCTACGTTCCCCATCAACATGCTTTCAGTTAACTCTAAATGTAATCGTTTAGCCGATACGCCCGATGTAATAATCATCTTACTTAGGGTCGGCACAAGATTCGAATCTTTAAATTGGCGAGCAGATAAGTTAATCGATACGTTATTTTCACGGTTTTGCTCTGTCAATCTCACAACGAAATTACATGACTCCTGTAATACCCACTCACCTAATTCAACAATAAGCCCTGTCGCCTCAGCTACAGGAATAAACTTATCTGGCGGTATTAGACCTTCTGTTGGGTGGAACCATCTCAATAATGACTCGTATCCTACAACCTTTTGAGTACGACTATCTATCTGCGGCTGATAATAAACCACAAATTGCTCTTCTTTTAACGCAATACGCAGTTCGTTTTCTATAAATAAGCGCTCATTTGCGGCTGCATTTAACTCTTGGCTATAAAAGTGGAACGTATTACGCCCTTTCTCTTTGGCCTCATACATTGCTAAATCCGCGTGTTTCAGAAGCTGATCTTCTTCGAGGCTGTCATATGGCGCCATAGTAATACCAATACTCGCGCTTATAATTACCTCGTTATTTCCTAGCATAATAGGCATATTAAGCGTTTGTTGGATTGTATTTGCCACATCGGTTGCGTGTTCTTGGCTTTCAATTCCACTGAGTAATACTGCAAACTCATCGCCACCTAAACGTGCAATTGTATCTTCCGATCTTAGGCGCTTCTTAAGTCTATTCGCGACCTGTATTAATAATTGATCGCCTGCGTCATGTCCAAGGGTGTCATTAATTCGCTTAAATTCATCTAAATCAAAGTAAAAAAGTGAAAAGGCATAATGACCACGTTCTGCAAGCGCAAGAGATTTGCGCAACTGCATTCTGAAGAAGGTTCTGTTTGCTAAACCTGTTAGCGTGTCAAAATAAGCGAGCTGTTCCATTTTGCGCTGGCTTTCTTTAACAAACGAGATATCTTGTGCGGAAGCAACATAACTTGTGATATTACCGCCTTCCTCTCGTATCGGTGAAACGCTCAATGAAACCCAAATAGGCTGTTTATCTTTGCTTTCAATTAACGTATCACCGCGCCAATAGTTACGACTACGTAGGTCTATATCAATATCTTCGACCAAAATAGCCATATCAGACGCAATAATATTTAAAAGTGGCGCTCGAGTGAAATGACTTTCTGGATAACCTGTCATCTCTAACATTTTGGGGTTAACGTATTCGATAACAAAGTTCTCGTCAGTTATAACAACACCTGTGCCAGAGAAAGCGACTGCTTTTGATAATCGATTAGCTGCTTTTTCGGCTATTTCTTTTTCAGTTATTCGCTGGTTAAGTCCATCAATTAATTTACGAATTTCAACCGACATATCTTTAAACGAACCGTTAAGCGTACCAATTTCGTCTTTATTCTCTTCTGGAAATTGAGTATCTAGTTTACCCTGACCAAAGCTCGATACCGCATAAACAAGTGAATGCAATCGGCGTAACACAAGATGCTGCAAGGCTTGATGCAATAACAAGGCAACTAAAATAGCGTAAAGAATAAAAAGACCAAAAAACTTAAGTTTCAAATCTTGCAGAGCAGACAATGTAGAAGAACGCTTTTTATAAACCCCTATGTACCAATCTAGCTGATCAATTTTTTGAATATTGATTAAGTGAGCCTCGTCATTTTGTAAAAAAGAACTTGCATATTCTGGAAGCTTTGTCGCAATTGCCTCACTAATAATTGACTTGAGCTGAGGGTTTACAAACTCGTCCATAGCCACTTTTTTATTATTTTTTCCGTATTCAGCAAGTAATGAAGTACTCAAATCTGGGTGGGCTAATAATTGGCCTTTACTATCAAAAACAAGTAAGTTTTTTTCTTTGTCTCCTATAGGTAGAAAAGACACGAGTTTATTAAGCGTAATATCACTGCCTGTAACCCCTATAAATTCATTATTCGAATAAATAGGGACCAGTAAACTGATCACCCAATCATGCCATACTCTATCGTAGTAAACCTTTGACCATTCAGGTTCTACAGAGTTGCCTAAACTTTCGCGAACATACTTATAAGTTGAACCACCGCTTACTCGAAAATCAGCAGGAGCATTTAACGCCCAATTAGGTGGCGATATTCTGATAAAGTCATCATTGGTTATAAGGTAAAAATTGTAGAAGTCATAAACCAATGTTGGTGAAATAACATCCCATAGTGCTTCAGAGTTATTAAATAACTGTTTGTAAAAAGGTGTGAACTTTTCTTGTGGTAAAAACGCGGCAGATAAACCATCCGATGAAGCGCTTCGAATAGTGCCATCACTATTAAACTGTAGTTGCGCTTTACTGGTTAGATCAATTGGGGAGTTTTTTTGAAATAACTGCTCATTAACTATGTTGTTAGCCTGCTTGGCAATATTAACTTTTGTTTCTATTCGTTCTTTAAATTGCCTTACTAATAAATCGGTCGAGCTTTTTAGTACTTCGTGCTCTTCAAAAACCAGCTGCTTTTCCTCAGATTTAAGCATAAAAAAGGCAGCACAAACACCCGCAATTAAACAAATTGAGGATATGAGTAACGACAATTTCACACTTAAAGAGTTTATTCCAAAACGCGATGGAGGGCGTCTATATAGCACAAGCCAACCTTAATTATTAATAGTTGTTATTATTTAGCTGTTAATGAAATATACCAGATTCAAATTCATTATTATAAATTTTTTGTAAACTTTATAAAAAAATTACAAAAGTTGAAATAATCAATACTTAAGCACTATCTTAGTAAAGTATGTTATTGACATTACCCCTAACTCTCCATACATTAACTGCATGAACATATTTTATTCTCGCATTATTTTTTCTTTTTTTAGCTTCTTTATATAAAAGAGGCTGGCCTGTTTGTGAGATAAATCAATCGAATAGTAAAGCCTCCCAACCGGGAGGCTTTTTTGTATATGCTGCATTTACGCAGATGACTTTTGGAATGAGGAACCCCAAAATGACCAACGATGTATTAAACACATTAAGACATGATATAAATGAAATAGACTCTGACTTACTCGTACTCTTAGCTAAACGGCGCCGTATTAGTCATGGTGTTGTTGAATATAAAATTGCAAATAACAAGCCTATTCGTGATGAAGCCCGTGAACTAGCACTACTAGAAAAATTAATTGGTTATGGCAAGTCACTTGGCTTAGATGCGTATTATGTAAACAATGTTTTTCAAACAATCCTAGAAGACTCCGTATTACACCAGCAAGCAATGCTGCAAAAAAACCTAAACCCTGATGCATTAAGCGAAACACACCGTGTTACTTATTTAGGTGGGCAAGGCTCATATAGCCAACTTGCTTGCCATAAGTACTTTAGCCGTCGCCCCGGCAAACTCGTTGAAATTGGATGTTCATCGTTTGAAGAAATCACCTCCAAGGTAGAAAGCGGGCAAGCAGACTTTGGATTACTTCCTATTGAAAATACCAGCTCAGGCAGTATTAACGAAGTATTTGATTTACTACAACACGCACAAGTATCTATTGTTGGTGAAGTGACACACAGTGTTGAGCATTGCTTATTAGCTAAACCTGATACACAACTTGAACAGCTCACAAAAGTATTTGCTCATCCACAACCCTTCGCACAATGTAGCCGCTTTTTACAAGGGTTAGGGGATTTGCAACATGAAACATGTGACTCAACATCTTCAGCACTTCAATCTGCGCTCAGCACACCAAATAGTGCTGCAATTGGCTCCGCTCAAGCTGGTAAAAATGTAGGCCTTGAAGTTATTAAATCAAACTTAGCTAATCAAAGCGAAAACCACAGCCGCTTTATAGTCGTAGCGCGTAAGCCTTTGCATGTGTCGAATCAAATACCTACGAAGACCAGCTTGATCATGTCGACCAAACAACAAGCCGGCTCACTTGCTGATGCACTGATGATTTTCAAGCAACACAAAATAAACTTGGTAAAACTGGAATCACGCCCTACCCCTGGCAACCCATGGGAAGAAGTGTTTTATGTTGATTTAGAAGCAAACTTGGCTGATACCCAAGTAAAAGAAGCGCTAGAGGAACTTAAAGAACATACCCAATATGTGCGCATATTAGGTTGCTACCAAAGTGAAACATTACAAGCTGTTAGTGTGAATACTTAAATATAGGCTATTCAAAAGGAGGCACAAAATGTGCCCCCTTTACATTTATTTGAATGTAAAGCTAGTCGAGCACCTTAGCGTCATTCGCTTTATTAAGTAAACTGCGGCTTTGTGTTAAAAAATGCGCAGTTGAGTCTGAAAAATATGATTTAGCATCTGCAAATGCCTCCATTAAGGCTGCTTTATCACCTACCCTAAGCTTTTCAAGCGTTTGTGCAAAGGTATCTTGGTATTGAGCTAACAAACTTTCAACGTCATCAAACTGAGCCAACATTATATCGGAATAAAGCTCAGGTGATTGCGCAAACAAACGCCCTACCATCATTAGCTCTAATTGATATATCGGCGACGAGCAACTTCGTAACTCTGCTAAAGTATGGCTTTGCTTTGCTAAAAACTGCCCATAAACAAACGTTGTTAAATGTCGCATTACCTGAATTATTTGCATGGCTTCATCGTGTTTTTTAGCATCTAGCTCTACAAGCTGACACCCCCACACTTGTAACTGCTCTAATAGCCCTTTTGCCGCCTTATGCTCTCTGCCCTCACATACAACTACCGTTTGTTTTACCCAATGTGAAATATCAGGCCCAAACATAGGGTGTAAACCAACAACTGGACCACTATGAGCTGCTTTTAATGCTTTAATTGGCGATTGCTTTACTGATGTAATATCTACGAGCAAACAGTCATCATCTAGTTTTGGTAGTTTAGCAACTACAGACTCTAAGGCATTAATAGGTACACTGATCATGACCAGTTTTGCACCGGTTAAAATGCTTTGGGCATCATCTTGCTGCTCTTTATCTAATATTTTGACGTCATAACCTGAGCGCATAAATTGTTGGGCAAATAACTGCCCCATCGCCCCTTGACCGCCCACAATAACAATAGGTGAAAGTGATGGCGCTGCACACGCTAACTTAGCCTGTTGGTTTTGATATGCTTCACGCATCATCCGCCTGAGAATATCTTCCACTAGATCGGGACTTACATTTTGATTAATCGCTTCTTGGCGCCTAGCAGCTAGTAATTCAGCTTCACGCTCTGGTGCATGTAAAGGCGCACCTGTTTGCTGTTTGATTTCACCAATTTTTTGGGTAATACCATTGCGTTTAGCTAATAAGGCAACAAGCTGCGCATCGCATTCATCTATACCTTGTCTTAGTTGGGCCAAATCACTTATATTTGCCACGTCCAATCCCACCTTGAAAAAATCAAATTTCGTAAATTTATATTTACATAAAAGTAAACTAATCAATACGATAAATACTAACAGGATACGTTAGACGTTAAAAGGGCTGATCGCATATAGCAAGGTTAAAACCAACGGTGAATTTATGTTATCAGTCAGATTATGGGCAACATTTCAGAAGCTTTTGTAGGGAATGATCAATGAGTCTTTAGTTTTTTGTAGTGAGCTAAATATCGATAAACTCATTGCGTAAAAACAATAAAAAAGTTTTAAACCTAAGCTGCAGTAAATAAAAAGAGAAACGCGTTTTAAGTCAATTTATTTCAAATATGTAATATTGCCTGCGCCACTCAACATTACAATAAAAATCTAGACCGCTTAAAAACGAAAACGGGTTGCAATCCGAAGACTGCAACCCGTTTTTTGCGTTGATAAACAGCGCGTATTAGTTAAGTTTTTCTCTAATACGTGCAGATTTACCAGAACGCTCACGTAAGTAGTAAAGCTTAGCACGGCGAACTGCACCGCGACGCTTAACTGTTACGCTATCGATAAGAGGGCTGTGCGTTTGGAATACACGCTCAACACCTTCACCGTTCGAGATTTTACGAACTGTGAATGCTGAGTGAAGACCACGATTACGCTTAGCGATTACAACACCTTCAAAGGCCTGTAGACGCTCTTTAGCACCTTCTTTTACTTTTACCTGTACAACCACTGTATCACCAGGGCCAAATGCAGGTACGTCTGTTTTAAGCTGCTCTTCTTCAAGCGCTTTAATAATATTTTGGTTTACTTTTGCCATTATGTTTCTCACTTTCCTAGGTGTAACTGTCTTCTAGCCACAAGCTTTTTGGTACTCTTGCTGAAATTCTGCGAGTAATACCGCTTGCTCCTCAGTCAGAGCTAGGTTATGCAACAAGTCAGGACGTCGTATCCAAGTTCTGCCTAATGACTGCTTAAGCCGCCACCTTGCTATTGCTTGGTGATTACCACTGAGTAATACAGCAGGAACTTGTTTGTCGTCCAATGTTTCTGGTCGTGTGTAGTGAGGGCAATCTAGCAAGCCATCCGAAAATGAATCTTGCTCTGCTGATTGGTTATGACCTAACACGCCAGGCACCAATCGCGCTACTGCGTCAATTAATGTCATGGCAGGTAGTTCACCACCACTCAAAATAAAATCACCAATTGACCATTCTTCGTCAACGTATGACTCTATTATTCTCTCATCTATACCTTCATATCGACCGGCAATCAAAATCAGTTTGTCAGAGTTAGCGAGTTCGCTAGCCCCTTGCTGATCAAGCTTGCGCCCTTGTGGGGACATATAAATTACTTTAGCACCATCACCTGCCGCTTTTTTAGCGTCAAGAATAGCTTTTTCCAATGGTTTAACCATCATTAACATACCTGGTCCGCCCCCGTAAGGACGATCATCCACAGTTCTGTGCTTATCTAAAGCATAGTCACGTGGATTCCAGCAGTTAAAATTAATTAACCCATTTTTTACTGCGCGACCAGTAACCCCTTGTTGGGTAATTGCGTCAAACATGTCCGGGAAAAGGCTTATCACCCCAACCCACAATGAACTAGTTTGAGTCATTAAAACCCAGGATCCCAGTCTACGGTAATTTCTTTTACGTCGTATTTAACATCTTTGATAACTGAATCGGTTAAAAAAGGTATTAAACGCTCCGATTGACCAAATGCATCTTTACTGTTTGCTTTCACAACCAGTACATCATTTGACCCTGTCTCCATCAAGTCATCAACAGTGCCTAAGTTATAACCTTTATCAGTTACAACCGACATGCCAATGAGATCTCGCCAATAGAACTCACCTTGCGGTAGTTCTGGTAATTGCGTTGCATCCATTGAGATTTCTGCATGGGTATAAGCCATTGCTTCGTCTCGATCGTTTACTTGCGCAAATTTAGCGATAAAGCCTTTGTTGTGGCGACGCCAGTCGACCACTTCTAAGGACTGCCATTTACCTTGTTGCCCTATCAACCACGGGCTGAAATCGAAGATCCCTGCGGGATCATCAGTAAATGAATGTACCTTAAGCCAGCCCTTTATACCATAAGGGGCGCCGAGCTTTCCTACGACAATTATTGATGAGGTGTTCTCTTGACTCATGGTTACACTTACGCCTATTAAGCCGCTTTACGAGCGTCTTTAACTAATTTAGCTACACGATCTGAAAGACCTGCGCCTTGACCTACCCAGTGATCTACACGAGATAAATCTAAGCGAAGTTTTTCTTCCTGACCCGAAGCGATTGGGTTAAAGAAACCAACTTTCTCGATGAAGCGACCGTCACGCGAGAAACGGCTATCCGCAACCACAATTTGATAGAAAGGGCGTTTTTTAGCGCCACCACGTTGCAAACGAATAGTTACCATACCGTCCTCTAAATAGATTGACTGTTTTCATTAATAAGATTTACTCCCCAGTATGGGGAGCCGGTGAATTGTACGAGTTTTTAGCAATAACGCAAGTAAGAAGTGAAGCAAAAAGCCAGTTTAGTAGGTTAAACCGTGATCTAGGCTAAAAATTAGAGTTAATGCAGTACAGAGTGCATAAATTATTCAACAAAAAAGGAGCAATTTGCTCCTTTTTTGTATGCGCTGTGATTAATTAAAGTGCAACGCTTACTAAAAATCTAAAATTTTGGACCGCCGCCGCCCATCATGCCCGGTGGCAACATGCCTTTCATACCGCGCATCATTTTTTGCATCCCGCCTTTGCCTTTCATTTTTTTCATCATTTTTTGCATCTGCGTAAATTGTTTAAGCAACTTATTGATCTCTTGTACCTGTGTGCCAGAACCTGCTGCAATACGTTTTTTACGCGACCCTTTAATGATTTCAGGACGAGCTCGCTCCTGTTTTGTCATAGAGCTGATGATAGCCTCCATTTGAATGAAGGTTTTATCACCCATCTGACCTTTTACCGCGTCAGGTAAATTAGACATCCCAGGAAGTTTATCAAGCATCGACATCATGCCGCCCATATTTTTCATTTGCTTTAACTGGTCAGCAAAGTCATCCAGCGTAAAGCCTGCGCCTTTAAATACTTTTTCGGCAACTTTGGCAGCTTGCTCTTTATCCACTTTCATTTCGACTTCTTCGATTAATGAAAGTACATCACCCATGCCTAAAATTCGCGATGCTATTCGGTCAGGGTGGAAAGGTTCAAGTGCGTCTGTACGTTCACCCACACCCATAAACTTAATGGGTTTACCTGTAATATGACGAATAGATAAAGCAGCACCGCCTCGGGCGTCACCATCTGTTTTAGTTAATATCACACCAGTAAGTGGCAGAGCTTCGTCAAATGCTTTTGCAGTATTTGCCGCATCTTGACCCGTCATAGCATCAACAACAAATAATGTTTCAATTGGGTTGATAGCTGAATGAAGATCTTTAATTTCATCCATCATGTCGCTATCCACATGCAAGCGACCCGCTGTATCAACTAATACAACATCAATAAATTTCTTTTTAGCGTGTGTAATAGCCGCAGTAGCAATATCAACAGGCTTTTGTGAAATATCACTTGGAAAGAAATCTACATCAACTTCTGTGGCTAACGTTTCAAGCTGTTTTATTGCTGCAGGACGATAAACATCGGCACTAACAACAAGCACTGATTTTTTCTTGCGCTCTTTTAAAAACTTAGCAAGTTTACCAACACTGGTCGTTTTACCGGCACCTTGCAAACCAGCCATCATAACAACTGCTGGCGGTTGTGCGTTTAAGCTCAGCTCTTCGTTTGCTTCGCCCATCGCTTTTTCAAGCTCTTCACGCACAATTTTTACAAACACTTGCCCAGGCGTTAAGCTTTTAGTTACCTCAACACCCACTGCACGTTCTTTAACTTGCTTTACAAAATCGCGAACAACTGGCAAAGCCACATCGGCTTCCAAAAAGGCCATGCGCACTTCGCGAAGAGTATCTTTAATGTTGTCTTCTGTTAGGCGGCCACGGCCACTGATATTTTTTAAGGTTTTACCTAATCGTTCTTGGAGATTCTCAAACATGTATCGGTTCCGATAAAACGTTATACCAATTTAATTACTCAGCCGATTTAGCTACCAGCTCGACTAATGACATTGATATTATTAAATTTGAATTAAAAACAGTATACCGTAAATAGTGGTGGACAATACAGTGTTCAAGTGCGGTGAATTAAGTTTCTTTTTTAAGGTCTATTCATTTGCGTTGCTATAAAATACAATGCGTTTGTACTTGCAAGGATTTTTTGACTCAAATTAAGTGGCCCAAGCAAAATGCTGATCATCAGTTTAACTATTATCACCAGTTTATTTTATGTGTTAGCGACGTCACACGTGCTTTCACGGCTTTTTCATAAACAAGGCCCAAACCAAAAAGTAACTGTTATCTTGAGTACCGTCGCTATATTGGCGCATATGTTGTTATTGGTGAACTCGGTGTTTCGTTCTGACGGTCAAGATCTAAGCATTGTAAATGTCGCACTGCTAACCTGTTGGGTTATTGTTGTGTCTGTAACAGCTGTCTCCTTAAAATTTCCAGCCACTTTATTATTGCCCGTAGTGTATGGCTTTGCAGCGCTTTTATCTGTTGCAAGCTTATTCATACCCCATCATATATTGTTGCAAAGTATAGATGTTGAGCTTGGTTTGGTTGCCCATATATCACTTTCCTTACTCGCTTACTGTATATTAATAATTGCAACCTTATACGGCGTGCAATTTTACTTTATAGATAAACGCCTTAAGCGCAAAGACCTCGCCATTGTGCATAGCCATTTACCTCCGTTGATGGTTGTTGAGCGCCAGCTTTATCAACTGCTTAATCTTGGTACTGCGCTGCTTACAATTGCACTCGTGTGCGGATTTGTATTTCTCGATGGCATGTTTGCCAAAGAGTTTATCCATAAAACCATACTTTCGTTGGTGGCATGGGCTATTTTTGTTGTAGTCGCTCTTGGCCATATTAAACAAGGCTGGCGTGGTAAACCTGTGGTAATTACCATCATGGTTGCAGCATTTGTCCTCACATTAGCTTATTTTGGCAGCCGTTTTGTACAAGAAGTCGTACTAAACAAGTTTTAACTTGACTCTAGTTGCTCACTCTAGCTTAATACGCATTGATTTATAAAAAAAGGATCCATCGTTGGACGACATATCGACAAGTACCCTGTTTATCACATTAGGATTATTGGTACTTTTTTCTGCTTATTTTTCTGGTTCTGAAACTGGGATTATGTCAATCAATCGTATACGCCTGCGACATCTTGCAAAGCAAGATCACCGCGCAGCTAAACGAGTCAGTAAATTACTTAGCCGTCCCGATAGGCTTATTGGCCTCATTTTAATTGGTAACAACCTAGTAAATATAGCCGCAGCTCAAGTTGCCACTATTATAGGTATCCGCCTATACGGTGATTTAGGTATCGCAATAGCAACTGGTGTACTTACCTTGGTTGTGCTTATATTTGCTGAAGTAACACCTAAAACACTCGCAGCCCTTTACCCTGAAAAAGTAGCCTTTCCAAGCTCAGTGATACTTAAAGGCTTGCTGAAAATCATGTTTCCGTTTGTTGTAGTTGTTAACTGGCTAACTAACGGCATATTACGTTTATTTGGTATTAGTGCAGCTCAAATCGATGAGCACAGCATGAGCAAAGAAGAATTAAAAACAGTCGTGAACGAATCAGGTGCTTTATTACCTGCTCGTCACCAAAGCATGCTGACTTCTATCTTAGATCTAGAACAAGTTACTGTTGAAGATATTATGATTCCACGTAACGAAATTGTGGCGATTGATATAAACGACGATTGGAAAGTAATTAGCCGCCAGCTAACACATGCGCAACATACACGTGTTTTGTTGTATCGCGATAATATTGATGATGCAGTCGGTTTTATTCACTCACGTGATGCGCTGCGACTTTTAACAAAAGAGCAATTTGATAAACCTTCACTATTGCGTGCAGTTCGCGAAATTTACTTTATCCCCGAAGGCACATCGTTAAATACACAACTGTTTAAGTTTCAACAATCAAAAGAGCGAATTGGCATAGTTGTTGATGAATACGGCGATATTCAAGGCCTAGTGACCCTTGAAGACATTTTAGAAGAGGTGGTGGGCGATTTCACGACCACTCAAACACGTACGCCAAGTGAAGAAGTGACAACGCAACCTGATGGCTCGTTTATTGTAGATGGTGGCGCAAACGTCCGTGACTTAAATAAAGAAATGGAATGGGACTTTCCTCTTGATGGCCCTAAAACATTAAGCGGCTTAATTGTTGAATATTTAGAAGATATTCCTGACGCAAATATCAGTTTACGTATTGCGGGATACCCATTAGAAGTACTCGAAGTAAAAGAAAACATGATTAAACAGGTTAAAATACAACCTAAAAAACGTACTCGTCAATAACAAATAAGGAGCCATAAGGCTCCTTATTCACGCTGTTGTGCGATTAAGTAAATAACCGCTCTAACCAGCCTTTATCGAGCTCATCTTCACATCGCTTTAATTGCGTGCCATAACGACTTGCTCTATTTTTTACTTTGTTGGCTACGCTCATTAACCATTTTTTCTTCTTATATGTGCCACGTTTATATCCGCCCCAGCCTTCATGATAATTAAGATATTGAGCGTAAGCATCCCATTTTGAAATGCCGTTTACTTTATGCGTTTTATAAACAAACCACGCCATAAAGTCGATTGCATCATCAAAGTCATCCCTATCTGCCCCGCTGTTACCTGTTTCACGAACGTAATCAGCCCAAGTAGGCGTTTTAGCTTGTGAATAACCGTAGGCTGAGCTTGCTCTACCTGTTGGTATAATCCATAAAAAATATTCCATAGGCGGAGCTGCATCGTGCTTAAACGAACTTTCTTGATACATCATGCTCATGAGTACATGTTTCGGAGAGCCCCACTTGTCTTGCGCGTCTTTTGCATCAAAATACCAATCAGGCTTTTCTTCAAAAATTTTGCAAAGATCATTTGGCTGTTTAGGTGGCGCTGTAGCACACCCGGCAAGGGATAAAGCGAGAGTGAGAGATAAAATAAGTGCTTTTTTGTTCATTTTTTGTGTTCTCACTGAACTTTTATAAGAAGTGTCGGTCGTAGTGATTAATGCAGCCGTATAGCATTGTTTCATCCCTGAATATTATTTACGCAGCCATATTAGGCTGCGTTTTTTTTGTGCATGTTGGGTATCAGTTTTTATGAAAATACTCATCTAAAAACGCTGTAAACGACTGCGCATCTGCATTTTCTATATTACGCTGCGCTTCATTTGACTGCTCAACTTGCTGCTCGAGCCACGGCTTTAAAAACTCACTGTAATCTGTGTCTATGTGGCTTTGCTTATACTGGTTTGCTAAGTCTAAGGCAAAGTGACCATTGTCTAAACCTGACTCTTTTAATTTTGCTACATATCGCCCAGAGTAAGTAAGCGAAGGATCATTAACCCACATACTCATTCGCTCAATTGTTTCAGAGTAATAACTTACGCCGTAAGCTTTATCCATCCATTTTGCAACATCAGTCAATTGAGCAAATATTTGATTCCCCCAAGATTGCAGGCTACGCGGAGTATTATTATCGTTGAGCATCAACCCTTGCTCTCTCCCCTGATTTACAACCGCATCTAAATTTTCAGTACTGCGAGCCTGTTCTTTCCAATCCATGTTTGGTGAATCTTTTAATAAGCAATACGTTAAAAATACATCTAAAAAGTGAATTTGCTCTATATCGATACCCACTTCACTAAATGGGTTTACATCTAGAGCACGAATTTCAACATATTCTATACCCGCTCTCAATAGTGCATCTGTTGGCGTCTCACCACTGTTCGCATTACGTTTAGGGCGAATTGGCGAATAAAATTCATTTTCTATTTGCAGAATATTTTTATTTAACTGTTTTGGCTGTTCGCTAGTGTAGTCGTCAATGTCGCTGTATATATCTGATGGCGTATTGATGGCCTTTTTCAAACCAGCAACATATTCATCAAGCGAGTTATACATGACACGCAAGGACGATTGTGCGCTGTTTGTGTAACCTAAGTTACCTAAACGCAATGCAGTGCCGACCTCTAAGTACAAGGTACCTTTACCTAATTTTTTAAACGGTAAATCTGTTTTACGACCCTGCAAAAATGAGTTACACAGGGCAGGCGATGCGCCAAACATATAACTAATAAGCCACAGCTCGCGTTTGAAGTTTCTTATCAGCGATAAATAACCATCAGATATAAAATCCTGCAAGCTCGCATTACTTTGCTTTAACGAGTGCAGAGACTTCCAAAGTGACTCTGGAAAAGAGATATTAAAATGCACGCCAGCAATAGCCTGCATCATACTCCCGTATCGATTTTTTAGCCCTTCACGGTAAAGCGTCTTCATTTTGCCTATATTCGAGCTACCAAACTGAGCAAGTACGATATCGTCTTGGTGGTTGATGAAGCACGGCATACTGATAGGCCAAAGCAGTTCGTCACCCATATTTTCAAGCGTGAACTTTTGAAGATCGCGCAGCTGCTTTAATGTTTGCGTTGATGACTCGCTAACCGGTGTAATAAATTCAAGTAAAGATTCAGAAAAGTCAGTCGTTATATGACCATTGGTTAGTGCACTCCCTACCCCTTTAGGATGACCTGTAGGAGATATAGCACCGTTGCTTTGTATTCTTAGCGACTCTCGTTCAATGCCACGTTTAATGCCTTTAATTGCGTTTTGGTGTTCACCAGTCGATAACGCGTTAAGCGCATTTGTTAGATCTTGTGTTGTCAAAAATATTTCCTCGGGCCACGTGGCGTAATCATACGGTTATGGGGGCTAATTACCGATTACTCAAGATTAAATTGTTAAGAACCACTTAGTTTTTTCAATTAGTCTTAAAATCCCTAATTTGAGCATACGCTTGATTTAACTATCTTCGTAAAATTATGTTGTAATCTTGCCATTGCTATTTACTTTATACAATTGCTTTACGAAGGTATTTACTAATAACACGGTATGCAATGAAGCATTAAACCAATGCGGATAGGAGACCTGTTATTTCGATTAAAGAATTCAATTTTATTTCGCTGACGTTATTAACCACAGAAATCTTGATATAGATCAATAAAGCATTCAATTCATCGTCAATATAAACATAATCGAGCTTTAATTTTGCTTTGTGTAAATAACTGAATATACTTCAGTTAATTAAAAAGGATGATAGTGAATGCAATGCACAGTAATAAAACACTAATTAATGAAGAAGTTCATTTTGATGAGTCACAAGAGCTTGTTTCAACAACCGATTTACGCGGTGTTATTACCTACGCTAATACAGAATTTTGTACAGTTGCTGGTTACTCAATACAAGAGCTTGTTGGCAAAAACCATAATATAGTTCGCCACCCAGATATGCCTAAAGCAGCGTTCAAAGAAATGTGGGAAACATTAAAACAAGGTCACTCTTGGCGCGGCATGGTAAAAAATCGCTGTAAAGATGGCCGTTACTATTGGGTTGACGCTTTTGTTACGCCAATTTTTGAACATGGCCAGCTGGTTGGCTACCAATCAGTAAGAACAAAACCGAGTCAAGCACTCAAAAATAAAGCGCAAAGCTTATACAACACCCTTAATGCTAATAAATCATTGTTCAGTATTCGCGAACAAACTGGAGTTAGGCAGAGTATCACCATAGCGTGTGTGTTACTTTGGTTAATAAGCTCTTTAGTATTTGCTCCAATAGCCATTGCTTTACTTAACGTTATTGTTTGTATATTGGTAATCGCCCTAAATTACGATGAGCTTGTTGCAACCCCAAAAATATTGCGTGAGCATAAAGCTAAATCGGACTCTGTTTCTCGCTATATTTACAGCGGCACCACAGCCCATAGCGTTAGTGACTTCAAAGAACAACTGCTAAATGCCAAGTTACGAACTGTTCTTGGGCGTATGAAAGACTCAACTCTTAGCTTTAATAGTATTGCGACTAATTTAGACAAACAATCAACACTTACAGAGCAAGGAATTGCTTCTCAGGGTGAGCGCTTGGAACAGATTGCATCTGCCATGACTCAAATGGGATCGACCATTGGCGAAATTTCAGTAAACACTGCTGAAACGGCAGATAAAGTAAACGCAACGCATAGCAGTTGCTCTGAAATCAAAATACACATTGCTGATAATAGTAATATGATTTCTGAACTAGCAGTGCAAGTTGAGCATGCAGCAACCACCGCAAGTAGCTTGGCCTCAGAAGCTGATAAGATTGGTCAGGTAATGAGTGAAATAGAAGGCATTGCAGATCAAACAAACCTACTTGCACTTAACGCAGCAATAGAAGCAGCTAGAGCGGGTGAGCATGGCAGAGGGTTTGCTGTCGTTGCCGATGAAGTAAGAACTTTATCGTCTCGTACACAAAGTGCTACAACACAAATTCACAGCTCAATAAAAGAAATACAAGATACTTTATTTAGCTGGTCAAAAGTGATGCAAGACACAAAAGAGCAAGCCGATAATTGCGTAATTACCACAGAAAAAACGCAAGTGGAGCTAGAAGGTATCTTTTCTCAAATTAGTGAAATATCGCATTTAGCCATTCAAATATCGTCTGCAGCAGAAGAGCAACAAATGGTAAGTAACGATATCAGCAACAATGTGACTGATATTAAAGCCTTTGGCGATAACAATTTGAGTTTAAGCTTTGAAGTAGCTAAAGGTGCAGCAGAACTGGTTGAAGGCTCACGAAAAGTAAATGACTTGCTATTAACTTTTAAAGTATAAACATTATAGGTTAAAAAACCGCTTAGTTTCAGGAGATAGGCAACTAAGCGGTTTTTATAATTATTTACCGGCTAGTAAATACTAACCCATCACTGCCAGCATCAATAACAATGACACATCCCGGAATATAATCACCATTAAGTAACTTTTGCGCCAACGGATTTTCAATTGTTTGTTGAATGGCCCGCTTTAATGGACGTGCGCCGTATACAGGATCAAACCCACTTGCAGCAATAGTATCGAGCGCCGCATCGCTAATTTCTAGTAAGTACCCCATCTCAGTTAAACGTTCACGTAACTTCATTAACTGAATATCAGCAATCTCTTTAATGTGCTGATTCGCTAGCGGATGAAATACCACGGTTTCGTCAATGCGGTTTATAAACTCAGGTCTGAATTCACTGATCAATACATCCATTACTTTTGATTTAAGTGTTGCGTAATCATTATTACCCGCCTGCTCTTGAATAATATCTGAACCTAAATTTGAGGTCATGATGATTACGGTATTTTTAAAATCAACAGTACGCCCTTGTCCGTCGGTTAGCCTACCATCATCAAGTACTTGTAATAAAATATTGAACACGTCAGGGTGTGCTTTTTCTATTTCATCAAGCAATATGACCGAGTATGGCTTACGGCGAACAGCTTCTGTTAAGTAGCCCCCTTCTTCATACCCTACGTACCCAGGAGGCGCACCTACTAAACGGGCAACAGAATGTTTTTCCATAAACTCAGACATATCGATACGCACCATGGCATCTTCTGTGTCAAACATAAACCCAGCAAGGGCTTTTGTAAGCTCTGTTTTACCTACGCCTGTTGGCCCTAAAAACAAAAATGAGCCAATCGGTCGGTTTGGATCAGCAAGCCCTGCTCGGGAGCGACGAATAGCGTTAGACACCGCAACAACTGCCTCGTCTTGCCCTATTACTTTACTGTGCAATCTATCTTCCATTTGCAGCAGTTTTTCACGTTCACCTTGCAGCATGCGTGACACTGGAATACCAGTCCAACGAGAGAGTATCTCTGCAATTTCATCTTCGCCTACTTGGTTTTTAAGCAGCGTCATGTCTTGCATTTCGGCTTGTGACGCTAAGTCTAATTTGCGTTCAAGCTCGGGTATACGACCATATTGCAACTCAGACATGCGCTGTAAATCACTTGCTCTGCGAGCAACGTCTAAGTCGAGCCGAGCTTGCTCAAGCTCAGCTTTAATTACTTGCGTACCTTGCAGTGATGCTTTTTCTGCATTCCAAATTTCATCGAGTTCGCGGTATTGGCCGTCAAGATCGGTTATAAGCTCTTGCATTTCACTGCGGCGCTTTTGACTTGCCTCATCTTTTTCTTTAGCGAGAGCATTATCTTCAAGTTTTAACTGAATAATGCGGCGTTCAAGCTTGTCCAATGACTCAGGCTTCGAATCAATTTGCAAACGAATAGAAGAACCTGCTTCATCAATTAAATCTATTGCTTTATCGGGAAGCTGGCGGTCGCTAATATAACGATGCGATAACTGCGCGGCAGCAACAATTGCAGGGTCGGTGATTTCAACTGAGTGGTGCAGTTCATAACGTTCTTTTAAACCACGCAATATTGCAATAGTGTCTTCAACTGAAGGCTCTTCGATTAATACTTTTTGAAAACGGCGCTCAAGGGCTGCATCTTTTTCTATGTATTTACGGTATTCGTCTAGTGTGGTTGCCCCTACACAATGCAGCTCGCCACGTGCGAGCGCTGGCTTAAGCATATTGCCTGCATCCATTGCGCCATCGCTTTTACCTGCACCTACAATGGTATGAATTTCATCAATAAATAAGATGACTTGGCCTTCTTCTTTAGCCAACTCGTTTAAAACCGATTTTAAACGCTCTTCAAATTCACCTCTAAATTTAGCACCAGCAACCAAGGCTCCTAAATCAAGTGACAATACACGTTTATTTTTTAATCCCTCTGGTACTTCACCATTAATAATACGCTGCGCTAAGCCTTCTGCTATGGCGGTTTTACCCACCCCAGGCTCGCCAATAAGTACCGGGTTGTTTTTAGTTCTGCGCTGTAATACCTGGATAGTACGGCGTATTTCGTCGTCTCGACCTATAACGGGGTCAAGCTTGCCTTGCTCTGCACGCTCGGTTAAATCAATCGTATATTTTTCTAAAGCTTGGCGCGTTTCTTCCGCATTCGGATCATCAACTTTTTGACCCCCACGGATTGCTTTTATGGCGCTTTCTATTTTTGTTGCAGTGATATTAAGCGATCTCAAAATATCCCCAAGCGGGCCTTTGTCATCACACGCAGCAAGAACAAATAACTCACTAGAAATAAATTTATCTTTGCGCTTTTGAGCGTACTTATCACATAAATTTATAAGCGTAGCCATATTATTAGATAACTGTACATCGCCCCCAACCCCTTCAACTTTGAATAGCTTTTCTATTTCTTGGGATAACTTTGTATTAAGCTCATCGGCACTTACACCTGTTTGAGCAAACAAGGCACGAACGCTTGAACCACTCTGTTGGAGGAGTGCATACATTAGGTGAACGGGTTCAATAAATTGATGATCGCGGCCAAGGGCAAGTGATTGCGCATCAGAAAGCGCAGATTGAAATTTACTTGTAAATCTATCTAAACGCATGAGGGGTTACCTATTAAAAAATCTAATTGATTAATAAATGGGTATGTTGCACGATTTGTTCAAGGTACGAAAGAAAATATATTCGCTAAATGTTTAATTACTTGCGCCAGATCAAACTAGCCATTCGCCCTGTTTGCCCATCTCTTCTATAAGAGAAAAATAAATGTGATTGAGAAACTGTACAGTACTCACCACCAGCAATAGTTATTACCCCTAACTGCGATAATAAAGTACGCGCTATACCGTATATATCAGCATAATACTTGTTATTGAGATGCGGCTTGAATGCATCTGAGAATAAAGGCGATTGATTATTAAATGCTTCAAAAACCTCTACACCAACCTCAAACTGATCCGGCCCTATTGCCGGACCAAGCCAAGCATATATATTTTCTGGTTTAGCGTTAAAGCATTTAAGTGCATTTTGAATAATACCTTGCTTTAGCCCTCGCCAGCCGCCGTGAATAGCTGCTACCTCAGTCCCATCATTACTTGCAAGCAATATAGGTAGGCAATCGGCAGTCATTATAGCCAAAGGTTGATCAACTAGGCGCGTATAGAGTGCATCGGCATTATGTAATTTATTAAAATCAAACTGCTGATCAACTGTAATTACATCTGCGCTGTGAATTTGATTTAGCCAGATAGCTGGATTTGGAAGGAAGTTATTTAATACTGAGCGATTTTTTAAAACGTTAGCTTGGCTATCATTAACATGAAGCCCCAAATTTAAACTGTTATAGGGTGCCTTTGATACGCCGCCTTCACGTGTGGTACTGAGGGTACTCACATTATGAAGGCTTTGCCATGTTGCTGATAGCAACTGCATTATCTATCTATATCTGGGTTAGCCTGAGTATCTTCACGAAGTGCTAACGTCATTTCTACCATATCATCTGGAATAGGTGCTTGCCACGTCATCATTTCGCCCGTGATTGGATGCGCAATACTTAGTTTTACCGCATGTAACGCTTGGCGTTTAAAACTTCTAAGCAGTTCAAACAATTGCGGTGTTGCACCCTTTGGTGGACGCGGACGACCGTTGTATGACTGATCACCAATTAATGGGTGGTTCAAATAAGCCATGTGTACACGAATTTGGTGAGTACGGCCTGTTTCTAAACGCAAGCGCAAACGCGTATGCGCACGAAATTTTTCAGCAACACGGTAATGAGTAATGGCAGGCTTACCCATTTCATGTACAGCCATATGAGTACGCTGTGTTGCATGGCGACCAATTGGTTTTTCAACCATACCACCCGCTGTCATAGTGCCGTTACAAAGCGCTTCGTATTCACGAGTGAAGTTTTCACGCTTTTGTAGTGCCTTAACAAGGTGTGTTTGCGCTTGAATTGTTTTAGCAACAACCATTAAACCTGTTGTATCTTTATCTAAGCGGTGCACAATACCTGCTCGTGGCACATTAATAATGTCAGGGTAATGGTGTAATAATGCATTAAGCACTGTGCCATCTGGGTTACCAGCACCAGGATGAACCACTAATCCCATAGGTTTATTAATAACTAAAATATGGTCATCTTCATAAACAATGTTTAAGTCGATATTTTGTGCAAGGTATTCACGCGGTGCTTCAATGGTTGTTTCAACATTTAACACTTCACCGCCTAACAGTTTTGTACGCGGTGTGTTTAATATTTCGCCATCAACGGTGATTTTATCATCCAAAATCCAAGTTTTTATACGTGAACGTGAATAATCAGGGAACAATTGCGCTAATACTTGGTCTAGACGTTTACCACCTAAGTCGGTTGGAACCTCGGCTTGAAGAGAAATTTGCTCTGTCATTCGTAACTTTACCCAATTTACCAGTGCAAGCTTTGCTCGACTGGGTTAGAATCGCTTTTAATAAAAGCATAATATAATACGTATAGTTTACTCGGTTTTACCGACTTGGCCTAGCCGAAGACATCGAAGGTAACAAATAAAATGATAAATAAAATAGGGAAACGTGCATTTGCCATCGTTTTTTCAGTTTCGGTACTTAGTTTAGGTGCCTGTTCGTCAGCACCTGACCAAGAAGACATTCAACGTGTACCAAATAGATCAGCACAAGCTTTATACGAAGATGCAAAAGAAACACTAGATTCAGGTTTATATGCCCGTGCAATTGAGCTTTTATCAGCGATTGATTCGCGCTACCCATTTGGGCCATTTTCAAAACAAGTGCAAATGGATTTAGTGTATGCTCATTACCAGTCGGGTAACACTGAACAAGCATTAGCAACCATTGACCGTTTTATCCGTTTGAATCCAAATCATAAAGATCTAGATTACATGTATTACATGCGTGGTTTGGTAAATATTAAAGCAGACAAAAACGCGTTCCAAGAATACTTTGGTATTGATAGAGCAGACAGGGATGCGAACAGAACCCGCGTTGCTTTTACTGATTTATCAACGCTTGTAAAACGTTTTCCACAAAGCGGTTACGCACCAGAAGCAAAACGTCGTTTAGTATGGTTATTAAACCGAATGGCACGTTACGAGCTAAAAGTAGCTACATACTACTATGAGCGCGAAGCGTACTTAGCAGCTGCTAACCGTGGTAAATTTGTAGTTGAACACTACTCGCAAAGTAGTTATTTAAATGCAGCCCTTGATATGATGCAAAAAAGCTATGAAAAATTAGGTTTAACCGAATTAAGTCAAAACGCTAAAAAAGCACAAGCGCTGAATAAAAGAACACAGTAAATACAAAAAAGGCGCTTTAAAGCGCCTTTTTACTGCCTAAGCTATTTAAGCTTAAATTAGATTGCGTCTTCGTCTTCTTCTGCGGTACGAATACGAACTACACGCTCAACCTCAGTGACAAATATTTTACCGTCACCAATTTTTCCGGTTTGTGCAGTTTTAACAATAACTTCAATCGCGCGATCTACACTTTCGTCAGCAAGTACTATATCAAGCTTCACTTTTGGCAAAAAATCAACCATATATTCAGCACCACGATAAAGCTCAGTGTGCCCTTTTTGACGACCAAAGCCTTTTACTTCACTCACGGTCATGCCGTTAATGCCCACCTCTGACAGCGCCTCGCGTACATCATCAAGTTTAAACGGTTTTATAATTGCTTCTATTTTTTTCATATTAATTACTTTTTAAAGCCTTAGATGCCACGATTTTAGACAATCATAAGGTTCATAGCAAACAAAGCAATTGAATTACGGTGATAAATTAATCAGCCATGATATAATTTTGGCCATATAAGAATCGTAATATAAAAATTAGCTGTAAATGAGATCGTTATGAAGATTAAACAATCAGGATTCACACTTTTAGAATTAATGGTAACCGTCGCAATTGTTGGCATTATAGCATCTATCGCTTTTTGGAATAGTAGCGACATGTTAGAAGAAAACCGTGCTGAAAACTTTTTACTTGAGCTGAAAAGAAACATTAGCTACGCGCGTTCTCAAGCTGCAAGCACCGATGAAATAGTTGTAATATGTGCAGCGCAACATGGTGAAGTAAAAAACCAAAACGATAATATGCAATGCCGAAACCGATGGGATAGGAATAAAATTATTATTGTTTTTATCGACTCTGATAACAGTGGCCACTACAACAAATCCACCGACTCATTATTACGCGTTATGGAAAAAATTAGCCTGGAAGATAAAGTTAAATTTACAGGTAACTCAAGGCGGCTACGGTTTAATACCAGTGGTCGAATTACAACAAACCCAGGAGAGTTTGTTTTTTGTCCTAACAACGGCACAGATAACAATAAAGCACTCAGCGTTTCTCAATCTGGTACGGCGTTTTATTTAGGTGATAGTGCAAAAACCTGCGGTTAAAAAACAATCAATTTAGCTTGTCATATTTTATTCATTTACTAAACTAAATTAAAAGATAATCAATTTAGGACTTCAGGGATGAGGTTATCAATATCGAAATGTAAAGGAATCACGCTTCTTGAATTAATGCTTACACTCGCTGTTGTAAGCATTATCAGTCAAATCTCTATGTGGTACTACCCAGAATTTCTAGCAAAAAACCGGCTAGAGAACCACGTTAACCTTCTGCACCGAACTATCAATTATGGTCGACTTTACGCAATTGAAAATAGTACTTACGTTACTCTTTGCTCGTTAAACGAAGGCGAATGCTCAAAAGATGAATGGGATGGTCAAATGTCTTTGTTTATCGATCTAGATAAATCAACAACATTAGATGACGATGAATTGTTACTTAGTACCTTTGAAAGAATAAATGAGGCTGATGCGCTTGAATACCCTCGCACTGCAATCACGTTTCGCCCTGATGGCTCATTAAACGGCTTTCAAAATGGGACGTTTGTTTACTGCCCAAATGAAAAAGCCAACCTCGAAGGGTTGGCTTTGTCGGTGAGCCAAACTGGCAGAATAAGAATTAAATCAACCGATAAGTGTCAAAAAAATTAAACTCAACGGCCCCAGCAATAGTCAATATCTGAGTTACCTTTAGCACCTTTAGCGCCTTTTAGACCTGTATCGGTAACAGATAACTCCTTGCAGTCGTTATCACCTTTTACAGCACCAGCTATTGGCTTTGCTTTTATTGTAAATGCATTACCATCGACGACATCAATGGATAATTCAAAATGTCCATTTTCGGTTTTATCTTGAAGTCCTAAGTCTGCAAATGTTTCTGTGTATTCACGGTTATCAACAAAAAACTGCTCTTGCTTATTAGCCGTATCCAAAAGTGCTGCAGCAGCTTCCGCTCTTGATGCCCGTTTTACATATTCAGTATAATTGGGCACTGCAACCGCCGCTATAATGCCAACAATAGCCACCGCTATCATCAGCTCAATCAAGGTAAATCCACGTTGCTTATTCATTTTTGGTCCTTAATTTCCAACTTCATCATTTTCTTCACGCTTATAGATATACGTTTGCTGCGTTCTAAATCCAAAGCCTAATGTATTATCAGGGTTAACAAGCTGCACTTTACCATCAACCACATTTAAACCTGGGCCTGTGATCTCCACTGGCTTCATTGGGTTTTGTGCATTTTCCCCTTTTATACCCGGTCCAATAAGGTAAAATTGACTTTCTTGTGTTACAGATAATGTTGGATTGTCATCACACTTACCATCGCCATTACCATCCGCACATGAAGGACCTTCTCCAAAGTAAAGTTGCGGTGTATCTGGTACATCGTAACTGGTTGAAAATTTTAGGTCGTCATACACTTTTGTACCGTAATGCAGGTGGAAAGCATACAATGAGCCTCCCCCGCCACTAAGCGAACATTGGTTTTCTGTTGATGAATCTGACGCCGGAGTAAAGCTAGTAAAGTACGCAACACCACCCACTACCGTTGAAGCGGCAAGCGATTTCTCTCCTGTGCCTAACTCATAACGCCAGCCATTGAATTTTGCTAAATCTATTTCTAAGTCTACAAAATCGTCCACATCATCAAGTGCATTACCAAACGGGTCTGAATTCATCAGCATTAAATCATCTGGTTTAATGGTGTCTGGTGCGTTAGTTTTAAACGTTTGTGTAACTGTATTTTCATCTCTTATCATAAAGAGTTGGTCTTGCTCATTTGTACCAGTTGGTTTAGAGCGGTTACCACTGCCTATAACTATTGCATCATACGGTGTATCCAAACGTGTAATCACTTTTTTACCGTTAACCGTCGTTTCTGAAACTTTACTGTAAATAGTACGCGCAACAAGTGGCTTGTAAAAAAAGCGTCTGTCTTCTGTTGCTTTGTTACTGCCAAGTTCTGCCAGTTTAAAATGACTAAAATCATTGGTATTTGTGCCTGGCATATCTATACGCCACACATCACCGCCTGTATCGGCTGCGTATATTCTGTCTATATAGCCGTCATAGTCAGAATCTAACGTAGTAATATTTGCAGCAATGCTGTGTTTGCCCTTAAACCCATTAATGTTAGGCGTTAATGCCCACACTCGTTTACCGGTTTCGGCCTCAACAATGTATATGCCTCGGCCTACACTATCTTCACTTTTAATAACCGCGTCTTTATTTGTGTCGTATCCTGCTCCAAATACAAGTAATGGTTTATCACCAAATGCTTTAATATAAGCAATCTGCGGCTTAGACCATGTTTGCCCCAGCTCTTGAAATTGACCTTTACCGCCTTCAATTGGGTTATCCCACAGTTTTTTAGGCTCATCTGGGTTGGTAATATCAAGCGCATAGTAGTTTTCTCCACCGCGACGCATACCCGCAAACGCCCATACTTTATCGTCTCCACTGGCGTCAATAATTCCATCATTTAACCCATCGCTGTTTAAGCTTTTGTTATTAAAGTAAACGCTTATAGGGCCATCCATGCCATATTTCTTACCCGTTTCTTTGGTGCGTAAGGGTTTTATTATGTCGTAAAGTTCAGAGGGAATAAAAGCCCAGCTTTCACTTACTGTGTTATTAACATCATCATCCTTAAACATATGTAAGAAACCGGCATTAGTGCCAATTAGAATACGAATATCATTATTACCGTAATCTAATGCAACAGGTTTAGAATGAAGCGGGTCGCCAAAAATATTTTGCCTTTGATCTGTAGTACTGTTGTCACTATCTTCATCATCAACGTCTATTCCCATAGTCCATTTGATATCAGAATCCGATAATAAAATAGAGTTATCTGGAACTAAGTCTAAAACTTCATTAACTTTAGATGAAGTAAACCTGACAATATCTCCTTGCTTATCAGTATATATTTTACGGCGGTTTTCCAAATCACTGCCTGTTAAACTACTTAAGTGATAATTAACACCGCCCTGCGCAACAAGGTTACCGTCCGCTGATTGCCCAGAAGGTAACCAGAAAGTTTTTGCATCCGTATCAATTAAACCATTTGAGTCAAGTGCGTTGGCTCCTGTAGAGTCAACAATTTGGCTCCCAGACACTTTTAATTTTTTTAAATTGCCGCCCCAACGAGTATTAGTTTCTGGATAAAACATTGCAAAATAAATAGCGTCACGGCTTCTTGTTTGGTCTACATTATTACTGGCCACTGAAGGAGATGAAAAACTATCGTTTACCTCTCGAATGCGAGAAATTGCGCTGTTTAATGATGCCGAAAGTTGATCTGGTGTACTGGCCGGTAAATTTTCACCACCACCTAATTGAGCGGCTTGACGCAATAATTCTTGTCCATCCTCACTCATACCTGAACCAAAGCCTATCGTATATAGGCGCCCAGTTTCATGAATATCAGGCGTTGATGGATACAAATCAACTGTTGTATCACTAGTACCGTGAATTATCTTAGCCAATTGGTGCAGGTAATTATTATAAACATAATCACTCTCAACTAAGGGCGTGTTGAAAAAATCATTATGGGCGTCACTTATTGAACTATCACTAGCGTTATCGCTATTTTCATTGATATAACGCCTTCCCCAACGATCAAACACATACCTAGGAGAAGGATCACCATCGGTCATATAGATAATGTTTACTGAGTTATCACAACGTTTTGCCTCAGCTGTTGAGTCGGCAAAAGGAGAAATATAATTGTAGCTATACGTATTTTGCCATTCATTCCAGCACCGTCTTCCTCCTCTATTACACCGTCGGACAAGCTCTCTTCCAGTTAATACCTCGTTTTCTATTGACGTATCTCTATTTGATCGTTCTACTGGTTCTGCGTATTCTAAACTACCGCCTGTAATGTAAAGATATGCTTCCCAAAGAGTTTCAGATAAGGGCGTACCACCATCGGCAGGCAACCTATCAATTGATGAGGTTATGTCGGAATGCGGACTCCCTATACCTTCAACAACATAGCCCCCCGATGTCCCCACAAAACGCATTAAACCAAAGTCAATCTCTTCATTATCATTAACTACTTTTTTCATTGCAGTTTTTGCAGCTGATAGACGGCTATCAGGACAATGAATGAATAAATTAGTACTTTCATTAAAACCACAGTCATTGCCATTAGTAGATGAAAAAGCCATACTTCCGGAGGTATCGAAAATGAGTAAAACACGGGGTTTTTCATCAAGGTCCACATCATGGTTTACATATAACTCAATGTCTTCTGCGCTTGCCGTTGTACTGACCGCTAAACCAAGTAATGCCGCTAGCACTTTGTTTAATTTAAAATTCATCTTAAATTCCCTTACTCATACTAGCCATTTCTTGTGCTACACCTGTCACAATTGTGAGTGAATGCTTTGCTTTAGATCCATATTCAACGGTAGTAGCAACTTGTACCATGTTGCACGATATACCCGCTGTGAAGTTAAAGCGCCTTGGGCATTCTAAATCAAGTGCACCTTGATTTAAGTTAATCATTTTACTTTGCATATCGCCGTGCGTTGCAATTGTCATACCTTCACCGTTGTCTCCAGAATGGTGTGAGACTTCATCGGGTGTTAAAAAAAACTGGTTTGCAGCCCCTTTGTTAGCCTCATCAGAAATCATTCTTTGAACTTCACCAATAAGTTCGTTTTCAGCGACTTCTCGTTCTTGCGCTGCATTTGTAATTTTAACGTCAATACTGCTGCTACTCATCAGTGTTACAGCAATACCAGTGACGGCTATTACCATAATTAATGCAGTAATGAGCACAACACCCTGCTGTTTGTTAGGTGAGTTTTTTAAATACGCCATAAGTTTGATCCAACGTTGTTTAATCGAATTGTGGTAGTAAATACGGTGCGTCTGTAACTGTCATTAAATGTTAACTGGCGCTTATTATCGTCTTCGCCCAAGGTATATGTTTGATTCTTTAATTTAAGCCCGGGGTCTTCTTGTAAAGCTCTTATCAATAAGAATACTTGAACAGTTAAAATACCCTTTCGGTCTTCCCAGTCTGAATGTTCCATATCGCCGATACTTTTATAGGTATCAATGCGGCTGTCGTTATTTGTATCGAGGCCAAAAACAAAGCGCATATTTTCTACGCCTTCCATTATTGTCTCTGTAGAAATATTAGCCCCCACCAAGCGTTTTCTCATCAATGCGGGAACAGTAATATTTTTATTATTAACTTTGTACGTTTGCTCTGAAATGTAATAAACGTGGTGGCTATAAGGCCAAACCGTTGCATTAATATTTAGCGCACCAGCATTGACTACGCCGCGAACAAATTGCGCCTTTTCTTGCTCTGCAACAAAGTAGTTTTGACCTGCTTGGGTTTCGTTTCCTGCGGCTCCTACTGTTAAGCGGTTACCTTGTAAAAATTTAAGCTGTAAAATATCTGTACTTTTAACAGGGTTACTCACGCAATTTAGTTCTTTGGACTCTTCTGCAACCTTTGCATAAATGGTTCTAAAGTTAGTGGCAGACGCTAAATCAGGAAAACTCCCGTTATTAGCCCCTTCAAAACAATCTGGTGCAGGAGTTGTTGCCGTCGCCCTTGTTGTATTCCCTGCGACAAAAGAGTCATCGTAGTATGTGCCCCAAAATCCAATTTGTTCTATATCACGCTGCATAATGTTAATAGCAAGGCGCGCAGACTCTTGGATCTCACCTATGGTCATGGTGTCTTTTGTGGTTACTTTCATGCCAATGTAGGTGAACATAACGCCGCCAAGTACTAAGCCCCCTATAAAAAGCGAGATCATCATTTCTACAAGGGTAAAACCTTTTTGCTTAATGCTCATGCTTAACTCCTAAGGTAAATGTAACTAGTTAAAACCACTAAACGGCGCTTTTTGTCTGATTCGCCACACTCAATTGCGGCTGTTGCATCATTGGCTGTAAATTCTTGTCTGCCTTGCCATGAAATAATCACTTCTAAATTAAATGCTTTACCACCTGAGCCACCAACTGCTGTTGGCCTAATACACACAGTTGCGTCATCTAAGGCGCCTGTATTTTCTCGCGCTCTAATCGCGCGTTTCCATTGTTCTAAATCTAAAGCTGCAACTTGCGCTGCACTGCAGCTTGCTGTGAAGCAAGTTTGAGACGTTGTTGTAGAGGTTTCACTATTAAATGTTTTAGCGTAAAGCCCAACTAATTGCGGTGTATCATTTGCACGAATACGTTGAATAATATCGTTTCCTAGCGCAACAGCAGCAGCTCGCTGCATAGAATCAAAACTTGCCTGCTTAGCTTTAGCTTGCAAAGCCACGGCCCCTAATAAGCCAAAACTTAAAATTATAAATGCAATAAGTACTTCAATTAGTGTGAAGCCTTTTTGAAATTTTGTTTGAGACGATTGCATACCAAAACCAAATAAAAAATTGTCTGATTGTAAGTTTATGGCATTAAAATTTAGATTCAATACTTACTAGGATAAGCGGTAGGATTTGTTGATAAACGGTTAACAGCTAGGCATTTAATATATCTTTAACTGCTTTTAGTTCCCGTCGGCTTACAGCTAAGTGCTCTTTGCAACCAACAAGTTCTATTGTATGTACCCCTGTATTTTGTGTTTTCAAACATAGCAGCTTACTTTTGTTTACTAAGGTATTTCTATGAATTCGTAACAACTGGGCGGGGTAAAGTAGCTCTAACTGTTTTAAGCTCTGTTCTATAAAGGCTTCTCCACCTTCAAAAACCATGTTTGTGTATTTTTGCTGCGCGATAAAATAAATAATGCTGTCAAGCTCTACACTTTTTATAACCCCTGCCACCTGGTAACTAATTTTAGCTGATTGCTGTTTTTGCACATGCGCTTTATTTAAACGCCCTAGCTGATCTAGCACTTTACTTAAAGATTGGTCGGTAATAGGTTTAACTAGATATCCCGCAGCACTTAATTGCAGGGCATCTAATGCATGCTCTGGGTGAGCCGTAACAAACACAATAGCGGGTGGTAAAGGCATTCTGTTTAGCTTATGCGCTACCTCTAAGCCATTCATTCCTGGCATATCGACATCTAAAAAAATTAAATCAGGGTTATACTTTTTAGCAAGCTCTAACGCTTCATTCCCATTCGCTGCCTCTGCTTTTATCACTATGCTTTTGTCAACTGCTAAAAGCCGTTTTAATCGCGTCCTAGCTAATGGTTCATCATCAACAATCAGTACATTCATAAGCTATTCTCAATATGTTTAGGAATAACGACTTTCACCCTGTATACGCCATCCCTATTAGTAATAGTAAGCTGCGCTTTATTTTTATAATAAATATTTAAACGCTGGCGAATATTATCAAGTGCCATTCCATTATTAGGCCTAGTCTGCTCCTTTGAGGCTGTAATTGGGTTTGAGACAATCATTGTTATATAGCCGGTGGTGATATGCAGCTCTACATTTATTGTCGCGCCGTCTTCACTTGTTTCAACACCGTGGCATACTGCGTTTTCAATTAATGGCTGAAGTGTTAAACACGGTATATTTAATGCTGGTAAATCTGAGGGAATGTGCCAATTAACTTTTAACCGCTCACCAAAGCGCCAAGTTTCTAAGGCAATATATTGCTTACTCAGTGTTACCTCATCGTTCAACAACACGCTTTGCCCTGAACGCATTGCCGCTTGTGACAATGCAGCTAATGCTAAAATAGCTTGCTCTGCAGCCGCGGCATCGTGATGCGTTAATTCTGCCGCTGTATTTAAGCTGTTGTATAAAAAGTGTGGACGAATTCGTGCTTGCAAAGCGTCTAACTCAGCACGGGAAAGTGCCTTAGTTTGTTGCTCTTTTTCAGCATAGATAAGCAAAAACTGCACAAATAAAGCAACTAAAAATGCAACAATAATAGTATTTTGAATAACAAAATAAATAAGGTGTTCAGTTGTATTTATATCAAACGCAAAGCGCGAAAATAAAACACTGAATAGGCTGGTAAATAATAAAAAAGAAACAAAAAAAAGTGAAAGCTGTATAGCACGTGTGCGCTTTTGTAAAAAGTGCCGAGCTATATATAACGAGGAAGTACTTGATAAAACAATTAAATGTAAAAATAGGCTAATTATTCCAAGCCTAAGCCATATATCACCCTGAGCATGCGGAGCAAATGCTAAAACAACCGCAATAACTTGAGTGACAACAAGCGAGGCAAGCACACCTCGCTCATTAAAAAGAGCTGAAAAAAGCAATACATCCGATTGAGGCGTTTTGCTCATCACAGCTCTCCTTGTAATCTAAATAATTAATTTATATAGATTAACGCAGCTCCACAGGAACAGCAAATACGATATTTTCTTCTTCACCTGGGTTTTCTACAACTTGTGTGCCACCCAACTCTTTTAAACGACTTATTACCTGCTGAACAAGCACTTCAGGTGCTGACGCACCAGCCGTAACCCCTACTGAATTAGCGCTTGAAACCCACTGCTCCTGTACATCAGTAGCATCGTCAATTAAGTAAGCGGTTGTACCCATTTTATCTGCAAGTTCACGCAAGCGATTTGAGTTTGAGCTATTTTTCGCACCAACAACTAATAATACATCAACCTTATCAGCTAGGTCGCGAACAGCATCTTGGCGATTTTGAGTCGCGTAACAAATATCATCTTTACGCGGGCCGTCAATTGCAGGAAATTTTTCTCGTAATGCATCTATTACATCAGCAGTGTCATCAACAGAGAGCGTTGTTTGACTACAATAAAATAAGTTTTTTGCATCTTTAACATTAAGCGCAATAACATCGTCTACGGTTTCTACTAAATAAATACCGCCAGCATCATTGTCGTATTGCCCCATGGTGCCTTCAACCTCTGGGTGACCATGATGGCCAATTAAAATACATTCTATACCCTTACGGCTTGCGCGGGTTACTTCCATATGTACTTTAGTTACAAGTGGACAAGTCGCATCAAATACTTTTAACTCTCTGCGCTTGGCTTCAGAGCGTACCGCTTGAGATACACCATGCGCACTAAAAATAACAATGCTGTCGTCTGGTACTTGGTGTAATTCTTCTACAAACACTGCGCCCCGGTTCTTTAAGCCGTCAACAACATATTTGTTATGAACAACTTCATGACGTACGTAAATTGGCTTTTCAAAAATATCTAAAGCGCGCTCTACTATGCTAATTGCTCTATCAACGCCTGCGCAGAAGCCACGTGGATTAGCTAATAAAATATCCATTAGCCTTTTACCTCAATAATATCAACTTCAAATGTTAAACGCTGGCCAGATAGCGGATGGTTAAAATCAATAGTAACCGACTCACCCTGCACTTCCCGCACTAAGCCCGGAAGCTCTGTACCATCAGGTTGAGTAAACGCAATAATAGCACCTACTTTCGCAGGTGTTTCTGCGCCAAATTTACTACGATCAACATAATAAATGTTATCTGGGTTTGGCTGACCAAATGCATCTTCAGGTTCTAATTCAAAGGTTTTACTTTCACCTGCGCTTAGACCTAATAGGCACTTCTCAAAATTTGCCGTTAAGCTGCCATCGCCCATTGTTAACTTTGCAGGTTTGTTGTGCACTTTAGTTGAATCAGCGGCAGAGCCATCTTCAAGTTTTATAGAAAAATGAAAAATAACTTGCGAGTTTTCACCAATTACAGCTTGGCTCATGCTTTATGCTCCTTCGGACTCTCACCTGTAAAGGCGTCAAATAATAACAATGCCGCGCCTACACAAATAGCACAGTCAGCAAAGTTAAATACTGGAAAATGTGAGTCTTCATAAAATACGTGAATAAAGTCAATTACATAACCGTAAGCAATACGGTCGTATAAGTTACCAATAGCGCCAGCAAGCACTAACGAGTAAGCACCACATAACACTTTATTAGTTGCGGGTAATCTTTTTAGCCACCACACCAATAAGGCACTTATAGCAATTGCAATTGCGCTTAAAAACCAACGTTGCCAACCACCAGCATCACTTAAAAAACTATAAGCAGCACCATAGTTATGCACATAGGTAATACTAAAAACAGGTAGTAAATTAATAGACTCGCTATAAGCCATAGTATTTACAACAAGTGTTTTACTGGCAAAGTCTATTGCTAAAAGCAATAGACTCAACCATAACCACACTAAACCACTTTTTTGGGCTAGTTTGCTCACTAAAAACATCCCCTAAGCGAATTGACGCTTTTCGCCTTCGCCATCAACATTACTAACACAACGACCGCAAATTTCTGGGTGAGCAGGCTCAATGCCTACATCGTCGCTGTAATGCCAACAACGTTCACATTTGGCGGCATCTGTTGCTGCAACACTAATGTACAAACCTTCAATTTCTGTTTCTTGCGTATCTGCAGGCTGGCTATCAACATGCGCTACATTAACAGCTGACGTTAGCAGTACAAAACGCAGCTCATCACCCAATGCTGTTAATTTGTTTGCCAGCTCTTCGCCCGCAAATAAATTAACTGTAGCTTGAAGAGCCGCACCAATAACTTCTTCTTTACGTGCCGCTTCTAATAAACGGTTCACTTCGTCACGTACATTTAAAATTGCTTGCCAGTCATCATTACTAAACTGGGTACTTGTTGGTGCTTGTAAACCTTCATACCATACTGATGTAAATACGTAATCGCTACGTTCTCCAGGTAAAGCTTCCCAAATTTCTTGTGCTGTAAAGCTCATAATTGGTGCCATCCAACGCGTCATTGCTTCCGCAATGTGGTAAAGCGCAGTTTGACAAGAACGGCGTGCATGGCTGTCGCTCTTAGCTGTGTACTGACGGTCTTTAATTACATCTAAATAGAACGAACCAAGCTCACCCGTACAGAAGTTCATTAGCTTTTGCGTAACTAATAGCATTTGGTAGCTATCGTAAGCGGCTAAAATTTCGTCCTGAAGCTGTGCAGCACGGCCAACAATCCACTTATCAAGCTCAACCATATCGTCAACAGCAACCTGATCTGTTTTAGGATCAAAACCATTTAAGTTAGCTAATAAGTAACGGCTTGTGTTACGAATACGGCGGTAGCGATCTGCAGAGCGTTTAAATATTTCATCCGATACAGTCATTTCAGCCGTGTAGTCGGTAGACGCGACCCATAAACGTAAAATGTCAGCACCCAACTTATTCATAACGTTTTGCGGAGAGATAACGTTACCCAATGACTTAGACATTTTTCTGCCGTTTTCATCAACGGTAAAGCCATGCGTAAGCACTTGTTTATAAGGGGCATGACCATTAATTGCAACCGATGTCATCATCGACGACATAAACCAACCACGGTGTTGATCCGACCCTTCCAGATATAAATCTGCTGGACCTACTAATTCTTCACGAGCATCAACAACACACGCATGCGACACGCCTGAGTCAAACCATACATCGAGTGTATCTTGCACTTTCATGTATTGTTTAGCGTCTTCTTCGCCTAATAGTGTTTCTGGCTCTAAGTCATACCATGCCTGTATACCTGATTTTTCTACTAATGCGGCAGCTTGCTCAATAAGCGCTTGGGTATTTGGGTGTAATGCACCGGTGTCTTTGTCAACAAATAAAGCAATGGGTACACCCCAAGTACGTTGGCGAGAAATACACCAATCTGGGCGACCTTCGACCATGTTTGCAATACGGCTTTCACCCCACTCTGGTAACCACTGCGTATTTTTAATTTCAGCAAGTGAATCTTTACGTAAGTTAGCCTGATCCATGCTAACAAACCATTGTGGCGTAGCACGGAAAATAATAGGGGTTTTATGACGCCAGCAATGTGGGTAACTATGAGTAAGCGCATGGTGATGCACTAAAGCGCCACGCTCTTTTAATACTTCAATTACGCTCGCGTTTGCTTTAAATACGTGCTGGCCTGCAAATAATTCTGTATCAGGCAAGTACACACCGTTAGCGCCAACTGGGTTAGCAACTTCTAGGTTATAGTTTAAGCCTGCCACGAAATCTTCTTGACCATGACCCGGTGCTGTATGCACCACGCCAGTACCTGAGTCCGTAGTTACGTGTTCTGCAACAATTACCGGTACATTAAAGTCATAAAAAGGATGCGCTACTTGCAAGTTTTCAAGTGCAGCACCTTTTACGTAACCTAAAACATGGTAATGATTAAAACCAAAACGATCCATAGCATCTTTTACAAGCTCTGAACCTAAAATTAAACGCTGCTCAGCGCCTTCATCTTCAACTTGTACTAATGCATATTCTAACTCAGCATGCACGGCTACTGCACGGTTTGCTGGAAGCGTCCATGGTGTTGTAGTCCATATTACAGTACCTACACTACCTTTACCTTTATGCCCTTGTGCCATATCAAATGCATTAACTACGGCGTCCTGGTCAGCAAAAATAAAACGCACATCAATGGCTGGCGACTGTTTATCTTGATACTCAACTTCAGCCTCAGCTAATGCAGAGCCACAATCAGTACACCAGTGCACAGGCTTTGCACCTTTGTGTAGGTGACCATTTTTAATAATACGACCAAGTACACGAATTGCATTCGCTTCAAAATCAAAATTCATTGTTAGGTATGGCTTGTCCCAATCGGCAAACACACCTAAACGTTTAAAGTCTACTTTTTGACCTTCAACTTGCTTTTTAGCATAAGCGCGGCATTTTTCGCGAAACTCGCTCGCAGTTACTTTAACGCCAGGCTTACCTACTTTTTTCTCAACCATTAGCTCGATTGGTAAACCGTGACAGTCCCAACCTGGAATATATGGTGAGTCGAAATCTGATAAGGTTTTAGACTTTACAATAATGTCTTTTAAAATTTTATTTACTGAGTGACCTAAGTGAATGTCGCCATTCGCATATGGAGGACCGTCATGCAAAATAAAGGTTTTTTTGCCCTTTTTAGCGCTGCGGATTTGACCGTATAGGTCGTCTTCATACCATGCTTTTAGCATTTTTGGTTCACGTTGTGCCAAATTGCCACGCATTGGAAACGGTGTTTCCGGTAAGTTCAAAGTATGTTTATAGTCGCTCATTTATCCTACATTCCGTCTCTATCGGCTACCTGATTTAAACCAAAACACTGTTTAGCGGCGGCAACGTCTGTTGCTATTTGCGCCGTTAATTGTGTTAATGTCTCGAATTTTTTTTCATCGCGGAGTTTTTGTATCAACTCAACGTGCATAAATTGTCCGTAAATGTCTTGTGCAAAGTCAAAAAGATGAACTTCCAGAAGTGCACGTGTCCCATTAAATGTGGGTTTATTGCCTATATTAGCAACCCCAAAAACCTGTTTCCCTGCAATAGTCGCTTGCACAGCAAATACCCCATTCACGGGGCAAACTTGGCGCTTTAGCGCTATATTTGCAGTTCTAAAGCCAAGTTCACGGCCTCGTTTCCAACCGTGTATAACACGCCCAGAAATCGCATAATTATGACCAAGCATCACTTTTGCATCGGCTAAGTTACCACATGCCAATGCCTCACGTATTAACGTGCTACTTACTCTAGCATTTAACTGATGAAAACTCGCAGTGCTTTGTACATCCATGCCTGCTTGTTTACCCATATTTACAAGTAAATTAAAATTACCTTTACGTTGTTGGCCAAATCTAAAGTCGTCACCCACCGTTAACGCTTTAACACCGAGTTTTTTTATTAGTATCTCGTTTACAAACTGTTCTGCATGCATATTTGCAAACCGCTGATTAAAGCTAATACAAATTACACGTTCAATGCCTAAATCACTTAATAAACGTAACTTGTCGCGTAAGCGAGTTAACCTTGCTGGGGCATTATTTTTTGCAAAAAACTCTTGAGGTTGAGGCTCAAACAACAACACCGTACTGGGTAAATTGTGTGCTTTTGCGTCGGCTAACAAGCCTTTTAATACTTGCGCATGACCTAAGTGAACGCCGTCAAAATTACCAATAGTTAACACACACCCAAAATGGTGTGGGCGAATATTGTGTATACCTCTAATTAACTCCATGCCACCTAAAGCCTTTTTTCAGCAAGTATTATCACGACTTATATCAAGGAAAAGCCACAAGGCTGCCGATTATAATCTTTTTTTTAGTTTGATTCAGTAATTGCTACACTTTTTATCGTATTTAGTCTTACACCCATTAAAAAGAGCATTGCAAAGTAGCTAACTCCTGCTAATACAACAAGGGCAATTAATAATATAACTTGTTGTGCGAAAGCCCACGAGGCCCAGAAATAGTAACTACTTACATACCATGTAACACAGCCCATGACTAAACTTGCAACAATACACTTGATAGTGAAACGCAAACTCATAGAAGAAAACTGATAAACATTTTCTTTTTTTAGCTGCCTATAAAGTAAAAATGCATTACAACTGGCTGACATTGATGTAGCGAGTGCTAACCCTAAGTAACCTATAAAAGGGGCTAACATAATATTACATACCATATTTAGCACAAGGGTTATAATACCAATGCGTACGGGCGTTTTAGTATCTTGACGTGAATAAAACCCAGGCGCGAGCACTTTAATCAACATAAAACTAACTAACCCAACAGAGTAAGCTACAACACCTAAACTTACCGCTTCTACATGATCAACACTGTCCTCTTTAAAGGCACCATGATCGAATAGGACCGTAATTATAAGTGGGCTTATTATCATTAAGCCAACCATTGCTGGTATACCTAAAAATATTACAAAGCGAACTCCCCAATCTAACGTATGCTGAAAATCGCTCAATTTTTTACTGCTGTGCAATTTAGAAAGCGCCGGTAAAATGACAGTGGCTATACCAATCCCAAATAAACCAAGCGGAAACTCTATTAGCCTGTCTGAGTAATAAAGCCATGCTATAGAACCTGTCATCAGTAATGAGGCAATCATAGTATCTAGTAATAAATTAATTTGGCTTATCGATACGCCAAACAATGCGGGCAGCATAAGCTTACGCACTTTTTTTACGTTTTCGTCATGCCAAGCCCAGCGCGGGCGAGCCAACATTTTAGCGCGTAATAAAAAAGGTAATTGAAATAACAACTGAACAATGCCACCAACAAATACACCTATAGCGAGAGCATATGCACCAACACTAAACTTATCATGTAAAAAAATAGCACAGGTGATTATTGATATATTGAGTAACACAGGAGTAAATGCGGCAACGGCAAAACGGTTGTAAACATTCATTACCGCACCGCTCAGCGCGACTAAACTTACAAACAACAAATACGGAAAGGTAAATTTTAATAACGAACTGGCCAGCTCAAACTTTTCTGCATTGGGGCCGCCTTGCCACCAATCAATAAACCAGCCGGTACCAAATAAAGCGGCGATAACCGGCGAAGCCACTACACCAAAAATAGTCACTAACAATAAAATAGTGCCCAGCGTACCTGCAGCTTGGGCAACAAAGAGCCTAACTTTATCATCACCTTGTTGCTCTTTTATTTCACTTAAAACGGGTACGAATGCCTGTGCAAAAGCGCCCTCGGCAAATAAGCGACGTAAAAAGTTAGGAATTCGGTTAGCAAATAAAAATACATCAGCCGCAGCACTTGCGCCGAGTAAATTGGCAACAACGGCATCTCTTACGAGCCCTAAAATACGCGAGATCATAGTCATACAACTAACAATCATACCGGAGCGAAATAAACCTTTTGACACCTTAAACCTACTTAAAAATCCCTAAGATACGCGATTATGCCACAGTCTTTTTTATAAATCGCTTTAAAGCACTAGGCTGGGGGTCTGTGCTTTGTTACAATAGCGTCATTAACTGCTAAAGCGGCAAATTAATGTTCGTTATAAGGAGCAGTTTTTCTTGAATAGTTAAATTTAATTGACATTCATGATAGAAACAGGCATATTCCACGGCCTTTAATTTAAGCTTTATTTTAAGATTGTTAGGAGCAAACCTTGGCTAACATCAAGTCTGCAAAAAAACGCGCTATCACTAGCGAAAAGAACCGTCAGCACAACGCAAGCCGTCGCTCAATGATGCGCACTTACTTCAAAAAAGTAGTTGTTGCTATTGAAGCTGGCGATAAAGAAGCTGCACAGCAAGCTTTTTCTGTTGCTACACCTATCCTAGACCGTTACGCAACTAAGGGTCTAATCCACAAAAACAAAGCAGCTCGTCATAAGAGCCGTTTAGCAGCTAAGATCAAAGCGCTATAATTTGTTTTTGTTAGAATATAAAAAACCGGCTTTTGCCGGTTTTTTTTTACTTAAAAGTTTTTCGACTACATAATTTCTAAATCTGGATAAAACTTTTTAAGCATGGCTGCTATTTTTTTAGGTGTAAACGGTTTTACGATAAACCCTTTAGCGCCTTTATCTATGGCATCTTTTACATTTTCAACAGCTGAATGCGCAGACACCATAATTACATTCGTTTCTGGACTCATCTCGTTGATTTGTGCAATTAATTCTTTTCCGTCTCCATCCGGTAACTCAATATCCAAAAAAATCATACTGTATTTTGCTGCTTGGCATTCACTAATACACTGTGAGGCAGTAGATGCTTCCTTTACATTGTCTATCCCTAGATGCATGAGCGTTTGGCTCAAAAAACTACGCACCGTGCTAACGTCATCCACTATTAAAATTGATAGCTGCGTGTCCATCTTCATTCCTCATAGGCTATAAGCTAACTTTACGTTATTATAATAATTAGCTTAGTATATAAATTTACTATTTGAATTATAAAGACCTATGTAAAAAAGGCCAGATCTGCTTTATGTCAAAAACACCAAAAAAACAATCCTTGCTAGGTAAAACACCGGCAAGAAAAAATACAACACAAAAAAATAAAACTCGGGCAACTTCTCAAAGGCAGGCACAAACTAAACAACACACTATTGATACAGAGTTAAATAGCCAAAACCCTAAACCTAAAAAAGGGCTGTTAATAACGCTCGCTATTATTGCAGTTATCATTATAGCTTTTCCAAAACCAACTTTACTCACCTATAAAAAATTAGGGATGGTTAGCAAAAGTATTTATTGGCCTGGTGTATTTGGATACGGTGCAACGCTTGTTGACTCGCATTTACATCCTAAGTTTGACGATAAGCGTAAATCTCTTTATTTATGCAGTGATTTACAGAATCCTCAGAGCTGCCAAAAGTATCAAGTTATTGCTGACGACGGTCTCATTTCAGCGATTAAAAGTTACTTTTAGCATTAATAAAACTAATCTGAAAAATGTAAAATTATTTGGTTGAAAGGTGCGCAAAAGATCACCATAATGGCGCTCCTTTTTTCAACAACTGAACTATTGAAACGACCATGCTAAATGAGCTAGATTGGCTTTTAAACACGATACTACTTGCACTAGGTTTAGGTGCATTCTTTATTAACCACATAACATTACTGCGCGTAGCCGCCATAAGTGCATGTGGCCTGTTATTTTTATCATTTAGCTTAGATCTTATGTCGTCGAGTGTTATTTCAAATATGAGTTTAGTATTGATCAATACATTTTATCTGTTTAAGGTTTATACATTTGGGCAACTTAATGTAACTCAGAGCTAACAATTTCCCCTAGAATATTTTATAGCCCAGCATTGCTGGGCTTTTTTTATTGTATAAATCAAAATGGTTGGGTAATTAGGTGAACTAAGATAATATTGACCTCGTACTACATTATTTTGAGATTTCGGTATGTCCTTATCTGATTTTGATTTGTTTTTATCTTCTATGGAAGATGTGACCCCTATTAGCAGTGATACTATTAAACCGTTATCAAGCAACCCTCATTCTTCACTTGCGCAACAACAAAAGCGACAAGCGGCCGAAAATACTCTATCAACAGATGAAAACTACTTAAGTACAGAGTCTGTAGAGCTTGTTGAGCCATTTGCTATATTAAGTTTTAAAAAAGACGGAGTACAAGGCCCTGTATTTAAAAACTTACGTTTAGCAAAGTATCAAGTTGATGCGACCTTAGACCTTCATGGCCAGCTACTTAAAAATGCACGCAATACGCTCTTTAATTTTATTAATGACTGTCAGCAGCAAAATGTTCGCGTGGTGCTTATTAGGCATGGTGTAGGAATTAAAAATAAAACTAAACCAGGAATACTAAAAAGTTTTGTAAATAAATGGCTACCTGAATTACCGGCGGTTTTGGCATATCATACTGCACAGAGGCATCATGGAGGGAGTGGTGCGACTTATGTTTTACTCAAAAAAAGTGCCGATAAAAAACACGAAAATAGAGAAATCCACAGCAAACGCTAAACTTGCTGTGGTGCCATTCTATAAAATAGTTGGCTGATTAAACCAAGCAGATACGCCTAATATTATTATAGAAATTATAATTAAGCTTAATCTAGCACCACCCTGATTTGTTTTCATTTCACCCTCTTTATATTTTTATTGTTGAGAACATATACAACATTAATAAAAATTACATATGTTAACAAGCTGTTTCTTTAAATTTATCAATATCCTTTCGTTCTATCTATTCGATTATTTAAAGTAATACCTTGCTGCAAGCGTTCAACGTTTTCTGCTATTTGTGCTGCAACACTGTTTATATCTGATAATGCAGCACAATGCGGTGTAAGGGTTATTTTATCATGCTGCCAATAAGGGTGTTCTTTACTAAGGGGTTCGTGTTCAAACACGTCAATGACTGCAGCCCGAAGCGAATTATCCTCTAAAGCGTTAAGTAAATCAGTCTCTATAACATGATCTCCTCGTGCAACATTAATAATAACAGCATGATTAGGAAGCAAACTAATTGTACTTTTATTGATAATACCTTTTGTTTTATTGGTTAATGGCAACAGGCAGACTAGATAATCAATGTTACAAAGCATTTTTTTAAGCCCTTGTTCGCCATAAAATAAATTAACTGTGTTACTGGTTTTATGTGTATGAGCCCAAGCATTTACAGTAAAGTTATTAGCAATAAGTCGTTTCGCACATGCTTTACCTAGCTCCCCAAATCCTAAAATACCTACATTGTTTTGTTGATAAGCCCTTTTGGGCTTCCATTGGTGCTGCATTTGCTTAATAAAGTATTCTTTTAATCGTAATTTTTGCGCTAAAACATGGGTAAGTACATATTCGGCCATGTCTTGTGCCAATTTTTCATCAACTATACGCACTACATCTACGTCATCACCAAGCAAATTTAAATCAATACTGTCTACACCCGCACCAAATGACGATACCGCTTTAAGGTTTGGCAACTTTGCCCACATATCGTGCGGTGCTTTCCATGCTAATACAAAATCAATAGCTTCTAGATTATTGCAATCTGGCCACTGCTGTATTTTTGTAGAGGGTAATCGGGCTTGTAATTGCGCTATTAACTTTGTGTTATCTCGCCCTGTAATTGCTACTAATACCGACATAGTTACTTCCATAATAAATTTTTATAAAATCCACGCTGACTAACCAACACTTCCACCCTGCACACTTTAAAAGGTCACACAACTGCAAAATAACTGTCACACCCTTTTTTTACTCTACAGACATGGCAATCATGCTAAATTAAAAAGAGGTTTGTATGATCAGTGTTGATAAAGTAATTGCAGCAAACTTACCACAATTAGAAAGCTCACCAAAAGTAAAAAGCCTAGTAAAAAAGGGATTAGGCTATTTACTACATGAACAAGAGTTTGTGGCCTTTGCCGACACCTATCCTCATTTACAAGGGCTAGAATTTGTTGAACAAGTTCTCGATGAGCTCAATTTTGATACACGTTACAAGCCAAAGCAAATAGAGCATATTCCTAGCGAAGGTAAATTAATTATTGTTGCAAACCACCCTATAGGCTCTTTAGATGCGCTTGCATTAATTAAAGTGCTCTCAAGCGTAAGAAAAGATTTAAAGGTTGTTGCTAACCGTATGCTTATGTCGGTGACTCCAATGCACGACTTACTTTTACCTGTAAATAACTTATCTGGCACAAGTAAAAAACAAGAGCTTTATAATATTCACCAGCATTTAAAAAATGAGGGGGTATTATTGATATTTCCCGCTGGTGAAGTATCACGGCTGAGCCCTACAGGTATCAAAGATTGTAAATGGAACAGCGGTTTTTTGCGCATGGCAAAAAAAGCCAATTGCCCTATATTACCTATTTATATAAAAGCTAAAAACAGCCCATTATTTTATGGGACTTCAATAATTTACAAACCCTTAGCAAGCTTATTACTAGTAAAAGAAATGTTTAAACAACGCCAGAAATCGTTAGAGTTTGAAATTGGTGCGTCTATTCCTCCAGCGTCATACCTCATAGAAAATTTAAAAGATAAAGAGATTGTTAATTTAATACGAAAGCAACTGTATCGCCTAACAACTAAAAAAACCTTACCACTTAAAACACAAACTCCTATTGCTGTTCCTGAGTGTAGGAAAGAGCTTAAAAAAGCAATAGATGCGTGTCAGCTTCTGGGGGAAACACAAGATGGTATGCATATTCATTTATATCAATATACGGGTAGCTCACCTATTTTTAGAGAGCTAGGTAGGTTGAGAGAAATAGCTTTTAGAGCTGTAGGTGAAGGCAGTGGAAAACGCCGTGATATTGATAAGTACGATATGGACTATCAACACTTAGTTCTTTGGGACCCAACACAATTAGAGCTGGTAGGCGCGTATAGGCTAGCTTGCGCTAAAGAAATAATTGATAAACATGGCCGTAAAGGGCTGTATACCGACAGTTTATTTACTTATAGCACTGAAATGGGCCCCTACCTAGAGCAAGGAATTGAACTTGGTCGTAGCTTTGTTCAGCCAAAATATTGGGGACGTAAAAGCCTAGATTACCTGTGGTACGGCATTGGCGCATTTGTTAAAAACTACCCACAATATCGTTATTTATTTGGCGCTGTTAGCGTGTCTAATACGTTACCTGACCCGGCAAAGGCCATGCTAGTGTATTACTATCAGCATTATTATAAAACCGATGAAGTACTTGCGACTCCAAACAATGAATTCAAACTAAGCGAACATGAACTTGCGCAGTGTGACATGATTTTTTGCAAAAACGACGTTAAAGAAGACTTTGTAGAACTAAAGCATGTGCTTGCTAATATGGGTGCGCAAGTTCCCACTTTATTTAAACAATATACAGAGCTATGCAAACCTGGTGGGGTGAAATTTTTAAGTTTTAGCGTAGATCCCGACTTTAACAATTGCATTGATGGTTTAGTATTGGTTGACTTGCAAAATGTTAAAGATAACAAAGCAAAGCGATACTTAAGCTAATTGAAGCGAGGTTACCCTCGCCCCTATCTGGGTTTTATTTGAGAACTAACTAACATTATCGTTCTATATAAATACGTGAAAGTAAGTCATAATAAATTGCTTCAACTTTTATTAAGTCATCAATAGATACGTGCTCATTAACCTGGTGAATTGTATGGTTTCTTAGCCCACATTCAATTACTTGAGTGTGGCTGTTAGCAAAAAAACGACCGTCAGATGTGCCACCACTGGTACTTAGAACTGGGTAGTTTCCAGTTTGACTATGTATGGCTTGTTCAACACAAGTAATTAAACTCCACTTGCTCTTAGGTTGGGTATAGTATGGTTCACATGGACGCTCCCAATTAATCGTTATGTAACGTGAAAATTCATCCAACGAATTGTTCAATATCGATTTAATTTTTTCACTGCTGTACCGATGGCTATAGCGAATATTAAATGTTATCTCGCAGTGACTAGGGACTAAATTATCGACCACATTGTCAATATTTATGCCTGTAACTTGCAGTGTTGTTTTTGAGCCTGCGTCATCTAAGTGCCACGCTTGTTCACTCAATTTATTGACTATTTGGGCACTAATATGTGCGGCGTTAATGGTATTTTGAGGATAAGCTACATGACCTGCCCTGCCCTTTACCAGAATACGTGCTGAAAGTGCACCGCGTCGACCGTTTTTAATTGTATCGCCAACATGTGTCGAACTCGTTGGCTCGCCTACAATACATCCGTCTAAAACAACCCCATTTGAAGAAAGCTTATTGGCTATTTGCGCAGAGCCAAACTCAGCCTCGCCTTCTTCATCAGAGGTAATGAGCCAATAAAAAGTCCCCACTTTTGATGATGTGTTATTTATTAATTTTTTTGTCGCAGTTAGCATCGCTGCCACACCCCCTTTCATATCAGCGGCACCTCTTCCGTAAATTACCCCATCAATTATTCTTCCATCAAACGGAGGGGTTAGCCAGTCACCATTATCTGCGGGAACCACATCAATGTGCCCTGAAAAAGCGACACACGGTCCCTTATTGAATTTAATATGCGCAATTAAGTTAGTGACACCACTACTCGTAAACTTTTCACAGCAAAAACCTAGCTCACATAACTGCTCAACCAGCCAATCTATTGCGCCGGCTTGATTCGGCGTCACTGATTTAAATTTGATAAGCGTTTGTAATTTATTTATTAATTCGGCGTTTAACCTTTGAGAAGTGACTGCTTGTTGTGAAACAACTAAAGACATTTTTTAACACCTTTATTACTAAGTAAGGCATTATTAAATAGTGAGAGTATGACTAAGAGATGTCAGCTTTTATACATTCTGATGATTATTCTTTACATAGATTGTCAATCATTGCTGTTACGAAACAGCGCCAAAATTAATCTAAATCAATAAAATACTTTTCAACGTTCAATCATTTTTGAAACTTTGATCTAGAACAGGTTTTTCATATTTGTTAAGCGTAATAATGGCGTCAATCAAAAAGTAGTTCTTGGAGAACAACATGAAAACCAAAATTAGCATTGCATTATTGACCTCTTTATTAGTACTCTCTCCAGCTGCACACGCTAACTTCAGCGTAAATCTGGGCGCTATTAACGTAAACCCAGATAACAGTGGCTCTACAATTAACGAAGCCCCTTCATTAGGTCTAAAAGGTGATTCTAATACTCAGCTAGGTATTACGGTAGACTATGCATTTAATGACAATTGGGTATTAGAATTGATTGCTGCTACGCCATTCTCTCATGATGTAAATGGAACAGGCGGTTTGGCTGGTAATAAAATTGCTAACATTAAACACTTGCCCCCCTCGTTAGTGGCACAGTATCACTTTTTAGATACAAGCTACCAGCTCAGACCATTCATAGGTGTTGGTGTTAATTATACAACCTTTTTTGATGAACAGCCTTCGCAAGCTCTTAAAGCAACCCTTGGTACAGACGATGTTAAAGTTGAGCTTGATGACTCTGTAGGATTTTTAGTACAAGTAGGGGCTAATTATAAAATGGATGATCACTGGGGACTTCACGCAATGGTTTCTATAATGGATATTGATACAGATGCAACTGTGTACGCTAACAATGCAAAAGCATTAACATCAACAGTTGAGCTTGACCCTGTAGTGGCAATGTTTGGTGTGAAGTATAGTTTTTAAAGTCTAAGTACGATGTTATGTGTGTAAAAAAGGCGCTAAGCGCCTTTTTTTTTGTGCAACGAAAACAATAACTCGGCCTCAGCCCTTGGTAACTCACACTCGCGAATAACTTCGTCTAAATCTGCACCTAACTCAACCATTTTCACAGCACGGGAATAAATCTTAGCATCGGGATCATCGTATTTTTGAGCCGATTGCTGCTGCAGTAAATCTTGGTTTTGTTGCTCAACCTCTAGAACTCGCTTGCCGATACTGAGTAAACCGGTTCTTAATTCAGCGGCTTCGCTTCTTAAAATATGAACTTGTTCTGCACATTCTTTAAGCTTTTGATGTACATCAGCAACATCGCTGGTGTGTTTATTTTTAAATGCAATAATAAGCGTTAACGATATAAGACCTACCGCTAACGCGCTTACAGCAATACTAAGTAACAGCATAGTTTATCTGATAAAGCTTATAAATCGCTTAACTCATCCCATTCGTCATCACTAAGTAGCTTATTTAAATCAACTAAAATAAGAAGCTCATTATCTCGATTACAGACACCTTGGATAAACTTAGCGCTTTCTTCAGTACCCACATTTGGCGCACTGTCAATCTCAGAGCTACGCAGGTATACAACTTCAGAAACGCTATCAGCTAAAATGCCTATAACTTGTTCTTCAGCTTCAATAATTAATATACGTGAGTTATCAGTTGCATCAGCTGCTGACAAACCGAATCGAGCACGTGTATCAATAACGGTTACTACATTACCACGTAAGTTAATAATGCCTATTACATAAGAAGGCGCACCAGGGACTGGTGCAATCTCGGTGTAACGCAGTATTTCTTGAACTTGCATTACATTAACACCGTAGGTTTCCTCTTCTAGCTTAAAAGTAACCCACTGTAATATTTCATCATTATTATCTGCATTTTTATTTTCTGACAGTAATTTCTCTTGGTTCATGCTGTTACCCCATAATGGTCATTACTACTGACGGCTATCTAAGCCCTCTTCTAATAACGTATTTAAATTGTCTACATCTATTAAAGCACACATTTTTTCTTTAATAACCCCGGCAAGCCATGGGCGCTTACTTTGATCTGTACGCCATTTTACATCTTCTTTTGTCAATGTAATGTTATTTATAAGCTTCTCAGCTAATAATCCCCATTGGCTATCTCCTAAAGTTATTAAATACTGATAATCAAGTGATGCCTCAAGTTTTTCATCGTACTTCTCTGGCATAACCCAGCGTGCTGTATCTACAACATTGAGCTTTTCATCACGATTAAGCATAACGCCTTTAAACCACTTTGGTTTACCAAACAGGTGATTCACTTCACCTAATTGATGTATACCGCCAAGAGCTTTAAGCGGGACTGCTAGCGTAAGTCCTGCAACTTCAAAGAACAATGCCTGAAATTCGCCGTCAAAGTAATCTGACTCACTGTTATTTGAAAGATTTAATTGTTTCTGTTTTGCTATTTTAAGGTCTGTACTCGTTGTCTCTTTTGGCGTTTCAATGACGTTAACTTTCGGTGTTGTAGCTTCTGCTTCTTTAACTTCATGCGTATCATCTAACGAAGATGATTCATGCTCAGCCACTACTTTAACTTTAGTAACTGGCTTCTGACTTTCATGAGTGGCTTCTTCGCTTGGCAAGTCACCCGGTATATTTTCTAAAAGTTTTGCTACGGGCTCTAAGTCACTGGCAAGCTCTTCTTCGCAAAGTAAGGCACCTAAGTACTGAGTCATTACTTTTTCATTAGCAAATAATTGCTTACTCATTCATTAACCTTGTTCAATTAAATAATCTAATAATGCTTTATAAGCAAATACACCACGAGAGCGAGGACAAAATTCTATGGGTACTTTTTGTGCTAAGCTTGCATCTCTTAGTTTTGTGTCTACGGGAATAACACCTGGCCAAACTCTATTACCGTAGGTTTTTTGTAATGTTTTGTAGGCTTCGAGTGATGCCTTCGTTCTTTTATCGTACATTGTAGGTATTATAGTATATTCGTAACTTTTCGCTTGTGAGCTCTGCATTAATTCCATTGTACGCATCATTCTATCTAAGCCTTTAAGCGCCAAAAACTCAGTTTGAACAGGTACTAAAATGCGCTCACTCGCAGCCAATGCATTAACCATTAAAACCCCTAAAACAGGGGGGCAATCTAAAATAGCATAATCGTAATGTTCGCTTATTTTGGCAAGCGTCTTTTTTAAAATTAACCCCATGCCTGTTTTATTGCCCATGCTTCTATCTAATGTAGCAATAGCCATAGTAGCAGGTAATATATCTAAATTTTCGAGAGTGGATGGGCACAATGCTTGAAGTATTTCCTCACTTTGCATACTAGTTCCACGAGCGAAAATATCGTAAACGCTGACTTCTAAATCTTCAGAATCAATACCAAAGTAATACGTTAATGACGCATGAGGATCGGTATCTATTAGTAATACACGTTTACCCTGCAGTGCTAAAGTACCAGCAAGACTGACCGCAGTCGTTGTTTTACCAACGCCACCTTTTTGGTTGGCTACAGTCCAAATCTTCACATCATATCCTAGTTACTGTTCATTGCGAGTTGTAATACGAATTCCACCATGTGGTAAACGAATAATTTTTATTGTGTCATCGTCTGACGGTAATTCTACTTCTGGCTCAGGCGCTACTGCCTCAACTATTGGCTCTTCTGCTGAATTATTTTTCTCTTCTGGCAACCCATATTTAGATAACGCTATTACTACTTTTCTATTTTCAGCTCGACCCTCATCTGTGTCGTTAGGTGCAAAGGGTGAATACTGTCCATACCCTTCAATAGCCATTCGGGCCGAATTTATGCCAAGTGCTTCAAGCTCAACAAGTATTGAAGTTGCGCGAGCGACAGAAAGCTCCCAGTTAGAGCGAAATATTTCATTTTTAATTGTTTCATCATCTGTATATCCACGCACACGTATATAGTTATCCACTGGCGCGATAATATCTTTTACAATTTTAACAACTTGTTTTGCTCTAGAATGAGCAACTGCGCTACCACTTGAAAATAACATACCTGAACTCAGTTCTATTATGAGCCAATCTTGGTGCAATTCTAGATTGGCTTCACCATCACGTATTTCATCAATAAGCGCTGACTGAAGTTTCGTTAATAAGCTATCAAGTGGTTTTCCTAAATATTTTTGCTGTATATTACTTGTCTCACTTTGGCCGTCTAACAACTCTGGGCCTTGCTCTTCCTTGTTGATACTTTCGCCATACAGCAATTCATCTTCAGGAGTAACCCTATCAGTAAGTATTCCAGTACCATCTATCCCCGTACCTTGCTGAGAATAAACACGAGCCGACTTGTCGAATACTTGCTCTAGGGAATCGGATAAAATTTGGAAGTTTTCTTCTTTGTTAATCGCAATCGCATACATTACAACAAAGAAGGCAAACATAATGGTCATATAATCCGCATAAGATACTAACCAGCGCTCTGTATGCTGGTTTTTATGGGCCGAGCGACCAAATCGTCGACGCATCATTTTTATGCGTCCACTAGGCTTGGCCGTTCAACACGATAAGCTTCTAACTTTAGCTCAATGTTCATTGGGCTTTGGCCATCGCTGATTGCAATTATCCCTTCTGCAAGCATTTCATGGTAAAGCATCTTTTCTTCTACACGTTGCTTGAGCTTATGTGACATTGGCAAAAATAATAAATTAGCTAACCCCACACCATAAATCGTTGCAATAAAGGCTGTTGCAACTCCAGCGCCAAGCAATTGTGGATCGGTAATAAAAGACATAGCCTGAATAAGTCCAAGAACAGCTCCTAAAATACCGATGGTAGGGCTATAACCGCCCATTGCTTCGTATACACGTGCAGCTTCAAGCAAACGCTCACGCTCCAACATTAAATCTATTTCAAGCGTATCACGTAGCCTCTGCTCTGAACCGCCATCAACAAGTAAACTCAGCCCTTTTGCTGCATATACATCTGAGTGAGTTAGGGCCTCATCCTCTAATGCCAAATATCCTTCTTGTCTCGCTTTATGAGACCAACGTTTAACTTGCTCAATTGCATCATCAATATTGTAACTGGGAGTCACAAATACCCAGTGACTCATTCTAAGCATTTTTTTAAAGGTACTAGTAGACGTTTGCAGCATTACAGCGCCTACTGTCCCACCTAGTACTATAATGAGCGCAGGGCCATTAAAAAGGGCGGCAATAACACCACCTTCTAAATGATAGCCAATTGCTATAGCACTTAGTGCAACAATTAAACCAAGTACAGAAAGCTTATCCACAACCGGTTTCGCTTTTTATCCGCGTTGCAATATCGTCAAGCGCTAAACTCTCACTTGAAAGTCCCGCATTAGCAACAGCTTGTGGCATACCATAAACAACACAGCTTTTTTCATCTTGTGCCCAAATAGTGGCGCCAGTTTGTTTTAACATTCTTGCGCCATCTCTACCATCAGCCCCCATGCCGGTTAAAATAATAGCTAAAACATCTCCCTGATAAGCTTTTGCAATACTTGCAAATGTAACGTCAACACTGGGTTTATAAGTGATTCGTTCGCTATTGTCTTCAAAAACGCGCAATGTTTTAGAACCACCTCGCCCTTCAACCATCATTTGTTGCCCGCCAGGAGCCAAATAGGCAGTTCCAGCATCAAGACGATCACCTTGCTGTGCTTCTTTTACTTTTATTTTGCACAATCCATTTAAACGAGCTGCAAATGCCGGTGTAAAAGCAGCAGGCATATGCTGGATAAGTAAAATGGGATGCGGAAAATTAGCGGGTAATTGCGTAAGCACATTTTGTAAAGCAACAGGACCACCAGTAGATGTACCGATAGCCACAAGCTTGTATTGCTTGCCACTTGCACGAGTTGGTACGTTGTTTTGTGTTTTTGTTAATGTCGATGCGGTTGTTGAACGCTGAAAACTTCTATCTGGTTGCCTGATTGAAGACCCAGTATTACTGGTTTTATCAGGCACAGAGCGTGCCGCTGGTTTCTGGTGTGTTATTGGCTTAAAGGCTCTAGGAATGCGCTTATTACCAATTTCTTTGACTTTAGCTTGAAGGAGCTTTATCGCATCTTCATTATTACGTGCAATATCTTCAAACTTTTTAGGTAAAAAATCCATCGCTCCAGCATCAAGCGCATCAAGTGTTGCTGTTGCGCCAGCACGGGTTAAAGAGGAAAACATTAAGATTGGCGTGGGGTTACTTGCCATTATCTCTTTAACAGCACTGATACCATCAAGCACAGGCATTTCTACATCCATCGTGATCATATCAGGACGAAGCTGAGCCGTTTTTTCTACAGCCTCTCTGCCATTAATGGCAAAACCTATAACTTGTATATCGCTGTCTTGTTCAAGGATTTCGCTTACTCTACGACGAAAAAAGCTTGAATCATCAACAACTAAAACTTTTACGGCCATTTAGCTCTCTTATTAAATTTATACGTAGGCACACATCTTATGTGTACCTACTTTATGATTTAGCCAGCGTAGTGTTTTAACATATTTGGAACATCTAAAATAAGTGCAATTCCACCATCTGATGTAATAGTTGCGCCTGCCATACCTGGAGTACCCTGCAAAAGAGCATCAAGAGGTTTAATTACAACTTCTTCTTGACCTATTAAAGAATCAACTACAAAACCAACCTGCTGAGTACCTATTTGAACAATAACAACATGACCTTGCGCTTTGCGCTGAGTGCGATCTGCTCCTTTAACTAACCAATGCTCAAGATAAAATAGCGGTATCGCTTTCTTACGTACAATAATTGTTAATTGACCATCAACAACATTTGTTTTGGTTAGATCTAAATGAAATATTTCACTTACACCAGCTAATGGTAATGCAAATGTTTGTTCGCCAACTACAACCATTAAGGTTGGTAATATTGCAAGTGTTAACGGTACTTTTATTTCTAAAATTGTACCAACACCTAGCTCTGACTGAATACTCACTGAGCCATTAAGTTGAGTGATTTTAGTTTTTACAACATCCATTCCCACACCACGCCCTGAGATGTCAGAGATCTCTTCTTTGGTAGAAAAACCTGGTGCAAATATTAAGTTGTAGGCCTCAGTATCCGATAAACGACTTGCTTGATCGTGGTCTATTACCCCTTTACCAATCGCTATCTTTTTGAGCTTTTCTGCGTCCATACCCGCACCATCGTCTTTGATGGTAAGCAAAATATGGTCTCCCTCTTGAGACGCTGAAAGTGTTACATTACCTGTCCGAGGTTTACCTGCTGCTTCACGGTCAGCTGGCATTTCTATTCCGTGGTCAACTGAGTTTCTAACTAAGTGAACAAGCGGGTCTGCAAGTGCCTCAACTAAGTTTTTGTCTAAATCGGTTTCTTCACCGACAAGCTGTAAGCTAATATCTTTATTAAGGCTCCGTGCTAAGTCACGAACAACGCGAGGGAAGCGGCCAAATACCTTCTTAATTGGCTGCATTCGTGTTTGCATTACTGCACCTTGAATATCAGCCGTCACAACATCTAGGTTAGAAATGGCTTTACCCATTGCCTCACTTTCTGAGTTAGTGGCTAAACTTACCAACCTATTACGAACTAGTACTAACTCACCCACCATGTTCATTATTTGGTCTAGGCGTTTTGTGTCAACTCGGACTGTTGTTTCTGCTTGCGGAGGAGCTGGCTTTTTCACAGCTGCAGGCGCTGGAGCCGCTTTTGCTACCGGTTTTGCTGGCGGTTTGTCTGCTGTCTTTTGAACAGGTTTTGGGGCTGCGGCTTTTACAGGTTCAGGCTTTTTGACAGGCTCACTTACCTTAGCTACGGGTTTAGCTGCGGGCTTCGGCTCTAAAGCTGCAGGGCTCTCTATTGATTTAGGCGCACCTGATCCATGAAGCTCGTCAAGCAATGCTTCAAATTCATCATCGCTAATTTCATCATCGCTAGAATCACTTGCAGGTGAACTTGTTGAAGGCGTTGCAGAACTTTCTGCAGAATTATTACTTGCTGTTTGCTCTTTTACAGGCTCACTGGCCGCAACAGCACCAAAGCTTCCAACGCCATGAAGTTCATCAAGTAAGTTGTCAAACTCATCATCTGTAATGTCTCCACTGACATCACTACTACTGGACGCGCTTTCAGCTACAGGGCTTTGACCTTTTCCATGTAATTCGTCTAGTAAGTTTTCAAATTCATCTTCTGTTATTTCGTCAATCTGAGTTTCATCATCGCTTTGTTCAACTGTTCCACCGCTAAATAGCTCGTCAAATGCAAACGGATCTTCTTCATCAGTTCCTGAGGCTTCCTCGGCAACTGGGGCATCAATAACCTCGGCTTGAGGTTCTTCAGTTGAATCAACGGGTGAGTCACCAGCAAGCTCTTCTTCTGTTGGAGGTAAACCTAGTTTATGAAGGGTTTCAAGAAGTTCGGGATCAGCGGGTTCTGGTTTGTCACGATTTTGAATGGTGGCAAACATCTCGTTAATCGTATCGAGAGCTTGTAAAATTACGTCCATCAATTCCGAATTAACCGTTCGTACGCCTTGCCTAAGCAGGTCGAACACATTCTCTGCGCCATGACATGCGTCAACGAGCTCGGTCATAGCTAAAAACCCAGCACCACCTTTTACAGTGTGAAACCCTCTAAATATGGCATTGAGTAATTCGGTGTCCTCTGGATTGTTTTCCAGCTCAACTAACTGTTCAGATAAAAGCTCTAGGATTTCTCCTGCCTCTACAAGAAAGTCTTGTAAAATATCTTCATCGACTTCAAACATGCAGTTACTCTCCTCTTAGAAGCCCAAACTTGATAAAAGATCATCGACTTCATCTTGATCAGATACAACATCATTACGTGATTCTTTATCAATAATAGGGCCTTCTGGACCTGCTAAAGTTTGTTCGTCTAATGGTTCATTTGTTTTTTGTTGTTCTATTTTTTCGGCTTTGCTTTCGCTTTGATCAGCGAAGGCTGTCAAAAGATGAATTAAGCTTTCTTCAACTTCTCTAACAAGCTCAATAACTCGGCGAATAACTTGGCCGGTTAAATCTTGATAGTCTTGTGCCATAAGTACATTAGTCATCAAACTTTGCAGCTCATCGGTTTTATGATGAGAATTGTTCATAAACTTATCAATGCTGTGGCATAACGATTTAAACTCCCCTAACTCAATCTCTCGATTCATTAGGCGATCCCATGTCGGTTTGATATGAGATATTTCATCTGCCAACTGTTGAGCAATTGGTAGGCTAGCCTCAACTGCATCCATTGTTTTATTCGCGGCATTTTCTGTCATTTCTATAACATAATTGAGCCGTTTTTTTGCATCTGGAATAGCATCGGTAGTTAAGTCAGATAAGCGAGTGTCTAGCTCAAAGCTTTTTAAAGCTTCATGCAATTGACGGGTTAACTTTCCAACCTCAGCAAATATTTCAGATTGCTCCTTAGAAGCGGTATCTAAAATTAACTGATTGGCTTTGTCTTGCTCACCGTTTTCAAGAAAAACAACGAGCTGACGAGCTTGTTCTAAAGTTATTTGAGGCGCAGCAAGTGCTGACATAAGCCTCTCCCCCTATCATTAGCCTAAACGTTCAAATACTTTTTCTAATTTAGTTTTGAGTGTTCCAGCAGTAAATGGCTTAACGATATAACCATTAACACCTGCCTGAGCTGCCGCTATAATTTGTTCTTTTTTAGCTTCAGCCGTTACCATCAATACTGGAATGTGTTTAAGCTTATCATCCGCACGTATTGCTCTAAGTAGGTCTATACCCTGCATTCCTGGCATATTCCAATCGGTAACAACAAAATCAAATACTTGATTTTGTAGCATTGGCAAAGCGGTTGACCCATCGTCTGCTTCTTGAACATTAGTGAAACCTAAGTCACGCAACAGATTTTTAATAATACGTCTCATTGTTGAAAAATCGTCAACAACCAGAATTTTCATGTTTTTATCCAAAACATCCCCCAGTGAGGTCTTAACCTTGTTTACTTACTACTAATTTATCCAGTCATTGATTTTAGCTTTAAGCTTAATCATCGCCTGACCATGTATTTGACTTACACGCGATTCACTTACATCGAGTATATGCCCTATTTCTTTTAAATTCATTTCATCGTTATAGTACAAAGACAGCACCATTGCATCACGTTCTGGTAAAGATTTTATTGCACCTAATAAAGACTCGTTAAACCGCTCATTTTTAACATTATTAAACGGTTTGTCTAGCGCTAAATCTTGGCCCACTGGACTGATGGCATCTTCATCAACACCAAGGTCTTCAATACCGAGTACTTTACTTGCATTTACATCGTTTAAGATATGATGGTACTCATTTAACGAAATTTCAAGTTTTTCAGCAACTTCTATATCTGTTGGCTCACGGTTTAAGCTTTTTTCTAAAAAAGCAATTGTTTCGGCCACCAAACGGCTTTTACGATGTACTGAACGGGGTGCCCAATCGCCACGTCGCATCTCGTCAAGCATTGCCCCACGAATACGAATCCCCGCAAAAGTTTCAAAGCTAGCCCCTTTGGTTGCATCAAAACTTTTAGATGCTTCAATCAGACCTATCATTCCTGATTGTATTAAATCGTCCAGCTGCACGCTGGCTGGTAAACGCGCTATAAGATGACATGCCACTTTTTTGACAAGTGATGCATGTTTTTCAACAATCACATTTAAATTTTGTGCTGATTGATATCCCATAACTTTATTCACCAATGTTGTCATAATTAGCCGTTTACTAGTTTCTCTATGAAAAACTCCAGATGACCTGATGGTTGATTAGGTATTGGCCATTTAACTGCTTTTGTTGCTAACGCTTGAAACGCAAGTGCCGCAGGCGAATTTGGAAAAAGCTCTACAATAACTTTTTGGCGACGCGTTGCTTTGCGCATATTTTCGTCGTAGGGAACCGTTGCAACCAGGTCCATTGATACATCTAAAAAGCGATCGGTCACTTTGGAAAGTTTAGCAAATAACTCTTGCCCTTCACGCATACTGCGGACCATATTTGCAACAATTTTAAATTTGTATACGCCATGCTCGCGACTCAACACTTTAATTAGCGCGTAAGCATCTGTAATCGATGTGGGCTCGTCGCATACAACAACCATGACGTCTTGTGCCGCGCGAGAAAAGCTCAGCACCATGTCTGAAATACCTGCGGCTGTATCGACAATTAAAATATCAAATTCTGTATTTAATTCACTAAAAGCCCGTATAAGTCCCGCGTGCTCTGAAGGCGACAATTCAACCATGCTTTGAGAGCCTGACGTTGCGGGTACAATCTTTATACCTGCGGGGCCTTCAACTAAAATTTCATCAAGTTCACATTCACCAGATAAAACATGTGATAAGTTACGTTCAACACGTAGCCCTAGCATAACGTCACAGTTTGCTAAGCCTAAATCGGCATCAAGAACCAACACTCTGTTACCTTGCTGGCCTAATGCAATTGCAGTATTCAGAGAAACATTTGTTTTTCCTACTCCACCTTTACCGCCAGTGACAGCGATAACTTTTACGCCGTTGTTATTGTTTTGACTCATTTTGCGCAGGCCACTTGCTTGATCTAATACTGTGTTAATCATACATCCCTACTGTGCTTGGCGCCACTGCTTGGTGCCTTGAATGTTGTGCTTTTGCTCTTTTTAAATAGAGTTGCTCAGCCTTTTTAACTAGTTTTTCAGCATTTGCAACTCGAATATCTTCTGGTACTCGTTGACCGTTAGTAAGATACCCTATTGGAAGGCGATTTTGAATCGCTATACTAATAATCTCACCTAAACTTAAAGATTCGTCTAATTTGGTGAATATACAACCACTTAACTGCACTTTTTTAAAGTGCCTAACGGTTTCTTGCAACACATGTATTTGCGATGTTGCGCTGAGCACTAAATAACTGCGAATATCAACACGCTGATTACGCATTAGCGTATTAAGTTGCTCTGTTAAGCGCAAGTCGCGTTGGCTCATACCCGCAGTATCAATTAATACTAGTCGTTTATTTCGTAAATGATATAAAACTTCAGCTAATTCATTAGCATCTTTTACTTGCTTTACACCACAACCTATAATTCGGCCATAAGTGGCGAGTTGCTCATAAGCACCAATTCTGTATGTGTCTGTTGTGATTAAAGCGACTTTGTCTGCACCGTATTTTTGTGCGCCAAGTGCAGCTAATTTAGCAACGGTTGTTGTTTTGCCAACACCCGTTGGGCCGACTAAGGCGTATACACCGCCTTGACGTAAAATCTCGTTGTTGGTTGTCTGCATCTGATCTTCAACCATTGTTAAAAGTGCTTTCCAACCTTGCTGGCGAGATACATCGTCAGGAACAAAGCACGCCATTTGCTCAGCAACATCTTTATCTATTCCCATACCGACTAAACGATCAATCATGCATGCACGAGTAGGATCGCGTCTTGCCATGTCTTGTTGCATAAGCCCTGACACTTGATGTTCTAACAATTGACGAATGGCATTCATTTCGTCACGCATTGACGAAATTTGCTCACTTTCAGTATGCTTAGTTTCTTGGCGAGGTGTCACTGGACTGTCAAGATCATCAAAACCACTTTCTAAATCATCAAATCCAAGGCTGTCTGCTTGTGTTTGCGGACGCGCTGAAGCTTGACGTTCATTAGTGAACATAGGACGAGGACGCTGCTCTTGAACTGGCTCTTGGTAGTTGTCTGTAGTATCAATACCTGATTGAGAAAACATAGAAGCCAATTCTGCAGAACGAGGGCGTGGGGCTTGACGCTCTAATAATGCCTGAAGACTATCGGCTACTTTCGCTTGTGGCTCTGGTTTAGCGCGAAGAGGCTCTGGTTTTACAAAATTATGCACTGGCTGTGTTTTTGTTGAGCTTTGTGCTGGAGTGCTAAGTGCCTGCTCTTTTTTAGGGGCTGCTTTGTCATAATCTACTGCTGCTACAATTTCTACACCGTTAGCTAGTTTTTTATTTGACATAATAACCGCATCAACACCTAATTCGTCTTTAACTTCTTTAAGTACTGTGCGCATATCTTTAGCAAAAAAACGTTTTATTTTCATGATTCAACCCCTTTAAAATCTTATTGTTGGCCAACAGAGCTGACTATCTTGATCTGTCTTTCATCTGGTACCTCTTGATAAGACATCACCCTTAAACCCGGGATGGTGTACTTAACAAAACGAGATAACACAGTGCGTAACATTCCCGACGTTAGCAATATTGAAGGTTCACCGGACATTTCTTGATTTTGATGCGCTTCATTTAGTGACACTTGAAGTCGCTCTGCAAGTCCTGGTTCTATACCGGCACCTTCGTCGCCTGCATTTTGCAGTGACTGATGCAACATCTGTTCCAACTCAGGCGCCAAGGTTATGACAGGGATTTCTGAAGACATGCCTACAGCGTCTTGAACGATTAATCGACGTAATGAAATACGTACTGCAGCCGTTAGCACATCAGGGTCTTGACTACGTGGCCCATACTCAACAAGGGTTTGTACAATTGAGCGCATATCACGAATTGCAACGCCTTCATTAAGTAGATTTTGTAGTACTTTTACAATCACAGTTAACGGTAATACGTCAGGGACTAAACCTTCAACTAAGCGAGGGTGGCTTTTACCTAACATATCTAATAAGTTCTGTACTTCCTCGTGACCTAAAAGCAATGCTGCGCTGTTAGTAAGCAACTGGCTAATGTGTGTAGCCACAACTGTCGCTGAATCTACCACGGTATAGCCTAGCGATTGCGCTTCGTCTTTTTGATCTGGTTTTATCCATACCGCATCAAGCCCAAAAGCAGGGTCTTTAGTTTCGACCCCTTTAATTGGCCCAAATACTTGACCTGGATTTATTGCCAACTCATCACCATGCTTGAGTTCACCTTCACCGGTAGATACCCCCATAAGCGTAATTCTGTATGCATTAGGATCAAGCTCTAAGTTATCGCGAATATGTACGGGTGGAACTAAAAAACCCAGCTCTTGAGAAAGCTTTTTACGTACTCCCTTAATACGATTTAGTAGCTCTCCGCCTTGAGACTGGTCAACCAAAGGAATTAATCTATAACCCACTTCTAAGCCAATTACATCTACTTGCTGAACGTCGTCCCAGCCTAGTTCTTTTTGCTCTTGCTTGTTGGCAACACCCGTACCAGCAGTTCCATTTGCAGCAGCCTCGGCTTCTGCTGCAGCCACTTTTAATTTACTTTGTTGAGTGTAATAAGCTAAATAACCTAATAATGCACCTAGGCTTAAAAATGCTAAATGAGGCATGCCAGGCACTAAGCCCATGGTAATTAATATGCCAGAGGCTATAAATAAAGATTTTTCGTTGCCAAGTTGTTTCTTAAACTGGTCGCCCATATTGAGAGACTCGTTTTGGCGTGTTACTACAATTGCGGTACCAATTGATAGTAGTAATGAGGGGAGCTGAGCCACCAAGCCATCACCAATCGTAAGGAGTGTGTAAACTTCCATAGCTTGGCCAAAGCTTAAGTCATGCTGGATCATGCCGACAAATAAGCCACCAACAATGTTAATAATTAAAATGACGATACCCGCAATAGCATCACCTTTTACAAACTTACTTGCACCATCCATTGAACCATAAAAATCGGCCTCGCGGGTTACTTCTTCTCGGCGATCGCGCGCTTGCTCGGCACTAATAAACCCTGCGTTTAAATCAGCGTCAATTGCCATTTGCTTACCAGGCATTGCATCAAGTGTAAAACGTGCAGATACCTCAGAAATACGACCCGCACCTTTTGTGATTACTACAAAGTTAATAATAATCAGAATTAAAAACACCACTAAACCAACAGCATAATTACCGCCAATAACAACAGAGCCAAAGGCTTCTATTACCTTCCCCGCAGCATCTCCACCATTATGTCCCTCTAAAAGTACAACTCGTGTACTGGCTACGTTGAGTGCTAAGCGCATAATTGTGGCGATAAGCAACACGGCCGGAAACATACCAAACTCAACGGGTTTCATGGTGTAAACGGTGACGAGTAGTACCACCAACGCTAACGCAATATTGAATGAAAAAAGGATATCAAGTAAAAATGGCGGTAACGGTAAAATGACCATTCCCAAAGCTGCAAGCACAAGCAAAGGCGTACCTACGCCTTTTGCATATTCTTTTTTATCTGCATTAAGTTGTTGTAATACCGCTTTAAAACTCATAATTCTACAATTTCAAAAAATTGACACTACGTAGAATTAGCAATAACTATTCCAAGTTAATAAAGGGGAAATATTAATACCTGTAGGCATCAGGAATGGGGAGCTTTTTATTAAGCTTAGTCGGGCGTTTTCCGCGACCTTTATTGAAGCGTTTTAGCTGAAAAACATAAGCTAGCACCTGTGCAACGGCAGTAAACAGTTGATCAGGAATTTGTTCTCCTACTTCTGCGGTATGATAAAGCGCTCGAGTAAGCATTGGCGACTCAACAATGGGTACATCATTACCGTTTGCCACTTTTCGAATTTGCATAGCCAGTTCATCCACGCCTTTAGCAAGCACTATAGGTGCTCCTGCTCGCTCAGTGTCGTATTTAAGAGCAACAGAATAATGCGTTGGGTTGGTAACAACTACATCGGCATCGGGCACGTCTTGCATCATTCTTTTTTGAGACATTTGTCTCTGAGTTTGCCTAATACGCGCTTTTATTTGAGGGTCACCTTCAGAGTTTTTGTACTCATCTTTTACTTCTTGCAGTGTCATTTTTAACTGCTTATGGTGAGTATGACTTTGATACGGAGCATCAATTGCTGCAATAATCACCAATGTGCACGACAATGCCAAAAACATCCACGAGAGTATTTCGAGCGCATGGATAATATTATTAGGTGCAGACTCAATGCTTAAGTGTAATATTTCGTCAAAAAAGGTATTAATTAAAAAAAAGGCAAAACTTGCGACCACTAAAAACTTTAAAATAGCTTTAGTAAGCTCTACCGCAGCTTGTGGGCCAAACATGCGTTTAAAGCCTTTAAATGGAGACATTTTACTTGCTTTAGGAGCGGCTGCTTGCCAACTAAAATTAAAGCCACCTAGTAAAGTATTACCTATAATGCCTGCAAATAAAATAATGAATACAAACATAGCCATAGGAAAAATAAGCGCGTCGGCAACACTGGACCAAACCGCAAACATTTTAGTGGTATCGTAGGTTTCATTTCGATTAAGGCTGAGCATTCTGCCCATAATATTGTATAACCCCTTACCAATTTCAGGGCCGTACATTAACAATGAAATAGCTGAAAATATAAGAACAAACATAGTGCCTAATTCTTTTGAACGAGCAACCTGCCCTTTCTTTTTAGACTCTTCTATTTTTTTCCCTGTGGGTTCTTCTGTTTTTTCTTGACCTGAATCTTCAGCCATAACACACTCCTAAGGTGAACAACCAACTAAGGTACACATTAGTTCAATCATTTTAAGCCACTGAAATTCAAATTGCAGGATGAAGTTGCCCAGTGTTGCCCAAATAATGACAAGCCCTGCAACAAGGGTGAATGGAAAACCAATAGCAAAAATATTTAGCTGAGGCGCCGCACGGGTCATAATACCAAATGAAATATTAATAACTAGCATTGCCGTCAATGGTGCAAGTGAGAGCACTAAAGCCGTTGTAAACATCCAACCGCCCCACGTTACAATATCCCAGTAATGATCTACTGACCACCAATTACCATCAATTGGCAGTACTTCAAAACTATGTACAACCATCTGTATCATCATTAAATGGCCATTGAATACAAAAAATAATAGTGTTGCTAAAATAAGAAAAAACTGACCAACAGCCGGAACGCTGGCCCCATTTGAGGGGTCAATGACAGAGGCAAAACCTAAACCGGTTTGCATAGCAAGTATCTGACCTGCCAAAACGAAGGTATTGAGTAACAAGGTAGAAGCAAAGCCAATCGCTATTCCAATAAGCATTTGCTGTATGACCACTAAAATCATTTCAAACGAAAACAAGTTAGTAAATGTAGCTGGAGGAAGAACAGGCACAACCAAAAGAGTCACGACCACTGATAAACCCAGCTTTATACGTGTTGGCACATTTTTAGCGCCTAATCCCGCCATTATCATAATCATAGAACTAATACGTACCAAAGGTAGTAAAAAGTCGCTCAACCATTGAATGACAACTGAAAACGGGTACTCCACTTGCTAACCTGCAATTTCGGGAATGAGCAACACCAACCGGGTAAAAAAGTCCATAAGTTCTTGTGTAAACCAGTGACCACCAACAATTAATGCACTTATAGTAATTAGCAAACGCGGTAAAAAACTCAACGTTTGTTCATTGATAGACGTAGCCGCTTGAAACACCGCCACCACTAGGCCAATAATTAAACCTGGAACAACAATAGCCGATACTAATTTAATAACTAAAAACAGTGCATCGCTAAGAATATCAACAAAAATTTCTGGTTCCATGCTGTAATCCTATCTTTTAGTACCATTCAAAAAAAACATACTACGTGCCTAAACCAAAGCTTTTGGCGAGGGTTCCCATCACTAAGCTCCAGCCATCAACAAGTACAAACAGCATTATTTTAAAGGGTAAGGAAACAATCATGGGGGAGAGCATCATCATACCCATAGCCATGAGTACAGACGCAACAACTAAGTCGACGATTAAAAAAGGTATAAAAAACATGAATCCTATAATGAACGCGGTTTGCAGTTCGCTTGTTACAAATGCGGGTATAAGAACTATAAGCGGAGTTTCTTCAGGTGACTCTAGCTTGTCGTAGCCTGCTATTTTGGCAAATGTTTCTAAGTCTTTTAAACGAACCTGCGAGAGCATAAATGCTTTCATTGGCTCTTTTGCAAGCTCCAATGCTTGTACCGACGTAACTTGCTCACTCAAATAAGGCTCTATGGCTACGTCATTAACCTTTTGGTAAATAGGCGCCATGATAAAAATACTTAAAAATAAAGACATGCCCAACAGTACTTGATTAGAGGGCGTTTGCTGCAAACCAATTGCTTGGCGTAAAATTGCGAGTACAACAATGATACGTGTAAAAGACGTCATCATGATTATGGCTGCCGGAATAAAACTCAGCGCCGTCATAATGGCTAAAACTTGCAATGTCACCGAGTAATCTTGTGTGCCATCTGCGTTTGTTGTGATAGTAAGCGCATCAATACCTTCAGCGCTTACGCTTGGAACAAACACAATGGCAAAAATAATTAGCAGCCACTTAGTCATAGGTTCAGTTCTTTTTATTTTGTTTCGATTTGGGGTTTAACAGTTTACTAAATTGCTTAGCAAGTTCTGGGATTTCTTTTTCACTCAGTGGTGATTCTAATTTATGAAGGTAATTAATACTGTGCGGCGTGACGCCTAATAAATGCTGCGCATTATCAATTTCTACCACCATTAAGCGTTCGCGTGAGCCTAAGGGAAGACTTCGAACCACTTTAAATTCATCACTGTTTGCCAAATTAGGATTAAGTTTCCTTACAAAAATAGCCAGAACAACAATGAGCACTAGCACCACAATAAGCGAAAGCACCATAGAAATTAAATCGCCCGTAGGCGTAACTGACTCTGTTTTTGTAAATACAGACGCTGTTAGCGCAAAAAAGGCACTCATCGTAACTTTTTGATCCGCTCTACTTGGCTGATAACATCCGTTAGGCGAATACCAAACTTGTCATTTACCACCACCACTTCACCGTGAGCAATTAAGGTACCATTAACCAATACATCTAATGGCTCACCAGCAACACGATCAAGCTCAACTACAGAGCCTTGGTTAAGTTGTAGCAAATTACGAATATTAATTTTTGAGCGTCCAACTTCCATCGATATGGTCACTGGGATATCTAAAATAGTATCGAGCTTGCGCTTTTCTTCGCCTGTTATTTCGCTTTTTTCATCACTTAATTCATCAAGTTCGGCAACTTGCGCTTCGCCAGCATCATCGCCGCCTTCAGCCTCAGCAAGTGCGGCTGCCCATTCGTCCATTGTGTCTTGATCATCGCTCATACGTTTAACCTTTTAATCAATTACCAGTCTAAGTCTACACCGTCTGAAAGGTGTAAATCTTCTTCTAATTCTGCTAACTCTGCATCTGAGTCAATTTTCTTGCCGCCTTTGGTAAATACATGCAGCTCAGATTTAACTGAATCAGGTCGTTTAATTTTTTCGCTAATTTGCAACGCAACATTATCACGAGAGCGGCCCATTTTAGCTCTAAACGTGGGTAGTTCTTCTACAAATACAGTTATATGCTCTGGCATTTCAACAGGAATAATATCACCTGCTTTAAGCTCCATTATTTGTTGAAGTGTTAAGTCAACTTCTAAAAGCTGAGTTGACATGTCAACCTCAACATCCATTATTTCATCTCGTAATGCCTTACTCCAACGCAAGTCGGTATCTTCAGTATCTGACTGAACACCCGCATCCAAAAGTTCCCTTATTGGTTCGAGCATTGAATATGGCAAGGCAATATGAAAATCACCGCCGCCACCATCGAGTTCAATATGAAAAGAGCTAATAACCACAACTTCAGTCGGGCTCACAATATTAGCCATTGCGGGGTTTACCTCTGAATCGAGGTACTCAAACGACACGTCCATTACCGGTGCCCATGCCTCTTTATAATCTTCAAAGATTATTTTTAGCAACATTTGCACAATTCGGCGCTCTGTTGGGGTAAATTCACGGCCTTCAATTTTTGCGTGGTAACGGCCATCACCGCCAAAAAAGTTATCCACCAAAATGAATACTAACCGTGCTTCCATGGTGATCAGGCCGGTACCCTTTAAAGGTCTGAAACGCACCATATTTAAGCTTGTTGGTACAAATAAAGTGTGAACATACTCACCAAACTTTATCATTTGAACGCCATTAATAGACACTTCCGCTGTGCGGCGCATCATATTAAATAGGCTAATTCGCATATGGCGAGCAAAACGCTCATTAACAATTTCCAGCGTCGGCATGCGACCACGTACGATTCGATCTTGCGAAGAAAAATCGTACTGAAGCGTACTTCCCCCGCCATCTTCACCATCGTTTATATCTTCCTCTTCAACGTCATCAACACCATGTAATAGCGCATCAATTTCGTCTTGGGATAATAAGTCGCTCACGCTAACCCCTTATTGCATTACAAAGCCGGTAAATAATACCCGCTCAATTACTTTGCTGCCTTCAACGTCATTTAAGGCAGTTTGCACTGTCTCTAGCGCAGTAAAACGCAGTGTTTCTTTACCTGCACTGGTACTAAGCTCGTCAGCAGTAGTGGTTGAAAATACACTGAGTAACTTACCTTCAATCAGCGGAATATGCTTTTTAGCTGTTTCTTCATTTACCTCACCACGTACCAAAAGTTGCACTTTAATTTGTACAATTCTATCTCGGCTCGAGCCCGGAACGTTAAAAACAAAAGGTCTTGGCATCGCAACATAAAGCGCACTGCCTATTTCTGCAGATGACCCAGAAGCTGCTGGCGCTTCTTCTGAAAGGGTCGTTTCTTCATCTAATGTTTCAACAGGCTCATCCGAGCCCGACATTAAAAAGAAACCCGCAGCACCACCTACAACGAGCAGGACTGCTGCAATAATAATTATCAGCTTTTTTTTACTTTTTGGCGCTTCTTCTATTTCTAAACTTGTTTCTTCAGCCATCATGATTCCTTACATCGCAAAGGTATTTGCTTGTTTTAGTTATTATAATAGCAGTAGTTAGGCATAGTAATCTATTGATGATGATGTTTGTTGCTCAGAAGTTTGTTCTGGGCTATTTGATGGCTCATCACTTTCACTATTTGCTGCTCCATTTTTGGCTAATTGCTCACCCGCCCCCGATTCATTTTGCTCTGCGTTTTCACCACCTGACTGGCCATATGAAATAGTACTTTCACCAAGCTCCAATCCCTGTTGTGCTAACATTTCGCGTAAGCGAGGCATAGATTGTTCGAGTGCTTCTTTGGCCTGCTGGTTTTGTACCACAAAGTTAATTTGTGCTTGTTCTGCATCGCTACGAACTCGTATTTGCATGCTGCCCATCTCAGGTGGATCAAGACGAATTTCAGCCTCTTTATTATTAATGCTTAGCATTGAACTAACGCGCTCTTGTAGTAACTTGGCCGCGTCACTTTTAACGATGTTAATCGCCTGCATCATACCAGGTTCAATACTTACCTGCTTTGTCTGTGCTGTACTTTGTAACTGCTGATTTTGCATAGCTTGTTGATCCAACAAGCCCATTTCATAATCAAGCGAATCATAATAACTTTGGGCACTGGTTTGGGTTGTATTTAATGCATTAGTTATGTGGTTAAACAACTGCATAACTTTAGCGGGTGACTGCTCAGCTGTGGTATTTTTTAGCCCCTCTTTTTGCAATTGCTCAAGCGCTTTTGTAAGCTCTTCATCACTAGTAGGCTGTGCTGCTAATTTAGTTGGATCAGCGCTATTTTCAGAGCTTGATTTCACACTCACTTTTTGTGGTCTGTTTACCGTATTTGGTGTTTGTGAAGCTACAAAAGTAACTGGTTTTGTTATCTCTTCACCTTTTACCGGTAAGGTAACCACTTTGTCTATTTGCGATTCATTTGTTTGCGGCAAGTTTTGTGAGTCATTTACAGCTTTTTGCGATATCGTAAATTTAGTGTCTGATGATTGATTCGCATCTTTCGCAACCAACACTTTTAGCTCACCAATCGCTTGCTTAATAGCCGCTAACTGTTCACCTTTTGGCTGCTCGGCTTTAATAAAGGCATTTAATTGAGTCAGTAATGCCTGCTTTTCGGTCCCTGAAAGCGTATTGAACTGCTCACTGGCTGACGACTTAACGTCAGTGCTTTGTGGCTGTTTATTATCCGCTATAAATTGGGTAAGCATTTGCTTTAAAACCGTCAATTTTTCAGCTTTGCTTGATGCGTCAAGCATTACTGGTTTAATTTCAGTCTGTAATTTTGTTAGCTGCTCAGGCGTTAGGCTTGCTAATACTTTATCTGTTTTAAATGCATTTACATCTTTAGCAATGAGTGCATTTATCGCGTCTGCTTTTTCAGTTTCAGTTATGTTTGAGTTGGGTGAAGTTGCTGTGAGCGTATTTTCTGTTAGTTCCGCAACTGTATTTTTAGCTATGGTATTTTGAGCTAAAGTATTGGCGTTAACTTTACCGCTATTCTCTACTGTGCTTTGAGTAGTAACTATTTTATCAACATCCGTTTTTAAAATAGTCTGATCAGAATTGACACTCACGTCAGAGAACACTGAACTTTGTGAAGCTGTTATTTTATCCGTAAAAATGCCTTTGTTAGTATCTGCTTCATTATCTTTTGTATCAAAGCCCTGAGTTATACTTTGCGCTTGTGCAGGGTGTTTAACTTTATCCGATTTTATATTTAGTTCTGCTTCAACAGCCTGAGCAAGAGACATTTTATTTTGTCTTTGTGAATTTGACGAGTCATTAATATCTTCATCATTTACTAAACTTGCCACACCGCTTGTGTTGTTATCAGTAAGTGTTGCATGTGGTCTTATTACTTTACCTACTTCATCTTTAACAGGTAAATCTTTTGCTGGCACAGCAACATAGCCTTTAACCGGCAGTTTCTCTTTTAAATCAGCAATAACAAGCGGTGTTTTATTTTTTGATGTATCTGCAAGGTTTATATCTTTTGCTTTTTCACTTGGCTTTGTAACCTCAGTGTTCATTAGTTGAGATGAATTGATCTGCTCCAGAATATCGCTTCCAGACAAATTTATTTGGGCTATGTCTTCATCATCTGAATCACTGTTTAATTTTTCATTAGTAACTGATGAGGAATCTGCTGAGGTGGCAGATAAAGTATCTGTTTCAGGCTTATTAATCTCTTTTTTTGTTGGCTCAAATGTAGTGTGGGCGTCTTGCAACTGAGTAAAAAACTCAGTACCTGATTCATCAGCAGAATCAGCTAAGCTACTGTCTTTAAATGCTAAAAAAGACTCTTTATCAGCCGAAATTGAAACAGAAATATCATTCATCGCCATAAGTCACCTAATACGGTTACGGCAACATGTCACCGCACATTGCCCAAAATTAAATACCACCCATTAACAAAGCAATAAACGTGCCTAACTTAAGAAAGTTTGCGACGCTGAAAAAATTGATTAGATGTGAACTCATCCAGCATTTTTTGCTCGTTTTTAGCAACCACAGCTGCTGCTTTTATTTTTTGATTTTCAATCAATTTAGCCACCGCTTTAGCCTTTATTTGCTGTTTTAACCACAACGTTTTTCGCTGTGAAACAACTTGCTTTGCCGTATTTACAGTACTTGCTTGTTGCCGAATGGCCTCTTCAATTTTTGCTATAAACGCATGATACTGCCCAAAACCAGCGCTTGATAAACCTGATTGACCTTTTAAATGTAACTGTTGAGAGTATTCAAGCCTAAAGTCATTTAAGCCTTGAAGTTTTTGCTGGTTTGCTTGCAGGTTTTGATTAGCTTGCAAATAACTCATACGTAAACTTTCTTCTTTGTCGCTTTCAAGTTTTAGCAGCAAGTCAAATTTGTTTTTAGCCATTACCCTTGACCTAATAATTGGGCTAGCCCTTGCAGCCCATCGTCATAACTTATCACATCACGCATACCTTGCTGTAAAAACCCGTTTACTCTTGGCATCATATTTATAGCTTGGTCGAGCATGGGATCAGTGCCCTTTTGATAGGCGCCTAATGTGATCATGTCTTTATTTTGTTGGTACATTGAATACACTTGTTTAAGCACTCGGGCTTGTTGCATATGAGGCTCTGAAACCACTTGGGGCATAACACGTGATATAGATTTTTCGATATCTATTGCTGGGTAATGACCGCTATCGGCTAACTCACGAGAAAGTACAATATGGCCGTCTAGTATGGCGCGTGCAGCGTCTGCAATTGGGTCTTGCATATCATCTCCTTCACTTAACACGGTAAAAAAGGCTGTTATAGCACCTTGCCCTTCCCCCCCATTACCAGCTCGTTCAACTAAGGCTGGTAGTTTTGCAAAAACCGATGGTGGGTATCCTTTTGTTGCCGGAGGTTCTCCTACTGCTAAAGCAATTTCACGCTGAGCCATTGCGTAGCGTGTTACTGAATCGAGTAGCAGTAACACATTTAAACCTTGGTCTCTAAAATATTCGGCAATGGTCACTGCACTTTCGCAACCTTTTAAACGCATTAATGGCGATGAATCGGCGGGTGCTGCAACAACAACAGAACGTTTACGCCCTTCTTCTCCAAGAATTTCTTCAATAAACTCTTTGACCTCACGACCACGCTCACCAACCAAACCAACTACAATGACATCGGCTTCGCTGCCTCTGGTCATCATTCCTAGCAGTACAGACTTACCTACACCAGAGCCTGCAAATAAGCCCATACGCTGACCTTGCCCTACGGTTATCACTGAGTTAATAGCACGCACCCCCACGTCCATTGGCTGACTGATCGGACGTCTGGCTAAAGGGTTAATTGTATTTTGGGCAAACTTTAAATAATGTTCAGCGTTTATTTTACCAAGTCCGTCGAGTGGACGGCCTAAGCCGTCAACCACACGCCCTAGTAGGCTCATTCCTACAGGTAACCCCAAATTATTTACTTGGGGTATTACTCGGGCACCTGGCAGTACGCCAGAAATATGATCATTAGGCATTAAATATAAGGTTTGGTCGTTAAAACCAACAATTTCTGCGTCAACAAAACCATTCATGGTTTCAATTTTACATTGACTACCAACAGGCGCCCTCAGACCTTTTGCCTCTAAGGTAAGGCCAACAACACGCGTTAAAATACCCGCCACTGCAGGTGTGTAGGGCTTAATGTTTTGTTGATATTGCGACAAGCGTTCGCTCAAAGAAGCAATTTGCACAGACATAGTACGCCTAAAAAATATTTAGATATTACTATTATGCAAAAAGCTATCCAACGTTTCTTTGACGCGTGTTTTTAACGTCATATCGAGCGAGGATTGCGCGGTTTTAACCTCACATCCACCTCTTTCAAGCGTGGGTTCGGGAACTAATTGCCAGTTATTGTCTGCTATAGTTTGCTCGCCATAGCTATCTTTTATAACCTCTAGATCGGTTGGGTTTAGATGCACTTTTACTTTTTCTTGTTGCGCATTTAACGAATCAATACTGTGTTTTAATGTATGTAAAATAACATCTGGCGATGTTTGTACTTCTTGGTATATAACTGCTTCAGCCAACATGCTAGCTAATTGAATAAGTTGTAACTCGGCTTGTTCATCCACTTTTTTTAGCGGTGAATTAAGTGCTTCTAAAATACCTTTAAGGCTAATTAGTTGCTCTTCAATAATCGGTTTTATATCTTCTTGGCCTTGAGTTTTACCGAGCTCTAGCCCCTCTTTATAACCAGCTTCTTTTCCCTCACTAACGCCTTTTTCAAAGCCGTCAATGTAGCCTTGTTCATGACCTTGTTTAAGGCCTTCTTCATAAGCATCTTGTCTAATGCGTTCAAGCTCAACCATAGTAAGCTTTGGCAGCTCGGGCTCTTCGGGCTCATCGGTCGGCATCTCTTCGGCCAATTCTTTTTTATAAAGCTCGCCCAATGGGGTGCCATACGCTGTAGAACGATTACCAAAGCTTTTTTCGTTAGGTGCTACATCGGGAATAGCCCAATGCTTTAATAATTCATCAGCTTCTTCAGCTCGAAGTGGACGCCCTTTGAGTTTACTCATGGTTTACAAGAACTCCTCACCACCACCACCGCCTAACTGAATTTCACCCGAATCAGATAAACGACGTGCCGTTGATAGAATTTCTTTTTGGGCAGCTTCAACTTCACTAATACGTACAGGCGCCATTGCTTCTAAATCATCAGCCAGCATATCGGCAGCACGCTTAGACATATTGCCCAGTATTTTGTCTTTCAGACCGTCGTCTGCACCTTTGATTGCTTTCATTAATACATCTTGTTGTACTTCTCGTAGAATGGCTTGAATACCACGGTCATCCACATCCATTAAGTTTTCAAATACAAACATAAGATCCTGAATTTGCTGAGACATCTCTTCGTCATGTTCACGAATAGAATCCATTAGCTGCCCTTCAACGTTTGTATCTAGGTAGTTCATAATGTCTGCCGCGGCTTTTAAGCCACCCATTTTCGCAGCTTGTGCCCCTGCTTGTCCGGCAAATTGTTTTTCCATAATTTCGTTAAGTTCTTGTAGTGCGGCTGGTTGCACTTCTTCAAGGTTGGCAATTCGCATGGTTAAATCAAGACGTACTTTCTCTGGGAACTGCGCAATAATTTCTGCGGACTGCTCAGGCTCTAAGTAAGACAATACAATCGTTTGTATTTGGGGGTGTTCATTACGAATAATATTCGCCACCTGCTTAGAGTCCATCCATTTGAGAGAATCAAGGCCTTTAGCCCCAGACCCCATAACAATTTGGTCAATAAGGCTGGCCGCTTTATCTTCACCCAATGCAGCAGTAAGCGCCTTTTTAATAAAGTCTTCTGACTGAAAACCTATAGTACTGAAGCTTTGAATTTGCTCAATAAACAAGTTGTGAACCGCACTTATTTTAGCCTGTGACAGGTCGTCTAACGCAGCCATTGCCATGCCGACTTTTTGAACTTGTTTAGGCTCCAAGTGCTTAAGTATTTGGGCTGCATCTTCCTCTGATAAGCTCAGTAATAAAATAGCGGCTTTATCTACACCGTCTAGCTTATCAACATCAAACGCTGCTGGAAGTTGTTTTTGTTCTTGATCTTGATCAGTCATCTTCTGTTAACCACGCTTTCACTACTTGTGATGATAGTTCTGGTTCATTGGCTACAAGGGCACGAATTGCTTTAAGTAAGTCTTCGTCGCCATGTAAATCTGGTAATTGCAGTGTACCATCGCTTGAGAAACCAATTGAAGCAGAATCAAAGTCTTTGTTTAGCATATCCAACGTGCTATCGCCAATGTCTACGCCTGCACTTAACGCATCTTCGTCATACTCTTCAAGTGTATCGTCTGGGTAAATTAAACGTTTAAGCATCGGTTTAACTACCGCCATTATGAGTACAATAATAACTAATGCACCCAGTACCAAGCGGATTATTTTCATAAACCAATCCTGCTCCCAAAGCGGCACGCTAATGTCAAAATCAGTTGCTTCGCGAACAAACGGAACCGTTACCACTTCAAGTGCATCACCACGCTGCATGTCAAAACCAACGCCACCTTGTAATAAACGACGAATATTTGACAGTTCTTCCACTGAACGCGGTGTCATTGTGGTTTCACCGTTTTCACCTACTTTTGGAATGTAGTCAACGGCCACCGACACGCTTATTCTGCGTATCACACCTGTTTGCTGGCGCTTATGTGAGATAGTTGTATCTAACTCATAGTTACGCGTCGCTTCTTTATGCGTTCTTGATGGTGAAGTTGCACTACCTGCGCCACCTTGTCCTGCTACTTCAGGGATATTAGAGTTTACTGGAGGCTGATTCGTCAGTGCACCAGGTATACCTACCGCTAAACCACCTATATTATTTTCTTCGAATGTTGTTTCGCTTCTTACTGCTGGTAAATCTGGGTTGTAGCGTTTTTGCGTCTCCTCAACAGCACTAAAGTCCATACTTAAATCAACTTGTGCGGTGTAGTTTGCAAGCCCTACAACAGGTATTAAAATACTGTCTATTTTTTCAAGATATTCTTGTTCACGCTTACGCTCTATGTCGTACTCTTTGCGTGAACGTGCAGCAAGCGATGTTTGCGAGCCTGAATTTAGTAAGCGACCATTTTGATCCGTTACTGTTACACGAGCCGGCTCTAAACCTTGTACAGCCGATGCAACCATATCAACCACTGAGTCGACCTCTTCGCTATCTAGCGAACGCCCACGCTTAAGAGTAAGTACAACAGTTGCTGAAGGCTTTTTCTCTCTGCGCGCAAATACATTTTCTTTTGGAATGGCAAGCAATACACGTGCACGCGTAATATTATTGAGCTCTTCAATTGTGCGCGCTAACTGTTGTTCTCGGCCATGCTTTAAGCGTTCACGCTCTAAACGCTGACTTACACCAAACCCCATGTCTTGCATAATAATATCTGAACCCGATGTAGGGCCTTGCTCTAGCCCTTCGCGAGTCATTAAAAGTTTAATATTTTGATACTCAGTTTCAGGGACGAGCACTACATTTCCATCTACTTGGTATTCAATTTTTTGTGCATCTAAAAAGTCGAGCGTTTCAATAAGCTCTTCTGTCTGCATTTTACCAAGCGGGCGCATATCTGGCTGACGCGCCCAAATAATAATAAATATAGCAATCGCCAAACAAATGCCTAAAGCAATAACTAAAGTTACTTGGCGCAATAAATCAACGCCATTTAGCGAACTTAAGTAGCCTGATTTCTGTTCTTGTTGATCGTCGCTATCGCTATGGTCCATTTCACCAGTAGCAAGAGCCAGATCGGTTGATTGATTAGATTGCGCCACAATAATTCTCCACTACCTAGTTAAACAGGCATGTTCATGATTTCTTTGTAAGCTTCGACAAGTTTATTACGAACCTGCACTGTCGCTTCAAATGCAACTGACGACTTTTGAGAAGCAATCATTGCTTCAGCCAAAGACACGCTTCTGTCGCCTGTTTCTACCGCCACTACTTTTTGTTTAGCGTCTTGCTGCAAACCGTGCACAGTATTAATTGCATCCGATAGCATATCGCCAAATTGAGCGGTTGATGAGGCTTGTGTTTTTACTGGCAGTCTTTCGATTTGATTATTACGGCCAGCCTCTAAAGCCATTGATTGCATTTCTTGAAATACAGCGCTGTTTTGAATTTTCATAATTTTTCTCTGACAATGCAGTTAACTCTTAACATGAATAAAGCACAAAGCATGCCAAAAAATTAAATTAATAATTTCAATGAGTTGGAAGGAATTTGTCAAGTCAGAGTTTTGACAGCCCTAAATTCAAAGGGTAAATTTAGGGCTAAAAATGATGTTATGCGGGGAGTGAAATACCTAAATCGCGCATCTGCGCTAGTTTGTAACGTAAAGTCCGAGGGCTTATACCTAGCGTTTCAGCGACATCTTTTCGCTTACCTTGGCATCTTGCTAACGTTTCTAAAATAATGCGATGCTCTTTATCTTTTAGCTCATCCTTATAACTTCCCGTATCAACAGCCAATAAGTCTTGTTTTGTTGGCTCGGCAGGAGATGACTGTTCGTCATAATAAGCTGAACTCATAGCGCCTTGGTCAATATCTCTATTAGTAGCACTTACTTGCTGCTGACTAGTATTTTGCGCGCTGACAGATGCAGGCTCCATTACAAAATCTGTCGCCGCTATGTTTTCAATGAAAATAGCATGCTCGTTTAGAGTATCCCCAGTCCTAAGTATTAAAGCACGTTGTATTACGTTATCAAGCTCACGCACATTACCAGGCCATGAATGAGCAAGTAATTTTTTCTCTGCGGCACTATCAAGATAAGCCATAGGCTCTTTACTTTTGTTTAAGTGACGCTCAATTAAATGCTTAGCCAATACAAGGATATCTCCAGGTCGCTGACAAAGTGGTCGCCACATCAAAGGAAACACATTAAGCCTGTAATATAAATCTTCTCTAAATTGGTTTTCGGTAACCGCTTCTTTCAAATCGCGGTTACTTGTTGCAAGTATACGTACATCTAACTGGATTGTTTTTCTTCCACCTAAGCGCTCTACTTCGCGCTCTTGCAACACACGAAGTAGTTTAGCTTGCAGCCCTAAATCCATTTCTGTTATTTCGTCGAGCAATATAGTACCGCCTTGCGCTTGCTCAAACTTACCAGGACACGCTTGAATTGCGCCTGTAAACGCGCCTTTTTCATACCCAAATAAGGTTGCTTCAAGCATATTTTCAGGAATTGCTGCACAGTTAATCGCAACAAACGGCGCATCGCATCGGTTCGATTTATCATGAATATACCGTGCAAGCACTTCCTTACCTGAACCACTTGGGCCTAGCACCATAACGCTCGCATCAGAGCGTGCAACTTTACTTGCTAACTCTAAAAGTTGAATACTGCTTGGGTCGGCAACAATGGGTCCGTCGGTCTCTTTTGCTTTTTCAGGTAAGTATCGACTTACCATATTGAGTAAAACTTCAGGTGCAAACGGCTTTGCCATGTAATCAATAGCGCCCAAGCGCATCGCTTCAACAGCATCGTCAATGGTAGCGTACGCCGTCATCATTAAAACAGGCAATTCAGGGTGGTTAAGCTTAATACTGCGTAGTAAATCAAGCCCACTCATAGTGCCCATTTGTACATCACTCACCACCAGCGAAAATTGCTCTTTTTTCAGCAATAACATGGCTTGCTCTGCACAATTAGCCGCAATACATTCAATCCCCGACATTTCGAGTGTGTCAATTAAGGCTTCGCGAAGCCCTGCATCATCTTCGACAACTAAAATAGTGTTACTCATAATGATTCCTCTAATTTAGATGCGGTGCGAATAGGTAAAAACAAACTAAAGCATGCTCCACCGCCTTTATTATTAGTCACGTCAACACGCCCCTGATGAGCGTTTGCAACCGAACTCACAACAGCAAGCCCTAACCCTGTGCCTTGGCTTTTAGTGGTATAAAAGGGTTCAAATATTTTTTCTGCTTGAGTTAAATCAATACCTGGACCGTTATCGGATACGCTGATACGAACAAAATCTGGATTTTGCTCGTCAGTCGCAGCACTTAATTTTACTTCAGCGCCAGCACCAATGACTTGAATACTGTTATGGATTAAATTTTGAATTGCGCTGGCTATGGCTGATTTATTGCCTGTTATTTGAATATCTGGCTCTGGGAGGTTAACAGCTAAATGACTGTCATTTAGTGTCACCATAGCATCAGCACCCGCTTTTACCTCACTGAGTAACTGCTGCATAGACACTTGCTCAACAACTTGTTGGTCGCCACTTTTGGCAAAAAGTAGCATATCGTTTACTTGAGTTTCTAAATCTTTTAAGCGTGACATTAACTTGCTTTGAAAATTATCGCGAGATGCCTCGGGTAAACGCTTAGAGCCCAAATTAGCAGCATAAAGCATGGCCGCTGAAAGTGGGGTTCGAACCTGATGTGCAAGCGACGCCACCATTTTACCCAAAGCACTTAGGCGCTGCATATGAGCAACTCGCTTTTGTAAACGGCGTGTTTCACTCAAATCGGTCATTAAAATTAGCTGGCCCGGCTCGGGCGCTAACGCTGTTATATCAAGCTTAATTAAACGGCCATCTTTTAGCGATACTTCATGACCATCGTCTTGATGCGGTCTAAAAGAGCGTTGAATAACGCTAAACCACTTTTCACCTTCTAAAGGTTCGCCTAACATATCAATGGCTATTTGGTTGGCCTTTGCAATCATTCCTTTACCATCAAGCACAACCACACCTGCGGGCATGGTATCAACTAAATGTGAAAGCCAACTTGCTTGCTGACGCAGATCGCTTAACTCACCTATGTACTCCTCTTGAAGTAAACATGGGTTATACTGATTTGCAGAAATAAACTGTGGTTTAAGCACGCTCGCAAGGGCCATAATCAAATCTCGAATTTGTATAGATATAGAGCTTAATGCACAATGTATACCAAAATTTATTTATATTATTTTCATTAACTTACAATAATAATAGCGCGACATAAAAATGACGCGCATAAAAAGGAATATGTATGAGTGATCAAATAAAATGCCGATGTGCTTGGTTAGACGCCACCAAACCCGATTACGTTTTATATCACGATTTAGAATGGGGCGTCCCTGTTTACGATGACCAAACACTGTTTGAATTTATAACGCTAGAGTCGGCTCAGGCAGGCTTAAGTTGGTATACCATTTTAAAAAAACGACAAGGGTATAAAAATGCATTTGCTAATTTTGCTGTAAATAAAGTCGCGTTGTTTACCCAATACGATGTTGAGCGTTTAATGCTTGATGAAAATATCGTACGAAACCGTTTAAAAATTAACGCCACAATAAATAATGCCAAGCAATTTATAAACATTCAAAAAGAATTTGGCAGTTTTAGCGCGTATCAATGGCGGTTTGTTGATAACAAACCGATCGTAAGCAGTTTAAATTATACCGAAGAGACGCCTGCAATCACCAAAGAATCAACAGCCTTCGCGAAGGATTTAAAAAAGCGCGGCTTTAAATTTTTAGGCCCTACCACGGTATACGCTCATATGCAGGCCTGCGGTATGGTTAACGATCATAGTAATGACTGCTTTAGAAAAGAAGAAATTATACAGGCGTTTAATGGGTAAGTAATTTGCTCACAAAGAGGTTAAGAGGCGCTGCGCTTTTGAGAAGTAACGTAAAATTTAATTATATTCACTCATTTACCCTCATTTTTCAGATATGTGTTTAAGTAATTAAAAGCTACGCTTTTCACGCAAGTAAGCTCAGCGTCTAGCATCAAAGTCTAAGTTTGCGTTTATCTTGTAGACGCCAAGCTTGCTTGCGTGACTGGCAAAGCCCGTAAATTAGTTGCTCAAAAATGAATAAAAATAACAAAGAGTATTTCACCATTTTCGTACTGCTAATCTCGTGAGAGGTTATACTTTTTCATTTTTTCGACCAGTGTTGTGCGCCTTACACCTAATATTTCTGCGGCGCGCGCAACAACGTAATCAAAACGCTCTAAAGCTTGGGTAATTAAGCTTATTTCAAGCTCTGCTAAATACTCTTTAAGCTCAATGCCCTCTTCGGGTAATACGCCTGAGCCAGCTTGGTTAAATTCAGGCTCTGGCTCATTGTCATAATCACTAAACCCAGTGCTGAATATATCGTTAAAGGCATCTTTTTCCATAAGTTCTTCAGGATATTCAGGCTCATAAGCATCTACCTCAATGTAACGATATTTATTGGGTAGATCAGGTATGTCCACTACCTTTTCAGGGAACATTATAACCATGCGCTCAACCAAATTCGCAAGCTCACGGATATTTCCCGGCCATGCATGCTCTTTTAAGCTTTCGATCGCTCGCTCAGTGAATTTAGCTGTCGTGCCCGTTTGCTCGTTTACGCGACGCATTAACTCCTTAAGTAGTAACGGAATGTCATCAGCACGCTCACTTAACGACGGGTTCTCTATAGGGAATACATTTAACCGGTAATATAAATCTTCACGAAAGCTGCCTGCTTCAATCATGGTTTCGAGGTTGCGGTGTGTTGCAGCAATAACACGTACATCGGCTTGAATCGCCTTAGTGCCACCTACACGCTCATAGCTTCGCTCTTGTAATACGCGTAAAAGTTTAACCTGCATTTGTAGCGGCATATCACCAATTTCATCTAAAAACAGCGTACCGCCTTGCGCCAACTCAAAACGGCCTTTACGCGCAGAAATAGCCCCTGTAAACGCCCCTTTTTCGTGGCCAAAAAGTTCACTTTCTAATAGTTCTGCAGGTATGGCCCCACAGTTTACAGGCACAAATGGTCCTGTACTTCGTTTAGAAAGTAAGTGAACGTTACGTGCAACCACTTCTTTACCAGTACCTGACTCACCTAAAATTAAAACGTTTGCATCTGTTTTTGCTACTTGTTCAATTAAAAAACGGACCTCTTTTACGGCTTGTGTTTCACCTACAAGGCCATCAAAAGATTTATGTGACTGAGTATTTTTGTGCTCCCCCGGCAACATACGATGATACTGCTGGCAATCATGAAGCAATTGTGTGGTCACTTCATGATTAAATGGCTCACAAATAAGTCCAACTACATTAGCAATGCTAAGTAATGGTCTTAACGTTTCACCTATTAATAAAAATGGAAGTGTTGGGTAGCGCTTAATTAAGTTTTCGTGATCGAGAGACTGTAAAGCCCCTAAAATGACCATGCACTCATGCTGCTGATATTTTGCACACTCTTGTTCAAAGTTGTCTTCATCTAAACGATGAGTAACCTCACCGATAAAACCAAGTGATGCGTTTAACCCAATAGAGCGATTGTTATTATTATCTAAAATCAGGATCATAGTTAGCGAGCCGTGCTTCACTCTTTAATGTAATTAACTAAATTGTAAGCCAGTTAAGCACGGATGCAAGTGATAGCGGCAGTTTTTTGACATAAACGCCAAAAAACAGACGCACTCGTTAATTCAATCATACTTAAGAATTAACTATTAAGTATTAATATTTAAAGTAAGCCTAAAATAGACTCGGCAGATTGGTTGGCCTGGCCACGAAGAGCAACTGATGATTGCGCTAAAATATCATTAGACACTTGTTGAGAAATTGCTAGAGCGTAATCGGTATCTTGAATGCGGCTTTGACTGGCTGCAATATTTTCTTGCTGCGTCCCTAACCCTTTAATTGTGCTTGCCAACGTATTTTGAAATGCACCTAACTCAGCTCGTTGTGCATTTATTTCATCATTTGCTTGCTTACTGATGTCAATAGCCGCTTGAGCACCGGCCTGGGTTGAAATATCAATGGTTGATAACGCAGAGGCAAAACTACCATCTGTAGAGTTTACCGTTTGGTTTGTATTCGCATCTGCACCAACTTGAAACGAGACAGCTTGACCATCAAATAAAGGCTTTCCTGCAAAACTCGCATTTTCTAACGTTTCAGATATTTGGCTTTGCAATTGCACGACTTCCTCTTGCAACGCAGCACGATCATTGTCATTCAATGCACCGTTACCCGCTTGAATTGATAGCTCTTGAATACGCGAAACGGCATCATTCACACCACTCAAGTTAGCTTCGCTTACTTGAGTATATGAAATCCCGTCATACGCATTACTTACAGCTTGGCTAAAACCATTTTGCTGTGAAGTAAGCCTATCAATAATTTGCAAAGCCGCTGCATCATCTGCTGCGGTATTTACTTTTTTACCTGTTGCAAGTTGCTCTGCAAGTTTGTTATTTGTTTGCTGAGTTTGGTTTAAAAAGTTAGCTGATGCTGATTGAATTTTCATAACGGCCTCCGTGGTGCTGACTGATTAAATTATAGCTTAATTTGCGAAATTTTGCCCTTTGTACCATTGTTAGACTAAATTAACTTGGCACTTTGCTTGCTTAGTGGTTAAAGTATTGAGATGTGTATTAAAAAATCACGTTTGCGTGTCATACAACGCCAATAATAAATAATTTGGGTAGCACTATGTTCGATAACAAAACAATTTTAATCACCGGTGGTACCGGTTCATTCGGGAAAAAATACGTCAAGACACTACTTGAGCGTTACAATCCAAAAAAAATCATTATTTTTTCACGCGATGAACTTAAGCAATTTGAAATGCAACAAGAGTTTGACCAACCTTGTATGCGTTATTTTATTGGCGATGTAAGAGATAAAGACAGATTAATACGTGCCATGCGCGGTGTAAACTACGTTATTCATGCAGCTGCTTTGAAGCAGGTTCCGGCTGCTGAATACAATCCAATGGAATGTATCAAAACAAATATTAATGGGGCCGAAAACGTAATTGATGCAGCCCTTGATAACGATGTTGAAAAAGTAATCGCTTTGTCTACTGATAAGGCTGCAAACCCAATTAATTTGTATGGCGCCACAAAACTGGCATCAGACAAACTTTTTGTAGCCGCTAATAATATTGCAGGTGGCAACCGCACTACCTTTTCTGTTGTTCGCTACGGCAATGTGGTGTGCTCTCGCGGCTCTGTAGTGCCAGTTTTCCAAAAGTTTATTGATGAAGGGCGCGATCACATTCCAATCACACACGATGAAATGACTCGCTTTTGGATAAACCTTCAACAAGGCGTCGATTTTGTACTTACTAATTTTGAACGAATGTTAGGCGGTGAAATTTTCGTTCCTAAAATCCCTTCAATTCGTATTACCGATCTTGCAAAAGCAATGGCACCTGACTTACCACTAAAAATAATTGGTATTCGCCCTGGTGAAAAACTTCATGAGGTTATGTGCCCCGCTGATTTATGTTTTGAAACCTACGAGTACAACGACCACTTTGTTATTGCCCCAGGTATTAAATTTAGTAGCCGTAGTAATGACTTTACCGTGAACGCAATTGGCGAGACTGGCAAAAAGGTAGAGCAAGGATTTGAATATAACTCTCTTCATAATTCGCATTACATGACGATTGATGAGATTAGAGAATTTAACACCCAGGCATTAAGTTAAAGCTGAATAAAATAAATGATTCCATACGGTAAACAACTAATAAGCCAAGCAGATATTGATAGTGTTGTAACTGTTTTACAGTCTGACTGGCTGACTCAAGGGCCAAAAGTACCGGCTTTTGAAGCTGCTATTTCAAACTATTGTAATGCTCAATATGGTATTGCTGTTAATAGCGCGACTTCGGCACTACATATAGCATGCTTAGCATTAAATGTAAGCGAAGGTGACACTGTTTGGACGTCGCCAATTTCTTTTGTGGCCTCTGCCAATTGTGCGCTTTACTGTGGTGCTAAAGTAGATTTTGTAGATATAGACTTGGCAACTGGCAATATGTCTGTATCAGCCCTTACTGATAAGCTGATTAGCGCAAAACAAAATAATTGTTTACCTAAAGTCGTTATCCCTGTGCACTTGGCAGGCCAATCTTGTGATATGAAAGCCATTTATGATTTATCAAAGCAGTATGGTTTTAAAATCATTGAAGATGCATCACACGCTATTGGCGCGCAATATAATGGCAATAAAGTAGGTTGCTGTGAATTTTCAGATATAACCGTATTTAGTTTTCATCCGGTGAAAATAATTACCTCTGCTGAAGGCGGTATGGCGGTTACTAATAATCAACCGCTTGCAAAAAAACTACAGCGTTTAAGAAGTCATGGGATCACCAATGACCCTAACGAAATGACCGAGCCAAGCCATGGTCCCTGGTATTACCAACAAATAGAGCTTGGCTTTAATTACCGAATGACAGAACTACAAGCTGCACTTGGCCTCAGCCAACTTGATAAACTTGATGAATTTGTCACTACCAGAAACGCATTCGCTATTTCATATTCTAATGCGTTTGAAACTATGCCTCTTTCGCATTTAAAACAACTAACGCAGTGCTATTCAAGCTACCATTTATACGTAGTTAAACTTGCTGACGAATATAGTCACCTTCACAGGCATATTATTGAGCAATTGAGAAGTAAAGGCATTGTTAGTCACCTTCATTATATTCCAATACACACTCAACCTTTTTATAAGGCAATGGGGTTTAAAGACAGCGACTACCCCAACGCGATGAAATATTATAAAACAGCATTCACAATACCTTTGCATCCTCAACTAACAGAGCAAGAACAAAGCTATATTATTAATGAGGTTGGTAAGTTACTGTGAAGCTAGCACTAGGTACTGTTCAATTTGGTGTTGACTACGGAATAAGTAACACACTAGGCAAAACACACCGCAAAGAAATAAAAAAAATACTCAATCTCGCTAAAAGCGAAAATATAACGACCATTGATACTGCATCAGCCTATGGTAATGCTGAAGCCGAACTAGGCCAGTGCTCACTAAGTCCATTCAATATAGTTAGTAAAATTCCACCTATACCTGACTTAACCAATGTTGATGATTTTATAACAAAAACTGTTAAACAGTCTCTTTGTGACTTAAATTGTGACGCTTTATATGGATTACTACTTCATCGCTTTGAAGACTTTAATCAATTCCCTGTTGCGCTTGATTGCTTAAAGCAATTAAAGGCAGATAACAAAGTAAAAAAGGTGGGTGTATCTTTATATTCACCACATCAGCTTAGCGATGATGTATTAACATTTGCAGATCTAATTCAGTTACCACTAAATATTCTTGATCAGCGCTTTGTTCTATCAAATTCATTAAAACAGCTAAAAGCTGCGAATGTAGAGATTCATACTCGTTCAGCCTTTCTGCAGGGGTTATTGCTGATGCATAGTGGCACGCATCCAGATTACTTTAAACCTATTGCACCTTTATTGGAAAAGCTCACCAAGCTGAGTAACCACTTAAATATCTCTAAGTTATCGCTAGCATTAAACTATGTGGTTAGTATTAATGAAGTAGATAAAGTGGTTTTAGGCGTCAACAGCGAACAACAGCTTTACGAAATTTTAGGCAGCCTAACAACAAGCGTATCACACATAGATTTCTCTGAGTTTAGCCTAGTTGATGAGCAATTTATTAATCCAGCACGTTGGCAATTAAACTGATAACGATTGGTAGTGAGTATGTGTGCCTGTATATGTGTTAATTAATTTAACCGTTTCAACGGGCCCAATGTTAAATAAGCAATCGATCACACTAAGATGAGAAATAAATTCCCCCTTAACTTGTGGGTATTTTGGATGGGTAAAGTTTTGATAAAAAACTTCAATATCATTTTTAACTAATGCCCCGCCTGGGGACTCTTTTTCAATGTAAGCTTGCGCGCCCACTGGTGACAAATAATTATTACATTCTAACTCATTACAAATAGATACTAGCCGAGCATCTTTAACACCAGACACGTCTTCAAGCTCTGAAGCAATAAATGTCGAAGTCGTTATATTCATATAGTCCATTAATGCTCTTATAATTTTAATATTCATTTGAGCCAAAAAAGTAATGCTTTCGTCTTTATAAATAGAATCTAAAAGTGGAAATAACGAACTATAAAACGGTGCTTTTGCGTAGCTTTCAGCAATGCTTTTAAGATGCTTTCTTCGCCAAGGATTTGCACTAACAAATTGAGTATTTTCAATTGTTGCTGTCATCCTTCCTTTTGGGGTACTTACCGGACAAGTCAGCATAAGTTCTTGTCTGCCTGACTTAATTTTATTTCTAACGTGCCAATCACTTTTTTCAAGCTTTACATTGTCTAAAAATACAAATTTATCGGCGCTATTAATTAAGCCAAAATAACCTAACCAGGGTAAGTAAGTAGGCTGCATTATGCTCAATAACATGTTGTTTCGCTTTTACTTAATTGCATTGTAAACTCATAAGGGTAACCACCTGGCTTAGTAACGTAATCATGCTTTAGGGAGACAAAAGGTGTCATTGTTGTTTTGCATAATTCGAATAACTCTAAGGGTGATACATAAAAAAGAGCTTCATTTTTAAATTCCACGAATGTCGATAACGCATTAAAAACAACCGACTTCTCACACTGCCTAATACTTTTTTGCAGGGTTAACGTTAAAAAGCCCATATTATCAGTCATTTTATTATTAAACACGCCACTAATAAGCACATGGTCATAGCCTTGTGCTATCTCATCTTTATATATATCAAACACTTCAAACTGAGCTTTTGCATCAGAGCTAAATTTGGCACTAGCAACATCTATAAATTCTGGCACAAAGTCGTAACCTAAATACTCACCGGTAAAGCCGTTTTTTCTTAGATACAAAAGCATATCACCCAAGCCACAGCCTAAATCAATAACTCGACTACTTGATGAAATCATATCCAGGAATATCGCAAACCTTACGTTTTGTGATTCTTTAGATACATGCTGTACTGATTTGTGGCTATCACCATACTCTTTATACAGAGACTGATAATATGACTTTAAAATATTACTTGTCTTGGTAGTCATTTATAAACATTACCATATTGGTTAATTGCTCTTGAGGTGTTTCTGGACGAACAAATAAATTTATAATTTGCTCATCAATTAATGACGCATTTGGATAATGCCCATTGGTTTGTAATTCACCTAACGATTTATAATGCTTGGTAAAAGTAATACCATTCTCTTTTGCTTTAGCTAAAAAGTGAGCTCTATTTTTTATGAGTAAAGGGTAGCGCCAATACGTTACGTCAGCATCAAAACTCGCTTTTACAAAAAGAGAATTAATGATCTTTTTTTGCAGATAATCCACATTTTTTTTTCGAACTTGCATTTGCTTATTTAAATTTAAAAAGCGGTCATTTAATATTTCTAATTGTTTTGAGCCACTAAATTGAGCCATTTTATTATCATTCAAAAACCCCTTAGCACATTCGAATAAACGCTCAGAGTTAGTCAGAACAGCTCCGCCATATTGATTATCAATAGGTTTATCATAACCAAAACTCAAAATAGAAAGGTCGCCAAAACTACCTAATAGTTTGCCTTTATATATACTGCCATACGCTAAACACGCATCCTCTATTAATGTAACGTTGTGCTGTTTTGCAAAACTTGCTATTTCATCAATTTTACAATAGTGCCCGTAACCATGAACGGCCAATATTACTGATACAGAATCATTAAAAACCGGCTCTATATTATTGACTTCCATAGATAAAGAGCACAACGAAACATCAGCCAGAATAACGTTGTACCCTGCCATTTGAATAGCAAACAAAACAATCGGGCAACAGCTTGCCGGCATTATTACTGAGCTCCCCTTTGGAGCCTGTGAGGCATTTAGCGCAGCTATAAGCGCAAAGCTGCCAGAGCTAGTCAATAATGCATGCCGACGGTCAAATTTAGTAGCAATAAAGCTCTGTAATTGAGTTAAACCCATAACCTCAAATCCTTGCGATAACGAGATAAAGGAAAGCTCTCTGGCTGAGTAAGTATTTCTACTTTTTTGACACAGTGCTGTAAATCATTTTCTAGTTGCTCAAAAGAAAAAAAGCGCCATAGAGAATAACGATGTATTAACGGAATCGTTTTTTCATATTCCAGATCACTTGAACTTTTTATATCATGCTCAAAGTGTTTATCTAGTATATCGCCAATCAAAATTACGCCACCGGGCCTGCATACTCGTATCATTTCTTTAATAACATCAAGTGCATATTGATAGCTTGGGAAATAGTGAAAAATACTGTAACTCAGCACTCTTTCAAACTCATTGTCTGCAAACTGAAGATCACTGGCTTGTGATTGATAAAAGACGCCTTGAGGAAGCAATTTTTTTGCTTCATCGATCATTGCTTGAGAATAGTCAACACCTGCATATTGTGAGCATTTTTGTAATTTTGATAGTAGTAATCCGTTGCCACAGCCTACATCTAAAATACTATTTTCTTGCGCTGAGAGCATCAGTTTTTGCTCAACATCATCGCAAAGAGCCTGCCAAAGTGTATCGTCAAAGGGGCGCCCGACCTGTGCTTTAAAATCACTGTTTATACGAGCAATTTCATCCCACTCTGCTTGTTTAGAATTAAACTCACTCATTTGATACCTTTATAATTTCTTGTGCGAATTGCTCGGTTGAATCGAGAAAATATGATTTGAGCATTGCAGCTCTTTGCAATTTAATATCTGAATGTAAAAATCGCTCAATGTTTAATGTTAAGCTTTCAACCGTTGCATCTTCAGCAAGACCTAAGTCAAAGGTTAAATGTGCGCTGGCAAGTTCCAAAGTGTCTTTATGTTGTGCATTCGTTTGCGAGATAGCACAATTAGGTATAAGGCAAAAACCGGCTTCATATTTTGTAAGTCCCCCGCCATTAATAATCAAATCAGTTTGCCTGTAAACAGCAGACATATCATCAACAAATCCTAAAGCTTGGTAAGTATTATTTTTTAAACTAATAGAAGGCATTTTTTGATCTAGTAGAATAATTTCTTTATTTACAAACAACTTATCTAAGGCGTAAACAACATGGGTAGCCACATCAAATCGATCATTACCGCCAATAAAAACCAAAATACTCTCAATACTATTTTTAAAATGAACTTGAGAGCGACTTTGCCTTAATGATAATAACTCTTGAGCAAATGAAAAGTAACGTACTCCTAACCTATGTTTGGCAGTTGCGCGACAAAACGCTTCAGCGTTAAATCTAAAATTCACAATAAGATCTATAAAGTCGTAATTGTATTGATCAAAGTCGTCAATGATACATAACTTCAATCCTATTTTTTTTAATTCAAATAATTGCTCAAAAGTAAACTGATAGCTATCAGCAAGTACCGTCATATGTGGTTCAAAAATAAAGCCACTATCCGCTACAGTAAAACCAAAATTCTTTATACGCTGGGTAGAAAACTGATCAAAATCGCCAAAAAAAATAATATTACTACAAGGCTGCAATGCAAAGGTCGCTCTAGCAACATTCAGACACCTTGATAGATGCCCAAAGCCTGTTTTCACAGTCCCACTACAATAAAAAATAAAATCAGCCAACAGTGCAATACTCTTTTAATTCTTTATGAGCAAGAGTAAGTACGTCAGATAACAACCAACAACGACCGCTAAACCTACCCGACACAATAATATTTTTAAATGAGTTCGTTAATGTTTCATAATTTAGCTGCGTTGTATTACAAAACTCATGCGTAGGTACAGGAAAAGTATTATCTATTTTTTGTACGCACCCACTTTTCATTTTTGTATCAGGCGATATCACCCCCATATTTTTAAGATCAATAATACCCTGCTCTAATGTGTATGTAGGGTCTGCTTTATACCTTAAAACCTCTGCCGATACTTGATACTTGTCACTTTGTCTTAAATTATTGTACAGCGTAACCCTGAAAATATCCGAACATGGGTCCCAATTCCAAAGATAATGCGATTCTCGATTTAAAGGCTGCTTATCAAAGGTAAAATGTAAGATATTTGCAGTCCTAAATATAGGTTTATAATTTGCGATCGATAAATTAGCGGCCTTTAGTGCAAATACAGGCGGCGCGCTCCAAAATAATAAATCACATTTAATACGTGAGCCATCGCTAAGGCTAAACGCGGTAACTAAATCATCTTGATATTCAATGTCTAAAACTTGGCTATTACAGCGAATTTCAACTCCCAAAGACTCTGCTTTTGCCTGCAATTGATCAATCCAAACTTGCGCGCCTTTGGGGTTGTTTGGGTAGTAATAATTTGGAAGGTTAGTACCTTGCGCTACAAGTAACGCTTCAAATTCAGCGGCGCTATGATAACCCAGCTTTTTATCAAACTCAGGATGTTGTTTTAACACGCGTGACAAAGATGCATTAAATGCTTTTATTCTTGTAGCACCAAAATAATTTATGCTGGTATTTTTAGCTAAATCAGTAAATGATACATCGCTGCCATAAAGCTTATTTATAACTGGTTTTGCAAGATATTGATAAAACACTACACCTAAAGTTTCGCACAAATATTGCTCAATGTTATCGGCCTCAGACTCCGATGTGAGCGACATAAACTCACCGATGCCTTGTTTGTAAAGTGCTGAATCTAACTTTCTTGCATCTATAGTTTGCGTTTCTAAATCCCACTCACCTGCAAAATAATTACCTGTTTTGAGCTGTGTAAATGTATGCCAATTTTTAGAAAACTGAGGAAGATTGAATAATATCTCGTCTATTTCAGCAACACCCGTGCTAGCTGGAATATGTGTGCCTTGATCGTAATAATTACCAGCATCGTCAGCGACCGAATTAAGCAAGCCACCTAATGATTCAGACTGTTCAATTAATACAACGCGATCGTAATGTTTGCGCAATAAAATACTTGCCGTTATGCCGCAAATTCCACCACCGACCACTGCACATGTTCTCATAACTAGCCTCTTGGCTCGTTTGTTAATGCAAAGCTAACCCTATCACCTAACTCTACATCACTTGTTAAACTTAACCCTAGTACATCGTCAAAATGCTTAGTATGTAAGCCAAAGCCTGGCCTAACAGATTTAATATCGTGTTTTGTAATAACGTGGCCTTTTTTTAAGTCTTTAGCAAAATAAAGTGAGCGCCTCGCTAACATATTCTTTTTAGCTGAATCAGTTATGTCATAGGTCACACCGCCTACTGCCTTTTCTGCATCTCTTACTGACTTAACGAGTAACGAAAATTCGTCTTTATCTAATGAGAAAAAGGCATCAACCGAGTCGTCAGATTTATCAATAATAAAATGCTTTTCAATTATTTTGGCACCCAGCGTCACACTCACAATGGGTGAAATAATCCCTTGAGTATGATCCGACAAACCAGCAATGCAATTAAATCGTTTAGCTATATCTGTAATAGTTGCTAAGTTGCACTCTTCTAGTGGGGTTGGATAGGCTGTCGTACATTTTAATATTGCTATGCTGTCACAACCATTATTACGCAATGTAGAAACCGCTAGTTCAATATCAGCTAACTCAGCAATTCCTGTAGAGAGAATTACAGGTTTGCCTGTTGCCGCAACATACTTCAAAAGAGGAATATCTGTTATTTCCGGCGAAGCTATTTTATATACCGGCGTATTTAAAGATTCGAGTAAATCAACGGAAGATTCATCAAATGGAGAAGAGAATATATCAATTTCGCAACGTTTGGCCTCTTCAAACAACGCCTGATGCCATTCCCAAGGTGTAAACGCTTTTTGATAAAGTGAGTGCAAAGACACGTGTTCTTGCCAAGGATTGTCGCTAGGCAAACAAAAATCTGGCTTTGAACAATTTAGTGTAATTGTATCTGCCGTGTACGTTTGTAGCTTTACGGCATCTACCCCAGCCAACTTAGCTTCAGCGATTAATTTTTTCGCTTTATTAATGTCTCCACCATGATTAGCAGACATTTCAGCTATGATGTAGCACGGACTATTTTCATCGATTGTTTTATTGTTAATTTTCATAGTAAGTCCAAAGCCAATTAATGTTGCTCATTTTGTAATGAAATAGCTAACCCTTCGTTACGAATAACTTGGCTATTAATCTGTTTAATGAGTGGATGAGCATCGAGTATGTTTTTTATATTTTGATAGTTAATGTTAACAGTATCGTTAGTAAAACGTGCTAATTCTTTAATAACCTGCCAATCTTCAGGTGTATCTAATGTAAACCGATAGCTGCTGTCATCTGTCGTGCTTTGCATTTCATAGGTAGAAAATTGATTTAGTTTATTTTCGTAAAAATGTAACGTCACGTGTTCACGTTCAGACTCCCTGAGTTCGGCCGTGTTTAATGATGATAGCGAGCTCTTTGTGAAAACCTCACAATCAACGCCCTCAGCAAAATGCTCACTCAAATAAGCATAATCAACCTGTTTTTCAAAGTATGTCTGCAATAATAAATCACAAACGCCAGCATCAACAAAAGGTGAATCGCCTGTTATTCTTACAATATGCTCAGAGGGATACTTCTGGCTTGCTTGTTGAAAGCGCTCTAAAACATTTTCTTCTGAACCTCTAAACACGTCGATTTTATGGCGTTTGGCTAACTCAACCAACTCATCATTTTCTTTGTTAAAAGAAGTCAGAAGAACAATATTATCAATGTATCTTGATTGCTTTAAACGCATAACAATGTGCAGGATAACGGGGATCCCGTTTATTTCTTTTAACACCTTTCCTGGTAATCTTGACGATCCCACTCTTGCTTGAATAAAGGCAGTAACGGACTTCATTAATTTAACCTTTGAAAGCCACTGTGGCATACCGGACCGTTAATTAGGCTTTCTATATCGACATTGCTGTCTAATGACTCCTGAAGAAAATAAAAAACTTCTCTCATTGCATCAATATATTTATCGCAAAGCTCATCAGTATGGGCTATCGAAAGGTAAATCACATTACTCGCTAAAAACCCTCTTCTAAGCATTTCTTGAGTAAATAGTGTTTTTAACGCCAATGCGTGATCACCTGGAAATATAAATATAGGAACACTATCAATACCTATAATTTTTAGGTTAAAACCTGTTTGAGTGACCACTTCTTCAATGCGAGATTTTAGTCTTGCGCCAGTTTCATTTAAACGTTTAGGGATATCATCTCGTTGAAATATTTCTAATGTTTTTAACGCTGCTGTAAAGCCAACACGTTCGGTCCAATAAGAACTACTGATGAAGGATTGCTGCGCTGCATCCATCACTTCAGAACGACCTATTATAGCGCCTATTGGATGACCGTTACCCAACGCCTTTCCTAACACACAAATATCAGGCTCTATCGATGTTAAAAGATGAGACGCCCCTGTGTTAAGTCTAAAACCAGAGGATATTTCATCAAAAATTACAACGATGTTATGTTCAACAGCTAAATCTTTCACAGCTTGTAAAAAGGCAACATCCGGCAAACCATGACGAAAAACTTCCATCATAACAACGCCAAGGTTATCACCGTGAGCATCTATGATTGCCTTAAAGCCATCAATATCACCTTCCTTAAATGGCACCACGGTATTTTGTAATTGCTTAGGAACACCAGCAGGCCTTAAACCAGGTAATAACTGCTCATCTAAATTTTCAGCGTCAGTTATATTTGTTGCTAAGTACCAATCATGCCAACCATGGTAGCCGCAAAAAGCAACAACATCTTTTTTACTATAGGCACGAGCAATTCGCACTGCTAACGCACACGATTCGCCACCAGTACGAGTAAAGCGGACAGCTCCCGCCCAAGGATGTATCTCAATAAGCTTTTCGGCTAACTCCACCTCTTCATGACAGTTCAAACTACTCATGCTTCCGTTAGAAATCGAACTTATTACCGCATCGTTAATTTCATCATTAGCATAACCTAAAGAACTAGTACCAATTCCCATAATAGAGAAATCATAGTAATGATTATCATCTAAATCCCAAACTTCACAGCCTTTAGACTTTTTATAATAGGCAGGCCATTGGTCGGGTAAAAACATTTCGGCACGCTTTGAAAGTAATTGATTCCCACCAGGAATAATTTTTTTGGCCTTTTGCCAAAGCTCTGCACCCGAATTGCTTTTTGATGACATGTTTTTTCCTTAGGAATAATAAGTTTAAATTATTTATTAACTATTATAATGAAATTTCGCTTACGCTCTAATAACTTATCGGCAATTTAAAAAAAAGACTTAGGAAGAATAGATATTTTTTATAGAAGTGATTTTTTCATAAACAAACCATGGTCAGTTTGTTCGCTAATTTCAAAGCCCAATTTTTTATAAGCAGAAATTGCAGGTGTATTACCTTTATCAACACCAAGTATAATTGTTTCGGTATGAAAGTGTTTTGCCAAGTAATCTGCACTTATAGAAATAACCTCAGCTGCAACACCTTTACCACGCCACTGAGCCTCACCTAACAAAATCCCCATTGTTGCGGTTTTATTAACTAAATCTATAGGTTCATACTTTATATTGCCGATGTGTTCACCATCAGTAAAAATGCCCAACAAAATAGCTGCTGGGTCATTATTTTTAGCTTTAATATAGTTCTTCAACTCGTCTAAAGATGACGATTTATAACTAATAAACTCTTTAGCTTTACTATCGTCAAACCAGCTTAGGTAGCGATATGTTGCATCAGCCTCTGTTAAGAGTGAAAGAACAAATCGTTTACTCTTAATCTGCATATTGACTAGCTCACCGAAGGCTTTGAGTAATCGAAGCTGTAATCACTTAACTCATTCCAACGGTCTCTGTATTGCTGTGGAGCATCAGCAATAAAATCTCGCCAAAGTGTTTTAGCTTTTTCATAGTAAGGGACTATCGTTGTCTCATCACCAAAGTTATAAAGTAGCGAAATAAGTACTGAGGTAACGTAAAGCGACTCACCTTCAAGTAGCAGATAAAGATGTGTGTATCTTGGATGGTTTTTAAATGAGAACAAATACCTTAAGCTCTCAAGTAACTGCTCTAAAGCTTCGGTTCGATTTAAAATTGGACCATCAAGTATCTCAACCATAGTGTTACATAGCTGCTCAAACTCATCAAAATCTAAATAGTCTGTTAAACAGACGTTTTTATCTACTGCAGAAAATGGCTGAGTTTTTATATGTTCAATAACTTCATTTTTAGAAAAACTAAATTCTTCTAGTAAAATATCATCCGATCTCAAGGGCATACTGCCCTTAACGGCAGCGCCATCACTGCAATTAAAACAATTTATCCCTGCATCGAGTTTAGACTCTAAAAAACGTTCCATTTGCACTTTACCAGTATGCATAAAATGATCTGTTATGATGCTTTCGCCAAAATTACCAGGCACAATGAGTTCGCCACCCATCTTTAAGGGCGCATGTATCGTTTCCCCCTCACCCGAGTAATAATAGCTGCCTTTTGAATGATGGTGATTGGGATCTTTATAACCGTTATCGGCTCCGAAAAGGTAGATATTTTTAAACTCCATACTACCAAAAAAGCTCAGCGCGGTATTACCAACCAAGGGGTTACTAAACCCTATTGTTGATGTGATCCTGCCATTATTTAAAAACTCAGATATATGAAATAAAGAGGTGCCCGCTTCGTTACTTTTCAATGCTACTCCGCACCAGCCGAATAAATCTAAAACTTTGGGGTACATTACATTGAGAACGAGCAAGTTTATTTTCTGGCGTGTATGCTCAGGAATGAATGCAGTTAAAAAGTCTTCAGTTGCTTTTGTCCTTTCCAGTGCGACATGAAAATCTGGTGTTATGCCTTGCTTGAGCAATGCTGTCGTCGCAGAGTTACAAGCAACAATAATGACTTTATCTTGTAACTTTTTAATCGTATCGATGTCATTATCTAATGACGGGCCATTAGCGACGATAAAAATAGGGAAATGATTGTAAGTTTCTGAAATCTTTTTTGCTGGTTGTAGTAAATTTATAGGTTTTAAAGAGTTATCCACTGAATGAGCAACACTTAATAGTGCATCATCAAAAAAGCCCCACCCCATAAAAAATTGATGATAATTACCTTTAAACTCATTAATTAATTTATTTACAGCTTCAGAGGGGTAATGTTGAAAAAAAAGTGCACTTGCAACACTAAACGCACCAATTTCTCCAGCTCTTAAATGCAAAGCTTCATACATTTCTTGCTCAGGAACACCGATCGAAAAGTATAAATAACTTCCAGCTTCATCTACTTTATTAAGGAAGCTAGCCCAATCAAATGTAAACAAACTTGCAAAAAAATAATCTTCATTGGGTTCAAAAATACTTATATAAGCTGCATTAAAAGAACCGAACATATTATCTAAATGATAACCTAAGCCAACACCAAATATTATTGCACTAGGTATAAATTCAGCAACGGATTTTGTTGGAGTAAGGGCTTGTTGAGTTTCATTGTATATAGCGCCAATTTCAGCCATTAAATCAATATGGATAAAACCCGTCTCATTTTTTAAAAACTCTAATTGGCTATGGTCAACTTTACCCATAATCGGGTTTTCAAGCATACTTTTTATTTGTTCGCTAGACTGCTTATGAGGATCCTCGCTATAAATAGGCACCCCAGTGTCGTAGTCAATAAAGTTGGCTGAGCCATTTGAATTCAGAAATAAGTTAAATTTGCTACTTGGCTGATGTGAACTAAATTTCTCGGCAATATCAGGAAAATACTTTTTAAACGCTAGAATATTATTGTCAAAAGTAATATTGGCTTTATCTACAAAAGCATCTTCGTTTTGTTGTTTTTGAGAAATTGAATTGAGAGCCTCTTCAATCTCATTTATTGACTCTTGAGCACTTTGCAGATTATTTTTAGACATTTTGATATTTCTTAATATTCTTTTGATTTTTATTAAACTGAGTAATATTTTTAAAGGACTGTTTTTTTAAATCGTCGACTTTATTCAATACACTTTGATGCCTTGCGGCGACTGATAGAAAATAAGTAGCATTTTCATGTAGGGATAATTGATCGGTCGCTTTTATTTCGTCAAGTAGCTTGCGGTCTAAATTGAGGGCATTTTCTAGGTTTGGCTCATCAATCGCAGCTTCAAGCTGCGATATCAAAGATTCCATTTTATCCAACATTTGCATCGATACCGTTTTCAGATAACGTCTGCTCTCTTACATCATGTGGAATTGCATCCCACGCTGATTTTATTTCTTTTAATAGGTTCGATACTTCAGTAATTATTTCTGGGTCGTTTTTTATACTCGCATCCAGTAAACGCTCATCCATATATGTATAAAGTGAATAAAGATTTGTTGACACATCACCACCAGCGTCAAAATCTAAACAACCGCGTAATGCATTTATTATTGCTGATGCTTTTGAGATATGCTCACTTTTTGCCTCAAAGTGCTTTTTTTCAATCGCCACTTTCGCTAAAACCATTTTCTCAACTGCACCAGCCATTAGCATTTGAATAATTTCATACCTGTCAGCCCCTGCAACTCGCGTTTTTAAGGCTTCTTTTTGATAATTCTTTACTTTAGCGTTGTACATAATTCACCTGTATATTTTATTGCTAAATCAATTCTTTATGGTTAACTATCTGAACGGGTAAACCCTGGAAGGCTTGCCAGTTGTGCACTCAAGTAAGTTTGCGTTGACTGCATTTGCGCAAGCAGTACATCTAACCCTGCATATTGTTCTCGTAGCCTAGCTTCCAAAGACTCCATTCTGAATTGATGATTTTCAACATCATCTTCTAACTCAGAAATTTGTCCATTTAAACTGTCCTCTCGCTGCTTCATTATGCCATTTGTGTCGACATAATTATTTAGCAGCTCCTCAAACTTTGAGGCTATACCATTTTCACCTGCAAAAGCCTTGCCAATGTCATCAAAATTATTATCTAACGCGTCATTCAAGCTTCTGACTAAAGTCGACTTTTCTAAGTAGCCTTCTTTATCAACACCTAGCCCAATATCAAAAATACTCTCAAAGGGACCCGCATCTGTTAAGCTTGTTGATAAAGCATTCACTAATTGCGAGCTAAGAGAGCGAATAGTCGAGTCGCTATTTAAAGGCTTACCTATGCGTGACTGAAACCCTAGTTGACCTATAACATTATTATAATTTGTAATTAATTCATCAACTAACGTTGTTGCGCTTTCTCGGTCAAAATCGACTGAAAGTTTGGCAGTCTCATTGTCAACACTTTCACGTTTTGCTGTTATCGTCATATCTTGTACAGCATCTTTAAAGGTGTTTGTGTCGTTTGTTATGGTAATACCATCAACTTTAATAATTGCATCTTTTGCGGTGTTTTCTGCTGCTATTCCAATGCCGCCTGCACCACCAGCATTTGCTACAGTGGATACGTTATCAAGTTCAGCATTGTCGTTTGTAATAACAAGATCGTTTCCAGTGCCTGTCACAGTTGAAGTCAAAACAAGCTTCGCTTCCGAACCCGTATTAATAATATTAGCCGTAACACCAAAATTACTATCAGAGTCATTTATCGCATCGCGTAAATCTGAAAGAGTAGCACCGGCGTCTAAGGTTAAATCGAAAGTCTTATCCGGGCCTGCTGAAAATGATAGTGTACCTCCTGAAGCACTCACAACATCTTCATTAGTAGCAAACAATCCATCCTCAGATAGTGCTCGGCTACCTTGAGCTATTGCAACTACTTCTATTTTAAAATCACCTGGTGTGATATCTGAGGTAGGTGTAACAGAGATCAAGTCTCCGTCATCACTTGTTGGCTGGGTTATATTAGCAACTCGTTTATTGAAGTTATCTGGGTCTGCTAATTTTTCAATTGTATCTTGTAACTGCGATAAAGCAGATTTAACTTCACCTATCGCTGATAACTCGACTTGAAGCGCCTCATCCTTCGCTGCAAAGGCATTCATTTTAGGTACATTTTCAGCATCAACTGACGCCGAAATTATACTTTCCAAATCGAGACCTGAACCAATACCCGCAGATGTAATAAGAGGCATAATATAATCCTAAATAGCTGAAATGGCTAAACTGTTTTATTAAACAGTAAACCTTTATTAGTTAATTTATCGGCAAATTCGTCTAAAGCTTTAGCTATTTCCCTGAACTCTTCGGTAGGAATTTCTCTAATTACTTCATCGTTGCTTTTATCAAGCACTTTAATGATAGGAAGATCTCCACCATCATCAAACTCAAATTTTAAGTTAGTTGATGTTACTGGGATATACTCATTTAGCTTCTCTAGATTGTCTTTTACTGCGACAAACAATTCTTTATCTTCTTTACCTTCTTGCTCTTCTTGATCTTTAAGATTTTGAGCATTCTTCAAATCAACAGCTTCTCTTGCTGTTAAAGCTGTCCCCTTTTCAAGCTTTTCTTCTTTTACCGCGTCTTTAGTAATAGATGTATTTACAACACTGAGTCCATCTATCGTTTTTTGTGTAGAATTTAAATCAATCATCTCGGCTACCCTCGAAACATATATTAAGACTATAAGCCACATTTGGACTATTTGCTTAGTCTAAAGTGGCTCATAGTTCAAATCAATTAGCCTAAAAGCGATAACGCTGCTTGTGGACGCTGATTTGCTTGGCTTAAGATTGTTTGGCTAGCCTGTTGTAAGATCTGCATCTTAGTTAAGTTAGCTGTTTCTTGTGCGAAATCCGTATCTTGGATACGTGATTTTGCAGCCGATAAGTTTTCTGAGATATTTGACTGATTTCGGATAGTTGATTGGAAACGGTTTTGAACAGCACCTAACTCCGCACGTTTTTTATCAACTACAGCAATCATTGAGTCCATACCTGCTAAAACAAACTGTGCATTACCCTGTGTTGATACGCTAATTGTTTCTGCTCTGAACTTTGTATCAAAGTCATCTGTAGCGCCAACTGCCGCACCAGAAACATCAGAAACACCAGCAGCTAATGTAGTAAGGCCTTTACCAGTTAAGTTACTTGCAACACCTGCGATTCCTGATAATGTGAATCCACCATTTGCAGAAATAGAATTAGGGCCACTTGCCGTAGTACCCACATCTTGCATACTAAAACCTATAGTTTGCACAGCGTCGGCACCAACTTGGAATTTAGCATCATAGCTACCATCTAGTAAATTTTGACCACCAAATGTTGTGTCTTCTGCAACACGGTTAACTTCTGACGATAATGAACGAATTTCTTCTTGAATCGCTAAACGGTCTTCGTCTGTATTTGAACCGTTAGATGCTTGTTGAGCCAATGTACGAATACGTTGGAACATTGATGTTACTTCATCAAGCGCACCTTCAGCTGTTTGTGCAAGTGAAATGCCATCGTTTGCATTTCGGTTACCTTGATTTAAACCATTCACTTGTGATGATAAACGGTTTGAAATCTGCATACCTGCAGCATCGTCTTTTGCACTGTTGATACGCATACCTGACGATAGACGTTGGAATGAAGTATCCAATGCGTTACTTGATTTGCTTAATTGTCTTTGTGCGTTCAAAGAACTCACATTACTATTTACGTATAAAGCCATGATAGCCTCCGCTTCAAAGTTCGATAGACAATAACGGGATACCCCTACCCTGTTATTATCCGTGATTTAGAGTCCTGGATTTTTAGTCCTCTAAATCATATATCGTCTGTTGAAGCGAAAGCTTTAGCTTTATTTGTATTTAATTTCTACTAGCTGTGATCTTATTAACCCTGAAGTAGGCTAAGTGCGGCCTGTGGACGCTGATTAGCTTGCCCTAAAATAGTTTGACTTGCTTGCTGTAAAATCTGATTTTTAGTTAGATTAGCCGTTTCCATTGCAAAATCAGCATCTTTAATACGCGATTTAGCAGCAGATAAATTTTCAGAAATATTCGCTTGGTTACGGATTGTTGATTGGAAGCGGTTTTGTACCGCACCTAATTCTGCACGCTTTTTATCAACTACAGCAATCATTGCATCCATACCTGCAAATACTTGCTGTGCATTAGCCTGAGTAGATACACTAATTTCTGCAGCAACCATACTTGTGAAACTAGCAGTTGCAGCTGTAATACTACCGCTACCAATTTCGCTTATTCCAGCCGCAAAAGTAGACATACTTTTTCCTGCGACTGCAGATGCAATCCCTGCAATACCTGACATTGTAAAACCACCATTTGCAGAAATTGTATTAGCACTACCACCTACATCCTGCATGCTAAACCCGATTGTTTGAACCGCATCAGCACCAATTTGAAAGCTTGCTGAATAGGTACCGTCAAGTAGATTTTGACCACCAAAAGTAGTATCGGTAGCAATACGATTTACTTCATCAGATAATTGACGGATTTCTTCTTGGATAGCCAGTCTATCTTCATCTGTATTAGAGCCGTTTGACGCCTGTTGAGCAAGCGTTCGAATACGTTGAAAAGTAGAGGTAATTTCATCCATTGCACCTTCAGCAGTTTGCGCTAAAGAAATACCATCGTTCGCATTTCGGTTACCTTGGTTAAGGCCTAATATTTGCGACTGTAAACGATCTGAAATTTGCAAACCCGCAGCATCATCTGCTGCGCTATTTATACGAAGACCTGACGATAAGCGCTTAAATGACGTATCTAAGTCACCACCGCTTCTCTCAAGCTGCCTTTGCGCATTAATCGCACTTACATTGGTATTTACATATAAAGCCATAATAAACTCTCTTATTATCTGTCAAAGTTAGGTCACTCTCTCATTCAAAGAAAGTGGGAATTTGACAAAGTGACTAGATATGTAGGCGGTATACTCTGCCTAGGGGCAACTATCTGCCACTTTGTAAGTTAAAATAAACTTACAAAGACAAAAGCAAACATTAGGCCAACTTTATATTAAAGACTGAAAACCTGTTGTACTTAGCTCTTATTTAAAATTGGGCAGTTTAAAGGCTGTAATAGTATAATAAAGGAATAAGGCCCGTTTAGGGCCTTATGATTTGATAAGTTTGAGAGTGGGTGACTGACATAAACTAATGGCATAGTTTATGCTAGTACATATGTGTTCTACAAATGTTAGAACAATTTGGATTAAGGCCTCCGCTGGCAAAATCCTATAGCGCCTTTGTTAATACCCCATTAAGCAGAGGCGCTTTCATTTCTTCTTCGCCAATAAATTGACTAATCTAATTGTAAAGCTTTATTAACCTAGTAGGCTAAGTGCAGCCTGTGGACGCTGGTTAGCTTGTCCCAAAATTGTTTGGCTTGCTTGTTGTAAAATCTGCATCTTAGTTAAGTTTGCCGTTTCTGCTGCGAAGTCTGTATCTTTAATACGTGAACGCGCAGCTGATAAGTTTTCAGAAATATTTGATTGGTTACGAATTGTTGATTGGAAACGGTTTTGAACCGCACCAAGCTCTGCACGTTTTTTATCAACAACAGCAATTAACGAATCCATACCTGCTAAAACAAATTGTGCATTACCTTGAGTAGAGACACTGATTGTTTCAGCTCTAAATTTAGTATCAAAGTCATCCGTGCCTGCCACGGCTGCACCAGAAATATCAGAAACACCTGCGGCTAAAGTTGTTAAACCTTTACCCGTTAAGTTACTAGCAACACCTGCAATACCTGATAATGTAAAACCACCGTTTGCAGAAATTGTGTTTGGACCACTAGCCGTAGTGCCTACATCTTTCATGCTAAAGCCGATAGTTTGTACCGCATCAGCACCAACTTGAAAACTTGCTTTATAAGAACCATCAAGAAGGTTTTGACCGCCGAAAGTTGTATCTTCAGCAACACGGTTAACTTCTGATGATAATGAACGAATCTCTTCTTGAATTGCAAGACGATCTTCATCAGTGTTTGAACCATTAGATGCTTGTTGTGCAAGTGTACGAATACGTTGGAACATTGATGTTACTTCATCAAGTGCACCCTCAGCCGTTTGAGCTAGAGAGATACCGTCATTCGCGTTACGATTACCTTGGTTTAGACCATTTACTTGTGATGTAAGACGGTCAGAAATTTGTAGACCAGCCGCATCATCTTTTGCGCTATTGATACGCATACCTGATGATAAACGTTGGAATGATGTATCAAGTGCATTACCTGAGTTGTTTAACTGTCTTTGTGCGTTTAACGCACTAACATTTGTATTTACATATAAAGCCATGATGTCTCTCCTAAAGTAAACTTATCATTTACTCTCAAACTTACTAGATTAAGCAGTGGTTGTAATTTCAACGCTGTGCTTGGTTAATTAAGTTATCGGTCTAGAAAAAAAATCCTTTAGCTTTTTTTTTAAAAAATCAAATTTATTTTTTAATCTATTGAATTTATTTAATTAAAATAAAAATAATTTAAAGTCATCGCTAAATAAAAACACCATTATAAATGTTTTAAAAGTGCTTTTATTAGTGAGGTAAGTAATTTATTTAAAAGAAGTATTTATTCAAAGCGAAGAGTTTTACAGAGTAAGGCAAAGTATTGCCTTACTCTGAGTTTAATTATAAGTAATCAAACAACGAAAGGTTTGCTAAACGGCCAAAGGTTGCCTGTGATGCCTGAAGTGCTGTTTCTTGTTTGGTTAACTCAGTTATTGCTTCTGTTATATCTATATCAACCAAGTCAGATCGTGCTGATTTGTTATTAATATCTAAATCTGTATTTGATTGCAGTACTTTTTCGGCTGTATTGATTCGTCCACCCAGTCCAGCTTGGGTTAGAGACACATTATTTTTTGCGTTCGAGATTTGAACAAGCGAGTCAGCAATGACTTGCTCAAATTCTTCTTCAGTTAAAGCAGGGTTAGTCAGGCCCGCTATTAGCTCACTCATAGAGTTAAGCACATTTTCTTTTTTAGGCGCTTCAAGCGTAATATCAATTTGGCCTGTCGCAACTGGCGTAACACTTATCTCCATACCTGCAAACTTAATAACAGAGTCGTTGATGTTACCGGTTGCTAGTATTGTCCCTGCTTGCTCTATTTGATAAGTATTAGGTGATCCCGCCGTAGTGATCACATTTAGTGTATTAACACCTGCGGCAGCCGATGGATCTGGGTTATAGTTCTGTTTATGGAACGTATCAAATTGACCTTGTTCCGTTACATACACCTTAGAACTTGTAATACCGCCCGATACAACTCCATCGTTAGAAACAACATCTAAACGCGCATCCACTTTTTCAAAGGCATCAAACCCATTATCACTTGATTTAATATCAACCCCTTCAGCTATCTTAATCATATGCTGACCTTGGTCGCCGCCGTAAACATATAAACCGGTGGATGAATCGAGCGAGTAAGTCTGTGTATTATCCTGATAACCAGAAAAAATGTATTTCCCGTCTTCAGTTTTAGAGTTCATTAAATCAAGTACTGTACTTTGAAGCGCCTTAATTTCTTCGGCAAGCCCCTCTCTGTCAGCTGCACTATAAACACCATTTCCTGATTGAATGGTCAAAGTATGCGCTCTCTCTAATGCGCTTTTGATGTTTTCAAGTGCACCTTCTTCTATATTCAAGCGGCTATTAAGCATGGTTATATTTTTACTGTACTGCTCATTACTCTGTATTCTATCGGTATATTGAAGTGCGCGGGAAGCCGCTGCAGGATCATCCGACGCCGTTAACACACGCTTTTGAGTATTAACTTGCTCTTGAGCCTTACTAACATTTTGTTGATTGTTCAAAATTGAATTTAAACTACTTTGGTACATCAAATTGTTTGATAAGCGCATAATTACCTCGCAGCACTTAATATAGTGTCAAAAACAGTACGAGCAGTTGCAAGTACCTGTGCAGAAGCCGCATAAGACTGTTGAAAACGTAATAAATTAGCAGCCTCTTCATCAAGGTTTACGCCAGAAAGCGATTCATACCAGGCTTCAGATTGCTGAGCAAGCGCTTCAAATGCTTCCCCATTCGTTTTTGCTTGGTTAGTTACCACGCCTATATCGCTTACCAATCCTGCATAAGCTTGGTTAAATGTTTTGTGGTTGTCTGAATTTGTACCGCTAACAACATTTTGACGCACTAATTCACCTTGCTGTAACCCCGCTAACTTTTGACCATTACGGTTATCATCAAAGCCACCTTGGTTAAACTCAAGTGTGAATGTATCGCCAGTTTCAGGGCTGCCTTCAATATCAAAGTCAAAACCATATAGTTCAAAGCCATTACCTGCCTGTTGTAGCATGTCTTTTGCTGGCAAAGTTGCTGTAAAAGTACTGGTATTTACACCATCACTTATTGTGTATTCATTTAGATTAGCGGTTTTAACAACACTAATAGGGCCATTTGTAAGACCTGCCGGTGACGTTGTAAAGCTACCAGTAGTAACATCATTTACCTCACCAACCGTAATCGTGGCATTTCCTATGTTGTTAATGTCGTTTGCTGTTCTTATAGGTGCTGCAAGCGCTAAATCTTCACCACGAGTGTTTGCTAAAGACATATTTGCCGCCGACTCAGAGTTAAGCTTTATTTGAAACTGATCACCTGCATTAGCTGCGCCAGCTACATTAATTTCTAAACCAAACGATTCGCCACTCGTGATTGTAGATGAATCAATGACGCCAGCGGTTATATTTGCTGTCGATGCTGTGCCTAGCGGTTCACCTTTATTATCTACTGGCTGAATTTCGACCGTTGAAGCACTGGTATAAGTAATTATAAAGTCACTTGCAGGCAATTCACTGCCCTTACCAGCTTCAAGGGTTGCAGTCATACTTGAACTACCCGTATTAGCGGTATAAGCATAGCCACCAACCGTAGGAATATTAAAAATATTACCCCCGAGCTCTCCGTTAGCGTCCATACCCAGCTTGTTTTGTTCATTAAAAGAATCGGCTATTGCTAAACCCATTTGGCCAATTTGATTTTGAGCAGGGACTAGCACATCGTCTCTAAATGCCAGTAATCCACCAATTTTTCCCTTTAATTTAGATACATCAACTTCAAGCGGCACTGCCTTGCCCCCATTTACATCTAACCTAAGTTCTTTAAAGTTTGGATCAGGATCGCCACGCATAGAAAACAAATTAAACGAGCCATTTTGCATTACAACCGCTTCACCGGTGCCCATAAATACAAGTTTTTCACCATTTGGGCCATCCAGTGTTTCTATATCAATAAGTTCTGATAAATCACGAATTGCCTTATCGCGTTCATTATAAGTAGAACTTGCATCGGCTTGGTTATTAGTGCCGTTAACAGCAGCAATATCTTGATTTAATGTACCAATTTTTTGAATTAAGCCATTTGCCTCTTCTGTAAATACGTCTAGCTGTTCATTTACAATATTTTTCTGATCGAAAACAATGCCTGAGAGTCTGTCCATTTGATTCACTAAGTTTTCAGCATCCGTCATTACCAGCGAGCGGGCAACGGTAGATGAAGGCTGATTTAACGACTCCTGAACATTATTAAACAATGAATTTATACTAGTAGATAAACTATTAGAATCTTCTGAAAACAAACTATCAACGCGGTTTGACTCTGTAACAAATTGATCAAAAAACGTTTTATTAGAGGTATCTCTGTTGAGTTGCTCTTGGGCAAATTGGTTTAACAAGCGATAGGTTTCTCCTTTTCCTACCTGGTTATCGACCATAGTTGTATGCTCTGTGCGCTCTCGCACATAGCCTTCGGTATTTACATTCGCTATATTTTTACTTGTCGTTTGCAGTAGCTCCGAATTTGCTCTAACCCCAGAACTGGCAATGTTTAATAAGTTAAACGACATTTACTTTACTCCTTGGCGAATAACACTGGCTGCAACATCTTTTAATTGAGCACTGTTAAGCACTTTTTTTATTTTACTAGCGTAATTAGGATCCGTTGCGTAGCCGGCTTTTTGTAATGAATCTAAAAACTCGCTTGGCTTAGCTGTATTTTGTAATGCTTCTTGGTAGCGTGGGTTTTGGGTTAAAAAATCAACAAAGTCGTTTACGCTCTCTTTTATTGAGTCATAAGCTCTAAAGCTTGCTTGTTTTTTAACAGGCGTTCCTTGTTCAAACTCTAGGGTTACTTTACTCGCTTTTTCTCCATCCCAGCTTTTATCTGATTTGATATTGAATAAGTTATTTGAACTGTTACCGTCGCTTTTATTAATAATGTGCTTACCCCAACCTGTTTCAAGTGCGGCTTGTGCAACCATAACAGCAGGGTTTAAGCCAATTTTTTGTGCTGCTGTTTTAGCGTGTTCCCATACTGTAGTTACAAATTCTTCAGTACTTTCGAATGGCGCTGAAGGAGCTTCAGGCACTTTAGAATCGGTTTTATCGTTTTGAACATTAACAGCAGCTTTTTCTTCATTTTGGGTATGAGGAAGCGAAGAGCCCGCGCGCATATCACTTAAAAAGTCATTGGTGGTTCTCAAAACAGAACCCGGCATAAAAGTTTTGCCGTCTGGCGATAACTGCTGAACAATTAAATCAGCAAGGCCTAAAGACCCATTTGATGAAAGCTCAGTAGATAACTGTTGATCATGCATGTCTTCAAAAAACTTAACGCTACTTGAGTTAAGTGGACTTTCTTTGTCTTCAAACGCTTCGTTAGCTTTACGCATACTTTTAAGTAGCATTTGGGTAAAAATAGCTTCAAATTGCGCAGCTGCTTTTTTAAGAGCGGCTTTAGATGCATCGGTTGATGCATCACCACCGCTTAAGGCTTCTTTACGAAGTGAATCTAAATTGCCTAAATCAAAAAAGTTTTGTTTGTCTAGATGATTAGTTTCCATCAGCTTTTTGACACAATAATGAATAATACAATTTAAAATGCAAAAATTAAGCCAGATTGGAAATATAAATGAGGGAGTAAACGGGAAGCTTTAGCAAAGGCTTTGCTAAAGCTTAATAAATATTAAATAACAACAAGTTGGCCGTTTATTGCCCCGGCTTCTTTCAGGGCCTCTAAAATAGCCATTAAATCGCCAGGCGCTGCGCCTACCTCGTTTATAGCACGAACTAAATCGTCTAAACTAACACCCGGGTTAAACACAAACGCACGCGAGTCGTCTTCATTTACATCTATAATTGATTGCTGCGTTACAACGGTTTCGCCCTCAGCTAATGCATTAGGTTGAGCCACATTTTGTTGCTCTGAAATGGTGACGGTTAACCCGCCATGTGTTATTGCTGCAGGCTGTAACTTAACATTTTTACCAATCACAATGGTGCCCGTACGCGAGTTAACGATAATTTTTGCAGACATATCTGCAGGTTTAAATTCAAGATTTTCAAGCGTTGATAAATAAGACACACGTTGAGAAGCATCTCTAGGGGCAATCACACGAACAGACACAGAATCAATTGCTTTTGCGCTGTTAGGCCCGACTAAATCGTTAATTGTTTTTTCAAGGCGCTTTGCCGTTGTAAAATCAGGGCGGTTTAAGTTAAACGTAATAAAATCGCCTTGCATAAACGGACTTTTAACTTCACGCTCTACTGTTGCGCCATTTGGAATACGGCCAACTGTTGGGGTATTAATAACAACACGGCTGCCGTCAGCACCTTGGGCACCTAACCCCCCCACTATTAAACTACCTTGAGCTACGGCATATACATTGCCATCAGCCCCTTTTAAAAATGTTTGTAATAATGTACCGCCGCGCAAGCTACCCGCGCTACCGATAGATGAAACGGTTATATCAATTGTTTGTCCGGGCTTTCTAAATGCGGGTAATTCAGCATGTACAGCAACAGCAGCAACGTTTTTAATTTTAGGGCTTAAATTTGCAGGTAGCGAAATACCAAAATTGCTTAACATGCCTTTAAAACTTTGCTGAGTGAAGCGGCTCTGCTCACCCGTGCCGGGTAAACCCACTACTAAGCCATAACCTACCAACTGGTTCGATCTAACCCCTTCAACCATAGAAATATCTTTAATACGCTCAGCATGTGCCGAAAATTGGCAACCTATTAGCGTGATTAAACAAAATAACTTTAATACATTCATAATGAATGCCCTCTAAAAAGGAAAAATCGAGCTACTGAAAAAGCGTGTTAACCAACCTGCACTTTGCGCTTCTTGTGTTTGCCCTTTACCAGAGTACTGAATACGCGCATTGGCTATTCGGTTTGACTCAACCGTATTATCAGAACTCACATCTTGCGGGCGTACTAAACCTTCCAAACGAATAAATTCTTCGCCAGTGTTTAATGTTAACCACTTTTCGCCACGAATAACTAAGTTACCATTAGGTAAAACACGCATAACATTAACCGAAATATTGCCAAATAAGCTGTTTGATTGATTTGATTTAGAATCCCCCGTAAAAGAGGCGTCACTACCAATACCAAACTGAATACTGTCGCCACCTATATTCACAGGGAGGCCACCAAGCCCTATGACAGGGTCTAGGCTTGCATCAGATTGCTTATCGGTTTCGGTTTTAGCTGCTTTAGTAGCTTGAGTAGACTCTTGTAAATTTACAGTAATAATGTCGCCAGTACGCAGTGCTTTTCTATCTGCGTATAAGTCGTTTGACACATTAGTATTAAATAACGAACCTGTTGCAACTACGGGTTCCATACTTGGTTCAGGATACATTGGCGCATAATAGGGGTCATCTTGAACAACATCACTATTTTGTGTTGAAACACAGCCACTTAAAAATAATGTACCTACCGCAAATAACATATAATGACGCATAATTCCCCCTACACCTTATAATTGCTGATTGATGTAACTCATCATCTCGTCAACAGCCGAGATGACTTTAGAGTTCATTTCGTAAATACGCTGCGTTTCAATTAGGTTAACCAGCTCTTCAGTTACATTTACGTTTGATGTTTCAAGTGAGCCCTGAATAATTGTGCCTAAGCCTTCTACACCCGGATTACCTTGCACAGGCGCGCCACTTACTGCCGTTTCGGTATAAAGATTTTGCCCTACAGGCTCAAGGCCCGATGGATTAATAAAATCGCTAATTGTAAGCTGGCCAATCACAACATTATCGGCTTGACCTGAAATACGAACAGATACCTCACCATCTTGTGAAATAGTGATTGATTGCGCATCATCGGGAACATTCATTTCTGGTTGCACTACATAACCAGAACCAGACGTTACAATTCGACCATCGCCATCGGTAGTAAACTGCCCATTACGCGAATAAGCAATATTGCCATCGGGTTGTAATACTTCAAAAAAGCCAGGCCCTGAGATCATCCAATCCAATGAATTCTCAGTGGTTAGCATATTACCCTGAGAAAAATTCTTTTGGTTAGCCACTACTTTTGCACCGGCACCTAGCATTAAACCAGAGGGCATTTCAGTGTCTTGCGACGAGCGCCCACCTGGCTGGTTAATATTTTGATAAAGTAAATCTTCAAAAATAGCGCGGCTTTTTTTATAACCTACCGTACTGGCATTCGCTAAATTGTTTGATATAACCGAAATATCGGTTTGCTGAGCGTCTAGCCCCGTTTTACTGATCCACAATGCTGGATTCATAATCGTGTCCTCATTTAAAGTTAAACTATGCGCATCAGCTGATCTTGTGATCTATCCAGATCTTCAGCTGTTTTCATCAGTTTTACTTGTAACTCAAATTGACGTTGATGGCTGATCATATCGACCATTTCGTGAACTGGGTTCACATTAGACATTTCTAAGGTTCCGCTTAATACTTTGACATTGGCAGAGGTATCAACAACCTCTCCTGCCTTAGGCCTAAATAAACCATCATTCCCTTTTTCTAGTTGAAAGCTATTAGCTTCAACCACCTTTAAGCGGTCAACTTCTTCTAAAAACGTAGCAGGCGCCCCCTGCGGGCGAACTTGAATTGCACCGTCTTCACTAAATTCAATTTTTTCAATCGGTACTGGTAAAATGACAGGCCCGCCTTCGCCAATTACTTGACGACCATGGCTGGTCATTAACATACCTTCAGCGGTAATATTTAATGTACCCACCTTGGTGTAAGCTTCATTGCCTGAGGCATCTTGGACGCTTAACCATGCGTTATCACTCATTGCAATGTCGAGGTCTCTACCTGTTTCAACTATGCCACCAGAGGTCATATTAGAACCTGGGCGCTCTTGCATAGAAAACACACGTGATGGCAACCCTTCACCAAAAGCCTGCATAGAGCGAGCTTGTGCAAAGTCTGACTTAAATCCAGTAGTATTCGCATTCGCCAAATTATTGGCTTTAAGGGCCAGCCCCTGTAGGCTTTGTTTAGCGCCTGAGGCCGCAATGTAGACCATTTTGTCCATAGCATCGACTCATATTAAAAATCTCTATACACAAGAAATGCAAAATAGATGCCACAATAGGAAATGATGTGAAATGGTTATAAAACAAACTAAATGAAGTGAAAATAAAAAGGGCCACTTTAAAAAGCAGCCCTTAAAATTATGTTAAGTATTAAATTAACGAATCTGTAAGATTGCCTGTTGTAGTGTTGAGTTAACCTCAAGCGCACGAGAGTTAGCCTGGAAGTTACGCTGGGCACTAATTAGGTCAACCAGCTCATTAGTTAAATTCACATTTGATTGCTCTAGTGCTGATGAATTTATTGAACCTAAAGTACCTGAACCAGGTTCACCCGCAATTGGCTCACCTGACGTTAAGCTTTTTTTCCAAGCAGTATCACCAACTTGTTGAAGGCCTTGCGAGTTTGAAAAACGCACCATAGCAACTTGACCAAGAAATGTTGAGTCGCCATTACTGTATGATGCAACAACCTTGCCGTCTGTACCAATATCTATGCCAGCCAAACGACCTACCGTAGCACCATCTTGGTCTAACGCTTTAACTTCAAATCGGCTTGCGTATTGAGTAGGCACTTTATTTGTAGTGCCCGCTTCATCACGCCAGTTAATATCAATATCATCTGGAAAGCTTGCGCCATTAGTTAAAACATCAGATAAACCAGCCGCCGCACCCGCACCACCAGGTACAGTAAGCGGGTTAAAGGTTGTACCCGTATTAGCAACACCATCAGTGCTACTTGGTAAGCCACTTGAGTCAAATTGAAAGGTTGATAGTGGTGTAAATGGTGCTGCCGTTTCTTCTAGACCTGCAGGGCTGAATGACTTGCCATCTAATGTAGCGTAAGTTTCCCATTCGTTATCATTACCCGTTACTGCAGAATCAGTTTTAACAAAGAAAAACTGTAATACATGGGGTTCACCCAGAGAGTCATAAACCGTTGTTGATGTAGAGCTGTTATATGAAGCACTCGTTTCTGGGTCAAAAGCAATCGAAGGCGCATCTGCACGAGAGTCTAAGTTAAATGAGCTGTAAACATTAGTCGTTGCACGTGGTGAACCCGATGAATCTGGGATCTGCAATGCAGACGATGTGCTCAAACTTACAGACGTTGTATCACCTGTTGCTTCATCAACAGGGAAACCTTGTAAGTAATTACCCTTTGCATCAACTACAAAGTTATCTTTATCTAATTTAAAAGCGCCTGCTCGCGTATAAGTAAAGTCTTGCGCGCCCAAGTCTTGGCTCATTGCAAAATAACCCTCGCCTGTAATCGCTAAATCCAATGAGTTATTAGTAAATTGCAGCGAACCTTGGTGAAATTGCTGAGCAACCATAGTGGTTTGAACACCGTCACCATTTTTAGTTCTGCCTGAACTAAACACTGAAGAAGCATATACATCTGCAAACTCAGCGCGAGACTCTTTAAAGCCGGTTGTATTAACGTTCGCAATATTATTTGCGGTAACGTCTAAATCTTTTTGTGCGGCAGCTATGCCTGTTAATGCAATATTGAAGCTCATAATTGACCTCTAACCTATTAAATACAGCCTGCAAACAGGCGAAATATTATCAAACTCTATTACGCGATCTCTGCGACATCAGTCAGCCTAACCGCACCTTCTTTAGTGTTAATAATGATGCCATTGGCACCGTTTATATTTACACTTTCAATATTCTTGAACGTAGCAATGGGTAAGCTTGAAAACTCACCATTTGTACTGCCTTCAGCTACAATATTGTATTCACCCTCAGGCAACCGCTCACCGGCTTCGTTTTTACCATCCCAAGCAAAGCGTATTGCACCAGCAGACTGTGAACCTAAATCAATACTGCGAACTAATTGACCTGACTCATCAGTAATACGAAGCGTTAAGCTATCTACTGGGCTTTCTGCAACGACTGAACCTTTTGCTTCACCCGTTGCATTTAAATCTAAGGAATCCGACTCAAGTAATGCTTGCTTACCAACCAATGTTGATGCTTGCAAAGCAGAGTTAGATGTCATCGAAGCTGCTAGCGACTCAAAATTACTATTAAGATTTGAGATACCTTCAGCCATCGTGAAATTGGTCATTTGTGCAATCATTTGATCGTTATCAGCAGGTTTACTCGGATCCTGAAACGATAATTGCTGAGTTAACAACGAGAAGAAATCTTCTTGAGTTAACGCATCGCTTTGCTCTTCGGTTGTCGTTGGTGTTGTATCCTGCCAACGCAAAGAATCTAAATAGGATGAAGATGTACTAATATCGTTACTCATAACCTACCCTCGGTTAACGCTGACCTAGCAGCAGAGTTTTACTTAACATTTGCTTAGCTGCATCAGCAACTTGCACGTTTGTTTCATAAGAGCGAGAGGCAGAAATCATGTTCGCCATCTCCTCTACAACATTAACGTTGGGTTTGTAGATATAACCATTTTCATCCGCACTCGGGTGATTAGGGTTGTATTCAATCTGCAGTGGTGCACTGCTTTCAACAATGCCCAGCACTTTAACACCAACAGAAGAGCCCTGATTATTACTTACCGACTCAGAAGCTTTGGTAAGCTCTGCAGCAAATACAGGTTGTCGCGCTCGGTACGTTTTGTCTTGAGAAGAGCTAATTGTATTAGCATTCGAAATATTACTCGCAGTGGTATTTAAACGAACATTCTGTGCGCTCATACCAGAACCAGCAATATCAAAAACGTTATATAAACTCATAATTATTATCCTTGACTACCGAGGGCTTTATTCAGGCCTTTAAATTTGCCGCTTAAAAATTGTAAGCTAGCCTGATACTCCATAGCATTCTGTGTATACAAGTTCCGTTCCACCTGTACATCCACTGAGTTACCATCACCTGTATCTGTTTGATTTGGCGTACGAAATAATTCATCACCACCCACACTACGGGTACCACCACCAATGTGTTTTTCATTAGTAGTTACCATTGTATTGCCGCTTTGCTGGTGTGATTTTGCCGCTTTTAATGCTGAGGCAAAGTTAATATCTTTTGCTTTGTAGCCCGGCGTATCAGCATTAGCAATATTACTTGCTAGCACTTCTGCTCGTTGTGAACGGATCAACATAGTATGCTGATGCACACCTAAAGCTTTATCAAAACTGATAGCCATAACCATCTCCAAAAAATTGACTTAACTTGAATAAAGCAATAAATAAGCCATTTATAATTGAGTGATTATATTTTTTGTAATCGAATGATTTAAAATGAAAAACGACACATGATGTGTCGTTTTGAAGGAAAGAAAAAAGGTTTATTTCTTTTGGTAAATTATGCCAGGGTTGCATCTAACCATATCAAATTCGTCACTCAACCCGGCCATTGACTCCGAAGCCCCTAAAAATAAATAACCTTTAGGATTAAGCGCTTGTGCAAATTGTTTAATAATTTTTGCTTTTACCTCTGGAGAGAAGTAAATAAGTACATTGCGGCAAAAAATAATATCGAATTTACCCATTAATGCATACGAATCTAGTAAATTTAAATGCCTAAAGCTCACTTGTCTTTTCAAAGTGTCGTTAACTTTTGCCATACCATTGCCGCTGTCTGTAAAAAACTTTTTTCGACGTTCTGCAGACAACCCGCGCGCCAAAGCTAACGCGTCATACTCGCCATTTTTACACATGTCTAGCATAGTGTTAGAAATATCAGTACCAATGATCTGAGCACCCATTTTTAACACGTTAGGCTGCTTAGATTGAAACTCAGCAACCGACATAGCAATAGAATAAGGCTCTTGACCAGACGAACTAGCTGCAGACCAAATTTTTACAGGCCGCCTCAAATCTTTAAACTCAGGAAACAATCTGTTTTGAAGTAGCTCAAAGGGGTATTGGTCTCTGAACCACAAGGTCTCGTTTGTAGTCATCGCATCAACAACAGCCGCGCGCAATTGCCTCTCATGCGGCCCGAGTGTTTTGCTAACAAGTTCAGATAACGACCCTACATCAAAACGAGCCATAAGGGGCGCAAGTCTACTTTTTACCAAGTATTGCTTGTTTTCACCAAGAACAATACCGCATTGCTGTTCTAAAAACGAACGGAACTGATCGTATTCATTTTGCTGCAAGTCTTTATTATTCAAATTAGTAGCACCTGTTTTGATTATTCACAATGAACCCACTTTTTAACCGCCGTGGCTAATTCATCCGGGTTAAATTTGGCAATAAAATCGTCAGCCCCAACCTTTTCAATCATTGCTTGGTTAAATACACCACTCAGTGATGTATGCAAAATAACATGCAAAGGGGCAAGTTTAGGGTCTGCTTTGATCTCTGCTGTTAATGTATAGCCGTCCATCTCTGGCATTTCAACATCAGATATAAGCAAAGCAACACGTTCTGTAATATCTGTTTGACAATCAAGCTTGGCAATTTCTTTTAATCTTACGAGTGCTTCTTTGCCATTTTTAGCCAACTCAGTTTGTACACCCAGCGGCTCAAGTGCTCGTTTTACCTGATTTCGCGCAACCGCACTGTCATCAGCTATAAATACAATTCGTTCACCTAAATCTTTTTGAATGTCACCACTTTCAGCAACTTCAGAACTTACTTCTGTGTTAACAGGGCAAATTTCATTTAATATTTTTTCAACATCTAAAATTTCTACTAGCTCGTTTTCTATTTCAGTAACGGCGGTTAAATATGAATAACGTCCGGCACCAGAAGGTGGTGGCATTATTTTTTCCCAGTTCATATTGACTATACGTTCAACACCACCGACCAAAAAACCTTGCACTGAGCGATTATATTCAGCAATTATGATAAAGCTGTCTTTGATGTTATCGATTGGACGTCCACCTACCGCCATAGATAAATCTATGACAGAAATAGTTTGTCCACGAATATGAGCTACACCACGAATATAAGAATTCGATTTTGGCATACTAGTAAGCGGAGGACATTGAAGGACTTCTCTTACCTTAAATACATTGATCCCAAAACGCTGGCGCCCTCTGAGTTTAAATAATAGTAATTCTAGGCGGTTCTGGCCAACCAACTGAGTACGCTGGTTTACTGAGTCTAAAATGCCTGCCATTAAAATCTCCTTTAGAAAACAAATAATACGGAACGATAATTGCTTCCTACATATACAAAGCTACACAACATCGTGGGAGCGTCTTAATTTTGACGCAAAATATTTATACCCTGTTTGAAACCATAAGCATAGTCGAAACATTATGAGTTTGTTAAAAAAAATCAAAAGATACAGTGTTTTTTATTTTGTTACTAGCCTAGGAATGGCATTCCCTGTATCTGCACAAGTATTTACTAAAGCCTCACTACAAGAAATGGCTGTAAAATACATTGCTGAGCAAATTGGCGAACACGATAGTGAGCAAATACACCTCAGTGCATTGCCATTAGACAGCCGTATACCTGATCGTGCTTGTTCAACGACACCTGATATTATTTCATCAAGTGAACCACCGTTTAACAGACAAATTACAATACAAGTAAAATGCGACGATCCACAAAGCTGGGCACAATACGTACATATAAAGGTGCTAAAAATGGCACCTGTTGTTGTAACAACTGATAATATTGCGCGCGGTGAAGTAATAACCAGCGCTCACCTAACCATTGAGATGAAACCGACACACTTTGTAAGAGTGCAATATCAAGACGATCCTAAAGCACTTATTGGCAGTCGAAGTAAACGCAACATTCGCGAAGGTATGCCAATATTGCTCAATCAAATATGTATGGTATGCAAAGGTGATGCTATTAATATTTATGCAAGCACAAAAGGCTTACAGATAAAAACGACCGGTGTTGCGCTTGAAGATGGCACTCTGGGCGAACAAATACTTGTAGAGAACAAAAAAACAGGTAAAGTTTTAAATGCGCGTGTAGATGGTGTAGAGTCTGTACAAGTAAATATTTAATTAAAAATAATATTAAAGTTTACTAAAGATATGCCGATATACTGGTATTAGTTGGGTAAATTATGGATTTTTATTATGGTTAATCAAGTCAATTCAGGTAATCAACAACCAAGCGCTTTAGCTAATGCTAAACAACAAAAGGTTGATTTGCAAAGAGATAATGCAAATACACAAGCGGCTCAATCGGCTACGCCTAAAGCTGCTAGCGATTCTGTAAGCTTAACACCACAAGCACAGCAATTAAAAACACTGCAAGAAAAAGCACAGCAATCTTCTGGTTTTGACAGTAATAAAGTTGCTGAGCTAAAAAAAGCAATCACTGAAGGCAAGTACCAAATAGACAGTGAAAAGCTTGCCAAAAATTTAGCTGACTTCGAGTTTGATGTCTATGGCTGATCATAATAGCTTAATTATTGTTAAGCTAAACGAGCAAGATAAGTGTTTAGATTCTCTCTCTGTTTTATTAAACGACGAGCTAACAGCTATTGCCTCAAGAAGAGGTGAAGGTTTAAAAGAAATTACCCAACAAAAAATGACTTTTTTAACCAAGCTAAATAGCCTAGATCAAGAGCTGAACAAGTTACTTGCTAAAAATGACGAACAGTCTGAAGAGCTTCCCGAGCTTATAGCCCAAGTTCGCAGTAAGTTAGAGAAATGCCAAAAACAAAACGAAGTAAACGCGCATGCAGCACATCAGGCGCAGCTTAGTGTAAAACAACTAAAAAACATTTTAATTGGTGCCCCATCGTCCACCACATATAATCAGTCTGGCGGTGAAGTTAACACCAACGGTCAGCTTGTCAGAAATTTAAAAGCATAAACTCAAAACGCTTCAGCCAAATTACCTACTTCTATAATATTTAAACCTGCTAGTTACCGGTATCTCAAACTTGAAAACCCAAAAATTGAGCCAAGCTGCGTCAACCTTTTTTACTGAGGTTTTTGTACTCTGGTGAGACTGTTTAGTTGACGCATTGTAATATTTAAACTGCTGTATACTTAAAACTCTAACTTGCCTAAATACTAAACGTACAGCTGTAAAATTTATTGCGAACGTCAATTTATCAGTAGTACGTTACTTTTTTTACTTCACGTGGTTTTATTTCGCCAATATATAAATCATGCACGCGCTTCATATTGAGTTCAAGCTCAGTGACGTATGTGTCGTCTACTGCATACGTTTTTATAATTTGTGCACCTTTAATAACGCCCTGCACTTTGCTTTCTAAATAATCATCCTTAGCGACTGCGTTTTCAACGCTCATACCCGCAGTTACCTTTTGCCCATATACTTGCTCTGTAAGCTCTCTGTATGCTTCAAGTTTAGAGGCTTTAATAGCCATAAGCTGCTTTTGTGAAGCGCTAGCCCCTTTTTGTAAACTAATAGGTGCATAACCTACCGCTTTTAATACCGGGTAATTATTAGGCTCAACATATTTGTACTCAACATGCTTATCAAACACGCTGCTGCACCCACTCAAGGTTAAACACCCAAGTGTAATAACTAATGAAATTGCTCGCATAATTTTGTGCCCTAGTAAATTAATTACGGTGGTATATGCATGTTTAATGCCATTTATAACGTTATTTTTATTGATTAATAACATTGGTACAGTCCTTGCTGCCTCAAGATAAAGCTAACGTTTATTTGGAGCAAAAAGTATGAAATCGTTTTTATTAAAGGCATTTGCAGGATTAAGCGCAACTGCGTTATTTACGTTTTCGACTTTTTCAAATGCGCAGTGGTATGAATCTACAGGGCACGCACTTATTCAAAACGACGACATAAGCGCGGCCAAATCTGCAGCTATAAAAGATGCCATAACTCAAGCGTTGGTTTTTTCTGGGGCGCGTGTCAGCTCAGTACAAACCTTGGTAGACGGCGTATTAATGCAAGATCAGTTAAAAATTAGTAGCCACGGCGAAATTCAAAAAATTGAACTTGTAAGTGAAAATAAATACGACGATAAATTTGCGATTACCCTGCGTTTAGATATATTTGCGCAAACAGAGCAATGCCCGCAAAGCAGCTTTAACAAGTTTGTTGCCGTAACACAAAGTCAGCTAGCTCATCGAGAGCAAGCTAGAATGGGTCAAATATTTGACGTAAACAAAGCAATCAGTAAACGAATATTCACCACCTTACAAAAATCAAAAATGAGCGCGCTACCCGTTGCTTATTACAATATACCTTTAAATGTAGATAGTTACTTTTCGCAGCAGTACGACTACTCGAAAGTTCAGTTAGAAGAAATATCATCTCGCACCAACGCTCAGTACGTATTACTGAGCCAAATTACAGACCTATCAACAAGCGATAAACTCAATAGTGATTATGCTTTTTGGCAAGACGATAGCTACCAACGCAACTACAAAATAGAGTTTAGCCTTTTTAATGGCACAACCTATGAGCAGCTTTGGAGCAATAGTTATCAGGGCCAAGGCACTTGGCCATTCGAAAAAACCGCCATCATTGATGTAAACAGTGATAGATTTTGGCAATCACCCTACGGTCAAAGTATACAAGATATAAATCAAACCCTAAGTTATGACTTACAAGCTGTATTAGCCTGCTTTCCAACGCAAGGTAAAATAATGCATATGGAAAACAGCAAAATAGTAATTAATTTAGGTAAAGCACATGGCCTAAAAAAAGGGCAAATGCTGAGCATTGCACACCATAACTACCTAACTGATGCAGCAGGTAATGTAATGCCTCACACCACTACAACACTCAACAAAATACGTGTAGAGCAGTTATATCAACAAACTGCGGTTGCAGTAAGCATTGACGACCAACCCTTACCCGGCGTACAAATCAACGATGTAGTTGAAGTAATAAGCCAAGATCTTTAAAGCGCTTTAGCAAGCTGTGTTTTTAAATTAGGGTGAGCCGACAACCACTCACCCAACTGCTCAACCCCTGCCAAATGCGGATAATGCTTTCTGCATGCAAACACCACATTACGCTGCTGATTTGGAAATATAGGCATATAATCAATACCCGTTCGCTGTGTGCAAGCTAACTTTGGCACAAAAGTAACGCCATCATCCATTGCCACCAGCGCAAGTAACGTTTCTAAACTATTGCCTTTATATTGATTAGACACATCAACCCCTGCTGAAAAACAAAACTTTTGGGCTTGATCTTTAAAGCAATGGCCATCACTTAACATTAATAGGCTGCAACCCTGAAGATTGCTAAGCGCGACTTTTTTATGCTTAGCCAGCGCGTTATCTTTTGAAACAGCGACTAAAAAGTCTTCTTTATAAAGTGGAATAGTGTGGTAATGATTAAGCTCAGCTACATCGGCCAAAATTGCAAAATCAAGCTCACCATTGTTAAGCGCATCTAATATGGTGGCTGTTTGCATTTCAATAAACGCAAATTGGCTATCTACAAATGCTTCTTTCATTGAGGTTAACAAAGTTGGCAATAAATACGGCGCAATAGTTGGAATAATACCAATTGTTATCTTACCTTGTAATGGTTCATTAGAGGCAGAAGCCAGCTCTTTGAGTATTTGAGTTTGCTCTAAAATAACCTCTATTTGCGCTAATAAACGCTCACCTTTAGCAGTTAGGGTTACTTGTTTGGTTGAGCGGTCAAATAAAGTAACACCTAATGTTTGTTCAAGTTTTTTAACCTGCCCACTCAGTGTAGGTTGGCTAACAAAGCACGCATCGGCTGCTTTACGAAAATGTTTATGTTGTGCTATGGCTTTAACGTATTCAAAGTCTTTTAAGTTCATGTTCAGCTCCACCCTGATAGCTTTTGACTATCAGTTTAATACAAACAAACGATTAGAACTATATTTAAATTTTCGCCATAATGGCTTTAACAAATCAAGAGGAACTAAACCATGTTAAAGAATATTGAAGGTCAAACAATCCCAAACGTTACATTTGCAACACGTCAAAACGACGAATGGAAATCGGTAACAACAGACGAGATTTTTAAAGGCAGAACCGTTGCTGTGTTTTCACTACCGGGTGCATTCACCCCAACATGTTCATCTACTCACCTTCCTCGCTACAACGAGCTAGCTGGTGTGTTTAAGCAAAATGGCGTAGATGAAATTGTATGTTTGTCAGTTAACGATACATTTGTAATGAATGCATGGGCTGAGCACCAAGAAGCGCAAAACATTACTTTACTACCAGACGGCAATGGCGAGTTTACAGACGGCATGGGTATGTTAGTAGACAAAAACGATTTAGGCTTTGGTAAGCGCAGCTGGAGATACTCTATGCTGGTAAAAGATGGCGTAATTGAAAAAATGTTCATCGAACCAGACCTTCCAGGCGACCCGTTTGAAGTGTCTGATGCAGACACCATGCTTGATTACATCAACCCTAAACAAGCTAAGCCTGAGCCAGTGAGCGTTTTCACTAAGCCCGGTTGTCCATTCTGTAAAAAAGCAAAAGAGCTTCTTACAGAAAAAGGCTTTGCCTATGAAGAAATTGTTATGGGTGCAGGTGCATCATTAACAAGCCTAAAAGCAATCTCTGGCCGCGACACCGTTCCACAAGTATTTATTGGTGGGAAACACATTGGTGGCTCAGACGACCTAGAAAAATACTTTGCTTAATAAGTAATATTAAATAGGGGCCAAGTGCCCCTATTTATTAAAGGAAAATACAATGAAACAATTGCAAACCGACGTAGTAGTTATAGGCGCAGGTACCGCAGGACTCAGTGCATACCGAAACGCTAAACAGTTTACCCCTAACGTACTTATGATCGAATCAGGTCCCTATGGCACAACCTGCGCACGCGTAGGGTGTATGCCAAGCAAATTATTAATAGCTGCTGCAGAAGCTGCGCACGCTATAGAAATGGCACCTGCATTTGGTGTGCATAGCTCAAAGCCGGTAATAGACGGCAAAGCAGTTATGGCACGCGTTAAAAGTGAACGCGATCGTTTTGCTGGTTTTGTAGTAGAAGCCGTTGATGAACTACCAGACGAAGACAAAATTAAAGGTTACGCTAAATTTTTAGATTCAAACCGCGTACAAATAGATGACCACACCATTATTACAGCCAAGCGATTTGTTATTGCTACAGGCTCTCGCCCTTCTTACCCTGGCGTATTTAATAACTTTGGTGACAAATTAATCATTAACGACGACGTATTTGAGTGGGACGACCTACCAGAATCTGTTGCTGTATTTGGCCCAGGCGTAATAGGCCTTGAAATAGGTCAAGCACTTAGCCGTTTAGGTGTTAATGTAAAATTATTTGGTGTAGGTGGTGCAATTGGTCCACTCACAGACCCCGTAGTAAAAGACTATGCAAATACAGTTTTTGCAAAAGAGTTTTTTGTTGATACCGACTCAAACGTATCAGACATGATGCAAATAGGCGACAAAGCGCAGCTTACTTACACCGACAAACAAGGTGAAAAACACACCGAACAGTTTGACTATGTACTAGCCGCAACAGGCCGAGTTCCTAATGTAGACAAGCTAGGCCTCGAAAACACAGGTATAGAACTTGACGAACGCGGCGTACCGCATGCCGATCCGCACACAATGCAATGTGGCGAATCAAACATATTTATAGCCGGCGATGCTAGCAACATGATCCCGCTACTTCATGAAGCGTCTGATCAGGGAACCATCGCAGGGCAAAATGCAGGGCGTTTCCCAGATGTACGTATTGGCCTGCGCAGAGCTAAAATTGCCGCTGTATTCAGCGACCCACAAATTGCCATGGTAGGCGAAAGCTTTACCCAAATAACAGACCGTTTAGGCTCATGTGGCTGTTTTGAAGTGGGCGAAGTCAGCTTTGAAAACCAAGGCAGAAGCCGCGTAATGCTTAAAAATAAGGGCCATATGCGTGTATACGCAGAGCAAGGCACCGGCTTATTTTTAGGCGCCGAATTTATTGGCCCACAAGCCGAGCACATAGCGCATCTGCTTGCATGGGCAGTACAAAATAAAATGACCGTACCACAAATGCTTAATATGCCGTATTACCACCCGGTTATTGAAGAAGGCTTACGCACCGCACTGCGCGACTTAAACGCTAAACTTAAGTTTGGCCCAGATATCATTAACCACTGTATGGAATGTGGCCCAGGCGCATAACTTACAAAAAATAAACACTTGCTATCAAAAAGCCAAAACGTCTGTTTTGGCTTTTTTATTTATATAATTTTTAAGCACTGGTATCTCAAAAAATAGTTTAACTGTTACACTTAATACGTAACTTAATTAAAAAGATGGAATAGCTATGCCCAATAATAAATTTAGACTAGTCACTCGTAGCGATTTTGATGGCCTTGTATGTGCTGTACTACTAAAAGATTTAGATCTAATTGATGACATTTTGTTTGTACACCCAAAAGACATGCAAGATGGAAAAATAGACATTACCGCTAACGATATTACCACTAACCTTCCCTACGTAGCGGGTTGTCACATAGCATTTGACCACCACTTAAGTGAAACCGTTCGAAACGCAAGCGACATTAAAAATCACATAATTGACCCCAAAGCGCCTTCAGCTGCGCGAGTCGTTTACGACTACTACGGCGGCGCCGAAAAATTTCCTAATATTTCAGTAGATATGATGGACGCTGTAGATAAAGGCGACGCAGCTCAGTTTTCTAAAGATGAAATACTCAATCCAACCGACTGGGTGTTAATGAACTTTATAATGGATGCCCGCACAGGCCTAGGCCGCTTTCGCGAATTCAAAATTTCAAACTACCAGTTAATGATGAAGCTCATTGATGCATGTAAAGATCAAAGCATCGACGACATTTTGCAAATGGAAGATGTTGCAGAGCGAGTTGCGCTTTATAATGAGCACAACGAAAAAGCAAAAGCACAAATAACACAGTGTGCAACAGTGCATAAAAACCTAGTGGTACTAGATCTAACTCAAGAAGAAACCATTTACGCCACCAACCGTTTTGTAATTTACGCCATGTACCCCGACTGCAATATTTCAATTCACAAAATGTGGGGGCTTAAAAAGCAAAACGTAGTATATGCAATTGGTAAGTCAATTACTAACCGCAGCTCAAACACAAACGTAGGTGAGTTATGCCTTAAATACGGCGGCGGCGGCCATTTAAATGCAGGCACCTGCCAAGTAGAGACTAGCCAAGCCGACACAGTACTCACTGAGCTGATCGATAAAATCACTAATGATGGTTAATTACTAACGATTAAATATCAAAATAAAAAAGCGAGTAAATTTTCATTTACTCGCTTTTTTATGTGTAGTTATAAACTTTTAGCTATAAAAAACTGTTTTGCTAATGCTTCAACTCAATAGTTGTTGATATCTTAGGTTTTTAAGGGCAAGTTTGAGAGAGAAGTAATCAGTCAAAAGTTTTAATGTCTGCTCATGGCACTTTGAGGAAGTTCGGCTTGGAGCGATAACCAGTCATTGAGATTGGCTAAATATTGTAGTTAATTGATTTGTTAAACTGCTCTGCGCATATATTCATGAAAGTAAGCGCTGCGCGCATATTGGTTAATTTAACTTTACCTAAAAACTTTAGAAAACTTTGCGATAGTAATACCTTAGGTAATTTGTTAAAACTATATAATGTAGAAAAATGAGCGTAGCGTCGGCAGAAATATGCGCGACGAGCGCACTATTAAATTGTTATGAGCTTTAGTCGTCGTGTTAATTTTAAATAAAAGGAATTTTAAGTGTTTTATTTGCAGCTAGTATTTTCAATATTGTTTGTTTTTCTAACTATCTATGGGTATGTAAAAAACAAACGAAACACTATGCTTCTAGGCGCTATGTGTTTGGTAATTGCGACCGCGGTAGAGCCATTCTCTAAAGGTTTTAACGATGGTTTTTCCAGTGCTAAAGAGCAACTGAAAGAATCAAATGGAAAGGACTAAGGTTTGAAATCAGCTCATAACAAATCTATCAACCGGATGTTGGCAAGAGCGGCCAACACAGGTTATAAGTGAATGGGTTCAAATCTTGACTTAAGACATTAAAGTCGATGTCTGCTAATGGCACAAAGCAGCCTGAATGTAATTTGGCTATTTTAATAAAAGGACAGCGCTAAATTCTTTATATTTCAATTTACGATGCTACATATGTACTACACAGAAATTAAAGAGAAGAAGTGGAAAAACGTAACTCATTGATTTTATTGGTAGCCCCTGCAGGAATCGAACCTGCAACTGCCCCTTAGGAGGGGGCCGTTATATCCATTTAACTAAGAGGCCACAGCGATGTGCTAGAGCTAAATTATAACGGCATCTGATTTTTAATATCAAGTTTTAAATCAAGTGGAATTTTAGTTAATTACTTGATAAATATATATCTTCTTTGCTTAGTACGTATTGCGGTATAAACTCTCGGCTGCTAGCCACTATTTGCTTGGTGTTAACATTTATAATGCGTGTATTAATTACAATACCGTTTTGCCTGTAGATTAAGGTGCCCGCGAGTATATGACTTGCCATATGATCTTCACTCAGCTTTTTGATATTTCGTGAAAACACAAAATCACCGCGTCTGTTTACGTCTATTGTGCTGGTGGTTTTAAAATCAACCACACTGTAACCAAACTTTTGTAATTGATGGATTAGTGTTTCAGATATTTGGTTACCTAACTGATTACTTTTATTGAGTGACGAGTCAAAGTTTACCAATGTACTAACAGCAATATTAACCTGTGTATCGGCTTCTGTGTCGTACTCTAGCGTGTCAACTAAGTCTAAAGCCATTTGTTCTACGTAATTAACGAGCGTTTTATGATGCTTTACTGGCTTAAAGGGTTTTGACGCATCGTAATCATTGTTTGGTTGCACAGTTTGGTTGTGTGTTTGAGTATCGTAACTGCCATTTAATACATAGCTGGTACTTGCTTGCGTTGCTGTGTGCGAATTTGAATCATGCTCATGGTGATGCATTAGCGAGCAACCAGATAGAGCAACGACTAACCCAGCTAGTGATAATGTCCGTAAATTGGTGTTTAGTGTAAAGCGCATACTCACCTCACTCACTCGCTTGTTTTAGCATAATACCATCGGTACGGTAGTTACCATTTAACGCATCAATAACTGATTGCGGTAAAAACCCTTGCGCCGAGCCAACAACCGCTTTACTTGTTAAGCCAACAATTCGTGCATTGACTAAAACTCCGCCTTGGTGACTTACTAGCGTGCCTGCCAGTACGTATTGAAAGTTTTGCTCTGGGTCTAATTCAAGATAGTCTCGGCTAAAAACAAAGTCGCCGGTTTGTGTTACACGCACATAATCGGTGGTTTTAAAATCAATGACCGGTACACCAAAATTGTGGAGCTCATGCATAAAGCTTTCAGCAATTTGATTTCCTAATAAGCTACCATTACTGTAATCGTCGTCTAAAAATACAAAACTTGATACCGCTAGTGGTGTTTTATCATTTACGTATTGTAAGTTTTCGACCATGTCTTGCATTATTCCGCGCACATAGTGGTTTATGTTTTTATGCATTGGCGGCGTCGATTTTGTGTAGTTAGTTTGCTGAGCTAATCCCGACTGAAACATGTTATCGTGATTAACTGGAGCACTCACTTTGCGTTGGCTTGTTGCCAGTTGCGCTCCTTGGTTACTTTGCTCAACAGCTGGGTCGGCGCTAGGGGTGTTCATAATCTGTGAACAACCAAAACCTAGTGGCAAACATAGCGTGATTAATAAGTTTCTCATTGTGTACTCCTCGTTAATATTCACTGCGATAGAGTGAGCCATCGCGCTGCTGAATTTTTTCATTTCCCCACATTACATTGATTGGGATCTCGGTACTGCCAGCAGATAAAACTTGCTTATTGCTAATGTTTACCATCCGCGCATTTACAATGTATGCATGCTGTTGACGTGTCACGGTGCCGGTGATTATAAGGTCAATATTTTGGCGCTCTCGTAACTGTTCTAAATTACGGGTCAGCGCGCTGTCGGCATTATGAGATAAGTGTAGGTTATTTGCTAAGCGATATTCGACCGTGTGATAACCCATTTGCGTCATTTTGGTTAATATACTTTCTTGTATTTGTTGGCTTAAGCCCGACGCTTGCTGCGTCATTAGCTTAGTGTCGAGCGCATCTGCAAAGTAAAAACTACTCACACCTATGCGAGTATTGTTGCTTAATGGACCTTTTAAATGACTTAATTGCACAGTTAAGTTGTGTACATAGTCACTTACTGTATAAGGTGCCATCGCTGCTTTTGGGGCATATGTGCTTATACTTGGCTCGGGTTCAGGAATTAAACTGCACGCGGCCAAGTTAATTAATAATAAGGGTAGTAAAAGGCGCATAGTTGCCATCCTCTTGTGATCATACAAGAGACTAAGCAATTATTATGCCTAGAGGGTTGGTTGTGGTTTTTCCTGCGTATAATAGGTAACAAAACAATTAATTTTTTGCTGTTTTAAAGCTTCGCAAGCGGTTGTTGCTTGTTTATTTGTTTTATATGCGCCTAACTTTAAACGATAAAACGTATTGGTTTTTATTACTTTAGTTTCAACATTAACAGCTAAATTAGTATCAAAAAACGTCGGTACTTTACGTTTTAAATTAGCCAGTGCCGTGTTTAATTTAGTTTTACTGTTAAATGCTGCTACTTGAATAGCGAAAAATGCTTGGTCGCTTTTTAAAATACTTTCTGTTGGAGTGGTTGTTTGAGCGTTTTTTGTTCCAGCCGTATTGGTTTCGTCAATGGCTTTTAAACGAGTAGTCAGCTTTGATAGCTGCCCTTCTAGCTCAAGCAGATCGTTAACTTTAGGCTCAACTGTTTTCCACTCATTTGCAGACTGTTTGAGCGCTTTCAAATCCTCGCTTGAAATAAGGACAGTGTTTGGTGTTGTTGAACTCGGTGGCGCTTTTTTAGATGAAGTACACCCTGCTATAACGAGCAAAACCCCAATACAAAATAAAGTGTTTATAAATTCCTTTTTAATAACCATACTTTTTACCTACCACCCTTTTGATTATGGTCAGGTATTTTATGGATAAAAAAAATTTTAGCAAGTTTCTATTTTAACTACAGCTTTACGGGTTTATCTGTGTAGTTACTCACTATGCAGTCAAGCTTATACACTTTAAATACTTCGCAGTCTGCTTTGGCATTTTTTAGATTTTGGTACGAACCTAACTTAAGCCTGTAAAACGTTTTTTTGTTAATTTTTGCGGTTTCAACATTGGTAAGTATTTTTTTTCTGAATAAGGGGGCTGCTTTGGTGTTTAGCTCTTTCCACGCTTTTGCGATGTCTTTTTCTGAGTCAACCGATGCCACTTGTAGAGCAAAAATATGTCTAGGTGTATTAAGTTTAACTGTCTGCTTTTTATTTCTGTATTGATTAACGCTTTGGCTACGCGAACGAGCAGCTTGCTGATTGTGAATTGTGCGCGTGCTGTACGAGCTATTTGTAGGCTGATTAGATTGGGCTATTGCCTTACTGTTAATAATATCTATGTGATTAACAAGGTATGTTATTTCTTTTTCTAACTTTAAAATACGCTCTATACCCGCTCTGGCTTGCTGCCATTGCAATGCTGCATCTTTTAACTGAGCCAGCTCTAATGCTGTAATAGGTACATACTCAGGCGAATTAGTTTGTGTTTCAGGTGCTTGCACTAATTTAGCTTCAGGCGTAATGGAGCATGCTGTACCAAATAGCAGTATCAGCAGGCTTAAAAGTAATCCTGTTATGTTTTTATTATTTATTAACATTTATTCGCTGTCCTGAAAGCAGTGTAATCACACTTACATTTCAGTTAAACATCCTCTTTAGAAAGCGTTTAACCTTACTTTAAGTTTTCGAGCCATACCCTAGCCCTTTATGTACATAAACGTATTTAATTCAATAGGCTTATGTTTTTTTGACTCCTCCATGAGGACACTTTTCAATACAATTTTAATGCCACTTAAAATAAACATTACAACATAAATTACATTATGTCTGTAAAGTAATCAAAACTATTCTAATTTTTACATTAAAAAAACAAGTTATGCAAAAAACAATAAAAAAAGCGCCTAATTAGGCGCTTTTTGCTGATTAAATGTAAACGGTTATATCAGTGTTTTAATAAACGTTTTTAACTCACCTGCAAATTCGTCACGACGAAGTGCAAACTCAATAGTTGCTTTTAAATAACCAATTTTACTACCACAATCGTGGCTTCGGCCTTTCATTGCGTAAGCATCTACTTTTTCGCTTTGCATCAGCATAGCGATAGCATCGGTCAGCTGAATTTCATCGCCAGCACCTTGCGGCGTTTTTGCAAGTAGTGGCCAAATGTTTTCACTTAACACGTAGCGCCCAACTACGGCTAGGTTTGAAGGTGCCTCGTCAACCGGTGGTTTTTCTACCATGCTAACAATTGGTGAGCTTTCACCCTGTGCTATTTCGGTGCCACCTAAGTCCACCACACCAAACTTATCGACTTCCTGCATTGGTACAGGCTCTACCATAATTTGGCTGTGCTTAGTTTGTTCAAAGTGAGCGATCATCTCTGCAAGGTTGTCTTTTTTAAGATCGCTCTCAACGTCGTCTATAATCACATCGGGTAAAATAACGACAAACGGTTCGTTACCAATAATTGGCGCGGCGCAATTAATAGCGTGGCCTAGCCCTTTTGCTTCGCCTTGGCGAACGTGAATTATTGTTACGTCTTTAGGACATATAGCTTGCACTTCGGCAAGCAATTGCCGCTTAACACGCTTTTCAAGCGTTGCTTCTAACTCAAAGCTGGTATCAAAATGGTTTTCGATAGAGTTTTTACTTGAGTGGGTGACAAGTACTATTTCTTTTATACCTGCAGCAACCGCTTCGTTTACTACGTATTGTATTAAAGGTCGGTCTACGACAGGAAGCATCTCTTTAGGGATTGCTTTTGTGGCTGGTAGCATGCGCGTACCAAGTCCCGCTACTGGGATCACTGCTTTCATGTTGTTTTCCTTAATCGGTTGTTATACTGAAAATGGATATTGAATTGCGTCATGGCATTGATAGCCTGTTACTTCAAAATCATCTCGGGTAACCCATGTTTCTATGTCTTCAAGTGACTTTATATTTGGATTAATTGTAAGTGTAGGCGATTCAAATGGTTCGCGCTTGAGCTGAACGTCGCGCATTAATTCGAGCTGATTTTCGTAAATATGAGCGTTAGCTATTTTATGGTACGCCTTGCCCGGTTTATGGCCGGTAATCTGGGCGACCAATGCAAGCAATACAAAACATTGAATTTGATTGAAATTTAGCCCCAACGGCACATCGCAGCTGCGCTGATAAGATGTTAAGTAAAGCGTGTCACCTAGTAGTGAAAACGTATGCGTGTGCATGCAAGGTCTTAAACAACCTAGTTCAAATTCACCTGGGTTATAAAACGTGATTATTTCACCACGATCATCAATGCCATTTTTTAAATTGTTAATTACTTTAGCTAGCTGATCGAGTGTTGAGCCATCAGGGCGTTGCCAGCCGCGCCCTTGGACGCCGTAAACCCGCCCCATATCGTCTTCGCCTTTACGATTTGGGTTGTTAAGCCATGCTTGGTTATCGTTGGCATTAGCATCCCATGTTTTACAGCCAATTTCACGAAATTGTTCTGCGCTATCGTAGCCTCGTAAATAGCCAAGTAACTCTGCAATGGCCGCTTTATAGTAACTTTTACGCGTTGTGATCATCGGGAACTGATTGTTTGCTACATCATATTCTAAATCGGCGTTTATAACGGTTAAGCAACGTGTGCCTGTGCGTTTGTTTTCTACCCATTGACCTTCGTCAACGATACGCTGACATAATTTTAAATATTGTTTCATGCTTTTATTATGCCTTTGCTGCTGTTACTTGCTGCGGGTTTTTATAAGCCCAAATTAATAAACCTAAACCACCTATAATCATAGGCAGTGACAGTATTTGTCCCATAGAGATAAAGTCGGCAAATAAGCCTAGTTGTGCGTCTGGTTGGCGGAAGTATTCAATACCAAACCTAAACACACCGTAACCTAATAAAAATACACCGCCAACACTGCCCGCAGGGCGTGGCTTTTTAATAAACCATAGCATAATTAAGAATAAAACGAGCCCTTCAAAAAAGGCTTCGTATAACTGCGAAGGGTGGCGAGCAAGCGGCCCGCCGGTTGGAAATACCATAGCCCAAGGTACGTCTGATACACGCCCCCATAACTCACCATTTATAAAGTTACCTATACGCCCTGCTAATAACCCCACTGGCACTAGTGGCGCTACAAAATCGCCAACTTGTAGCAGTGATTTTTTACGTGTCCACGAAAAAATAGCAACGGCTGTAATTACGCCCAGCGTACCACCATGAAACGACATACCGCCCTGATCGATGCGGAATAAGTAAAGTGGGTTTTCTAAAAAATAGCTAAATTGGTAAAACAATACATAGCCAATACGACCACCAAGTATGACCCCTAACATGCCATAAAATAATAGATCACTTACCTGCTCTTTGGTCCAGCCAGAATTAGGCTTTGCCGCTTGACGATTTGCAAACCACATCGCAAATGCAAAACCAATTAAATACATCAATCCGTACCAACGTACGCTCAGTGGTCCAATCGAAAAAATAATTGGATCGATTTGAGGAAACTCAAGTGCCATAAAAATAAACCTTTAGCTAAAAACCATTTTAATTGCGATAACAACAAGCAGTACCGCGAAAACTTTCTTTATTGTATTAACAGGTAAATAATGAGTTGCTTTAGCCCCGTAAGGCGCCACAAACCACGACGTAATAACAATACCAAATAACGCAGGTAAATATACAAACCCTGCAAAACCATGTGCTAAGTCGGTCACCTTCCAACCCGCGCTAATGTAGCCAATAGAGCCAAATAAGGCAATTACAATGCCCGAAACGGCAGCGCACCCAATGGCTTTTCTTATATCAATGGAGAAGTAATTGAGCATAGGCACAATTAACGCTCCGCCACCAATACCAATCAAGCCCGATAAACCGCCCATAATAGCGGAAATACACCCTAAAATAGGACCCGGTGGGAGCGGCTTAGTTGATGAGGGTTTATTACGTGACGATAGCGCCATTCTAGCTGCAATAAATACAACACTTACTGCAAATACACTACGAAGTAACTGCTCCGGTATTAAGCTTGCGGCAAAGCCACTAATTAAAGCCCCTACTGCTACACCAGCCATAACCCAAGGTGCAACATGCCAAGGCACATTATCATTCTTATGATGAGCCAATGCTGAAGACGTAGAAGTAAATAAAATAGAGGCCAAAGAGGTCGCAATCGAAATAACTACAACATGTTCTGCAGATGTAACATTAAATAAAATAAGCAATGTGCTCAGTGCAGGCACAATTATTAACCCGCCGCCAATACCTAATAATCCTGCTAAAAAACCAACAATACAGCCTAGTAGTGCGCAACATGCGACCAACAAACCTAAGTCATACATAGTTATCTCAAATGCCTTTTGAAGGCTTATATGTTAAAGGATTATAAAACGAATAGCATCTGCGTATTAAAATTAATTAAGTCAGTACTTTTTACTTTGGGGTATAAAATAGGTCACCTAAATTATGTTCTAACATAAAATTGCGCGTTAAACGCAGGACCTGTTTAGCTGTTGATTGTGCTAAACACTCGCTCAACAACTGCTCCATGTCGGCAACGCTCAAACGCCTAAGCACCCATTTTACCTTATTTAAAGACGATAAGTTCATACTCAATCGTCTGTAGCCCATAGCTATTAGCAATATGGCCCCTTCTGGGTCACCACCAAATTCACCACATAAACTAAAAGGTAACTCGTAATTTTCACACTCACTGGCTATTTTACTTAAAACTCTGAGCACCCCGGGATGATAAGGATTAAAAAGCTCAGCAACACGCGCGTTGGTTCTATCTACTGCCAATAAATATTGTGTTAAATCGTTACTGCCTACTGAACAAAAATCTACTTTTTTAGACCATTCAGGCAACATAAACACACTGGAAGGCACCTCAAGCATAATACCAATATCGGGGCGATCTATTTGCTGCTCAGGAAAGTGTTCGTTGAGTTCAAAGTAAGCTTGTTCAAATAAACCCAATGCTTCATCTACTTCTTCAGTGCCGCTTATCATCGGTAGCATTATTTTTAAATTGCCTAAACCAATATTTGCCTTAAGCATTGCTTTGAGCTGATCTAAAAATAACTCGGGATGATCAAGGCTAATACGTATACCGCGCCAACCCAAAAATGGGTTTTCTTCGGTTATATTAAAATAGTCGAGCACTTTATCGCCGCCAATGTCGAGCGTACGCATTACAACGGGGTTTGGGTAATAACTAGTGAGCACTTCTCGATACCAATTCTCTTGCTCTAACTGAGAAGGAAACTGGCCTTTTTGCATAAACCACGCTTCAGTGCGGTATAAACCTACGCCGTCGCACACATGTGCGTTGTTTTGATCTGTTTTTAACTCTAGTCCGGCATTTAACAATAAACTGACGTGTTCGCCATCTAAAGTAATAGACTCATACTCTTGCTCTGCTAAAAAGCGATTATTTAACAGGTTATCTTGATGTTGTAAGTCTGCGTACTCATCTAATAACATCTGCGAGGGTGAGATATACAAGCGCCCTGCAAATGCATCTAAAATCATTGGTTTACCATCAAATTGAAGTAATGGTAAGTCTTCTATCCCCCAAATAGCAGGGATCCCCATTGCGCGAGTCAAAATAGAAGCATGACTATTGGCAGAGCCATTAACACTAACAACCCCTGCTAAATGCCCCTTTGGTACTTCAGCAAGCATGGCGGGAGTTAATGTATTAGCAATCAAAATAGTATTTGGGGGGTAATCTTTTATTGCGTGTTCGGTATTAACTAAGTGATGCAATACGCGTAAGCCTATGTCTTTAACATCAACAGCACGCTCTTTTATGTATGGGTCTTGCATCGCATTAAATTGCGAAATTAAACGCTCAATCACAATTTTAAGTGCGCTTTTTGCACACCATCCCTCGAGTAACTGAACCTCTACATTGTGACCTAAACTTTTAGCATCCAATAACTGTTGGTAAACATCAAATACGGCTAACGCCTCTTGAGGAATAGAGTCACTCAACGTCATCGAAAGCGTGTTAAATTCTTTTCGTGTGGCGGCCACCGCTTGAGTAAATAGCCGCCGCTGCTCAGTTACATCACTATTTTTTTGAAGCTCAATTGATTTAAAGTCAAGCTTTGGTAAAAGAACAAATGCAGTACCTATACCTATACCCGGCGCACTGGATACACCTTTTAAAACGGATGTTTGATGAGATGACTCGTCTTGGCGAAGTACTTCTTTAATTTCGGCATGTGCCAATTGTGAAGCAAGCTGAGCAGAAAGCGTTATTAAAAATGATTCTTCATCTTGGCTGAAAACACGGGCCATTTTTTGTTGAACAACAATAACGCCTAACACTTTTTTTTGATGTACCACAGGCACCGACAAAAAAGCATTATAGCCTTCTTCGTTTACCTCAGGAGAGAGCTTAAAGCGCGGGTGAGATTTAGCAAAGGCAATATTTATGGGCTCTTCGCGTTGAGCAACTAAGCCTACTAAGCCTTCTGTAAAGCCAATTCTAAACTTACCAACCGCATCAGGATTTAACCCTTCGGTAGCCATAAGCACAAAGTTGTCTTGGCTATAATCAGCAAAATAAATAGAGCAGCACTGGGTTTTCATGGCGTCTTTAACCATTTGCACAAAGCACACTAATGCAGTGTCTAAATTCGCTTGTTGCGATACAGACTCAGCAATAGACCTCAATGTTGCCAGCATGTCCTGCTCCTTTATTTTACTATAATGTTATTACCTTTTACTTCGCCAGTGGTCTTTATGTTGTTCTCTTTTATTAAAAGGCATAGCGAAAGGAGCAAACTCCTTCATTACACGTCGGTAAACGTCCCGTTTAAACGACACAACCTGCCTTACAGGATACCAATAGCTCACCCAACGCCAGTCATCAAATTCTGGGTGATGAGTTTTAAGTAAGTTTACATCTTCGTCTTTACAACGAAGTTTCAGTAAAAACCATTTTTGTTTTTGCCCAATACACACCGGACTTGAGTCGCGACGAATTAATCGTTTGGGTAATTTATAGCGTAACCAATGTTTTGAACTTGCGACAATTTCTACATCTTCTGGTCGCAGTCCGACCTCTTCGTGTAATTCACGGTACATAGTTTGTTCTGGTGTTTCACCATCATCAACACCGCCTTGGGGAAATTGCCAAGAGTGCTGACCATAGCGCCTGGCCCAAAATACTTGTCCCTGATTATTGCAAATTACAATTCCGACATTGGCACGAAAACCTTCGGCATCAATCACCTTAGTGCCTCATTTGTAAGTCGATTTTTAATGATTGTTCCACATTAGCCGCAATACGGCAAACACTATTATAAGCGAGCCGCTGGGTAAGTGTAATTTACTCTCAGCTCGAAGATGAAAATACTGAGATACGAGTAAAAAGATTTAAAAAAATGTATAAAAGCTATTGCAGTTATTATTTTACTCTAGTTACTCACAGTTTGTGCATAACTTTTAAAAAACACGTTCATTTTGCAAACAAATCCACAATACAAGATCGAAAACGTGTTGTTCTCCACAGATTCTGTGGATAAACATGTTCATATAGTTGTATTTATCCCTGTAACTTTTATTACGCCCAATACAATCAATACTCGCCAACAGAAAAAAACCAAGTTAGTCAGCAACTTAACGAGTTCCACGCAACTTTCACAATGTATAAAATTAACACACCCAACCGCCGAACAAAAAACACACAACCCTAAAGATATCCACGGCTTAGCTGATTTGCTATCATGAGCATGGTATTTATTCAACTCAAATTAGTGCTATGCGTCCAACTAAACCACATTCAATTAATGACCTTATCCAACGTGTTAACAGTATTGCAGGCCTTACGCTTGGGCAACTTGCCGAGCAATATAACTTTAAAACCCCTGATGACTTATTAAGAGAAAAAGGCTGGACGGGTCAATTAATTGAGTACGTTTTAGGTGCAACAGCAGGTTCTAAACCCCTTCCAGACTTTGAGGATTTAGGTATTGAACTCAAAACGCTGCCTATTTCCTATAAGGGCAAACCTCTTGAAACCACCTTTGTATCGGTAACACCACTAATAAACGTAACGGGCATGACATGGCACACTAGTGCGGTTCGTAAAAAGCTTAACCACGTTTTATGGCTTCCGGTTTTAAGCGAGCGTGATATAGCACCGTTTAATAGAACCATTGGCAGTGGCTTTTTATGGCAACCAACGCCTGAGCAGGACGCTAAACTACAACGAGACTGGGAAGAGCAAATGGAGCTTATTGCGCTTGGTAGAGTTGATGAAATATCAGGCCATTTAGGCGATGCAATGCAAATTCGTCCAAAAGCCGCTAATAGCAAAATTGTGACAGATGCCATTGGCCCAAACGGGCAAATAATAAAAACCCTGCCCCGTGGCTTTTATTTAAAAACCAGCTTTACGAGTGAAATTTTAAAGCAGCAATTTCTGCTTTGATTAATCCTCGTCGACAACAAGGCTTAAATTTTCTATGAAACTTTTTAGGAAGTTTTAACATCATTAACGCCATATTAGTATCTCAAATTAATTGAAGACTCTTGTTAATTAGTGTTGTAGTTACTCAAAAAGCTTAAACAAAAAATCCCCGCAATGGCGAGGATTTTATAGCTTAAAATTTAAAACCAGCTTCTAAAAAGAATTACTGACCTTTAACTTCTTTTAAACCGTTGTACGGTGCTTTAGCGCCTAATTGCTCTTCAATACGAAGCAATTGGTTGTACTTAGCTACGCGGTCAGAACGACTTAATGAACCCGTTTTGATTTGACCTGCCGCAGTACCTACTGCTAAATCAGCAATTGTTGCATCTTCTGTTTCACCAGAACGGTGAGAGATAACAACAGTAAAGCCAGCGTCTTTCGCCATTTTAATAGCTGCTAACGTTTCAGTTAATGAGCCGATTTGATTAAACTTAATTAAGATTGAGTTAGCAATACCGTTGTCGATACCACGTTTTAAAATCTTAGTGTTAGTTACGAATAAATCATCACCTACTAACTGGATTTTATCGCCCATTAATTTAGTTTGGTGAGCAAAGCCATCCCAATCAGACTCATCTAAGCCATCTTCAATAGAAACGATTGGGTATTGCTGAGTAAGCTCTTGCAAGAAGAAGTTAAATTCTTCAGACGTGAATTTTTTGCCTTCACCTTTAAGATCGTAGATGTTTGCTTCTTTGTCGTAAAACTCAGAGGCAGCACAATCCATTGCAAGCGTAATATCTTTACCTAGCTCGTAACCTGCGTTTGCTACCGCAACTTTAATTGCTGCAAGTGCTGCTTCGTTAGACTCAAGGTTTGGCGCAAAGCCACCTTCATCACCTACAGCTGTTGAGTGACCATCTGCTTTAAGTACTTTTGCTAGGCTGTGGAAAACTTCTGCGCCCATACGTAGGCCTTCGCGGAAGTTTGAAGCGCCAACAGGTTGGATCATAAATTCTTGAATATCCACAGAGTTATCTGCGTGTTCACCACCATTGATGATGTTCATCATTGGAAGTGGCATTGAATAAACACCCGGTGTGCCGTTTAAATCAGCAATGTGCTCGTATAGCTCTACTTTTTTAGACTGAGCTGCGGCTTTAGCTGTTGCTAGTGATACTGCTAAGATTGCATTTGCACCTAATTTTTCTTTGTTTTCAGTGCCGTCTAAATCTAGCATTACTTTATCAACTGCACTTTGGTTAAGTGCATCTTGGCCAGCTAGCGCATCAGCAATTTCTTTATTGATGTAACCAACCGCGTTTAATACGCCTTTACCTAAGTAACGCGCTTTGTCACCATCACGTAACTCTAATGCTTCGCGAGTACCAGTAGATGCGCCAGAAGGTGCTGCCGCACGACCCCATGAGCCATCAGCTAAATGTACATCCGCTTCAACAGTTGGGTTACCACGCGAGTCCATGATTTCGCGACCAATTACTTTTACGATATTTGACATCTTGTTTCCTCTATATTCCCAAAATGGTGAGTTTTGTTTACTTTACTATGTTTTGCATAGTTTAGTCAGTCTTAAAACAAAAAAGCCGTGCAATATATGCACGGCTTTTTATAAATTACGACGACGCTTTTTGGTGGATATGCGCTGCTGCTACAAACCCTTCAAATAGCGGGTGACCATCACGTGGTGTTGACGTGAATTCCGGGTGGAACTGCGCGGCAATAAACCAAGGGTGATCTTTATTTTCAATAATTTCTACTAGCTTTTTATCTTCAGATAAACCAGAGAATGTTAAACCTGCTTTTTCAAGTTGGTCTACAAAGTTGTTATTAACTTCATAACGGTGACGATGACGTTCTACAATTTCGTCGCTACCGTAAACTTCGTGTACCTTAGAACCTGGTGCTAAGTGACATTTTTGAGCGCCTAAGCGCATTGTGCCACCAAGATCTGATTTCTCGTCACGAACTTCTACTTTACCTTCGGCGTCTAACCACTCAGTAATTAAACCTACAACAGGCGCTGCTGATTTAGCATTAAATTCTGTTGAGTTTGCATCGGTTAAGCCTGCAACATTACGTGCATATTCAATAAGCGCCACTTGCATACCTAAACAAATACCTAAGTAAGGCACTTTATTTTCACGTGCGTATTTAGCCGCTAAAATTTTACCTTCAACGCCACGACCACCAAAACCGCCTGGTACTAAAATAGCATCAAGGTGAGAAAGCAGCTCTACACCTTTGCTTTCTAGATCTTGTGAATCAACATATTCAATGTTGATAGTTAAACGGTTTTTAAGGCCCGCATGTTTTAAAGCTTCGTTAACAGACTTGTATGCATCGGGTAGTTCAATGTATTTACCAACCATGCCAATGGTTACTTCACCCGTAGGGTTAGACTCTTGGTACAATACTTGTTCCCACTCAACTAAATCAGCTTCAGGTGCGTCTAAGTGAAAACGACGACATACAAAGTTGTCTAGTTCTTGTGATTTTAACAGTGCTGGAATTTTATAAATACTGTCTACATCGGGTAGTGAAATTACCGCTTTTTCTTCTACATTGGTAAACAATGCAATTTTTGCACGCTCATTGTTAGGTAGCTTACGGTCTGAACGACAAATTAGAATATCTGGCTGAATACCAACAGAGCGAAGTTCTTTAACTGAGTGCTGTGTTGGTTTTGTTTTCACTTCGCCTGCAGGGCCTAAGAAAGGCACTAACGTTAAGTGAATAAAGAGTGCGCGTTCGCGACCTATCTCTGTGCCCATTTGACGAATTGCTTCGATGAACGGTTGTGATTCTATATCACCTACTGTGCCACCAATTTCAACAATTGCTATATCATGACCTTCAGCGCCTTCGTAAACACGCTGTTTAATATCGTTAGTGATATGAGGGATAACCTGAATAGTTGCGCCTAAGTATTCACCACGACGCTCGCGACGTAATACGTCTTCATATACGCGGCCTTGTGTGAAGTTATTTCGGCTAGTCATTTTGGTGCGAATAAAACGTTCGTAGTGACCTAAATCAAGATCAGTCTCTGCGCCGTCTTCTGTAACGTATACTTCACCGTGTTGAATTGGGCTCATTGTGCCTGGGTCAACGTTGATGTAAGGATCCAGCTTTAAAATAGTAACATTTAAGCCACGGGCTTCTAAAATAGCCGCCAACGATGCTGCTGCAATACCTTTACCCAACGAAGAAACAACCCCGCCAGTAACGAAGATAAATTTTGTACTCATGCGAACCCTAGAATATCAGGAATTAAAAGGAATATAACACCCAAAAAAATGGCTATGGGCATATCATCAAGACGGGGCGAAATTGTACCAAAACACGCTTTAGCAATCCAGCTAAAATTAGCGAATGAGCGATTAAAAAACGTGCGCTATTTTATTTATGTTTTTTGATTGCTTCCCATGCATTATCCATTTCTTCAAGGCTTGCCGTGTCTAAGCTTTTACCTTGTGCTTGCAAGTACGCCTGTACCTTTTCAAATCGGGCAGAAAACTTATCATTTGCATTTCTGAGGAGCTGCTCTGGGTCGCGTTTAACGTGACGCGCTACATTAACAGTGGCAAACAGTAAATCGCCAAGCTCTTCTGCTGTGTGATCTGACAAGGGGTTTTGTGTTATTGCTTCTTTAACCTCAAGTACTTCTTCGCTTACTTTATCAAGTGCGCCATGATAGGTGGGCCAGTCAAATCCCATTGAAGCCACTCGCTGTTGAATTTTTTTAGCCTTGCTAAGGCTTGGCATATTTGCAGGAATATCTTGCCATAACAGTGATTCTTCAGACATTGCTTTTTCGCTTCGCTCTTGGGCTTTAATAGCTTGCCACTGAGCTGACAACTGCTCATCATTGAGGGCTTTTTTATCGCCAAAAACATGAGGGTGGCGACGTGTTAATTTTGCATTTAGTTGTTCTATTACGTCGTTAAAGTCAAACAAGCTTTGCTCTTGAGCTAATTGGGCATAAAACACTATTTGAAACAGTAAGTCTCCAAGCTCATTTTTAAGCTCATTTAAGTTACCCGATTCTATACAGTCGGCAACTTCGTAGGCTTCTTCGAGTGTATGCGGCACAATTGATTTAAAGTCTTGTTTGAGATCCCAAGGGCAACCACCATTGGGATCTCTTAGTGTTTGCATGATATTCAGTAATTCTGTTAATGCTGAATGGTTAGCCAAAGCTACTGCCCTCGCTTAGCATGGTGAACACCTTCAATTTGGTGCAATTTAGACAGTACACGATTAGTGCCCGATAAATCATGTACTTCTATTTGCATGGTAAATACTGCTAACTGGTCAGCGCCCACGGTATTTACATTCATGTTAAGTACGTTTACTTTTTCGTTAGCCAGTACAGAACTGATATCGCGAATTAGTCCAGATCTGTCGCTTGCTTCAATTTTTATACTGAGCGCGTATGATCCATTTATATCTTCAGACCAACTAACTTCAACAACACGCTCTGGGTGCTGCGTTTTCAAATTATTAAATGAATCACAATCATCACGATGTACACCAATACCACGGCCTTGCGTGATATAACCGATGATCTGATCACCTGGAACGGGGCGGCAACATTTAGCAACGTGGCTCATTAAACTACCCACACCATCAACCACTATGCCGTTTTTATCGCCCGTTACTTTGCTTGGTGCTTTAAAACGAATAACAGGTTCGTCTTCTGTACGGTCAGTAACAAAATTAAGCATTTGGTTAAGACGCACATCGCCTGCTCCAATTGCGACCATTAAGTCATCAAGCTCTTTAAAGTTAAATCGCTTGATTGCTGGGGCTAAATCTTTGTATGTTAAATCAAGCTTTTGCAGCTCATTATCAAGAATTTCTTTACCCGCACTTAAGTTTTTATCGCGGTCAAGTTGCTTAAACCAATGGTGTATTTTGGCACGTGCACGAGACGATTTAATATAACCCAGTGACGGATTTAACCAATCTCTACTGGGATTTGGCTGTTTTTGTGTGAGGATTTCGACCTGATCGCCCGTCGTTAATTGATGCGTAAACGGCACTATTTTGCCAAATACTTTTGCGCCAATACAACGATGTCCCACATTAGAATGAATGTAGTAAGCAAAATCGAGCGGCGTGGCCCCTAATGGTAGATCAAAAATATCGCCGCGCGGGGTAAATACATATACACGGTCTTCAACAACTTGGTTTTTTAGCTCTTCAGCTAAATCGCCGCCATCCACCACTTCTTCCTGCCATTGCAGTAATTTACGTAACCAGCTAATTTTTTGCTCGTAACCCGAGCCTCGCCCAGGTAAAGCCCCTTCTTTGTACATCCAATGAGCGGCTACACCGAGTTCTGCATCTTGATGCATATCTTGCGTGCGGATTTGTATTTCTACGGTTTTGCCCTCAGGGCCAAAAACAACGGTATGAATTGACTGATAGCCATTTTGCTTAGGCGTTGCAACATAGTCATCAAACTCTTTGTTCAAATGGCGCCAGTTGGTATGCACTATACCGAGCGCACCGTAGCAATCTTGCAAGCGGTCAACCACAATACGCATAGCACGTATGTCAAAAAGTTGATCAAACTCGTAGTTTTTTTGCGCCATTTTTTTGTAAATACTGTAGATATGCTTAGGCCGACCATATACCTCAGCCTCTATACCTGCTTCACTTAAACGGCTTTTAACCTGTTCTACCATGTCTTCCATATAGGCTTCACGGGCAAGACGTTTATCATCAAGCTGTTTTGCTATTTTTTTGTACGTATCTGGGCGTAAATACCTGAACGATAAATCTTCAAGTTCCCACTTTAATTGGCCAATACCAAGTCGGTTTGCTAAAGGAGCAAAAATGTCGGCTGTTTCTTTAGCGGCAATAACACGCTCTTCTTCACCTGCATTTTTAACGTTACGTAAATGACATACCTGCTCAGCAAGTTTAATCACCACAGCGCGCACATCCTCAACCATGGTTAATAACATTTTACGAATATTATCGACTTGAACAGTGCCTTTACCTTGGTGCGACAAAGTACTAATAGTAGCCATTTGAGAAACCCCCGTTAACAACAAAGATATATTGCTTCCAAGCTGCTCTTGAACGGTTTCAAGGGAGACCACATCATTTAAAAAATAGGGTGTTAGATACGCTGTAGCTAACGACTCAGCATCGAGGTTTAACTCAACTAAAATTTCCACCATTTCTATGGCTGTATTTTGCCAGTCTTGGTTATCACTTTTAACACAAAGCGCTTGCGCCTTATTAAGCAACTGAGTCTTTTCTGTAGATAGGTCGAGTGCTTTTAACCGTGTAAAAAGATCACCCGTTTCATCTTGTTGATGTGATTGACGTGTCGCTACCATAATGCGCTTTACCTCCGTTGAAATAACGCCATAGTTTCAATATGCCCAGTATGAGGAAACATATTCATTAGCCCAATTTTGTTGAGCTCAAAGCCTGCTTGCGAAATAATAGCGCTGTCACGGGCTAGGGTAACAGGGTCGCAAGAGACGTATAAAATTGTTTTAAATTGCTTTAAAGGTAACTGCTCTAATATAGCCATTGCACCAGTACGTGAAGGGTCTAATACCAACACATCTAGGTTTTTATTAAACCACTGCGCATTTTGTATTTTTTGCGTTAAATCAAAACAATGAAACTGCGCGTTACTGATAGAGTTAGTTTGCGCATTTTGCGCGGCCATTGCAACCGCAGAAGCAACACCTTCTATACCAATCACCGTTTTTGCTTGTTTTGCCAGCACAAGTGAAAAGTTACCAATACCACAAAATAAATCTAATATATTTTCATTACCACTTAAACCAAGCCAATCTACCGATTGTTTTAACATAGCTTGATTAACTTGAGCATTAACTTGAATAAAATTATCCAAACCAAACTCAAATTTTAGTTTAAATTCATCTAGGTAATAGTAAGGCATAGTAATATTAGTATGGTCAATTACATCACTTTCGCTTTGCCAAATAACTGAGTATTTGTAAGGCGTACAGGCTTTTATGACCACAGCCTTTGCTTCATCACTAATTGCTTTAGTGTGACGAATAACTACAAAGTTATGCGTTTCACTTTGGCATAATTGCAGGTGGCTTATACTGTGTAATGACTTATTGTGATTAATTAATTCATCAAAGAGTGTAAAAACAGTTTCATAGGCGTCAGTCAAAACTGCACACTTATTAATACTTACAATATTTTTTGAACCACTCGCTCTGTACCCTATACGTATTTTTTTAGCGGCCTTATCAAACATAACCGATATCCGTGCACTTCGCCTATAATGCGTTGAACTACTTAATAATGGAGCTTGCCAGTTTAAATTTGTTTGCTTGGCAAATTTTTCGAAAAGCTGTTCAACTGCGGCTTGCTTTTCAACTACTTGCTGGTTTACATCTAAATGCTGTAATTGACAGCCTCCACAATGGTTATAATGCTCACAAAAAGGCGCTACTCTGGCTTCACTTGCGTTAATCACTTTGTGTGTAATTGCACTACTGTAACGCGCCTTATCATCAACAAGGGTCGCTTTTACTTTCTCGCCCGGTAATGCGCCTGCGACAAAGCATACTTTATTGTTATATTTTGCTATGCCACGGCCTTGGTGATCCATATTTGTTATATCGAGCACCACTGACTTTTGCTGAAGAGGTTTTTTTTTCGCTTTAAAAATTTGCGCCATGTGGCATTACCTTACATTTATTTAGGTTAAAACTCGTAACTAATCACGTGTAGGTGAAGCTTTGAGAATAGGCATCGAAACGTATATACTCAAAACATACTAATAATGATAATAATGCTCCCACTATGACCAAATTAGGCTTACGTGATTCTGTTTTAACTTTGACCCTGATCCCCACTGTGATCATTGGATTGCTGCTTGGTGGTTATTTTACAGTAAATCGTTACATTGAGCTTGATGAAATTTTATATCAGCAAGGTGCAACTATTTCAGAGCCTTTAGCAATTGCCTTAGAACAACCGCTTCTTGATAAAAATAAAGTATTACTAAATCGTTTAATTAGTTTTACACATAATCGGCACTCCCCGTCTATTAAGTCAATTGCTATATTTGACACTAACAACGAGCTGTTGATGACGAGTAATTACCACCGATCATTCGATGAATTAATCAATCAAGCGTCTCTTGCATCACTTAAAGCCACAAAAATAGAATCCTCAAAAGATATAATCACTTTCTATACGCCAATTGTTGGTCATTCTTCACCTAATACTCAATGGGACGCTTCAGCCTTTCAAACATCGTTAGGTACGGTCATTTTACAGCTAAACAAAGATAAAGCCGTTATAGGCCAACAACGCGCCTTACTTATTAGTGGCATTGTTATTATTTTATCTTTGGTATTAGCGGCAATTATGGCATTTAAACTTAGCCGCATGTTCATGACCCCTTTAAATAAGTTAGTACTTGCAACCGACAAACTCGTTGAGGGAAAAAGAAGTACTGGCCTTACCGATACCATGTTGGGTGAATTTGATATTCTTCGTGAAGGATTAAATACCATAGCCGATACTATGGTGATGCAAAAAGACGAAATGCAAAAAAATATTGACCAAGCAACCAGTGATTATCGTGAAACGCTTGAACAATATGAAACGCAAAATATTCAGCTCACAATGGCAAAAAAAGAAGCACAAGATGCCAACCGTGTTAAGTCTGACTTTTTAGCAAAAATGAGTCACGAATTACGTACGCCACTTAATGGTGTAATGGGATTTACCCGCCAGCTTTATAAAACACCACTGAACAAGCACCAAAAAGATTACCTCGATACAATCATGTTATCGGCTAATAGTTTAATGACTATTATCAGCGATATTTTAGATTTTTCTAAACTAGAAGCTGGGGCAATGGAACTTGAATCGATTCAATTTCAATTGCGCGATGCGGTAAATGAAGTAATGACATTGCTTGCCCCAAGCGCCCATGAAAAACAGCTTGAGCTCTCTATTTATATAAACCCACAAGTCCCTGACGATTTGACTGGCGATCCTACTCGCTTTAAACAAGTACTTATTAATTTATTAAGTAACGCAATTAAATTTACCGAGCAAGGTTCTATAAAAGTAGATATTAGCTACCGCTTACTTGATGAAGAAAGTGCCTCTGTTTTAGTGTCGGTAACAGATACCGGTGTGGGTATACCAATGGATAAGCAAGATTCATTGTTTACTCCTTTTGGCCAAGCAGATTCAAGCATAACGCGCAAATTTGGGGGGACCGGCCTCGGCCTGATTATCACCAAACATATTGTTGAAGCGATGAATGGTCGAATATCGTTAAACTCAGCACCTGGTAACGGAACGTGTTTTACATTTAATAGTGTTTTTAGACTGCCTAATCACGTATTTACAAACGATCTACCAAGTAAGTCACTCATTGGTAAGCGTATTTTATACCTTGAGCCGCACGAGCATACGCATCATGCTGTACTGTCTTTATTGACTGAGTGGCAAGCAAATGTAACGCCATGCTTTAACGAAGCCAGCTTTTTATCGGCCGTAGAAAATACCCAAACTAAATTTGATATTTGTTTAATTGGTCACATGGCATCGGTTGATCACATGCAACTATTAAAAGGCTATGTAAAAACAGTAAGAGACTCGACCGACTATTTATATTTAATGCTTAATACCGTTTCACATAATATGCGTGAGGCGTTTATTGGCAGCGGTGCAGATGCTTGCTTAAGTAAGCCGCTTAATCATCGTAAGTTATGTGAAGTGCTTGCCGCACCATATAGACTCGACCATCCTGTTCATAATATAGAGCAGAGCGAGCAAAAATTATTACCGCTTAAAGTGCTGGTTGTTGATGATAACGATGCTAACTTAAAACTTATATGTACATTGCTCGATGAACAGGTTGAAGTAATTGATACCGCTCATAATGGTTCACAAGCTTATAGTTTAAGTAAAAGCCATAAGTACGATGTTATTTTTATGGACATTCAAATGCCGATAATGGATGGCATAACCGCGTGTAAACTTATCCAAGAGTCATCGCTTAATGAAGACACACCTATAATAGCAGTAACTGCACATGCCCTGCATAGTGAAAAAGAACAACTACTGAAAGATGGCTTTAAAGGATATTTAACCAAGCCTATTGATGAAGATACACTTAAACAAATTATTAGCGACCACAGCCCACAAACGCCAATAAACCGTGAAAAAAGCAAAAATGAAATACCACAAAGTCCAGCGCCTTTTGAGAGTAGCCGAATAGATTGGCCCCTTGCATTACAACGGGCTGGTGGAAAAAACGAATTGGCGCTTGAAATGCTTAATATGCTGCTTTTAAGCGTACCAGAAACGCTTAATTTACTAACTAAAGCTATTGATAATGAAGATTGCGAACAAGTACTCAGCATTGTTCATAAATTTCATGGTGCGTGTTGCTACACCGGTGTACCGAAATTAAAATCGTTAGCTGAAACTATTGAGACTTCACTTAAAAATGAGTGCGTGCTCGAAAATATAGAACCTGAACTTTTTGAGCTACAAGATGAGCTTGAAAACCTATTGGTTGACGCAAAAATGGACAGTAAAAACAAAAAAGACGTGCTTTAAGCGCGTCTTTCAATTATGCCTTAACACTCATACTTGATAGTTAAGTAAAACAGCTAGTTATAATTAAAGTTAAATCCGCGCTTCAATCATTAGGCGCTTCATATCACGCACCGCTTTATCTAGGCCATCAATGGCGGCACGCGCAATAATAGCGTGGCCTATATTTAACTCATAAATTTCTGGCATAGCCGCTATTGGTTTTACATTATGGTAATTTAAACCATGCCCTGCATTTACAATTAAGCCTAAACTTGCTGCGTATTGTACACCTTGACGAATGTGTTCAAGTTCTTTGCTTAAGTCACTATCGTTTGTTGCATCTGCGTATGCACCGGTGTGTATTTCTACATAAGGTGCGCCACAGACTTTTGCAGCATCTAATTGTGCAGTATCCGCGTCAATAAATAATGAGACTTTAATCCCTGCATCGGTAAGGGTTTTAGTTGCCGCTTTTATTTTGTTTATATTACCTGCAACATCTAAACCGCCCTCAGTGGTCAATTCCTCTCGTTTTTCTGGCACTAAACAAACATATTCAGGCTTCACCTCTAAAGCAATAGCAATCATTTCATCGGTTACTGCTGTTTCGAGGTTCATACGCGTTTGAATTGTTTTTGCCATTACGTACACGTCACGGTCTTGAATGTGGCGGCGGTCTTCACGTAAATGAATGGTAATGCCGTCTGCACCAGCGTGCTCTGCAACGCTTGCTGCATGCGCTGGGTCAGGATAAGTTGTTCCTCGTGCTTGGCGAAGCGTTGCAATGTGATCAACATTTACACCCAAAAGAATATCTTTCATTGTTTTACCTGTAAAATTACGTTTATTGAGAGGCCGTAAATAACTCACGACTTTTTAATGGCTTATTACCTAACAAAGGTTTTAGTAAATAGCGACTTAACTGTTTTGCCATATATAACACATCTTTTCGGCTAAAGTCATGATTTGCTATTGCTTGAAGCTGTTCACCGCTAAAACCTGAGCGAGTATCTTCTTGGATAACAAAACCAAGTTCAGAGAAATAACTATACGTAAGCGCTTTATCTATTGGCTCACCGTTGGTATCAAAACTGAAATCAACACCGTAACCCAATAATTCAAGTAATTGAAATTCGTACGAACGCAAAACAGATTGCAAATTGGCGCCACGGTTTAAGTTTTCTAAATGAGATTTATAAAGCTCATAAGCTTGTTCAATAGGCTCATTAACAGGCACTATTCTGTTTGTTAACTCGTTTAAATAAAACCCACAATAAAGCTCGTCACCAGATAGAAAAAGCGGTGCGCCGTGCAGCTCAAATTTATTAATGTATTTTAAATCGTACTTACCACTATAGTGAACAAGTAGAGGTTGAAAAGGTTGTAATTGCGCTTTGTGTTTAGTGGCCTGGCGGCCACTAATTCGTGCGATCATTCTAAGCTGGCCAACGCCTTCTACTAGCATATCGAGCATTACTTGTGAGTCACTATAAGGACGTCGATGTAATAAATATGCGGTATAGAAGTCACTATCCATAAAGTAGGTTACTTACTATTTTAGTCTTCACCATAGCCTAGGCTTCTAAGTGCGCGTTCGTCATCAGCCCAACCAGACTTAACTTTTACCCAAAGCTCTAAAAATACTTTGTTATCGAGCATTTCTTCAAGGTCTTTACGGGCTTCACGGCCAATTACTTTTAGCTTTTCGCCTTTATTACCAATAACCATGCGCTTTTGTGTTTCACGTTCAACTAAAATTAACCCATTGATATGCCAAACACCATTTTCTTGCCATTTAAACTGCTCTATTTCAACAGTAACCGAGTAAGGTAATTCTTCGCCCATAAAGCGCATTAGCTTTTCACGGATAACCTCTGCAGCCATAAAGCGCATCGAACGATCGGTTACGTAGTCATCAGGAAAGTAAAACTCACATGGCGGAAGACGTTTGGTTACTTCGTCTTTTATAAGGTCAACATTTTTACCTTGCTTAGCCGAAACGGGCATAATGCTCACAAAGTCAAACTTATCGCCTAATAACTTCATGTGCGGAAGCACTAAATCACGGTCTTTCACTTGGTCAATTTTATTAATAACCAACATCACTGGCTTACCGCTTTGCGATACTTTATTTAGTACCATTTCATCATCAGCAGTCCAGTGTGTTCCTTCAACCACAAAAATAATCAGCTCTACGTCACCAATTGAACTAGACGCAGCTCGATTCATTAAACGGTTAATTGCGCGCTTTTCTTCTATGTGAAGTCCCGGCGTATCAACATAAACGGCTTGATGCTTACCTTCTGTATGAATACCCATAATACGGTGGCGCGTTGTTTGCGGCTTACGTGAAGTAATACTCACTTTTTGCTCAATAATCTCATTGAGTAAAGTCGATTTACCTACGTTAGGACGTCCTACAATGGCAATCATGCCACAAAATGTATCAATATCGCCTTCATGAGGTTGTATTAGGGTATCAAGATTCATTTTTAATTATCTTCAATGCTTTTTCAGCAGCTTTTTGTTCGGCCTTACGGCGTGAGCTACCAACAGAAATTATGCTATCCATTCCATCAACAATACATTCAACCGTGAATGTTTGATTGTGCGCTTGGCCCTTTGTATCAACCACAGTGTAACCTGGTAAAGGAAGTTTGCGACCTTGTAGATGCTCTTGCAGCAGGGTCTTCGGATCTTTTTGGTTAAGCCCTGGTGAAATAGCATCTAACCGTGATTCGTACCACGATAAAATAAGCTCGCTGCAACGCTCGATACCTGAATCTAAAAACGCGGCACCAATAATGGCTTCTACTGCATCGGCAAGTGTTGATTCGCGGCGGAATCCACCACTTTTAAGCTCACCTGGGCCTAAACGTAAGTAATCACCTAAACCAAATTCAACGCCAAACTCAGCAAGTGTTTGACCACGTACCAGTGTTGAACGCATGCGGCTTAAGTCGCCTTCACGTGCTTTTGGGAATTTGGCATAAAGTGCATTAGCAATAACAAAACTCAAAATTGAGTCGCCTAAAAACTCCAAGCGCTCGTTATGCTGACCTTTGTGACTGCGGTGCGTCATTGCCTGTTCAAGTAAACCTTGATCAGAAAACTCGTAGCCGATTTTGTTGTATAACTCTGTTACATTTTTTTTCATTGTTACTGAATATTACCTAGGCGTTCAAAGCGAACACCAGTTGGAACCCATCCTGGTAAAACATCATCAGGGCCATTCTCAAATTCAAAACTCATCCATATAAAGACAGCTTTCCCCACCAAGTTTTCTTTTGGTACAAATCCCCAAAATCGACCATCTTCACTATTATCTCGGTTGTCACCCATCATAAAATAGTGATCTGCGGGTACAACCCACTCATCGGTGCGAGTACCAGCTTGTCTAAAGTAGCGACCTTTTTTCTCTGGAACCTCAGGGTAAATTAAAATATCGTGACCATCTTCTGTTAGCGATTCATTTATTCGAACCGATTCCATGCCTTTAAGCATAAACTCGCCTCTATCTTTCACTTCCATGTCAATTTTGTTGTACTCACCACATTGTAAGTTACTGCGGTTTACTTCACCCTCAGCACACTTTGGCTGAATGTATAGGTGCTTATCGCGGTATACAACCTTATCGCCAGGTAGTCCTATTGTTCTTTTGATGTAGTCAATTGTTTCATTACCAGGAAACTTAAAAACAACAATATCACCACGTTCAGGCTCGTCCATCTCAACTAATTGAGTGCGCCAAACAGGGTCTTTTATACCGTATGAATACTTTTGTACTAAAATAAAATCGCCCACGAGTAGTGTTGGCATCATTGAACCTGACGGAATTTGAAAAGGTTCAAAGATAAACGATCTGAAAATAGTAATAGCAGCAATCATCGGAAAAATCGATTTTGCAGTTTCAGTTAATACTGGCTCTGGTGCAATTAATGCTGCTGTTTCATCATCTAACTTTACGCCAGCGGAGGTTTGTGCTAACGCTAAACGCTCTTGCCTTTTTGGTGCATACATTAAGTGGTCTATTAACCATATTAAGCCTGAGCCTAAGGTTAACAGCACCAATAAAATTGAAAAGTAACCAGCCATTTATAATCCTTTGTTGTTATTTGCCAACTTTCAAAATAGCTAAAAACGCCTCTTGAGGTACTTCTACATTACCTACTTGTTTCATGCGTTTTTTACCATCTTTTTGTTTTTTGAGTAGCTTTTTCTTACGACTCACATCACCACCGTAACATTTAGCAATTACGTTTTTACGTAGCTGTTTTACAGTTGTACGCGCAATAACATGCTGGCCAATCGCGGCTTGAATTGCAATATCAAACATTTGGCGCGGAATAAGCTCTTTAAGTGCATCAGCAAGTTGACGTCCACGCGATTGCGCACTGTCTCTGTGAGCAATAATTGCAAGCGCGTCAACACGTTCACCATTAATTAAAATATCAACGCGAACCATGTCTGAGGTTTGAAAGTGCTTAAAATTATAATCTAGCGATGCAAAACCACGACTTGTAGATTTAAGCTTATCGAAGAAATCCATTACCACTTCAGCCATTGGTAACTCATACGTTACTGCAACTTGCTTACCGTGATAAGTCATTTTGGTTTGGCTACCGCGCTTTTCTATACATAGGGTAATTACATTACCTAAGTACTCTTGCGGCACTAATATATTTGCCTCAACAATCGGCTCACGAATTTCTACAATGTCATTTACTGCGGGTAAGTCAGACGGGTTATCGATTTGGAAAGTGCGCTCGTCCTTCGTTACGATTTCGTAAATTACCGTTGGTGCGGTTGTAATCAAATCAATATCGTATTCGCGCTCTAAACGTTCCTGAATAATTTCCATGTGGAGCATACCCAAGAAACCACAACGAAAACCAAAACCAAGTGCCGTTGAGTTTTCTGGTTCGAAGAATAACGACGCATCGTTTAAGCTTAGTTTGTTAAGCGCATCACGGAATGACTCATACTCGTCAGACGCAATTGGGAACATACCTGCATATACTTGCGGTTTAATTTTTTGAAAGCCAGGTAAACGCTCTGGTGCTGCGTTTCTTTGATGCGTGATCGTATCACCAACGGGTGCACCGTGAATCTCTTTAATCCCTGCGATAACAAAACCTACTTCACCGGTACGTAAGATACCTGTATTGGTCTGCTTAGGTGTGAATATACCCACTTGATCGGCTGTATGAATGTGCTCGTTAGACATGATTTTAATTTTGTCACCCGTGCGTAGCTCACCGTGCTTAATGCGCACAAGCGATACAACACCTTGATATGGGTCAAACCATGAATCAATAATTAGCGCTTGTAGAGGCTCATCTTTTTCACCAACTGGCGGCGGGATGTCTTTGACGATCATCTCAAGTACTTCGGCAATACCAACACCTGTTTTAGCACTACACTGCACAGCGTCTAAAGCATCAATACCAATAATTTCTTCGATTTCTTCAGCAACACGCAATGGATCTGCTTGTGGCAAATCGATTTTGTTCAATACAGGAATTACTTCTAAGTCCATTTCAATTGCGGTGTAACAGTTTGCTAAAGTTTGCGCTTCAACGCCTTGTCCTGCATCAACAACTAATAATGCGCCTTCACATGCAGCCAAAGAACGCGATACTTCATAGGTGAAGTCAACGTGCCCTGGGGTATCGATAAAGTTAAGTTGATATGTTTCGCCGTCATTTGCTTTGTAGTTCAACGTTACACTTTGCGCTTTGATGGTAATACCACGTTCGCGCTCAATATCCATTGAATCTAAAACTTGTTTTTGCATTTCACGGTCGGTTAAACCGCCACAAACTTGAATCAAACGATCTGAAAGGGTCGATTTACCGTGGTCAATATGGGCGATTATCGAAAAATTACGGATATGCTTCATAAACTGAGTTCAATACTTCTTATTTAAAGGACTAAATATGGATACCTAAGTGACTTGCAAATACTTGTTTTAGCATGCTTTTGTTAATTAATTTAAAACATACATAATGACGAAAAATGATATAAACAATCAATAAAGGCTCACACAGCAACCATGCTGATTAACTTTTATTAAATTGTTTTAAATCACAGCTTCCTGTATTTCCAAGTTACTTGGGTATAAAACGCCAATTTTACATTTAATTGGCGTCAATCACCATCTATTTGAGTTAAAGGGATACTAATTGGGTGAATTTTTACTACTTTTATATCGTGCCTGAGCGATTTAACACGTGTTTTTGCAATATAAAACCCCAAAACACCGCCCACCGCAGCTGCAAATATTTGCCACCCTTCGCCCATTAGTAATAACTCAGACGTAGCAAGTGCAAAAACAAGACTTAAAAAAAGCGGCAGCATATACACAGCAAATGCGTGTTTTACCATATGGCTATCATCAAGGGATAAAGTGATTTTCTGGCCTATTTCGACAGGGGACTCAAATTTATAAGGGAGTGTTTTTTTTGCAGTGCCAAATAATTTACTAAATACTTGGGAGCCGCAACGACCGTTGCAGCCAGCGCAAGCTTGCTTTTGCTCGGCTTCTAAATGAGCCGTGTGGCCACTAAGGGCGACTACAGTGAGGGTTTGTTCAATCATAACAATCCTTACGAATCGTTTATAAAGCGCGCGTAACAGATTCGGCTATTGCCTTTGCAGTTAGGCTTGGCACATTACCAACAACCGATACATCAAAATTACCGCCATTATGCACATAAACCGTTGTAGCGCCAGAGGTGAGTGCACCACTTAAACGTTTACCAGGTAGTGGTCGCTGAATAAATACCGACACTTCAACAAACCCATCTGAATATAGATAGTAATCCGTAAGCTCGTTATTCAAATCTAGCTTGTGTCTATCCGATTTGAGTAGCTCAAAACCGGCAGGTAACCAGCTTATTTTCCAGTTAGTTGACGAACTATCAACTCCTTCCAATTCGTTTTCAGGTAACGGTGTAGGAAAATTTCGATTTAACACTTCTAATAGCATAGGTGCTGGTTGTTCAGTCACACTAATATGGGTTAACTGAAGCTGCTCAAGAGCTTCTCCTTGATGGTTAACATAAGCAGCTTTTAATAGCAGCGCCGATTCCATATCAAGCCAAATCCAGTAGTTATATTTGTGCTCATCTTTTGATTCTATACGTACAAGCTGTGCAGCACGCCCGGCAATACGCCCTTTTCCGCCAAGTACAAAATCGTAGTGCTCACTTAAGCGCTGTATGTCTTTAAAAAGTACTTCTGGGATAGGCCCTGCAATAGAGTCTGTTTTTAGTGAATAAGGTTCAGACTGAGGTTCAAAATAAGTTACCTGGTCGTTGACTCTAATCATTTCAAGGCCTGCGCCATTGAGCAAACTCAAGTGTTCGAGTTCAATTTCACCCTGTTTGGCGTGCACCCATCGATAGGGTTCCATTGATTTACCTTTAACAACCACAAACGAGGCATCAAAGTTACGATTATGAACAGCATTAGCCATTTCTAATAATAGCATTTTGGCAGGATTTGAGTCGTTGGCAACTGCAGTAAAGCTCAATACCAACGACAGAACAAAAGTGATTACTTTCATTTAATTAGTTTTTTTCCTCTTGCGCTTTTGTTTCATTTTGCGCTGTTTGAAGAGAGTTAGCAACACGTGCTTGACGTTGATGCTCTAATACTAACGCGCCAATACGCTGTTGTTGCAATTCACGTAAGCCTTGCTCTGCGTTTTCAAGAGCGGGCGCTGATGAGTAGCTTACTGGTGACGCCATACCTGTTAACGGTGTTGTTTGCAGTAATGGGATTTCATTTTGCTGTGGATCACTTTGCGGTAACGTGCTTACTCCCACAATCGCAAACATTGCCACACTTGCAGCGATTGCAAGCTGAGCAACAGGCTTACGCCAATTAAATGCCACTACGTTATTTTGGTCTGGCTTATCGGCCACTTCAGACTGCTTTTTCGACTGGGTAAAGTCAGCATATACAGGCTCGTTTTCAAGTGCTAGAGCAACGCGTTCGCTAATATCAATATGGATGTCGTGGTTATTTTTTTGAGCACGCATTGCATCACCAATTAACGCATAACGACCAAACGTAGAAACATCTTGCTCTGCAATTTTTGCATCAGCTAGGTGCTGCTCGCCATCAAGTAATGCAGATATCGATTCGTTATCTAACTTGTTAAGGTGTGCTTTTGTCATACTAAGACTCGCCTATTAATGGGTTTAATTTGTTATCAATTGCTTCACGGGCACGAAATATACGCGAACGTACTGTGCCTACAGGGCAATCCATTACCACAGCTATTTCTTCATAGCTCATACCCTCAATTTCTCTGAGAGTTATTGCGGTTTTAAGGTCTTCAGGCAAACTATCAATTGTATTAAAAATTACAGCGCGAACCTCTTCACTTAATAAAAGATTTTCAGGTGATGCGTTTGAACGCATCGAGTCACCACAATCATAAAATTCAGCTTCTTCAGCGTCAATATCATTAGCTGGCGGCTTACGTCCCTGAGCAACTAAATAATTTTTAGCACAATTAACGGCAATACGGTATAACCAAGTATAGAAAGCACTGTCGCCTCTAAAGTTGGGAAGTGCACGGTAAGCTTTTATAAAAGCTTCTTGTGCTACATCAGCAATATCGCCTTGATTTGATACATAACGAGAGATCAAACCTGCAATTTTGTTTTGATACTTCTTTACTAATAGATTGAAGGCATTTTTATCGCCCTGCTGCACTCTTCTTACTAGCACTAAATCCAATTCCTGCTCGCTCATTCGAGCCGGTACTCCTATGTCTGGTTTTTGCTTGTTATTCATATTATCGCCATTGTTCACAAATACTCTGACCGCGACATGAATAAAAAGTTCTGCTTAATATTATTTTTATATAAAATAGTTCATAAATAACGGCGCTAAGCCATTAAAATCACTACATAGTGGTATGACAAATATGATACAACTACAAATATTAAAAACAAATACTGCTTTATTTAAGCATTGTAACCGCAAAGTACCCCTGACATGAACCAAAATAAACATCACATCGCAGATGTCGCTATTATAGGAAGCGGCGCGGCTGGCTTATCTCTTGCCTTATCATTAGCTAACTATTGTAACGTTACCGTTATTAGTAAAGGCGCGCTTACCGAAGGCTCTACACTTTATGCACAAGGTGGTATAGCCGCAGTATTTGATAAAAAAAATGACAGTATTGAATCGCATGTTGAAGATACTCTGGATGCTGGCGGCGGCCTATGTGACCGTGAAGCTGTTCACTATACAGCAAGTAATGCACACGATTGCCTTCAATGGCTAATTGACCAAGGTGTGCCTTTTGACATGGAATTTGATAGCAAAGGCAAAGAGCGTTTTCACTTAACGCGAGAAGGCGGTCATAGCCATCGTCGAATTTTGCATGCCGCCGATGCGACTGGTAAAGCAGTTCAAACAACATTAATAAGCCAAGTAAAATTACATAAAAACATCACTCTACTTGAGCAATACAATGCTATTGATTTAATTACTGATAAAAATACTGGCAAAGCAGGAACACACGTTGAGGGTATGTATGTGTGGAACAAAAAAGCTAAAAAAGTCGAAACTATATCAGCTAAATTTGTAGCACTTGCGACCGGTGGAGCAAGCAAGGTGTACTTATATACATCTAATCCTGATGTATCAAGCGGTGACGGTATTGCTATGGCTTGGCGAGCTGGCTGTAAAGTGGCTAATATGGAATTTAATCAATTCCATCCCACCAGCTTATACCACCCTGAATTACAAAACTTTCTAATTACCGAGGCAATGCGCGGTGAGGGTGCGTATTTAAAACGCCCCGATGGCACTCGCTTTATGAAAGATTTTGATGAACGTGAAGAGCTAGCCCCTCGTGATATAGTCGCTCGCGCAATCGATTTTGAAATGAAGCGCTTAGGTGCTAATTGCGTTTACTTAGATATTAGCCATAAAGATAAAGAATTTATTATTGAGCACTTCCCTACCATTTATGCAAAATGCTTGAGTGTTGGGTTAGATATTACAAAAGAAGCGATTCCGGTTGTCCCTGCCGCACACTACACTTGCGGTGGTGTAATGACTGACTTTAACGGTAAAACAGATTTAGATAATCTATATGCAGTTGGTGAAGTAGCTTACACCGGCCTGCACGGTGCAAACAGAATGGCAAGTAACTCATTATTAGAGTGCATTGTGTTTGCCCATGCTGCAGCGAAAGATATTTTAAGCAAAATTGAACATGCACCAGAACCCATGACCTTGCCGCAATGGGATGAAAGCCGTGTAACTAACTCGGACGAAGAAATAGTCATTACGCATAATTGGCATGAGTTACGCCTATTTATGTGGGATTATGTCGGTATTGTTCGTTCAACTAAGCGTTTAGAGCGCGCACTACATCGGGTTGAGTTGCTGCAACAAGAAATACACGACTATTATGCTAACTTTAGAGTAAGTAACAACTTACTCGAGCTACGTAATTTAGTGCAAGTAGCAGAGTTAATAATTAGAAGTGCAATGCAAAGAAAAGAAAGTAGAGGGCTTCATTACACAATTGATTACCCTGAGCAAAACGAAAACCCAACCCCCACTATTTTGACCCCTGAGCGCCATTAACCGCACTCAAAACAGCTCGTTTTAATCGGGCATAGTTTTGCTTATCAACACCATTGGCTGAAATAATAAGCCAATGGTTGTTATTAAATCCTTTTATGAATAGCCAAACACTGCCCAAAAACACTTTGCTTTTAGGACTTATTTGTCCTTCTATTTTATGTACGTCATTTTCGAATCTAAACAAACTAGGCTCTAAAATAATCACGCCCATTTGCGGTTGGCAGGCTTTTACTTTACGCCAGACTAAAACCCCGGTTATCAGGTTGGCAAAAATACATATGAGGATTGCCAAAAAAGAGCTTAAAAATAAACACATTATTAAAGTAAGCACACAAAAAAAGACCACAATGGGTTTGTGGTCGGCTTTATTATTTTTTACAGTGAACCTATACACGAACTCTGTTTAATATGAGTTGTACCATACTATTTAGCTGCTCGTCTTTACATTTTTCATGGCCCATAAACCATGCAAATAGATCAGGATCTTCTTGTGTTAGCAAGCGCTGAAATATAGCTTGTTGCTCTGCATTTAAAGAATCGTATGCTTCTTCTACAAACGGCATAAACAAAACATCTAGCTCTAACATACCACGACGACAAGCCCAACGAATACGTGCTTTACTATGAATTTCAACCATTTTAAACCTCATACTGAATTGACTCGAGTTTAACAAACACAAGCCGGTTTAGCAGCTATTAATCAACTATAAAATAAATACACCCCTGCGGGTGCTTGTCTGTACCATACGTAGCAACTACGTTATTATGTCACTTCATTTGTATTGCAAAGAAGGTTTTTATGTCTAGCGTTTACGCATGTCCGTTATCTCACCAACTTATTAGCCTTACAGGTGCTGATAAATTATCTTATCTGCACGGGCAAATTACTCAAGATCTAAATAAACTAACCAACAGCAATTTTTTATGGACCGGCCACTGTAGCGCCAAAGGAAAACTTTGGGGCGTATTTAAGCTATTTTCTCACCAAGACAGTTACTACTTATCTGGCAGTAGTGCTGAGGTAGAACAATCGTTAGTTGAGCTAAAAAAATACGCAGTATTTGCAAAAGTAGACATAAGTGCGTCTTCAAACAGGTTAATTGGTCTTATTGGTGATGACTTATCTACGATTTTAACAGAGCTGGGTATTGCTTTTGACGACAATATAATAGCGTGTGACTTTGATAACGGTAAAGCATTAAAGCTGGCTGATAACCGAGTGTTGCTTATGGTTAATAGTCAGTTTGCAATCCCTGATAGCGTTTTAACGCTTGATAACGATGCCCCATGGCAGCAAGCAGCAATTTTAGCTGGCGAGCCACAGCTTAGCAGTGATGCAATTGGCGAATATGTACCGCAAATGGTTAACTTACAAGCTATTGGTGGCATCAGCTTTAAAAAAGGCTGTTACACAGGACAAGAAACTGTAGCGCGCATGAAGTACCTGGGTAAAAATAAGCGTGCAATGTATATCGTATCAGGGCAAAGCGAAAGCATGTTGGATGAACCCGAACTTGAAGTACAACTGGGTGAAAACTGGCGCCGTGCTGGTAAACTTATTGCGCAAAGCTTTGATGAAAAAACTAATATATTAACTGGCCTTGTTGTGTTGCCAAACGATACTGAAACAACGCAAGTACTTCGTGCAAAACACGCGCCTGAGGTAGAGCTAAGCATTCTGCCTTTACCTTACTCTTTAGATGATGAATAAATAGGAATGACTATGATCGTTGCGGCAAACAAAGTGGTAAAAATGCATTATTCAGTAATGGATAATGATAACAATAGCATTGATAACTCGTTCGGTGGTGAGCCGCTACATTTTATTGTGGGTACTGGTTACCTCATTTCAGGCCTTGAAAATGCGCTACTAGGCAAACAACCTGGTGATACGCTTAGCGTAAAAGTTGAGCCTGAAGATGGTTACGGTGAACGCCACGACAACCTAATGCAAGCTGTGCCAAAATCGATGTTCGAGGGTATGGAAATTGAAGTAGGTATGCAATTTCGCGCATCAACAGATGATGGCGACCAATCAGTAATGATTATTGATATTCAAGATGAAGAAGTCATTGTTGATGGCAATAATCCGCTTGCAGGTATTACACTTAACTTTGATGTAGAAATACTTGAAGTGCGTGACGCAACAGAAGACGAACTCACTCATGGCCATGTTCATGGCGAAGGGGGTTGTGGTCACGACCACTAACTCAAACATACAAAAAAAAGCGCCTAAGGCGCTTTTTTTTATATCATGTTATTGCGTTTGACCACTTTGGGTTCGCTTTGTTGCTTTTGAGGCTGCGCCATTGGTACGTTTTGTTTTTTTAGTGCGTCTAATAACCCTTGCTGATCGTTTGTACCCACTCTATACAAGGTGTCATCTTTAAGCGTTAGCTGAACAGCACTAAATCCAGACACGGAATAAACCCACCCATCGTGCGTTATTCGAATACCAATACCATGTCTGTATGAGTTTTGAACCGCTTTTGCCTCTGAAATATCGCTGAGCATAATTTGCTGGCCAGCCACGCCCGGGCCAAATCCCCAGCTAATTGTTTTATCGTCAACTTTAACTGTTAAGCCATGAAACAAAAAGCCCACCAGCACCAACACACCTGCAAAAATAATTAACGGCCAATCTGCCCCTATTAAGTTCCACGCAAGTGCTACAAAGCCACCAATCCAGGTCAAAACAAAAAAGATAAACACTGCATACTGTTTATGCTGATACATATAATTCTCTAATTAAATAAATACTTAAAAGCTATACACTAATGTAGCACTGAGCTCAGAATCAAACTTAAGTTTATCATCTTCGGGTTTTGAATTATAACGATACATATAAGCAAACTTAAGAGACACCGCCCCTATAACCTGACTAATCAGCGCAGTTTCAGATTTTAATCGTGAATTTAACCCTGACAATGACTGCTCTATACTCACATCTTGATTAAAACGAGTGCGCTTTGAAACCAGTCGCTCCCATTGCATAGCAACACGAAGTAAGTAACCGGTTTTATTTTCTTCGCTATCACTTACCGTTGAGTCTTCATCAGCCACCGAACGATACAGACCAGGCCCTATATCAATATCGACTTTGTTCTTAGTGCCCTGATAAACACGTGCGCCATACCCCGTTGCAATGGTACTTTTGAATTTAAGGCCACTAAACTGATCTTCCTCGTAATCGCCATAGATAAAGAACGATGAGTTTTTAACGCCTACTTTATAGTTACCTTGTGCAGATACAAATACACGGTTTGCAGTTACGTCGCTGTCTCCAGTGTCGTCATTTTCGTCGCGCTTATAGAGGGTGTCAATTTTAAATTGGTTTCGCCACTTTTCAAAATCTTGGTACAGGTTACCTTTGAGCTTAAAGCTGGTTGAATTAATATTTCCCCGAGACAAAATAAACCCAAACTCAGTATCGCCGTAAAGCATTTCACCTTTGTGCAAATCATGGATCTCTTCGTCAGAAAGCTGCCCATACTCATGAAAATCTTCAAATGGATCAACAGCCCAGCAAGAGCTACTAATTAAAATAAAAATTATAAATAAATACTTACGCAACATTCTCTCTCGCCACTTAATAAAAAATAAACAAGCAGTGGAGCTTATTCACTTTCTTTCCATAATATATGGCAAAACGGAGCGTCTTTATCACGGCTAATTAAAATTTTTGCAAATAGCACATCTTCATTATCAAACTCTAAACCCACTAACACTTGAATAAAGTGTTCTGGCTCAATTTCAAGCGCTACAAAATCTTGCCACTGGTCGTCAGGTTCATCTTCTTCAATAAAGCCAAGGTCTTCTCGATATTCATTAAAGTTTTCAACGTCGTCATCACTTAAGTTACTCGGTGCTAACTCTAAAAAAATATCATAAGCTTGATGTGTTGCTTCTTCGATTGTAAATAAACGTGGACCCGACATAGTTGCGTAACCTTAACCTTAATAATTGGCGGTATGTTATCAAATCTGATTAGCTATTTGATAAAAAAGCGTTTAAAAACCTGACTTTTTTAACCTCAAACCACACTTTGTTAATTATCAAAATAAAACCAAGTCATTCAGACTGCTCATTTACAAATAAATTCAATCTATTTTAAAAACTACATCACTTTACTTCACCTTTCTAACCGCATAAGCTCAAGCAACAGGTCAGAGGAGTTAATAATGATAAAACTAGAAAAGCAAGAAGGTATTGCAACGGTTACCTTGAGTCGAGCTGATAAACAAAACGCATTAAACTTTGCCATGTTTATGTCGTTAAATAACACGATTAAAAATATAAAAAAGGATCGTACTATTCGTGCGGTAATTATAAAGGGGGATGGCGATCATTTTTGTTCAGGGCTTGATATTGCCGCAGTTATGGCCTCACCTTTAAATATCATAAAATTACTGTTTAAGTGGTTACCCGGCAACCAAAACTTAGCCCAAAAAGTTGTACTGGGTTGGCAGTCGTTAAGCGTACCTGTTATTGCACAAATTAATGGCAATTGTTTAGGTGGGGGTTTACAAATAGCGTTAGGAGCTGATTACAGAATTGTTCACAATGACGCCAAGCTAGCTATTATGGAAGCCCGCTGGGGGCTTTGTCCTGACATGGGAGCAAATGTAATGATGGGCGGACTAGTTAAACGCGACCAAGCACTTTTACTTGCAAGCCATGCGAACCCTATAACTGCAGAGCAAGCAAACGAGCTTGGACTGGTCACACAACTGACAAACAACACCGAACTTGCAACCCAAACACTGCTGAGTACATTGCTTGAACGCTCACCCGATACCCTAGCTGCCATAAAACGTATTACTCAATTAAGCTACAAGTCACGGCAACGAAAAATACTCGCAAAAGAAACCTGGAGTCAAATTCGTTTACTAGCAAACCCAAATACAAAAAAAGCCATTGCAAAAGCAAAAGGTAAATCCGATATAAAATACAAAAACGCCAAACGGTGGTAATGCATTAATATCGGTAATACTAAGGCACAATGTACACACTGTTTTTGATTGTTAAACTAAATGCACCCTATTAAATTGAGTAATAATGATGAAATACCTATTAAGTAGCGCAATCATTTTGCTGTGTTTAGCCTGCGCTAAACTTATTATGTATTATACAGGAGGCAGCTTTCCTGCACCTTTACTCGCTATGGTTATTTTATTGGTGTTGCTGCTAGCAGGCATAGTAAAAGAGCAACACCTAAAGCCTTGTGCCTCCCCAATTTTAAATGTTATGCCTATTTTTTTTATTCCCGCTGGCGTTGGCTTTATTGAACACCTAAACCTTATAAAATCTAATTGGCCTTTTTTAATGTCTGTTATTTTTATTGTGCCAGCAAGTACATTATTACTAGTTAGCTCAGTGATGGTTTTTTTCAAAAGCAGAAAAAACAATGACTGAATTAAAGCCTGACATTTGGTGGTTGTGTGTTCCTATAATTATTGCTTTGTTTTTACTGCTTAGGGCGTTTAACGTACGCATGAAAAGCAGTGCTTTAAAGTCAATTACAAACCCTGTTTTTTTAAGTATTGCCGTTATTGCTTTGTTATTGATTAACTTAAACCTGCCTTACTCCAAGTTTGCCCATCATAGCCAGCTACTAAGCTGGCTTTTAGAGCCCGCCATTGTCGCATTAGCGCTACCTTTGTATCAGCAGTTTATTCATGTACGTAAAAATCTATTACTCATACTAGGTACTTGCGGTCTAGGTATTGTAAATGCAACTTTTGTGGCTTTTTTATTAAGTGTATTTTTTAAGGTTCCTTCTGAGTTAAGTGCCTCTGTGGCGGCACTTAGCGTCACTACGCCTATTTCGTTAATTGTTACAGATTCGTTGGGGGGGATCAGCTCTTTGGCCGCCGCTATGGTTATTTTTATTGGCTTATTAGGGGCATTATTTGGTTTCATGCTGTTTAAATTAGTAAAAATAGGCAGTCATGAATCCCAAGGGGTTGCTATGGGGACGGCCTGCCACGCTATTGGGACAGCAGCGGCACTTGCTGAACACCCTAAAATAGGTGCATTTTCATCAGTAGCTATGGCGCTCAGTGCATTGCTAACGGCCATAATAGTCCCACTCCTCTATCCTTTTTTAGTAAACAGTTTGCTATAGTTTACAAAAATTTAATTACACGAGTTAAAAGCCCATAATGATCAGTTCTGAAATCGAACAGTTTGAAAAGTATTACAATATGCTCACTGAGTATTTAGTTACCTACAGCATGCAAATTGTAGGGGCTGTTTTTATATTGTTGATTGGCCTTTGGATAGCACAAAAACTATCTAAAATAGTCGCCAATTTAATGACTCGCCATAATGTGGATATTACGCTTACAAACTTTGTTAGTAGTGTTGTAAAAGTACTGCTTATTGTTATGGTTATTATTATAGCGCTTGGCAAGATAGGGATAAGTGTTACTCCCTTTGTGGCGGCAATAGGTGCAGCTTCTTTGGGTGCAGGTTTAGCACTACAGGGCATGCTGTCTAATTATGGTGCTGGCCTTGCCATTATCGCTACACGCCCTTTTGTAGTTGGCGATACTATTGAAGTTAAAAATGTAAGCGGTCAAGTTAAAACAATAGAGCTTGGCTACACCATTTTAATAGATGAAGAAAAAGTAGAAATCACCATCCCTAACAAACATATAATGGGCGAAATAATTCATAACTCATTTAGTTACTCGTTAGTTAAGGGTGAAATAGATATTGCCTATAGCGCATGTGCCGATACCGCAATTAATCTTATTGAAGAGGTACTCAACGCACACGAGTTAGTTGCTCAAAACCCGCACTCGCAAATAGGCATTGAGCGCTTTGCCGATAGCGGTGTGACCCTTAGCTACCGATACTGGGTACCCACCACGAAAATTATAGAAACAAAGTTAGCTATAAACGGTGGAGTGTACAAAGCCATTAACGACGCCAATATCGAAATTCCTTTCCCGCAACGTGTTGTTACCATAAATAAAAACGACCTATAACTGTAAATACAACGCTGGTCTAGCCAAGGGCTGGCGTTAAAATAACTCAACACCACTGACTAAAAGCCATACTGGTTTGCCATTTTTTCTGTACTATAAAGTTACAGCTTAACAAGCCGATACATATTTAGATCAGCAAAAACAACAATGAGTCACTATGAACCTCAGCCCATTTTATTTAGGCGATTGGCAGGTAAGCCCCCTATCAAACAGCATTCAACATGCTGGTAAAAACAAGCAGCTAGAACCAAAAGCCATGGATGTTTTGATCTATTTATGCTCAAAAAAAGGGGAGCTTGTTAGCAGTGACGAACTACTTAACCACTGTTGGAAAAATATTGAAGTAGGTGATAATCCGTTACATAAAACAATCACACAGTTACGTAAAGCTCTTGGCGATAAAGCAAGTGCACCACAATACATAGAAACAATAAGAAAACGTGGCTACCGTATTATTGCAAAGTTAGACTTTCCTTTAAGTGAAGAAGCCCCCAAAGTAACAAGCTGGCAAGGTGGCTCTCCCTTCTTAGGATTAAGCGCTTATAATACAACCGATAATCACCTGTTTTTTGGCCGAAATCAGGCTATTACCACTTTATTGGAAAGAGTGGCTAGCCAAGTGAATTTTGGTCGCGCTTTTTGCTTAATTTTAGGTCCAAGTGGTACTGGAAAATCATCCTTAGTGAACGCAGGCATTTTACCTAAACTGCTTGATGAGCGCGGCTACAACGGGATTGGTGTTGTTTCGTATACTCAACTAGATTTTGCAGATATTGACCACAGTCGACTTTATTTAGACTTAGCGTCTGCCATGCTTGATTGGGATATAAATAACCTTCCTGTATTTGATGGTTTAAGTGCCGAAACACTCGCCCAGCAATTAACGCAAAACACCAATAACGTTATTCATACTTTAACAAATGCCCTAACTAAAACGGTAACAACACTCAAAAACCCGAAATTATTTTTGTTCATAGATCGTTTAGAGGTCCTACTTTCATCACCTTTATTTGATAACGAAACACGTAGCCAATTTTTATCGGTTATTGAACGCTTAGCAACGTCTAAAGCAGTCATTGTATTCAGTGCATGTAGAAACGACTTTTACCCTTTAGTTGTTGAGCAACCAAGCCTTATGGCAGGTAAAGCTCATGGCGCACATTACGACTTAACACCACCAAACCGGCACGAACTACAACAAATTATTCGCATGCCAGCAATAACCGCTAATTTAACGTTTTCACAAGACCCACACACTAAAACACCACTGGATGAAATACTCTGCGCCGACACCGCCAATAACCCCGATGCATTACCCATGCTGCAATACACTCTGCAAGAGCTGTACTTACAGCGCAGTGATAACAACGAGCTACTGCACAGTATTTACACAAAGCTCGGTGGTATTGAGGGCGCCATAGGTAAGAAGGCAGAAGATGTATTTATTGCCCTTAGTAACGAGCAACAGCAGCAACTAAAAAGCGTGTTATCGCAATTAGTAACGCTAAACCCTGACGGTAAAACCGTCACTAGCCGCGCAGCCCGCTGGCAAGCATTAACCAACATCAGCCAAAAAGAGCTTGTACAAGCCATGGTAGACAGCCGCTTATTTGTATCGCACTTACAAAATGGCGAAGCCTGTTTTAGCCTTGCGCACGAAGCCTTATTACGCCAGTGGCCACGAGCAAAGCAGTGGATAAGCGATCACAAAGATGCATTAGCAATAAAAAGCCGCTTACAACACCAAGCACAAAATTGGATAGATGAGGATAAAAGTAGTGCTTACCTCCTTGCGTCAGGTAAACCGCTACAAGAAGCGCAGCTATTACTTAATGATAAGCTATTTAAATTAGACGATGACGAACACGCCCTTATAGCCAGCTCTCTTAAGCATAGTAAAACAAAAACAACCATAAAACGTGGCACGGTCGCTTTGCTTTGTTTACTTACCTGCGTAGCCCTGTTTATGAGTTTTACCAGCTTTCAAGCACAGCAACTTGCACAGCAAAAACGCCAAGAAGCCGAAAGCTTACTCGGGTTTATGGTAGGTGATTTTGCCGACAAGTTACGCAGCGTAAAGCGTATGGATTTACTGGATGGCATTAGTAATAAAGCACTTGAGTATTTTACTAATCAAGTTGAGGAACCAAGCTCGCTATTTAACTTTAGCAGTCAACAAGCCGAATTTAAAAGTCGCTTTCAGTACGCGCAAACTCTCGAAGCCATGGGGGAAGTGGCCTATTCCCGCGGGAAAACCATTGAGGCCTTCACCGCCTTTGAAAACGCCCGCACTCGCCTTGAAGCACTCTTAAAAATACAGCCTAACAATTTAGAACTACTCACGCTTGCCGGTGCCAATGCTTTTTGGCTCGGCCAGCTCCATTATGATAAAAGTGATTACGCTGCTACTGAGCCATTATTTAAGAAATATCATGTCTACAGTGAGAAAATGTATTCGTTAGCACCCAATGATTTTAATGCCATTATGGAGTTGTCGTATTCACATAATTCGTTGGGGTCATTATACACAGAGAAATTTGACTACACAGCCGCGAAACAACGCTTTACAAAATCGCTTGCCCTTAAAAACAAAGCCCTTGAGCTTAAACCCAATAATAAAAACTTATTACGTGATAAGGCTGACACAATCAGCTGGCTAGCAAAAACAGAAGAGAGTTTAGGTAACTTTAATGCAGCACTAAGCATTTATAAAGATGCATCAGACGAATTAAATAATATGCTTATTAGCTACCCAATAGACGCAGGTCTATTTAAAAGCATTGCAAATATTTATATTCAGCAGAGTTATCTTTTGAGTTATCTTCCTAATAAACGAGATGCTTACGAAAAAGCGCAGCTAGCGACGAAAACAATAGACAAAGCTCGACTTCAAGATCCAAAAAGTAAATATTTTCAGCGTGCTTACTATCGTTTTCTGGCCCACCAGTTAGTACTTTCAAATAATAAAAACGTTGATAAGCGAATTATAAATATTATCAAATTCTTGAAAGCTCAAGGCTTTAAAAATAGCTTTGCAATTAATACACAAATAAGTCTTATTCACTATTTTAGTGATAGGGAGTTAAGATCTAAGGCAGAAAAATTATTAGCAGAACTTGAAGATAGTGAAGACTATAAACAACAAATAGCTAATCAAATGCAAACTGGAAACAATATAATCCATACAAGAGTCAATTTACTAAAAGCAAAATTAGCTTTTAATAATGAAAAAATAAGTGAGTTTTGCTTAAGCGCTGTTAATGCTATTGCCGCAACAACAAAAACAAGTTTAAGCATTCAGATAAGTTACCCGATTGTGCAAGCTTATACCTGCTTAAATCGTGCAAACGAAATATCCAAAACAAAAGCACGCCTAGTTAAACTAGGCATCAACAACTTTCAACTATAACCATAAATACAAAAGGAAATAATATGAATAACACTCAAGAGCAAATTCACTTTACAGTCAACATTGTGCTAGGCAATGACGGCGAAGCTAACTTTACATACTCTATAAATGGCAATGAAGTGACTGGCGGCGGAGTTGTTAGAACCGAAACCGCAGGCATTTACAGTTTAGATGAAGCCACGCTTGCTAAAGGTTTTTTATTCACCGGCGCTACTATTACTGATGTCGATAAAGAAACGCCTTGCGCCCAGAACTTCAGCTGTAAAGTAAGCGATAGCGGCCGTACAATTACCATTATCGATACCGATGAAAACCCAGGCACTGCCTGTTTAGTATTTAACGTTGAGTGCAATGGCAGAGCCTATAAAAGCGCTGATCCGCAAGTTGAAAATGAAAAAGAACTTTAATTAACAACAATTAATTTCTAAATTGCACAGGACTAATTTATGCCTGTGTAATTAATTTATACCCCCCCCCTCTTAGCTATCAACCAATAATAACTAATAAAACAACAACTTAAAAAAGAAGATTACCGAAAGGTTTAAAACCCATAAATTGAATACACTGCTAGACATCAAGTTTCATTAACAATAAAAATGAGCAACTGCCATGTCTAACAATAATCAACACAGCAAACTAAATAACGAAAATATCGCTGTATCAACATTAGTAAACAGCCTTTCTGAACGTGTTAACAATGAAAAAATAAGCGCGATTATTAATGTCACTAACGTGATGGCCGATGCTATATTTATTGTGAATGCACAAGGTGTTTTTGAATCGGTAAACCCGGTAGCTGCACGATTTTTTAATGTTCCTTCAGATATATTAATTGGTAAAAAGTGGCAGCATTTTTTACAAGAGCAATACCGTGACGATTACGAATACATGTTTGAAAGTTGGAAAAACAATTATCAAACGCCGCTAAATCATGGCCCCAAAGAAGTAAAAATAATTAAAGCTAATGGTAACTTTTTAGATGTAGAACTTTCGGTTTCATGCATTCCACCAGCAACAACTAATAATACTCCTTTATTTATTTGCATCATGCATGACATTTCTAAACACATAAAAAAGTATAAAGTACTCGAAACACTTTCAAAGCTCGATCACCTAACTGGTATTGCAAATCGTGGAACGTTAGAAAAAACAATCCACAAAGATTGGCAAACATGTCTAATGAACAAGCAACCATTAAGTTTTATATTGATTGATATTGATTATTTTAAATTATTTAACGATAACTTTGGGCATGTAAAAGGTGACAAATGCTTGCAAAAAGTAGCAAAAACAATTGAAGAATGCCTGCCGTCAAAAGACAGCTTAGTTGCCCGATATGGTGGAGAAGAGTTTGCCGTGGTATTACCGCGATCTCATATTTCAAACGCTGAGATGATAGCCAAGCGTATTCAAGATAGAATTTTAAATTTAAACTTTAGAGAAATAGGCCTACCTGACAACGTTAAAATTAGTGTTAGCCAAGGCTTAGCGTGTGAATACAATAACCAATATAGAACATCTGAAGCATTAATGTGTGCCGCCGACAGCGCTTTGTACAGAGCTAAATCGCAAGGAAGAAACATGATTTGTATTAGGTAATGATTAATATTTAAAACAATAAACTTTTTAAAGGCCATTTTATAAGCGAAATGGCTTTTAAATTTATCCAGAACTGACAATAAAAACTTACATTTCTTTACAAATCTCGTTTAAAATCCAAGCCTTTCTTAAAGGTTTTATTTATTTAAATTCATTAACTTGCAATAATAACACCACCTAAATAATAGATTAATTTAGTATAAATTTAAAACAACATGATAGACCTTTTATTTTTGTTAACATATAATAATACTTAATAACTAATACAAAATAACTAGAAAAGCCTCGAAATGCTTTCCTTTGAGCAATAGTTTAAAATTAACATAACGAATCATTAATGAAATATATTTTATGGCTTTTGCTTTTAGTATCAGCGCAGTTACTAGCAAAGCCCGTTAATAACAGCATCGCTTTTTACTATTCAGCCCCAATGCCTTTAGCTGAAATGACTTTTTACTCACGCGTTGTTGTGCAACCTGAGTTAGTGACTGAGCATGAATTAAATTGGTTTAAAGAACGTAACATTGCTGTTTATGCTTATTTGAGCATTGGCGAATCATATAATAAAAGTGACTATTCACTTACTACAAACCCAAATTGGAATAGCTACATTTCCGATTTAACTTCAAAGCAATGGCAACAACAATTAAATAGCTCGGCTGTTATATTAAAAGAACGTGGCTTTAGTGGGTTGTTTTTAGACACCCTTGATAGCTATCAATTATTAGATAACGAACGTTACGATAAATTAGCGCAGCAAGCTGGATTAGTTTCAATAATAAAAGATCTGTCTTTAGTATTTAAAAAGCAATTAGTGCTCAATCGTGGCTTTGAATTACTGCCAAGCCTACAAAACCTTGCAACCGACTTAGTTGCTGAGGGATTATTTAGCCACTTTAATCCACTTGATAATAGCTACAAGTTAACCTCTAAGAACGATCAAGCATGGTTAACAACTCAACTTAAAAAAGCGCAAAGCTTAGGTTTTAATGTTCAAGTAATTGACTATGCAAAACCTGACAAACGCCTTGTAATGGCTGAAAAAATTATCGCTTCTGGGTTTAGTGCTTGGGTGACCGATGGGCATTTACAAACCTGGGGAACATCAACTATTAGCCCCGTGCCTAGGCGCGTACTTATTCCGTACAATAGTGACTTAAAACCCCTTATTTATTCTACAGTTCATTTAAAGCTAGCCACTCTTATTGAGTATTTAGGTTATATTCCTGACTACATTGATATAGCAAAACGAGAGTTGCCATTAGTTGATCCAAGTTTACATGCTGGAATTGTTTCATGGACAAACATGGGGGGCTTTTACTCCCCAAGTGTAATAAATTGGCTCGAAGCTAGCCTAGGTACCGTGCCTCAGTTAGTGGTAGGTGAGCTACCACAATCAGCTAAATTATTAGCCGCATTAGGCGTGGAAACACTTAACAGCTCCCCTCCAGGGCCTTATGAACTTAACTATTTAGCACCATGGTTAAAAGGTGAGTCAAGCTCTTCGCCTGCCATTACCAAACCTTATTTATTAAAATTAGCGCCAGAAGCTACCACTCTTATTGATATAAAAGCGGCTGATGGCAGCACAGTTGTACAAAGCGCCAAAACCAAATATGGCGCAGTTATTGTTGCCCCATGGCTGATTGATACGCTCCCAATGGAAGGTAGTAATTGGGTTATTGACCCACTGACACTGCTTACTAAAGCCATGGGGTTACCCGCTATATTAGCACCCGATACAACGACCGAAAGTGGCAGGCGTATGCTTACTATGCATATAGATGGGGATGGCTTTACCAGCATTGCACACTTTGACGGCAGCCCGTATGCCGCAGAGGTCATTCGCGATGACATTATTAAACCTTATAAACTTCCCATTACATCTTCTATTATTCAGGCTGATATAGAGCCTGGAGGAATTCATGCTAAGCACAGTAAAAAACTAGAAAAAATTGCGCGCAGTATTTTTGAACTTCCCTATGTAGAGGTCGCTTCGCATACTTATAGTCACCCTTACTTTTGGACCGCGCTTTCTGGCAGAAAAGAGATTGATGAAGAAAATACTGACTATGGGTTTCACTTAGATGTACCTGGCTATGACACAATTAGCTTAGAAAAAGAAATTACCGGCACCATTAATTATATTAATGAAAGGCTAGTACCTAAAGGAAAAAAAACAGTGCTTATGCTATGGTCTGGCGATGCTACACCTGGGCCAGACGCATTAAAAATAGCGCGCAATGCTGGCGTACTAAACGTAAATGGTGGTAATACTAAGGTAAATGGTGATAACCCAAGCCTTTCACATATATCGCCGATTGCGCGCCCTGAGGGTGATTTACTGTATCAAATTTACGCGCCAATACTGAACGAAAACGTATACACTAATTTATGGCATGGCCCGTATTACGGATTTAAGCGACTAACAGAAACCTTTGAAATAACCGAAAAGCCATACAGGTTAAAGCCCTATACTATTTACTATCATTTTTATTCTGGCGAAGTTCCTGCAGGGCTTGATGCCCTAAAGCATAATATTGACTATGTATTACAAAGACCTAATACACCGGTGTACTTAAGCCACTATGCAAAAATTGCGAAAGATTTTTACTTTTCTGCCTTAGCTAAAAATAGTAAAGGAGATTGGTTGTTTAGCTCAAAAAATATTCGCACCCTTCGTATACCAAGCGACTTTGATATTGCAAACATATCACAAAGCGATGGGCTGCTAGGAGTAACGCAACAAGGCAACTACATACACACTAATGAGGGTATCTCGCGTATTAGTTTTGACCATAGCCAAAAAGATAATGCCCCTTATTTAGCCTCTGCCAATGTAGTAATAGATACATGGCAAGTAAATGGCGCTGTTACTTTTAAAGCGTGGATACCTGCAACACTTGATTTAGTGAATGCCCGCTCATGCCAATTTATATCTCACATGGGAAAAAGGTATAAAGGTATCACTCGTGGGAAAATAACCCACTTTAAACTGCCTGCAGGTGATTTTTTTGGTTATTTAAACTGCACAGGGGTTGCTAAGTAATGAATACCAAAAAGCGCCCTCATTTAGTTTCTATAAAAACAATTTTAACAATACTCGCTGTTAGCTGTTTTTCATTATATGCACTATTTCCGCACACCTTATTTTTTGAAGACGACGCACTTTCACAAGACTACACGTTTGAAAAGTCATACTTGCATGCTGCACTTAATACTGACCCTAACAATGAAAAGCTGCGCGCTAAATTGGCTGAACTTCATATAGCATTGAGTGAATATTCAAACGCAACTAATGAGCTTGAAAAACTGCCAAAAAGTAAGCGTAAAACAGAACTTGAAATAAAGTTACTTTACTCATTATGGCTTGCAAGTGGTGCCAATGTAGATGACCGATTTGAAGAACTTTCATTAAAGGTTAGTGCCTATAAACCATGGAACGAAGACATTCTTACCATAGCTAAAGCACTCGGCTTGAATGTAAAGCTTGCACAATATTATGAAACACACAAAAAGCCGTTAATTGCCGCTGATTATTGGTTAACCGCAGGCCAACCTGCAAAAGCGTTGCTGCTTTACAAAAATAACATGAGCGAAACAATAGCCGAAAAAGCCATTGAAACCGCACTGGGTGCAAACGAAGCGATGCAGGCTTATGCGTGGTGGAAGCAATATGGAGATCAATCAAATATAAAGCGCACACTTTATCTTGCTGACTTAGCAGGCAATAAAGAAGATGCAATTATTGCAGCTACAAAACTGCTGCAAGAAGAGCCTAACAATATTAAGTATTTAACACAGGCAATGCAGCTTCACTTAGCCAATGGCGATGCTAACGGCGCTGAATTATTGCTTTCTAAACTACTAAAACAAAAACCTAACGATAAAGATCTTCATTTACTTAACTGGAAAGTAAAGCGCTGGCTTAATAAGCCAAAAGCTGCACTCAAAGAATTTAAATGGTTAATGATAAATAAAGCCGTTACCGCAGCTATGCTTACAGACAGTATTAACGATGCAACGGCTTTATACTTGTACCAAGACGCTAACGACATTTACGCTTACAAAGCTAAAAATAGGCAACTAAAAGGCAATGGCTTTACTAAATGGATGCAAACCAACGAGTTTATTGGCGATGCCAAACAAGAGCTCAAGCACATAGAGCGTTTTGAAAGCATAAACGGTAAAAGTGTATTATCACAATATTGGAAAGCAAAAGTATTACATGACACAGGTAACTTAAGCGGTTTACGTAATTTATGGCCTATTTATCAGGGCCCCAAAAACGAAGAAGATTTAATGTGGCTAGCCCGTGCGTTTTGGTTAAATAACGACTTTAACACGGCACTAACCATTTTAAAGCAAAAACAGCAAAGTACCGACGACGAGTTTTGGAGTGCTCGCGTTGACATGGCGCTCAGGGTAAATGATAAAAAAGAACAGCTTTATGCCCTTGAACAACTTAAATCACTGGGTAAATTAGGCGAAAGCGATTTATTGCAGTACCAGCAAATACGCTTTGAAGGCAACCCCAAAGCGTTACTTGCGCATTTATGGCAGCAATCTTCGCTGAGCGAAAGTCAGCTAATTGACATTGCTAATTTAAGTACGCAAATAAACGATTCAAACGCCGTTGAACGAGTCTATAACGAACTGAACAAGCAACGCTACAACAAGGCGCTATACCCTGCTTGGTTAACGCTTGCTAGCTGGTATCAAAATCAGAGCGATTTAAATTCAGCGTATACAACGCTCAACCGCGCCGCAAAACTGAGCGAATACAATCCTGACGTAGTACTTGTGCAAGGTTGGTTAGCACTGCAAATGCACGACAGCATCATGATTAAACGTATTTTAAATAACTATGCTGACAACAACCCAACATATGCGTGGGGTCAACTTTTAGCGAGCTTATCTATTTATGAAAAGTCATATAACAGTGCTTATTTTTACTTACGTAAACTAGCGATAGCTGAGCCTAGCGACTTAACCACATTAGTAAACTTAGCCGATGTAATGAAACAACTTGGCTATTACGCCAACGCCACAGAGCTTAATCATTATCTTCTTCAGCATTTACCTAAAGATAAATATGCATATCGAGGACTTATGTTTAGATGGGCTGGCGCTATGGCTATGCCACATTTAATGCAGCTAAACACACTCGATGAGTTAGCCCCTGAAACCATAGGCACAGCACAAGCAAACTGGTGGTTATCACGCCGTGCTGCGCAAAAACTTGAGCCCTGGCAAGCACTTCAGCTGTACATGACTCAAGGTGAATTTAGTAAAGTAAAACAATTATTTGATACAAATACACTTGGCAAAAACGATCAGTTAAGTGCGCTTTTATACTTGAACCAACCTTATGCAACTATGCAACGTTGGTATGAAGAGCTAATTAACGAGCCAAGTGAAGCTCAGCTAGGCTTTTTAAGAAACGCGCGCACAGCTTACTTTCGCGCATTTGAAGTAAATCTATCACCGCAAGCCGGGCTAAATAGTACGCAATACGACATAAATGTGTATTTTCCTTATGCAAAAGGCCAGTGGAAACTGAGCCTTAGCGATCAGCAAAACCTTGGTAATAACGGACTGCTGTTCGCAATAGAAAATACAATGACGTTTGGCCGGTGGGCTTTTAATGCAAAAGTTGATACGCATCAGGGCGATATTGTTAGCCGACAAGGCTTAAGTTTAGACTCTCGTTATCAGTGGGATGCGCGTACTCAGGTTGGCGTAAACTTACAATACAACGCCGAAAACCGCCAATCTGAAGTGTTACTAAGTTATGCGCAACTTAATAAAGCCACGGCTTATATAAATTATAATATTGATAACAGGCAAAGCGTGCAGCTATCAGCAGCTGCTATGTCGTTCACGCGTAGAGACAACGACAGCACACTCGTTAATGGACAAGAATATAACGCACGCTACCAATACAGTATTTTAAAAGATCGCCCCATTTGGAACGCCTACTTTAGTGCGCAATGGCAAGACTTTGACCCAGTAAATACTGCTATTAATACAAATAGAAGACCCAGACGCATAGTTATTGAACCTTTTAGGCGTTTTGCCCTAGGTACTTCGTTTGCCTCAACAGGCTCATTAACGCCCCCATACTTGGGTGCCAGTCCGTCTTGGTTATTTGACATAAGTACAGGCTACCAAACACTGAACGATACAATTGATGTGTCTGTTTCCAGTGGTGCTGGATGGTCAGTACTTGGTGATGATTTATTTAAATTACAGCTCGGTTACCAAAGTAGTAATAAGGTCGGTAACTCAGATACACAGTTACAATTAGGATATTACATACATTTTTAATGTTAGGAGAGAATATGTTTCGCTTAGTTATACTTAGTTTGGTTTTGCTCTTGTCGGCGTGTACTACAAGTCGAATTGCTGATGATATCGAAATTAGCCCAGCAACTACCGTAGCTTTATTACCGCTTGTTAATCATGCACAAACACCACTGGCAGGTGAGCGCGCTGAAGATATTTTAGCAAGTATTTGGCAACAAAATAAGCTACCTAAGTTACTTCGTGCACCAAGAAATAGCAGTAAAGACCTGCCACCTTTAGACGATCAATACCGTTTAAACAACGCAATGCAATGGCTCAATACTCAACAAGCTGACTATGTACTTAGTGGCAGTATTGAAGAATGGCGTTACAAAGCAGGTCTTGATGGAGAGCCAGTGGTTGCACTTACTTTATTGCTTACAAAAAACGGTGAAACAACGCCAATTTGGACCGGCACCATTGCAAAAAGCGGTTGGGGACGCGATAGCATTGCAGCAACTGCGCAAGATGTAATTGCCGATTTAGTGTCTTATATTGAGGTTAGTGAGTGAAAACACATTTCTTACGCCCAAGAGACGTTCCTGAGCTACAGATATGGGCTGAGGTATGTTTTTTTACCGCTTTAGCTTTAGGGCTGCCTGTTCTATTTAATGCTGAGGACCCCTATTGGACGCAAGGAGGGTTTTCTTGGCCAGTATTAGGGCCGTTGCTTGTTGCTCTACGCTATGGCTTTTCAAAAGGTTTTATTAGTATTTTAACCTTACTAGTAGGGCAATTATTGCTAATACAAAGCAATATATTAGACCCTAAAAGTGAGTTTAATATTAACGCAATGATTGGCTACATTATTGTAGTTATGGTGGCAGGTGAATTTAGAGATGTATGGGAGCGAACTAATCAACAGCAAAGCATTCAACTAGCCTATGTATCAGACCGACTTGAAAAATTTACGCGCCAGTATCATTTAATTAGCTCATCACATGACCGAATCGAACAAATGCTTGCTGGACATACACTTAGTTTACGTGAGTCATTACAAGCCGTACGAGAATCAATTGGTAAATTAAAAGAAAGACGCTTAGACAGTGCCGCTGAGGTTATTTTAAATCTATTTATAGAATATGGCTCGATAGAAAAAGCAGGCTTATATAAAGTTGAAAACGATAAAATACAAGAGCCTGCACTAGCTAGTGTAGGAAAAATGAGTGAGCCATCTAATTCAGACCCATTAATAGCTGCCATGTTTGACGAAAAAGAACTGGTGTCACTTAAAAATCCAAAGGCTTCATCGAGTGATAGCAAGTATCATATTGCTATTCCATTGATTGATGTGAACGACACAATTTATGGGGCTATTTTAGTTGAAAAAGTGAAGTTTTTTGCTCTCAAAGAAAACACCCTTACTTTACTTGCCGTTATGGCCGGACACATTGGTGATTTATTGCGTCACGAAATCACTAATCCAATAATGACCCGTGAAGAGTCGCCATACTTTAAGCGCCAAGTTAAACACGCAAACAAAGAAGCAAAGCGTTATAAAATTCCTTCACACTTTTTAAAGGTGAACGCGCTAAGTATTAATGATGAATCTCGAAGGTTAATGGAGTATTTAACCGAGGCTCGCCGAGGGTTAGACATCTATTTATACGATAATGAAAAACAAGTTCTGTTAATACTGATGCCGCTTGCCGATGAGCTTGAAAAAGATGGTTTTGTAATGCGAATGAATAGCTGGTGTAAAGAACGTACCGGTAAAACATTACAAGAACTCGATATTATTATTGAGCAAGAAGTAGCGTTTCCAGTCAATAAGGATGAATTATCTAAACTGGTAGCCCTACATGATTAAAGTTGTGATAGCCGCCTTAGTTGCATGTTTATGCGAGTATTTTGCACTGCAAGAAATTCTTAGTACACCAAACTGGTTTAGTGTAATTTTACTGCATGCCATTGCAAGCATCCTTTTTACCTTTGTGAGCTACGTTTTAATTCCTAAAAAATATAAAACAACGCTTATAAATGGCACGCTATTATTATTCTTATTACTGTTTAGCTTACCTGTATTTGGTATTTTAGGTGTTGTGATGGCGCTTACGTTTGCGCTATGTAAGCCACTTAAAAGTGATGATACCGAAATAATAGAGCATGAAATTCCAGAACTCCCCTTTGAAGTTCCTGATATTTCGGCGAACCCTACTTATTCAATTGGTGGTGTAAAAGCCATTTTAAAATACGCAAGCGAACCTAACAAACGCTTAACTGCAGTAATGGCTGCTCGCCACATGCGCGACAGCCAAGCAATCCCAATATTAAAACTCGCACTCAAAGATTTAGAAGACGATATACGCTTACTGGCCTACTCAACACTTGATGCTAAAGAAACAAAATTAAACGAAAAAATTAGCGTTTATCAACACCAAATTGCTAACACCACAAAACAGCCTGAGCTAAGTAACTTACAAGAACAGTTAGCACACGTATATTGGGAGCTTAGTTATTTAGGGCTTGCACAAGGCGCTTTAAAAACATACGTATTAGAAAAAGCTGAAGCACTCAGTTTACAAAGTATCGAGTACGCAAAAAAACCAGCCAATTATGTATTTTTAGGGCGTGTTTATTTAGCACTTGGTTATTACGAACGTGCGCTTGATTTTCTTGTACAAGCAACTGAATTAGGTATGGCGCGTCGCCATGTTTTACCCTACAAAGCCGAAGTTGCCTTTTGCATGAATAAGTATGATGACTGTAAACGCTACTTAAAAGAGTTACCTGAACAACCTAAAGGGAGCGAACTTCGCCAATTACAGGAGTATTGGAATGCCTAAACCCAATGCCGATATATTATTATTATTAGAAGGTACTTATCCTTATGTTCGGGGGGGGGTATCAAGTTGGGTTCATCAAATTATTGAAGGGCTACCTCATTATAACTTTGAGCTTATTTTTTTAGGCGGTGCTTCTGAGCACTATGGCGATATTAAGTACACACTTCCAAAAAATGTTACAAAATTGCATGTTCATTATCTAGTAGAGCAAAATAATACTGATATAAAAGCAAAGCACGGCGTTAAATATAAAAAAGAGTTGTTTGAGTTTTGGCAGCAACTGCAACGTTATTTTAGAGACTCAAAAGAGCCTATTCCCACCGAGTTACTTGAATTTACATTTGAACAACTTGGGCAAAAAAACGGTATAAACGAAGCTGACTTTTTATATAGCGAGTCATCTTGGCAGGTATTGGCTGACTACTATTTAACATTTTGCGACGAATCATCTTTTATTGATTTCTTTTGGTCGTACCGTAATTTGTATAAGCCTTTGTTTAAAATTGCAGATATTGCCCGCCAATTACCGAATGTTAAACTTATACACTCTATTTCTACAGGCTATGCTGGTTTTTTAGGTGCAGGTGCAAGCGTAATTAATAACACGCCTTACTTATTAACAGAGCACGGTATTTATACGAAAGAGCGAAAAATAGACTTAATTCAAGCTGATTGGATAAAAGAGTCTGAAGCTATTTTAGGTAAAAACTTAAATACCGAAATGGGCTTTATTCGCCGAATGTGGATCACTTTTTTCGAGCAAATTGGCCGCACGAGTTACCACCAAGCCGATAGAATAATTTCACTATACGAAGGTAATAGGCAGCGCCAAATTAAAGATGGAGCCTGTGAGAAGCGCTCTTTAGTCGTACCAAACGGCATTAAAACCGCTCACTACGCTAAAGCACTGGCTGCACGCTCTAAAACTATTCCATTAACAGTAGGCTTAATTGGGCGTGTAGTACCAATCAAAGACATTAAAACCTTTATTCGTGCCATTAAAGAAGTGCAATCAAGCATGCCCGCAATAGAGGGATGGATCATAGGTCCTTTTGAAGAAGACCCAAAGTACTACAAAGAGTGCCAGTTACTGGTGGGCAGCCTTGAGTTACAGAACAGCGTGAAGTTTTTGGGTATGCAAAATATAGCTGAAATACTCCCTAAGTTAGGCCTTGTTGCATTAACATCTATTTCTGAAGCCCAACCCTTAGTGTTACTAGAAGCAATGGCAGCAGGCGTACCTGTTCTAGCCAGTGATGTTGGCTCGTGTCGAGAAATTATTGAAGGTGCCACAGAACAAGACAAGGCTTTAGGTAAAGCAGGTGAAGTTGTTTCTATTGCATCGCCAAGCGATACAGCCGTACAAATTACAAACATACTTAATAACGACGATAAATGGCATGAGTATCAATCAAGCGGCTTAAAACGTGTAAAAGCATTTTATGACGAAAGCCACATGTTTGCCCGATACGACAAGCTTTATAAGGATACAATGTCATGGCCGGAATAGGTTTTGAGATACGGAAAATTCTCAAAAAAAATACCCTCCTCTCTGTTTTTGAAGCCTATAGCTACGCTGGTCTCATCGGTTCAGGCCCTTGGTTATTGTCGATCATCGCTCTAATGCTTATTGGTATTTTAAGCCTTGGAATAGTATTACCTAAGCTGTTAATTATTCAGTTTCTAACCCTGATAACTTACATGATGGCGGCCTCGTTAATATTAACTGGCGGCTTACAGCTTATGCTAACGCGATTTGTGGCAGATTTATTTTTTACAAAAGACGATGACTCAGTACTCCCCAATTTACTGGGTGCACAACTTATTACAACGATTGGTGCATTACTGGTTGGATTTGCTGTTTGGCCATTTTTACCTTTACCCGTTGTAACCAAAATTATTATTTTAGGTGGCTTTGTTAGCCTTTGTAATCAATGGCTTGGTGCTATATTTTTATCGGGTATGAAAGAGTATCGGCTTATTTTAATCACTATGCTCAGCGGATACGCGTTTATGGTGCTACTTGCATTATTACTACGTGACTGGCAATTAGATGGACTCTTTTTTGCTTTTTTTGCAGGTGAGGCACTGTTATTTTTTAGTTTTTTATTCATGATTATTCGTCGCTACCCAGGTAATAAACTAATAAGCTTCGACTTTATGAGTCGAAAAAAAGTCTATTACATGCTGTTCTTTTGCGGGCTATTTTACAATATTGGCGTTTGGGCAGATAAAATTTTGTTTTGGTTTTCACCAAGTACATCCATACATATTATAGGCCCCCTTAGAGCTAGCCCAATTTACGATCTCCCCATATTTTTGGCCTATTTATCAATTATTCCCGGCATGGCGGTATTTTTAGTAAGAATGGAAACTGACTTTGTAGAACAATATGACAGGTTTTATTCTGCGATAAGGGGTGGCTCCTCGCTCGAAGAAATTTACTTTTTAAAAGACAACATGATCACAACAGCCCGAGGTGGCTTGTACGACATATTTAAAATTCAAGGCATTACTGTTGCATGTTTACTATTGTGGGGCGAGCAAATTCTTACCTATATTGGGATTGATCCTAACTATAAAACACTACTTTTTATTGATGTAGTAGGCGTAGGCGTGCAGGTAATATTTTTATCTATTCTCAATATTTTGTTCTATCTTGATAAACGCTTTACTGTGTTGGTTCTTTCGGGCCTATTTTTAGCATTAAACATTGTGCTTACGTATTTATCTATTGCACTTGGGCCACAATTTTATGGCTACGGATTTGCCCTTTCTACAATAATTACTTCTGTAGTTGGCTTGTTTTGGTTATCTAGGCAGTTTGAAGACCTAGAATACGAAACGTTTATGTTGCAATAAAAACACTTACACCTAATAAAAAGTAGCTAATATATTTATTAGGTGTAAACTTTATTTACTTACCCAGCGGGCTTTAAAACCACGTGTATCTACATGTATAAATGCCCCTCGGTGCGGTTTAGGGCCATAAACGCCCAACCCACCTAATAAGCCTTTAAATGATTCGCGTTTGGCTAACGACTCTACAATATTTGCCATCACTTTTGCGTCTTCAATAGTATATTTTGCATCTTTATTGATATCATCCATACGGTAATTTCCATCGTTATCGATAAAAATATCTGCTGCGTCCCCAAACACATGACGGCTCAGTTTCACATTCCCAATGGCTTTATTGTAATAAGGTGTTCGGTAACCACTCATCACCACCATGTTACTAACTGGAATGCCTTCTAAAATTAGTTCCTTACGAATCATTTCTAACTTTAGCAGCAGTTTATTTTGTAAAAAAAGATACTTGGGATGATTGCTTTTTTGCTTACTCACAAATTCTTTTAAAGAAAAGTGAGGCGATAATTTGGTACTTTCATTCTCAGGAGTCACCTCAACAAACCCGTCAGGAACAATATAGTGCTTTGAATCTTTAATTTGCGATTGCTTTGGGTAATGCCCTATTTGGTAATATTTTAGCTTTCCGCCCTCTACTTTATCGGCAGGTACTTTTACAAACACGTTAATTTTCATACGCTGTTTTTTATTTGGCGATTCAATTATTACTGATGTTAAGCCGGGAGTATCCGGTGCCTGCCATTGCCAACGATTAGTATCAGTTAGCATGAACTTTTCATCGCTAATTAATGTGTAAGCATCGGGTGATTGCGCATATAGCACTTCAAATTCAACCTGCTCATTGGGCATTACAAACACCGAAAAAAGTGAGTATGGCATGACAATATCGTTAATTTTTAAACTAAATTCTGCGTCCTCAAAAGCAGGCCTGTTTTGTATATCAACAACCTGATGAGCCGTTTTAGCAGGCTGAGAAGCAAATAAATGCGTACTAAGCAGAGTAGTCAGCATACTAATTAATAAAATACCGATTAATTTCATATTACCTCTCATTATTTACTTTCTAATAATGCTGCAATAACCGACTGGTTATCATTTTTTAGGAGTGCTTTTTGATCGCGTTTGTAAATATCATCTCTAAAATTAACGAGCTTGTTTTCATCCACCCACGCAGTCCAATAAACTAAATGAATAGGTAATGGCTCGTCCAAATAAAATGTTTGTGTGCTGTTTTCACTGCGTGCATCGTTAACTTGTGCCAATGCATGCTCTTCACCTTGATGTTTAATTATTTCTTGAGCAAGTGAAAAAGGGTCTTCAATTCTTATGCAGCCATGCGATAACGCACGTCTTGTTTGGCTAAATCGCTGCTTTGCAGGTGTATCATGAACATATATAGCCTCGGGGTTAGGGAACAAATATTTCACTTCACCAAGGGGATTTTTTTCACCCGCACGCTTCACTAAAAAATGGTCAAACTGATAAGGCTTAATTGAACCCCAATCAATATTATTTGGGTTAACTGTTTGTGAATCTATGTAGCTGTTTTTTCTGATTTCAATATTGTTTTTAACAAGGTAATCAGGATCTTCTGCTACTTTAGGGGCTATTTCCCTAGTAGCAATTGAAATAGGTATGCGCCACTCAGGGTTAACAACAAATTTTTCTATTTCATCACTAAATGCCGGTGTTTCCCAGCTAGGTTTACCTACAATCACGTTGTTTTGAAGTTTAACATCACCTACCTTCACATAGCGCAACTGATACTCAGGAATATTTACATACACGTACTGTTCATCGCTCGAACCGGCAAAGTTGGTAATGCGATAAAAGTTTAACTTTAACTTATTGAGTTTTTGCTCAGCTGGAATATTAAGTTTAGCAAACGTGTTTTTGCCAACTCGTCCATCAACGTTTAAGCCATGGCGATGTTGAAACTGCTTTACAGCGCGCTCAATATGTTTATCAAAAATGCACGGCGCTTTAGTGCATACGTTAGTGAGTAAATCTTGTTCTTGAAATAAACGCATAGCGAGTAAACTTACCGCTTTACTGTTACTACCTAGTTCAAGCAACTCGCTGGCGGGTAAAGAAATAAACCCACCGCGATTCACTATTTCTTGGTACCAATTAATCGCTTTTTCAGTACGCTTTATTAATTGGGCTGAGTATTGATCAAAGTAATAGCTATCTTTAGTTTGCGTGTAGCCCTGCGAGCTGTAAGTGGTCAGTGAAGAGCTGGCAAGTAAAACACCATCAAGATCATCATTCGCGAGTATAGGTGAAGCAAACATGCTTGCTAAGCTCACAAACAAAGCCCCTTTCAAAGTAGCTTTGTTTGTTTTGGTAAAACCTTTTTTTGTAAATAATCCCTTCACAGTGCGCCCCTCGCTAAATAGTGTTGATAAATGCATGTGTACTTGCCGTTTAATTATCAACGAGAGGTGCAACGTCAGTGCCAAAAACAAACTCAACACTAAGGCACTGAAAAGATTAGGTTTATTAAAATAAAATCATTTCATTTAAGTTACAATACAAACTACTTGTGTAATAAATATACTCAAGTGTGTAAAGTTGCTATGTCGATTAATCGCTTAAAAACGCTAAAAAACCACGTTCGTATCTGCTTAAATACTTAGTCTTGCGAGGTAACGTAAGTGACTCACGCCACGCATTTTGAGCTGCTTCATCTTCTTTACACAGTGTAATTAAATCAGGGTGAACATAAGATTTGCGTGCTATTGCTGGGGTATTACCTAATTGCTGAGATACACAATCGAGCATGCTTTTTAAGGTAAGTGCGCCTTTGGCTTTAGCTAGCTGCTTAAAAGCAATAACGCTTGCTCGCCAGGTTCTAAAATGTTTTGCACTAAACTCCTCCCCCATTATGTGCTGTATATATTGGTTTATTTCGCTCGATGTTACGTTAGTGCGCTCACCTTCACTTATATACTGAAATAGATGTTGCCCAGGTAAATCTTGTAAGTCTTTAATTACATGGCTTAGTACTCTGTCAGTAATGTTGACCTCACGCTCTTTTCCAGATTTAGCCCGGTATTTTAACTGAATATTTTTCCCAGTCAGCTTTGCGTGTCGGGTGCGTAAGGTTGTAGCGCCAAAGCTTTTGTTTTGTTTTGTTTTACGTTTCGCTCGTTACCGACTCTAAGTGCCCCTAAGTCCATAAGCCTAACAACCGCTGCTAATGTACGTTCTACATTTAACTCACTGCCTTGTAAGTCTGACTCCAAGCGAGCTCTCAATAAAGGAAGTTTATGGCCAAATACACCACAGGCTTGGTATTTTTTGGCTTCTTGCTGGGCTCTAAACTCTGGGTGGTATCGGTATTGTTTTCTCCCTTTACTGTCAAATCCTGTCGCTAAAATATGTCCGTTTTCTTCGGGGCAAAACCATGCGCTTTTATACGCAGGCGGAAATGCTAAGGCATTCAAACGCTCAATAACCGCTTCATCTTTTATTACTTTGCCAATAGGATCGAAATACTGCCATTGCTTGCTTTTAAGCTTTCGAGTGATACCAGGTAAATTATCATCCACATAAATTAACTTCATAATCACTGCACTCCGTTTTGATCAATGACAGCCTATAAAACATTTAAACTAACATATTCAAATAACCTTAAACTGAACACTATTATTGATATACAATCAAAAATTAAGCAATAATGTTTAAAGTGCATACGTTATTGTAACTCTACTGATATTCCCTTTTTTGGATGTGCTATTTATAAGGAGCATTTAATGGCTTTTGATTACGGATCAATCGATCTTGGACTAAAAAACCCTTTTAAACTAGAAGGTAAAGTAAAGGCTGTAAGAGGGCTGATTGAGGCTGTTGTGGGTGTTAGCCTGTTAGTTACCGCATCTAGCTCTGTAAAAGACGATGCTACCGCAGGTTGGATTTTGATGATATTTGGCATGTTAATACTCGCACTAGGTATTCGTACCTTATCTGGCGGTATATATGCCACACTTAAGTACTTTGTAGGTAGAAATCACCCTACATCGCTGGCGTTTAACTTTAGTAAATCGCAAACCTCAACTGCACAAGAAGAAAAAAACGAAGTAGCCTACACAGCACAAACATTAGAGGAAATGCTTGTTGGGCGCAAAAACAGTACGTTCAAAGAACCAAACGGCTTTTTATCTCGCTTACTACACAGCTTAATACCAAAACTATTATTTCTACCCTATCCAATACGTAATGTTGCCCAACGTCTATTTGGCTCATGGGTTAGCACGCTGGTTGCACTTATTGCTTATGCGTTGGTTGCATTTGTATCACTGTCAGGCTTTACAGGCGAAGCGGGAAAACTTGCTTTTCCGATATATAGCGCAATTTTAATGTTTTACGTGCTGTTTTCTTGGCGTTCGTCTGGCAAACCCATTTCACGAAATGCCGAAAAAAACATTGAAGCCTTGGGTACGGGTGCGCTTGCTAAAATCATTTCCTTGTCGTTTATATTACCCATTGCTATAGGGCTTTCTATGTCGTGGCTAATGCAAGAGCAACGCATTAGTAAACAACAAATAGACAACTGGCTAGAACAATTACCTAGCCTCAATGCTGGACTGTATTTAACAGCCATTATTATACTCGCTACACTAAGTTGCGCCCTTGTGTTTGTAATGATTAAAGCTCGTTTAAATATTGTGACCCCCACTGCCGAGGTATCAGAACTGAGAGAGAACTGGCAAGAGTCTGTTCATCCCGATGAAATTTTTATAAACCTTGATAATTTAGTGATGGCAAACCGTCGTTACAAAGAAGTACCAAATAGGGTTTACCGTGAGCTAGACCCTAAATTACAAGAGCAAATTGAAGGTAAAGGCGGCTTTAAAGGTGAAATGATTCAAGAAATTCAACCTAAACTGCACACAATGGATTTAGGTAAGCATTTTAGTCTTTCGCGTTTAATTGCGTTAATTAGCGGTAACTTGCTTTATATTGTAGCGCTTACTTTTACCGTATTGCTTGCCTACTCGTTTATTAATATTTACCACTATATTGATGCAGCAAATATAAATAGCATTGAGCAAGCGTTTAATAATCAAAATATTATTGAATTTAGTGAACTGCTAATGGCAAGTGTTCACTTATTACTGATTGGTGTATTAATTAAAGCCTTTGCCCAGCTGCTAAGCAACAGTGCACACTTGTTTTTTGCCGAAATGCAATTTGAATCTTTACTGGTATATTTTAAATGCGAAGGCACATTTACCGAGTCAAAAATATCAACAGGTACAGGTATTCACGATAGCACTCGTTCAGAAAACACCTTAGTGCGCAGCAGCATAACACCTTGGGTGATTGTTTCACGTGTCGTTTCGACAACCTTTGCCGCAACAGGTATGAAAAACCTTGAGCATCCTCGCCATATTATGGAAATGCACAAAGATGAAGGTCAATTACAAGCAATCAAAAAAGATGTAATCGCCTTTTTGAAAGACCGCGAATCCATAGCTTCTATTACGAGTGAACGCGATTTAGGTAATGCATCTCAACTACATCAGTTGAATCAACAAACTCGCGCAATGCCTATGCAACCTACTCTAACTAAAGACGATGAAGAAGCCGCTGGCTTTTTACGTCAAGAAGACGACTTGGCGTCTGAGCCAAAAAAATAGCATTTTCAGATAAATGCCACCTGTATAATTGGGTGGCATTTTTTATTTACCTAAATATGCCCCACCGCTATGTAATGTCAAATTAAACTAAAAGCGTGCAATAACATGATTAATATTTGATTAGCCCACAAAGCCCTTGCTTTATGTTTTAAAACACAAATAATGAAACATTAATCACAGGGTAAGAATGAGGAAAATGAGTTACATACTAACCACCCAATGTGCCGACGATGTGGGCTTAATTGCTAAAATCACCGGCCTTTGTCATCAAAATAACTTGAACATTACTCGTAATAACGAATTTGTAGACAAAGACGCCAAACGTTTCTTTATGCGCACTGAGCTGACGGGGCAACCACAAAGTGACTTTTTAGAGCAGCTACGCGCTTTATTACCTGAAGGCGCCAAACTTGCATTGCACGACGATGCAAAAACTAAAGTGGTGCTGCTTGCCACCAAAGAAGCACACTGCTTAGGTGGTATGCTATTAAAACAGTTTGAGCAAACACTTAATATTGAAGTGCTAGCTGTTATTGCTAACTACCCTGATTTAGAACCACTTGCTAAAGGCTTTGGTGTGCCATTTCATGTGGTATCGCATGTTGGGCTAAGCCGAAGTGAACATGACCAACAAGTAGGTGACTTAATTGCTAGTTATAACCCAGATATAATTGGTTTAGCCAAGTATATGCGTATTTTAAGCCCTGAATTTGTAGGCCGCTTTGACGGTAAAATTATTAATATTCATCACTCTTTTTTACCCGCATTTATTGGTGCAAAACCGTATCATCAGGCATTTGAGCGCGGCGTAAAAATTATTGGTGCAACGGCTCACTTTGTAAATAATGAATTAGATGAAGGCCCAATTATTTTACAAGACGTGACAAGTGTGACTCACGCTAACACAGCTGAAATGATGGCAAAAATGGGTAAAGACGTTGAAAAAACGGTTTTTTGCAAAGCGTTGCAACTCGCTTCAGAGCACAAGCTATTTATAAATGGCAATAAAACCGTTGTATTTAGCTAGGACGCGTTAACCTTTGTGGTTATACCACGCTCATTTGCTAAAAAAAGCCAGCTTAGCTGGCTTTTTTATTGTTCGCGTAAAGTAAGTGATTACGGTGTGTAATACGTAGGAGACTCAGGCCCTACAGGCATACCCAGTAAAAATACCCAAACATAAAACAAAATAACCCAGCCAATAAAAAATACAATACTGTATGGCAGCATGGTCGCAACCAGCGTACCTATACCCATGTCTTTTTTATACTTAACAGCCACCGCAAGTATTAAACCAAAATAACTCATCATCGGGGTTATCAAGTTTGTTACCGAATCACCAATACGGTAAGCCGCTTGAATTGTTTCTGGCGCGTAACCAATTAACATAAGCATAGGTACAAAAATAGGCGCTGTAATTGCCCATTGTGCTGACGATGAACCTAAGCTTAGGTTTACTAACGCACACATTAAAATAAACAGAACAAATACTTCAGGGCCTGTCAGGTTTAGGGCTTGCAAAAGCGCCGCACCGTTTATAGCTAAAATAGTGCCTAAATTAGTCCACTTGAAAAATGCGACAAACTGCGCCGCAAAAAAGACTAGCACAATATATAACCCCATTGAGCTCATGCTTTTACTCATGGCATTAATAACATCTTTATCGTTTTTCATGGTGCCAACAACACGGCCATACACAAAACCAGGGATACTAAATGTCACAAAAATAATAACCACAATCCCTTTTAAAAAAGGAGAACCCGCAACTTCACCGGTTGCAGGGTTTCGTAAAATGCCATCGTCAGGAACGATGGTCCAAGCAAGTAATAAAGAAACTGCTAATAAAGAAACGCCAGCCCATTTTAGACCTGATTTTTCTTGTTGAGTAAGGGTGTCTATGCTGTTTTGAGACAGATCAATACCGGCTTCGTCTGGGTTATATTTACCTAAACGTGGCTCAACTATTTTCTCAGTCACCAAAGTACCTAGTACTGAAATTAATAGCACTGATATCATCATGAAATACCAGTTTGCTTCTGCGCCAACAACATAGGTTGGATCGATCATTTGAGCCGCAGGAGTTGTAATACCAGCAAGAAGTGGGTCAATAGTTCCCAATAATAAGTTAGCACTATAGCCACCCGACACGCCTGCAAATGCAGCGGCAAGGCCAGCTAAAGGATGACGTCCTAAACTGTGAAAAATCATCGCTGCGAGTGGTATTAAAACCACATAACCTAGCTCTGAGGCGGTATTAGACATAATAGCGGCAAACACCACCATAAACGTAACTAAACGTTTAGAAGCGCCCATTACCATGCCTCGCATGGCTGCAGAGAGCAAACCCGAGTGCTCAGCAACGCTTACACCAAGTAGTGCAACCAACACGGTACCTAAAGGTGCAAACCCCGTAAAATTAGTGACAAGCCCAGCCATAATGCGCTGTAAACCTTCAGCGCTTAATAAACTTACGACTTCAATAACGCCATCAGCGTCGCGCCCTGGCGCACCTACCGGTCGAGGGTCTATCGCACTTAATCCAAACCAATCTGCAATACCGCTAAACACAACAATTGCCACTGCAAAAATTGCAAATAGTGTAATTGGATGAGGCAGCATATTGCCTAAAAATTCGACGGTGGCTAAAAACCGATTAAACAACCCCTTATTTGGGTTGGTGCTAGGTGAGTGTGTGGAGTCTGTCATACCCTGCTCTTAAAGTTATAAAATTGCCGTAACCTAGCATTATTTGTAATTTAGATCATGTATAAAAGGTGAATGGTTTGTGAGTAAAGCTAAATAACACAAAAGCAGGAATATGTTGACCTTTTGTAATTAATTACGCCGTTTAATGTTAGACAAAGCTGTAGGTATAGGTATTAGGCGTGTTTTTCATAAGTGAAAAGATAAAAAAGCATAAGTGCTAAGCAGACGCTGCCTAAAGGGGTTAACCTACGCCTGCCCTAAATTAAATGCGTTTCAAATCATAGCCGTCAATATGCCCATGCGCTAAAATGCCAATTCAAAATAGCGGGTAAAATATAACGGTAATAAATCGCTTCAAAGCCGTTAAACCATTATTGAGCTGGCTCAATAGGCTCTAGTTGTAATTTAGCAGCGATCAGTACGGCTTGCGTTCGGTTATAGACACCGAGCTTTCTAAAAATTGCGGTAATGTGTGCTTTTACTGTTGCTTCTGAAATATGCAACTCATAAGCAATTTGCTTATTGAGTAATCCTTCATGCAAATATTGTAAAACGCGGTATTGCTGAGGTGTAAGAGAAGCGACTTGCGCTGCAATTTCTCTGTCTTCACCTTCGATTTCGGCTACTTTGTTTTTAAGCTCTTTTGGCAGCCATGTATCACCTTCAAGTATTTGGTTAATTGCATTGGCAATATCGTCCGATGACGATGATTTGGGAATGAACCCCATAGCACCATAACCCATGACTTTAGAGACAATATTAACATCTTCACTGCCTGAAACCACAGCGATAGGTAAACTTGGGTACTCTTCTCGGATACGAATAAGACCATACAAATCACCATTACCTGGCATATGAAGGTCTAGCAGTAATATATCAAGATCTTCTTGCTCGCTTAGCACTTGCAATGTGCTATCAAAATCTGACGACTCGAATACTTCTAGCCCTTCAAATTTTGCGCTCAGTGCGCCCTTTAGTGCTTCACGAAATAACGGATGATCGTCCGCTATTAAAAACTGACTCATGGTTCACTCCTAAAAATTCGGCTGATACTTATTACTAAGTAACAGCCGATATACTACGTTTAGAATTAACTTGTAATCAAGCTTTTAACGCGTATTTATCGATTTAATCGATTATCGATAAGTTCATCCACTACCGACGGATCAGCAAGGGTTGACGTATCACCCAATTGCTCGTGCTCATTGGCAGCAATTTTACGCAAAATACGACGCATTATTTTACCTGAGCGTGTTTTAGGTAAACCCGGAGACCATTGAATCATATCTGGAGAAGCTATTGGGCTGAGCTCTTTACGAACCCAATTACGAACCGCTGTTGTAAGCTCATCACTCACCGTCACCCCTTCGTTAGGCGTAATATAAACATAAATGCCTTGGCCTTTGATATTATGCGGGTAACCTACTACTGCAGCCTCTGCAACAGCTTCATGGGCAACTAATGCGCTTTCTATTTCAGCAGTGCCTAAACGATGCCCCGATACATTGAGTACATCATCAACACGCCCTGTTATCCAGTAGTAGCTATCTTCATCACGACGACAACCATCACCAGTAAAGTAAACGCCAGGGTATGCACTAAAGTAAGTTTGTTCAAAACGCTCATGATCGCCATAAACAGTACGCGCTTGTGATGGCCAGCTATCTAAAATAACTAAATTACCGTCAACCGCGCCCTCTAGTGTATTTCCCTCTGCATCATAAAGTGCCGGAGCAATACCAAAAAATGGATGGGTTGCAGAACCCGGCTTCGTGTCTGTAGCACCAGGTAGTGGCGTGATCATAATGCCACCTGTTTCTGTTTGCCACCAGGTATCCACAATTGGACAATTAGATTTACCTATACTCTCGTAGTACCAGTTCCATGCCTCTGGGTTAATTGGCTCACCTACTGAACCCAAAATACGTAAACTATCGCGATGTGAAGTTGCGGTAGGCTCATCACCTTTGGCCATTAATGCTCGAATCGCTGTAGGCGCAGTATATAAAATAGTGACACCATGCTTATCAACCACCTCACCCATTCTTCCTGCGCTTGGGTATGTAGGTACGCCTTCAAATACAACTTGTGTACACCCATTCACCAGCGGTCCGTATGCAATATAACTGTGCCCAGTGATCCAACCTACATCGGCACTACACCAATACACATCATCATCTTGTAAATCAAATACGTACTCGTGAGTCATTGACGCATAAACTAAGTAACCGCCAGTTGTGTGTACAACCCCTTTAGGTTGGCCTGTTGAACCTGATGTATACAAAATAAATAGCGGATCTTCTGCGTTCATTGGCTCTGGTTCACACTGTGCTGGTAAGTCAGCGACTAAGTCGTGCCACCAAATATCGTGATCGTGCCAATCAACTTCACCACCTGTTAACTGATGTACAATCACGTGCTCAATAGTGGTTACAGAATCTTGTAATACGGCTTCATCAACATTCGCTTTTAATGGCACGCAGTTACCTGCACGTCGACCTTCATCTGATGTAATGACCACTTTCGCACCTGAGTCTTTAATACGGTCAGCGATTGCCGAAGGTGAAAAGCCACCAAATACAACTGAGTGAATTGCACCAATGCGAGCACACGCCTGCATAGCGTAAATAGCTTGCGGGGTCATTGGCATGTAAATAGCAACTCGGTCACCTTTTTGCACACCTAGCTTTTTTAAACCATTAGCAAATTTGGCCACTTCATCGTGTAATTGCTGATACGTTATGTTTTCGCTTTGTGACGGGTCATCACCTTCCCAAATAAGTGCAATTTTATCGGCTTTGGTTTTTAAATGACGATCAATACAATTATAAGAGGCATTTAAGAATCCATCTTCATACCATTTGATACTGATGTGCCCTTTATCAAAAGAGGTGTTTTTAACTTTAGTATAAGGAGTAGACCAATCGAGGCGTTGCCCATGCTCTCGCCAGAAGCTTTCGGGGTCATTAATTGACTGCTGGTACATCGAATTATATTTATTTTTATCAACGAGTGTTGTGTCTTTTATATGATTAGGAACAGGATAGATACTTTGTGACATCTTAGTCTCCGTTTAAATTACTTGCCTTAGGCTCTTAACAAGGATTACTCAGCAGTGCTTTATTAAGTATTAGACCTTAGTTGTACTCGCCTCCATATTACTAATTTGTACTATATAATTAATAAGCTTAAATATTTTTACCTAAACAATACATGATGTTAAATAAAAGTAGCAAAAGATTACTTCACTGTTAAACCTTAGTCTTATAGACCAATAGATAATTGAGTAAACACTGCACATATCTAAAGTATTTGTGTTGAACAATTAAGCAAATCTAAAAACTATTGCATGCATTGTTTAAAAATTAAAAAAATATTTATTAACACTGAACACACTTACACTATTTATTTTTATTCGTAATTTATACCTGTAGCAAGTATTGGCAAAAACGAGTAAAAAATTATAAACAACAAGTAGCCTAAACAAGGGATACCAGTATGAAAATAACTCCATTAAAAACACTCGCAGCAAGCGCTGTTTTATGTGCACTATCAAGCACTACTTATGCAGCTACAGCTGCAAAGATTGGTGACACAGAGTTCACTTACGGCGGATATATTAAACTCGACACGATGTGGAGTGATTATTCAGCGGGTGCCTCTGCTGGTACAAGTGTTGGTCGTGACTTTTATGTACCCAGTACTTTAACTGTAGGTGATGATGACAGCTCAGACGCAGTGTTTGATATGCATGCGCGTCAATCGCGTTTTAATTTTGGTACGTCGACCTTGCTAGATAACGGTAAAAAAATTAACAGCAAGATTGAAATTGATTTTCTTGCCTCAGCCGCAGGTGGTAATGAACGCGTATCAAACTCTTTCGCTCCACGCATCCGCCACGCTTTTATAACCTACGACGGATGGTTATTTGGCCAAACATGGTCAAACTTTCAAAACGTAGGAGCTCTCCCTGAAACGTTAGATTTTGTAGGCCCTGCTGAAGGCACAGTGTTTGTTCGCCAAGCTCAAATTAAATACACAACAGGTGCGTGGTCTTTCTCATTAGAAAACCCTGAAAGCACAATCACAACAACAGGCGGAGCACGCGTTGCAACTGATGATGCTTCGCTTCCTGATTTTACCGCACGATACACACACAAAGCAGACTGGGGTAACCTTGTTGTAACCGCACTTGCTCGCCAATTAACGTATAAAGTAGGTGGTATTGATGCTGATGAAACGTCATTTGGCGTAAGCGCATCGGGTATGTTTAAAGTAGGCGACGACAACATTAAATTTATGCTGACACAAGGTAAAGGTTTAGGCCGATATGTAGGTTTAAATGTTGCTCATGGTGCCGTACTCAATGGTGATGAGTTAGATGCAATCGACTCAACGTCTGGCTTTGTTGCTTATCAGCATAAATGGAGCAGCCAATGGCGTTCAACATTCCTTTACTCATTCTTTTCAGCTGACAACAACACTGATTTGTTGAGCATTTCAGGTGATCCAACTGAATCAACGCAAAGCTATAGCGCAAATATTTTATACTCTCCGGTTAAACGCCTAACATTTGGTGCAGAGTTAAAACATGCTGAGAGAGAAACTCAGAGCGGTATTGATGGTGATTTAGACCGCTTACAATTCTCTGTTAAATACGCTTTTTAATTTAAAGTCTACTCCATAAATTAAGCGGCTTAGGCCGCTTTTTTTTTATGCGTATAACTTTAAATTTGGTTAATAAACCTCTTAATTAAACCCTACATAATTTTAAAATAAACCTAAGGGTATTAATTAAGCTGGCCCAAATTAGTTAAAAGATAAACAAACCGCAACAACGCAATTGCAAATCAATATCATTTAGATTAGCATAAGTTCCAATTTTTTAACGAACTGGAACCGATATGTCGTCCCCTACTATTTTGCGTTTGTCTAAACTAAGCATTGTTACTTCTTTAATTTTATCTGGAAATACGTTTGCGCAGGAGTTAAAAACTAACAACGAGTCATTAGAGAAAATAGCCGTATATGGCCAGCATCATAAAAACTACATTACCGAAGATGCGCAGTCTGCAACTAAATTAGGCCTTTCAATAAAAGAAACCCCGCAAAGTATTTCGGTTGTTTCGCGCGCATTAATGGACGATTTTTCGTTAGATGATATTAACTCCGTTCTTGAAAGCACACCCGGTGTAACGGTGGAGCAAATAGAAACAGATCGGACTTACTTTAAAGCCCGTGGATTTGAAATCACAAACTTTCAAGTAGATGGCTTGGGTATTCCACAAAGTTCGGGATCAATTCAAGGCTCATTAGATACCTCTATTTACGACCGTGTTGAAATTGTTCGTGGGGCTAACGGTTTAATGACCGGTGCAGGAAACCCTTCTGCAACAGTGAACATGGTACTTAAAAAACCGACCTACATAACACAAGCGCATGCATCTGCATCTTATGGCTCCTGGAATAACAAACGACTAGAGGTTGATGTTTCGACTCCAATAAACGATGAGCACGCTGTACGCGCGGTATTTACTAAGCATAAAGCAGAATCTTACTTGGACCGTTACGAAACTGACAAAACAATAGGTTACTTAGCCTATGAAGGTAAATTAACAGATGATACAACACTAAGTCTCAACTACGTTAATCAACAAAAAGATGCCGATAGCCCGCTTTGGGGAGCATTACCCCTTTACTACACTGATGGCTCAGCCACTGATTACGATGCATCTACTAGTACTGCATCAGATTGGTCATATTGGGACAACAGTGCTGAACAGGTTTATGTAACACTTGAGCAAAACTTATCAGCAACTTGGGTAGCAACCGCCCGTTATGCACATATTGAAAACGAGCAAGATTCAGAGCTTTTTTATGTTTATGGCACACCCGATAGAGAAACAGGCCTAGGTCTTACTGGTTACGCAAGCCGTTATGATTACGAGGATAAACACGACCTGTTTGATTTATACGCTAGTGGTAAGTTTGATTTATTTGGTCAAGAGCACGACCTATCATTTGGTGTAAGCCAAGCAAACATGGATTATAACGAGCAGTCACTATACGATTACACAACGGGTAATGGGTTTCCTGCCATGCCATCGCTTGATACATGGAATGGCGTAGCGCCAGAAGCAACACTTGCAGATGGTTTAAACGGCAGTGATATTGAAAACAAGCAGCAATCTGCTTATATATCTACTCGCATAAAACTTAGTGACCCACTAAGTGTGCTTGCAGGTGTTCGTTACACCGACTGGGAAACAAAAGGCACTGCGTATGGAGTAGTGCAAACACGAGATGACAGTGAAGTTATTCCTTATATTGGTGCGGTTTACGACTTTACAGATTCACTCTCAGCCTACGCAAGCTATACCGAAACATTCGTGCCACAAAAAGAGCTGGATATAAACGCTGAGCAACTTGCCCCCATTACTGGCAAAAGTAGCGAAATTGGTTTAAAGGCACAGCTTTTAGAAGACCAAGTGTTTTTAACGTTGGCGTATTTTGATGCTAAACAGGAAGGCCTTGCAGTTGCACTACCTGATTCATTACCGAGTGATACGCGCTACTATGCTGCTGATGGCATTAGTAGTGACGGTTTTGAGGTAGAACTAAGCGGTAAACTTACTGAGAGTTTAAGCACTAGCGTAAGCTATAGTAATCTAAGCATTAATGGTGACGATTTAGTAAAAGACTATACACCAGAAAATCAATTAAAACTTGCCGCTACTTATCAGGTACCGTTTGTTGAAGGCTTAACATTTGGTGCAAACTATCGTTGGCAAGATTCGGTGAGTCGTGTACAAGTCTTTGACGCAACGGGTACAGCACTTGTAACAACAAACCAAGGTGCTTATGGTATTCTTGATTTGATGGCCAACTACAAGATTACTCAAAACGTAGGTGTTACTTTTAACGTAAATAACACCACCGACGAAAAGTATTTGCATAGCTTATTTTGGGCGCAAGGTTACTACGGCGCGCCGCGTAACTATGCCTTATCTGTTAACTGGCAACTGTAAAGTTAATTATAAGTATATTTTAATCACACAATTTAAACGACACAGTTTCTGTGTCGTTTTTCATTTTTAAAACTGTAGTTACAAAACCGCCATAGTGTTAATACAGTAAACCCGATGCTATTAAGGCTTTATAACCTAAAAACAGCACGTTTAGTTAGGCGAATTAATAACGACTTAATAAATGCTTTCACACAAAAAAACGCTAACCATTACTGGCTAGCGTTTTTGTAAAGCTCGGGTCAAATCAAGCTTGAAGAACGTTTTAAACCTTAAAGGTCAGCGTCATCACCTAGTACATCTTCACCATCTTCTGGTTCAATTGTTGCTTTAAGCAATAACATATCGCGTAGTTTGCCTTCAATTTCGTTTGCAATTTCTACGTTTTCTTTTAAGAATTTAATTGAATTATTTTTACCTTGGCCTACCTTGTTACCATTGTAGCTGTACCAAGCACCTGCTTTTTCAACAATTTTGTGCTTAACACCTAAATCAATTAACTCGCCTTGCTTAGAAATACCTTCACCATACATTATAATAAATTCGGCTTGTTTAAACGGAGGCGCTACTTTGTTTTTAACGATTTTAACGCGCGTTTCGTTACCAACAACTTCATCACCTTCTTTCACCGAACCAATACGACGAATATCAATACGAACTGATGCGTAAAACTTAAGCGCGTTACCACCGGTTGTTGTTTCTGGGTTACCAAACATTACACCAATTTTCATACGAATTTGGTTAATGAAAATACATAATGTATTTGAACGTTTAATATTACCCGTAAGCTTACGTAATGCTTGCGACATTAAACGTGCTTGTAAGCCCATGTGCGAGTCGCCCATGTCGCCTTCAATTTCAGCTTTAGGTGTTAGGGCTGCTACTGAATCGACAATCACAACATCTACAGCACTTGAACGCACTAACATGTCACAAATTTCTAACGCTTGCTCACCCGTATCTGGTTGAGAAACTAACAGCTCATCAATGTTAACACCTAGCTTTTGAGCGTATACAGGATCTAGAGCATGCTCAGCATCAACAAAGGCACATGTTTTACCTTCTTTTTGAGCTTGTGCGATAACTTGCAAAGTCAGTGTTGTTTTACCTGAAGATTCAGGACCATATACTTCAACAATACGACCCATTGGTAAACCGCCTATGCCTAAAGCAATGTCGATCCCTAATGAACCTGTAGATACTGCATCAATGTTCAGGGCTTTATTGTCGCCCAGCTTCATGATTGAACCTTTACCAAATTGACGCTCAATTTGTGATAGTGCAGCGTCTAACGCTTTTTGTTTGTTATCGTTCATTTTGTTCTCCAAATCCGGCTAATGCGAACAAGTATACTGTATGAAACCACAGTATCAAGCGAAATTTATAAATTTATCTTTTCAATTGTATTTTTCAAAGCAAATTCAATAGCCTGCATTCTAACTTGGGCTCTATCACCACTAAATATTTGCTTAAATGTAAATTGTTTATCTGCAATTTGTAGGCAAAACCATACAAAACCCACTGGCTTATCTTGTGTTGCTCCACCCGGCCCTGCTATCCCCGATATAGCAATAGCAACGTCAACATTGGCAAGATTTTTTGCCCCCAACGCCATTTCTTTTACGGTTTGCTCGCTCACAGCACCATACTGCTCTAACGTACTCGTCGCTACATTGAGTAGTTCGTGCTTTGCCTCATTGCTATAAGTAACAAATGCACGCCCTAAATAGCGCGAGCTGCCAGGTGTGTCTGTTAGTGCATAACTCACTCCACCACCTGTGCATGATTCAGCAGTAGTGATCCATAAGCATTTATCCGTTAAAATAACACCTAATTTCGCAGCAAGTGTTTTAATCTCTTGATGTAATTCCATATTCAGCCTTTGGGTAAATACATGTCGTTTGATCTTTTTGCACCACACACTATAAAACAACAAACCCCTATGATGCAGCAGTATCTAAAAATAAAATCAGAGCATCGCGATATTTTATTGTTTTATCGTATGGGTGATTTTTATGAGCTTTTCTTTGACGACGCGAAACGTGCAGCTCAATTGCTCGATATTTCGCAAACTCAGCGCGGCAAAGCCGGTGGCGACCCAATTCCTATGGCAGGTGTGCCTTATCATGCCGTAGAAAACTACCTAGCGCGTTTGGTACAAATGGGCGAATCAGTTGCTATTTGTGAACAAGTTGGCGACCCCGCAACCAGTAAAGGCCCTGTTGAACGAAAAGTAGTGCGCATTGTAACACCGGGCACTATTTCAGATGAGGCGCTTCTTCAGGAACGACAAGACAACTTACTGACCGCTGTTTGGCAAAATAAAAAAGGCCAATACGGTGTTGCGTATCTTGATATAAATTCTGGGCGTTTTAACGTTGTAGAAGTCAATACTGACGAAGCGTTAAGCTCAACGCTACAACGTTTATCGCCAGCAGAATTGCTTTATAGCGAAAATTTTGAAAACACCCATCTAATCGAGCATATTAAAGGCGCTCGTCGTCGCCCTGAATGGGAGTTCGACTTAGATACGGCTCAGCACTTATTATGCGATCAATTTGGAACAAAAGATTTAGTTGGATTTGGTGTAGAAAAAGCTCACTCAGCGCTCGTAGCTGCAGGCTGTTTAATGCAATACGTGAAAGATACACAGCGCATTGCTTTGCCTCATATTCGCGCCATTACACTTGAGCATAACGAACACGCTGTTATATTAGATGCCGCTACCCGTAAAAATTTAGAACTAACGGTTAATCTATCGGGCGGATTTGAAAACACGCTTGCACAAGTACTTGATAAAACAGCCACAGCAATGGGCTCACGCTTATTAAAACGCCGCATTCATACACCTGTTCGAAATAAAGACGAGTTGAACTCTCGTCTAAATGCTATTAGCGCAATTTTAGACGTACAACTGTGCGGCGAATTGCACGAATCATTAAAAGAGATTGGTGATATAGAACGTGTAATAGCTCGTTTAGCATTATGCACTGCACGCCCAAGGGATTTAACACGTTTGCGCAGTGCTCTACAAGCACTTGCACCCCTGCATAATTTATTAAGTGATGCGAGCGACCCACGCATTACAAGTATTATCAATCACTCACCTGAATTACCTGAGCTACAAGCATTGCTAGAGCGAGCTGTTATTGATAATCCGCCAGTACTTATTCGTGATGGGGGCGTAATTGCGCCGGGTTATAACAGTGAACTTGATGAATGGCGTAACCTAAGTAAAGGTGCCACAGATGTACTTGAGCAGCTTGAACAACGCGAGCGTGAACGTACTGGGATTAGTACGTTAAAAATTGGCTATAACCGAGTGCACGGCTTTTTTATAGAAGTGAGCCGCGCTAATTCACATTTAGTCCCTGCTGATTATATTCGCCGCCAAACGCTTAAAAATAATGAACGCTATATTATTCCAGAGCTTAAAGAGCATGAAGACAAAGTACTTGGTAGCCAATCAAAAGCACTCGCGCTTGAAAAACAACTATACGAAGAGTTGTTTGAATTTATCGCCCCACACATTGAGCAGCTGCAAATAATGGCTGCAGCGCTTGCTGACTTAGATGTATTAAATAACTTAGCAGAGCGTGCCTTTGCACTTAATTATGCTAAACCAGAGCTTTGCGACAACGACAACATTAGCATTCAACAAGGCCGCCATCCGGTTGTTGAACAGGTAATGAAAGACCCATTCATTGCAAACCCTGTAGAGCTTAATAGTCAGCGCAAAATGTTAATTATTACAGGCCCAAATATGGGTGGTAAATCAACCTATATGCGCCAAACAGCGCTTATTGTATTAATGGCGCACATCGGCTGTTATGTCCCTGCCGATAGCGCAAAAATAGGTAATATCGATCGTATATTTACGCGTATTGGTGCAAGTGATGATTTAGCGTCTGGCCGCTCAACCTTTATGGTTGAAATGACCGAAACCGCCACAATTTTAAATAATGCGACAGCGCAGTCGTTGGTATTAATGGATGAAATTGGACGTGGTACAAGTACCTATGACGGGCTTTCGCTTGCATATGCCACAGCGAATCATTTAGCATCAAAAATATCCGCTAAAACCCTGTTTGCAACTCACTACTTTGAATTAACTGAGCTTGCAGAGCAAACGCAGGGCCTTGTAAACGTTCACCTTGATGCAATAGAGCATAATGATACCATTGCATTTATGCATACTGTGCTAGACGGTGCGGCAAGCAAAAGCTTTGGTTTACAAGTGGCCGCGCTGGCTGGTGTGCCTAAAGCGGTAATTACACAAGCTAAACAAAAGCTTAAGTTACTTGAAAATCACCAAAGTGTTACTGCACCTAATGCTGAGCAACACGCATTTTCATTTAATAATGGCGCTGTTATTGAGCCTTCATTAGTGGAAGAACAATTAAGTGCAATTGACCCAGATAACTTATCGCCTCGTCAAGCACACGAATTGCTCTATAAATTAAAAGCGTTGCTTTAACAAAAAATGCCGAAGAATAATTTCTTCGGCATTTTTTATTCAAGCCTTGTTAGGCCTTAAATTTATTATTAAGAAAATTGGTTAAATAAACTATCTGTGCTTAACCCTTCTTGTTGCAAAATATCTTTTAAACGACGTAGTGCTTCAACTTGTATTTGTCTTACTCGCTCTCGTGTTAGCCCTATTTCTCTACCTACATCTTCAAGTGTAGATGGCTCATAGCCGAGTAATCCAAACCTACGCGCCAGCACTTCACGTTGCTTAAGGTTTAATTCTCCTAACCAATCAACAATGTGTTTATTAATTTCGGTGTCTTGCACTTCACCTTCAGGGCCGTTGCCTTTTTCGTCAGGTAAAATATCAAGCAGCACGCTGTCGTTTTCGCCACCAATTGGCATATCAACCGACGCTATTTTTTCATTCAAACGTAACATTTTGGTTACGTCTTCAACTGGCTTATCTAGGCATTCAGCTATTTCTTCAGCTGTTGGCTCATGGTCGAGCTTTTGGGTTAGCTCTCGCGCTGTACGTAAGTAAACGTTTAGCTCTTTCACTACGTGGATGGGCAAACGAATAGTACGTGTTTGGTTCATAATGGCGCGTTCAATTGTTTGACGTATCCACCATGTTGCATAGGTCGAGAATCTAAACCCGCGTTCAGGATCAAACTTTTCAACAGCACGAATTAACCCTAAATTACCTTCTTCAATTAAATCGAGTAGTGCAAGTCCACGGTTATTGTATCTACGTGCAATTTTAACAACTAAACGTAAGTTGCTCTCAATCATACGTTTACGAGAGGCTTCACAGCCTTTGAGGGATTTACGCGCGAAAAATACTTCTTCTTCAGCGCTTAATAATGGAGAGAAGCCTATTTCACCTAAGTAAAGTTGGGTGGCATCTAGGTTTTTAGTCACTTCTTCTTTGGCAAATATGTCTTCGTCATCTACTTTTTCAAGTAGCGGTGTTGCTTCTTCAACGGTGTTTTCATCAAACTTGTCGTCATTGCTGATATTTTTTTCAATCTTTGCTGCGCTAGCCATAAGCCTTCTCCAGAGCAATTATCAATACCTAAAATCTAAGGAAGGTATTTAGCAGGATTGACAGCTTTCCCACGGTAACGAATTTCAAAGCGAAGCGCGGTAACCGAAGACTCTGAATTGCCAATTTCTGCTATTTTTTGTCCTGCCTTAACTTTTTGCTTTTCTTTTACAAGTAATTTCGAGTTATGTGCATAAGCACTTAGGTAATCATCGTTATGTTTCAAAATGATTAAATTACCATAACCTCGAAGCGCGTTACCCGCATACACCACCGTTCCTTGTGCAGCGGCTAAAACTGTAGCCCCCATTTTATTAGTAATTTGTAAGCCTTTATAGCCGTTTTCCTTATTAGAAAAGCGTTTGGTGATTTTGCCCTTTGCTGGCCAAAACCACTTTAATTTACCGCTCGACAATTGCTTTTGGTTACTAACTTTATATTTGGCTTGTTTTTGAACATACTCTCGTTTTTTTGGCTGATCAAGTCCTTTCTTTAATTTTTTGTTATTATTTTGTATGTTTTTTCTAGACTTTTTACTCGAATTCGTATACTTTTCTGAGCTTTTAATTTTTTTTATAGTGGGAGAGAGAGAGATTGACTGGCCTGGATATATAACATAAGGACTTGAAATTAAGTTGTTTTTAGCAAGTTCTCTAAAGTCTTTTCCTGCGCTAAATGCGATTGAATAAAGTGTATCTCCTTTTTGTACTGTATATTTGCCATCTACAATGTTAATCAAATGGTTTGAGTCATTAACATTATTATTTAAGCTACTAACGGGCGCTGGAACATGGCGAGATGAACAACCAAAGAGAAAAACACTAATGAACAAAGCAACATAAAGCATAAATTGTCTATTCATCGTGCTTTTCTCCATGTTTAAGTAACATTATTTTATATAGCTTAACGCAACAAAAAGTACGCAACGGCTATTAATATTACTAATCCCCAGCCAAGCACTTCAATATACTGACGTAATTTTTTCTCCATTTGCGCTCCGCCCCATTTCATAAGCGCAGCAACTAGAAAAAACCGAGCACCGCGCCCGATTGCAGAAGCAATTAAAAATGGTAAAAACGCCATCTGTAAAACGCCCGCACCAATTGTAAATACTTTATAGGGTATGGGTGAAAAACCAGCTAAGAACACCACCCAAACGCCATACTCTTTAAACCAATTTAATGCTACATCAAACTTTTCTTGCCAATGCATCTGTGCAATTAGCGGCTCTACAACAGGTTCAAAAAGCCAAAAACCAAGTAAATAGCCAATTACCCCGCCCAGTACAGATGCAATCGTTGCGAAGCTAGCAAAACGCCACGCCTTACTAGGTTGAGCCAGCGACATTGGCGCTAACATTACATCGGGTGGGATAGGGAAAAAAACAGACTCGGCAAAACTCATTCCTGCTAAATAACGCTCCGCATGGCGGTGCTTTGCCCATACTAGGGCCATATCGTACAACTTAGTAAACAACTTCAAAGTGAATTCCTATTCAATATCACCAGGTACCAAAGGTACAAATCTTACTGGTGCAATAACATGCTCTGTAAAGCTTTCGCCCTTTCGAATAACCATTATTAATTTTTGATCAGCTTCGCCAACCGGCGCTAATAATACACCGCCATCAGCAAGTTGACTTAACAAACCTTGAGGTAAGGTGGCAGCCGCAGCCGTAACAATAATGCCGTCAAATGGTGCTTGAGATTGCCAACCTTGCCAGCCATCTCCATGTTTCATTGTTACATTGTATAAATCAAGCTGCTGCAGACGCCGTTTAGCCTGCCATTGCAAAGCTTTGATCCGCTCAACAGAATAAACGTTAGTAAACGTTTTAGCCAATACCGCTGTTTGATAGCCAGAGCCCGTGCCGATTTCTAATACTTTATCGCACACACCGGCCAACCTCAAAAGCTCCGTCATACGGGCTACAATATAAGGCTGCGAAATAGTTTGCCCTTGCCCAATAGGTAGCGCTGTATTTTCATAAGCTTTATGCTGCAACACGTCGTCAATAAATAAATGACGAGGTATACCTGCAATGGCATCAAGTACGCCTTGATCCTCAACACCTTCACGTTTAAGTAAATCTGATAACGCTTTCGCACTTCGCGTGTAATTAGCGAGCACGATTTATCTCCAAATTAGATAACCAGTCCCCAACTGCCTTAATGCTATTGTGTGCGGTCATATCAACACTGAGTGGTGTAACCGATGCAAAACCATTATTAATGGCGTAAAAATCAGTTCCTTCACCTGCATCACTCTCTGTGCCAAGCGAGCCATACCAGTAAATACTTCGACCCCAAGGGTCTGTTTGCTTGGTCATAGTTTCAGCTTTATGCCGAGCGCCTAAACGCGTAACCTGCACACCTTTTAATTCACTTAGTGGAACATCTGGCACATTAACATTAATAATTTGGTCTTTTGGTAATGGGTGCGATGCAAGTTCTTTAATTATATTAACTGTTACCGCAGCCGCTGTTTCAAAGTGCTCGCCATTGTGTGAGCAAAGTGAAACTGCAATAGCAGGCAACCCCAAATGACGACCTTCGGTCGCTGCAGCAACAGTGCCTGAATAAAGCGTATCATCACCTAAATTGGCGCCATGATTAATGCCTGCCACAACTAAATCTGGTTTTTGATCAACAAGCTGATTAACACCTAAATGAACGCAATCGGTTGGCGTACCATTAACTGACATAAACCCATTTTCAAGAGTTGTTGCACGCAATGGATTCATTAATGTGAGCGAGTTACTTGCACCACTGCAATTGCGATCGGGTGCCACCAAAGTGACGTCTGCAATTTTTGTAAGCGCGTTATATAAGACCGCTATGCCTTTAGCATTAACGCCATCATCGTTACTTAATAGTATCTTCATTTATGCCATTATCCTTTTCTTTTCGCTCTTTTGGACTTGCATCTGTATAGTCCACCAGTTCACGTAGTAATGCGGTTGCAAAACATCCTTTAGGTAAACCAAAGCTCAGCTTAAGTGTGGTGTTATCAAGTGTTTCTACTGCCAAGTTATCAGGAATCAAACGCAACATTCTACGCTCGTTTTTAAGCCCTAATTCACCCAGGCCTTCACACCATGCCTGATAGGGTTTAAGCCATATTTTTTCTTGCTCAGTTAACCCTTTATCACTTTTGCCTGCCATTGGTGCCGACATTACAATATCGCCAGAGGCTAAACGTGCTATGTTTTCGTCGTTAATTGCATCTTCAAAAAATGCATTACTGCCGCTGAGCATAAATACTTCGCGGTGCATAGTTTTAGCTAAACCGTGTTCTTTTACACGTAAACTTACAAGTTGATTAAAAATATGTGAACGCGCAGCTGAAATTATAATACCGCGTAGCTTCTTATCGCGAATACGCTCGCCGGCAAACATTTTTTCGGCCATAACTAAATTATGCCCATCGCGGCCAAAACGCTGCTCGCCAAAGTAATTTGGCACACCAGCACGCACAGCATTTATGCGGCATAATATATCAAGCGGCTCGGTAACATTACGAAGGGTAATGGTAAATTTATTGCCCTTGTGGCAACCGGTGCGTAATTTACGCTCGTGGCGCTGTTGCGACACTATAAAAATGCTTTCGCTATTTAACTCTGTAAAATCTATATGCTTTTTAATGGGCACTTTTACACTAAACCATTGGCTACATACACCATGACGATCTTTCATGCCCGCGTAGCTTACATCGCGAGGGGATACACCGGCTTTTTGCGCGATAATTTTAGCCACGTATTGTGTGTTTTCGCCTTTTTTAACCACCTGCAAGCATACATGCTCACCGTTACCTGTAAACTCTATACCTAGATCTTCATCTACCATAAAGTCTTCTGCTGTGGTTTTAAAGTCAGCTTTTGAAAGCGGTGCGCCGTATAAATAATTTAAGTCGCTCATGCGTTTTTTGTACTCGCAAGCTCTTTACTCATAATAACCACGGCATGACTAGAAATACCTTCTTTACGTCCTTCAAAACCCAACTTTTCAGTTGTCGTAGCCTTAACATTTATTTGGCTAAGATCGCAGTTTAAATCATTAGCTAGATTTACACGCATAGCCTGTATGTGCGGCAGCATTTTTGGTGCTTGTGCCACAATGGTGACATCGCCGTTTCCTAATACATAGCCTTGCTCTTTAGCTAACTTAACAACATGACGAAGCAAAATACGGCTGTCTATATTTTCATATTCGCTGGCTGTATCAGGAAAGTGCTTGCCAATATCGCCCATAGCGAGTGCACCTAAAATAGCATCACATAATGCATGAATAGCTACATCGCCATCTGAGTGTGCTAAAAAGCCTTGTGGGTAATCAATTTTTTCGCCACAAATAGTTAACGGGCCTTCGCCGCCAAATTTATGTACGTCAAAACCATGGCCAATTCGTATCATACTGCACTCTCGTTTTGTTGTTTATTTAATAAAAACCCTGCCAAAGCTAAATCTTCTGGCGTGGTTATTTTAATATTATCGCTACGACCCGCTATAAGTTTTACTGGTTTGTTTACCCACTCAATTGCACTGGCTTCGTCGGTAATAGGCACCCCACTTTGTAGCGCATTTTGCAGCGCATTTTTAAGGTCACTGTACTTAAAAAATTGAGGGGTAAGCGCTTGCCATAGGTCGTCTCGGGGGACGGTTTGCTTTGAGTGTGTATCGCCGCGTTTGATGGTATCTTTTACTTTACTGGCTAAAATCCCGCCTTCATTTTCACTAAGGCACTCACTAATAAGGCGCTCTATGTCTGCTAGGTCAACCAATGGGCGCGCTGCATCGTGCACTAATACCCAATCAGGGGGATTGGGTGCTAAAAATAACAAACTATTAAGTACTGAATCAGCACGTTCTTTGCCACCACTTGAACGAACAATGCGCGCATCGGTTAATGGTAGTTCATCAAAGTATGGGTCTGTATCGCTAAGGGCAACAACAATAGTTTGTAGTTGTGGTAATTGAGATAGTTTAGTTAGGGTGTGTTCTAAAATTGTTTTACCCGCTAACTGTATATATTGTTTAGGTGCATTGTGCTGCATTCTGCTGCCTACACCTGCTGCGGGTACAATCGCAACGATAGTTTGTTTATTTCTCATATTGGTTGCCCGGTAAAACACGAATAAATGTTTCGTCCGGCTTAATCATTCCTAATTCGTTTCGGGCACGTTCTTCAATGCCCTCAAGACCAAGCTTTAAATCTTCTATGTCGGCTTTGAGCACTTTATTACGTTTTATCAACTTTTCGTTAGTGTCTTGGTGGGTTGCCACCGCTCCTTTTAAGCGCGAGTAATCTTGCACACCATTTTGACCAAACCATAACCTGTATTGAACAAACAGTGCTAAGCACAGTAAGCACACTTGAAAAACACGCATTTAACACTCCTTATTTAATAATTTAAAAGTTTTAACTTAACTAAGCTAACGGGCGTTTTATATTGCGCCAATTAATATTCCCTGCCAGTAGCATTTCACGTAATGATAATACACGTGGTGTGCAACGCTTTGAAAACTGCCACTGATGCCCACAGCACGCTGCAGCTAAACTCAACTTACTTGGCTTTAAAAGTTGTGCATATTGCTGCTCTAGGCCGTTACCTAAAAAATCAAACCACCCTAGCTCGTTGCAATGCAACTTGTTTTCAGACACCTGATCAATACTGTCTATCCTAAGATGTAATTTGTCGTACTGGTTTACTATCACCGGAACAATTAGTCCCACTTTGGCATGCGCTTGAAAAAAAAGTTCATTGGCTTGTTTATTTACATCGGGCGGCGTTGCTTTTTGTTTTTCGAGCCACGAGCCATTTTGTGCATCAAGCGTAAAAGGCGAATGCCCGTTTACTACAAGCGATGCAGCTCGTTCAATGTAATAAGGCAAACTTTTTAACTGCCTACGCAGCTTATCGGCATTAGGTTCGGCGACTAAACGCTGAACTTCTCGCTGATAAAATGCATTGCACAACTGCGCATATAGCGCCTTTTGCGCATCAGTTTGCCAAATTTCAACTTGCTGCTGTTCACCAAGTGACTGATTTTTCGCGACCAATTGCTTTACTCAAAAACATTCAGATAACTGTTTTATAACATAGTGCTGAATAGTTTTTAAGCACACATAATAAATTAAGCGCTTGGTTTTTCACCTAACTTAGCTTTACCCGACTCTAAAAATTGCACAACACTGTTGCGCTTTTTACCAACTAGTAAACTGCCATCGGCTAAAAACATAAAGTTTTGCCAATTACGTTTAAATACGTCAAACGTTGTTTCAATAACATTATCGCGCGCCATACAAAAATATACCGTGGTATTTGCTTCCCACCCTAAAAACTCTAAAATTTCTTGAGGTGGTAAAGCATCGCCATTTTCCCAAGCTGCTTCCCAGTTAACTTCATCACTAAAACTTTTATCTTGACCGCACCACATACTGTCATCAAAAAAGTCGGGGTGGTCAAACTCCCGGCTTACCATTGTGCTCCAAAGCACAGCAGCGCGCTCGTCGCTCATTGGTTTTATTTTAGCTGCGTCATCACTTGATACCGGAATGTCTTTATGGCGAAAAACCCACGCTTTTCTGTAATCATCTAACGAAATATAGTTCATAATATTGGCAAATTAGTTAGCATTAAAAGTGCAAACACAAATTATACAAGAGATTGAAGCATGACTACAGCACTAAAACTGGGTTTATATCAACACTACAAAGGCCCGCAGTACAAAGTTTTATATCAGGCAACACATAGCGAAACAGACGAACAATTGGTGATATACCAAGCCTTATATGGTGAGTTCGGTATTTGGGCACGACCACTTAGTATGTTTTTAGAAACCGTTGAAAAAGAGGGCAAAACTATACCTCGTTTTGCCTACCTTGGACCTGCAGATTAACTGTGGCATTATAACCCCATTCAATACTGCTCAGACCAGACAAGGGTACACCGTGCAATTTAATTCTACTGACAATTACATCGCAAGCAGCTCGCTAAAACAGGCTGTAAATGCTGCTATTATGCTTGAAAAACCATTACTTATTAAAGGTGAACCTGGTACAGGCAAAACGATGCTGGCCGAAGAGCTTGCGAAAAGTTTAAACACCGAGCTTATTCAGTGGCACATTAAATCGACCACCAAAGCACAGCAAGGTTTATACGAATACGATGCCGTATCGCGTTTGCGTGACAGCCAGCTAGGTGATGAGCGCGTGCATGATATTGGCAACTACATTGTTAAAGGTAAGCTGTGGCAAGCATTTACCTATGCCGAGCTTAACGGCAAACGCCCAGTTTTACTCATTGACGAAATAGACAAAGCCGACATTGAGTTTCCAAACGATTTGCTGCTCGAACTTGATAAAATGGAGTTTCACGTTTACGAAACAGGTGAGCGCATTATCGCAAAAGAGCGCCCTATTGTGATCATCACTTCAAATAACGAAAAAGAGCTGCCTGATGCCTTTTTACGCCGCTGTTTTTTTCATTATATTGACTTTCCAAGCAGCGAAGAAATGCAGCAAATTGTTGATGTACATTACCCTAACGTTAAACAAGATTTAGTACGCCAAGCATTAGAAGTATTTTTTAACTTACGTGAAGCCAACGGCCTTAAAAAGAAGCCCTCCACCAGCGAATTGCTAGATTGGTTAAAACTTTTAATGGCAGAGGATATAGACGCTAAAACATTACACGACAAAAGCCAAAAAGGCGGCTTAATGCCGATGTTTGGCGCACTGCTTAAAAATGAGCAAGACATAAGCCTCATCGAAAAACTTGCGTTTATGAGCCGCCGTTAATATGTTGATTGCGTTTTTCTTCAAATTACGTGAATACCGTTTACCGGTAAGCCTGCGCGAACTACTCGATTTAATTAACGCCTTAAAAAAAGGCGTTATATTTGCCGACGTAGATGCCTTTTACCATTTGGCCCGCACCATAATGGTAAAAGACGAAACCCATTTTGATAGGTTTGATAAAGCCTTTAGCGACTACTTTAGCGGTATTGCCGACTTAGACCTACTCGAGAGTTTAAAGCAACAGCACAACTTACCTGAAGATTGGCTACGCAAAGAGTTTGAAAAAAACCTAAGCGATGAAGAAAAAGCCCAACTAAAAGCGATGGGCGGGCTCGACGAGCTTATGAAGACCCTGAAAGAGCGTTTAGAAGAGCAACAAAAACGCCACGCAGGCGGTAATAAATGGGTAGGCACCGGTGGTACATCTCCTTTTGGCGCATATGGTTATAACCCTGAGGGCGTGCGTATAGGACAAGACGGCAACCGCAATCGCCAAGCGGTAAAAGTGTGGGATAAGCGCGAATACCGCAATTTAGATTCAGACCGCGAAATTGGCTCTCGCACTATAAAACTCGCCCTTAAAAAGCTGCGCAAATTTGCCCGCACCGGCGCAAGTGACACCCTTGATTTAAACGAGACCATTCGCGCAACCGCCAAGCAAGGCGGCATGCTGGATGTAAAAATGGCACCCGAGCGCCACAATGCGGTAAAAGTATTAATGCTGTTTGATATTGGCGGCTCAATGGATGACTACATTCATACCTGCGAAGAACTATTTAGCGCCGCCCACAGTGAATTTAAGCATTTAGAGTTTTACTACTTTCATAACTGTTTATACGAACACGTTTGGCAGGATAACCAACGCCGCCATTCAAACGTAATAGACACCATGACGCTGATTAATAAATTTACTAGCGACTACAAAGTCATATTTGTGGGTGATGCCACTATGGGCCCATACGAAATAGCCTACCCTGGCGGCTCAGTAGAACATTACAACGAAGAGCCCGGCAGTGCATGGTTGGCACGTATAACAAATCACTTTGATAAAGTCGCGTGGCTCAACCCACAACCAATTGAACACTGGCCGTACTATCAATCAATTGGCTTTATAAAAGAGCTAATGAACAATCGCATGTACGCGCTGAGTTTAGACGGGATAAGTAGAGCGATAAAAGAGCTGAGTTGATAGTTAATATCAATGACAGCTCAGTGCCATAAGCAGACATTGGTAACGCCTCGTTAAGAGTCAATAAAATAGGCGACGAAGGAGCAAAAACCAACTGTTTTTGTCCTTTTAAACGACTTAGTTGCTTTTAATAAAGCTTCCCGTTATTTATATACATAGTTTCACATGTCCATTCAACATCTTGTTTGTTAGCCTTAACTTTACTATTGGCAAATTGTTTAGCCATTTCTATTTTACATGATTTCATAAAAGTAGATTTCTCATATGTTAAACCAAGATAAATAGATACTGAAATAGATATTACGGCAATAATAAACATAGCTAATGTTTGTGGTTTCATTTGAAATCCTTATCTGTAGTGGTCAACTACAAAGCTGAGCTGTTTCTAATTTGATTGCCGCAGAATATGTTGCGCGTTTTAATTTCGTCATTTTTTTACCCAAATTTGTATGCTTATTAGCATAGCATTTCTTTCTTAATGGGTGGCCAAATTAACTATGCCACTACACTCAGCCTAAGTCTAAAGTAACGATCAAATTCGGTTGCCCGACTTTAACCATGGCAAAGTGATTTCAAATTACTTCGGTGATGTCAGATACCGCCTGACAGAGCACTTTCGCCAAGGTTGATTAAAATCCGTAATTCTTTAATGCATATAACGAGGCTGTAGAATAACTCCAATAGCCCAACGGTTTGAAAAACAAGCTCCTGTAATCGTTCCTAAGCTCTTTTACTGAATGAGGTAATACATTTGGAACCCGGAAAAAAGACTGATTTTCTTTAAAAAACGTAATACTAGAGCCTCAACGCTGTTTTTTGTCCGACTTGAAAACCCTTGTTACGTGTTGTCATTTTCCTTACGCCAATTACTAAATTTTCTTTTATTTTTATATTTAACTTCAAGGATATCAGCTGATAACGTTGCTTGCAGTATTTTTGCGTATGCTTGGTTAAGACTATTAAATTGAACCGTACTTGAGTCACCCAAATCGTGATGTTTTGCATGATTTTTAGCTCCATTCCTTAACCTGCGATAATTAGCCTTGGAAATATTTTGTCCTCCAGCCTCGCTCAAAGATATGTTGAATAACTTATGCAAAGATTCAAATGGATTATTTCCTGTTTTCTCATGCGCTAAAGCTGTAAAAATTTCTTCAGCGGCACCTGCTAGAGTTAAAGCAGATATATACCTTTTAACAACAAGCAGTTCGATTGCGTCTTCTAACTGCTCCTTAGCTAGATTGATCTTCTTGCTATGATTTGGCACTTAGACACCTACGTCCGCATAACGGGCAAAATACGTAGGCTATAACACAGAGCGAAGCGAAGGAAGCCTACGTGTTTTTGTCCTTAGCGAGCGTAGCGAGTGTTAATGCGTTTGTTAGAGCACTCTCACCCTCTCTTTTTTGGAGGCGGAGGAGGCTGCTTTTTATGATTTATAATCATCCGCGGAGGTGGCGGAGGTGGCGGTGGCCCCTTTTTGGAATCTGTCATATTTAATACCTTTTGGATTACTTTAATTGGTGCAACAATTTTAATTTCATCTATGCTGTCCTTCGAGTCTAATTCATAAATGAAATATGGGAAAAAGCTCAGGATTGATAAGGCTGCAGCTGTTGCAAGTATGCCTACACCCAAATACAAACTTCTGGCCCTTTTTTCATTAATTTCAGAGTTAAATGAACTGCATTCAATAAAATAATTAAGTACAGTTTCATCGTATAAGTTAGTAGCTTTACTGCCTTCCTTAAAATTTGAGTCACCGTAATGTTCCATTAAATCTTGTCTGTACTGTTCCATAGTTGAAGCCAAGGGTATGAGTTTATATTTTGAGCCGCCCCACGCTTTTTTCATGAAAATTAAAGAGATCAGAGTAAGCGTTACTGACAGCAAAAAAAGAACACTGAAGATGGCAACTCCAGTAGGTGAATTACCAAAGTTAACCTCTTTTATCATATACGCTTGAAAGCCAATTAAAAGCACGACAGCTGCTATCGGAATCTGCAGCCGACTATCAAATATCCCACTTCTTTGTATTTCAAAAAAATATATTTCTTTATGAAAGCTCAAAAGATTTTGACTACTCATATTCTTCCTTGAGTGCTCTAACAGCTTATTGAACACCACTTTGGTGGTTTATAACACACCAAAACGGTGTATATTACATACCCTAATAATTTCACCAACAATTACCTTTGTAAACAAGTAATTAAAAAAGCTAGGAATTAGCATGTTATTTTACCCCAAAACAGCGTTTAATAATGTTATCGGACAAAATTAGATTTCTACTGAAAACACAGGAATAAATTTATCTTTTTCAGTGGCTGCTTCTCGCTCTGAACAGCCATGCGGATAATATTTAAATCATACAACTACAAACGTTACTTCTCGGTCATTTTAGTTTAAACCGATTTACTCATAAACAGGCTATACGGATCTAGTTCATAATTCCCAAACGGTTCGCACTCTTTAAAACCAAATTGGACGTAAAGCTTTTGTGCGGGTAAAAATGCCTTAGCAGTGCCGGTTTCTAAGCTAAGTTTTTTATAGCCTCGCAGTGTTGCTTGCTCAATAATATGCGTGAGTAACTTAGCGGCTATGCCTTGGCGTAAATAGTTGCTTGAGGTGCGCATTGATTTAATTTCGCCATGCGTGGCATTGAGCACTTTTAATGCGCCAACACCCGCTAAATTATTATCAATCCATAAACTATAAAAAGTTATATCGGGCTGAGTGAGTTTAGTTACATTAAGTGCATGTACGCTCTCAACGGGTGAGTGTTTTAGCATATCGTTATGATGCGCTTGTAGTAGCTTTATAACGTGAGGGTTTGAAAGCTCGCCTGTTCTAATATCCATTTATGCCTCGTTTAATCCTAAAATTTTATATTTTAGGGCTTAAATTAAAACCCTAAAGTAAGTGGCTATATTTAGGCTGCTAGTTTCCACGCCACAAACGCAACAGCAAAACCAACTAAATACACTAAGCCTAGCCACGTTAAGCTACGCAGTAATACGCTGTGCTTAATAGCTGGCTCTGAGCGAACTAGGCTAAAGTTAAGCCATGCAAAAACGGGGGTGGTTACAAAAGCAAGTGTCATGGCAAAGGTAAGCATGGGGCCAAGAGCTGATTTAAAAAATAAAATAACGGCCATGCCAGCTAGTGCTTGTAGTATTAACCAAATATTTAGGCTGTGTTTTGATTGCCCAAAACCAAGCAATTTATGTGACTCGTTAAGTGTACGTGCGTAGCCGTCAAGCACGGTAAGTGTAGTGCCAAACATACATAAAAAAGCAATAGCTGATACCAGCGGCCTTGCCCACTCGCCAATAGTCAGTGCGTACATATCAATAAGCTGTTTAGCAAAGGCAACACCGCCAAGCTCAATACTGCTGCTTTGCCCGTATTGCACCAGCACACCTAAGCTAAAAAATACCAATGCTAAGCAGGCTGTTAGCCAATAGCCTACGTTAAAATCAAACAAGCCTTGGCTTTTAGTAACCACTTGCTGAGTTTGTTTTTCTTTGAGCCATAGCGAGCTGAGGGCCGATATTTCTATGGGTGCTGGCATCCAGCCCATTAACGCGACCATAAAGCTGAGCATAGCCAGCTCGTACGGTGACGGGCCAACATAGTCAGCTGGCGCCATTGGGCCATTGCTAAACGCAATAACCAGCGCAATAACAGTAGCCAGTGTTAATAACCCCATAATGCCTTTAGCAACGCTGTCGAGCGCTTTAAAGTGCCCTAACAACAATATGGCTAAGCAAACACCGAGCAATATCCAACATAGCAGGGTTACCTCTATCACTACAGGCAGTGCGTAATGCAGCAAGCTGGCGGTAAGTAGTAATACGCCTGCGGTATTAACAACTGCTGCCAGTATGTTTAGGCCTATAAAACTATAAAAATACACCGGGCCTTTGTTTTTATAGCCTTCTACTAAACTGTTTTTAGTGGCTAAGGTATATTCCATACCAAAGCGAAAAAACGGATATTTTAATACGTTAACAGCCAGTATTAACCAAAATAGTTGCCAGCCAAATAGCGCGCCAGCCTGAGTAGATGCAACTAAGTGAGACCCGCCAATTGCTGCGGTTGCCATTAAAATACCAGGGCCTAGTGCGCCTACGTGAGATTTCCAAGAAGTGTGTGTTTGCTGCATTAATTTCTCAAATTATGTGTGTTATTCACTCTGGTTATTAATTTTCACAATTAATAACACCGAAGGCTGCATAACTTACCTAAATTAAAGGCAATAAAAAAGAGCCGTAAGGCTCTTTTTTATAGTACTTTGGGACTAAAAATTATTTTAGTTCCATCTCTTGGATGATTTCGTGCGCTATTTCTGGCGTTGTACTTACAGGCTTTTCGTGTAAATTTGCTTTTATTTGCCCTTTTCGATGTTTTAGTGCTGCATCGAGTTTTTTAGCTGCGCTTGCAATAGCTGGGTACATTACTTCGTTTTCCCCTTTTACTGATATTCGCGCACCTTCGTAATTTGTGCTAATTTCGGCTTGGATTTTATGATGCTCTTTAGACAAGATCATATCGAGAGAAATAAGTGATGGAAAGTGGCTCTCAATTTTAGAAAATTTTTCGTTGATGTGCTCTCTAATAGAGTCAGTAACTTCAACATGGTGACCAGAAAGATTAATTTTCATAGGGTATCCTTTTATTTGTTACCTCATAAGTAGTATTGGGGGCTATTTAGATTAACACAAGGAAAAAAGAGAGATATTTGAGGTTTATTTGCGGTTTTTGGTGATTTAAATCATGTGTTGCGCAAAGTTTATGCAAAGCCCATAAACCATGGGCTTTCAGACGTCTAGCTGTGCTAGCTATTAATCTGTGTACGAGCAACAGTAGTCGGCAAAATCACTTACTTTTACTTTAAAGCTTACGTTAGCGTCTACATTAAATGACTCGCCCGCAGAAAACGTTTTCCACTCGCTTGCCCCTGGTAATAAAATATCCCACTGGCCACCTAAAAGCTCCATGAGTTCTTTTTTACTGGTATCGAATACAAACTCACCCGGCTGCATAAAGCCTAATGTTTTTGTAGTTCCATCGCTAAATACAACCGTACGGCTTGACACTTTACCGTCAAAATACACGTTGGCCTTTTTAACTACGCTTACATTTTCAAACTGAGACATTTTAGCTCCTGCTATTAATTTAAAGATCTTTATTTATAAATTTTATCGCACTACCTTGCCTGATAGCTTACTTTCTTGCAAGAAAAGCAGTAACGCTTAATACCAATTCGCAATAATACTTAGTCATTTTTAGGGGCTAAAAGTGTCGCTATCTGCGTTAAAAAATCCTCATTTAGAACAAGATGAAGTTGTTTCATATATGGGCATAAAAAAACCCGCACGTTGGCGGGTTTTAAGTTACTTAACTTATTTAATCAAAAACGATTAAAAAAGTGCGTTTGCTTTACTTACAATGTTTTCAACCGTAAAGCCAAAGTGCTCAAACAACTCGTTAGCTGGTGCAGACTCACCAAAGGTGGTCATACCGACTACGGCGCCATTTAGGCCTACATACTTGTACCAGTAATCAGCAATACCTGCCTCTACCGCTACGCGACGAGAAACGCTTGCTGGTAATACGCTTTCTTTGTACTCAGGCGATTGATCTTCAAATGCATCAGTACATGGCATAGATACAACACGTACCTTTTTACCTTGGCTGCGTAATTCAGTAGCTGAATCTTGTGCTAATTGCACCTCAGAACCGGTTGCAATAATAATTAGCTCTGGGTTGCCGTCACAGCTAAGGATGTAACCACCCTTTTTGACGTCGCTTAGCTGTTGTGCGCCACGCGCCTGTTGCTCAAGACCTTGACGTGTGAATATTAACGATGTAGGGCCGTCTTTACGTTCAATAGCTTGTTGCCATGCAATTGCTGACTCAACTTGGTCACACGGGCGCCAGTTATAAAGGTTAGGCGTTAAACGCATGCTGGCAATTTGCTCTACTGGTTGGTGAGTTGGACCATCTTCACCTAAACCAATTGAATCGTGCGTGTATACAAAAATGCTTGGTTGCTTCATTAATGCAGCCATACGAACCGCGTTGCGTGCGTATTCCATAAACATTAAGAACGTTGCACCGTAAGGAATAAAGCCTTTATGAAGTGCAATACCGTTCATAATTGCCGACATACCAAACTCACGCACACCGTAGTAAACGTAGTTACCACTTGCATCGTCCGCTGTTAGGCCTTTAGAGCCTTCCCAAATTGTTAAGTTTGAACCTGCTAAATCGGCAGAGCCACCCATAAATTCTGGTAATAATGGACCAAATGCATTTAATGCATTTTGTGACGCTTTACGAGATGCTGGATTTGCCGGGTTTGCTTGTAATTGCTCAATATACGCTTGTGACTTTTCAGCCCAATCGGCAGGTAAATCTGAATTTGTACGGCGTTTGTACTCAGCTGCAAGCTCTGGGAATGCTTTTGCATAGGCTGCAAACTTTTCGTCCCAGCTTGATTCAAGCTCTTGGCCTTTAGCTTTTCCATCCCACTGTGCGTAAATGTCTTCAGGGATTTCAAATGCATCACCCGTCCAACCTAAAAACTCACGCGATGCTTTAATTTCGTCATCGCCAAGTGGTGCACCGTGACAGTCGTGACTACCCGATTTATTCGGTGACCCGTAACCAATAATTGTTTTACAACAAATTAGTGTTGGTTTATCAGTCACGCTTTTTGCTTCGCTAATTGCAGCACTTACTGCATCGCTATCGTGGCCATCAACGTCACTAATTACGTGCCAGCCGTACGCTTTAAAACGTGCAGGTGTGTCATCGCTAAACCAGCCTTCAACTTCACCATCAATAGAAATGCCGTTGTCATCCCAAAAAGCAACCAGCTTGCCTAGGCCTAATGTGCCGGCAAGCGAACAGGCTTCATGCGAAATGCCTTCCATTAAACAGCCATCACCCATAAATGCGTAAGTGTGGTGATCAACAATGTCGTGACCTTCACGGTTAAATTGTGCCGCAAGCGCTTTTTCAGCAATTGCCATGCCTACCGCATTTGTGATCCCTTGGCCTAGTGGGCCCGTAGTGGTCTCGATACCTGGCGCATAACCGTATTCTGGGTGGCCTGGTGTTTTAGAGTGCATTTGACGGAAGTTTTTAATTTCGTCCAACGGTAAATCATAACCACTTAAGTGCAATAAAGAATAGATAAGCATTGAACCGTGGCCGTTTGACAGTATAAATCGATCTCGGTCTGCCCACTCTGGATTTGATGGATTATGTTTTAGATAATCGCGCCATAATACTTCTGCGATATCAGCCATGCCCATAGGGGCTCCAGGGTGACCAGATTTGGCCTTTTGTACTGCGTCCATTGACAAGACGCGAATAGCATTTGCAAGTTCTTTGCGAGATGGCATGAATTCTCCTACCTTATATATGTATTTGCGCGGGTATTTATGTGTTCGTTTATGTACTCAAGTTACAAGAGCACTTTTATTGCGACCATTCTTACTTATTGTGGGGGCTGTGTGCAATTAAAAACCCTATAAAAATGAGGTATTATGAATATTTTTTAAGACCATAATGTCATAACTAATTTAATTTAGACGTCTAGGCGTAAAAACACTATGCAAGGTGTTTCGTTTTAGATAAAATACGCCCCTTAATTTTTTAGCGCTAATACCGACGTTTGTGAAGCGCAATATTTGTGAGCATAATTACAATGGCAAAACATTTATTTACTTCTGAATCTGTTTCTGAAGGTCATCCGGATAAAATCGCCGACCAAATCTCTGATGCGGTTCTTGATGCTATCCTAGAGCAAGACTCTCATGCCCGCGTTGCGTGCGAAACATACGTGAAAACAGGTATGGTTATGGTTGGTGGTGAAATCACTACTAGCGCATGGGTTGATATAGAAGAGATTACGCGTAAAACAGTACGTGAAATTGGCTACACTCACTCAGATATGGGTTTTGATGCTGACTCGTGTGCAATTTTGAACACCATTGGTAAACAGTCTCCAGACATTAACCAAGGTGTTGACCGTACTAGCCCAGAAGAACAAGGCGCTGGCGACCAAGGTTTAATGTTTGGTTACGCATGTAACGAAACTGAAGTGTTAATGCCTGCACCTATCACGTATTCTCACCGTTTAGTTCAGCGTCAAGCACAAGTACGTAAAAGCGGCGAGCTTAACTGGTTACGTCCAGATGCAAAATCTCAAGTTACTTTTGCATACGAAAACGGTAAGCCAGTAGGTATTGATGCGGTTGTTCTGTCAACTCAGCACAGCGAAGACATCTCTCAAAACGATTTAGTAGAAGCTGTGATGGAAACCATCATCAAGCCAGTACTTCCTGCTGAACTAATCACAAGCGCAACTAAGTTTTTTATTAACCCAACAGGCCGCTTTGTAATTGGTGGTCCAATGGGTGACTGTGGTTTAACAGGACGTAAAATCATTGTTGATACATACGGTGGTATGGCACGTCACGGTGGTGGTGCTTTCTCTGGTAAAGATCCATCAAAAGTTGACCGCTCAGCTGCATACGCTGCACGTTACGTGGCTAAAAACGTAGTGGCTGCTGGCCTTGCTGATAAGTGTGAATTACAAGTATCTTACGCAATTGGTGTTGCAGAGCCAACCTCTATTAGTGTTGAAACGTTTGGTACTGGTAAATTAGAAGAAGCACGTTTAATCGAATTAATTCGTGAACATTTTGACCTACGCCCTTACGGCTTAATTCAAATGCTTGATTTAGAGCGCCCTATCTATCTTCCTACTGCAGCTTACGGCCACTTTGGCCGTGACGAATTCCCATGGGAACGCACAGATAAAGCTGACGCACTTCGCGCAGCAGCGGGTCTTTAAGACTAAAGCAAAAAAACGGCCCTTTTAAGGGCCTTTTTTATAGCTAGCAATTATGTAACGCAACGCTAATTCATAGTTAAAAAAATAACTATTAATTGGTCCTCGAACTTTTTTATACTTTAGGTATATACTCATTTAATTATAAAGCTTTAGGGATATTTAAATGACCGATAACTTTCGCGTTATGTTTGCTGGACTCGCTGATAACGTTGACTCAAAAACAGCGTGTACAACACTGGCGGCAAAACTAAAAATCTCAGAAGAAAAAGTAGCCTTATTTTTTAAAGGTAAGCCTTTATTTGCGCCTAGCGATAAAAACAAAGCATTAAAACAAGCTAAGCTACTTGTTGGAATGGGTATTAAAAGTAAGCTTCAAGCTGTATCGACAAATACTGAAAAAACTACTCAAACGGTAAGTGATAGCCAGCGAGATGAGCGTATTTTTGACGCATTAGACTACATAACCAGCAGTTTAATCAGGCTAGAAGAAAAACTCGAAGACCTTGAGCAGCGCCTACCTGAAAACCAAACAAAAAACCCTGAAGTAGATGAAGACGAATGGCAAGACGAAGAGCTATTGCTGGACGAGGAGCTAATAACTCAGCCTAAAAAACGCAGTAATGCATTGCTTTATTCGTTAATAGCTACGGTTGTTACGTTGCTTATTATACTTGCGGTGTACTTGGCGTTTCCTGCTTTATTTGCTTTTTAATTAGTTGGTAAGTTTGAAAAATGAGCGATTCACGCGCCCAAATAAGAAAATCTATTCGCGAATTACGTAATAATTTGTCTAATGAACAGCAAAATTTAGCATCTCAATCTTTAAGTATGAATTTTATTCAATACTTAAAAACAAAAAAAACAGCTAAAAACCAACATATCGCCATTTATTTAAGTAACGACGGAGAGCTTGATACCTCATTGTTAATTAAAGAATTATGGAACTTAAATCACGTTATTTACCTACCAGCAATACACCCATTTAATGGCGCCACTTTGCTGTTTCAGCGCTATGAGAAAAACTCACCCATGAAGGCAAATCGCTATGGTATCTTTGAACCTAAGCTAAATTGCAGTCAAATATGCCCTTTACCCGAGCTGGACTACTTACTTATGCCATTAGTTGCATTTGATAATCAAGGTAATCGCTTAGGAATGGGAGGTGGGTTTTACGATAGAACACTGGCTCGTTTACACGATGAAAACTGGCAAAAACCACGACTTATAGGCCTTGCACATGAGTGCCAAAAAGTTGATGTATTGCCAATAGAGTCTTGGGATGTACCGCTTAAAACCATAATAACACCGAACAATAATTACTGCTGGTGATGTGATTATTCGCATACTTACAGCACACGTTTGACATACATGAGCACAAAATAATGACACAAGACGAATTAAAAAAAGCAGCAGCATGGGCTGCACTCGAGTTTGTAAAAGAAAACACGATAGTAGGTGTAGGCACAGGCTCAACCGTTAATCACTTTATTGATGCCCTTGGCACAGTTAAAGACACTTTAGTAGGTGCTGTATCAAGCTCTGAAGCTTCTACAGCGCGTTTAAAAGAGCTCGGTATTGAAGTATTTGAGCTAAACGATATCGATGTACTCGATGTTTACATCGACGGCGCTGATGAAATTAACGCTCAAAATGAAATGATTAAAGGCGGTGGTGCTGCACTTACCCGTGAAAAAATTGTGGCTGCAGTTGCTAAGCAGTTTGTGTGTATTGTTGATGACACCAAACTAGTGGACACATTGGGGGAATTTCCGCTTCCAGTTGAAGTTATTCCAATGGCGCGCAGCTACGTAGCACGTGAGTTATTAAAGTTAGGCGGCGACCCAGTCTACCGCCAAGGTGTGGTTACCGATAACGGTAACGTTATTTTAGACGTATATAATTTAAATATTACCAATGCTAAGCAACTTGAGACAGATATAAATCAAATTGTTGGCGTAGTTACCAATGGCCTATTTGCGATGCGTGGTGCTGATAAAGTAATTATCGGCACTAAAAATGGGCCTCAAATTAAATAGGATGAGGTTATGAGTAAGGTATCGTTAGCAAAAGACAAAATTAAAATTCTCTTGCTTGAAGGTGTGCACCAAAGCGCAGTTGAAACGCTAAAACGAAATGGTTACAGCAATATAGACTACGTTAAAACATCGCTACCTGAAGACGAGCTTAAAGAACGTATTAAAGACGCTCACTTTGTAGGTCTGCGTTCTCGTACTCATATTAACGAAGCTGTTTTAGATGCTGCAGAGAAGCTGATTGCCATCGGTTGTTTTTGTATTGGTACAAACCAAGTTGACTTAAGTAACGCTCGCCAGCGTGGTATTGCTGTATTTAATGCGCCATTTTCAAATACACGCTCTGTTGCAGAGCTAGTACTTGGTGAAATACTGCTTTTACTTCGCGGTATACCTGAGCGAAATGCTGCGGCTCACCGTGGTGAGTGGCTAAAAACAGCAACGGGTTCATTTGAAGCCCGTGGTAAAACGCTCGGTATTATTGGTTATGGCCATATTGGTACTCAGCTAGGTATTATGGCTGAAAACATTGGTATGAACGTCGAGTTTTACGACATTGAAGATAAGCTAACACTGGGTAATGCAAAACAAGTGCATAACTTGACTCAGCTACTTCAGCGCTCTGATGTAATTAGTTTGCATGTGCCAGAAACACCACAGACCAAAAACTTAATCGGTTCGGCAGAGCTTGCGGTAATGAAACAAGGCGCTATTTTAATTAACGCCTCTCGCGGCACCGTTGTTGATATTGATGCCCTTGCAGAATCACTTAGCGAGAAAAAGCTAAGTGGTGCAGCAATTGATGTGTTCCCTGTTGAACCTAAATCTAACGATGAAGAGTTTGTATCGCCACTACGCGACTTCGATAACGTTATTTTAACGCCGCATATTGGTGGTTCAACTCAAGAAGCTCAAGAAAATATTGGTATTGAAGTGGCAGGTAAATTGGCTAAATATTCAGATAACGGCTCTACAATTACCGCCGTTAACTTCCCTGAGGTATCACTGCCAGAGCTTGCTAACCGTAGTCGCTTATTGCATGTTCACCACAACCGCCCAGGTGTGTTAACGCAAATTAACCAAGCGTTTGCGCAGCACGGTATCAATATAGCGGCTCAGTACTTACAAACTGATGAAGCAATTGGTTATGTGGTTATTGACGTTGATACCGACCACTCTGAAGTAGCGCTTAAAGAGCTAAGTGCAGTTGAAGGAACAATTAGAGCGCGTATTCTTCACTAAACATTATCTATAATAAAAGCCGCATTTGATTAAACAAGTGCGGCTTTTTAAATTATGATTTAACGACTTATCGTGATTAGTCGCCTTTAACTTCTAAATTTATAAACTTAACCAGTTCCTCTGGCTTACCAGCTAGCATCATTAATTGCTGGTTAACTTCCATCATAGTTTGGCCTTCAGGCAATTTTGCTGAAACAGTTAACGAATTTAAACCGCTGGCAAAGCTGGTTAACGCATTCGCTATTTCTTCAGTTACAGGCGCTTGCTCTAACTGCTGGGCTAGCATTGCTTGCATTTGCTCAATAGTCATACCTTGCTTTGAAAGCTCACTTTCTAATAACTCTTTAAGTTTACCTTGGTTATTTATAACAAAGCTTGCGTTACGGGGTTCTAGCTTGCTCATTGCTTGCATCATACGTGTTTGCTGTTGCAGTTGCTGCTCATAAGTTAGAGGGGTATCACCCGCTTGCTTTTGTTCTTTGCTCATCGCAAGCGACGTATCCATAAGCGGTTTAGAATTAGCTAGCCCTATGTCCATATTAAAACTGATCACATCTTTAGCATTGAGCTTTACAACCATATCGCTTTCACCAGACTCTTCATTATAATCTAAAGATGAATGCAGATTGTAACTTGCTGATGCTAATATGGCATTTGTGTCAGCAGGCAGTGTGGCAATAAAGTCTTTACTGAGTGTCAGATTTTTTACATCAAGCGATGTATGCGGCGAAATTTTATCGGTTTCGTAGCCTTTAACTTCAATACTTTGAACGTTGGCTACACTCTCGCCCTCAGGGCTTATTACTTCCATACTTGTAATTTCAACACTTTTTGAAATAACACTTGCAGATAAGCCAGCATATTTAAATGTTGCACCCGTTTGCTCACTCACCATGGCCAGCTGCTTGTCTACTTCAACACGAACCTCTTGGGTTGCAACATAGTTAGCATAGCTAACGCCGCCAACACCTGCGGCAATAATCGCTGCAGCTATAATTAACTTTTTCATGTTATTTCCTTATTCTATTTTTTATAAAAATTGTATTAACCCAAGAGTAACATTGCATACCAGTCGCTGTAAGCGTTAATTAATCAGGCTCAATAACTCATGTACCGTTTTTACTGGAATTATTTTAGCGCCTAGGCCTTCCATTGATTTATGGTAGTTACGAAACGGGATAAATATTTCTGTAAAACCATGCTGCGCAGCTTCTTTAACTCGTGGTACGCCGCTGTCTATTGGGCGCACATCACCGTTTAAACTCAACTCCCCCATAATACAAGTGGTTCGAGGCACAACAAATTCGTTCAAACTACTTAGTAACGCAGTAACAAGGGCTAAATCTATACAGGTTTCTGATTCATCAATTTTTAAACCACCCACAATATTAAAAAAGGTGTCGTGAAATATTTTTGTTTTTGTATGTTTACGTAAAATACCTGTGAGCATTTTTATTCGGTTCATATTTAAACCTACACAAACACGCTGTGGAAATTCAGCCTCGGTTTCTGTTGTTAAACATTGTATTTCAAGCAATAGATTCCGATTACCTTTACGGATACAGGTAATAGACGACCCCGGGGATTCAGTCGTCGAGCCCGATAAAAATATCTCACTCGGGTTGTCTACGCTTAACATTCCACGTTCACACATTTTAAAAATACCCACAGTATCAATGTCACCAAAGCGGTTTTTATTGGCACGTAGGGTACGTATTTGTCCATCATTGGTGTCTATGTGTAATAGCGCATCAACAATATGCACCAAGGTTTGCGGGCCTGCAATTTCGTTATTTTTATTCACGTGAGCAATAATAAACATGGTCACATCATTCTGCTTACAATATTGAGTTAATGCTTGAGCAGCACTTTTAACTTGCGAAGGAGAGCCTGGACTGCCATTTGCAGTGTCTGTAACAACGGCTTGAATGGAGTCGATGACTGCAAACTTTATTTTATTTTTATCAAGCTCTTCAATAATGGTCTCAACGCTGGTTTCTGAAAGCAAATAAAGCTCATCGGCGTTATAGTCTAACTTTAAGCGGTTAACACGATTTTTAAACTGCGACAAAGATTCCTCAGCGGTACAGTAAAGAGATGGCATACGCTTTGACATTCTTGCCACCAAGTCAGATAAAAGCGTTGTTTTACCCGCCCCCGGATCGCCCGAAATAATATTTACAGAACCCGTAGTAACACCACCACTTAAAACACGGTCAAGCTCGCCTATTTCTGTGAGTTGTTTTTCGGCTTCAACGGTCGCTATGTCATTAATTTTTTTAGAACCACCACCAATACCTCCGGCATACCCGCCAACACTTGAGCGTGCAGTAGCTTTTTTACTTTGCCCTGCTGAAGGTTTAAATTCAGCTAATGTATTCCACGCACCGCAACGACATTGCCCCTGCCAACGTTGATAGTTCATGCCACACTCTGTACAAACAAACTCTACTTTTGCCGCTTTAGCCATTAATAACCTTATTTATTAATCATTGAATTTAAAAATGCGTACTGTTTTGTTGTTATTTTGCCATTTCATCTATTTACATAGCAACATAGCTTGCCTGTGCAAATTTCTTAAGCCACAATCATTACCTAATTAACTGTTTTACCTTTATATATCTTAGGGCATAGTTTTTGCTTTAAAATTGAATAAAAGTAACTTGCCAATAAAATGGCACATAACACATAATAACAAAAACTAAATGGTAGTTGCTCCAAAACCGTACCTATATTAACAACATAGCACGGTTCACGTTTATTGAATTTCTAATAAATGGATTTAATAGTATACCTACTTTTTCAAAGAGACGGTGATGGTTTTATAAATGGCTGATGACATCATGCTCAAACACGAGTCCCTCGTTAATGAGCTAAAACAATATTTAGGCAACGCCAAGTTTGACCTAATTTTTAAATCAAAAACAGCAGAGCTTACGAAGCCTGAACAGTTTTTAATTAAAATGGAAATGTCGCGCCTTTCTCAGCCTGTCGAGCGCTTTATTGATCTACGCGGTTTAGTTACAGGACAAGTAAAACCTTACGAACATAATGGTAAACAGCACTTTATGGATGAAACGGCCATTGAAGTGTTTGAAAGCGCATTAAAACAGCATGGTAAATACACACTTGCTGTTTACGAAGCGGTTATGAATACGGAAAATAATCACCGCGTAATGCAAAAAGAAGCCGCCGAAAAAGGGAATAAGCAAGAGCAAGAAGATTTACTAAATACCAGTGTTATTAAATTTGCATCTTACGAAAGCCGTGCAGAAGAAAGAATGAATTATTCAATAAAAGTTACTATTGAATATAACGATAAGAAAAATATTAAAGCAAGTACCTCTGATATTTCCTTGAGCGGCTGTAAAATAAAGCTGGCAAAGCGAAACATAATCAGAAAAGGCCAACTAATAGCAATGCGTTTGGTGGGTCTAGAGCAAGACTTTGAACTGGGTTTAAAAAATGGCATTCAATATGAAGTAGTTGCCGTTGAGAATATCTCACGTGAATTTAATCATATTCGTTTAAAGCGAACTTACGTTGAAAATAATGAAGCCTTTGATAACTTTTTAGAAAGCTTTATTCACGGAAATAAACGCCGCTACAAAGTTAATTTAGATAACACACTCGATGCGGTTGTATCAAAAGGTTATGAGCAATATTACATACCTCGTGTTACTTCATTGTATGTGTTTTTAAGTAAAAAAGACGATCAGTATTATCCTAGTTTAAGCCTAACAACCGAAAATAATATTTTTATTCAGCGCTACTTTACCGATGAAAGAAGTGTACCTTGCTTATACAACGTGCTTAACCATAAACGGGTCAGTGGGTTATTAACACAACCAACAGCAGTTAAAGAAGATTACCTGTACACCTTTACACATGTGTCCTCTGGAAAGATTTATTACTATTCAGCAACCCGCACTGAATTAAACAATAATGCCAAACTACGTGATTTATTTTTAGGGTTTGGTAGTCAAAAAGAAAGCTGGCAATGCTTTAAAATTCAAATAATGCCGAGTCATCCTGATGATGCTTACATACCACTTTCACTGCCAAATTCTGCTGGTAGTAAGATTGAAAAACTTAACAAACCTCCTTCGCCTCGCGTTGAAGGATTAGTTAAAGACGTAAAATATATTGTTGTACTAACTAGTATAGGTAATAGCGTTGAGCAATCGCGTTATAAACAAGTAACTTACGATAAAGCTTTGGTCAATCAGCTTAAACTTTTTGGGCATGCCAAACATAAAACGGCTCCCTATTTAGACATTGTTGCGCTTGAGTATGTAAATTTACGCTCGCATAAACGCTATTTATATAAAACCGACGTTAAATTACATATAAATGATACGGTATTGAGTGGACATACACGCGATTTTTCAGTCATGGGACTACAACTAGAGTGCGATCAGCCTGTTAGCTTTAAAAAAGGCGACATTGTCTTTTTAACATTCCCTGATTTACAAAAAATAACTAAAAAGCATGCATTAAACGAACTCAAGTACGAGGTTATGGCTATCAGTAAGTCACTGACCACTGTTAACTTAAAAGCCAATAGAGTGGCTGACTTACCCCATGCTGGCGTTAGTTTTTTTACACAATTGATTGAAAATAACAAAGACAAATTAAAGGTAAGTGAAGAGGCTCCTAAAATTGAAGGGCTTTCTACAGCACTTAGAAACATGGTAACAAAAAGCGTTTGCCAATTTCCGCTGTATTTACACAAAGAAGCGGCACATTTTAAAGTGGGTGCAATTGGTTATGGTTTATATTCAAGCCCGCTGCATGTACTTTTACAAAACTTTGGTTTACTGAGCAATAAAACAGACGTGTCGAGTATAATAACTAACGAGCAAATTTTAAATGTGATCACCCCAAATATAAAAGATCGCAGCAGACAAGATCCGCCACTTGCGTTTACACTGGCAATCAATTTTGATCCTCGACAAGATAAAGTCACCGAAGCTATTCAAAGCCAGTGTATATTAGGTGAAGATTACAGCAGCTTTAATGAACAAATTAGCAAGGGAATTAAGTCTCAAATTATATTTGTTATGCGACTATATATTTCACGTACTGGTCGCCCAGATACAGATTACCTATCCAACGAGCTTAGCTATGTGAGTCAATACGCGTTACATAAAGCTAAAGAGTTGGAAGAAGCTTTATGGTCGGTAACAGGTGTGGGTGATGTGGTTGATATTACTGAAGAAGCTTTAAGTCATTTTGAGTTAGATCAACAAAAGGTTGACCAAATGGGCCGTCGTAAACTGCTTTGGTTAAACCGCTCTCGCTAAGCGGTTTAACGCTAATATGCCATCGTTATTTTTTGTTTAACGGAATAGCAAGCATATAAAGTAACTGTAATAATGAGCCTTTACAAATAGCTGCTTGCGCTTGCTCAACTACTTTTGGTTTACCATGAACAGCAACCCCAAGCCCAGCCTTTGCCATCATAACGAGATCATTTGCACCATCGCCAATCGCCACTGTTTGTATTTTTTCAAGTCCGAGCTTAGCTTGCAAAGACTCTAAAATAACCGCTTTTTGCTGTGCATCCACAATCGTACCAAGTACCTTACCAGTTAATTTATCATCTTTAAATTCAAGCACATTTGCATGTACTTCATCTAAATTAATTAGCTCCTGAACACGCTCTGCAAATGGCACAAAACCGCCCGATGCAATTGCTAAATACCAATTGTGATGTTTTAGTACTTGGCACAAGGCTTTTATGCCCGGCATTAGTGGCAAGGTATTTTTTAATTCTTCAATAAGTTTTTTTTCAATGCCTTTAAGCTTACCTACGCGTTGATTTAAGCTTTCACTAAAATCGAGTTTACCTGCCATTGCGAGGGCTGTTACAGATGCCACATCATCGTACACATTTGCTAAGCGTGCTATTTCATCAATACATTCAATAGTAATCGCTGTTGAATCCATATCCATCACTAACAAACCCGGCTCGTAAAGGTTAGGCGGTGTATTAATTTGTACTAATTGGCACTCTAGTGTTTCTGAAAACGCTTTAAGCGTTAATGGATTAATAGATTGCGTTGTATTTTGAGTATAAAAACACAGTGCTGGAGATAAGCCCAAATCAGGCTGGTATTGGCATAATGCTGTGACCGTTTGCCCGTGGTGAGCTAAAAACTGAATAAACGTATCTATACTTGTCGCATTAAAATCACCTGCAAATGCAATACTAAACAACCCTTCTTGTGTATTTGGAACACCATCAAATAGTGTAAAAATCCCGTTGTTATGAGCAAACCATTGATTGAGCGTTAACATTGACAATGATTGCTGAGAAGTAAGCTGTGCCATGCTGATTTGCGACATGGGATCTCCGTGTTTATTTTTATTCCACTGATATAAAACGAATTGAAGCGGTAATATGAATGCTAAATTCGCCATCGGGGTTAATTTAAGGTTATAGTAGTAGTTGTAACATCAAATCAAAATTCTGTCAGTAGCATATACGGTGACTATGAAAAATAACCATCTTAAAAATCCAATATCAGCATCACAGAAAAAACGACTTTTACGGTTATTATTAGCTGCTGGCTGTTTTGTATTGCTTAGTTGGGTAGGTGTAAATAGTAGCTTTCAAAGCCATCAGTTATTATATGATAGCGCCGACAACACAGCACAAAGCTTAACTCAATTTATGGCTTTAAATGTTAAAACACCACTGATAGAAAAAAACAAACCTCAGTTAAACACTATTTGTAACGACATAGCTAAAGACGAATTTGTACTGTCGGCTACCATTTATGATCATCAGGGGATTTTAGTCGCCAGCAGTGATAATTGGCAGTCACACCATATTTTAGGTCAACTTCCAGAATCGACTCCAGGAATAAGTAAACTTAAAACACCATTTGTTGAACCCGTTATAAGCGATGATGATCGCCCTCTAGGGTTTGTTTCGGTAACCTATTTAACACGAGCTGCTATTTCAGATAGCCACAGCCATTTTCATGATTTGGGTCGTCAGGTTTTATTAATGCTAGTTATTGCATGTATTTTTACATGGCAATTGGGCCGTGGCTTAAAGCGTTGGCAAGTAAACCGCTATATACGAAAAACCTCAGAGCAAGAGTCGTAGAGCATTTTAGCTAACACCTCTTTATCGCTACTTTGTTTTAAACTACACAGAGCGTTGAACACATTAGGGATATGAAGCGGCGTATTAATCTCACCTTGATGACCATTTAGTGGCATTGAGGGCGAATCGGTTTCGAGCACTAAGTGCTGAGGTTCAATTTGAGTAATTACATTACGGGTTTTAGCTGCGCGCTCGTAAGTTATAACCCCACCCACGCCTAATTTAAAACCCTGTTTAATATAATACTGTGCTTGCTGTAGTGAGCCAGAAAACGCATGTATCACTCCACCATATTTTGGCTTACAGCGTTTAAACGATTGCGCAATTAAATCATGACTTTGCCGATGATGCACAATAAGCGGCAAATTTAGCTCATTAGCAATTTTTATTTGCTGCTCAAACAAACTCGTTTGTTTTGCAAGGTCTTCGATACTTCTATCAAGCCCACACTCACCTATAGCTATTAAATGATGCTTATTTGCAACCCCGAACTCAAAAAGTGCTTCTATGTGCGATTCTTTATGTTGATCTAAAAAGTAAGGATGTAACCCCGCAGCTATTTTTATACTTGGAAAAGTAGCTTTGAGTTTGATAAGAGTATGCGATTGGGCGAGCGTAATACCCGGTACAACAAACTGATTGACTCCCTTTGCTATACACTCGTTTATGAGCGATTCACGAATTGAATCAAACTCGCTAAAGTCGAGATGGCAATGAGAGTCAATAAATTGCACGGTTACTTAATCATCACTTTATTAAGGGTTTAAGCGTGTAACTTGCCAGCTGTTATCTGCTTGGCGCTGGTACATAAAACGGTCATGTAAACGGTGTGCACCACCCTGCCAAAACTCAATTTTAGTAGGCACTACACAGTAACCGCCCCAAAAATCAGGCAATGGGATTTCACCTTTAGCAAACTTGCTCTTCATATTAGCAAAGGTTTCCATAAGTACTTTTCGCGACGACACTGGCCTGCTTTGTTGCGACGCCCATGCTGCTAATTGGCTTTCTTTAGGACGCGATAAAAAGTATTTTGCCACGGCTGATGTAGGTAATGGGTTTGCCTCGCCGTATACAATCACTTGGCGCTCCATATGGTGCCACGGAAAGTGCAGCGATATTTTGTTATTGCCTTTTAGCTCTTGTGCTTTACGTGAGCCGGTATTAGTAAAAAATACAAACCCGTTATCGTCTAAATGTTTTAACAATACAATACGCTGTGAAGGTTGCCCGGTTTCATCAACCGTAGCGACCACCATGGCCGTTGGGTCTGGGATATTACTGCCCACAGCATGCTCAAGCCACGTTTCAAATTGTTTGAATGGATCATCTTGCAAGTTATCTTCGCTTAGCGCGTCTTGCAGGTATTCACGGCGGATGTCTTCGAGTTTCATAAACAAATCCTTCTCTGTTTATTAAAGCGTATGTGGGTAAGTTAAGGTCAGGCTGTTAATCGTTTTAAGAGCAAAAATAAAAATGTTTTGTTTAATGTTAGTTTAGTGTTGGGTTTCGTTTCACTCTACTCAACCTACGGTGCTATCAGCTACAAAATTGATTAACTTACAAGAGTTAATCAAGTAAAGCCTAAAATCATCTGCAAGTGTAGGAGTGCTGACAAGGCGAAGTGCTTTTTTATGCCAAGGAGCATACAATTAGTATATGACTTAGGCTAAAAAAGCACGACAACGTAGTCAAAGCGAACTACACGAAACAGAAGGTTCACCTAAGTAGTTTAGCCTAAGACAAGGCATTCACCCCTACTTATCCCTATGAGCATACGATTTGTATGTGATTAGGGTAAGTCGGGGTGGATAACGCAGTATTAGGTTAAAATACGACGGTGATTACATTTGCTCCATGACTTCAATGCCTAACAAATCCAATCCTGTTTTTAGCGTATCTGCCACTAAATTACACAACACTAAACGGCTGTCACGTACGCTTGGCTCTACCCCTTCTTTGAGTACTGGGCAGGCTTCGTAGAACGTCATGTATAGGCTAGCAAGCTCGTACAAGTACCCACATAATACGTGAGGAGTAGCCTCTGAGATCATTAAATCAAGCACTTCTTCAAGCTGCAGTAGTTTAAGCGCGAGTGCTTTTTCTTGCGGCTCGGCTATGGCTACATCAGCATTTAGCGTAGCGGCATCGACACCTGATTTACGGAAAATACTGCGTACACGGGTATAAGCATATTGTAAGTAAGGTGCTGTCGCGCCTTCAAAGCTTAACATGCTGTCCCAGTTGAATATGTAATCGCTGGTACGATGTTTAGAAAGATCAGCATATTTAACGGCGCCAATACCTACTTTACGGGCAATTTCGCTACGTTCATGATCCGATAAATCAGATTCACGCTCAGCAAGTTTTGTTGCTGCACGACTAATCGACTCTTCAAGTAAGTCGGCAAGCTTAACAGTGCCACCTGTACGGGTTTTAAATGGTTTACCATCGGCGCCCATCATGGTGCCAAACGGGCAAAACTCGTAGCTTGTTTCATCGCGTAAAAGGCCAGCTTTTCGTGCTGTAAGCTCTACTTGATTAAAGTGAAGGCTTTGGCGTGCATCAACAAATATTAAAATACGTTCAGCACCCAATTTATTTGAGCGGTAATCACACGCGGCTAAATCGGTGGTTGCATATAAAAAGCCACCACCTGATTTTTGCACGATAAACGCCGATGGCTCGCCATCTTTATTTGCAAGTTCATCTAAAAACACAACCTGTGCGCCTTGCGACTCTACCGCTATGTTTTTATCTTTTAATAAGCTAATAATGTCGTTAAGCTCACTATTATAAGCACTTTCAGCCATAATATCAGCTTGAGTAAGCGTTACGTTTAAGCGTTTGTAAACTTCTTCAGAGTGTTTAACTGAGGTCGCTATAAATAGCTTCCATAGCTTTTCACAGTGCGCGTCGCCGCCTTGTAGTTTAACTACGTAATCACGGGCTTTATCGGCAAAGCCTTCTTCATCGTCAAAACGTTTTTTAGCATCGCGGTAAAACGTTTCTAAATCAGCAAGCGCTACCGACTCTAAGTCTACGCCTTGGCTAATTTGATCTTCTAAATGCGCAATTAGCATACCAAATTGTGTGCCCCAATCGCCCATGTGGTTTTGACGAATGACTTTGTCGCCTCTAAATTCAAGCGCACGCACAATGGCATCACCAATAATGGTTGAACGTAAATGACCTACGTGCATTTCTTTTGCAAGGTTAGGTGATGAGTAATCTACAACAACAGTTTGCGGATTAGCGTGCTCGTTTACAGCCAGTTTTGCATCGCTGTTTGCTGCTTTAACACTGTTGGCTAAAAACTCCGGCTTTAAATGAATATTAATAAAACCCGGGCCGGCAATTTCAGTTTTTTCTGCAATGTCGGTTACATCTAGGTTATCAATAATTTTTTGCGCAAGCTCACGTGGGTTGCTTTTCATTTTTTTAGCGGCGCCCATTGCACCATTAATTTGGTAGTCACCAAATTGTGGGCGTGTGCTTTGTGTAACCGCTGGGTTTGTGTCTTCTGGTAGGCCTGCTGCGGTCATGGCGGCAATGGCTTTTTCTACTAAAATAGTACGAATGTTCATTATATTATTTACCTTTGTAAGCCCGCCATAGCAGGCTTTCAGTTAACTTTAGTCAGTCAATTCTAGTTTTCGCGCGTGTGGTTAAAGGTTACTTCTGGGTAACGCTCTATCGATAAATTAAGGTTTACACGGCTCGGTGCTATGTAAGTTAAGTTATCGCCACCATCAAGTGCTAAGTTGCTTTCGCACTTACGTTTAAACTCTTCAAACTTTTTAACGTCAGTTGAGCTTACCCAGCGCGCTGTATTTACGTTTACACCTTCGTAAATTGCATCTACGTTGTACTCAGCTTTTAAGCGCGCTACAACTACGTCAAACTGTAGTACACCTACCGCGCCTACAATTAAGTCGTTATTAATGAGCGGTCTAAATACTTGTACCGCACCTTCTTCAGAAAGCTGTACTAAGCCTTTTAATAGCTGCTTTTGTTTAAGCGGATCACGCAAACGAATACGACGAAATAGCTCAGGCGCAAAGTTAGGAATACCGCTAAACTTAAGCTTTTCGCCTTGCGTAAAGGTATCACCAATTTGGATTGTACCGTGGTTATGTAGGCCTATAATATCGCCTGCGAATGCATCTGCTGCACGCTCACGATCGCCTGCCATAAAGGTTACTGCATCTGAAATACTCACCTGTTTACCAAGGCGTACATGATTCATCTTCATGCCTTGACTGTATTTACCCGACACAATACGCATAAAGGCAATACGGTCACGGTGTTTTGGATCCATGTTAGCCTGTATTTTAAATACAAAACCAGTAAAGTTCTCTTCCGTTGCGATTACTTGGCGGTCTTCTGTTTCACGCGGTAGTGGCGTTGGCGCCCACTGTGTTAAACCATCAAGTACATGGTCTACACCAAAGTTACCAAGGGCGGTACCAAAGTATACTGGCGAAAGCTCACCTGCTAAAAATAGTTCAAGGTCAAACTCGTTTGAAGCCCCTATAACAAGCTCTAGTTCTTCACGCAGTTGTTCAGCGAGTTCTTCACCAATGGCGATATCTAGCTCTGGGTTATCAAGGCCTTTAACAGTGCGAACTTCCTGAATTGTATGACCTTGGCCTGTTTTGTATAAAACCGCTTCGTCATTATGAATGTGATAAACACCTTTAAACTCTTTACCACAACCAATTGGCCAAGTGATAGGCGCACAGGCAATATTGAGCTCTGTTTCTACTTCATCAAGTAGTTCCATTGGGTCACGAATATCACGGTCACACTTATTCATAAAGGTTACAATTGGCGTGGTACGTAGGCGCGTAACTTCCATTAGCTTACGGGTACGTTCTTCTACACCTTTTGCGGCATCAATAACCATTAAACACGAATCTACCGCGGTCAATGTACGGTACGTATCTTCTGAGAAGTCTTCGTGTCCAGGGGTATCAAGTAAATTAACCAGCGCATTGTTATACGGAAACTGCATTACAGAGGTAGTAACCGATATACCACGCTCTTTTTCCATTTCCATCCAGTCAGACTTTGCATGCTGATTAGAGCCACGGCCTTTTACTGTACCGGCTTTTTGAATCGCTTGTCCGAACAAAAGTACTTTTTCGGTGATGGTGGTTTTACCTGCATCCGGGTGAGATATAATTGCAAAAGTACGTCGTTTATTTATTTCGCTAAGGAGATTTTGGTCTGCCATTAAAAAATTCTTATAGTTTGTATACGGATAATATCACCATAAAGTGTGCAGACGTTTAAAGGCTAAAACTGCTAAACCTCGAAACCTCAACACACCAAAACCAAGAGTAAATTAGCCCCTAGTTTGCGATCCGTTATGTTAATCGTAATTAAAGACTATTTTCGCTGATCTTGGCCTTTTAAACAATCAATGGTTAGTTATTAACTGATCTTTTTTATTAATATTTAAGCTCAGGCCGTTTAGTTTGTAATTTGACTCAAGCTAAATAAAAACTTTTACCTAATTAAGTAATTAAAACCTACGCATAAAGGGGAAGTTACCTCTAACTAAAGTTTATATTTTAGCGATGAGTTAAGCGCAGGCTTGTTTAATAAACTTGTAACGCATACTATAAAAAGATTGCGTCAAGGATATTAGTTAGTTAATGAAAACCAGTAAGTTAAGCATTAGATTATTATGGTATATAACCCCGCTTGTTATATTGCCCCTGCTATTTTTAGGTGGGTTTACGTTAACTAATGTAACTAACTCTACGCAAAAACAAGCCGATCTAATCATGAGCCGCTTTGTTGAGCAGCAACAACAAAAAGCGTTTAACTACATAGACTCATTCCACTCTACCACTAAGCTACTTTCTCGCTCTCCGGTACTTAACGACTTTTTGGCCAATGACGCACTTTTAGACGGAAATTATACGCGCAGGCTTGGCGCTCTAATGGATGTATTTGCCAGTTACAGCGAAGCCTACCCTGACATTATTAGTATAAATCTAGTGTCGGCTAGTGGTAAAAGTGACGCCTATCATTCAAATAATTTAACCATAGCGCCTAAAAACTACCCCTTTTTTAATCAGGTTATACAAAGCAATTTGAGCCAACAGCAGTTTATGGTTCAAAAACCCGACGGCACAACCAGCCTGTATTTTGTGCAACGAATAGACAGCGTGGGTTATTACCTAAAACGTCCACAACAACTGGGGTTTATTGTTGTAAATGTTGAGCCTTCAATTTTAAATACCAGTATTTTAGAAGCGCCTTATAACAATACGCTCAATTTATTGTTGACCAAAGACGGTAAAATACTATTTAGCTCTAATTATAATTTACGAGGCCAGTACATTAGCGAATATGAACTTAATAAGGTTCGCGATTTGGCCGACATAGGCTCACTTTCTACCATTGAGTTATCGAGCATTGATAAAATCGAACGTATGATTTTTGCCGTACAAATGAGCGGCGGCTATTATTACGTATCAACAATTCCCAAAGCGGTACTTCATCAGTCGGGCAAAGCCATTAGCCTAATTACGGGTCTGATTGTTATTATTTCAGTGATCTCGTTACCTATCTTGATATTTGTTGTTGTACGTAACCTATTGTTAAATCCAATAGAGCTATTAGGTGCAGCCAGTCACCGAGTAGGTGACGGTGACTTAGCAGTAAGCTTACCCGCTCATACCGATGATGAAGTAGGCATACTGTTTAACGACTTTAACCACATGGTTAATCAAATTAGGCACTATCAACAACAACTCGAAGAATACAAACATCACCTAGAAGACAAGGTGGAAAGCCGAACTCAAGCGCTTGAGTCTATGAATAGCCAACTTGAACTCGCAATTACTCAAGCAGAGCAAGCTAACCAACTTAAAAGTCGTTTTTTAGCAAACATGAGCCATGAAATACGAACCCCTCTCACCGCTATTATGGGCTTTACAGAGCAGTTGCTACATAACGATAAAATAGTAAACGACAAACAACATTTAAGTACTATTTTACGAAATTCGAAGCACTTACTTGAACTCATTAACAATATTTTGGATTTATCTAAAATTGAAGCTGAAAAACTAGCTGTGGAGCAAGCCTCTGTAAACGTTGTGCAGTTAGTCCATGATATTGAGTCAATCATAACGCCACTGGCGCAAGAAAAGCGTTTAGAACTTAATATTATTTTTGACTTACCAATACCGCAAACTATATACACGGATGTAACACGCTTAAAACAAATTTTAATTAATGTGGCCAACAACGCCGTTAAATTTACAGAGCAAGGGCATGTCTCTATTTGTGTGCATTATCATGCTAAAAGCAACCTCATTGAGTTTGTAATAACCGACACCGGTATTGGTATGTCTGAGCATCAAATTTCTCGTGTATTTAAACCGTTTGAACAAGCAGATGCGACAACTACACGTCGCTTTGGTGGTACTGGTTTAGGATTATGTATATCCAAAAATCTGGCAAATTTATTGGGTGGCGACATAAAACTAGAAAGCGAAGTGGGCGAAGGAAGTGAATTTTCAATTAGTGCTGCTTGCCACTTAAAAGGCAAAACACCCGAGCTTGAGCTGCTTGTCGATCATGCACAATTAACCCCTGAAAAAGACCCTCTATTATCATTTGCGACTAACAGCTTTGACGCAAATATTTTGGTTGCTGAAGATAACCCAGATAATCAGCTACTGATTAAGTTACTGTTGCAAACTTGGGGGCTTGAGCCTGACATAGCTAATAATGGTGCACAAGCCGTAGAAATGGCGCTAGTAAACGACTATCAACTCATTATTATGGATATGCAAATGCCCGTCATGGGTGGGCTTGAAGCCACCAAAATGCTACGACATGCTGCTTACGACGGTCCCATTATTGCACTCACCGCAAACGTAATGAATCACGATATCGGCACCTATATAGAAGCTGGCTGCGACAAAGCGCTTGGAAAACCAATAGATAAAGATGCCCTCGAAAACGTACTTGTTAGCTACTTGCACCTTGAAAAGGATAATCAAAATAAGTGGGATGACTTGTTAAAAAGTGAAAAATTTCAGCAGATATCTGATAATTACTTAGCAAACTTACCCAGTTATTTGGAACAAATAAAAACATTTCACCATGCACAAGATTGGGAAAGCCTAAAAGCAGTTGCGCATAGTGTTAAAGGCAGTGCAGGATGTTTTAACTTTGATGCTGTTTACAAAAGCGCAGGCGAGCTTGAAGAAAACCTAAAAAGTAGCAATAAATCACAAAGAGATGAAATTATAAACTCAGTAATGGTGGCAATACAGCAGGCTATTAACTCAAAATAAAACAGTTAGCTGCCTGCAACTAAAAAGAATTACATAAACCCTAAGCTTAATGCCATACCCATTAAAATAGCATCTTCAAAACCGTTTTTAGTTGCATCATCACTTGGGTAATAATTCTTTCGTACCGACATCTCTATAAACCCAGCTTGCTCATAAAGTTTAATTGCACGCGTATTTGACTCTCGAACTTCTAAAAATAAATTTTCGGCATTTTGCTGTTCACCGTGCTCTATAAATTTACTCAATAGCCGCTTAGCAATCCCCTTACCTTGGTGCTCAGGCGTCACGCATATATCCATAAGCGTAAAATCTGGCCCTGCTTTTTCACCAATGTAAAAACCAACGAGTAGGTCACTATCAAAAGCCGCTAAATTAAAATAACGCCCACCAATACATGAACTCATCGTTTTTAAAGTCCAAGGATGACTATGACACGCGTTTTCAATAGCCATAAGCGCTTCTAAGGCATCGTTATTTACAGGTTTAAAGTTTATCAAGGTGTTCACTTATTAAAGCCCACAAAGCACGTTTATCGGTTGCACTTAGTTGTGGGGATGGCAATTCAAGCTGATCACCCGTTAATTGCATGTGCTTGCTTTTCACCACGCTATTTATAGCTAAAGGCACTGCTGCACGATTAATATCTGCAAGTAATTGGCTAGAAAGCTCAAGGGATTCAAATGAAGCAGGCGTTAATTCTTTTTCAACATTATTTCTAAGGGGGTCAGTATTTCCTGGTCGAAAATGAGTATTTAATTCGAGATTTTCAATATCAAAAACAGCTGCGTACCGTGAATGCATAACGACTCGATGAAATGAGGAAGTAAGATAATATAAGAATTAATAAATACGATGTAAAGAAGAAATGGCAGGGGCGGAGAGATTCGAACTCCCAACCGTCGGTTTTGGAGACCGCTGTTCTACCAATTGGAACTACGCCCCTGCAATGACGACGAATTATAGAGAAGTTTCGCTAAAGGTAAAGAGAAAAATCACACATTTAGTTTAACTGCTTTTTAAATAAACAAAACGGCGAATTAGCATGCTAATTCGCCGTTTTTTATCACTTTAATTTACATAACTAAATGCAGGGTAAATTATTCCCACTCAATAGTTGCCGGTGGCTTACCAGAAATATCGTAAACAACGCGTGAAATACCATCAATTTCGTTAATGATACGGTTAGAAACCACACCCAAAAACTCATACGGTAAATGTGACCAACGCGCAGTCATAAAGTCGATAGTTTCAACACAGCGCAGTGACACAACCCAATCGTACTTACGGGCATCGCCCATAACACCTACCGATTTAACTGGTAAGAACACGGTAAACGCTTGGCTTACTTTATGGTAAAGCTCGGCTTTGTGCAGCTCTTCAATGAAAATAGCATCTGCACGGCGAAGTAAATCACAGTACTCTTTTTTAATTTCACCAAGTACACGTACACCTAAACCAGGGCCCGGGAATGGGTGGCGGTAAAGCATGTCGTACGGTAAACCTAGCTCTAAACCAATTTTACGTACTTCATCTTTAAATAACTCACGCAGTGGCTCAACTAGGCCCATTTTCATGTCATCTGGTAATCCGCCCACATTGTGGTGAGATTTAATAACGTGTGCTTTACCTGTAGCAGATGCTGCTGACTCAATAACGTCTGGGTAAATGGTACCTTGACCTAACCATTTAGCGTTCTTAAGTTTTTTAGCTTGCTCGTCAAATACATTAATGAACGTGTGGCCAATAGCTTTACGCTTATCTTCTGGATCTGACTTACCGGCAAGGTCAGCTAAAAATTGATCTTCAGCATCAACCTTAACAATGTTTAAACCAAACTTGTTGCCAAACATGTCCATTACTTGCTGACCTTCGTTTAAACGAAGTAAACCGTTATCAACAAATACACATGTTAATCTATCACCAATGGCACGATGAATAAGCATAGCAACAACCGATGAATCAACACCGCCTGATAGGCCTAAAATAACTTCGTCGTCGCCAACGGTTTCTTTAATGCGCTCAATGGCATCATCAATAATTTTTGCTGGAGTCCACAGTTTTTCACAATCACAAATATCAATAGCAAAGCGCTCTAATAAACGTTGCCCTTGATGAGTGTGCGTTACTTCTGGGTGAAACTGTACGCCGTAAAAACGTTTTTCTTCGTTAGACATAGCAGCATGCGGACACGTTGGTGTTTTAGCTGTTGTGCTAAAGCTTGCTGGTACTTCCATTACTTTATCGCCGTGGCTCATCCATACGTCTAAAACGCCGTTGCCACCATCGGTAATATGATCTTCAATTGCATCAAACAATGCACAGTTGCCTACCTTTTCAACTTGCGCATAACCAAACTCTTTTTTATCAGAGCTGTGAACACTACCACCAAGTTGAGTAGCCATTGTTTGCATGCCATAACAAATGCCTAATACAGGAACGCCTGCATTAAACACATACTCAGGAGCGCGCGGGCTGTTTTCAAGTGTGGTTGACTCTGGGCCACCAGAAAGAATAATACCTTGTGGGTTAAACTCGCGAATTTGCTCTTCAGTCACATCCCATGCCCACAGCTCACAGTAAACACCAATTTCGCGTATACGGCGAGCGATTAGCTGAGTGTATTGTGAACCAAAGTCTAAAATGAGAATTCGTGAATCGTGAATATCTTTGCTCATGGAGTATCTCGTAAAGTAGATGCTAAATTCCACTAATTTGCTTAGTGGCTATTAAAGAGGGCTGGTAAAAGCCAGCCCCGTAATTTCAAGTCGTTGTTTAACCTAAGCGGTAATTTGGTGCTTCTTTGGTAATTTGCACATCATGAACATGCGACTCACCCATACCTGCAGATGTAACACGCACAAACTGAGGCTTAGTGTTTAGCTCTTCAATTGTTGCACAACCCGTTAAGCCCATTGCGCTGCGAAGGCCACCTACCTGCTGGTGAATAATAGTCGCTATTGGCCCTTTATACGCTACGCGACCTTCAATACCTTCAGGGACTAACTTGTCAGCTTCGTTTGATTTTTGGAAGTAGCGATCTGATGAACCTTCTTTTTGATCCATCGCGCCTAAGCTGCCCATACCACGGTATGATTTGTAGTAACGGCCTTGATATAGTTCTACTTCGCCTGGCGCTTCTTCGGTACCTGCGAGCATTGAGCCCACCATTACACACGATGCACCCGCAACAAGCGCTTTCACAATGTCGCCTGAAAAACGAATACCACCATCGGCAATTACTGGAATGTCGCGACCTTTTAAACCATCAACTGCATCTGAAATAGCCGTGATTTGTGGAACACCACAACCGGTAACAATACGGGTTGTACAAATAGAACCAGGGCCGATCCCTACTTTTACTGCATCAACACCTGCATCAGCTAGCGCTATTGCTCCCTCGGCAGTTGCGACGTTACCCGCTACAATTTGAAGATCTGGATAAGCCTGACGAGTTGCAGATACACGGTCAATAACACCTTGAGAGTGGCCATGAGAAGTATCGATAAGTAGAACATCAACACCCGCTTCAACTAGTGCAGCAATACGCTCATCAGTACCCGCACCAACGCCTACCGCAGCACCTACACGTAAACGACCTAACTCGTCTTTACATGCATGTGGTTTATCTTGCGCTTTTTGGTAATCTTTTACGGTGATCATGCCTTTAAGTTTAAACGCATCATCAACAACTAAAATCTTCTCAATGCGGTGTTCGTGCATTAAACCTAAAATTTCTTCGCGAGCTGCGCCTTCCTTAACGGTAACTAGCTTTTCTTTTTTAGTCATAACAGTCGAAATTGGCTGTTCAAGTTTTGTCTCAAAACGCATATCGCGGCTTGTAACAATACCTACTAAAGTGTTTTCTGGGTCGGTAACAGGAAAGCCTGAGAACCCTTTTTCTTCAGCAAGGTCCATAGCATCTGCAATTGTTAAATCAGCAGTCACTGTTACAGGGTAAGACACAATACCCGCTTCGTAGGTTTTAACTTTTCGTACGTTTTTCGCTTGTTCTTCAATAGTCATGTTTTTATGAATAAAACCAAGACCACCTTCTTGCGCAAGGGCAATAGCTAAACGAGCTTCTGTAACAGTATCCATAGATGCTGAAATAAGCGGCAAGTTAAGTTTGATACCACGCGTTAAGCGAGTTGAAATATTTGCCGTGTGTGGCAAAACAGTAGAATGACCTGGTACTAAAAGTACGTCATCAAAGGTAAGAGCTTCTTTAGCAATTCTAAGCATTTTGGCAACTTCTCACATGTGGATCTAAGATAAGGAATTGCGGCCAAATTTTAACAGCGTTATAAGCATTCGTAAATAATATTTCGCAAATATTTCGCAAATATTTATGATAAACTTCCCTTATAACTTGCCTCATAAATAGTTTTAGGTTGTTTTTTATGTTTTCAAAGCCTTCGCAAACGGTTTATACCGTCTCGCGCCTTAATAGAGAGATCAGAACAGTACTTGAGCAAGGCTTTGCTTCATTAGTGCTTACTGGTGAAATTTCTAATTTTATTGCGCCAGCTTCTGGGCATTGGTATTTTTCGTTAAAAGATGACAAAGCACAAATTAAAGCGGCTATGTGGCGAGGTAATAACCGAAGCCAAAGTTACCGCCCAGAAAACGGCGCACAAGTAACAGTAAAAGCACGCGTATCACTTTATGAGCCCCGCGGCGATTACCAGCTTATTGTTGAACATATGGAACCGGCAGGCGAAGGCCAACTCAAGCAAGAGTTTGATGCGCTAAAAATGCGTCTTGCTGCTGAAGGACTGTTTAGCTCTGCATACAAAAAACCACTGCCGCAAAATATAAACCGTATTGGTGTAATCACCTCTGCAACGGGCGCAGCTATAAAAGATATATTAACCGTACTTAAACGCCGCGCACCGCAATTAGAAGTCATTATTTACCCAGCCATGGTGCAAGGTAAAGAAGCCCACATACATTTGATTAACCAAATAGAGTTAGCCAATGCACGCAACGAAGTAGACATACTTATTTTAGGGCGCGGCGGTGGTTCACTTGAAGATCTGTGGTGTTTTAATCACGAACAACTCGCCCGCGCTATTCATAACAGTGATTTACCTATTATAAGTGCCGTAGGCCATGAAATAGACACCACAATCAGTGATTATGTTGCCGATATGCGGGCCCCTACCCCCTCTGCGGCGGCTGAGCTTGTCAGTCCTAACACGCAAGAGTTGCATAGCAAAGTAACCCAGCTTATTAACCGCTTAAATAATGCATTTAAACATAGCATTGCAGATAAGCGTGCACTCGCAACCCAATTGCAACATCGTTTAAATCTATGCCACCCGCGCAATCAGCTAAATCAAAAAGCGCAGCGATTAGATGAGTTAAGTATTGCCTTACAACAAGCTATGCAAAGCCGGTTGTACCAACAAGAGCGCACGCTTAATAATTTAACGCCACGTTTAATGCGTCAATCTCCCGACAAAAAGCTAGCGCAAGCTTCTCATCAGCTGTCGCAGTTACAAGCAAGATTAAACCAAGCTATACAACAACAATTACAACAAGCCAATAATAGCCTGGCATTACAAGCAAGTAAGCTAGATTCGGTAAGCCCGCTTAATGTTTTATCACGCGGTTATAGCATCACTAAAACACAACAAGGGAAGGTGGTTAAATCTGTGGGTCAAATTAAAGCCGGTGATGTTTTAGTTACAGAGCTGGTCGATGGCTCTGTAAAGTCAACAGCGCTTTAAAGCTCTGTTGCCATTAGTAACGTTAGTTCGGTGTCGCTTGAAGTCGAGGTTGTTCTTTTAAATTGCAACCAAAGCTTTTGCTTCATTAACTTATCGTTTAGCTCTCGCCATTGGGTATGATCGAATGAATCGTTATCCGTTGGCGCTGCAAGTTTAAATTTACAAACCGATGTTTTACATTCTGCGCTGACAATATCAGGTATCGATGCTAAATCTGCGGTAAGTAAAAAATCCTGTAATGCGGTTTCAGTTTGATAAGCCCACTCTTCATCACGTTGTTGTTCATCAAACTGTGCCTGTAAAGCGGCTTGCACATCATTTGGAGCTCGCAACTGCTTGACCACACTTTCCATTACCGACTTTTGCTGAGCTAATTGAAGCTTAAGCTGTGTAACTTGCTCTTCTAGGGGAAGCTCATCAAGGGGTTGTGGATCTGGTTTAGGGGAAATATCTTTTTGCTCTAAGCGAGCACTTTGCTCAGGCGCAGCTGGTACAACACGCTTTGCTGTTGCTTCACTTATTTTAGCTGGCTGAACAAGAGGGATCTGCTGCTTTGTATCAGCATGCTGTACCTTTGCGGGAGTTGAGTCACTTGAAGCCAAACTAAAATATCCCCAAGTTAAACCCACACCAGCAATAAACCCAATTCCAAGGATTAAAACGTTTTCTTTGTTCATATTAATTCCCTTTAAATTTTATTTTTTATTCTATGTCACAGCATAGCGCTGGTATGCGATTCGTTTTCAGGCTCTGGTGTAGCTAAAAAGTTTTGGTTCATACTTTGCGCAGGACACGGGCATTCAGGTCTGCCAATAATTTTGGCAGGTACGCCAACGGCCGTTGTATGAGGTGGCACAGCAGTTAATACCACCGACCCTGCACCAATACGTGCGCCCTCACCCACTTCAATATTACCCAGCACTTTTGCACCTGCGCCAATTAACACACCCGCTCTAATCTTAGGATGACGATCGCCCTGCTCATTACCTGTACCACCAAGCGTAACCGATTGCAGTATTGATACGTTATCTTCAATGACTGCCGTTTCACCAATAACAATACCCGTTGCGTGGTCAAACATTATGCCTTTACCAACCTGACACGCAGGGTGAATATCTACGCCAAACACCTCAGAGGTACGGCTTTGAATAAAACGCGCCAGTTCTTTACGGTTTTGCTGCCACAAGCAGTTAGCTAAACGGTGAGCCTGAATAGCATGAAACCCCTTTAAATTTAAAATAACAGTCAGGTAGGTTTCTGCGGCAGGGTCTCTATCTTTTACAGCTTTAATGTCTTCTGCGACAAAAGACAGCATGCGATCGCATTTTACAAATGATTGATCGAATAATTCACGAATAGTAAATGCAGATACAACAGCATCCGCCAATTTATTAGCAACAATAAAGCTTAACGCCGAACCTAAACACTCATGGTTCAAAATACATGAATACACATGACTTGCTAAAAGTGGTTCGCGAGTGACGACTTCATTTGCTTCACTTCGAAGCTGTTGCCAAATTTCATGACGCATAATACTGAACTGCCTTAAATTGATATAAAAAAGAGCCTTTTGCTAAGTCTAACGGATTTAAAGCTCAAGGTGTTAACGCCTTAGTTATTTGTTCTGGTTATTAGGTATAACAAAGCACATTTAACAACTAAGTATTTAAAATTTAGTCAACCACGGTTAAATCGGCTGCACATACTAAATTTTTACCCGCAGTTTTTGCTTTGTATAATAAGTCATCGGCTTCTTTGACCATATTTTGTATTTTATAACTGTTACAAGGAATAACACTTGCCAGCCCAACACTAACAGTAAGTGTTTTACTTGGTAATGACAGCTCATTACAAATATTAAGCTGCTTTAGCTGCTCTACAATAGCATTAATAATTATTGTTGCTTGCTCAGAGTTTGTGTTGCCATAAACAAGTACAAACTCCTCTCCGCCAAAACGTGCGCAAATATCACTGGGTCTTTTTGTATATTGCTTAAGGACTGCCGCAACTTGTTTTAAACACTCATCACCTTGTTGATGGCCATAAGTGTCGTTAAGTAGCTTAAAGTCATCTAAATCAATTAATGCCAATGAAAGAGGCATGTTTAAACGCTTGCACCTATTCCATTCTTGCTCTAAAAAGCTATCAAAATAACCACGATTAAATATATCAGTTAGCCCATCAATATTGGCCAGTTTCTGGACTTCTTCTTCAGCGAGCTTTCGCTCTGTAATATTTTGATGCGTAATTACATAATAAAAATCAGTACTGTACTTAAATGGTACTACGCGCATCATAAACCAGCGTTTTTCATCATCACTATGGCATGGGTATTCTAAATAAAACGCTTCTTGCTCTGCATTAATAACAGCATTAATTCCCTTCAATGCCCTTTCGCCTATTTCGTCACCGTTGTCTGCGGCCTTTTTACAGGTAAATAAATAATTTTCTTTTTCCCAAGCACCGCATGAGCAGTCATTTTCTTCACCAAAGTTTTGCCATCCTTTATTTATAAAAACCATTTCTCCTTCTTTATTAATTACAACAACCTGCTCTGGCATAGTGTCCAAAACTAACTTTAAAAATAATTTATCATCTAGCACGCTTACCTTCAGACTTATAAGAATAATTGTCTGAAAGTATATGTACTTAGCGTTTTTATGACAAAAATAAATGCGTACTTTTCTTTAAATTTATTATTTACTCAATCAAAGAATAAAAATGATACGACAGCAACACTCATTTTAAACCTGAACGAAAATCAAATAAAACACATTAAAATCAGTAGTTAAACACACATGACATACACAGTGTCATATGACAAACTGCTCACTGGCATATTCATGACGGCGTAAAAAATAATAATAAACGCTAAATTAGCATCATCAACTCAACAAGGATAACGATGATGAAAAACGACATATTAAATACTAAAAAACTCGGCTATAAATTTTATTTTCAAGATGGCGACAATCAAATAGCCTGTTTTGGAAGTTACTTTACTGGTAAAGAAGAGGTGTACATAAACGATGATTTATTTAGTAAAAAGCGCAATGTAAATTGCACAAGCACCCACTCTTTTGATTTTGAGAACTCGCAGTACCAAGTAAAGTTTGACATGCTCAACATACTAACAGGGCGAATGGAGTGCACACTTTATAAAGATGCAAAAGTCGTTGCCAAACAAATTCAATGCAGTCTTCCTGACGATCCTAAAAAGGCTTTCTTTTTTATTGCTGGTTGCGCATTAGGCGGTGCAATGTTTGGCTATGCAACTGCAACCATTGTTGAACTATTTGTAGGGAAGCTTTAACGTGCAATTAAATCCTACAACTGTTAAATCACTCAGAGGCCAGTTAAATTGGACTCAGCAGCAACTTGCTGACGCCTGCGATGTTAGTTTACGAACAATTCAACGGGTAGAGAAAGAAGGTGCAGCATCAAAAGAAACAACAATGGCTTTATGTGCTGTATTGGAAGTACGCCAAGGTGAATTAATTAAACTTGAAGATAACACTAACTCTTGCGATGTTAGTCCAGCTTTAAACACGCGTAATATAACCTCAATTTTAGCACTATCGTCAGTAGTCAGCTTTATATTGGGGATGATCACTGTATTTTTTATAATGAGTTGAGGCGCTAAAAAATGTCAGAACGTAAAGAAAAAGAACGACGAGGCCATATCACATTAATAGCCATAATAAGCGCAGTAATAATTTTAGGGTTAGGGATAAAGGTTGGCTCAATGCTATAAAAAAGCCCCAAACGTGGGGCTTTTAATTATCTACAAGTCTTTTTTTAAGGTTTATTTAAAAACACTGTCAACTTTCACTACTTCAATATTGTTAGCCGGAATAGCTAATGCGTAATCGGCAATAACTTTATCCTCTGCAACAAGCGCCGCTGGTTTTTCTGTGTTGTAAACCATTGGCGATGTTTGCTCTGACACTAAACGTTTTTTCATATCTTCACCGTCACCGGTAATAAACACGTACTGCACGTTATCGGTTTGTAGATTATCTTTAATCACGCGATTCACATCAGCAAGCGTTAGCTTTTCAAGTTTACTTGTTACATATTTTACAAACGATTCTGTGTTATAAAATTCGCTATCAAGTGCATAACCTAACTGGCGGTTTTGACTTGCTACAAGCTGCGGCACGTAGTTAATTAAAAAGTTACGTGTTGCCTCAAAGTCTTTTTCGGTTAAGCCGTTTTTAATAAGCTTATCCAGCTCAAATAATGCGGTACGCGTTGCAAAGTGCGCGTCGTTGTTAGAGCGAAGTGGGCGCAACCATACTTGGAATATTTGCTCAGAACGCCCTAAATTTGCATCAGGCTTAGTTTGAAACATACCACGTGGGAAGTATTCAATATATGCGTAATCGCCGTAGTTCATACCGCGCGTTTGGCGAATTCGTTCATATAAGTATGAGTTAGAACTACGATGCTCACCAAAGTACGAACGCACAAGCCAAAGGGCAGTCCAATCTTCGCTGCTGCGAATAGTATCAATTGGGAAGCCAAACGACACTGCCGTCGATTGCGCTGATTTTTCTACAATCGTTGCATGATGACCTTTAAGTACTGGTGCATCAGGAATACTTAAACGGCTCTTTTCACCTTTAGGTAAGGTTGCTAAATCGCTCATAATATTTGCTTTAAGCGCTTTTGGCACGGCGCCAATTAAACCCAGTGTTAGTTTAGATTGAGTAAGCTCTGAATTGTAAAATGCTTTTACATCATCAAGCGTTAATGCTTCTAAATCAGAAATATCACCGTAGTTGTAGCTTTCGTATGGGTGGCCTTTGTAAAGCGTGCTGTAGAGTACTTCTTTACCTAGCTCTTCATCGTTAGATGCTTTTAATCCTGACTTAATACCGTCGATCATTTCTTTTTTAAGGCGTTTAAAGTCATCGTCTCTAAAGCCTGGGTTAAGTAATTGTTCGCTTACAAGTGCATACCAAGTTTCAGCGTTATCTTTATGAATACGCCCTTGGAACGACAGCATTTCTTTGTCAATCTGGTAACCAAAACTACCTGCAAGCGGATAAAGCGCTTTTTGAATTTCTTTGTAGCTGGTACTTTGCGACCCACCTTGAGCAAGCATTGCGGCGGTAAGCGCAGCTACACCTTTTTTACCTTGAGGATCAGCAGCAGCCCCTGTATTAAATAAAAAGTTTACATCAATCAGCGGCGAGCTATTGGTTTTATCAAGCACTTTAAATACAGGTGCCTCTGGGGCTTGTTCAAGTTTTGCAACTACTGCACTTAAACTCGCCTCTTCTGCAAACCCCGGTGCTTTATCAAGTGCCGACATGGTTACAGTAGTACGCGTGTTATCTACAAAGTATTTATTAGCAACCGCTTTAATATCTTCTGCTGTGATGTTGTCGGCCGACTTATAAAGCTGGTTAATTACTTCAGGATCGCGTTCAAAATGCATGTAACTTGCAAGCGTTGATGCAATTGCTTGCGAAGAATCTAAACCATTAATAAAGCCATATTTAAGGTTAGACTTTAAGTCACTTAATTTTTGTGCATCGACCAATTCTGTTCTGGCTTTTGCATAAGTGCGGTTAATGGCATCACGCGCTTTTGCTAAATCATCAGCGTTTTCTACTTTTACAAATACATGCAGTAAGCCTGGATCTTTGGTTTCTGGATTATAAGTAAACATTTGACTCGCTATTTGTTTATCAACAACGAGCTCTTGATATAAATCTGAGTTACTTGAAAAATAAAGCTGCGAGATTAAATCAAGTGCAGCTCTGTCTTTTTTAGCGGGTTCCCACGCAGCACCCTTATACGATACCAATAGCCAATGCCCCGGCAAGGCTTTATTTTGTTCATGCAAATATTTAGGAGCTTGCTGTTTTGGCTCAGCTTTAATATCGGCAACGTAATTGCCTTTTTCCCAACCACCCCAGTGTTTTTTAACCATTGCCATTGTGGCTTTTGGGTCAACATCACCCACAATAACTAGCGATACATATTCTGGCTTATAAAACTTATCAAAAAATTCTTTACCGTAAGCCATTTGGTCTGGCATGGCTTCTATGTCTTCAAAAAAGCCCATTGTGGTGTGTTTATAAGTGTGCTTTTCAAAAGCCTCTGCACGCACAGCACTTAACAACTTACGAATTGGACTGGCGTTATTTTTTAAGTACTCACCTTTTACCGTCAATGCTTCGGTTCTAAATTGCTCTTCGGTATAGGTTAAGTTTTGGAAAATATCAGCTTCAATCTCAAGTACTTTATCAAGGTGCTGCTTTGAAAAGTTTAAATGGTAGTTAGTGTAATCGTTGGTAGTGTATGCACGGTTATCAACCCCTGCATTTTTGAATATGGCGGTGTATTCGTCTTGCGGAAATTTTTTAGAGCCTTTAAATACCATATGTTCAAAAAAATGAGCAAAACCAGTTTTACCCGCTTCCACTTCATTGCGCGAGCCAACAGAAACCGGTATTTGCAGCGAAACGACATCAGGGTAATCCGTTTTTACAACCATTACACGTAAGCCATTCTCAAGCTCTTCAATTAGGTAATCTTGTGAAAAAACACGGTCATCAGCTTTTTTTATTTGTTCTTGTTTTGCTGTTTGCGTCGTTTCATTTTTTTGCATTGCACAGCCAGTTAAAGCGAGTGATACCGCAAGGCTTGTTGCTAATAATTTAAATTTCATAATTGTCCTTTAGTAAATTGAGCAAAGTTGTTGTCAAAATATTTACAATTTCACTACTAATTATGCCCCAAAGCCAATGAATATAAGAGCCCTCAGTCGCTTTATTATGTAAACAACTGTGTCATGCACTTAATTTAGGAACTCCTTTGTATGAATAACCCTCACGTTGCTTGAAAAACTTTCACTTAAAAAATCTATCTAGACGTCTAAATGGCTGCTATATTTAATCCATCAACCATTGAGCTGGAATGAGGATTATGGCTTTATCACTTCAAGAGAAAATTGAGGACACTAATCAAGGTGTTTATCTTATTGGCACAACGCCACCCAAAATAGGCACTGATAAAGCGCAGTTAAAAACCATTGCAGAAAAACTATTAGGCCGCTTACACGAAATCGAATACGACGGTGTTGTAATTTACGATATTCAAGATGAGAGCAGCCGTACTAATCAGGCTCGTCCGTTTCCATTTAAACAAACGGTTGATCCGCGTGAGTACAGTAAGTTGCTAAAAGACTTATCACGCCTAGATGTAATTACCTACAAAAGCGTAGCGCAACGCGGTGTAGCAGAATTTAAAGAGTGGCTAGATGAAACTAAAAACGAGTTTGATTTAAAAAATGTCGTTTTAGTGGGTAGCCCATCGTCGGAAGGTGATATTAAACTAAGCCTGCCTGACGCTTATAAAACATTAGCTGAGCAAAGTGATGACTTCTTTTTAGGAGGCGTAACCATTGCAGAGCGACATGCAAGCAAGCGCAATGAACACGAACGCTTAATAGAAAAAACAACACAAGGTTGCCAGTTTTTTATATCGCAAGCGGTTTATAATGCTCAAGCTACTATTGATTTAATAACAAGTTACGCGCGTACCTGCAAGGCACAAGGCGTTACACCAAAACGTATTATACTCACGTTTACACCATGTGGCGGTGAAAAAACCCTAGAGTTTATGCAGTGGTTGGGTATTTCAGTACCAGAGGCGACCAAATGGCGCATGCTTGACGCAGACAACACCTTGAGTGAATCGGTGCGTATTTGCCGCGAAAATCTCGATTCAATTTTAAAAAGCTGTGCACACCTAGACGTGCCACTGGGTTTAAACATTGAAAGCTTAACAAACCGTAAAGAAGAAATTGACGCATCAATTAACCTATACCGTTTATTAAAAGCAACTATGGAGCTCAACCTAGCTGAGAAACAAATAGCATAAAGTTAAACTAATTTACACCCTTCTTGGCAAGCTAATGCTTGCCTTTTTTGTCTCACTAACTTATTTAGTAAACAACTCAAAAACAAAAATTAAATACACACCCACTTTGCTATTACTTCAAACATACTTTCAACCTTAATGGGCTTTGAAATATAGCCATCCATACCGCAATCTTGCGCCTTTAATAAATCCGTTTCTCTTGTATTAGCAGTCATTGCAATAATGGGTAAATTTTTAAACTTTGCTTGTTTTTTTATTTCTGTGGCTGCCGTATAACCATCCATTCTAGGCATTTGGCAGTCCATTAACACACCATCGTAAGTTTTATGTTTTAGCGCATCTAATGCCTCAAGGCCATCGTTAGCAATATCAACAATTAAGCCATTTTTACGCAGTATTTGTGTTGCTACTTGTTGATTGAGCGGGTTATCTTCAACCAATAAAATATGAATGCCTTGCAGTTTTTGTTGTGTGTTTTGTGTATTTAAGCTCTCTTGTGATTCTGGTTTTTTTAGTGTTTTTATATGCATAATTTGTAAAAGTACGTTATGCAAAGTACTTTTAATTATTGGTTTTATGAGTACTTTATAAGTGTTATTACCAAACCCTAGTAGGCTTTCGTTTAGCGCTTTATTTTCACAAGGCGCTATTACAATTAGCTTTTTTGCATTTAATTTAAGCTTATTGCGCAAAGACTGCGCAGCACTATCATGATTTAAAGTTAAAGTTCGCCAATCTATAAATATAAAATCGTAATCATGAAGCATACCTAGCCGGTCTAATACTTGGTTGATGTTATTTACAGTGTCAAATTTTACTTCAAAACCTAAAAGCAGCGTTTGTAATGATGTTAACTGACTATCTGAACTCTCAATAACAAGTGCTCGCTTGGCTCTAATATGTGATATGTCAAACTCATTTTGCTTAGTCGAATAATTGAGTGGAATAGTAAAACTAAAGCAGCTCCCCTTATTTAATTTGCTGTTTACTGTAATATCGCCCTGCATTAGTTCGACCAATGTTTTGCTTATTACCAAACCAAGCCCCGTTCCACCAAACTTTCGGGTTGTCGATACGTCAGCCTGAGTAAAAGGTTTAAATAGTGAGTCAACTTGTGCTTGGGTCATCCCAATGCCGTTATCTGAAATAGAGAAAGCAACACTGCAATAACTATCTACTTTCTGAACTAGTTTTACAGCTAATATAACCTTACCCCGTGTTGAAAATTTAAGTGCATTATTTAACAGATTTAATAGTACTTGGTTGAGTCTTAATGCATCACCAATAAAAAAGTCAGGCAGTAAGGGGTCAATATCAAACACCACTTCAATTTTTCTTTGTGATGCTAGCGTGCTAATAATATTTACAAGATTTTCTAGGAAGGTATTAAAATTGAATTCTTTTTGTTCTAGCTCTATTTTACCCGCTTCAACCTTTGAAAAGTCTAAAATATCATTAATTATTCCTAATAAAGACTCTGCCGAATAATGAATTTTTTCAACATAGTCGCGCTGTTTTTCCGAAAGCTCAGTATCTAAAGCCAAATAAGCCATGCCTATTATGGCGTTCATCGGGGTGCGAATCTCATGGCTCATGTTTGCTAAAAAGTCTGATTTAGCCTCATTCGCAGCTTCTGCATCTTGTTTAGCCAGTTCAAGGTCGTGAGTTCTGTTAGCAACCTCCTTCTCCAAATTTTCAGCCGCACCTTTGAGTACCTTATTGGCTTCGTAAAGCTGTAACGACTTGGCTTCAAGTAGTTTTTCAGCTTCTTTTCGTGCCAAACGCTCTCGTTCTAATCTGCGCTGTAAAAGAGCTACATCCATATTTAACCGACCAGAGTTAAGTTAAATGTAGCAACTTGATGATCGTCACTGATATCGCTGCGTATGCTGATATTTTCCTTAAAATGCTCGGCTGCACCTTCTATTAACCCCTCAGCGAGCACTGCAAAGGGATTACTCGAATGGTAAACCATCTGCATTTGGGTATCACTTAATCGCTTGGTTTGAAAGCTAGGTAACTCAACGTCGGTATACAATTTTTCAACTTCTACATGTACGTGCCTATCTATGGTATCTAAAAAATCAAACGTGGTAGTGAGGTTTTCAAAAAACTGTGGATAGTAAACCAAGAAGCGTGTTAACAGATATTTTCCGTACTCTTTAACCAGTACATCTACTGGAACATCGACGATGTTGCTCAACGAAGTCACTAATTTTAAAAGCTCTTGCTTGTTATAGTTACCAACGCTGGTGTAAATCCCATTGGAATCCAGTTCGTTTTGTACAATAATTTGATCGGCAACGGCAGGTGAAAATGTGCTTTCGACCATTTCTAAAAATTCAGTAAAAATAATACCTTTCATCGCTCTACCAACCTATTAGTCGTAGATTAAGTATAGATTTAAACTGTAATAATGCACATTTGTAAGAAGAAAAAACACTTACAAAGTATTGCTATTTAATGGGGGGGGTATTTATTTAGCCGCTTTATGTAAAAGAGACCATTAAAATAAGCGCAGCGGATGTGTATAAAATTGCTAAATACTATTTAAAAACTAATTTTTTATCACTAAATGGGGCATTAACTGCCCCATGCTATTGGCTATTATTTTCGTCGTCTGCTTGGTGCCCTTTTACCTGTAATACGCTTTTTGTCACGATCTTTACGCGCTTTATTGGTGTTTTTTCGGTTATCTTTAGGGGCTTTGTTTAAGTCAGGCTCGTAACCTTCTAACCATTGTGGTGCTAAACGCGTATCAAGCAGTACTTCAATTTCTTCAAGTAACCATTGCTCGTCAATACTTACAAGCGACATTGCAAGGCCTTGCTCGCCTGCGCGACCCGTACGGCCTATGCGGTGGACATAATCTTCGGCTATGTATGGCAATTCAAAGTTAATTACGTATTTAAGCGCCGGAATATCTAAACCACGGGCAGCTACATCAGTGGCAACTAATACGCGTGTAGTGCCTTCTTTAAAGTTTTGTAGTGCACGGTCTCGCGCACCTTGCGATTTATCGCCATGAATGGATTCTGTTTTTAAACCGTCCTTACACATTTCTTTGGCAAGCTTATCGGCCATTTGTTTAGTACGCGTAAATATAAGTACTTGGCGCCAATTTTTCATGCCGATCATATGCGATACAAGTTCGCGCTTACGGTCTTCATCAACTGCGTAAATAATTTGCTCTACTTCAACGGCGGCTGAGTTACGCTTATCAACTTCAATCAGCTCGGGGTTTTTAAGTAGTTTTTTACTTAGCTCAAACACGCTGTCATCGAATGTGGCTGAGAACAATAAGGTTTGGCGATCGCCTGGAATGTGGCGCAAAATACGTTTTATTTCATCAATAAAGCCCATGTCGAGCATGCGATCGGCTTCATCAAATACTAATGAATCAACACTAGAAAGCACCACACTGCCTTTAACTATATGATCGAGCAAACGACCTGGTGTTGCCACTATCACTTGCGCCGTTTTAAGTGCTTTAATTTGCGGGCCAATACTTGCGCCGCCATACGCTAAAGCGCCATGAACATTACTGCCTTGAGCGTATTTTTCAAAGCTTGCAAACACTTGCTGAGCAAGCTCTCGCGTAGGCGTTAAAATGACCACTCGGGCAATGCCTGGCTCATCTTTTTTTGGTGTATTTAAAAGCTTATGTAGTAGTGGCAATACAAAGGCTGCTGTTTTACCTGTGCCAGTTTGTGCGCTGCCCATTACATCGTTGCCCGCGAGAATTGGCGGAATAGTTTTAATCTGAATTGCGGTTGGCGTAGTGTAATTATTTTGCTCAATCGCTGTTAATAATAACGGGTCGAGATTAAGTGATGAAAATGATGTAGCGGACATAGGCTTAGCTTTAAAATAACAAAGAGCGCCATTATACCTGAGCTTTAGCAATAAAAAAGGCGCTATCAATAGCGCCTCATTTAAATGCTGATTTTAAACTGGTTTTAGGGTCGCTTTTCGCTCATTATAAAATGCGATTAAGTCATCAACCGTTGCTTGGCAGTATTCACGAATACCCGACACCACCATGTGCTTTTCACCAAAACCAACTTTTTCGCCGTTTTCTAATAGGTTAAAGCGCAGGGTAATTTTGCCGCGTTTACCTGTATATTCAAAGCTCGGCTCAGCAAACTCAAGCGTTGGTGCTTGAATATTAATGTCATCAAGATTAATAATCATCGATTCGTAAATAACCATAGGGCGCGCTGGGTTAATCATTACATCTTGCTTGCCCATTAACGGAATAATGACATGCGGGAAAGCTGCACCAGAAAACTCAACATAGTTTTTTATTAAGCTATTAGTAAGTGTTGGGCATTTGCTGGTTTTACCTTCGCGTTTTACCTTTAAAATTACTTTATCGCCGTTGGTTACATCAAACTCATCCTCCCCTTGTGGAAAGTTAAGTTTGGTATTTTCGTCAACCATGCCAGCAAAGGTAAATTCCATTCGCTCACTTATACCGTAGCGGTCTAACACTAAAGAAAAAAGTAAGTCTCCTGGCGCGCAAAACTTTTTGGCATCTTTATCATGAAGTGGATTGTAATCATCGGCAACGCACTTTGCGAAACGACACCCTTGCTCACGAGAGATAGAAACATAATCAGCGTGCTGCTGAAAGTAAGGACTTAACATAGTTTGTTCACTGCTTAAACTGCTTATAACTTACCCATACTACCAGAAAAAATTTAAAGAGAGGTCGAATCACTTACAAAATGATACAACTTACTTTTGTTTTTGTTTTGCTTGCTTTTGTTTTTATTGATAATTTGTTCTTAAGCCAACAATAACTAAGGGATTAATCATTATGCTGCGTATTTTTGCTGTAACCTGTGTGCTAACTGCACTAACTGGGTGTTCTGGCGTTACTTACCATACCAATATAAACAACGATGTTTTAGGTGATGAAATTGGTACTTATGTAAATAAAAGAGATCTGCATCAATTTTATAGTGACCAACAAGCCCATGAAAGCGGTGCTTCATTATTAGGCCGAATTGTAGGCGAGAGCTGTCATGGAGATGGCCGAGGTGCAAACAGTAACGTTAGTTACAATCGCGCCAAATCAAGTGCCATTGATTCACTTAAAGCGGATGCAATGCGCAGAGGCGGTAATGCCTTTACTATTAATTCTTGTAGAGAAACTCCTCAATCTTATTGCGACATTTCGGTTACTTGTACGGGTCAAGCTTACGACTTGAAATAAATGCAGTAATACCAGAACTAATTAACACTGGCTCCCTAAAACAAAAAAGCCGAGCTTACTTAATAAGCTCGGCTTTTTATAAAGTATGACTAAAGATTATGCGCTTGGGTATGTGCGGTAAGCACGCTCAATATTTTTAGCCTGCTTTTTAGAAATACCTAAATGAGCAAGTGCTACACGTAAACGCGCACGTGATAGGTCAGAGCCTAAAATTTCCATTGCATCAAGTACCGACGTCGATGACGTTTTACCCGTGATTGCTACAAATATTGGTTCTAAAAAGTCTTTAATTTTAAGCTCGTGGAATGTGGCAACCTCTTTTGCAATGGCAAAAATAGCTGGCTTATCAAAACTACGTAAGCCTTCTAATTGCCATACAAAAAATTGTAGCGCTTGGCGTATTACATTTTCGTCGGCTTTGCCCGCCGTTAACAGTGCTGGGTCGTAAGTTGGAATACCACCTACAAAATGACCTGCTAAATCAACCATATCCGACAGCGTATTAATACGCGTTTTAGCTTCTGGTAATACTTTAGCTAGCATTTCGCCATTAAACTTCCAATCAACAAAGCGCTGCACAAGCTCTTCGTCAGTCAAGTTTTCGCGGATCCACGTCCCGTTTAACCAACTTAACTTATCTACGTCAAATACTGGGCCACCAAGCGATACACGCTTCATGTCAAAGTGTTCAATCATTTCATCAAGTGTGAACTTTTCACGCTCGTCTGGCATTGACCAGCCCATGCGGCCTAAGTAGTTAAGTACCGCTTCTGGTAGGTAACCCATTTCTTTGTAGTAATTGATACTTGTAGGGTTTTTACGCTTAGAAAGCTTTGACTTATCTGGGTTACGTAATAATGGCAGGTGCCCAAGTACTGGCGCTTCCCAACCAAAATCTTCGTAAAGCTTTAATAGTTTAGGTGCTGAGTTAATCCACTCTTCACCACGGAAAATATGGCTAATTTGCATGTGGTGATCGTCTACCACATTTGCTAAGAAATACGTTGGGAAGCCATCGGCTTTTAATAGCACTTGCATGTCTACGTTTTCCCACGGGATCTCAATTTCGTCGCGTAGGTAGTCGTTGAACTTAAAGGTCCCTTCGCTTGGAATTTTCATACGGATAACGTAAGGCTTACCTGCAGCTAGGTTAGCTTTAATTTCATCTTCTGTGTGGTTTAAACCACGACCGTCGTATTTAGGACGCAGACCTTCAGCCATTTGCTCTTCGCGCATTTGGTCAAGCTCTTCGCTTGTTGCAAAACAGTAAAATGCTTTGCCTTGCTCAACAAGTTGGTGTGCGTATTTTTTATATAAATCGCTACGTTCAGACTGACGATAAGGGCCAAATTCACCGCCTACATCAGGGCCATGATCCCACTCAAGACCTAACCAACGTAGGCTATCCATTATCGCTTGTTCCGACTCAGGTGTGCTTCGTACTTGGTCTGTATCTTCGATACGAAGAACAAATTCCCCGCCTTGCTGCTTAGCAAAACAGTAGTTAAATAATGCAATATAAGCGGTGCCAAGATGCGGGTCACCAGTAGGTGACGGGGCAACACGAGTACGGATTGTCATGATAATGTCTCTTTAAATAAGTGAGATAAAAATTAAATGAATCGTTTAAGCAGCTACTTTATTTAAGTACGCAATAATATCGTTAGATTCGTAAAGCCATTGAGTTTGGCCATTTTGCTCTATACGTAAACAAGGCACTTTAATTTTGCCACCTTGTTCTAGTAGCTCTTGACGATATTGCTCATTGTCTTTTGCATCGCGTGTTTCTATGTTTAAGCCTTCGCGCTTAATAGCACGGCGTACTTTCACACAAAACGGGCATGCTTTAAATTGGTAAAGTTTGAAATGAGAGGTTTGCAGATCAAGCTTGGCTTGCTCTTCGCTTGCACGCTTTTTACTACGAGGAGTAAATATAAAATTAAAGAATAAAATTATACAACCTAAAAACCAACGAACGAATTTCATGCTTAATACTCTGACTACAACAATTTAAGGAGCCAGATTTTAGCACAATTTTACAATCAAAAAAGCTCAATACTATTGAGAAATCCTGACTTCTTTGCTGAGCGTAAGTTCGTGACATGATGTCACCTTATTCCGTCCTGTTTTTTTTGAGTGATATAACGCCATGTCGGCTTGGTTTACTATGCTTGAAACGGTGTCAGCGCTCTGCAGCTCTAAAAAGCCAATGCTAATTGTTAACTGCTGTATGTGCTCAAAATAATGACTGGCTACTCGCTGTCGTAAACGAGTGAGTGCATTAAATGCATCTGTATTTGTTTGCGACTGAAACACTATTGCAAACTCTTCCCCTCCGTATCTAAAAGCATAATCTTCAATTCTAAAATTATTTTTAATGAGTTTAGCAACTTGTGCAATCACACCGTCGCCAACTACATGGCCAAATGTATCGTTAACATTTTTAAATAAATCAATGTCAACAATGGCTAAATACCAACAGCGTTTTGTATCTGCTTGCTCTCGGGGTAATAAAAAACCATTACCGGTGACTATTTCCATTACCTTTTTGTCAAAGGTTTGGCGATTTAAAAGCCCCGTTAAAGGATCAAGCCGCGACTTATGCAAAATCCATAATTGATTCGCATACACATTTAAAATGTACATCGCTAATGCACTTATTCTATCGGTTATTAACTGCTTGGTTTTAATAATTAAAACACCCAAAATAGTATCGCTATGATTAACCGGGATGTATGTTGTTACATCATCAGTCGTATGAATAACTCTTGTTTTACTAGGTGTTGCTTTATTAAGTATTAATTGGGCTTGATTGGGCTCTAAGTATGTTAAGTTGCTGTGTGTGTTTATCAGTATAGGTGGGGCTTGCAAGGTAACGTGCTTGTTTATGTAAATCGCAAAATTATTTACGCTTAGTAAGTCACCTAGCACGTCTATTAAAGCCGAATCTAAATGGCTTTCGTCTTCCTGACAAGTGAGTTCGACTACCCACTCGTGGCCACATGAATTGGCTTGCATTGCCACACCCAATTTGAATAATTTTTAACCAGTATAGACATAATCTATAACTTTACTAAATAATTAGACAGTTAATTAAAATACATGCTTTTTAGCTAAGCATTAAAGTAGTACCAAATCATCCCTATGCAATACTTCTGCCCCTGCGTCATAACTAAGTAACTGTGCAATATTTTTTGAATGTGCGCCTTTAATTTTATTAACCTCCGAGCGACTAAAGCGGGTTAAACCACGCGCAATTACTTGGTTATTTGTATCAATCAAATCTATTAAATCACCACGCTCAAAATCCCCAAAGGCACAAGTGACTCCTTTGGCCAATAAACTTGCCCCATTATTTTGCAGCGCACTAATAGCGCCTGTGTCTATTGCTATTTGCCCATTACTTTTAGGCCCGGCTAATAACCATTTTTTGCGACCATCTTTAGGCGCAGTTAACTTTAAAAAGCGAGTACCCGGTAATTGCTCGCTCATGCATTTTAAAATAACGTTGCTGCCAGCGCCTTTGGCAATAATAACTTCAACGCCTGCACGCCTTGCTATATCAGCCGCTTGAAGCTTTGTTGCCATACCGCCAGTGCCTAAGCTTGTACCGCTGCCACCAGCAAGTTGACGCAGTTCATCGTTTATGTGAGTTACTTCGTCAATAAGCTTTGCATCGGCATTGGTGCGCGGATCGCTGGTAAACAAGCCGTCTTGATCGGTAAGTAATAGTAATTTGTCTGCATTAGCTAATATAGCCACCAAGGCAGATAGGTTATCGTTATCACCCACTTTTATTTCGCTCGTCGCCACCGCATCGTTTTCATTTATAATAGGCACCACGTTGTAACTAAGTAAGGCCGTTAATGTATCGCGTGCGTTTAAGTAGCGCTCTCTGTCATCAACATCAGCGCGTGTTAGCAGCATTTGCCCTACGTTTACACCATACAAGGCAAATAAACTTTGCCATATATGAATAAGTTGGCCCTGCCCAATGGCGGCTAACATTTGTTTATCCACTAAGCTCGTACCACAGGATTTTAATAGTTGCTCACGGCCTGCGGCTACGGCGCCGCTCGATACCATAACAACCTGATGCCCCTGCTTTTTAAGCTCGCAGCATTGGCGAACTAACTCAACCATATGGGCTTTATCTAGTTTATCGGTGCCACCAGTTAGTACGCTTGTACCTAACTTTACAACTATTATCTGTTCCCTTTGCATTGTTTTTAGCTATTAAAATTTTATTATGATTTAACTTATACCAGCTCGGTATTTTTGAACAAGTTAAAAATATTCATGCTAGGATCGCGCTATATTTTATTGTTTAAATTACGTCTTATGCCTGCCAGTTTATGTTTAATTATTGCCACTTTTTTATGGGGCAGTTCGTTTATAGCGCTTAAATACGCCATTGCCATTTACGATCCAGCATTAGTGATATTTTTACGTATGCTTACTACGCTCGTTATTTCATTGTGTTTATGGCGTTATGTTATTCGCTTTGAATATCAAAAAGGTGATTGGAAGTATTTAGTGGGCATGTCACTTGCTGAGCCGTGCTTGTACTTTTTATTTGAAGGGCACGCAATGGAATATACATCGGCATCTCAGGCGGGTGTTATTGTGTCGTGCTTGCCAATAATAGTGGCGTTTTTAGCATTTTTTATGCTCAAAGAATATATAAGTAAAGCTATTGTAGTGGGCTTTACGCTATGTATTGGCGGCAGTATTTTACTTACGCTGCTCTCACCAAGTTCAGAACAAGCGCCTAATCCTATTTTGGGTAACTTTTTAGAGTTAATGGCTATGGTGTGCGCTGCATTTTATACTGTTAGTATTAAGCACTTAGCAAACCGGTATTCACCACTGACTTTAATTGCATTACAAGGCATTAGCGGGAGTTTGTTTTTTGCCCCCTTTTTATTTTTTATTGACCTACCCAGCGAAAATCAACACGACCTAACGGCACTTATGAGTATTTTATATTTAGGCTCTTGCGTTACTTTAGGCGGCTACGGTATGTACAACTATGCAATTAGCAAGGTATCGGTGCTTACTGCGGCGGCGTATTCAAATTTAATTCCTATTTTTACACTTATCTTATCGGCCATTATTTTGGGAGAAGTACTTACACTTTGGCAGTGGCTTAGTATTTTTGTGGTATTTATTGGCGTTATGGTTAGCCAGCGCCATCAAGAGCTTGTTGTTGATATACCACTTAGTGAATCTGGTGAAGATATTTCTGCCGATACCAATAACCTCAAATCGGTGCCCGATGCTAATGCATCAAAGGGATAACAGGTAAGTAAATAAAGCCCCGGTGTGCGTAAAAAGCCATGCTGCGATTGATGAATTATATCAACCGCCGTGACTTTATACTGCTGTAACTCCCCGCTTTGTAACTGCATAGTAAACTGATCCCCCACTTTGGCGTGTTGTAAAAACGCAAAGTGGGTGTCGTTATGGCCGGCTATTAACGCTCCCTTTTGGCGATTGCCCAATTCCCCCGCGGGCAAAAAATGGCTTGGTGCAAATGCTAAATTTCGACCACTCGCACCACCGAGCACACTTAACGTTTTGTTATGCGATCGAAAAAAAAGCTGCGCGGTTACAAAACTGTCAGCATAAAACCACGGTTTTACTTTTTTACCCGGCTCTGCAAGAGCTTGCTGCCACGCTTGCTCAATCAGCACTTGTGCAAGCCATGCCTTTGCTTGCATATACAAACCGTGGCTAAACAAGCTGAGCCCAACAATTAATAGCCCTGCAGTTAACCACTTTTTCATGTTTTAACGCGTCTTTTTAATTTAATAGCACCAAATGTTATAAGTAACATACTACCCAACATTATATGCAGCCTACTTTGACCATCGGTTTGCGGCAAACGCATTTCCATTCCTTGCGGCACTTGGTTAGCGGCTTGCGCAGTTTGATCTGCAACGTCTTTAATTTGAGTGTGTTCAATGGCAATAAACGCAGTAAATGGACTTAAAAGCTGATGCGTTAAAGCTAATTTTTGCACCTCGTCTTTAACACTACTTTGCTCGTTATATAAAAGTAGTGACTTAATTTTTTGACGCGCCCACAATTTTGCTATGCCTTTGGCTTGAGAGCTATTTTGTGTGCTTAATTTAATACTTAAAGGCCCTTGTGCTGTTTGCCCTGTCAGTATCACACTTTTAGCATCATTAAGTTTTATAGCAACCATAACTGGCTCACCAAAATATAAATCAGGCAGTGGTGACGGCCAAAAATCTAAGCTGTTACCGTTTTCATCGCTTAAAGCGAGGTCTGTAATGGCTGGGTGGGCGAGCTTATCAAATAACTGCTCCATTTTAGGCTGTACTTCTTGTGTGCTGCCGATAAAAGTAAATGTGCCTTTTCCTATATCGGCTGCACGGCGCATAAAAAAGCTATTAGGAGCACTACCAATTCCTACCGTAAATAAACGGCTATCACCTAATTTAGCCTGAATATTTTTAAATAAAGTAGCTTCGTTACTTACACTGCCGTCTGTTAAAAACACTACTTGGCGTACAAAACCATCAAACGTACTGCCATCAAGTACCGCGTCAAGCGCGCCTTGTATTTCGGTGCCACCATCGGCTTCAAGGCTGTAAATAAAACGCTCTGCTCGGCGTAAGTTAAAATCACTGGCTATAAGAGGCCTATCACTCATGGCGGTGACATTATTATCAAAACCAATAATGTTAAAACTGTCGTCGCTTTCAAGTAACGACAGCGCATAAAATAATGCCTTTTTGGCCTGCTCAATAGACTGCCCATGCATTGAGCCAGATGTATCTACTACAAATACCATTTCTCGGGGTAAGCGCTGAGTTTGCGTAAAATGATCTCCAGGCGGCATTAACATAGCAAGGCCATAGCGGTCTGCGTTTTCAAACTGCTGGGTAAAAAAGGCAGCTTGCGCGTTTTCTTTTTGAAGCGGCTTAAACGCTAAAACAAAGTCACGATTAGCCCCATTTGTATCGTTCAGTGCTATTTTATATTGCCCAAACGCGGGATTATTAACATTAATACGGTGATGTTTAGAGGTTATATCAACAAGCTCTAACCCCACATCTATATCTATATTTAAAGTAAACTCACTGATAGGTGCATCATTATTTTTTTGAACGTTATAAACCGGGCTTAGCCAACCATTGGGCGCTACGTTTTGATCCATAAGGCTTGAACTAGGCTGCTCTAATGTGCCATTTATTGCATGGTAGCGCGGCGTAATTGTGGTAGGGAAACGAATGGTAAAAGTGCCATTGCGGTAATTAATAATTTCTTGATACTCAAGCTCAATGGCCACCTGTTCACCAGGACCAATATTTGCCACATTAGTGACAAACATATTTGCCCGTTGTTGACGCACCAATGCAGCCTGCTTTCCTGCCTTTTGAGCTTGTGCGTATTTTTTTTCGGCCTCAATTTTTTTATCAATGTGCCCTTTAATAACGCGCTCACCAATACGCATTGTCATGGCGTGCACTGCACTTTCGTCGGGTAGTGGAAACACATAAAGTGCATTCACCGCAAATGGGTTTTCGTTTTGATAAGTTTGCTTAACTACAACATGGTTAATTAACCCTGTTACTGTCATATGAGCGTCGCTTTTTAATATTATGGCAGGGCTAACGGGCTTACCTAAGGTATCGGTTAGTTCAAGCTTTGGCGATTGCGCATAGCTGCTATTACTTGCTAATAGCGCTATTGCCATGAATATAAAAATGCTTGCCTTAACAAGCATTTTGGTTGGGTTACTCAACATAAAATCACTCCATCGAATGCTAAAATTAGTTACTAGCCGTTTGGCCATTTACAGGCGCTAGTGAACGGGTAGTCAGCGTTACTCGACGGTCAAAAAAGTTATCTTCTATTGTATTGCTATTTGCCAATGTGTGTTGTTCACCAAAGGCTTGCGTACTTAAACGTTTGTGGCTAACGCCGTGTTTTATTAAATAACTTTGCACTGCATTTACACGTTTTTTAGACAGTAAAAAATTAGCCTGTTCATCTCCTCGTTGGTCGGCAAAGCCACTTAAATCAAGCGCTAATTGAGGTTGGTTGTTTAAAAGTACAACTAACTGGTCGAGCTGTTTAGCAAAGTGAGGCGCTATGGTGCTTGAACCCGTTTTAAATTGAACGGTCATTGCAAGTAGGTTATTAATTTGAGATTGTGTTAACTGCTCGTTTTGCTGTGCTAGCACCTCTAATTGCTGTTCTAACAGATTGTTATGATTAAGTACGTGTTGATAGTCGTTGGTTTTTTGTTTCATTACGGCCAAGGCGCGTTGTTGTTCGTCAATTTTGTTGTCGGCGACTTTTGCATCACCAATTAAGCCACCAGCAAATGCGCCTAAAAACGCACCAATGGGTCCACCAACCACACCACCAATAATAGCGCCTGTACCTAAACCTATTGCGGTTTCTTGAGTTGCTTCTTTTGAGGGCGAATGTTCAGCAGCCGATGAAAATGTCGGCGCAGAAAAACTAGCAACAAGCGTTAGCGCGATTAATGTCTTCTTCATAATATGATCCTTAAAATTGATTTAACTTAGTGATGTTTTGTTTCGATAGGTGCATTAAAACAACATCAAGTGGCAACAAAGGGGAGCAAAAATGGCAAACCGCTGAGCAATTGTGGCAAAAAAATGGCAATTGCCTTTTTAACCGTACATAGCTGAAAAACTTCGATATAGTGCGTTTTAAAATAAATAAGGGTGTGTAGAATGAAAAAAATAGCCATCATTGAAGATGAAACCGCCATTCGCGAAAACTACATGGAAATGTTAGGCGCACAAGGCTACCAAGTGAGTGGTTACAGCGACCGCATAACGGCAGAAAGTGCATTTAAAGACGCACTCCCCGATTTAGCCATCGTTGATATAGGCCTTGGCCACGAAATTGATGGCGGCTTTTTACTATGCCAAACCCTGCGTAGCTTATCTAAAACGCTCCCTATTATTTTTTTAACCGCACGCGATAGCGAAATAGACACAGTTTGCGGCCTACGTATGGGCGCTGACGACTACTTAACAAAAGACATTAGCTTGGCACACTTAGCAGCACGAATAGGTGCATTATTTCGTAGAGTGGAAGCCCTTGAGCACCCCGCCGATGCCAATGCACTTATAACACGCGGGCAGTTAACGCTCGACACACAACGCATGCAGGTTTTTTGGCAACAGCAATTAGTGGATTTAACCGTGACCGAATTTTGGATGCTGCATTCACTGGCACAGCGCCCAGGCCATGTAAAAAGCCGTAACGATTTAATGAGCGATGCAAAAATATATGTGGACGACAGCACCATCACCTCTCATGTAAAACGCATTCGTAAAAAGTTTATAGCCCTCGACTCACAATTTGATTGTATCGATACCGTGTATGGTATGGGTTATAGGTGGGAGCAGCATTAATGCTTAGATTTGGCCTACGTAGTAAGTTTATTTTGCTTTCTTGTTTTTTATTTTTACTGCCGTGGCTAGGCTACGAGTACGTATGGGAAATGGAAAAGTTTTTACGCCAAGGCCAAGAAAAAACACTCGTAGGCACAACGCGTGCACTTGCCACTGCTCTGCACGAACGCCCTGCCTTATTTGACGAGCAAACCAACTTTTTAGACCAAGTAATAAAAGGCCGCGATTTATACGCCTACAACTTAAAAAACCCTATTCAGCTCGATGGCAAACTAACCGACTGGGAACCCTACAAACCGTTATTTTGGCATTACGATAAACGCTATTTACAAAAAACTAATAAAGATCACCAAGCCAGCGATTTATCGTTCGACCACATGGTAGGCAAATTTGATAACTACTTATATGCCGTTTTTAATGTTACCGACAACACACTTATTTATCGTGCTAAAAACAGCTTAAGCATTACTAATAACGACCATTTAAAAATAGGTTTAAAAGCCCCTGATGGCCAATTTAATACCTATATTATCGCCCCAAGGCAAGACGGCTGGGTTAATGCATTTAATGCAGACACCAAAGCACCTTTTACAAAAATTCAGGGTTATTTTAAACGCACCCAAACAGGCTACACCGTTGAACTGCGCTTTCCATTAACCATGCTAGGAAATAAACTGGGTTTTGCTATTGTAGATACCGATAGCCTAAGCGAATTACCTAACGCTAACGTTATGTCGACCTCTAATTTAAATAACCCAAGCGATTTAGGCTCAGTGCTTGTGCCTTCACCAGAAATTAGCCGCATTTTAAAAGGAATGGGCCACAGTGGCAGCCGCATATGGGTGGTAGACAATCACCACCGCGTACTTGCGCAATCGGGCACGATTCAAAACGCTGATGGAGTATGGGCCGATGGTCTTAAAAATCAGCCACCCAAAAATGCCTGGCAACGCTTTGAGCAAACCTATTTGCACCCACTTTATTATAAAATTTTAACCCGACCTGAAAACGAATTTATAGATACCCTACACGATGTAGCATCTATGCAAGGCAGTCATTTAGCTAATGCATTAAAAGGCCAACCTGCATCGTCTTGGCGGCTTACCCCCGATAGCAAAGCCGTTATTTTATCTGCCGCCTACCCTATTTGGATTGAAGACAAAGTCATTGGTGCAGTAATAGCAGAAGAAACTACAAATGGTGTACGTACGCTTCGTAATAAATCGCTAGAAAAGTTATTTAACGTTATTTTAGCCGTTATGCTGATTGGTACCGTGACTTTATTCTTTTTTGCATCACGAATATCGAGCCGTATTAGGCGCCTTCGCGATACCGCAGAGCAAGCAATAGATGCACAAGGGCGTGTTACCGGCAGTATTAGTTACAGTGATTCTAATGATGAAATTGGCGACCTGTCGCGTAGCTTTGCAAATATTGTGAGCCGATTGGGCGGCTATACCGACTATTTAGAAAACATGTCGTCGCGTTTATCTCACGAACTACGCACGCCTGTTGCCGTGGTGCGATCATCCCTTGAAAACTTACAAAGTTTGGAACAAACCGAACTTAGCCAAAAATACCTCGATCGCGCCAGTGAAGGCGTAGAGCGCCTAGGTAAAATAATTACCACCATGAGTGAGGCTACTCGCCTTGAGCAAAGTATTCAAAGTAATGACCCCGAGCCATTTGACCTACGCTCTGTTATTAACGGCTGCATGCAAGGGTATTTACTCACTTACCCTAAGCAATTATTTACGCTTGATATATGCCCAAATTCATTACCTATGCAAGGCGCACCTGAGTTTATAGCGCAGCTGCTTGATAAGCTCATTAATAACGCATTAGAGTTTAGCCAAGCTAATACCGCGATTAACGTAACGTTACAAAGCAAAGATACACAAGCAGTTCTTAGCGTAAGTAATACAGGCCCATTATTACCCGAAGGGCTAAGCGAGCACATATTTGATTCTATGGTGTCTGTGCGCAGCCAGCACATGCAGCAACAACCGCATTTAGGCTTAGGGCTTTATATTGTAAGGCTGGTGTGCGATTACCATAAAGGCAGTGTAACTGCGCAAAATAATACACAAAATAATGGAGTCACTTTTACAGTGAGTTTGCCATTAGCAAATTAGTTGAATGAGCTTTTAATATTGATTAGTTTTAGCCTAGCCTAGCGGGGAAACTTGTAAGACTTAATTAAACCAAGGAGCTTAATACCTGCTGATTACAAACCATTAGAAAAACGGCGATTAAAGTATAAAGTAGTGGGTAAACGGGCATCAAAACGTAAACGTTATTTTACTGAGATTTAATACTAGTGCTAGTTGCTAACTTTTAAAGTTAAGTAAATATAACCAATGTATAAAATGACAAACACATACCCTACAGATATCAAACTATTAATGCCCCATACACCGTACCAAAACTTACCATAAAAATAAGTGTTCGCTCTTAACTTAGCATTAAATAGTGCGATAGATGAAGGAATTAACAACAAGGCTGAAAAACCAAAAAGTGGTGCTACACCAAACATTAAAAACAAGCCAATAGCACCTTCTACTGAAGCGCTACTGTCAGGCGAAAGCGGAGCTAAAGCCCAAAACAAACACAAAAATGACACTATTGATGTCAATAAACCTAAAAATTGAATTGAACGCATATCTTTCTTGTTATTACACCTTAATCAATCTTATGTCTTTAATCATATTCACGGACATTTTTGCCCACAAAAGAATACCAATAAAACCTAAACCAAATAAGAAGTAGTGCTTAATGTTGCTTAACCCATCAGCATACATAAAGATAATAAAGCTGTACCCAAATAAAAATACCGCAAATAATGGGATGGTAATTATTGCAGCAAATATTTTAAATTTACGTGATTGACGAACCATTGTAAGTACTCCTCTTACTGTAATACCTTGATAATGGGCTAAATACCGCTCTTGTATTACGTCCGTCTTAATCCATTTGCTATGTAACGTGGACATCTGACCCGAACTTTTTCCTATTTAAACTTAACATTATCAACCCTGTTAATCCCAAAAATGTACCAATAGGAATTAAAAAAAGTAATAAAATTGAATAAATTAACAGAGTCCAAAACAGCCAATTAGTTCGGTAATTTAGGCCTATAGCGGAAACTAATAAAAACATAAGCCCCAACATAAATATACCAAAACCGACCACAATAGATTTCAACATTGATATTTCTTCTGGATTTATTTTAGGTTCATTTGTTCCAAAAAGACTTATATCTTGGAATGATGAGTACATAGGGTAAAACGCATCTGCCACTCCCAATGGAAATGCCCAAAAAAGCAATAAGCCTAAAATTGCAATGTACTTCCCTATAACCTCTTTGCTCATTTGCTACCTCTTACTTAGTTACATAACGCTTGCCTAACACGCAATGTGTTGGCGTGGTTGTTTGCTTCAATGGCGTACACAAAATTTAATAATTGAGCTTCATCATCTTGTAAAGATGAAAAACAAGTTGTTTTGATTTCACCCTTACTGCCACCATACTTAATTTCATATGGATAACTGCTAACACATATTTTTTCTAGATCGATTAAACCAGCATTGCCATCGCGTATGTCTTGTTTGGCAAAGCGAAAAAGTTTCTGCTTTTCACTTTTTGTAAAGAGTAAAGCAACTTCTACATTCTCTTGGTTTACGAAGCAAAGTGAGCGTTTAAAAACTCCTTTTCGAGAATCGAAAAAATCGCTCCTAGCTCTTAATTATGCGAACTCAGTGTAACGGGTTAACGAACAAGAACTTAATAAAAGAGTTAATAAAACTAGAATTATTCTCACAGCTATCCTTTGTACATAACAGCCCGCATAAGTGGCGGATAACAGTTGGCTAAACTTAGCAAAGAATGAGCGCCAGCCAACTGTTAGACGTCCATTTTTAATGCGTTTGTTAGGTGTACCTTATTGACTGTACTTTAATTTTCCTAACTCTTTTGCTTCAGTAACCGCTTCAACACCATCATCCAAAAGTATTTTACCTAATATTTCCTTACTTCTTTCCGCTGCCATTTTCGAATATTTGTTGCCAATTTTTTCAGCGACGTAGCACCACGAATAAGCTTCTTTTAAATCCAAAATTTCTTTTGTAGTTGATAGGGAAACACACAACCCGAAAGGAGCATGTTCATATTTGAATTTCGCCGATTCAAGTATGAATTCTAGCCCCAATTTAGGGTTAAATTCTTTTCTTTCTTCTTTAAATAATTCAGTGCCAATCACAAACAATTGTTCAGGTGTATATTGACTCTTATCTATTGCGAATACATTCAACGAAGCAATGCACAAAGCTAGAAATATACACGGTCTCATTGGTACTCCTAACGCTTCATTAAGAGGAAATTTGTAGTTGGCTAAAATGTTGAACGCAGTGAAAACAGCCAACTGTAAATTTTCCTGCTTTAATGCCTTGTTAGGTATTCTTTAACCTTTTTAGTTGCTTAACACCTAAGAATGTACCAATAGGAATAAATAAAAGCCATATATACGCGAAGTATTTGCAATAAATAACAAACAACTTGGAGCTATGGTTTTTGTTCAATAACCAAACACTGATAATTAGACCGATTAAAGCAGGAATTATTTGGATAAGAGAAAGCACTATGCCTGTCGATATATGACCTGCTAACAATTTAGGATCGTTTGTAGATAATTCTAGGAATGCGGAATATAAACCTGAAAAGAAGTTAAATAATGATAAGAGTAAAAAGCATTGTAAAACGATGCTTATAAATTTTAATAGATTAAACAAACTCGAACCTTCCCTGAATACCTAACGCCGCTTTAAGCGGCAAATTGTTGTTGGCTAAAATAAGTGAGGTACGAACAAAAGCCAACTGTAATTTGTCCGACTTGAAAACCCTTGTTATGTTTTTTTGTTCAGATAATACCTAAACAAAAAGGCTTGAAATAATGCCGCCAAACCTAATATTTGAGGAGTGTTGTTAAACAAGCCACCAACAACAACTATTAGTGGTATTGCGATATAAAAAGCATAAGAGCCGTTAGTGTACTTTTTTACAAACCAGTGAACAGGAAAGCCAACAACTAACCAACCAACGATAGAAATTAGTAGGTAAACACTAATATAAAGTAAAAAAGTAACGGCAAGTCCATAAATATCATCAAGTGATGAAGGTGCCAGTCCATTGAATAAAAACCAAACGGCGATTCCTATACCAACATAGCCAATACTTTTTATTACAGCACTATCCCAGTTACTTGAACTCACTACGGGCTCCATGAAAACATAACTTCTAAATAAGGGGCGCAAACATGTGGGCTATAATGCGAAGCAGCCCACATGTTTGCGTCCCAGCGAACGCAGTGAGTGACTTAATTTTTTTGTTATGTGGCATTTACTCGCACCTACTTCCTTTGTCTTTAACCACATAAGTAGCAAACTTACTAGATTCACTACCTGCTATAAGCTCATGCTCGAACCGACCATCCAGTACATCAAACCAAAAGCATCTAATTTGTTTGTTTGGGTGATTAACCGAAATATCTTCTATCTTTTCATGAATTTCAGGGTCATCTAATAGTAGCTCGCCAAACAAAAAAGAAGCTTGAGCTTTGTAAGTGTTGGGAGTTTCAGCATTAAGTAATTCCAAAACAACAGATTTGTAGCGGTGTTTATTACGAATAAATAACTCTGTTGCCCCATCGTCTATACCAGAACCTAGAGAGTACATCTTGTGGAGTAAGAACACTTGAGCCTGGTTGCTAAAGGCAATAATCGCAATCAAAGCTGACGTTAAAACTACAATTCCGATAAATATTTTCACTTAACCTTCCATGCCACATAACGCTTGTCGTAAACGGCACAAAATAGCAGGCTAAAATTGGCGACGAAGGAGCACAAGCCTGCTGTTTTGTGTCCTTGGTTTAACGGCCTTGTTAAGTGCACTTATGCCTAATAGCTTTTTGGTTTATATGGTTTTGGCTCTGGTAAAATTGCTGGAGTTGAGTCCATATAAGTTAAAAAGTATAACCAAAGCTTTTTAGTACGTTGCTGAGTAATGTCAATTTTACAACCTAGCCCCATTGATGTCCTGATAGTGCCATCTCGCCATGTATCATATACAGCGCCACAATGAGAATTACGATATGCTAACCATAAATCCTGTGACTCTTCTATTGATTTAAGTGATACCTTATCTTCTTTATATCGCTCAAGGCTTTTAGCAAGGTATTTTTCCATTACCTTTTCAACCTCAGCTAAATCAATAGACATACACCTATTAACATCAATAGTTGTCCAAGCTTTCTCACAATCTAACTTTTCTTCTGCGAATAAAGAAAAAGATAAAGTTAGTAGTATTAATATTGAAAATTTCACCGAAGCTCCATGTGCATTTAACAACTTTGTATCCGACATGTGTCGCTTTATAAACCGGCATATGTCCAAATATTACAATCAATCCAATGTAGCCAGCTAATAAGCGCATGTAAACAAATAGTTATATAGCATTCAAAATATTCTAAATGTAGAAATACCCCAAAATGGTAGAGATCAGTAATATTAGACAGAAAAGTAATGTACTAATAAACAGTGAGGAAATAAACAGTCACCTTCCTTTGTAACTATTCACCTTTAATTCAGTCGCGTTCACATACTCTGGGACTATATTAACGCATTAAGCAGTAGGATTTGCCGTGACCCCATCACTTGAACGAGAAGAGCTCGACTTTATTTTTAGTTTATATAAATCAGACAAAAACGCTGAGCCAGAGGCAAACAAACCACAGCATACGCAAATAAACGACCTTCAAAAAGTACCGCGCCTTGAGGTGCAAGGCGTATCTCAATACTTGACTTAATTTACACTAGTTAGCTTGTTGTACTTGGCTCATCACTTAAAAACGCTTTGATACAGTTTATTTCTGCTAGCTTTACTGCCTCGCCTATTTCTGGGCCTTTTTTGCCACTTTTAAGCGCCTCTTGCACTATGTGCTTTTTATCCATTTGCTGTAATTTACTATGAATGGCGCGCAACTTAATTGCCTGCGGGTAAGGCTTATTAACCAGTGTTTCTCCGCGGCCTTGCGCGTCACATTGGCAGGCCTGAGTAAATGCTAAAAAGCGCTCAGGGTGCACCAAACCATTTAAATTAGTGACAATTAATTTATGAATAGTTTGCGGCCTAAGCTGATCAATCGTATGGCATAAAGTGTGATTATCGCTCGTCAATACGCCAATATCACGAAAACGATTAGGCACTTTTAAACGATTACAAAATGACTCTACCACCGCTACACCTTCGCGTTCGTGACCGCGTAAATTGCCGCGTATTTTATAGCTAAGGGCTTTGCCAAAATCGTGGGTAAGCGCAGCAAAGCGGGTTTCTGAATTAAAATTTAAGTCGGCCGCACGCCTAAGCACCAACATTGTATGCACAAATACATCGCCTTCAGGGTGATGATTGGCAGGTTGTGGTACGTTTTTCATTTGTTCTATTTCAGGAAAAATGCCCAGCCCATCTAATGCTTGAAAGTAAAGCTCGGGGTGTTTTTCGCCAAGCGCTTTTTCGGTTTCTAACCATACACGTTCAGGCACTAAGTGGTTAAGCTCGCCTTTGTTTTTAAGCTCTCGCATTAATGCATAAGTGCTGGGATGGATTTGCCAATCGCTGCCGTAACGCGCTAAAAACCGTGCAATACGCAGCACTCGCACAGGGTCTTCTACAAAAGCGTGTGTAGTGTGGCGCAGTATTTTGTTTTGTAAATCGTGTTGGCCATTAAAAGGGTCAATAATTTTACCGTTTTCGTCAAGCGCCATAGAGTTTATGGTTAAGTCGCGCCTTGCGAGGTCTTCTTCAAGTGTTACGCTAGGGCTGGCGTCTACTACAAAGCCTGTATAACCCTTACCGCTTTTTCGTTCGGTACGCCCTAGTGCGTATTCTTCTTTTGTTTTTGGGTGCAAATAAACAGGAAAGTCGCTACCTATTGGTAAAAAGCCAAGCGACTCCATGGAACTGGGCGTTTCGCCAATAACCACATAATCGTTATCTTTTGATGCAATGTTTAGCAGTTTATCGCGTACTGCTCCACCGACTAGGTAAACGTTTTTTAAGCTACTTTTCACGTTGTTTCCACACTAATTACAAACTTCATTTATGGCAATCATATCATTAAAAGCGTTGTGGTTTGCCAAGCATATGCAAGCTCATTACAATAGCGCATCATTTTTTGTTTAAGCTGTTATTCAATGAAAAATCATTCATCAAAAAAAGAGCTCATGCTGCTGCCAATTTTACTCGTTGTTATTGTTATGTGTGTGGCGGGGCACTTTTTATTGCAAGCTAACTTTCAAGAGAGCAACATGGTTGAGTATATGTTAGCAGCCTTGCCGTTTGCTATGTTTGGCTTAGTTATTGTGGCTTTTAAGCTGGCATCAAACAGTGAAAAAAATGAGCAAAACGAGCAAGAAAAATAGCGGCTTAAAATAGCTTTATTATTCAGTGTGCAGGTTACTTAACTTATAAAACATGGTAACCAAACCAATCCGGTTTTATGGGTTGTGAAAGCCCGCTTGGGCTAAGTTTTATTGTTAATTGGCTGTCGAGTAAATCAATTGCAAAGCAATCGTCTACGTCGTGTAAGTCGTCTTTATGAATATGGCTTAGGCCTGCTAATAAATCATGTTTAGCTCGCTGCTTTGCCTCTTCACTACTGCTTGCTACATATAATGCAAAGTCGTGTTGCTCTGCCATTGAGTCGCTTCTGTAAGCGCCTAAGTTTACAAAATAAAGCTGTTTATTTTGTTCAACATAACCCTCTACCACTTCTACTTTGTAGCCATCAATATTGTTAACAGCCATAAAACTATCCATGTGTACGCTGTTTTTGTCGCCAACCCATTGGCTTTTTAATTTGGTGTAGGTTTGCTCTATGTTTTGCCCAACTACAAAGCGAATGTCGTGCATTTCTATGTGGCAGCCTTGAATTCGCCCGCCTAAATACACCATAAATAACTGCATGAGGATTCCTTTAATTTTTTACGCCAAACTATCAACATCAATATTGTGTTTTTTAATGAGTTTATAAAAGTCTGAACGATTACGCTTAGCAAGCTTGGCGCCTTCTGCTACGTTGCCGCCTGCCATTTTTAGCGTATTAATAACGTAATCACGTTCAAACTCTTTTTTAGCGTCGTTTAATGAGAGCGGCTCTACACTTTTTTCGTTGCTATCGAGTGCTGCTAAGACTAAATGCGCTGAAATAACCTCACCGGGTGTTAAGGCTACCACTTGTTCAACAACATTTTGTAACTGACGAATATTTCCCGGCCAATCATAACGTACCAATGCGTGCATAGCATCATTGGCAAAATGTTTTTCATTTTGGTTCATTCGTTTAGCGATACTTGCGCTAAAGTATTGGGCTAGTAGGCTTATGTCCTCACGGCGTTCACACAGTGGTGGTAATTTTAAATTAACCACATTTAGGCGGTAGTATAAATCTTCTCTAAACTGTTGGTTTTTGATGGCTTCGGGTAAGTTTTTGTGAGTTGCCGATACAATACGCACATCAATTGAGATCTCCTCTTGAAAACCCACTGGGCGAATGGTTTTTTCTTGCAGTACACGCAGTAACTTTACTTGCAGATTAAGGGGCATATCGCCAATTTCATCTAAAAATAATGTACCGCCCTGCGCTTGCTGAAATAAACCTTGGTGGTCTTTTACAGCACCAGTAAACGCTCCTTTTTTATGGCCAAATAATTCAGATTCTAAAAGCTCCCCTGGTACAGCACCACAATTTATAGCCACAAAGGGCCCGTTACTTACTTGGCTATGCTGATGAATAGCCTGCGCTAATAACTCCTTACCCGTTCCACTAGCACCCGAAATAAGCACATTAACGTGAGTAGGCCCAAGTAACTTAACTTGTTCAAGCAAGTGCAACATGGCACCACTGCGCGTTACTATATTACTTTTTGATGGGGCTTCATCGGTATTTACACCGTGAATGTCTATTGCATTTGCAAGGCTATCAAATAGCTCGTCTTTATCGACCGGTTTAGTAATGAAGGCAAAAATGCCTTGTTTAGTGGCTTCAACCGCATCGGGAATAGAGCCATGCGCTGTCATCATAATTACTGGTAATGCAGGGTATCGGCTTTGCAGTTGACGATGCAGCGCCATGCCGTCCATTTCATCCATTCGTAAGTCGGTAATTACGGCATCAAACACGTGACTTTTTAAAATTTGTAGCGCTGCTAAGCCACTTTCACAAGTTGTTACTTGATAGCCTTTTGATTCAATACGAATAGCAAGCAACTTTAATAAACTTGCATCGTCATCAACTAATAACACTTTTGCTTTGTGCGGACTATTTGTGGCCATGGTTACTGCTCCTTAGTGTCTTCGCGAAGTAATAGCTGCTGCTCTATATCTGCCAGCGACGACAGGGTTTTCTGCATTTGGTTATTAAGTGCTTGTTGCTCTTTTTGAGCATTTATTTGTAAGGTAATCTGCTGTTTTTGCAGCCATAAATACTGCTTTATATCATCAGGCCAAAAATAGGCTAGGTCGAGTTTGAGTAACTTGGTCATTACTGTATTTGGGTCGGTACTTACTTTTAAGCACATAAATTTAAAAAATGCTTTTAGCTCATTTTCACCTTTAAATGACCGCTTTGTTGGTGGCAATGTAAACCCACCACATTGATTTGCATGAAGCGCTATAACCCGCTCAGTAGAGGGATAAACAGGGGCTAATTTAGGCATTGGCTTGGGGCTAGGAGATACGTTTTTAGTATTTGATGTTTTATTACCGCCCTGCGCTTGCGTGCCATTATTAAGCTCACAACCCGATACAATTAGGCTACCTGCAAGCACACATAAAATAGTGAGTATGCGCATTGTTAATTAACTCCTAAACTTTTACTGATTGGTATTTTTATTAAAAAACGGCAACCGTGTGGTTTATTTTTCTCAACACTTAATGTGCCTTGTAGCTGCTCAACCGTCTCTTTTACTATTGTTAGGCCCAAACCACTGCCTTGTAAGGTAATGCTTTGGTCATGTTTACCTTGATAAAACGCACTAAAAATATGGTTTATTTCGTGCTCTTTAATGCCACAGCCATTATCGGCCACAACCAAACACAGCTGATGTTGCTCGCATTTTAAATTTACAGTCACACCTTGGTTATCATCAGAAAATTTTAAGCTATTTGAAATTAACTGAATTAACATCATTTCTATTAGTTCATTAGGAAGCGCAATAACAGTGCTTGAAACAGAGTTTTGCCACTGAATACGTTGCTTTCGAGCTGTTAGACGATGCTCAAAATGGCCATTAATTTTTTTAATTAAATGATCAATATTAACCTCGCTTGAGCTGTTTATTGTTGATCTAATAGCGTTATAACTCAGTAGGCTGTCTATCATCATGCGAAGGCGCACCATAGATTGAGTTATAAGGGAAAGCACTGCTTTTTGTTCGTCATTAATGGGGCCAACAATTTCATCTGTTAGTAAATCGGTTCCTTCAACCATAGAAGCAAGCGGTGTTTTAAGCTCGTGTGTTACGTGGCGTAAAAACGTATCTTTTTGTTGCTCAAGCATATGCAGCTGAGTTTGTACCCACTGTAGTTTTTCTCCAAGTTCGACTAACTCTGACGAGCCTTTTACCGCTATTTTTTGCTGCCAATCCCCTTGCCCTAGCTTATCAATAACCCTAGTTAATCCCTTTAAGCGCCCACTTATACGCCATAAAAAGCCACCACCAACCAATAAAGTAAGTGGAATAAGTGCCACCAGCCAATTTATAAACGACGTTTGTAGGCTAGCTAGCTCGTTTTGGTTAAGGGTTATTTGCGCTTCGTTTTTATTTTTAAGCCATATTGTTAGCTCTGTCATTAACTCGCTTACAGGTATAAATAGCACTGCATCTTGTTTTTTTTGTTCAACAAGTTGCTGGTTTGCTGTTTGTAAAACATTTAAAAGCTGTGCCCATTGGCGTGTGTAATCTGGGTTTGTATTAATGTGTTTAAGGTCGTTTATGCTTTGTACTGAAGATTGCCATTTATCAACTATGAGGGTGTCGAGCGCTTCACTTTTTAATACCCAGTTTTGTCTTGTTGCGCGCTCTAGGCTGTTAAGGTCTTGCTTTAAACTAGCGAACGATTTAGTAAGCTGATAATTATTACTCACAATTTGTTGAGTGGTTGCTAGCTGCTTATTTAACGCATTTAAAAACACAATGACCACTATAGACAGTGGCAATAACGACAGCAGCATACTTAACGCAAACTGCCCTATTAAATTAGGGCGCCAATTAAGCATTGCATTGTAATGTTTAGTAAACGTTGCAGCCATTGCAGAAAACTCTATCAGTAAATAACTCGTCTATTATTATCAATACCGCCTATACACATGCTGAACCATATTAATATTCATTTTCTATAGTGTTGCTAAATAGCAACATTACAACCTATTGATTTAGTTAACATCATACAAAATACCTCACACTCTGTTGCTGTACTCATACAAAATTACACACATAATGTGTAATTTTTACCTTCCCTTTTAAGTAACAAAACATAAACCATTGAAAATAAACAAAAACAAAACATGGCACCCTTTTTGTTAGTAGGTACGACAAATGAATTTAATAAGGAAATACTCATGACAGCAAAAGCGTTGGTTTTTTCAACATTACTTGCATTAGGTTTAGTTAATACAGACGCACATGCTATGGACGTTGAGGCTACGTTTGATGCGCTAGATAAGGATAATAACGGCTTGTTAAGCGAAGCCGAGGCCCAAATGGATGCTGTGCTTAAGGAAAACTTTGCACAAATAGACACAGACCAAAGTGGGCAACTGTCGCTAAATGAATTTAGTAAATTTATTCAATAATTCAACTTCAAAAGGAATGAAACTATGAAACAACTTATTGCCGCATTTTTATTATTATTTTTAGCTATTAGTGCAACAGTATTGGCCTCCCCTTCGGCTGTGCGATTTGCACACTTAGATACAAACATGGACGGCAGTATCTCGTTTGTTGAAGCTAAGCAGGACAAGGAGCTACTTAGACAGTTTACCGATTTAGACGAAGACAACGACGAGATGATCTCTAAAGCAGAGTTTGAAAACTTTAAGCCGTAACAGGTTAAGTTTTGCTTAAGTTTTTAGCATGTAAAGTGTACTAAAGCATTTGCCATAATCCCTGAGGGAGTGTGTAAAAGGATTTAATGTTGGGAGTTAAATTATGGCAAGTGCTTTATCTTTTCAAGCTTTATACCTCGTTATTAAATACAACCTAATTACCCTTTTGGAAGGACTACCATGAAGATACGTTGCTTTGTAACTACCACGGCATTGCTATTTAGTTTTAATGCCTTTGCACTTGATGTAAAACAACGCTTTGATCACCTTGATACAGATAAAAGCGGTTACCTTACCCATAACGAATTAGAGCGCCAGCCACAGTTACTTAGCACGTTTATAATGTGGGATAAAAATCAAGATAAACAAATTTCATTAATTGAATTTAAAAACTACCTTACTAACAATCTTTACTGAGTATTTTAATGAACCCCATACACTTATTTATTGTGTGCACTCTAACCGTATTTAATGCATCAAGCTTTGCCGCAAGTGACACTATTAACAACCAGTTTAAAAAAATAGACCGAAACAAAGACGGATTTTTAACGCGTTCTGAAGCCTCAATAGACCCCGCCTTGTGGTCTAAGTTTATTAGTTACGACCAAGATAAAGACGGCCGGCTAACACTTAGCGAATACCATTTATATGCCAGTAAGTAGCCCTTACATAAGTAACCTTTCTAACTTTAGGTTTTAGGTAATTAATTTAACAGCTAAGTAACCAGCTTAGCTTTAACTGTCTATTTTACGAGCTTATCGCATCCTGTTGGTATTCTAAAAAAGGGTTTGCTAGTGTTATTGCACTAAAAATAACAAAACAGTGCCCTATGTTACTCAAAAAATTACTTAAACCACTTGTACTTGCCAGCCTTTGTGCGGGCTCTAGCTTTGCCATTGCACAAACCAAAGTTATTTATAATGCTAATGGCTACACCCCGCTTTATAAAGGCAAAATGCAAAAAGGTGAACTTCAGCAATTTAGCACTTTAGTTATAAAAGATGGCAAAGTTGTAAAAGTAGGCGGCGACACACTAAAAGAAAGCTTTCCAGATGCCAAATTAATAAATGCAGAAGGCAACACATTACTGCCCGGCTTAATAGATGCTCACGGCCACGTTATTGGGCTAGGAGATAACTTATCGCAACTTGATGTACGCGGCGCTAAGTCGGTTGATGACGTTACAAATAAACTAAAGCAATTTGCGCAAGGCAAACAAGGTTGGATCATCGGCCGAGGCTGGAACCAAGAGTTATGGCCAGATACACGCTTTCCTACCGCTAAAGATTTAGACAAAGTAGTAAGCGATCGTCCGGTTGTTTTATCTCGTGTTGATAGCCATGCAATTTGGGTTAACTCAAAAGCGCTTGAGCTTGCGGGCATTAACGCCGATACAAAATCGCCAAAAGGCGGTGAAGTGATAAAAGATGAATTTGGTCACCCTACCGGTATTTTTGTTGATAAAGCTGAGTCGTTAATTGTGCAGCACATGCCAGCCCCTTCAAAGCAAGATATTAGCAACTCGCTAGATGCCGCAGGAAAGCACTTATTAAGCTTAGGTATTACTTCTACTCACGACGCTGGCATAGATAAAGCCACATGGGAAGTGTACAAAGAGCGCGGCGATCAAGGTAATTTACCTCTGCGCATTGTGGCAATGCTAAGTGGTGCTAGCCCAGATTTACCAGCGATGTTAAAAGCGGGGCCATATCACGATAACTACGATTTTATGGAAATTCGCAGTGTTAAAGTGTATGCCGATGGTGCATTAGGCTCGCGTGGCGCAGCGCTTATTGAAGATTATGCCGACCGTGCTGGCCATCATGGTTTGATGCTTGAAACCCAAGAAAAACTCGAAGCTTTATTTACGCAAAGCTTTAAAAACGGTTTTACCGCCAACACCCATGCCATTGGTGACAAGGCTAATCGTGTGGTTTTAGACGCCTACGAAAATGTATTTAAAAAAACAGGCGGTATTTTACTGCGCAACCGCATAGAACACGCGCAAATAGTAACACCAGACGATATTCCTCGATTTAAAGCACTAAAAATTATTCCATCAATGCAACCTGTTCACGCTACGTCTGACATGCATATGGCAGAGCAACGCCTAACTGAAAAGCAACTTAGCTTTGCATACGCATGGCAAACATTTTTACAACAAGGTTCAGTGGTTGCTGCGGGTTCTGACTACCCTGTAGAGCTTGCAAACCCGTTTGATGGTTTATATTCAGCAATAACGCGAATGGATCATAACAAACTGCCTGAAAACGGCTGGCGTCCAAGCGAAGTACTAAGCCGCGAAGATGCACTACGTGCATTTACACTAGGCGGTGCTTATGCTGCGCATCAAGAGTTTAAAATAGGGAGCTTAGAGCAAGGTAAATGGGCCGACTTTATTTTGGTGGATAAAGATTACTTTAAAGTACCCGTTGAAGATATATACAAAACCCAGGTGCTACAAACATGGATTGCAGGTATGAAGCGCTATGAAAAACAATAACAATAAAGCATTAGTTTTAAATAGATAAATAAATTAATAAATATCACTAAAGTAATTAAAAAGCGTGTCGATAATCATAAGTACTTATAATTTCTTATTATGTTTCAGGATGAAAGCATGTTATCAAAAAAAGTAACTTTGAGTTTATCGGCACTATTTACTCTTTCACTATCAGCTTGTTCTACCCACCCTATTTATAACGGCCATGCGCCACACAATAACAAGCATCACCACAAATCATATGTTAAATACGAAGAAAACAATTACCCAAGAGTAAGCAATTGGCAATTCCCTGAGAATAACTATCGGCCAGTTAACAGCAGTAAGTTATTAAGTAATTACACTGAGCAATTAGCCATGAAGCTAATTGAAAACATGAACTACATTAATAGTAGTACGCCTATAGCAATTACATCTTTTGTTAACCTTGACGACAACTTGCAAACCACAAATATTTTTGGCAATCACTTAGCTGAAAGTTTTATTTCTGAGTTGCAAGAGTTTGGGCTATCAGTTGTAGACTATAAACATACTGGTGCCGTTCATGTTACACCTATGGGTGATTTTTCATTTAGTCGTAATGGGCAAGAAATTAAAGGCTACCCGCATATTGAATATACACTATCTGGAACCCTTACATATACGAACAGAGGCGTGATTGTTAATGCTCGCATCATAGGTGCAAAATCTAAGGTTGTAGTCTCTTCTGCTAAAGGGTTTATACCTAGCTTTATTGTTGAATCTTTATATCCGACACGCAAAACAGATGGAATAATGTTAGACGCCATTCAATAAAAACAAAAAAGGGTTAACGCAAGTTAACCCTTTTTATTACAAACCATGTCATTTAGCTTTTTGGCTGCTGTGCCTCTGGCTGAACAGCTTTTGGCTGACGGTATAATTTTATAATGTGATACAAGTTAACCAATGCCAGTAACGCGTTGGTAAAAACAACGGGAACAGCACCAATGGCTACACCGTAAGCCGTAAACACAATACATCCTAACATGTTGTACCAACGAAGCTTTACTACATCGGTCATAGTGAGTGATGCAACCAATAAAGCTGACGCAATATAGCCTAAATATTCCCAACTCAATTGTTCTCTCCTAACCTTTGGGTTAGCATTACACTAATGCTAACTTATTACAGTTGTAAGTATTGCAAAGTAATAGCGCTTTGCTTAATTATGAGCGTTATTTAGATTTTGAAAAATAATTGGCTAGTAAGAGAGTAGCTCTCTTATATTAATAATTAAGCGAAGTGACATACGTAAATAAAAAGCTAACTTGCTTAAAAACCTGAAAAAGTTTGCCGGCAAAAAAACCAACAAATTCTTAAATCATTACACGGGAAATGAAGGTAAAATAATACCCATAGCAAAGCTAAAAGTATTAGTAGCAAGTTAGCGTAAATTCTTAATGTGTTAATGCTACCGTCATTAAAACATAATAAATAGGACAAATGTCCGAAGAGCATATTGATGTTTCAATACCATTTTTCTAGTTATCTTGTTGAACAGCTATTAACCTTTGCAGGTAGTAGTTATCAACAATCAAAAAAAGAAGTGCTGATCCATCAAGATCAGCCTTTAAGCAAGCTTGTGCTTGTGCGCAGCGGCACTGTGTCATTTAGTTATGACGTAGGAAACGGACGACGCCTGCTGCTAGGACAACTGGATTGTAATAATACCCTGATAGGTGAAATAGAAGCACTTAACAACAATCCGTGTATTTATACGGTAACGTGTTTTAGTGATGTGACTTACAACCTGATTGAGTTAAGGCATTGGCGTGCATTATTGCTCGAAAAACCAGAGCTAAGTTTATACACAGCACAAACTATTGCGGCTAAGTTTCAAGAAAATCAAAAAATCAATTTAGATAAGTTATTACTGCCACTTAGCTACAATATAGCTAAAGATTGCCTGCTTAGAGCCGAGAATAGCAACCCTACACTACTTAGAGCCTACCCAACGGTAAACGCAGAGGCTGAACGTTTTGCAACCACTGAGCGAGCTTACAGGCGTGTTGTAACAGAGTTAGTAGAAAAAGGCCTAGTGCAAAGAAGCACTAATGGTTTACAAGCGGTCGATATTCCAATGCTTAGTGAATATGTAGATAGCTTTGCACAACTCTAGGCACACAAAAAAAGGCCAATTAAGGCCTTTTTTTATTGCCCTAAAAACAAATAACACGTTCGTAAGGCTAAATATGCAATCGATGCACTCGTTGTATTAGTCTTCTAACAAAATATCGTGAATTTTCACTAAGTCAGATTTACCTTCAATAATTTCATCTGGTGTTAAACCCGACAATTCATGCGGGAATACTAACCATTCTTCAGACTCATGAATGTAGTAATCAGGCACGGTATCTACTTTTGAATTTTTTGGTTTGTAGTATGGGCAAGCAATTCGAATATCGCGCGGTAAATTTAAGCGCATTAGTTCTGAAAGCTTTTCTTTTAGTGCAACAATACTGCGCCCTGAGTCAAATACATCATCAACAATAAGCAGAGAATCACCCGCATTAGCGTTTTCTACAATGTAATGTAAGCCGTGTACTTTAATTTCTTTTGATTGCTGGCCAATACCATAATAAGACGATGTGCGCACTGCAATGTGGTCAGTTTCAATACCTTTGTAATCGTAATATTCTTGCACAGCAATACCAATTGGTGCACCACCTCGCCAAATACCTATAATAAAATCAGGACGAAAGCCGTCTTTGTATACTTGTGCCGCTACGCGGAATGAATCTTCAAGTAACTGTTGAGCTGTGATATAGCACTTATCTGACATAGTTAGAAACCCCAGTGGTGGATATTATATTTGAGCGTAGTTTAGAGTAAAACCAACTTAGCCACTCAAACAGGTATTGGCGATGGATTTTACCGTAAATTAAATAAAATTGCTTGCTTGTAGATCAAAAAAGGCACCAAACGGTGCCTAATTTTAATATAAAAAGCCTAACTTAGTTAATATTATGCTTTTTCTAGCAACGTACGAGCAACCGTGCGCATACCTTGTGTTGTTGCGCCTGCAGCCCATTGGTTCGTGCTACCCATGTTAAATGCAGCAGCTAAATCAATGTGTACCCAACCTTTGCCATCGTTTGGCACAAAGCGTGATAAAAAGCCTGCAGCATTTGACGCACCACCATAGCCGCCCCCTTTTTGCGCTCGGCTGTTAGCCGTATCAGCATAAGGTGATGGGCAGTTTTGTTGGTGCCACTTTTCAAGTGGTAATGGCCAAGCTGCTTCCATTTCTTGAGATGCAAAGCCTTCAACCTCACGCGCTAGCTCTTTATCTAGTGCAAACAACGCATTGTATTCTTGACCAACAGCAACCAACGCTGCCCCCGTTAATGTTGCAGCGTCAATAATTAAAGGCGCGCCTGTTTCACCCGCAGCCATTAAGCCATCGGCAAGCACTAAACGCCCTTCTGCATCAGTATTTACAATTTCAACGGTTGTGCCATTTTTGTAAGTAAGAATGTCGCCTAATTTGTAAGCGTGGCCAGAAATTAAGTTCTCAGCACAACATAAGAATAATTTAATGCGTTTTTCAATACCACGATTAATAGCAAGTGCTAAACCAGCCGTTACTGTTGCAGCACCGCCCATATCGCACTTCATCCCTAGCATGCCTTCGCTCGATTTAATTGAATAACCGCCCGAATCAAACGTAATACCTTTACCCACAAGGGCTGCACTAACGGGTGCGTTATCGTCGCCTGTTGGGTTGTAATCAAGCTCTAACAATACCGGAGGGCGAACACTTCCGCGACCAACAGCATGAATACCAATCCATTGCTGCTCTAATAACGCATCGCCTTTAATTATTTGGTAGCTTACGTGCTCTGGCGCAAGCGATTGAATAAACTCAGCTGCTTTTTCAGCAAGGCTTTCAGGGTATATATCGTCTGCGGTGCCATTAACCATTTCACGCGCCCATGTTGCTGAGCTTTTTAAATGCGCAAGTTCTTTAAGATCTGATTGTGCGTTATCAACAAATTCAACACCGTTTAACAATTTTGGTGTTACAAAGCCTTGGTAAAAAGCCCATTGGCTTTCTGTGCACCACGTGTCGCCCGCAAGCTCAACATGCTTAACACCTTGATTAGCAATTGTACGCGCTGCTTTTTGAACATTTTTTAATGTTTCTTGCTCAGATAAATGAACGGTTGCGCCACGCTCGTTAAAAGACAACGTTGCGCTTTCGCCCCAATGACTCGGTGCTGCGTGTTCGCTTAGTTGAACAACAAATTTTTCACTCATGTTAGAATATCCTTGCACTTAAATGTGCTGTTGAGTTTACTATAGTGCGCCTAAGTTCCCAACAGCTTGAGATAAATAACCCCTATCACGCTATTTAACCGCATTGGACACAACCATGAAGTACACACCTGCACTGCGATCAGCCACACTATTAAAACGCTACAAGCGCTTTTTAGCTGATTTAAAACTAAACAATGGCGCTGAGTTTACCGCCCATTGTGCCAACACCGGAAAAATGACCGGCTGCGCCGAACCAGGTTTTACTGCTTTTTATTCAACCAGCAATAACGCAAAACGAAAATATCCACATTCATTAGAGCTGACCAAAAACAATTTAGGGCAATTAATATGTGTTAATACAGCGGTAGCCAATAAAGTAGTAGAAGAAGCGATTAATCATAAAGTGATTGATGAATTAACAGGCTATGAGCAACTTCAAAGTGAAGTTAAATACGGCAGTGAAAATAGCCGAATCGACTTTTTACTCACAACCCCAAACAAACCAAGCTGCTACGTTGAAGTTAAATCGGTCACTTTAATAAGCCAAGATGATCCACACAGCGGCCAAGGTTATTTTCCGGATGCACAAACACTGCGTGGACAAAAGCACCTTCGCGAGCTTATTGAAGTGGTCGAATTAGGCCATCGCGCCGTACTACTGTTCGCTGTTTTGCATGAGGGTATTAATATTGTTAGCGCGGCGGCGCATATTGATGAAAAATACGCAGCGCTTTTACAACAAGCCATCGATGGCGGTGTTGAAGTTATCGCTTATAAAGCACTTATTTGCGCAAACGAAGTCGTTCTTCATAAAAAAATAGCATTTGTAGCTTAATGTATAACCCAACCATTAAGCTCAGTAATTGTAATTAGAACAAACAACGCGATGAAAAGATTGAAGCAATAAAAATCAATTCCAGAGTTAAACTTGTTTTTTAAAGTTTTGCCCCCATATAAAGGCAAGTTTTACAAACCAGTAAGTTAGTTAAATAAGCACCCTCATTTAACGCACTTTTTACTCGCAAAGCATGGTTGAAGCTAATTCGAATAATTAAAAATAAATTTGCCTAGGGTATAAGTTTCTGTTATTTATACCGCCGGCTAATGCTGAGGCATTAAATTAAGGATTTAGGAGAGAGTTATGCCAGACCAAAAGAAACATGGTTTATTGGCTCAAGCCGGTTTAGAACCATACCAAGAAAAACCAGGCGAAGAGTATATGAATGAAGCACAACGTGCTCATTTCAAAACGATTTTAGAAACTTGGCGTAACGATTTACGCAACGAAGTTGATCGTACAAAATCGCATATGCAAGACGAAGCTGCTAACTTTCCTGACCCAGTTGACCGCGCTGCACAAGAAGAAGAGTTTTCTTTAGAACTTCGAACTCGTGACCGCGAACGTAAATTAATTAAAAAAATTGAAAAAACAATTATTTTAATTAAAGAAGATGATTTTGGCTTTTGTGAGTCTTGTGGCATCGAAATTGGTATTCGCCGCCTAGAAGCGCGACCAACTGCCGATTTATGCGTAGACTGTAAAACACTTGCAGAAATTAAAGAAAAACAAGCTGGACGCGGCTAATTAACCTTATTAATTAGCATGCCACCTGCAGCCGTTACTGCGCCTATGCGCAACTATCGCGGTCGTTTTGCACCGTCTCCTTCTGGGCCACTTCATTTTGGCTCACTTGTTGCGGCTGTGGGCAGTTACCTTGATGCAAAAGTAAATAAAGGATCTTGGCTCGTCCGTATCGAGGATATAGACACCACTCGAGTGGTGAAAAATGCCGACACCGATATTCTAAATACCTTACAAGCCTATTGCCTCCACTGGGATGAATCAGTTGTTTATCAAACTAAGCGGCTCGATTTATACCAAGACGTAGTCAGCTCCCTTGAAAATCAACAATGTGTTTATGCTTGTCACTGTAGCCGAAAACAAATAAAAGCTTTGGGTGGAATTTACCAAGGCCAGTGTAAAAACCTTGGCCACCCAACCGATACAGGCGCACTACGATTAACACAATGCCATGCAACCACACACTTTAACGATCTGATTCAAGGTGATATTAGTGTTAGTAGCGAGCTGGCACACGAAGATTATATAATAAAGCGCAGTGATGGCTTATTCGCCTACCAATTAGTGGTTGTTGTAGACGATATTGATCAAGGGATAAATAGGATTGTTAGAGGCGCCGATTTAATTGAGCCAACAGCACGGCAAATCAGTTTATTTAAACAACTTAATCACCCTATTCCTGAGTTTGCTCACTTACCTTTAGCCGTTGCCAAGCCCGGTTTTAAACTATCTAAACAAAACTACGCTCCTGCAATTAGTAAAGCAGAACCAAAACCCGCATTGATAAGTGCCTTTGAATTTTTAGGCTTGCCAACTCATGCCAATTTAATGGATTTAACTACTGAGCAACTCATTGAATGGGGCATAAATACCTTTGAGTTAAAACAAGTGCCGCGAGTCGCTGAAATACAAATTTCTCAGAAGCAAACAAGTTAAGCCAAGCAATTTACTAAACTGTGTAAATAAAATCGTTAAAAACAGCTTAATTTCAACACATCAACTTAATTTTTAAACCCTGCTGGTATATGATAGCCGCCTAAATATGTGCTATTTGAGTAAGACGGTGAGTATTGGGGTTTAACACCACTATTTGCGGTTATTTTTGATTGCGATGACAGGCCAATCAACACCTTCTAGGAGACGGATTATTATTTCCAAGCTTTTTCAATTTTGCCGACAGATAATCGGCCCAAATACGAGTGCTGAAAATGCCTCTGCCTCTGTAAGCAGCGAACCATTAGTAATCACGCGCGGTGAGCATGGTATTTCTCGTAAACAATTTAGCCCAAATGCAATCAAAGTTTTATACCGATTAAAGGACGGTGGCTTTGATGCCTACCTCGTTGGTGGTTGTATTCGCGATATATTGTTAGGTCAACAACCTAAAGACTTTGATGTAGTCACTAACGCAACGCCCGACCAAGTTAAAAAGCTTTTTAGAAACTGTAGATTAATTGGTCGCCGTTTTCGTTTAGCGCACATTGTATTTGGCCGTGAAATTATTGAAGTGGCAACCATGCGCGGTCATCACGAAGCGCCTGAGTCTAAAAACCAAATAAGCCAATCAAGTACTGAAGGGCAATTATTACGTGACAACGTATTTGGTAGCATTGAAGAAGATGCCGAGCGCCGTGATTTTTCAATTAACGCGCTGTATTACTCAATTAACGATTTTAGCATTCATGATTACGCCAATGGTTTAGCCGCTATTAAAGCAAAACAAATTGAGCTTATTGGCGATCCTGAAACACGCTACCGTGAAGATCCCGTGCGTATGTTACGCGCAGTACGATTTGCAACAAAGCTTGATATGAGCATTGCGCCTAATAGCGAAAAGCCGATCAGCGAGCTTGCCAGCTTACTTGATAACATTCCACCGGCGCGTTTGTTTGAAGAAGTACTTAAACTGTTTTTAAACGGTAAAGCTGAAGCTAACTTTTTAATGCTTCGCCAATACGGGCTTTTCCGTGCATTATTTCCTGCGCTAGATAAAATTTTAGAAGCCAACCCAAATGGTTTAGAACAAGCCTTTGTTCAGCAAATGTTTCAAAATACCGATAAACGCATAAATGCTGATAAAAAAGTAACGCCTGCATTTATTTTTGCCGCGCTATTATGGTTCCCACTTTTAGCAATAACCAAAAAGCTTCAGGCCGAAGAACAACTTAGCGAGTACGATGCCTTTGCACAAGCAATGAATAAAGTACTTAGCGAAAGCGCACAACATATTGCAGTTCCAAAACGCTTTACGTTGGGTGCGCGCGATATTTGGCATATTCAGCACCGTTTAGATAAACGTGCAGGCCAACGTGCGTACAGGTTAACGCAACAACCGCGCTTTAAAGCCGCTTACGACTTTTTATTATTGCGCGTTGATGCGGGTGAAACTGAGCATAAAGAACTTGCACAGTGGTGGACTCAATACCTTAGCCAAGATATTAACGGTCAAAAAGACATGGTTAAAAACTTAGGTCATCAAGGTGGTCCAAAGCCGCGTAAACGCTCTCGTCGCCGCGCACCAAGAAAGCCAGCTGAGTAATAACATGAACCGTGTTTATTTAGGGTTAGGTGCTAACTTAAACTCGCCTAAACAACAGCTTGATAACGCGATTGCGGCACTTAAAAAACTGCCGCATAGCGAGTTTGTAAGCGTGTCTCACTATTACGCAAGTAAACCTATGGGACCGCAAGACCAACCCGACTACATTAACGCAGTTGCATGTATTAATACCCATCTTGAACCAGAACAGCTACTTGATTTAACACAAAAAATTGAACTAGAGCACGGCCGTGTTAGAAAAGCCGAACGTTGGGGTCCTCGAACGCTAGACATAGATACCCTTTTGTTTGGTAATAAAATTATTAATACTGCACGCTTAACTGTGCCCCATTATGGCTTGAACGAACGCGAGTTTGTGGTGTACCCGTTGCTTGAACTTGCGCCAGAACTTATTTTACCCAGCGGCATTGCACTAAAAACCATTGCAACTAATTTACCGCTCAACGACTTACAACAATTACCTCTGTAATTAACCAAGGCTTATGCCTGCGAGGAATATTATGTCTAAAATAACCGTTTCTACTTTAAATAAAATGAAAGCAGAAAATAACAAAATCACAGCATTAACTGCTTACGATGCAAGCTTTGCAAAGTTATTTCATGATAATGGCGTTAACGTTATTTTAGTCGGTGATTCATTAGGTATGGTGCTGCAAGGCGGTGATGATACGCTTGGCGTAACCAACCAAGATATTGCTTACCATACGCGCTGTGTGCGTGCAGGAAGCCGTGAATTATTTGTTATTGCTGACATGCCATTTATGACATATTCAAGCGTTAACGACACCTGTAAAAATGCCGCAGAACTTATGCGCGCTGGTGCAAACATGGTTAAACTTGAAGGTGGCGAATGGCTTTACGACAGTATTAAAGCGCTTACTCAACAAGGTATTCCTGTGTGTGGGCACTTAGGCCTTACCCCTCAATCTGTGCACGTATTTGGCGGCTTTAAAATCCAAGGCCGCGAAGAAGACAAAGCACAAAAAATGATTAATGATGCAAAAGCACTGGAAGCCGCTGGCGCACAATTATTAGTACTTGAGTGTATCCCGAGTGCATTGGCAAAACGTATTACTGATGCGCTTAGTATTCCAACCATTGGCATTGGTGCTGGTAATGTGACCGACGGTCAAATACTAGTAATGCACGACCTAGTGGGTATTTCGGCAGGTTATATTCCAAAATTTTCAAAAAACTTTTTACTAGAAACTGGCAACATGCCAGCGGCCGTTCAAAAATATTGTACCGATGTAAAAAGTGGCACTTTTCCAAGTGCTGAACATGAGTTTAAATAATGCAGTCAATTACTGAAATTAAATCATTACGTAGTCAAATTAAAGCATGGCGACAAGCGGGCTTGAGTGTGGCGTTTGTACCAACAATGGGCAATTTACACCGAGGACACTTTTCACTCGTTGAAAAAGCAAAAACTTTAGCTGATAAAGTGGTTGTTAGTATTTTTGTAAACCCAATGCAATTTGGCGCTAACGAAGATTTAGATAACTACCCACGTACATTATCAGAGGACAAACAAGGCCTTGCAGAATTAGGTACTGATATTGTATTTACACCAAGTGTAAGCACAATTTATCCAAATGGGCTTGGTGAGCAAAGTTTTGTTGACGTACCAGGCGTGTCGCTTGGTTACTGTGGTGGTTCGCGCCCTGGGCACTTTAAAGGCGTTGCAACTGTTGTGACTAAGCTATTTAACCTAGTGCAACCTGACTACGCTTGCTTTGGTGAAAAAGACTTTCAGCAACTGCAAGTGATTAAAACGATGGCTCGCGACCTATCTATGCCTGTTGAAATTATTGGTGTACCCACCATGCGTGAAGTATCAGGGCTTGCTATGAGCTCACGTAATGGCTACCTATCAGCAGAGCAAAAAACAACAGCAACTGCTTTATTTAAAGCGCTAGGCCAGTGTGCCGAGCAGCTTAAGCAAGGTAATAAAGATTTCACTTCGCTTAAAGCACATGCTAAACAAAGCCTAGAGCAAGCAGGCTTAAAGCCAGACTATTTTGAGATAGCTCAACGAGATACCTTAAAAACTGCTACACTCGATGATAACCATTTTGTTATTTTAGCCGCCGCCTTTTTAGGCTCTGTGAGATTAATTGACAACATGCAGGTCGACATTTAATTTATTGAGCTTACTTTAAGGATTAAAAATGCATATATTAATAAAAACAAGCGTAGTTGCGCTCACTTTAGCTGTTTTAGCCGGTTGTCAAAACCATGTTGAAAATGCCGAGATGAACCAATGTGCTCAACAAAACTTTCGTTGCGAAAGCACCTGCGAGCAACAAACAACAGCTGAAGGGCTTAAGCAACAGGTGTGTTCTGCTAAATGTGTAGAAACATACAACCAATGTAAAGCACGTGCTGAAAAGTTAGGTGGTATTTAATTCCCTAAAATGTTTAATTTTAAGCACAAAAAAACCGCTCAATGAGCGGTTTTTTATTGCTTAGGTTTATTATTTTAAACCTAGCTTTTTAAGCTCTACTTCAACTAGCTTTGCAGAAAGAGGAACATAACCATCTTTTTCTACAATTTGTTGGCCGTCTTTTGAAAGAATCATTTTTAAGAATTCAGCTTCCATCGGAGACAATGCTTTATTTGGGTGCTTGTTAACGTACACGTATAAAAAGCGAGAAAGTGGGTATTTACCTTGCGCAACGTTATCAAGTGTTGCATCTACAAAGTTAGTGCCTTTTTTAGATAATGGAACAGTACGTACGCCTGACGTTTTGTAACCAATACCTGAGTAGCCAATTGCGTTCAGTGAAGACGAAATTGATTGTACTACAGATGCAGAACCCGGCTGTTCATTTACGTTATTACGGAAGTCACCTTTACACAGTGCTTTTTTCTTAAAGTAACCGTAAGTACCTGATACAGAGTTACGTCCGTATAATTGAATGTCGCGTGCTGCCCAGCTACCTTCAAGGCCAACATCGCTCCAACGGTTAACTTGCTCTGACGCACCACACTTACGAGTTGATGAGAAAATAGCGTCAACTTGGTCAATACGAAGACCTTCAATTGGGTTATCTTTGTGTACATAAACAGCAAGTGCATCAATAGCCACGCGAACTGCTGTTGGCTTGTAACCGTAACGTTTTTCAAACGCTTCGATTTCTTTTGATTTCATTGCGCGACTCATTGGACCTAGGTTAGCAGTACCTTCGGTTAATGCTGGAGGCGCTGTAGAAGAACCTGCCGCTTGAATTTGAATGTTTACATTTGGGTAAATACGTTTGTACTCTTCAGCCCAAAACGTCATCATGTTAGCTAAAGTGTCAGAACCTACTGATGAAAAGTTGCCTGATACGCCGCTGATTTTTTGATACTCAGGAATGTCTTGATCTAAAGCCACTGCTTGAGCAGATACGAAAGTTGTAACAGCCACACCCATTGCGGCAACTAAATTTTTAAATTTCATGTGGGTTCTCCGATTTGTTCGTCCCATTTTCTAACTGCTGCCCACTCTAAAGTGAGTACATGACAATGATATGACTCTTAAATGACACTTTTATGACTTTACCAAAACTTGTTGTTTATTTTGGGGTTCAACGATCTTATCTATTGAAAAACAAAAAGAAAAACAAGACCCCTTTCCAACTTCACTGGTGATATTTAATTTACTATCGTGGCGTGTTAACACATGTTTTGTAATTGCCAAGCCTAAACCAGACCCTCCTGTGGTTCTGCTTCGTGCTTTATCCACACGATAAAACCGCTCAGTCAGCCGATTAATATGTTCTGCAGCAATGCCATCACCGTTATCAACAACAGTAAAACAAGCGGTATTATTTTTACGAAGCCAGCTAACCTGTATTTTTCCGCCAGGTTTAGTGTAATAAATAGCGTTAAAGACTAAATTAGAAAACGCACTACGCAGCTCATCTTCAGAGCCTTTTATGTCGAGTGTGTTATCTATATCAAAGAGTAATTCGTGGCCTTTGTCTTGATTAATAGACTGGGCTTCTGTTTGAATATAACCAAGTAACTGAGGTACATTAATCGCTTTATCGTTATCTTGTCGGCGCGAACCTTCTATTCGGGAAAGGGATAATAACTGGCTGACCAAACTGTCCATACGTTTACACTGCTCAAGCATGGTAGATTGTGCTTTATTCCACATTGCAGGAGGCGGTAAGTTGTCGCTGTCCATCATTTCAAGGTAGCCTGTAACCACCGTAAGCGGCGTACGCAGCTCATGCGATACATTGGCAACAAAATCTTTACGCATTTGTTCAAGCTGCTTTAAACGGGTTACGTCACGCACCACAACCATTAACTGCGTAGTTGCATAGGGCATTACCCTAAACTCAAGCACTTGTTCAATAGCATGGCCATTATCAAGTTCTAGTGCTTCGTCAAAATTACCTTTGTGCATATATTTTGCAAACTTAGGTTCGCGTATTAAGTTATCTAAGCGCTGCCCATGATCGGTAGGCCACTGCAGCCCTAGTACCTTAAGCGCTAGCTGATTGCACCACACAATGCTTAAATCGGTTTGAAGCACAATAACAGCATCGGGTACCGCTTCGGCCCCATCACGAAATCGCCTAATTAAATCGGCCAATTCATTTCGTTTTTTTCGGTTACGGTGTTGTAGGTGGTAAATGCCTTCAAACACTTGCTCCCATGCACCTTCGCCTTCAGGGGGGTTAAAACTGCGCTGATTTAAAAGCCAATCGCTTAAACGGTATAATTGATGATAATGCCAAACAAGAAGTGAAAAAGAGCCTAAAAATAAAAGCAAAAAAGGTGCGCCAACTAGCACACCAATTAATAGTAAGGGTAAAAAATAGATAAACAGACGTTTTATTAACGCCTGCTTATTAACAACTCGATACATACACTCACTTTACCTTAGAGTAGTTATACACGTATAAAACTAAGCTGGTGTTTAAGTAGGTTATAGTTTACTTGAAAAACGGTACCCTGCACCACGCACGGTCTGAACCAAACGATCGTGTCCTAACGGGCCAATTGCTTTGCGTAAACGGCGAATATGAACATCAACAGTACGGTCTTCCACATACACATTGGTTCCCCACACATGATCTAACAATTGTTCACGGCTGTAAACCCGTTCAGGGTGAGTCATGAAAAAGTGAAGGAGCCTAAACTCTGTAGGGCCCATATCAAGCTCATTTCCTTCAGAAGTAACACGATGAGAAATAGGATCTAAGCGTAAGCCATGCACTTCAATTGCTTCTTCTAAAGAGGTTGGCGACACGCGACGAATAACCGCTTTAATACGCGCCATTAATTCTTTTGGCGAAAACGGTTTAGTTACGTAGTCGTCAGCGCCTACTTCTAAGCCGCGTACTTTGTCTTCTTCTTCACCGCGAGCTGTAAGCATAATAATAGGTATTTGGCGCGTGTGTTCGTTTTGCTTAAACTTTTTAGCAATTTGAATACCGCTTCCGCCAGGCAACATCCAATCAAGCAATACCATATCAGGGTAAGGCTCAACCATTGCAGCAATAGCAGAATCATAATCTTCAGCTTCAATTGCCTGAAATCCATTTTGCTCTAATACAAAAACAAGCATCTCTCTGATAGGCGCTTCGTCGTCTACGACTAGTACTTTACGTGACATTCCAATTTATCTCTTAAGCTATCGAATAAGTTTTCATTATTATGACTAAGTATTACATTTTTATGAAAGTGTAACGTGTAAATTAAAATCGGGGTAAAAAAAAGCCAAATTAATAATAAAAATCTCACTCCTGTCACAAATTTATATATTTTAAAAATTGAATAAAGACATTTTTAGTACTTACAAAAACTAAACTTTAAATATGATCGAATACTCAGATCATTGCTTTACTAAGTCTGACTTTGTTTGTATTTACTTAGCTTTTAATAGATCTGGATTTTACTAAGCTTCACTTTAAAGATCAGATTTTTACTAAGGCGATCAATGTTGAGATCAATACTCTACCTACTCAAAAAGTTAAGCTGTTGATTGTTTGTACAAATAAAAAAAGATCAGATTATTTTTAATGCTAAATAAAGCTAAAAATTACGTTTACTTAGTAAAGCAATGATCCAAAACAACCTGTGTTAGTAAATGAGTGATCCCAATTAATACCGTTGGTAATTGCATGATCTGCTATTGGCAGGCAATAAAAAAGCCAGTAATAATATTACTGGCCTTTACACATTGATCTGTTTAATCGATCGATTATTTAACCTGTGGTGCTAACTCGCCGCTTAAGTACTTAAGGTGCATGTCATCAAGAGAAATTGGTTTAATTTTACCAGCCTGTCCTGCCGTTCCAAACGAGTTGTAACGCGCAACACAAATCTCTGTCATCGCTTTTGTAGCTTCTGCTAGGTATTTACGTGGATCAAAGTTAGATGGGTTAAGCGCCATATGACGACGAATAGCACCGGTAGACGCTAAACGTAAATCGGTATCAATATTTACTTTACGAACACCATGCTTAATACCTTCAACAATTTGCTCAACTGGTACACCGTAGGTTTCAGGAATTTCGCCACCGTACTGGTTTATGATCTCTAACCATTCTTGTGGTACCGACGACGATCCATGCATTACTAAATGCGTGTTAGGAATACGTGCGTGAATGGCTTTAATGCGATCAATTGCTAAAATATCATCTGTTGGTGGGCGCGTAAATTTGTAAGCCCCGTGAGATGTACCACATGCAATCGCAAGCGCATCAACATGGGTTTTATTTACAAAGTCAGCGGCCTCTTCAGGATCAGTTAGCATTTGATCAGTTGTTAATTTACCTTCTGCGCCTACACCATCTTCTTCGCCCGCTTCACCCGTTTCAAGTGAACCTAATACACCTAACTCGCCCTCAACCGATACGCCACAGGCATGTGCCATAGCAACGGTTTCGCGAGTAACTTCAACGTTGTATTCATAGCTTGAAGGCGTTTTACCATCGCTCATTAACGAGCCATCCATCATTACTGATGAAAAACCAAGTTGGATTGAACGCTGACAAACACCCGGTGAGGTGCCGTGATCTTGATGCATTACGACAGGGATATGTGGCCACTCTTCAACGGCTGCTAAAATCATATGGCGAATAAATGGTGCACCGGCGTAAGCACGTGCGCCCGCTGATCCTTGAACGATTACTGGGCTGTTTGTTTTGTCAGCCGCTTCCATTATTGCGCGCATTTGCTCTTGGTTATTCACGTTAAAAGCGGGGACGCCGTAACCATGCTCAGCTGCATGATCTAAAAGTTGTCGCATACTGATTAAAGCCATTGGGTATTCTCCAATTTATCGATAGCATTTCACTGCCATCTAGTTTGAACGGATATGTTAGTTTGGCGTTTAAATAACACCACGAAAAATCACTGCTCAGCAGTAAAATTACGTCAAAATCAGTTATTAAATTAGGGTGAGAGGTATTTAATAACTAATTGTCGGCGAGGGTTTCCCCTCACCTTACACGGCTAAATAAATTTATTTAGCGCGCGACTCTAGCATTTCTACTGCTGGAAGTTTTTTGCCTTCTAAAAACTCTAAGAACGCACCACCACCGGTAGAAATGTAAGAAACTTTATCGGCTATGCCGTATTTATCAATTGCGGCTAAAGTATCACCGCCACCCGCAATTGAAAATGCGTTTGAATTAGCAATTGCTTGAGCAATAGCACGTGTGCCGTTGCCAAACTGATCAAACTCAAATACACCTACAGGACCATTCCATACTACCGTGCCTGCATTTGCAATAATTTTAGCAAGTTGGCTGGCGGTATCTGGGCCAATATCAAAAATCATATCGTCGCTAGTCACTTCGCTTACATCTTTAAGCGTAGCAACTGCTGACTCTGAAAACTCATTACCTACCACTACATCCGTAGGAACTGGAATTTCACCATCGTTTGCCTTCGCTGCTGCACATAAACGATTTGCTTCATCCATTAAATCAGCTTCAAAAAGTGATTTACCTACCGGATTGCCTGCAGCTGCAATAAACGTATTAGCAATACCGCCGCCAGTTACTAGCTGGTCAACAATTTTAGACAGTGAATCTAGTACAGTTAGTTTAGTCGAAACTTTTGAACCACCCACAATAGCCACTAATGGGCGAGCTGGATTATCAAGTGCTTTTCCTAATGCTTCAAGTTCAGCCGATAGTAATGGGCCTGCACAGGCAACATCAGCAAATAAACCAACACCATGAGTAGACGCTTGTGCGCGGTGAGCTGTACCAAAGGCATCCATTACGTATACGTCACATAATGCTGCAAGTTGTTTTGATAACGCTTCGTCGTTTTTCTTCTCGCCTTTATTAAAGCGCACGTTTTCAAATACAACCACTTCGTTATCAGCTACATCTACGCCATTTAAGTAGTCTTTTTCAAGACGTACTGTTTGCGCTAGCGCATCGTTTAGGTAATCAGCTACAGGGGCGAGCGAATATTCTTCGTTGTATTCCCCTTCCGTAGGACGGCCAAGGTGTGACATAACCATTACTTTAGCGCCTTTCTCAAGGGCTAATTTAATAGTAGGTAGTGCAGCACGAATACGCGCATCTGACGTCACTTTACCTGCTTTAACTGGTACATTTAAATCTTCACGAATTAATACGCGTTTGCCGTTTAAATCTAAATCTGCCATTTTTATGACCGACATGAATATCTCCTTAGTTAACGATACTGAACCTGAAAAATACGTTTAAATTATTATAGTAATATAAAAAGTTACTGAGTTACTGCAACCATCGCACGCGCTGTATCGAGCATACGATTTGCAAATCCCCACTCATTATCACACCAAACAAGTAACTTTATCAGCCGTTTGTGACTAACTCGTGTCTGTGTGCCATCAATAATACAAGAATGTGGATCGTGATTAAAATCAACTGATACAAGCGGCTCTTCGGTGTAGCTTAAAATACCTTCGAGTCTATCTTTTGCTTGAGCTTTAAGTGCATTATTAACGGCCTTTAAATCTACATCGGCATTAACCGTTACACTTAAATCCATAGCCGTTACATTAATTGTTGGAACGCGAACAGCTATGGCCTCAAAGCGACCTTCAAATTTAGGTAATATGCGGTCTATACCGCGGGCAAGTTTTGTATCTACCGGAATAATAGACTGACTCGCAGCGCGGGTACGGCGTAAATCATGATGGTACGCGTCAATCACTTGTTGATCGTTCATCGATGCATGAATAGTGGTAATAGCACCCGACTCAATACCAAAGGCATCGTCTAATACTTTTATTACTGGCACTACACAGTTTGTGGTACACGAGCCGTTAGATACAATAGTATGCTCGCTTTTAAGCTCATCGTCGTTTATGCCATAAACAATTGTGGCATCTACGTCGTTATCAGCCGGATGTGAAAACAACACCTTTTTGGCGCCCGCTGTAATGTGTAACTGTGCATGCTCACGCGAATGATAAACACCAGTACATTCAAGTACCACATCTACATCAAGGGTTTGCCAAGGTAATTCTACTGGGTTTTCTTCACAAAAAAGTGCAATAGTATCGCCTGCAACACTAATGGTGTCTTCACCAAGTTTTACAGGAAAAGAAAAACGACCGTGGGACGTGTCGTATTTTAATAAATGAGCAATAGCTTCAGGGTCAGCCAGTTCGTTAATGGCAACAATTTTAATTTCGTCGCTCAAACCTGACTCGTACAACGCGCGGACAATATTTCGACCAATACGACCAAAACCATTAATTGCAAGTTTGATTGCCATGAAATATAAAATCCACTCTTTTAGCGTGCAGATAAAGGCTATGTGCCTTTTAGATGGTTGTATTGTAATCGACCTTGCGCCTGATTATAAGAGGGGACGATTAGAAACTTTAAATTAACGTTGAAAATCCCCACATAGCATTAAAGTATACACGTTAAAATTTGCTTATAACCCGCTTCCATTGTGTGTGTTCGTACCAGAGGAAGTTCCTCCACCAAAGCTTTTAGGTATGCTTTTGGGCTTATCCTGTGAGCGATAAAACAACCACAAACCAACCGCAGCAAACAACGGAATTAACCAGACTAATATGACTTGCACTACTTTTTGAAAAACCTCTAAATCATCGCGCTTTATCAAAAGAACGCTAACAATGAGATTCAGTAATACAATGACACCAAACCCAATATAAAAATAATTTAATTCCATTTCTCTAATGCCTCATACCCTAATTGTTATTTTATCTCTAAATCAAACACCACGTTTATAGATGATTTAAATGTTATAGAAATTTCTAAATAACGCCCAGCTGCAAAGGGAGACTTACTCATTCTCGAACCAGTCACATCAATGCGCTCAACATACATTGAATGATAGCCATAATTTGAGCGATTGTTATTAGAATTAATACTATAAATATTTCCAAGAGATGCACCAAATGAACTCGCTAGTACTTTACCTTTAACTTTCGCATTTTCTACTGCATTCTGCGTAGCCTGAGCTTCCAACTCTTTGGCTTTTGAAGACAGTAACTCTATATTAGTTACTTCATTTATTTTTACACTCAATGCAAAATCAACAATTTCATTCATCTTGTTAATATCATCAATAGTAACTTTGAGTGAACGCGAAGCAATGTAACCTACCCGTTTTTCTTCACCACTTTCTAAATATTGCATATCAGCAGTAGTTAATAAATTTGAGGCTGATACTGCCGACTCTGCGACCCCATATTTATCTAAACCGTTTAAAAATAAATTAACCCTAGCATCCACATCACGTTTTGCATCAAGTGATTCTTTTTTCATACTAACCACCTCAAATGAAATTTTGGCTAGATCTGGTTTAGCTAATACCTCACCCTTCCCCTGGACAGCAATATGTCTATTCGGCGGCAAACTTGAATTTGCAAACGTAACAAGTGGAAATAAGGCAATAAAAATAGCGATGATAAGTTTCATATTCGTTCCTTGTAAAAGTGAAATTATGACTTATATGCCTACACCTATAAGTAACATTTAATAATATTTCAGCTAAATATTTTATGCTTACGTGCCTGAGTATCCCCATTAAATCAGCTAATTTTTGGGTGATGTAGAGGCTATTATTTTGACTCTGAGCTAACCGTTTTTTCTTTATTTTCGTTAGGTATCAATGCTGAAATATTTTCTTGTGAAATAATAAGTAACTTATCTTGTTTATTATCATAAACAAATAAATTCCCCATTGTTGAGGCTACTATTTGAACATTTTGAAGTTGAGTTACTTTACTCTGAGCAATTGGATAATTTAATGATAAGTGATAACTCATTGTTCTTTCATTTACTATGTCTTTACTGTGTAAATACGCCAACATAGTAGGGTATGTAGATATTATAAGTGCTAAAAATAACATTACTGAGTAACTAGGTTTTAATAAATAGTACGGGTAACCAAAGCCATAATAAAGTTTTTTTAACACGGTTGTTTTACTAGGATCTGGCATGTGTCCTGAGCGCCAATTAAAATAAATAGCTGTTATAACGATGAGCGTAGTATAAATAGTAATAAGTAAAGGATTTGAAATCAGTGCCAGTAAAAAGTCACTTATTTCAATAAAGTTGAATACATCAACCGAAAAGTTATTAAGTAAAACGTAAAGATACACAACACCTGATAAACTACCCAGTAAGTAAAGAATAGTAAGAAACACACCAAAATTATTGTGAATGTACTTTTTGACTGCTTTGAGGTCATTGTTTAACTGGTTGTAATACTTACTGGCGGCTTCAATTACCATAATAAATCCTTTTAAAAAAATTGAGTTTAACAAAATTATACGTAAGTGAAATAGCTTTGTTAAACTAGTGCTCTTAACGTTAACTCTTTACCGGCGCCTATTTGGTGGCATTGGGCCAATAACAGCTCAGCAGTGGCTTGTGCATCGGTAAGCGCATGATGGCAATGATAGCTTGGTAAATCGTAGCGATTACGGCATTCATTTAAGGTTAAATCATCTAATTTTATATCGCTTGTGTGTTGCAGTAAGCGCTTTTTTTCTATTTGTAGGGTATCGATGATCAGCTTAGGCCGCTGGGTGACCCCTGCATTTTTTAGTGCTAACTTTAAAAAGCCCCAGTCAAGCATAGCATTATGAAATACTAAAATGCAGTCACTAAAGTGAGCGCTTAAAGACATTAAAATACTCTGTAGGCTTTGCCCTTGTGCCACCGAGTCAGTACTAATACCATGAAAAACCGGGCTTTGTTCAAGGCTTTTTACGTCTTTATTAATAAAATGCTGCGAATCGCTCATTTTTATACATTGGTTATCAATTACAACCCATGCAACCGACACTATTTCGTGCTGTTTTGAGTCAAGCCCAGTGAGCTCTAAATCAATCACCAAATAGCGCTGCGAGAATGCATTTTTTGCTAGTAATTGACGGCGCTTTATATACCGCGTAAGTAACATTTTTACCATGAGAGCCTCACAAACTGCCCCGTGCAAATTTAAACGCGGCGCCTTGCTGCGCTTGTTTTACTAAATAAAACGCTTCTTTTAACTGATGGCGCTCTAGTGAATTTAATTTATTAGGGTTAATACAGTTGCTTGGTAACCCCTCTTCATTAATTTGTGTGCTTAAGCGCAGCTGAGTTAAAAACCGCCAACAGTCTTTTAAGTTGTAAATATCGTCTTTGTTGATGAGGTTATACTTTAATAATGCTTCTAGGCGCTCTTGTGTGTTAGCCCGTTTAATTCCCGCTTTTAATGCGTATAAGCGCACTATGTCGTTAATGATCACCACACCGCGTTTTTTCAAATCTATGTATTTGTGGTTGTTGTCATCTTTTTGCGTTTTAAACTTGTTAAATAAACCTATGGGTACGCTGTTATTATTTATGTCGGTAGCCATGGCTGCATAAAATAAATCGTTTCGCGATATGCGCACTAATTGTTCACAAAATGCGGTATATAACGAATTTGAACCTTCTATAAAGCGTAAATCAAAAAATATTTTACAATTAAGCATGGCTTCGGGGGTTGGGCTTTTTATCCATTTAAAAAAGCGTTCAGACCAATCGTTCACGCTCATGCGGCATAAGTCACTGCTTGCCATTATGTTACCAGGGCATCGCCTAATGCCGCATTCAACGAGTTGTTCGCAAACAAACTCTCCCATTTTTTTAAAGTAAGTATGCTGCTCTTGAGTTAAATCGTTGGGGAGCAGTAGGCCGTTATCTTGATCTGAATGCAATGTTTGCTCTTCGCGCGCTTGTGAGCCAAAGCATATAAAACTAAAACTGGTTGGGGCTGCGCCGTGATCTTCTTGAAATAGTCTGATCAAGCGCGATGTTAATGCATCGGTTAACCCGCTTAGTAATTTACCAATAAGTGAAATATCGTCAATATTATGAGAGAAGCTCTTTAGTAAATCGGGCACTTCTTTGGCGTAACGTTTTAAGTCGGTCACGTTATGCGCTTTATAAATGCGGCCAATGAGCTGCACAGGATCACTTTTTTGTTGGCGCAGTAAATCAGTACTGGTGAGCATACCTATCGGGTTATGGCTTTCATCAAGCACTGGCAAATGGTGGATATTATATTTGAGCATTAAATGCAACGCAGAAAACACGCGGTTATTTTCAAATATAAATTTAGGGTTTGTGGTCATTATGCTGCTAACCGCTTCTTGCGGGTCTACTTCGTCGGCAAGCACCCTATTTCGCAGATCGCGGTCTGTTACCACGCCAACTAAATGGGCATGTTGAATAACCATAATAGACGACACACCGTGCTCTTTCATTTTTTTAGCGCTTTGTCGAATGCTGGCATCGGGTGAAAGCGTTATGGCTGTGCGGGTCATGAGTTCAGATATTCTGCGCTCTGACCAACTGTCGTTTTTACTTTTATAATGTGATGATAGTAATCTATTGGCGTGAGCTCTAACAAAATATTGCTCAAACGGTTTGTACTCTCGGCGTAAAAAATCAAAGTGTTCTTGGTTGAGCATATACACTATGCCCTCTTTTTGAACCGCCAATTTATTTTGAATTGCTTCGCCAGTTAAAAGCGAGGGAAAACCAAAATAATCACCTTGTGCCAAACGAGTTACTACATCACCTTTAGCATCAACTAGATCGTAAAGACCTGAGCGAATTAAAAAAAGCTTTGGATGTTCGCTCTGTAGCCACTGCGCTTGGTTTTCTCGCGTTAAATAAATAACATCAAGATGGTTTACAAAGTAGTCGCAAGCACTGTTATCGAGCATGCTGAACGGCGCTTGAAGGTAAACATATTGGGCTACTTCTTGTTGTTCTACACTCATTGTTACACTCACTAAAAAGTATACACAGCACCAATGTACTCATTATTTATACAAATAAAAAGCCCGACTAAGGTCGGGCTTTTGGTACTTTACATATAAGTTGGCTTAATGCGCGTGCGCTTCTGCCGACCCTTTAGGGTTACGAATACCTTCTACCATTTCTTGTATTTCAACAGGTGTTGGTTGAGTAAATTTCAGTACTGCGGCAGCAACAACAAAGTTAATTACCATACCGACTAAACCTATACCTTCAGGCGAAATACCTAAGAACCAGTTCTCTGGGCTGTTAAGCTCTGGGCTCACAAATTTAAAGAAGATGATTTACGCTGCAGTAAAGCCAATACCGGTAATCATGCCTGCAATAGCGCCTTCTCTGTTCATTGTTTTAGAGAATATTCCCATGATAATTGCAGGGAAGAAACTCGCCGCTGCTAAACCAAAGGCAAATGCCACCACCGACGCTACAAAGCCAGGCGGATTAATACCAAAGTAAGCAGATATAACAATGGCAATCATCGCGGCTAATCGAGCGGCCAGTAGCTCTTGTTTATCACTAATATCGGGTTTCAGAGTACGTTTGAGTAAATCATGCGAAACAGATGTCGAAATAACCAGTAGTAAACCCGCTGTTGTCGACAGTGCTGCAGCAATCCCCCCTGCGGCTACAAGTGCAACAACCCATGCAGGTAAATTAGCTATCTCAGGGTTAGCCAATACCATAATATCGCGGTCTACTTTTACTTCATTTGCGCTATTTGGATCTTCTATTTTACCTGCTGTGTAGAACATTTTGCCATCACCATTTTTATCATTAAAAGTGATTAGGCCTGTACGTTCCCAGTTTTTGATCCACGCTGGTGCTTCTGCGTACGCTGTGCCGCTGCCGTCTTTACCATTGATTGTATCGATCATGTTTACACGTGCAAACGAAGCAACTGCTGGTGCAGTAGTATAAACAATAGCAATAAATACTAACGTCCATGCTGCTGAAATACGCGTATCTTTTACACGCGGTACAGTGAAGAAGCGAACAATTACATGTGGTAAACCTGCAGTACCGACCATTAATGCACCTGTAATGGCAAATACATCAATCATGCTTTTAGAGCCTTCGGTGTATTGTGCAAAGCCCAGCTCTGCGCTTAATCCGTCAAGTTTATCAAGTACATACATACCTGAGCCGTCACTTAAAGTGGCACCAAAGCCTGTTTGTGGAAAGAAGTGACCCGTCATCATCATTGAGATAAAAATAGCCGGAACTAAGTATGCAAATACAAGTACACAATACTGCGCTACTTGTGTGTAGGTAATGCCTTTCATGCCGCCAAGAACCGCATAGAAAAATACAATCACCATACCAATGTAAACACCGGTTTCAATTTCTACTTCTAAAAAGCGAGAAAACACAACGCCTACGCCGCGCATTTGCCCTGCAATATAAGTAAAACAAATAAATATGGCACATAAAATGGCCACTAAGCGCGCTGTGCGCGAGTAGTAACGGTCGCCAATAAAGTCAGGTACTGTGAACTTGCCGAATTTACGTAAGTAAGGCGCTAAACACATAGCGAGCAATACGTAACCGCCAGTCCACCCCATTAAGTAAACGCCGCCATCATACCCTGCGAACGAAATAATACCCGCCATTGAAATAAACGACGCGGCGCTCATCCAGTCAGCTGCAGTTGCCATACCATTAGCTAGTGGAGGTACGCCGCCGCCCGCTACGTAAAATTCGTTTGTTGAACCCGCACGGGCCCAAATTGCAATGCCGATATAAAGCGCAAAGCTTAAACCAACAATTATAAATGTGAGTGTTTGAACATCCATTGCTTAGCTCCTATTCGTCTACGCCGTATTTTTTATCTAACGTATTCATTTTGAAAACGTACACAAAAATCAAAGCCACAAAGGTGTAAATCGCGCCTTGCTGGGAGAACCAGAAGCCAAGTTTAAACCCAAAAAAACGTACTTCATTCAGTACATCTACCAGTAATATGCCAAAGCCAAATGAGACCACAAACCACACTGCTAGTAATTTAAACAGTAGTGAAATGTTTTCAGCCCAATAAGCTTTTGCTTGTTCTTCGTCTTTAAAAGCCATTTTTATTTTCCCCTTTAAGCACCGCAGTATCGCGATGGGTGGTTTTTTATCTTCGCTAATCAATTTAGCAACGCAGCTCACATATTGAATTGAGACCATAGTCGTAACACCTAGTTAACGTTTACGTAAACTGCATTTAACCTATTTAATAGAAAACGTTATTTTTATTTAATATCAGCATGTTACGCTTTTTATGCTTGCTATACTTATTGCTGATTTACCACTCAGCTCACAAATGCGACATTAGTCTAATACGGGGGCTATTTACTTTTTATTGTTATTATTCAGTAAGATATATTTTCACTTTAATTTACTATTTAAAATCAGCCCCCACACCTAAGCTCAGTTCTGGTATTGTGTAATAACCTCTTGGGTTGAGGGTCATTTAAAAATAATAAGGGTTAATAACACCATGACTGCCGTTCTGATTATTGTTGCATTAGGGTATATAGGGGTACTGTTTTGGCTAGCAAACTGGGGCGATAAAACAACGCCTTTGGCAAAGCGTATTAGTCATCATCCTTTTGTGTATTCGTTTGCAATTGGTATTTACTGTACCTCTTGGACCTATTACGGCTCGGTAGGAACCGCAGCCACCAGCAGCTGGAGCTATTTACCTATTTTATTGGGTCCGGCCTTATTGTTTTTTTTCGGGCAGGGTTTTTTACGCAAACTAGTTTTGGTTAGTAAAAAACAAAACATCACTACCATTGCCGACTTTATTTCCGCCCGTTATGGCAAACGCCAAACCACCGCCATTATGGTGACTCTTATTGCGCTGCTAGCCACTATTCCTTACATTGCGTTGCAACTTAAAGCCCTAAGCACTAGCTTTTTGCTATTGCAAAATAGCAATAAAATATCGGGTGATATGCTGGCACTTTCTGCCACACTTATCATGGCATTATTTGCAATATTTTTTGGTACCCGCAAAGTCGATGTCACCGAGTATCGCTCTGGGTTAATGCTAGCTGTAGCATTCGAATCTTTAATCAAGCTTTTTGCATTAATGGCTGTGGCAGGCCTCGCTATTTATACATTATTCAACCTACCAGAAACCTCATCAGCTCAGTTAACCGAATCTGCTTGGTCACACTGGAGTCACTTTAATTTTTTTAGTTTTAATTTTATTGGTCAATCCCTTATGGCGGCCGCGGCGATTATTTGTTTACCCCGCCAGTTTCATGTAACCGTGGTCGACAACCAAAATAAGCGCCATTTAAATACCGCTCGTTGGGCGTTCCCATTATATTTATTACTAACCGCAGCAATGATTTTACCTATAGCGACTGCCGCTATTCACCCAAATATTGGTATTGGTTATTCGCCAGACAGCTTTGTACTGGCACTGCCGCTAATTAACAACAACGCCTTTTTAACAACCTTTGTGTTTATTGGTGGCCTATCGGCTGCAACTGCCATGATTGTGGTTGCAACACTGACTCTAAGTACCATGATCTCAAACGATGTAGTGCTGCCATTAATACTGCGTCGTAAGTTTAAACGTAACCTAATTACCACCAGCTATAAGGCACAAATTTTATTAGTAAGGCGCTTTACCATTGCCGGTATTTTAATATTGGCTTATTTTTATCAACAATGGTTTGGCCATAGCAGCGCACTGGCTAGTATGGGCTTAGTTGCCTTTTCGTTAGTGACTCAGTTATTGCCCTCAATTGTTGGTGGCTTATATTGGCGAAAAGGTCATGCCTATGGGGTTTATGCTGGTCTTTTAGCTGGTATAACCTGCTGGGTGCTGTTTTTAATGTTACCCATTTTAGATGCAGGTAATACCTTAAATAGCGAGTTACAACAAACACTCATCACTCGTGGAACACTCATCGCACTCTTTGCAAATGTTGGTTGTTATATTAGTTTTTCTTTAGGGGCTGAAGAGCGCCTTATTGATAAAATTCAGGCCGCTGCGTTTGTAAATCCAAAAGATCAGGCTATTTTGTCTCGCCGTTTAAATAAAGATGTTAAAGCCACGGTTTACGACTTTAAAATATTGCTGCAAACCTTTTTAGGCATACAACGCAGTCAACAAGTACTGGCTCATTACGCACTTGCCCACCATTTAAACGACAATAACGCTCACCCAGAGCCCGAATTTATAGCCTATTGCGAACGCGCATTAACTGGTGTTTTAGGCGCGTCATCTGCACAGGCGCTTATTCATACGGTGTCATCGGGGAAACGCATGGCATTTGAAGAAGTGGTTAACTTTTTTGATGAAACCACACAAGCCCTACAATTTAACCAAAACCTATTATTTACCTCTTTAGAAAACTTAAGCCATGGTATTTCGGTTGTTGATAAAAACTTAAAGCTAGTGGCATGGAACAAGCGCTACAGTGCCATGTTTAACTACCCTGAAGGTTTTTTAGAAGTTGGCCAACCCATAGAGGATATTATTAGATACAACGCTAAACGCGGTGAATGTGGGCCTGGCGAAATAGAACGCCAAATAGAAAAACGTGTGCAACATTTAAAAAATGGTAGCTCTCATCACTTTATACGCCACCGTCGTAATGGCCAAGTGTTTGAGATGATTGGTAATCCACTGCCTGATGGCGGCTTTGTAACGAGCTTTTCTGATATCACAACTCACATAAGCACCCAAAATGCGCTTGAAGAAGTGAACATGGATCTAGAAAACCGTATTGAGGCGCGAACCCAAGAAGTACAAACAATTAATAAAGACTTACAAGCGCAAATAGACAGCCGAGTACAAACGGAGGAAGCACTTACTTTAGCAAAACGAGAGGCCGAACAAGCAAACGACAGTAAAACGCGCTTTTTAGCACTCGCTAGCCACGATATTTTACAACCCCTCAATGCAGCGCGTTTATACCTAGCTGCCATTGATGAAAAACAACTTGATGCCACTAATGCAAATAACTTTAATAAGCTTGGTGACAGCCTAGATTCGACTGTTCACTTAATGTCAGCCCTACTTGAAATAGCTAAACTAGAGCAAGGCGCAATGACCCCCACACCGCGCCACTTTTACATTGAAGATATTTTAGCGCCGCTAAAAAGTGAGTACGCTATTTTATCAAGTGATAAAGGGCTAAAGCTCACCGTGCGTTCTGGTGGCCAAGTTGTGCATAGCGATATCACCTACCTGCGCCGAATTATTCAAAATTTAGTGTCTAATGCTGTTAAATATACTGATAAAGGACGCGTGTTAGTGGCATGTAGAAACCGAAAACATAGCCTGCGCATTGAAGTATGGGACACAGGCCCTGGTATTAGCGACGTTGAACAAGCCAAAATATTTAACGATTTTTATCGCGTCGAGTCTGGCGACAACAAAGGCGTAGGGCTGGGTCTTGGTGTGGTGAAACGTATGGCAGATTTATTAAGTTTAGAGCTTGATGTGCACTCAGAACCCGGTAAAGGCAGCCGCTTTAGTATTGACGTACCCTATGGTGACGCCCAATTTGTTCAGCAAAAAAGCGCAGCGAGTAACCTAATAGAAAACCGCACTGCAATAAACATTATTGCTGTAGATGACGATCCAGAAAACCTCGCAGCTATGGCAAGCTTACTTAAAAAGTGGCAAGCAAATTATACCCTGTTTGATAATGTCGAAAACGTCATGTCGCATGCTAAAGCGCATAGCGCACCGGATGTTATATTAATGGATTACCAGTTAGGTAATGAGTGCGATGGCATCACTTTAATTAAAACACTCAGAGAAACATGGCAAAGCGACATCCCAGCTATTTTAATTACCGCAGTACGCGACACCGAACTTAAACAGGAAACAAAAGCAGCTAATATTCACTACTTAAGTAAGCCTATTAAGCCGGGTAAATTAAAAGCCCTGCTTAATCACAGCACTTAATTTGTAACTTAGTTAATCGCAAATAAAAAGCCCAGTACGTTTACTGGGCTTTGCATAATAAAGTATCCAAATATTTTATAGTGTTTTTGAGCGGCTTCTAAGCTTTTGAAATAACCAACTTAGCCCAACTAACGAAAGCCCTAAACCAATAAACGACAGGGCTTTTAACAGCCCCGTTAAATTAGCCATATCAATTAAAAACACTTTTACAATAACAGCCGCAAGTAATCCTAAGCCTATTTTTTGAATAAATAACTGGTTTTTAAGGTGTCCGAATATAACCGTACCAGCGCCTAGTATTAGCCAAATAACAGAGTAGCTATACAACTCTTCGTTACTGGCCCCTTTAGATAGATAAATATAAGCCCCTTGCCAGTATTGACGAATAAAACTGTTAATGGCAATTAAGCCAAGTAAACCTGCAACACCAAGTACAAACGGCGCTATCTTAGCGTTTATAGGTTTAATAAGTGAGTATAACCAAACCGTTAAGCCTGCTGGTACTAACCAAAGTAAAAACAGCCAGTTAAGTACTGGGAGCTCACCAATATAAATAGAGGTTAATAACGGGTTATCGTCGAGTAGTGTTTTAAGTGACATAAAGCCAGCGCCGCCTGCTAATACACTCCCTGCAATTTGATAAAGCTTAGCTAAGCTCCCCGCAATACGTGCACGATGCAAATAAACGCAGCCCAGCGCAAGCCAATTACAGGTAAGCAAAACTTGCTCATAAAAACTAAGCGCGTCAAATTGTGGGGAGTGCCCCACTAACTGGTAACTGGTTTCGGTTGTAATGAACAGCGCAAAGCAATGAAGCGCGGCCCCTTCTAACCACACTTTTAATTGCGATGTTTTATAGCATTTAGCTGTGGCAAAAAATAATGCGGTACACAGCGGATACACAATAATACTCCAGTGCAAGCCAAGTAATGTAAGAGCGTCGTAACTTGGTGTCCATGGCGCAAGCGTTAACCGAAGTAATAAAGCAGCCACTAGCGCTTTAATAGGCCAATGCGGCATAGGCACATTATAACGCTTTATAAGCATACTAATTAACAGTACTTGAATAGCTAATGCAATGGTTAAACCGCTGTCGCTTAGAAGCATAGTTATAGCTAAAGTAATATTCGCATTTGCGCCTACCCAGTAAGTAAAACGCTGAAACAACGTTGTATTATGCTGCGCACACTTAATTAAAATAGCCGCAACCACACATAATACAAAAGCCCAAAGTGGATAAGCGGTGCTTAACGCATTGTTTGGAATGAGTACATACAAGGTACTTATCATTACAAAAACGCTAAATGCCGCAGTAATATGAAACGCTAATCGTTTTACCTGTTTTTTACCAAAATAAAGTCCGTACGCCATAAAGCCAAAGCCAAGCAGTAACCCTAAGCCGTATTCGCTTTTAAATATAAATAATCCATCATCAAAAAAAGCGGATAAAGAATTCATTTGCTCTGCGCTTATAATCATTAGCGTAGCAATAACGAGTGATAGCCCTTGCCATAAATCCCAGCGACTATTTTTAAGTACTAAAAATAATAACAATCCAATACTTAATACACCGATAGTTTGCCATTCTAAATTGTAATAGCTTATCGACATGGTAAAAATTAGCGGAACTATAAAGGCAAGGAGTAAAAGGTGATCGGGGAATACTTTTATAAGGCGCTTTAAAGAGTGCGGACGATGTTCAATATTTTTTAATTTAAAACCCAAACGCGGCAAAGCAATCAGGCCAACAATACTCAGTAATGCAAAGGTTGCAAGTAACCAAGGTGTATTACTTTTTAGCTGCATTATTATAAAACCAACTAAATACCAACCAATATGCCCTGCCCACATTAAATACCAAAGCCAAGCTCGCTGCACTTTGTGTGCAACCAAGGATGCCGATAAACTAACAAAGCCAACATACATAAATAATGCAAATACGTTGCTACTACCGGTATTAACCCAAATAGGCACGCTGTAAGCACCAATAATTCCTAACACCGCTAGCAATGGCCCAAGTGTTATTGCCATTATGCTCGCACTTATGGCAATAATAGCTAGCACAATAAAAGCAGTTGTAGGGCTAAGCATTTCATAGCTACTGTAAGCTAAAAGCGTTAATGCAAAACAAGTTATAAACCCGCCACTGGCAAGTGCTGCAGGTATGTAGTTATTAAAGCCTTCAAAAATAATACGTTTATAATGCAAATAGCTTGCAGCTATGATCAAGCCTCCCCCAAATAAACCACCTAAGCTGAGCCTCATTACGGGTGATAAAAGCCCTGCTTCTAAGCTGTATTTAGCTAAAAATATGCCGCCAAAAGCAAGCGCTATTGCGCCAATCCAGGTCATCCAATTTTGTTCAAACCCGGTGCGTAGTTTTTCAAACACGGAGGCAATAAATAAAGGGATAGCGGGGTTCGCTTTTATTGATTTAACGTTAGGCGTTACAACCGTATTTACTGGCTCATTTTGCGCTGAATTACTTTTTGGTACTGAGCTGGGCTCTACTTCATAAGCAGTAGATTGTGAACTTAAAGGCGCAACGTGTTTTGAGGATGAAAAAATTTTTGTCTCAGAATGATCCGCACTTGGGCTTGCCTGCAGCTTGACTACTTTAGCCCTTAAAATCGCGATTTCTTGCTTTAGGCCGTTTACTTGTATTAATGCAATTAATCCACACAAAGCACCGGTTGCAATAATCAGCATGACTATTACTATTAACCCAATAAAATCATCCATGGCACACTCTTATTATTTATTATGTCATGAGTGTACCTAATTATTACTACGTCGTTAAATTTTGTTCAATAAAAAGCCTAAATACACTCTGTATTTAGGCTTTTAACTCTCATTTTATTATTCAACACTGTCTGTAATTGTGCGCTCTAAAGACATTTTATAACCCGTTGCTGTGGTTTCGTCATGCTCTAAAATTAATATGTAATTTCCCTCTTGAGTAAAATCCATATCACTTTGTTGAATAAGTACAATTTGCTGTCCGTTATCTTCGTAAACTGCGTAAACTGTATAAATTTCGTTATCAACTACTTGCTCTTCTTGATCGTAGCGGTCTATGCCATCAACTACATTACTGGTGTCGTCGACCGTTTCTCCATCAAGGGTAAAGTACACATCAATGTCGGTCACCGACTGCCCTGCATAACTCTCAATAAGGTTAACAACCGATACGGTATGGCTATAACTGCTTGGTGTTAAATGTTCTTCTACACTCATCATTCGTAGGCCATTATCAATATCGTTATAAAAAATGCCAACCGCGCTTTGTTCACGTTCAAGCGTCATTAAAAAGTTATCGGCTAGTTTATTACTTTGCTCATCAAACATCGCCACACTGTAACTGTTTGGCGAAAGCTCTATGTAATCTGTATACGCATCGCTTGATACCGTATTTGTTGGGGTTTCTGTAGTACCACGCGTTACACTGAAGCTAACTGGTGAATAGTCATCAAGGGTATTAATAAAACGTAATTGCCCTAATGCCGATTGGTGTTTAAGTTCAGTAACATAGTTATTGTCGGTTACTACATCAAGCGTAATGCCACTTAGCTCAGTGGCATAACTTGGCCGGATAATCGCTACGTAGCTTGCCTCATCATACAAATAAACCGATGACGACTCGTAAACTACATCACTACTGCCCGCGGGGGTAATAAAAATAGTGTAATATCCTTCATCTACACTTTGTAAGTCTAATTCACTTAAGTACTGCGCAGATGCAAACAATGTCGCGCTTTCAAATACGCCATCGTCTGTTGCAAGATAAATATCGTAGCTGGTGTCTTCACCCGTAATATTAAAAAAGCCAAGATTAAACTCACCCGTATCGCTACTAATAGGCACCGTTAACTCTGTAAAGGTGGGTTCAGCAAAATCACCACTCATGACAACTAATTGCGTTTTATCACCTTTAATTGAAATTTCTTGGTCGCTAATAGTAATGTAGCTATCGTTAGCGTCTAAATATTCAAAGCTAACATCAAATGTGCCAGTGCTGTAATTATGGCGGGTGGTGACTTGTGCAAAGTCGGCGCCTGAGCGCTCTGTTTCTTCAACAAACAAGCGCGTATAAGGGCTGTTGTATGAGCCATTATACATTTGAATATAACCTGTAGAGCTTGCGCTATCATCAGAGCCACAGCCAGATAAAACACCAAGTAAAGTAAGAGGTAAAGCAACTTTTAAAAGAGGGTTGGTCATCAAGGGGATTCCTTATTATTAATATCCCCTCTACGACCTTTACATTTTAATTTAATTTCACGCTTTACAAAGTATTACCTAAGCTGACATTTACTTACGAAAACGTAAAAAAGTGTAGCAAATGTGCAAACAATAAGGACCCGCTATTTACGGCTTTGTTGCGATTACGAATCGGTTGCGACCACTATTTTTAGCTTTGTATAAAGCTTGGTCTGCGCGTTTCATTACGCTGTCAAATGATTCGTTTTTAAAACGTTTAGCTACCCCAATACTGGCACTAGTATAAAGCTCGTCGGTAACCTCAATAGTGCGAGCACTCACTAACACCAACTCAGCAAACGCCTGCATTTGTTCTAAAGTGCAATTTGGTAGGTAGCCTGCAAACTCCTCACCACCAATACGCGCAAAAATATTGCCGTCTTCAAATAGAGCGTCTATTTTACTAGCAAAAGCTTTAAGCACCTTGTCGCCCTTGTCGTGGCCGAAGGTATCGTTAATAGATTTAAAATGATCAATATCGATAATGATTACTGCATACGATTCGTCTGTCTCGTTTTCAACGTATTCGTAAAAACATCTGCGATTGTAAACTTGGGTAAGATCGTCAACTATAAATTCTTGGGCTAGTCTATTGTGCATTTTTTGCATAAATAACATAGTTTTAAATAAGCCATAAGCAGTAATAACAACCCCTACAGAAATACATAAGTCTTTTATGTACAACGTGACCCATTGTGGTTGAATAACAAGCTCGTCAAGCACATCGGCGGTCATTCCAACTATCCATAGCATTAATCCAATGGTGACATACTGGTATGCTTTTTTAGCTAATTTAGAACACTGCACAACCCAAAAAACCGTCATTATGACAATAAGATTTATGAACTCGCTAGCAAAACCAGACATGCTTTTTTTAGCACCTACCAGTGGGAAATAGGTGAAGTTGTAAATAGTGAAAACCACTATAAACACTAGCAGCGCAAACATAAGTAATTTGTTCAACCGCGTTATACGAGTAAAGCGGGTCAACTTAAGGCTGACAGTTTCAACATTCATCATATAAATAGATTATACTTGAGCTAATAAATCATTTTTAAGAATTATAACACAAGATAGAAATTTAGCCTTAAAGTAAGGTACTAATACCCCACCCCAGTAAAACTAAAATAGTTAAACTAATCATGGCTTTAACTTTATGTTTACTAATTATACGTTCAGCTTGGTTTCCTGCGTAATACACAACAATAGCAAGCCCAAAGTAACGAATTGAACGCGCAATTGCGCTGGCTAATAAAAATAACCCAAGAGAGTACTTGGTAGCGCCCGCAGCAAGCATCGCTATTTGAAATGGGATGGGTACTATCCCTAAAGTAATAACAAACCAAAAACCTTGGTTGTGCATTTTTTGCTTAACATTTTCGAACTGTTCTGGGCTTGAAAAAGCGCTAATCACCCAATCGCCAATAGCATCAAATAAATAATAACCAAGGGCATAGCCAAATAATGCCCCCACAACACAACCCAGCGTTGCCATTAGTGAAATCAGCCACAGCTTTTCTCGCTGTGCCTGCATAAGTGGCACCATTACAGCCTCAAGTGGAATCGGAACAATTGTCGACTCTAAAAACGACGCAATCGTAATGCCGCTGAGCATATGCTTTGACTCTATAAAATTACGTGTTTTTTGTTTTAGCTTTTTTTGTAAAGCCATAAGTCGCTCCTGCTAATTGCCCATTGCCCTGTGTTTACGTACTTATATTGACACAGCTAAGTTAATACAACCTGAAACACGCTTTAAAAAGCAATAAACAATCACTTAGCAATAGCGTTAACAAAATAGCAATATTTATAAGAATATTTTATTATGTGCCAATGCAGTTAAATACCTACCAAAGCAGTTAAAAATTTATGCAAAATGCGCGTTTTATCCCCTTTCGTAAGCAAGATATTATTGAAATGTGTAGCAATGAACTTGAGAGTAATACACAAAAAACCTCGTTTAAACAGTTTTGTGACCTACTTGCTAGCCTTATTCATTATGATTATCACGAAACGCTTGAGTCGCTAAAAAATAACTATGCGCCCTTTGATCCTAATAGCGATACACGCTCTTTAGCGCCTGTATCAAGCGACCAAAAAGCGCAGTGCCAACGCGAATTTGCCAAAGACTTTGCTAAGGTTTTAAATGCCGCTAATTTTGAAGTCATTACCAACGAAGATTTACAAGATGCTTTAAATGAGGAGTCATTATTTAAAGTACGTCTTGAGGTAGAGTTTGACGACTTTGAAGAAGTTGTTTTTTATCGCCGTGGCGAATCACAACTTACTGAAACAATAACCAGCTTTTGGGGCCTACGTAAAAAGCCGCTGCACTTTACCAATTACGACCGCGTTGCGGTGTTTATTCGTTTTAAAGATAAAGCCTACTTTGAGGCTAAAAATAAAACGCCTTTAGGGTTTGAGCCAAGCTCGACCATAGTTAAGCTATTTCAAAATGTACCCAAAGCCGATCTTGAAATGCTATTTCCTAATAGCGAAGTACGCATGCGCCCTATAGATAAAGTAATTATTGGCTCGTCTGCTTTAGTGGGTGGTGCTGTAGTATTAATTACAAAGCTAGGCGCATCAATTTTATTATTGTTTGCTTTGATTGCTTTTTGGGGTGGCTTTAGAAGTGAGGCCGTAGAAATGACCCAACAACACTTTATTACCTTTGCTATTGGCATGGGGGTTTTTGGCAGCTTTATTTTTAAAGAATGGAGTAAATTTAAAAACCGTAAAATTAAATTTATGAAAGCGCTAAGCGATAACCTCTACTTTAAAAACCTCGATAACAACGCCGGTGTTTTTCACACTCTTATTGACGCCGCCGAAGAAGAAGACATAAAAGAAGCCCTGCTGGCCTATACATTTTTACTAAAATCAGAAAGTGGCCTGAGCGCACAAATCCTTGATGAGCAAATAGAGGCATGGTTTAAATCAAAGTATAAATGCGAACTCGACTTTGAAATTAGCGATGCGCTTGAAAAGCTCACTCGAATGCGTTTAGTAACCTGCACTAACAATTTGTATAGTGCAATAAATTTAAATCATGCAAAAACTATTTTGGATGAGCGCTGGGATAACCTGTTTCAATATAATTAATCTGCAATGTTTACCTAACAACAAAAAAGCAGCTGTAATTACAGCTGCTTTTTACATTACTTAACAAGATGTAATTAGCTAAGCAGCTTGATGCCTAGTAAATTTTGCATGCACTAATTTATAAAGCGCAGGCAATATTAATAGCGTTAGTAGAGTTGATGAAATAATCCCACCAACCACAACCGTTGCCAGCGGCCTTTGTAGCTCAGCGCCGGTGCCTGTATTTAGCGCCATAGGAATAAACCCTAAACTCGCCACTAAAGCCGTCATAAGTACTGGTCGCAGACGCGAAAGCGCACCGGTTTGTATTGCATCTATCAAACAAAGCCCATCGGCTCTTAACTGCTTAATAAACGACAGCATAACCACGCCATTTAATACCGCTACACCACTTAGCGCGATAAACCCCACACCTGCCGATATTGATAACGGCATATCACGTAAAAGCAACGCAAGCACGCCACCTGTCAGAGCAAGTGGTACGCCGCTAAATATTATTAACGAATCACGCAGCGAGTTAAACGCGCTATAAAGCAAGCCAAATATAAGCAATAGAGTAACCGGCACCACCAGCGATAGCCGCTTACTTGCCGATTCTAGCTGCTCAAACGTGCCGCCATATTCAATCCAATAACCACTAGGTAAATTAAGCTCTGAATTCAAAGCAGTTTGCGCATCGCTTACAAAGTTTGCTAAATCGCGCCCTTCTACGTTTGCAGTTACTACAACATTACGCTTACCGCTTTCGCGGTTTATTTGATTAGGCCCTTTATCAATACTAATTTTTGCTACTTCGCCAAGCGGTACAAATGCAAGGTCGGGGTTAGCGCTTTTGGGCACCGCTACAGGCAAACGCGCAAGCTGTGATACATCGCTTGACCAGCGCTCATCTAAACGCACTAATAACGAAAAGCGTTTATCGCCTTCATAAATAAGCCCGGTTTGTACACCGCCTACCGCAGCACTTACACTTTGCTGTATATCAGTTACTGTTAAACCTAACAGCGCCATATGATCGCGAAGCGGCGTTACCGAAAGTGTAGGCAAACCTTGTATTTGCTCAAGGCGTACATCAGTTGCGCCAGTAATGTTTTGCACCAAGGCTGTGGCTTTTTCGCCATACTGTTTTAATGTTGATAAATCATCGCCATAAATACGCACCGCAACGTCGGCGCGCACGCCTGCTATTAACTCGTTAAAACGCATTTCTATAGGTTGTGTAAACTCATAGTTGTTACCTGGTACTTCATTTACTAAATGGCGAATTTGCTTAACCAGCTCTTCTTTACTTAAAGCGGGATTAGGCCATTGTTCGCGCGGCTTTAACATTAAAAAGGTATCGGCAACGTTAGGTGGCATAGGATCGTTTGCTACATCTGGGGTGCCAATTTTTGAAAATACTTTTTCAACTTCAGGTATGTCTAAAATGGCTTGCTCTAGCTCTTTTTGCATTTTTACCGATTGCTCAATACCGGTACCGGTAATACGCAGTGCATGCATGGCTATATCGCCCTCATCAAGCTGCGGTAAAAACTCAGCGCCCATATTTTTAACTTTAAAGCCAAGTGCAATCACTAAAATACCCGCAATACATACCATCACCCACGGTAACTTAAGCGATAGACCAAGTAGCGGTTTATAGCCTTTTTTAATACCGCGCATAACTGCATTTTCGCTTTCACTCACCTTGCCACGTACGAATACCGCAATAGCGGCAGGTACAAAGGTAACGGCAAAAATAAGTGCGCCAACTAATGCAGCAACCACTGTAAACGCCATTGGCTGAAACATTTTGCCCTCAACACCACTTAATGCAAACAGCGGTAAATACACCAGCATAATAATTAAAATCCCAAATACTGCTGGGCTGAACACTTCTTTAGTGGCGGCGGTTACCACACTTAAACGCTCGTTTAGTGTAAGTAGCCTGCCATGCTTATGTTGCGCAAGGCCAAGTTGCCTTAAGCAGTTTTCAACTACAATTACAGCGCCATCAACAATTAAACCAAAGTCGATTGCGCCTAGGCTCATTAAGTTACCCGACACCCTATTACCTACCATACCGGTAATGGCAAATAACATACTAAGCGGAATAACCATGGCCGTAATTAATGCGCCAGTTACATTACCTAATAACAGCAGTAAAATAACAATAACTAGCACAGCCCCTTCGAACAGGTTCGTTTTTACAGTCTCTATGGTTTTATCAACTAGGGTTGTACGGTCATAAACCGCCTCAACCACAACACCTTCAGGCAAGCTTAGCTGTACATCTTTAAGTTTTTCAGCCATGGCTTTTGCCACTACGCGGCTGTTTTCACCAATGAGCATCATGGCGGTGCCAAGCACGGTTTCTTTACCATTATAAGTAGCAGCGCCGGTTCTGAGCTCTTTGCCTAAACGCACGTTCGCCACATCTTTTATGCGAACGGGTGCATCATCGCGCTTAGCAACTACGGTATTGGCTATATCATCAATGGTTTTTAATTGCCCTGGCGAGCGCACTAAATATTGCCCGTCAAAACGCTCTATAAATCCTGCGCCTTGGTTACTGTTATTTAATTTAAGTGCCGTAATTACATCGCTTAGCGTGAGCTTATAAGCCAATAGTTTTTCAGGCATGGGCGCTACTTGGTACTGGCGCTCAAAGCCTCCTTGGCTGTTTATTTCGGTTACGCCTTTTACTTTTAACAGCTGCGGGCGAATAACCCAATCTTGCAGGGTGCGTAAATCTTCTGCGTTAAATGGTGTACCATCGTCTTTTAATGCACCGTTATTTGCATGCACAGAGTAAGTAAAAATCTCCCCTAGCCCGCTGGCAATTGGCCCTAAGTTTGGTTCAATATTGGCTGGTAAATCTGATCTAATACTTTGAATGCGCTCTGATATTTGCTGGCGCGCCCAGTAAATATCGGTGCCTTCATTAAAAATAACGGTAACTTGCGAAAGCCCATAACGCGAAATTGAGCGGGTGTAATCAAGCCTAGGAATACCCGCCATTGCGGTTTCAATTAAATACGTAATGCGCTGCTCGGCTTCAAGCGGGGTAAAGCCCGGCGCTTTGGTATTTATTTGCACTTGCACATTAGTTATATCGGGTACGGCATCAACGGCTAAATTTTGTGTGTTGTATACACCAAACCCAGCAAATAAAAGTGTGAGCGCAAGCACCATCATGCGGCGCTTAACCGCAAACGAAACTATCCAGTTAATCATGTTGCCTCCTAGTGAGAGTGACTTGCGCCGCTTTTTAAAATATCGGCTTTAATTACATAACTATTCTCAGTTACGTACTCACTGTTTGGCGAAAGTCCTTCGAGCACTTCTACCCATTCGCTGTTTTTAGCACCGAGTTTTACTGGGCGTACTTCAAACACATTGCCACTTTTTATAAACACGCTAGGTTTGCCGTTAAATTCCTGAACAGCAATCGCTTTAACGCGAACAGCCGCATCTATTTTTGCAATGCTAATATCACTATTAACATGCATACCAGGTCGCCAATGGCCATCAGGGTTTTTAAGCTCGATTCGCGCACGTGCAATATGCCCGCCACTCATCATTGGGGCTATGTAAAACACCTCACCTTGGGCATTTAAATGATGATGTAAGTCATACACTGTAGCGCTTTGCCCTATGGCAAGCTTTTCAATGTTATCGGGAAAGGCCGACAGCTCAACCCATACGGTTTCAAGGTTTACTATTTGCATTAGCGAGCTACTGGCAAGCTCGCCGCGCTTTAAATATTGCTCGGTAATAACGCCTGTAATTGGGCTTTTTATGGTGTAATTTTGTAGGGTTTCGCGGTTAGTTATACTGGCAAGCTTCTCGCCTTTTTTAACGTTTTGACCAATGCTTACAAAAATATCGTTAACTAAGCCGGTATAAGGCGCCATTACTTCAACGGTGCTCTGCGCAGTGGGTGCTATAACACCAAATAAAGTATCGGTTAGCTCAACGCTACCTGCTTTTGCAATGTCAGTTTTAATCCCCGCGCGTTCAACTGCTTTCTCGCTTAGCGTTGTACGCCCTTCTTCTTGCTCATAATGATAATTTATTTCAGCGCCTTTATAGCGAGCCATTACATCAAGCTTAAAAGAATGCGGCTCGTTTACGCTCACGGTACTTACTAAATAGTCATCTTCAGCTTTAAAGCGAATAAGCTGTGGCTCTTCACCTAAACGCTGCACGTTTATGGTTACCGCTAACTGGTTTATATCAACAGCTTTACCGTTATTAAACCCATATATTCGCAGCTCAGTATTACCGGCAAACTGGGTTAATTTAAGCTCTAAATCAAGGGCGTTATTGGTTAGTAAAAATCCGCCATGCGGGCCTTTTTGTGTGTGTTCGTCTTTATGGCCTTGTTCGTGGCTGTCACCATGACTTTCTTCGTGATTGTCGTCAGATGCCATAGCCATGCTACTCAAAAATGGGAGTGTAAGTAATTGCGTAATTAATAATGCGATAAGAGTTTTATTCATGATTGATGAGCCTCAATTAAAGGTTGGCCAGTTAAACGCTCAAGGGTAAGGAGCACTTGGTATAGCTCGCTATGCGTTGTGATAAGTGCGCGTTTAGAATCAAATAAAGCTTGCTGTGCGTCGAGTAATTGCAATACCGATATTTGCCCTTGTTGATAGCTTTTTAAACTTTGTTTTATGAGCGTTTGCGCTTGTGGAATAACCTGCTGTGTTAAAAGCTGTGCTTGCGCCGCTTTGCCTTGGTAATACGCATAGAGCGTGCGTATTTGCTTACGTAACTGTATACGTAATTGCCCTTGTTGCTCATTAAGTAGCGTAAGCTGATGCTGCGCAGCCTCAATATTCCCGCCATTAGCGTTACTTAATTGCAGCGGCATTGAAAACGAAAAAACCAACGAGCTGGCATCAGTTTGCTGGTTATATCGCACACCACCACCCAAGGTTAAATCGCTTTGACCGCTGGAGCGTTGCAGCGCTAAATTAGCCGTTTTTTGCATATATTGCTGCTGTAGCAGTGCAAATTCAGGCGCTGTATTTACCGCCTCAAGTAACGCCGCCTCACTTTTAATAGCAGCTATTTGTGATAAATCGCCCGCATAGTAATCACTCACTTTCACCTCTTGCCAAAGCTCATTGAGTGCTAAGCGAGAGCGCTCAAATTCACTTTGTAGCATGGCCGTATTTAAATCGACTTGGCTTAATGCATAACGCATGCGGGTTACATCAGCACTTGAGACCGCACCGGCTTTAGCGCGTTTTTCAATTGCGTTGAGTGCCTGCTTAACAGTGTTTTTACGCTCACAGTTTAACGCAATTAACGCCTGAAATTTTAGTACTTGGTAATAACGCTCAGCGGTGGTTGCTAAAAGTGCTAACCGAGTATTTTTATACTCAATTGTTTGCGCTTTTATATTTGCAGTAGCGTAATTAATACGATTTTGGCGTTTATCGCCCAGCTCAATTAACTGGCTTAAAGCCAGCGTGTACTGCGCCCCCGAAAACGCATGAGAGCCATGAGTTCCTAAAAAGTTTTCAGCTTCAAAGCTCAGCTCAGGGTTAGGTGAAAGCGCGGCTTGGCTTTTAAGCGCGGTTAATATTTTTTGATGGTACGGGTAGCGTTTAAGCTGTAAGTTTTGCTGCTCAGTATTTTTAAGCGCTTGCTTTAGCGTTAATACGTTTTGAGGCTCGCTTTTTGCCAAAGCGCTCAGTGTTGGTAATGCACACATTAGCGCCACCAGCATAAGTAGTTTTTTGTTCATATAGCATATCCGTTTTAACAAACAGAGTTGGCTTAATCACTATGCCTATTTTAAAAACAAGCGCGATTAAGCAACCTAAATATGTACATAATTAGCCTTGTAGCGCACAGGCGCAGGCAGTTATATACAAAGTGTTTAAAATTAAAAACTAGCTATAAAAATTGGGTGGCGGAACATCTGGTGGGTAATTTAAACCATTGTAACAAGCATTGTTTGTGGCTTGGCTTTGTTCAGGGCTTATTGAATGATTTATCGTACTGTAGTAACCACAGTGGCAATGCTGATGGGCATGAATTTCGGTAGGTGGTTGCGCGTCTTCATCGTTTGTATCGGCCACAGACTGAACGTGCGAAGCATAATCGACTTCTTCTTGTAAATGATACGCGGCAGCATCACAGCTAATAAAGCTGTGTACAAGCACAAGAAGTATCACGACTAAAAAGTAGTTTGAGCGCATCCATTACCTAAAACTATAAAATGCAATTTAAGAAACCGCACAATACCTTAAATTTATTCAAATGTAGAGAGCCGCCCACGTTATTTTCTAAATTCACTTGGTGACACGCCCACTGATTTTTTAAACCGTTTTGAAAAATTAAATATATTAGGGTATCCCACATAAGCGGCAATATGGGCAACAGGCCAGCGAGTATTTAGTAACAAGTTTTTGGCCCGCTTAATTCGTAAATAAATCAGCTGCTGCATAGGACTTTTACCAAATTGCGCTTGGCATAACCTATGTAAATGCGGTGCTGAGTAATGTACTTGTTCGCACATGGCGTCTATTGTCCAATCAAACTGCAGGCGCTCTTCTACCTCTAAAAACAAACTAGTTAACCGGTTGTGCCCGCCTATTTGCGGCTCGCTTTGCAACGTAGTGTTTAAGTAGTGACTTAAAATAGGCATAACGCCTTCACGTAAAGTAGAGTTACTTTCGCTGTATAAAAACTCCATTGCAAAGTGCAGCGGCTGTAATTTTTGATCATAAAGTACCAGCGCCTCAACTAAGTTTAAGTGTTTCCAACGATTAGTATTTGCAAGGTTTAACCAAATAACATCCCAATGCGCAGCATCAATTTTAACTTCAAAGCCTTGCTTGGCGGGTAACACAATGAGCGTATTCGCTGTCAATGTATATTGGTTATGTTCTGTAACCAACTTTCCTTGACCTGATAACGTATAAAACAGTGTGTGCTCCAAAGGCGATGAGCGCGCAACACAATATCGCCCAGATAAGTTAGAGCACCCAGCTAGCGTAAGTTCCAAATCTGAGGCTTGTGCTAAAGCCGCTACGTCAATAAACCGCTCTATACAAGTAGGGCCAATATCAAGTACATCTACAATGGTGTTGCGCATAATTTAAAATGATAGTTTTGGATAAATAAAAGAGAGCTTTAAGCATAACCGCAACACATTATTTTAGCTATATTTAAGCCACTTTAATTGCCACACATGCAATAGGACACTAATGAACTCACTACAGCACATAATTAACCGTCGCGATTGGGAAAACCCTATTTCGGTGCAAGTTAATCAAGTAAAAACACACAGCCCACTTAATGGTTTTAAAAGCGTTGACCATGCCCGTAGCAACACACAATCACAAAAACAAAGTTTAAACGGCCAATGGGATTTTAAATTATTTGATAAACCCGAAGCGGTTGATGAGTCATTACTAAGTGAGGCACTCGCCAGCGACTGGCAAAGTATTCCTGTGCCTTCGAACTGGCAACTTCATGGCTTTGATAAACCTATTTACTGCAACGTTAAATACCCATTTGCCGTAAACCCGCCATTTGTACCAAGCGATAACCCAACAGGTTGCTACCGCACAGAGTTTACTATTACGGCGGAGCAATTAGCTCAGCGAAACCATATTATTTTTGAAGGCGTAAACTCGGCGTTTCACCTTTGGTGTAACGGACAATGGGTGGGCTACTCGCAAGATAGCCGCTTACCCAGCGAATTTGATTTAAGCGCGCTGTTAGTGGCTGGCACCAACCGCATTGCGGTTATGGTTATCCGCTGGAGCGATGGTAGTTACCTAGAAGATCAAGACATGTGGTGGTTAAGCGGCATATTTCGCGATGTTAATTTACTTACCAAACCGCAACACCAAATACGCGATGTATTTATAACCCCAGATTTAGACGCCTGCTACCGCGATGCCACTTTGCATATAAAAACCGCAATAGATGCGCCAAATAACTACCAAGTAGCCGTACAGGTTTTTGATGGTGAACAAGCACTGTGTGAGCCACACATACAAAGCACTAACAATAAACGCGTTGATGAAAAAGGCGGTTGGAGCGATGTCGTATTTCAAACAATTGATATACAAAACCCTAAAAAATGGACCGCCGAAACCCCAACCTTATACCGCTGTGTTGTAAGCTTACTAGATGAGCAAGGCAATACTATAGACGCAGAAGCCTACAACATTGGCTTTAGAAAAGTAGAAATGCTCAACGGGCAGCTTTGCTTAAACGGCAAACCGCTGCTTATTCGCGGTGTTAATCGCCACGAGCATCACCCAGAAAACGGCCACACGGTGAGCACTGCCGACATGATTGAAGATATTAAGCTGATGAAGCAAAATAACTTTAATGCAGTACGTACCGCTCACTACCCTAACCACCCTCGTTTTTACGAGCTGTGTGACGAGTTAGGTTTATACGTAGTAGACGAAGCCAATATAGAAACTCACGGCATGTTCCCAATGGGTAGGCTTGCAAGCGATCCGCAGTGGGCTGGCGCATTTATGTCGCGCTATACGCAAATGGTTGAGCGCGATAAAAACCACGCCTCTATTATTATTTGGTCATTGGGTAACGAATGCGGGCACGGTGCCAACCACGATGCGATGTACGGCTGGTCAAAAAGCTTTGATCCATCGCGCCCAGTGCAATACGAAGGTGGCGGCGCAAATACTACCGCTACCGACATTATTTGCCCTATGTACGCCCGTGTAGATAGCGACTTGAAAGACGATGCTGTACCTAAATATTCTATTAAAAAATGGTTAAGCCTACCGGGCGAAACGCGTCCGCTTATTTTATGTGAGTACGCCCATGCAATGGGTAACAGCCTAGGTAGCTTTGACGATTACTGGCAAGCATTTAGAGAATACCCGCGTTTACAAGGCGGCTTTATTTGGGACTGGGTAGATCAAGGTTTATCTAAAACTGATGAAAACGGTAAGCATTATTGGGCTTACGGTGGCGACTTTGGTGATGAACTAAACGACCGCCAATTTTGTATAAACGGCTTACTATTTCCAGACCGTACACCGCACCCAAGCCTGTTTGAAGCTAAATACAGCCAGCAACATTTACAATTTACGCTGCGAGAGCAAACTCAAAATCAATACGTCGTTGATGTATTTAGCGATTATGTATTTAGAGTAACCGATAACGAAAAACTGGTTTGGCAGTTAATAGAAAATGGCCAATGTATAGAGCAAGGCGAGCAAATTATTAGTATTGCTCCGCAAAGCACGCAAACGCTAACTGTTAATACAAAAACGGTGTTTAAAGCAGGTGCGGAATATCACCTTAATTTAGATGTAGTACTTATTAACGACTGCAGCTTTGCAAGTGCCGAGCATGTATTAAACACCGAGCAATTTAAGCTTATAAATAGCCAAAGTTTAAGCGCTGATACATTTAAGCCCGCTTTAGTAGCTGCTTCAGCACATGGCACTGTAAATATTAGTGAAACCGATACGAAGATAAGTATTGAAGGCGATACCTTTAAACTTGTGTTTAATAGCCAATCAGGCCTTATTGAGCAATGGCTACACAATCAAACCCAAGTTATTAAAAGCCCATTAGTTGATAATTTTTACCGCGCCCCGCTTGATAACGACATAGGCGTAAGCGAAGTAGATAACCTAGATCCTAATGCATGGGAAGCGCGCTGGCTAAGAGCGGGTATTGGGCAGTGGCAGCGTACATGTCGCTTGTTTGAAGTAGTTCAATCAAACAAAGATATACGTATTAAATGTGTATTTAGTTATGAATTTAATGGCGCAGTACAAGCAAAAACAACTTGGCTTTATACACTTAATAATACAGGTGAAATTAGCTTAAATGTTGATGTACAACTAAACGATACTTTGCCACCCATACCACGCATAGGACTAAGTACAACGCTTAATAAACAAAGCGATACACAAGTAAACTGGCTTGGTTTAGGCCCATTTGAAAACTACCCAGACCGCAAAGCGGCTGCGCGTTTAGGGTATTACAGCGCGCAACATAATGAGCTGCATACACCGTATATATTTCCAACCGATAACGGCGTGCGTAGTGATTGCCAATTACTTAGCATTAATAACTTAACCGTTACTGGTGCGTTTTTATTTGCAGCCAGTGAGTACTCAAAAAGCATGTTAACGCAAGCAAAGCACACCAATGAGCTAGTAGCTGATGATTGCTTACATGTACATATTGACCATCAACATATGGGGGTTGGCGGCGATGACTCGTGGAGCCCAAGTACCCATAAAGAGTATTTACTAGAGCAAAAACAGTACAGTTATTCACTTACCTTTTCTGCTAAAGACTAAAGATTTTTAGTATAAAAAAAGCCGCTAACATAAAAGTTAGCGGCTTTTAGTTTTATAATACTTATAAGTGCTTAAGCAACTGCTTGCTCTAAAATTTCGCGGCTTTCTTTTAGCGTAATTGCTTGGTTTTCACCAAGTGCTAGCATGCCATGCGCTTCAAGTTTACCAATAATATTGTCAATAGCGGCGGCTTTGTCATCGCCATGTTCAGTAAGCACAGTGGCTACATCTAAGCTGTGGTAAAACGCCTCAATTGCTTGAATTGTTTGCTCTGCTAAATCATCAGATTGCGCTAAGCCAAATACGTTTTTACCCATTTGCTCTAGCTTCGCTTTCTTAACGTCAAACTGGTTACGTAGCAAAGAAGGCTGAACAATAGCAAGTGAACGTGCATGGTCAACACCGTAAGCGGCTGTAAGCTCGTGCCCAATCATGTGTGTTGCCCAATCTTGTGAAACGCCTGAACCAATTAAACCATTAAGTGCTTGGTTTGCAGCCCACATTAAGTTTGCACGCCATGCATCGTCTTGGTTTTCAAAGTTATCGCCCAGCGTTTTAAGCGTTCTTAAAAGTGCCTCTGCATAACCTTCTTGTACTAACGCATTTTGTGGGAAAGTTAAGTATTGTTCACAGGTATGTACCCACGCATCAACTAACCCGTTTACAAGTTGGCGCTGCGGTAATGTTTTCATTACATCTGGGTCCATAATCGCAAATTTAGGCAGTACTTCAGGTGATGCAAACGGTAGTTTTTGTTGTGTTGCTTCTTTACTAACAACTGAGTTCTGATTTGATTCAGAGCCCGTTGCAGGTAACGTAAGCACAGCCCCCAGAGGTAAAGCTTTTGTGATTTTGTATTTACCCGTTAATATATCCCAGCCTTCACCGTCGTATAATGCAGCCGCTGCAACATATTTAACGCCATCAATTACAGAGCCTCCGCCTACACCTAATACAAAGTCGATATCTTGTTCTTTACAAATGTTTACGGCTTGATCTAGTACCTCAACAGTTGGATTTGCACCAACGCCCGAAAACTCGACCCAATCAAAACCTTCAAGTGCGGCAACAACTTGGTCGTACACGCCATTCTTTTTGATAGAACCACCGCCGTAAACGACTAATACTTTTTGATCTTTTGCGATCAAATCAGTTAGTGATGCAATTTGCTGTTGGCCGAACTGAATAAGTGTTGGATTTACGTAGCTAAATTTCATTATTTTGCTCCTATGTGACGGTTAAATACTAGGGCGTGTTGATCTTTGCGGATTGAAATTTGTTCAATCTAGGGGCGATTAAATCGCGGCACGAGGTTTGTAACCTAGTGGGCTAAGTAAAAACCGAGTAACAAAGAATTTATCGCCCCTAGGCAGAACCCGAAGGGCAGCGCATGTTTGGCATTTATGCTGCGTTATCGCCTATTTATGGGGAGTAACCACACTTCATAGGCTCTGCCTTGCCTAAAAACCAAACACACTGTTGCAAATTCAACCATCAAAGATCAACACGCCCTAAATAGAGTACTTAGTTACTCACTAAACTAAATTTCAATGAGTGCATATTAGTGGCAAAACAAACATTAAAAAAGCCTAATAAATGCCTAAAGCTTGCCTAATACTGCCAACATTGTTATTTTACGCAAAATTTGTACGACACAAGGTTTTTTAATGCCCACTATAGCCAGCATGTTGCAGCAATACGCCGAACAAAATGATTTGCTCAACTTTGAAGGCGTAACGAAAACGATTATTCCCGGTGTTTATTTTCATCGTGCGAGTAAAAGCTCACCTCGTCAGCCACTCATTTATAACTCTGGTATTATTTTAGTTGGTCAAGGGCATAAAATTATTCATTTTCCTGATCATCAAATAAAATATGGTGCAGGCGACTACCTTGTTTTGGGTGTCCCCGTCCCCCTTGAGTGCGAAGCCTTTACTGATAATGGCCTACCGGTAATGGGCGTAGTAATTGATATAAACCCAGTAACATTGCATAAGTTAGTAAACCAAATGGGCGAATATACCCCGTTTACTTCTGGGCAAATGAGCGGTGTACAATCAGCAAAAATAGATGGTGCTATGGAGCAAGTAACTCACCGTTTATTAAGCGCACTTAATAACCCTTTAGAGGCCGAAATTTTTGGGCAAGACATAATAAAAGAGCTGGTATACCGTGTACTTTGTGGCCCTCAGGGTCATACCTTAATTGGCCTTGCTATGCACGATGGGCACTACGCCCGAATAGCACGAACGCTTTCCACTATGCATAAAAGCTATGCAGATCAAATTACGGTTGAAGGCTTGGCTGAAGAGGTAAATATGAGTGTGTCGTCGTTTCATCGTGCCTTTAAACAAGTGACCTTTGAATCGCCGTTGCAATACTTAAAAAAGGTACGCTTAGCAAAAGCAAAAGAACTCATTACAAATAACGGTAGTAAAGCAAATGAGGCCGCATTAAAGGTAGGTTACACCAGCCCTTCGCAGTTTAGCCGCGAGTTTAAACGCCACTTTAATAAAACGCCAAGCGAGGTCGTACCTCAATTAAATAGCTAAATGAATGGGCTCTGCTAATATAAAATTATGTAGTATTTTTATCTTGCGCCTATGGCTTACAAAAAGTTTAATGCACTTTTCCTACCTAACACTCTTAAAACGCAACTAAAAAGGTATTTGCTGTTAGGTGTTATTTTTGTTTTTTCTAATCTTTTATTTAATAAGTCTGCATTTGCAAATCAACATTGTGAAATTAACCAAATTAGTCCACAAATCACTTCAGTAAACACATTAAATAAACAAACGCCTTTAAGACTAAAAATTCAATCTGGCAGAGTTCAATACTCTGTAAATTGCCAGTTACAGCAAGCTGGTGTTCTTAGCTTTAACCGCTCTACCCTTGAGCGCTTTGAGTGGCGTCAAAACGATGAAATACACAACCCAATTAGATACAACAAACCAGCTTATTTTATCGACTCAGGTGCAACAACCGCCCTATTAACTTTGTATTCTCCAGTCGAGTTTCGCCCGGTATTTAAGTGGCAACCAATGCCTGTATTTATACAAAAAAGCCAACAACAAAACCTAATATTAGGGCTGTTTTACGGCTTGTGTATCACGCTTATATTGTATGTATTAATTATGGGGAGCCGCCTTAACGACGATACCTTTAAGCTCTACAGCTTATACATTTTTTGTATTGGTGGCTTTATTCTTATGCAAGAAGGGCAGCTGTATTTATTTTTAACCTCGCAGCACAGTAGCAGTTTATTTAACATATACCTTTTATTTATTGGCCTATGTGTTCTAAGCGCGACATGGTTTATTTGCGCTCTTTTACAAATCAAAACAAGTTGGCCAAAAGTAGATACTGCCTTAAAGTGTTTAGCTGCAGTTGTCATGTTATTTAGCGTTTTACAAATACTCTTTAAAACCCCTCAAGTATGGGCTCTTTTAAGTAAAGCTACAGGCTATGTAACGCTTTGTATTGTAGGGTGTGTCTTTGTGCTTTCCGCTTTGCAAGCACGCAAAGGCATTCGTGAAGCAACACTGGTGTTTATTGCTCTAAGCTTTGTATTTGTCAGTATGATTTTTAGAATATTATTAATAGACGAAAGTCCATTTATGCGTCGCTACGGGTTAATTATAGCTTTTGCTGTAGAGTCATTTTTACTCGCCGTAGCGGTTTCAAGGCGTATTAGTCGGATGAGGATTGCAAAAAAACGCGCCGAAACCGAAGCCGATTATGATCACCTTTGCGGTATTTTAAACCGCAGAGGGTGGTGCAAAAAATCGGCAGATTTAATAGAGCATCATATAAAAAGTGGCGGTGTGCTCTGTTTAATTTATATAGATTTAGATGACTTTAAACAAATAAATGACACTCACGGCCACGCCGTTGGAGACCAAGCACTGTGTAAAGTTGCTCACCACTTAAAAGCTATTGTGCGCAGTAACGATGCCATAGGGCGTTTAGGAGGTGATGAATTTGTAGTGCTAGCGCACTTTTATACTAAGGCTCAGGTAAGCCCAAAAGTTCACTTTTTAAAAACTGAATTAGCCAAACTCTTTATTGATCATAATACTGAACAATTAGCCATAAAAGCGAGTGTTGGTAGTGCTGTATTTAGTGACCCACCTAGAAATATTGATGAACTTTTAAAAGCTGGCGATACTGCTATGTACCATGAAAAGCTAAAAAGAAAAGCAACACCGCTTACGTTAGTCGATTTATAAAATCGTCAAATTTTACACATAAAAAAACCACTAAAAAGTGGCTTTTATAAAAGTTATACCTTTTTAAATAAAACCTCGGGGTTAACCATGGTCTTCATTTCGAGCACGTTGCCATTAGTATCTTCGATAAAAAATGTTTCTTGCTCAAATTCGTCACCAATGAATCGACGATATGGCTTATCTAGGTATTCTAAGCCAGCATCTTCTATACGTTTTTTTAAATTGTTAAATTCATCTTCAGATAAGTGAATGCCAAAATGAGGAACCGCAACTGCCCCCATATCTACATCATGGCGAACAGTAGGTAATCGTTCAACGCTTTGGTGTAATGTAAGTTCGTTACCCCAAAAGTCGATGTCGACCCAACGACCCTCTTCACTATTACCGGTTTTACAACCGAGTACGTCACAATAAAATGTTTTAGCTACTTCTAAGTCGCCGGCCGGAATTGCCAAATGCAAACAATTAGACATAAATTACCTTTGGTTATTTCTTAATCTTTAATAAGTTTTCTATATTATACATAAATTGTAATTTACATTACACAAAACACTTTTTTTGAGCATATTTAAACCTTACGGTAGCTTTATTTGATCTTTTTAACTATTGACTCGCAATAATAAGCACTGCTTTTAAACATTCCCGAGTTACTTTAAACTAAGCGCCCTATGCTTAAATTCTTCCTCGTAAAATTCATCGCTTTTTTTATTGGCTGCTTACTGTGCTTTGTATTGCACTCTGTATTTAATATACCTGCAGTTATTGCTGCATCTTCAGTAGGGCTTGCGGGCTCATTTATTCCTTTTTCTCAGTTATTTAAAAAACACCCGAGCGCTGCTATCTATGCAGGGAGTTTTGCTGGCATGTGCTCGTCGAGTTTAATTAGCAGCTACTGGGAACTGGGGTTTATTTCACTCATAGGCGCATGTTTGTATGTACTTACTTTAAATTTATTTTCTGGCTTTGGGGGGAAATTAGGAAGTATTGCATTTGTAAGCGTTACTGTATTTGCTCTAGCTAAAGGTTTTTTTTTATGACAATAGAATACCCTGCCATTGCATTTTGCGGCGCTTTACTTACATTTTTACTTGCTAAACATAAGCCTTTTAGCCCTGTTAGCGCCTCTTCCAGCTTATCTATATTTGCTTACTATTTTTTTTATTCTTTTAACTTACAACCCGAGCTTTATAGTGCCATTTTTTTTGGTGGTACGTTTATTGGTATGAGTGCGCCAAAGCGTTTTGGTGTGTATACAATAACCAGTGCAGCAATGATTTTTGCGATCTTATTTGAATATTTAGTTCCTAAAATTAATAATTATGGCGGAGCACTGGGTATTAGTGCTTTTTTATCTGTATGTGCTTGTCATATATTTATTTTATTTGGGGCGCCACGTAGTAAAAAGCGATAAATCGTTTAATCCCTAACAAACTCCACAGATGCAAACGTTCAAAAAACACCCAAAAAACCTGATCCATTGTAAAAAAACGCCCGTAACGTTACGAGATTGTTAATTACATCTCACACAGAAGGATCAGGTCATGAACAAATTACTGAAGGTATGCCTCATTACATTTCCCTTGTTGCTAGCACAAGGGTGTAATGACGATGATGACGATAACACCACTGTACAAGTTGAGCCCGAATCATCTTCAACCATTGTTGATGTAGCAAGAGACGCGGGTAACTTTACCACTTTAGTTGCAGCATTAGAGGCAACAGGTTTAGACGATACTCTTGCCGACACAAGTCAAGAATTTACTGTTTTCGCTCCTACCGATGATGCCTTTGCGCTACTTGGCGAAGACACAATAAACGGATTGCTAGCAGATACAGATACACTTAGTTCAATACTTACTTATCACGTAGTTTCAGGTAGTGTTAACGCTGAAGCAGCAATTGGTCTTGCTGGTACAACGGTTGACACTGTAAACGGCGGCAAAGTCGCTTTATCGTTAAATGGCGATAGCTTGTTAATAAACACAAGCACAGTAACCATGACTGACATTGCAACTGACAACGGCATCATCCATGTAATTGATGCAGTGCTTATACCTATCGCCACTGCTGAGGCAGCGCCAACTACCAATATCGTCGAAACAGCACAACAGGCGGGTGGATTCACCACGTTACTTGCTGCATTAGACGCTGCGGGTTTAACAGCAGCATTAAGCGACGAATCAGCACAGTTCACTGTTTTTGCACCCACCGACGCGGCCTTTGAAGCCGTTGGTAGCAAAATGATCAATACGCTTTTAGCAAACCCAGATGTACTTGGCGACATTTTAAAGCAACATGTTTTGACTGGCGCGGTTGATTCGGTAACTGCTATGTCATTAAATGGTCAATCTGCAGAAACGCTGCTAGGCAACTCTCTTCCAATTACAATTAATGCCGAAACAGACATGCTAATGTTTGGCGGTGCCAATATTGTGGTTAAAGACATTGCTACAACTAACGGGGTGATTCATGTAATCGATTCAGTTATTGTGGCTGATGTAACACTACCTGAAAGCTTTGGTACAATTGCAGATGTTGCCAGCGATAATGGTAACTTTACAACACTGATTGCTGCACTAGCTGCTACAGGATTAGACACTTTAGTTGCTGATCCTACCAATACATTTACAGTATTTGCTCCTACCGATGACGCTTTTGCAGCGCTTGGGCAAGACACCATTGATGCACTACTTGCAGACACTGATACCCTTCGCGACATTTTACTTTACCATGTAGTTGCTGATGCAAGCGTTTTGTCTGACGCAGCAGTCACCATTGCAAATAGCGAAAATAATAAAGTGGAAATGGCAAATGGCGATATGGCCGCCCTATCATACGTAGACAGCGCACTGTTTATCAACGACTCTGCCGTCACTGCGGCAAATGTAACAGCCGATAATGGTGTAATTCATGTACTCAATAAGGTCATTATGCCACCAGCCGAAGTAGGCACACCTACCAAAACAATTGCTACTGTTGCAACAGAAACAGACGCACTTTCAACATTAGTGACAGCCTTACAAGCTGCTGACTTAGTTGATACGTTTAATGATACGACAAAATCGTTCACCGTATTTGCTCCAACAAACGCCGCATTTAGTAAAATCCCAACGGATACCTTAAACGCGCTACTCGCTGATACAGATGCATTAACCGGCGTATTAACGCAGCACGTTTTAGGTGCTCAAGTAGGTAGTACAGATGCGTTTGCAACAAACGGTAAAATGGTCACTACGCTTGCTGAAAACATGATAAGTGTAAACATTGTCGACTTTACTAGTACCACCAATGCTGCAACAGACAGTGTTGCATACGATGCAGACAACGCACGCTTAGTAACAGGCATGGCTGATAGCACTGCAGGTAAAACGCTTTACGTTTTTGACAACGACTTAGGTGAGTCAATGAGCGTATGTGAAGATACATGTGCTACAACGTGGCCACCAGTGCTGGGCACAGCGGACTCTATTGAAAACATACCGGGTTTATCACTTATTGCTCGTGCAGATAGCACTATGCAGGTTGCATATCTAGGTCGTCCATTATACACCTACTCAGGCGATACTGCTCCTGGCGATGAAAATGGCCAAGGTGTAGGCAATGTTTGGTGGCAAGTAAGCTTACCTGCAACTTCATTGCAAGTTGCTGGTAGTAACGTAACAACGACCGACATATACACTAGCAATGGCGTGGTTCATTTGATTGATACAGTCATTACTACTGCACAATAGTTTCTTTCCTTAGACAACAAAGTTAAGAGTGGATAACCACTCTTAACTTTTATAACTCACGTCATTATCATTGTTTTTCTGCGAACTAGTTGGGTAACCTAATAAAATACTTAGCTTAGCTTTAAACCCTTTTGCTGTATAAGTTTGTTTAATTAAATGCCACCATTGATGAAATGTAATTATGACTGGATTATTGCTATTTAACTGCCCCACAATGCCATACTTACATGGCTTATTAGAGTCTTCTTCAACAAATGTACCAAACAACTTATCCCAGATTATAAGTACGCCTGCAAAATTTTTATCTAAGTATTCTCGGTTTATAGCGTGATGAACACGATGATGCGACGGTGTATTGAATACGCTTTCAAACCACCCAAGTTTTTTAACTATTTGTGTATGCACAAAAAACTGATATGCCAAGTTTAACGCAACAACTGTAAGTACCGTTATAGGATCAAAGCCGATTAAAATCATGGGTAACCAAAATACCCACATACCTGCTAAGGGATACATTAAGCTTTGCCTGAATGCCGTTGTAAAATTCATTTTTGTAGAGCTATGATGCACAACATGTGCAGCCCATAACCAATGAATATTATGCGACGCCCTATGAAACCAATAATACAAAAAGTCTTGAAATATAAAGGCAAACAAAACGGTAAATACCGAGAGCTCTATATCGAACACGCGGTATTCATATAACCAATTAAATAATGGCATCAGTAATATTAAAGAAACCGCATCAGCACCTTGGTGCAATAACGCCAAGGCCGTATTCGCCATGCTGTCTTTTATATCGTAAAAACGCCTGTATTTAATAAATTCAACACTAACAAATACTAAAAAAATGGGACTAAGTGCAAGTAAAATTACTTCAATGGTCATGTTGTGCCCTCTTAAAATAATGCTGTAATTTTTTAAGTGCTTGCGATATATCATGTTTAACAAGTAACTTTATTAAGCTATCCGGCATCCACCATGGTGGCCTAAAGGCGATACAATACCTAAGCGCTGTAGCTGTATTACCTTCATACTCAATGGGAGTTAAATATATGTCTCCTTGATGATTCTCCACCGGCTTATCACCTATTATGCGGTAACAAATATGATTACTGCTGGCATGTATAATTTGTTCATTAAAAGCAACAAGCGGCGTTTTAACTTGCCTTATGGCACCTGCCCCACCTTTCATTTCACCTTTATTGTGGGGTTTTAATTGTGAAAATTGAGCATTAAAAAAGCGCTCTAAATAGGCATGTTCCAGCAATATAGCCGCCACCTTTTCAGGCGGAGCGAATAAAGTACATTTTAAATTTATAGAAACCATAAGTGACCAATACTTAAAATAAGGCCTCTAGCATAATAAAATTTAACGTGGCAAACTTGTTCATACGCGATCATTTTTTAGCTTTAGGCGACAAATGCAAACCATTGCCGATCATTACTTTTCTAGTATTCTTGATTATTTACAAAGCCAAGATTTAAATAATGAAGATGCTCTAAAGGCAATTAACTTTACTGAATTTAGTAATCGTACAAAACAACAACTATCACCACGCATAAGCCTAAAAAGCTATAATGCATTGCTTAATTATGCTCAAAATACACTTAAAGATCCTTTATTTGGCTTTAGACTAGGTCAGCATATTCGTACGGCGGACTATGGCGTTTTGGGATATTTAGTCGAGTCAAGTAACGGATTAGGCAACGCTATACAAGCGCTTTTAAATTACGACCGCCTAGTGGCAAATATAGGTCAAGCACAATTTGAGCAACACAAAAGCCAAGCAACTATCCGCTGGTTTCCCCATGCTCAATGTAATGAACAAGTAGTATTAAGAAATATGACAGCTTGGGTGAGTGTTGTACGCCAATTACTCAATAACGAATTATCACCGACACAAGTTAGCTTTCAATATCACTTTACTCAAGCGCAAATAAATACGCTAGCAACATGGTTTAATTGCCCAATTTTAACTAATGCAAAACACAACGAAATTTGTTTTCCGAGCAGCTATTTAAACCTGAACTTTAAAACTGATAACGCTGCTATTTATTTAGCACTAAAGCAAGTATCTGATCAGCAATTAAGTCATTTTACTAACCAGCAAAATATAACTGAAAATGTCAGCCAAATTTTAATGGCAAAGCTCGATTTACAAAATTGTACGTTAATACGCACTGCAAATGCCCTCAGCATGACACCACGCACCTTGCAACGGCACTTAAAATTGCACGGTACAACGTTTGCCCTCATGCTTGAAAACGAGCGCAAGCGACGTATTAACGAACTGCCTAATAAACCTAATTTAGCACAACTAGCATTACTGCTCGGATTTAAAGATCAAAGCTCTTTTAATCGTGCTTTTAAACGTTGGTATTCGTGCAGTCCACTAGAATACTTTAAAACAAATAAGGGGTAATTTAACTTTGATTTACTTTTATTAAACATTTAAGTTTATATTTCAGGCAATATTATTTAAACTCAACCAATGTTGGCTAAAAAAGACTTTTTTATGTACCTGCGTGTTGTAATTAGCGCCTTTGTATTTATGTTTTGTACTGCGGTAAATGCAATGAGTACAGTAAACTTTATTGCCGAAGATTTGCACCCTTATCACTTTAAAAACGAGAATGGCCAAGCTGATGGCGCGCTTGTTGATATAGCCAAAGCCGTTTTAAAAATCACATCATTAAACGCTAAATTTGAAATAATGCCCATGGCGCGCGCATTTCACGAGCTTGAAAGTAATCCAAACACTATTTTACTTTCTTTATTAAAAACTCCTACGCGCACAAATAACTTTAAATGGTTAGGCAGTGTTTATTTTACCGATGCCTACGTAGTTAGCTTAAAAAGCAATAAAGCACAAGCCACACACTTAAACCACACTAAGTTTTATAAAATAGGCACTATTCGCGGGTACTCAAGTGCTAAGTATTTAAAGCAAATGGGCTTTAAAGAAGACAAAAATTTAGTATTGGTGAGCTACTACCAGCAACTTTGGCAAATGCTTTACAAAAAACGTATCGACTTTGCCTTAATGAATACACTCACATTAGAAAACGAGTTAAAAATGTCGGGCTTAGATCCAAACCTTATCACCAAGCGCATTCACTTAGATGACTTTCCTTCAACGCTTTATTTTGCCAGTAATAAAATGCTTGAAGAAAGTACAGCCAACGCCTTATCGCAAGCACTTGTAATAATTAAGAAAAGCGGTGAGTACGAAGCAATTTTAAACAAATGGAAACTTCCGCTTCCTACCACTGCCAATAAACTGTAATAAATACGCACTACAATTTTAGTAAAGCTGATAACCTAACTTGGCTATGCGAACAATTAAAACACCGCACGGTATAACGCTTAACTATCAAGATGAAGGCAATAAACACTCTCCTGCAGTTATTCTAATAATGGGTTTGGGTGCTCAGATGACCGTATGGCCAGATTCACTATACTATGGTTTGGTTAACAATGGCTTTAGAGTTATCCGTTTTGATAATCGTGATACAGGTCTTTCTACTCATTTAGATCACCACACAAACCCCAGCTTATTTAAATCGTGGTTAAGTAAACGCTTACCAATACACGCTAAAGCCCCTTACTTGCTCGATGATATGGCAAACGATGTATTGTCGCTTATGAGCGCCCTTAAAATTAAAAAAGCCCACTTTGTTGGCGCATCCATGGGTGGAATGATTGCCCAGCTAATAGCAGCGCAACATAAAAAAAAGGTACTGAGCTTAACCGCTATTATGTCAAGCTCTAGCTTGCCAAGGCTGAGCGCTAAAAGCATTGGCGTATTTATTAAGCTTGCCAAATTAAAACCAAAAACACCAAGCCGTGATGAAGCAATTAATTACAACATTAAACTAAACCAACTAATTGGCAGCCCAGCTTACCCACAAACAGAAGCCGCCCTTCGGCTTCATGCAACACAAATAGTTGAGCGTTCAAACAACCCTAATGGCTACAAACGCCAGCTCATTGCAATGGCTGCCAGTAAAGATAGGCAACATTTAATTCGAAAAATTAAAACACCTACATTGGTCATTCATGGTAGTCATGATGTAGTCATTAGTGTGGGTGAAGGTAAAAAAACGGCCATGCTAATAAAAAAGGCAAAACTAAAAATTGTGCCTGGTATGGGCCATAACTTTGCACCAGAACTCATGCCAAAAATGACAAAATGGCTCACAAAGCATATTAAAAAGGCACAACGTAAATACATTAAAAAAAAGCTCAAAAACCACATTGGTATAACCAAATGTAAAAAGTAAAAAATAAAAATCATAGTAATTGGTAATATTGATATTTTAAATTGGTATGTTAGATTAACGTTAATCAAGGTCGATATTGTCCTTCATTAACATCATCACACAGAGACAACAATGAAAAATCTAACATCTACTTTTAAACTCACAGCACTGGCTGCTGTTACTCCATTGCTGTTTATGGGCTGCGCAAATACAAGCACACCTATTGATAGCAATACACCTGTTCCTGCATCAAAGTTTGATTTATCACAATGGAAAATAAACGTACCTGTTGATTTAAACAACGACGGTAAAATAGACACAATTGATGTTGAAGAAATTCAAACCTACGCGCACCCTGATTTTTTCTATCTTGACGATCAAGGTTACATGGTATTCACCTCGCCAAATAAAGCATTAACCAGCGCTAACTCTACCAACACCCGCAGTGAGTTAAGGCAAATGATCCGCGGTACTAACACAAAAATAAAAACAAAGAGTTCAAAAAATAACTTTGCATTAGCTGTTCACCCACTCTCTGAGCGCTTTGGCTCTGTAGGTGGAAAAATGGAAGCCACGTTGAAGGTTGATCATGTGGCATTACGCGCAACAGACTCAAGTAAAAAAGCCGCATATTCTGTGGTGGTAGGACAAATTCATGCGGGGAAAGACCAAGCCCTAATAGATACAAAACTGGGTTATGGTTGGGGCAATGAGCCTCTTAAAATTTATTACAAAAAATGGCCCGATCATAAAATGGGCTCCGTTTTTTGGAACTATGAACGTAACTTACCAAAAACAGATCCTAACCGAACTGATATTACATACCCAGTATGGGGAAACACGTGGGAAAACCCTAATGATCCGGGTGTTGAAGGTATAGCGCTTGGTGAAGATTTTAGCTATACCGTAAACGTACATGGTAATGTAATGCACCTTACCTTTAGCGCAAAAGGCAAAGAGGATGTTAACTACTCTATTAACTTAGGAAACAATGTTGATGCCTACGGCAAAGTGGACGACAAAGATCACCCGCATGGTTATGCTGCCGATTGGCATTATTTCAAGGCCGGTGCTTATAACCAATGTAGTACTAAATCGTCTAAAGGTATTTGGTACCCTGGCTGTTTGGGCACAGGCGAGTGGGCACTCGACAAACAAAACGGTGACTACGCCCAAGTGAGCTTTAAAAAGTTAATATTAAGCCCATCAACTAAGCCGTAAGTGTTGCTGTAGTTAAATAGTTTTTAAGTGATGTAAACAGTGGTGAAGGTAGGTTATTAATATCGCACCAGCGCCACTGTATACATTTATTTGGCTCGTTTAGCACAGGCTCACCACCTTCGTAATCAGCTTTTACGTACAAAGTAATGTAGTGTTTATTCTCTGCTCTAAAAATATCGTTAGTAAAATCAAGCTTAGTTATTTGACTAACATTTAGCCCTGTTTCCTCAAATACCTCGCGTATTGCACACAGCTCAACGCTTTCGCCAAATTCTAAATGTCCACCCGGCGTTGCCCATGTATTTGCACCATGCGCACCAATTCGCTCACCTAATAAGATAGTGTTTTGTCGCATAATAATAACGGCAACACCCACTCTAACGTCGTTACTCATACAATTAATTCCTTACAAATATGAGGCTATGCTGAGCCGCGCGCCTTAATTTGTCAAACTCACTGCTGCTGCATATTAACCATGTGATTAACTTTTAGCCGACCAAGGTCGAATAGCCTAGGCACATAAAAAAGCCTACCTTTTGTAAGGTCTCTCATACATATTTAGTTTTAGGAGCCTATTATGTCAGGCCTGTATAAACAGCAATACACGAGCTTTAAACAAAACCCAGCCCAGTTTTGGCTAGAACAAAGTAAAAACATCCCCTGGTACAAAACACCAAACCAAGCATATACGCAGGATAAAGACGGCCTTTATCATTGGTTTAGTGATGGACAATTAAATACCAGCTTTCTAGCGCTCGACCAACACGTAATTGCAGGCTTTGGTGACCAAACTGCGCTGATTTACGACTCGCCTGTTACCAATACAAAGCAAACTTATACTTACAATCAACTACAACAAGAAGTCGCTAAATTTGCAGGCGTAATAAAAGCACTTGGTGTACAAAAAGGCGATCGTGTAGTGATTTACATGCCCATGATCCCACAAGCTGTTATTGGTATGTTAGCTTGTGCTCGCTTAGGCGCTATACACTCCGTAGTATTTGGTGGGTTTGCAGCGCATGAACTTGCCGTTCGTATAGACGATGCAAAACCTAAACTCATACTGAGCGCTTCTTGCGGTGTAGAGGTCGATAGCATCATTGAATACAAGCCACTTATTGATGACGCCATAGAGCTTGCCAATCATAAAATAGATCACTGTATTATTTATCAGCGCGACCAAGTTACTGCCAATATGGTCAACAAACGCGATATAGATTGGACACACGCAATGCAAACCGCACAGGCGGCAGATCCAACACCTTTAAATGGCAACGATCCACTTTATATTTTATATACTTCAGGTACAACAGGCGCCCCAAAGGGGGTTGTACGTGAAAATGGCGGGCACGCCGTAGCTATGAACTACAGTATGAAAACTGTTTACGGTATGGAACCGGGCGAGGTATTTTGGGCCGCCTCAGATATTGGCTGGGTAGTTGGGCACTCTTATATTGTGTATGCACCATTAATGTACCGATGTGCAACCGTATTATATGAGGGCAAACCTGTGCGCACTCCCGACGCCACTGCTTTTTGGCGAGTAGTGGAAGAATATAAAGTAAGCGCCTTATTTAGTGCCCCCACAGCATTTAGAGCAATCAAAAAAGAAGATCCTACTGCTGAAGGCTTTAAAAAATATAATACCTCTAGTTTAAAACGATTATTTTTAGCAGGCGAACGCCTCGATCCGCCCACATACAATTGGCTAAAAGAGAAAACTCAGCTTCCGGTACTCGATCATTGGTGGCAAACCGAAACAGGCTGGGCCATTGCGTGTAATCCAGTAGGAATAGAAACATTAACAACCAAACCTGGCAGTTCAACCGTACCTACACCGGGGTTTGATGTTCGTATACTCGACATGGACGGTAATGAATGCGCAGCTAACGAACAAGGGGCCGTAGTTATAAAACTACCTTTACCACCCGGATGCTTACCCTCTATTTGGCAAGACACAGCCCGATTTAAAGCCAGTTATTTAAGCGAATACGAGGGCTACTACCTCTCTGGCGATGGCGGATATATAGATGAAGACGGCTACTTATTCATAATGGGCCGCACTGATGACGTTATAAATGTTGCAGGCCACAGACTTTCTACCGGCGAAATGGAAGAAATTGTAGCGGCTCATCCTGCGGTTGCCGAATGCGCTGTATTTGGTGTTAACGACCCACTAAAAGGCCAGCTCCCAATGGGCATGATTGTACTTAAAAATGACTTTACAGGGTCAAGCAAAGAAGTCGAAAAAGCACTTATTGCCTCAGTGCGCAATCAAATTGGCGCCATAGCGTGTTTAAAAAATATAGTTAGCGTAGAGCGCTTACCTAAAACTCGTTCCGGAAAAATACTACGTAAAAATTTACGCCAACTTATTGATGGCGACGAACTACAAATCCCTTCAACCATAGACGACGCCGGTATTTTTGATGAAATAAACCAACAACTCACCCTGCGTTAAACCCAACCAACCTATTAATTATCTAAAGCCATTTTATAATGGCTTTTTATTTATTCTTTTAAATAAACTAAGGCCTATTAGTTTTACAGTATTAAAAAAAATTTAACTTAGAAATAATCTAAACGCGGCGTTAGGCAATAGCACCGCGATTTATAAACTGTATGCGAGTGTATTTTTTGTCTAAATATAAGTGCATACGTATTCACATTGAATTAACAATATGCTTAATTAAGTGATCTATTTTAAGGATGGAGAAACGTGTTGATAGCTAGGCAAAAAACTCGCTATTTAGTTGTTCTCGGCAATTGCTCATGCATTGCTCTACCTTCTGCATCCATACAGTCGTAAATGAGAGTTTTTTAACGCAGATAGCGACACGTTTAGCCCCTCAAAATGATTAAGTATTATTGCAGATTGGTATTATAAGGAATACGCCATACTAATAATCATAAAAAGCGGCTTAACGTTCACTACGTAAAGCCGCTTTTTAAAATAAACCATTTAACTGTGCCTAATTTAAATCATTACAGATAGTTTATTAGGGCAAAGTTAAGAGTGGTCAAAAGGGGTTAACTTACTTTAGCCAAATTAGTATTTGCCACTTTTAGCCAAATTACGTAGCCTTTGGCAAAAATACTCACTTAAAACTCATATGTATAAATTAATTTTTACCCTTTTTTTAATACTCCCCACGTTATTGCAGGCCCAAGTAACCTTAAGTGATAAAACAATTATATACAGTGGCCAAATCAACAAACAAAATAACAATACGGCAGCTGAGCTTTTAAAAACTGACCCTACAATTAATACATTTACGATTACCAGCGGCGGCGGAAACATAGATTTAGGGATGGACTTAGCCGAATTAATTTTGGCGCATAAGCTAACGGTAAACATAAAGCAGTTTTGCTTTTCGTCGTGTGCTAATTATGTGTTGCTTGCTGGGCACCCTACTACAATTGAGCCCAATACAATTATTGGTTGGCATGGTGATGCAGCCTCAGCTAAGTGGTTAGATAGCGATATTGATGCCATGGTAAAGCATTTAAAAGAGCCGCAAAAAAGCCAAAAGTGGCAGGCATTACGCGCCCATTACGATGAGGTAATTGCTAAAGCAAGCTTGCGCGAAAAAGCCTTTTACACAAAGCTAAATGTAAATCACGACCTGCTCACTGCAGGGTTAAAACCCAGTTTACGCAGCGCCGCCATAAAGCAACATGCGCGTGGCTGGACGTACTCACCTAAGGTGCTTAACTATTTTGGAATTAGCAATATTAGCTATAATAATTGGCAACCTCGTTCAGTTAAAAATTTTCCGCTGCTTATTATTAGCGACTTAAACTAATAACCACACTCTCTTTACTAATCTCATTTTTACTCACAATAAAGCCCTGTTAATAGCAGGGTTTTGTGTTTTAGCTGCCTTATAAGTACTTTATGGATACTCACTATTAGTATGACAAACACTTCGCACCTTAAAATCTAATTGATATGTATTATCATTCGCAACATCATTAACTTTTGATATTAACAATAATGAACAAGCTAATTAAATTTACCCCAATATTATGCGCTCTTGCGTTGGCAGGTTGTGGCGGTGGCTCTAGTAATACTGCTCCACAGTTTTCTCAACCTAATTTAAGTTTTACTGTAAACGAAGACACCACTTTTTCAAGCCAAGTAACAGCCACCGACGATGACGCCTTAAGCTATACGCTTGCCAAAGCACCAGGTAACGGGACTATACAGGTAGAAGCAAATGGTAAGTTTGCCTATACCCCGAACGTCGATTTTTTTGGTAGCGATAGTGCTTCAATTTCAGTTAGCGATGGTTCTCTTAGTTCAAATGTAACGCTAAACTTTACGGTTGAAAATGTTAATGATACGCCGGTATTACAAACAACAAACGTATTTGTTACCTCATCATCAACAACAGAGGGGACTATTAATGTAGTTGATGCCGATGGAGATGAAATAACATTTACGCTGGTAACCTCCCCTGAAAATGGTGTAATTACAATAAACGAAAGCACGGGCGAGTTTATCTTTGAAGCGCAAACATTAAGTTCAGTTAATGAAGCATTCGAAATAAGCTATACGGATGGCGTAATTGATGAACCAATTACGGCCAGTATTACACTAAGCCCTTCCTATGTAACAAATGAAGACAAACGTAATTTTTATTACAGCTCTAGTAAATCACACTTAAAACAAGCCGATATTGTAAACGAAAGCATTAACGATGAAATTTCACGTTATACCGTATACCAAGTTCAAGCAGCGGCGTATGCACGTGCTGGGTTTTTAGATACAGCCGAAGACTATTTATTACTCATTAACGAGCAAACAGCACTGGCTAGTGGCCTAAGAGATGTAGGTGTTGCGTTAGATAGCATCAATGAAATAGAGCAAGGTGCACAATATCGCTCACGCGCTTTAGCCGCTTACAACCAGTACTTAGCTGAAAAGGGCTTTGAAAATATAAACAGTAGTGATGCGTCTTGGTTACTTGGTCTATTAAATGATTATATGGATGTAGGGCAAACTGAAGAAGCAGAAACCCTACTAAATACCATTAACAGCTACGCAGAGATTGTACGTGAAGAAGAGTACACAAAAACGTATGGTTACTTTCAAACAGCGTTTAAAAATGCAGCCGAAGGTGCATTAGACGTATATGCAGCTGACCCAACTGATACCAATCAGCTTACAGCACAAACATTCGCTGCTGCACTGGTAAACATTTCGAGTAACACAGGTTACCAAATTCACAAAAGCGGTGAATTTAAAGGTAAAAAAACACAAAGACTAAAAGCGCTTTATACCGCATGGGCAGCAGAGATTTTATTTCGTGCAAACTCGCTTGAGTTAGCTCGAGAATACGTAAATCTAGCGCTGTCGTTTTATGGTATAACGGGCATAGATAGCAACTATGACTTTGCTGTTTCAGAATACACTGAAGCCAATTTAGGTACTTATACTTATCCACTACAAACTCTGGCCGGATTACTAGAAGGCCTGTACGATCTTGAGGAGAACCCTGCGTTTGCCTTACTTTCATCTGATTTTGATATCAGTGGTGCTAATCAAATTATGTATAGCTTCAGCGTAGCTAAAAGCATTATGTCGGGCTCTTCAGTGGACGATGCAGCCGCTGAGGCCTTTACCTTTTTTACCGGGGAAGGTGATTATAATGAATTTTTTAGAAGTTTAGTTGAAACAGACAACAACGCAGGCACAGCGCAAATTTTATATCAGTACGGGTATACCGAAAAAGCGAAAGACGTATTAACGTATGCGGGTGAGTTTATTTCATCTGACGAATACATAAGTGCAGAGTCATCTACTTCTTTCTTAGCTGGCTATAAAGGCTGTGGTTTACTAGTCACCATTAGTAGAGAAGTCGGCGCAGATACTGCTGCTGCCGCAAATCGCTGTTTAACCATGTTAAATAAACTAAATACAGGCACATTACGAACTTTAACCGACACTTCTGCAATTGTTGTTCACAGCAATGTAATGGTATCACTTGACCGCGCAGGCTTAACTGACGAAATCCCCGCAATAAACACGCAATTACTTAGTAAAATTAGTGTATTAGATGACATTGAAGGCCGCTTTGAATACCGATTAGAAACATTAGGTTATTTAGTAAACGCAGGGTTTACCGACTTAGCCTTAACTACATTTAATAGTGCAATAGTTGAAGTAAACGAAAATTTAAGCACGTTAACAAGTGACCAACTACTTGAAGTACTCGAATCACTAAAAAATGAAACAATACTACTTAGACCGTCTGCAACTGGCTTTTGGGAGCGTTACAGCATGCTTTCTAGCATGGGGGCTAATGCCGGCAGTATTACTGACTTTGCCAGCACTTACAGTAGTGTGAAAACACAAACCTCAGCACTTCTCGCTGATATTGAAACGCTTATTTTAGCGCAAGCCGATACTGTCATTATTGATGCCATGGAAGATTTAGTCGAAGCACATACCTTACTTGGCGAATACGAGCAAGCGATAGCGCTTGTCACTAACGATGTGAACGGTGAAGCCGACCAACTTGACCTTTACACCACAATGGCTGAATTAATTGCAAGCAAAGATGACTTTAGAGATAACCGTGTTGCCAGTGTTGATACTGATAACGACGGGCTTCCTAACTTCTTCTTAGCAAATGTAACTGATGAAGATATTACCGCTTCGGGTTTAACAGCCGATGAAGATGCTGACAACGATGGTATTGCTGATAGCGAAGACAGCACTCCAATTGGCAACTAAATAAGAGAAAACAATGCAGACACGTTATATTTATGCGTGTCTGTTTTTGCTTGCCCATAATTCATATGGTGCGACCGAGCAAAAACAGACTCCTCCCCCACCTGAAGATTGCAGCACACTCACTGATGAAAAAAAAAGTTTATGTGAAGCTATCGAACACATTGAAGTCAAAGGCCAATTTATAGGAATAGAAGTTCCTGAAGTTATTGGTCGTTCGTATTTAGACCGCAGTTTTATTGATGCAACAGCCAAAGGGAATGGCGACATAAATGAGCTAATTGCCCTTTTACCTGGCGTACAATTAAGCAATGAGGCATTCAGCATTGAAAGCTTAGCAGAGATAAGTGCGCCAGAAATATCCATCTCAGGTGCCCAACCTTGGCAAACAGGTTTTTCACTTGATGGTATGAACTACAATAATCGTATTGATCCCGCCAGTAGTAGCCGCTTAACATCATCAAGTAATGACGTGTCAGGCGGTGTGCAAAGCATGAATGTAAACTCTGATGTAGTTGAGTCAATCACTGTGTACGACCATAATATTCCGGCTGAATTTGGTGGTTTTTCTGGCGGTGTTGTTGATACCAAAACAAAAGAAACATTTGGCAAAGATAGTTTTAGCTTTACTGTACGCGGGAATCACAGTGATTGGTCTGATTATCATTATATTCAAGCCGACGATCAAACTGAGCAAAGCAGTACAGATGAAGCTGAATTAGAGGCTCCAGTATACGAAAAAATAAGCTATTCATTGAGCGGTAAAAAGCAACTTAATAAACGCCACGGTGTGATGTTTAGTTTAAATTACCTTAACAGTGATATAAGTGACTTATCACTGGGGCAAACAAAAACCCAAAGCCGCCGTAACATTAACGCTATATTTAAATATGGTTATAAGAACGGCTGGGTTGATAATTTTACGATAAGTATGATCTATTCTCCCTACGAGGTGAATGGTTTTATTACTGATGCACTTGATAGTGACTATCAGTTAGAAGGTGGCGCTTATGGTAGCGCAATACAATTAAAGCAAGATTTTAAATATGTAACATGGGCAAGTAATTTAAGCTATAACATAAGTGATAGTAGCCGAGATGGCCCAGCGCATTTTTATAATTGGCTGCAAACAAAAGGAAAAGACTGGGGACAATACGCTAACCAAGGTGATGCAGACGAACGCTTTTCACGCCAAGGTGATTATGGCGTGTTAGATAACCGCCAATTTACTACCAATTGGAAAAATACATTTAATCTAGAAACTTTTAAATTTTTAGGATTAACCCACTCAGTTGTGGCTGGTGCAGAAATTAAATATCAGCAAATAGAACGTGAGCGTTTTCAAGATGGCTATAACTACAGCTCGCCTGTTATATGGTCTAGTGCTACTACACCCCTTAATTGCAGTGGTTATTCACTTGATTGTCAAGCACTCGAAACTCTCATCCCTATAGAAGAATTAGCTGAGCAATTAGGTGGTGAGATTAACTTTAACAACTCGGAGCACGTCACCGCATACAGTAATAATATAACTACTACAGCGCAATTTTTTAATGGCCGAACTGTTACCCCTGCTGAATACATAGATGTAAATTTAAATCGCAACGCACTCTACGTTACCGACCATATTAACTATGGCAAACTGGATGTGAATTTAGGTATGCGCTACAGCTATGATGACTTTTTACAAAACCATGATGTAGCACCGCGAATTTCATTAGGTTACGACGTATTTGATAATAAAAAAACCATTATTAGTGCCGGCCTTAACCGCTATTACGACTCTGCAATTATCAGTTATAAAATAAAAGAGCAACAGCAGTTTTCGTACCTGCAATACAGACCTATCGAAAGTGGATATTTACAAAACTGGTTAGATTCAAATTACACTGGTAGCTTTAAATATCGATTTAATGACGTCGATACCCCTTACGATGATGAACTTGCACTGGGTATCGCTCACGCATTTGAGACAATGGGTAATGTGTCTTTAAAATACATAAAACGTAAAAAACATCAGCAGTTCTCTCGCACTACTTCAGACGAAACAGATCTTGATGGGTACACTTATATTGATATTAGTAATGAAGGAACGGGAAGTTCAGAACGTATTTCACTAGCATGGAGCGCACAATTTGGTGCCCATTCAGTATGGGCAAATACATCGTATGCCGAGAACGAAATATCAAATGACAATTATAATGCAACCGTAGATAACACCCCACTTGATGAGCTCGTTTATTATGTTAATGCAAAAGATGAAGGATCACTGGTCACATTAAGTCAACTATCTCAGATACGAACTAATTTTGGAGCACCTATCACAGCAGCCTTAGGCTGGAACGTAGATTGGGTCGATTCATTTAGCACTGGATTAAATATCTCATATTCAGGTAGCTACGATACAGCTGTAAGTACAGGAGGAAGCGAAAGTATTGATATAGAGGATGTCTGTGCTAGCTGCCCAGTTGTTTCCACTCTATTTGATGTTTACCAAGAACAGACTATACGTGCCAGGACAATGCTAAACCTAAGTTTAAAATACAAACATAAACTGACCAGCAACCAAAGCTTAGAGTTACGTGCTGATATTTCTAATTTATTAAATGATAGAACGTATACAGTTGCAGAGGGCGCATCAGGTATTGAGCCTGGTCGAGTGTTTTGGTTAGAGCTGAGCTACAAGTATGATTAAAGTTATTTTTGTAGCCCTTGCTGTATTCTTATTTACGGCTGATTCTAAAGCTTTAAACAATAACGATTTACGCTCACATTATAGCAAAGGCCAAGCTCATTGGCCTGCTATTCAAACCAGTGACGGAAGAAGCGTTGAGCCCATGTCGCTTTTGACTGTAGCCTCGCCAAAACCTGAGCATGTTGCTTTAGGTGACAAGCTTTTTCATGATGTGCAGCTCTCGCGTAATAATACCGTTAGCTGCGCAACCTGCCATGATCGCGACAAAGGCTTTCATGATGGCCGTACAACTGCCATAGGCATTGACGAGCAAATAGGCACACGTAACACCCCTGCTATTTTTGGTATTGATCAGTGGCAAAGCTTTTTTTGGGATGGTCGTGCAAGCACGGCAGAGCAACAAGCGCTAATGCCCATAGCAAACCCAATTGAAATGGACTTAGACCCTGAGATAGCTTTAGCGCGGGTAAATAAAGATAAAAGCTACAGTGTATTTAATCAAAGTGCTTTTAATAGTAATACCCTCACTTCAGAGCAAATGGCAAAAGCCTTAGTTGCGTTTGAGCGCACATTAGCACCGCCAAATAGCCGCTATAAAACTTTTTTAACGCAGCTTAATAAAAATCCACAACAAGCAGTTAGTAGTCTAAGTGATAGTGAGTTAAATGGCCTGCATATATTTAGAACTAAAGCTAAATGCATGACTTGCCATAACGGCGCACTACTCAGCGACAACCAATTCCATGGCACAGGGCTGCATTATTACGGCCGCCGTTTTGAAGATAAAGGCCGATACGATGCCACCCACAACCCTGAGCATATTGGCCAATTTAGAACCCCATCGCTATTAGGGTTAATGCAAACATTTCCGTGGATGCATAACGGCTTATTTGACGATTTAGCCGGCATCGTAAGTATGTATAACCATGGCGGAGCTAGACCAAGACCACGAAAAAACCAACTAAACGACCCACACTTCCCTAAAACCACCGACCTGCTTATAAAGCTTAATTTAACCAAGCAAGAACAAACAGACCTAGTGGCATTTTTACGGATTTTATAAAAACAACCTTTAACCAAGGACTTTGAACTTAATAATGTATGGTGAGAATTAACAAAAATTTATCACCATATGAGTTCAATAAAAGAAAACAGTGATTATAAATATAGGCTCAATAAAATTTTACCTCTATAATGATAACTAAATGTAAATTATTTTTAAAAATCAAGGTCTAAATATGTTTGTTTTAAGTTCAACCTACTCGATATTGAAAAACGAAAATGACCAACTAAAAAAAGAAATTGAGAGTTTACGTAATAAAAATACAACGCTTATCAATGAAAATACTTCTCTAATTGAAGAGTTAAATAACCCAAATAATAATGAAGATCATAGTTTCACTCACTCATTACTTTCCAGCTCTATCAATGGTGTTGCTCAAATCGAAGATATAAGACAAACCGTATTGGGCTCTTACTCTAAAATTGATGAAGAAAACAAAGTAAGCGATAAAATAAACACCCTGCTCGAAAAATCAAATAGCTCGCTAAATCATATTGTCAAAGAAATGGATTTAATGACCAGTAAAATGGGAAGCATGACTGAAAACATTTCAGGCCTAGCCAGTATGGCCGGTAAAATCAGTACGTTTGTTTCAACAATTAGTAAAATATCAGATCAAACAAATTTATTAGCACTTAACGCTGCTATTGAAGCTGCCCGTGCGGGTGAAGCTGGTCGAGGCTTTAGTGTTGTAGCAGATGAAGTAAGGGTGCTAGCAACAAACACGAATAAGTCAGCGCAAGAAGTGGCCGACCTAGTAAAAGAAATTATTAACAAAACAGATGAAACAGTGGTATCAGTAGAAGGTATTAAAGAAAATAGTTCGCACCTAAGTGATAATTTTGATGCACTGAATACCGATTACACTTCAATTATCGATTTTTGTAACAACATGAAAAATACGATTTCTCAGGCTGCTACGTTGTCGTTTATTCAAACCGTTAAACTAGATCATGTTGTATGGAAAGGTGACATTTATGCAGTAGCAAATGGCCAAAGCAACAAGTCAGTTAATGACTTTAGCGACCATACAATGTGCCGATTAGGCCAGTGGTATAGTTCAGAGCAGTCTGCTGAATTTAAACACACCAATGCATTTAAACAATTAGAAAACCCGCATAGTGAAGTACATAAAAATGGTGTTGCGGCTCTGCACTCAATTCAAAATGGCGATAAAGAATCTGCAATTAAGCATATTCATAAAATGGAAGCAGCCAGCGAACGTGTGATGCATTTACTCGATGAGATTTGTTAACCCCAGCTAAGCACTAATGAACAAGCTATTAAAATGATTTAAATTTTAATAGCTTGTCTTAAAATTAGTCTTTAATTTTAACCTGCACTCTTTTTTCACCACATGCATATGATTGTTTAAAGCGCCCTGTTTAAAACTGTAATAAAAAGTAAGAAACTGTTTGGCTTACGTAAAGCAATGTAAAGGTACGCCCAAACATTAAATAGGTCAGTTAATGTTCAGTTTCAGAGGTTAATATTAAGCCTAGTTATGTAACAACATAAACGAGGCACACTATGAAACTTACATTTTTACTATCGGGTATAATTGCCATTAGCGCGCTTTCAAGCACCGCAATTGCAGCACCCAACGAGCGAGAAGTTCATAAAAATTATAAGCACGAAAACCCTAAACGCATTGAGTATAAGCGCGATGAACGTCGCCATGAAAAAAAACTACGCATAGAGCATAAAAAAGAAAAGCGCCAAGACCGTAAAAAAGAAAAGAACAAGCAAAAAAAGCAGCAAGAAAAGCGTAAACAACTACGTTTCGACAATCATAAATATAACTACCTAACTAATAGGTATAAGCCGCGTTATTACAAAGAAAATAGATACATAAGGCACTTGCCAAGAAGAAGTACCTCTATTTGGTTTAATGGAATTTCATTTAGCTTTAATGACGGCATTTACTACCGAAAAGCTAAAAAAGGCTATCACGCTGTGATGCCACCTCGCGGACTGCGCATTAAAAAACTTCCTAGACATTATTCGCGTATGAAACATCGCAACACCACATATTATGCTTATCAAAACGTTTTTTATATTGCCGATAACGGCGGCTATAAAGTGGTAGATGCGCCAATAATTCAGCGCAACAAAGCTATTAAAATTGGCAACGTCTTCGACTATAGCTTAGGGCAAGTTTACGATGAACTACCATCGTCAGCTGAGCCAGTTACCATAAACTCTCAGCAATATTTTAAATACAACGATATTTACTTTTTGCCACAAATAAATGGTGACGAGATACAATACCTAGCAATCAGCTTAGGCTGAGCATTATTTAACTACTTAACCTGCCTACAGGTTAAGTAGTACTTTATTAATATAGATTTCAGCAATCCTCTTATAAAATTTCCTTTTGTAATACCCCTACTAAAAAACATAAAACGTTTATTTAGTGAACAATTTTAATTTTAGCTCCGTATGTATGTTTAATATTTGTAAATAAAGCGTTTATGACCTAAACCTAAATAGAGGCTTTATAGAGGAGCTCCACTTATGCCTACAACAAAAACAATTGAAAAAAACACCGAATTTGCTCGCTGTATAGAGTGTAACAAAGTAGATACGTTCGCTGCTTTTCACTGGTTAGCACTTGCGTTTAAAGACATGACCCGAGCCCCGTTACTTACTGTAATTTATGGCCTAGTGTTTAGTATTATTCCTGCAGCTATTATCTACTCTGCATTTTTTGCACAAAGCGTATTTGTAATTTTACCCGCCACTGTTGCGTTTGTTTTAATTGGACCCGCTTTCGCAGCCGGCCTATACGACGTAGCATGGGAACTCGAAAAAGGCCACAAACCCACTTTTAGGCATTCGCTAAAGTCGATGTTTAGAAACCCAGTTGGAGAGTGGGGATTTGCAATATTATTACTCGTAATAATGATTGCGTGGATGCGCATTGCCGCCCTTGTTCATGCTTTATACCCTAACTACGCTAACCCAACATTTGAAGAACTGTCAGCATTTTTAACGCTTGGTACAATTGCAGGTGGCGTTTTACTCGTGTCTGTTTTTTCAGTGTCTGCATTTACACCACAAATTATGATGGAAAGACGCGTAGACATAATGACAGCTATCGTCTCATCTATTAACGCCGTTAAAAATAACTTTGCGCCAATGGTTGTTTGGTCAATATGCATTTTCCTAATGGTTGCGCTTGGTTTTGTAACTGGGGCTGTTGGGTTTATTGTGATTATGCCACTACTTAGCTATGCAAGCTGGCACGCATACATTGCAGTAATCAAAACTAAAAAAGCCAGAAAATACGAATAGTTAACAAACTTTAACTCAACTTGTGCCACGATCTAGTGAAACTAGTTTGTGGCACAAATAATACTTTTCCCCTCCTCCCTTCATTTAAATGCCCCAATTTTTTTTAAAAAGTCATAATCAAACATCCTCACTTTAGTAGCTATACTTTTTAGCGCCTGATAAAGTAATTTTTACTGTATTAAACATAATGACTTAAGGCACCTTATGGCAAATCAATTTAACGTTCTGGATACCCGGTTACAATTATGCTGTGGGAATGGCGGGTATACTCGCGAGGGTTTTTGCTATGTACCAGACTCTGATCGCGGTAATCATAGTGTGTGTGCAATTATGACCGAAGAATTTTTACAGTTTTCGAAGTCACAAGGTAATGATCTCATAACGCCCAATCCACTTTACGATTTTGAAGGCTTAAAAGCTGGCGACAAATGGTGTTTATGCGCAATAAGATGGCTTCATGCGCAACAAGCAAACGTTGCGCCGCCAGTAATCTTGCAGGCCACTAATAAAAAATCGCTTGAAGTAATACCGCTTGAATTACTAAAGGCACATGAATACACCCGTTAAAAATATTCTAGTTTAGTTTCAGCAAATCTGTTTGGTCTGCAAATTTTACAAAAAGATGCAGACTTTTCATAACCACCTCATATTAATAAAAAACCAAACAAAAGCAAAAACACAAGCGACTGATTTAAAACAATTATATTTAGTTTAACTTTCGGCATATTGATTGCTTCATACAATTATCACGTATTTATTACATTAAAGGACTACGTGAAAATATTAAATAGTTAAGTAGGAGAAGTTATGAGCAATACAAATAAGCAAGCTAAATTTACTGCACCAGGTATGAGCAACGAATCAGCTGAAAAAACTATCGCAGCCTTAGATAACCGCATGGTTGCACTTATAGATCTTCAATTAACACTAAAACATATTCATTGGAATGTTGTTGGTCCTAATTTTATAGGTGTGCATGAAATGCTAGACCCTCAGGTTGAAGCTGTGCGCGAAATGACAGATACAATAGCCGAGCGTATTGCCACTTTAGGCGGCATACCAGTAGGGACACCTAAGTCAATTGTTGACCGCCGTACATGGAACGAATATTCATTAGGTAAAGGACTTGTTACCGAGCATTTAGGCGCGTTAGATAAAGTGTACAACGGCATTAATGCCGATCACCGTAAAGCCATCGAAACGGTATCAGATTTAGACCCAGTATCTGAAGATATGTTAATAAGCCAACTTGCCGATCTTGAGCAATTTCAGTGGTTTGTAAGAGCACACATAGAGTCAGCTACTGGTGAATTAGCGCAATAATACCTTTATTACCTAAGTACCTTAGCCCAGCATTTTTGCTGGGCTTTTTGTTTAAATCATAAAACAAAATATCACTAAGGTATTTGAGCCGTGCAAGAACTTGTGGCATAAGAATTAACCTACTAGTATCAGTAAGTAGTTTTCAATATTGGTACAAATTAGTATGATAAGTTTTAATACCCCTAAACAATTTTGGCTTTTTTCTTTAATCTTTTTATCAGCCTGCGGTTCAGGCAGCAGTAATACCAAAGTTCAGCAATCAAATACAAGTGCCAGTCATACTCCAATTACACAAAACAATATTGAAGGTAATTACAACATTATTATTTATGGCAATAGTCACAGCAGTCAGTTAGGGCGGATCATTGAGCATATAATCGAAAACCAATACCCAGATAAGTCAGTTCAAACAACCACAGTGTCGGGACCTTTTTTAGATAATATTGTGAGTATTAGGGCAAACGTAGACAAACTTAAAAACAAAAATCTAAGCCATGCCATTTTTCAATGGCCAAAAATACTCTCAGTCTGGTTTAACAACTTACCCTACTGATGCCGCTGAGCATTTAATTTCATCAGCCAAGGCACAAAATATCACACCTATTTTATTTCCTGAACATCCACAAAGAGGCAACCCTGAAGAAGGCCAGCGTGTATACGACTTACATTTATCAATAAGCGCTAAACAACCTAGCTGCGTAGCTCCTATTGGCCTTGTTTGGAACAGGCTTTTAGAGTTAATGCCAAATGCAAAACTACATATGGATGATGGCAACCATGCCTCTTATGCTGGCAATGTATTAACAGCAATGACTTTTTCAGAAATAATTACTTCACGACCCGCGGATATCATGAAATTTGACCCAACTATTAATTTGTCAAAGCAAGAACAAGCTCTATTTGGTCAAGTAGTTACCGAAGTGCTTAATTTACATCCTGCTTGTGATGTAAGCTAATCTAATTATAAATCTATTTTTGTGTTTTAAATTTTTTACTTTAATTAAAAATAAAATGTCAGATTATTCTCATTGTTATCGACTAATAACATAACAATCAAAAGGAGAGTAATTATGAATACATTAACAGTAACCCCACTACATAGTTTACCCGCTAGTAAAGCTAATCAATGGCTTCAAGACGGTTTTTCACTTTTTAAGCAAGCACCTGTAAAACTTTTTTTATTTTTACTGCTTCCTTTAATTATTGAAGGTATTTTTCAAATACTACCCGCCCCTTATGGCATGCTAGCCTCCAAATGGGCTGCCACTTTTGTAGGCAGCAGCGCTATTATCGTCATTCACCATTTGGCCACTCAAAAAGTATTTTCATTGAAGTCGATTTTTAAAGCTAAAAACTGGCTAAGCATGATTCCGCTTTCAGCAATTTTAGCATCTGCTTTTTTTATTCAGTTATTTGTAGCAAAGCTTTTACTAGGAAATGATGGCATAAATTTACTTTTATTTTCGCAGCCTACTGAAGTTACCCAATGGCAACTAGGTATTATTTTTGCCTCGGTTATTCCTGTTACACTGCCTGTCAGTTTTGCAGGCTATTGTGTTTTACTTGGTGATAAAAATGTACTGCAAGCATTAAAAAGTAGCCTAAATGCTTTTTTCTATGCGTTTAAACCAATGTGTTTAATCGCGCTAATTTCTTTCTTAAGTCTATTGTTAGCTCCTTATACTTTTTTATTAAGTGCGATTATTACGGGTCCTATACTCACGTGTATAAGCTATATTGCTTACAGAAGTGTATTTATCAAAAACAAGGAAGACTAGTGGAAAAAAGGGATCATATTCATGAGATACTATTGCAATACGCACCTTTAATGGCGCGTATTGCTACAACACATGAAGCAGACCAAGCACTTAGAGAAGACCTACTGCAAGATATATCGTTAGCTGTTTGGCATGCAGTAGAAAACTTTAGAGGCGATTCAAGTATGAAGACCTTTATTGCTAGGGTCGCACACAACCGTGCTGTCGATCATGTTTTAAAAGAAACACGTCGCCAAGATCGTCATAATTTAAGCGACCCTTTACTTGACTTGGTTAGTACTGATTCTCACCAACACAGCGATAACACGTATGATTTAATGACAGCGATGAGACGGCTACCATTAAAATTTAGGCAAGTTATTTCTCTTCAATTAGAAGGTTTTAACCAAGCCGAAATAGCACATACGTTAGGTCTAAACGAAGCGAACGTTGCCAAGCGCGCTAGCCGCGCACGTGTGCAACTTCAAAAGCTAATGGAGCAATAATAATTATGGATCCACTATTAGAACAATGGCAAAAAGACTATAAAAATGCGACTCCAAAACTGGATACTGCCGCACTACTGAGCCAAATTACATCGGCTAGAAAAAAACAATCAATTAAAGCATGGTTAGACTTTGTTGCTGGCGCATTTGTTAGCTTATTTTGTATCTATGCATTAGTTTTTGAAGCAACTAGCACTCTTGAGCAAGTGTTATATGCAATTTTAACTCCGTTACCAATTGGGTTTTCAGTATGGGCATTTATTCAGCGCAAAAAGCTAATAAATACACACACCCTAGATGTTAATGGTTTACTACTTTTTAAAAAGCAGCAGCTCATTAATCAAATAAACTACTGGCGTTTAAACCTTATAGGCTGTTCCATTTTGTGGGCTGCGCTTTGCATCACTGCGGTCGTGAGCATTTTAATGTACAACCACACAACAATATGGCTCACACAAGTAGGTATTGGCACTTTGGTACTAATTGCCACACTAGCTCGCTACATTCATGTAAAGTTAAATTTTAAAAGTAAGCTAAAGCTAATTGAAAGTTTAAAGTAGCAAAATGTAGATCATTAACACTGTTATTAACCAAGTACTAAAAAGTCCAGCTTATATCTATTAATAAGTGCTAAGCAGGCTAGGGCCTTGCTTTAAATACTATATTTTAAACTAGCAATTAATGTGAATACAAAACCTCGTGAATAATGTAAATAACGCCATATTTAATAGCGCTGTATTGTCTGTAATTGTTTTTAGGAACTTTAATTATGTAAATGCAACAATAAACAACTGAAATATTGCACGGCATGCTGACATACAATTTTACATGTTTATTTACTTTCAAGCATCAATAGCCAAGGTGTTGCAAATCGAAAACCAATATTATTATTTTAGTTTTTGCTAATATTTTAGCCTTGAAGTATGTGAATTTATGTACCTAATAATTATAAAATAACATTGCCTTTACATTGTTTTTTGTTTATAAATACACACGGAATGGACTCTACAAATATTTATTTAGTTGAACTAAATATTAATAGTCTGTTTCTAAAATATTTTTGTGATTATTTAAACGGACATAAACACCTTATGCGCACAGCAAAAAGCAACATTAAAACAATTCTAATCTCTGCAATAGTGGCATCTACATTAGCTGGATGTGCAACAACATCATCAAAAGTTGTTGAGACCCCTACAGTGGCAAGTTACAACACAACCTATACAGGTACTAAAAGTAAACTTGTTGTAGGTCAATTTGTTAATCGCTCAAGTTTTCAAAATGGTATTTTTTCGTCAGGCCAAGACCGTTTAGGTAACCAAGCCAAAACAACTTTAATGAGTCACTTACAGCAAACTAACCGCTTTAGTGTGCTTGATCGCGATAATATGGCAGCGCTTGCTGACGAAGCTAAATTAACAGGAACAAAACAAGTAATTAGCGGTGCTAAATTTGTGGTTACTGGCGATGTGACTGAATTTGGTCGTAAAGCAATCGGCGACCGTCAGCTTTTTGGCTTACTTGGTAAGGGTAAATCACAAATTGCTTATGCTAAAGTAACACTCAACATTGTTGATGTTACCACCTCAGAAGTGGTTTATTCAGTTCAAGGAGCTGGTGAATACAGCTTATCTGAACGTGAAGTTGTTGGGTTTGGTAGCACAGCTTCATACGATGCAACTCTTAATGGAAAAGTTCTCGACTTAGCAATTCGCGAAGTAGTAAATAAACTAGTTACCGGACTTGAATCTGGTCAATGGGGTGATAAATAATGAAAAAATTAATAACCCTAGCATTAGTCTGTGCAGCGCTTACAGGATGTAACTCAACCAAAGAACCTATTTACTACTACGGTGAATATAACACCGCAGTTTATGCTTACTTAAAAGCAGAAGATGTTACCCTTGAAGAACAAATTACTATGCTAGAACAAGTTATTGCTGACGCAGCAAACAAAAGCAAAGCTATTGCACCAGGGCTTCACGCTCATTTAGGTATGCTTTACTTTGAAACAGGTAATGCTGCATTAGGTACAACTCACTTTGAAACTGAAAAGTCACTATTTCCAGAATCAACTTCATATATCGATTTTCTATTAAAATCTGCGAAAGGTGCCTAATATGTTCAACTTAAAATCACTTACTGCTGCTGCACTTGTTGCATTACTCGCTGGCTGTGTTTCTCCTCCACCAGCCCATGACTATACTGCATTCAAAGAAGCTGACCCGCATTCAATTATTATCTTACCGCCACTTAATAACACACCTGAAGTAATCGCACCCTATAGCGTAATGACCCAAATGGTTGCTCCAATTGCAGAGTCTGGATTTTATGTTTTTCCAGTGGCTGTAGTTGAACAAACATTTAAAGGAAACGGCCTTACTGTTGCAAGCGACGTGCACCAAGTTCCTGTAGATAAACTTCATAGTATTTTTGGTGCCGATTCTGCACTTTATATTACCGTTGAAGAGTACGGTACAAGCTATGTTGTAATTTCTAGTGAGACGGCTGTTACTGTTTCTGCATCACTTGTTGATTTACGAACTGGGGTTCAATTATGGCAAGGGAAAGCGCGCGCTTCATCCGCTGAACAACAAAATAACAGCGGTGGCGGATTAGTCGGCATGTTAGTTGTGGCTGCAATAAACCAAATTGCAGAAACCATTACCGACAAAGGGTTCGAGATAGCAGCAATTACATCAAGCCGTTTATTATCATCTGATACATACAATGGCCTGCTATATGGTCCACGCTCTCCTAGTTACGGACAACCTGTACCAAGTGAAAAAAAGAAATAATTAGCGATTAGAAAAATATACACATTAAAGGCCAAGTAACTTCTTACTTGGCCTTTCTTCTTCAAAATACACGCCGAACGCTGTCAATATCGCTTTTTAAACAACTCAGACCTTTACCCATTATCAACATAAAAAACTCTTTATTGTTTTTATATTTTAATGCTAAAAGCTGTCATTCAGTTCACTTTACTTCTATAGTAACGCTACATAAACATTAGGTATTACTATGCAAAAAGCGCGAATTCCAGCGGATGAACAATCTCGATTAAAAGCATTGTATGAGTACGAAATATTAGATACAGAAGCTGAAAAAGTATTTGATGACTTAACTCAACTTGCCTCAGATATATGTGATACCCCCATATCACTTATAAGTTTAGTCGATCCGCAAAGACAATGGTTTAAATCAAAATACGGTATTGAAGCGACTGAAACAGAGCGTGATATTGCGTTTTGTTCGCATGCTATTTTGCAAGACCAAGTATTTGAAATACAAAATGCTTTACTTGATGAGCGCTTTCACGACAACCCTTTAGTAACCAACGATCCAAACATTCGCTTTTATGCAGGTGCCCCCCTTATCACACCGCAAGGCAGTACAATTGGTACTTTATGTGTAATTAGTGATAAACCTAAAAAATTAACTAAAAAACAAATTAGTGCGTTAACTATTTTAAGTAAAGAGGTAATAGCCCAATTAGAGTTAAGGCTAAAAAACAGAGAACTAAGTAAAGCATTAGAACAGCAAAAAACTCATATTCAAGAGCTTGAAAAACTAAAAGCTGAAGCAGATACATCCAATAATTTAAAAGGTAAATTTTTAGCTAATATGTCGCATGAGCTAAGAACACCACTTCACGGTATCTTAAACTTGGCCGAATTTGGCTTATCTGACAGCAGTAATAGTGAAAAAGATATTGCGCTAAAAAGTATTCTAAACTCAGCCAATATTTTATCCAATATAGTGAATGATATTTTAGATTTTTCAAAAATAGAAGCTGGAAAATTAGATATTGAACATATCGACTTTAACCTTAAAGACGTTGTTAATGGTGTAATTGAGCCACTAAAAAAACAAGCCTCTGATAAAGGTATAAAGTTTAATGTATCAATAGATAAAAAAGTGGCTGAAACATTAAAAGGTGACCCACTAAGAATATCGCAAATATTAAATAACCTATGCTCAAATGCAATTAAATTTACTCAAGCTGGGCACGTTGATTTAATAATTAACTTAAAAGGTCACTCTTTAAATACACAGAACATAACATTTAAGGTCATAGATACAGGTATAGGAATAAACAAAGCAGCACAAGCAAACTTATTTAAAGAATTTCATCAAGCTGACTCATCTACCTCTCGTAAATTTGGTGGTACAGGGTTAGGCCTTTCTATTTGTAATAAGTTAAGTCATTTAATGGGTGGGAAAATCAGTTTTACCAGCCAAGAAAATGAAGGCTCTACATTTATTTATCAGCAAAGCTTTGAAGCATCGATTTTAGATAGTTTGCTAAAGAAAAACAAAGAAGTAACTGATTTACAAGGCTGTGCTATTTTAGTTGCGGAAGATAATAAAATAAATCAAATCGTCGTCAATAAAATGTTAAAAGCGCACAACACTCAAGTGATTTTTACTGAAAACGGTAAAGAGTGTGTTGATTACTTTGTTAACAACCACGTTGATTTAATCTTTATGGATATTCAAATGCCAGTAATGGATGGAGTTGAAGCAACCAAGGCCATAAGAGCACTGAAAAACGGTAAATCAATACCTATCATTGCCATGACTGCCAACACAATGAAACAAGATATTGAGCATTACCTAAATATTGGCATGGACGGTTATTTAACTAAGCCATTTAATAAAGATAGCTTGAACAGCTTGCTTAATGTTTACAATCCAAACAACGAAAACCTCAAAGACTTAGCAATAAAAATTAGTGACCCGAGCATTAAAAGAGAACATAAACTTAAACAAACATGCCGTGAACTAAAAAGATTAATACCTGCGGCCAACAGAGTCAGCTTATGGCTGTTTAATGAAGAATACTCTGAGATAAATTGCTTAATGTGCCTTGATGAGAACGATGAAGTCATTCTTGACTCAGTATTAACAGCAAAAGACTACCCAGATTACTTTAACTACATACTAAGCCACCAAATACTTGATGCCCCCGATGCAAGAAATCACGAAGTTACAAAAGGCTTTACCAAAAGCTATTTTGAGCCATACGATATTTACTCACTACTTGACTACATTTATTTTAAAGATAATAAGGCACTAGGCGTGATTTGCTGTGAAAGTATTGGATCGAAAATATCATGGACCCACGCAGATAAAGAAGCCCTGATAAAAATAACAGACTTAACTACCTTATTTTTATCAAAACAAATAGATCTCAATTGAACTTATGACTATTAAACCGTAAACCTTTGTAGAGTAATTTTGCCTATAAATAATAAAAAAGCCGGGCACATTTAATAAGTGCTTGGCTTAAGCCGACACGACAATTTATAGTGAAATAACCACTTTCCCCATACCTTCACCACTAGCAAGGCCATCATGCGTTTTACCTGCATCCTCAAGATTAAATTCAATGTTGTCTAACACAGGCAATAGGCGCCCTTCATCAATAATTGTTGCAGGGTTAGCTAGTATTTCGCCATGCTGCTGGCATTTATGGTACCCGCTTGTTTAGTTTAAACAGCCAGTATATTTACAAGAGATACCCATGATAATACACTCAAATTAACAGCTAGTTTTAAAATTTAATTAATAATAGGCTTTAATAATGAACAATGAACACCTAAAGTTATTCGTTCGAGTCGCCTCTACACACAATATTAGTTCAGCTGGCGCGGAACTTGGCCTTTCGCCGCCGGTAGCTAGCATGCATATTATTAAGCTTGAGGAATCGCTTGGTGTAAAACTAATTCACCGTACAACAAGGCGAGTATCTTTAACTGAAGAAGGCCGAGAGTTTTTACCTCACGCTGAAGAAATATTAAATGCTATAAATAGTGCAAAAGCAGCTGTAGGCGCAGGCTCTTTTACCCCCCAAGGCACGATTCGTGTTGCAGCTCCTTCCTCATTTGGTCGTATGCATATAGTGCCCGCACTTAAAGCTTTTATTGATCAGCACCCTGAGCTTAAAGTGGATTTAAGACAAAGCGATAGTATTGTAGACATGGTCGAAGGTGGTTTTGATATCGCTATCAGAAATGCCGAGCTTAACGATTCAACCCTCGTAGCCAGAAAGTTAGCCCGCGACCATAGAATTATATGCGCCTCACCAGGCTACATAGCAGAACACGGAGAACCAAAAACACCACAGGATCTTCTCAACCATAATTGTATTAAATTAATTGGGATTGACTACTGGAGCTTTAAAACGCCAAATGGCATTGAAAAAGTTAAGGTAAAAGGCAGTATTCGTATTGATAATGGAGAGTCGATAAGGGATGCGTGTATTAATGATGCAGGTATTACTATTTCGTCTATTTGGTGCGCCCACAACGCATTAAAAGAAGGCACCCTAGTTCAAATACTAAAAGATTACCCAATGGATTCAAATGCCGCTATTTGGGCTGTATACCCAAGCTCCCGGTTGCTCGCGCCAAAAGTACGTGCATTTATCGACTTTTTTATAAAGTATTATGGCGAAATCCCATATTGGGAGACGGCGTAAGTGGCACGCTTTTAAACTTTCAACTAGGTATAGTACTTAAAAACGTAAAGTTGTTTCTGTTAAAGAATTTAAATACCAGTGCGTATTAAAAATTATTTAAAAACACTAATCTATATTAATTATTAATAATTTGGTTTATTCTTAAAACTAGTTATTTAAGCATGGAGGCAATCAAATAATGCAGTTTTTCATTCCCTCCTTTACACAAATAAAACTATTCTACAAACATACAATTAGTGTCTGCTTAAATTTTCACCTAAATTAACTACAAGGTTAGTGACTATATGAAAATATCCCGCACATTATTAACATCTGTTGCCGTTGTTGTTATTGCTGGCTGTAATACAGTTGCAGAAAAAAGCGCAAGTACACCTGTTTCCAATCTGCCTGACTGGGTTTTAAACCCTCATGTAAGTGAAGGCATTGCCGCGACAGATTGTGTGAAGTTCTCAGGCAACTTATCTATTGATAAAAAACTCGCAACAGCAAACAGTCGTCTAGCGCTAGCACAACAAATAGAAACACGTATTGAAGGGCTTGAAAAAACATATAGCAATCGTACAGACGCAAACGACGATACTACTGTTGGTACAAGCTTTAGTTCTGTTTCAAAGCAACTAACCAAGCAAAAATTGCAGGGCTCTAGGCTAATAAAATCGGATATTGTTAATATATCTGGAAAAGATCATTTTTGTGTACTTACAGCCCTTGAACCAAATCAAACAAAATCCTTATTCAATGACATTCTTAAACAAAGTCAACGAACCATAAACCCCGCTGACGAAAAGTTTTTGTATCAAGAATTCAAAGCCAAAAAAGCCGAAAACGACCTAGATCAAGAAATAAAAAAACTAACCAATTAATTGCATAGTTGTCGGTCAAAAAACTTCACCAAATTACTATGCGTGAAGTTTCTATTATAAGTAAAAATATGACAGAAAATAATAATCAAACATCAACCTGGAAAAAAGTACAAAGCTCTATCTTAATGATAGCTGCTATATTGATTTCTATTGGACAGTGGGGTGATACAAAAGATGTTCTTAAAAGTGCTTACTCTGCGTTCGTAGAGAACTTTACACATAAAGTTCAGTATAAGCAGATAGATAAAGTTAACATAGGTAATAGCATCGCTTACATCAAAACATTTTTAGGGGAACCTAACGCAGTAAAAAGGTCACGAATAGTTGTTGATGTTGAGTTTTACTATTACATTAGAAAAAAGTTTATCTTTACAGTCATCACCTCTGACAAGCGTATTAATGGTTACTCCGTAGTGTCACGTATTTCAGATTTTTCTCCTGAGATACCTTTCTCGGGCCCACTGGGCGAATCAACAATTTTAGAGAAAAATTCAAGTGAATTTGAATACAGCTTTGACAATCGTAACTTGACTTATTATCTAGAATCTCAAAATCTTGGTAAAGAAAAAATGTTTCTTTCTTTATCCAAAGGGTTTATTGGCTACGCCGCAGTTCCTGGCTCCGTAAAAGTACCAGAGAAGTATTTAGCAACAATAAAAACAAGTATTAACACGATGGATTCTTTGGCTACCTATTCAGATAACCTTAATGAGTTGAAAAAGGAAGTTGAATCATTACGAGCGATGATAAAGCCCAACTATTATGCAGTCAGTGAATTAGAGAGCAAAATTGTTGCAGAGTCTTTACTCACCCGATTTGAGTACCAAACATTAACAAAAAGTTGATAAAGGTTTTTTTATGAGTTTATTCAAACTTAATTTATATGTACCACTATTTACCACCTTAATGCTAAATGTAACGGAAGTTTCTGCTCAACAAACAAATGATCCATTTGAGCAGCTAGAGCAAGAAATGGCCGCTTTAGAAAAAGAAGGCAGTGCAGAAGAACTAAAAGAGTTTAACGACTGGAAAGAAAGCTACTTATCTGAATATCAAGATTTTAGACGCAAACATTTTAAAAAACTTGATGATATACGCGACAAGCTCATTAATACGTGGGGTGAAACAGATCCTCAGCTTTCTAGTCAAACGACCTACTATAGCCCTGATAACAAAGCAAAAACCACTATTGACTATGAGAATGACCAGATAAGTATTAGCATTTTGCACAACGAGCAAGAACATGTTTCTACAAAAGATATCAGTAACGCTCTAAAAAGTGCGTTAAATGCTAATGAAGTGGTAGCGAGCAAAATAAATAGCACTTCATTTAAGATACTTAAAAAAAATATAGAAAATATCTCTCCCGTTGAAACGCCGGTTGAAGTGATTGCACAGCCTGAAGCATTGATAGAAAAAGAAATTAATAAAATAAATAAGCAAGCTATTGAAGCTCGCCAACAAGTTGAAAAAGTGTTTGATATGTCTTTACAAGTATCATCACCTGTTCAGCTAGATAGCGAAAATTTACTCGCTAAAAAGAAATTGACTGCAGAAATAGCAAAAATAGAATCAGAAAAAACACAGCGTATAAAAAGCTTAAAAGCGTCGCAAGAAGAAGCTAACGCGATGCAACAAAGAGAAAAGCTAAAAAATAAACGAGTTACCACCTACACCATACCGCTTGCCCATAGCAGTTTTATAAAAAAAGCAGCCCCCTATAAAAATATCGTTAGTAAGCATAGTAAGCGTTGGCGGTTGCCCGAGAGTTTGCTTTTTTCGATTATCCATACTGAAAGTCACTTTAATACTCAAGCAGAATCTCCAATCCCCGCCTTTGGTTTAATGCAGATTGTGCCTATAAGTGCAGGAGCTGATGTTAATCTTTTTTTACATAAGAAAAAGAACATCATGAGCAAGGAGTATTTATTCAACCCAAAGAATAATATTGAAACAGGTGTTGCATATATGCACCTTTTAAACACACGCTATTTGGCTAAAATAAGTAATCAGCAAAGTCGGTTTTATTGCATGATTGCAGCTTACAACACCGGTGCAGGGAACGTAGCTAAAGCCTTTAACACCGATAACTCAAGAAATATCAATAAAGCTTCTAACATAATAAATAAAATGACGCCTGAAGAGGTCTATAACAAGCTTATTAGAGACCTTCCATACGAAGAAACAAAAAAGTATTTACAAAAGGTGCTAGAGCGTCAACCTATTTATAAATCTATAGACCAAATTTAAAACTACTTATCGGGTGATTAATTGCCTTTCCAGCAAAAAAGGCGTTAGTTTCACATTCAACATGGAAATGGAAAAAGCGATGCTAAATATTAAAAAAACATTCACACATTCATTATACTTTTTTAGTTTATTGGCTGTACTTACTGGCTGCGCTTCAAAAGTTGAAGTTGATTCAACAATGAATATGCCTAGTAAGTCAGGACTTGCTCTTGATCATATTGCTGTAGTTGGTTTTAACGGGGATAAATATAACATTAAGGGAAATGCGCTTTCGGCAAAAATAAAATCTAAATTAATGAGTCATGGATATGTAAAGGTACATGCCAATTCCCCCTATAAGCTGGTTGGTGAAATTTTACCATCTCGAGTAGAGCGTAATTCATGGAGTGAAAAGCATGAAGGAAAAAAAGAAACGTGGTACAGCTATCATGCATCGGTTAAACAAACTTTAACCCTAACTTATTACGTCATTTATGGCCAGCAAACACTAAATAGTGCTTCTGAAACATTTACTTACAGTAAAGAAAAAAGCTCAAGCGAAAATAGAAGTAAAGCAAAAGATAAGCTCCGGACCGACTCTGAAGTTGCTGACTTTTTAATAGAAAAGGCGGCTGACTTTGTTGTTAAACAAATTTCCCCATATCGTTCTTTAGTAAAACTTAATTACCTAAATGGGGAAGATGAAAATATTGATTTAGGTATAGAGTACGTAAAAAAAGACCGTTTAAGCCAAGCTTTTAGTATTTTTGAACAAGTTGCTCAAAATAGTAATTCAATTGAAGATCAAGCCATAGCCCTTCACAACCAAGGTTTAATAAAATTAATGCAGGGCAAACATACAGAAGCTTATGACTTAATGACAAAAGCGAATCTTATTGATCCTAGAAACTTTGATATTCTTGATTCAATAAAAGAGGTGGAAGACTACAAAGTATTAAGTGATGCGCATAAAAAACAAAGAGGCCTAAAATGAAAATATTACCGCTAATCCTAATTACTTTTTTAGCGGGGTGTGCTTCCAGTAAAAATAATGAATACGACATCGTTATTCCTTTAGCTGAAAGCAATAAAATAAAACCTCAGCAAACCGAAAAATCGAGTGGTAGCTTTAAAATACATTACAAAAAAGATATTAATAATAACCCCATTGTTAAAACATTAAACAGATCTACCACTGTGATGGGTAATGATGAGGAAACTGTAAAAAGCTTAAGAGAACGCGCCAAAAAAGAAATAGTTCAACTAGCTACAGAGGAAGTAAACGGTGTTGTTATTGCTTCAACATCGAAGACTAATACGACTGTTATTAATGTTGACGCAAACAAAAGTAACACACGCTATTCAAGACAGGATTTTTCTGAAAAGGCCGTCGCACAAACAGCTGGAATTGCACAAGTAAAAAACTTGCAATGCCAAACACTACCAACTAAAGCAAGTAACTTAACAGTAACGTGTAGTGCTGATGTTACGGTACACCTAATTGAGAATATTGATTTTACCCAATAAACTTTTTACGTCGACCGAAAGCTAAAACATTATTTTTAAAAGGCCACAAGTGTGGCCTTTTTAATACAAAACCAAACGCAATGACTAATATATTTCAGCACTTACAAATGTATATACATAATTACTAAACTCTGGCTTAGTTAAATGCCCACCTTCAGACATAGTATCTAAAAGTTTTGCATAACTGTTTGCATCGGTTGCATTACCAGCATAGCCATAAAGCAATACCGTTAACTCTTCTAAAATAACCTCATCAGTGGGTTCAGGGAACACACTACCAAAAGACAAATCTGGAATTTGACCACTTATGCCCGATTTTATTGTCCAATCAAATCGACTTTCAGCAGAATCATCAACTAAAAAGCTGTAACCCCATATTGTGCGAGCAAACCGATTATCAACATTACCAAAGTCAAAACTTGAATCATTGTTTTCAGCAAATTGAAGTAAACTAAATCCTAAATCGTCAGTAACGATCGGAAGTGTGGTCAGCTGATAATCACCAGTAGTATCTACTGCGCTTCGGGCATAGCTTTGAAACTCAACATCAACACCATCTACATTTATAAGGTCTGACATAAAATCAAGTTGCACATAAAAATTATGCTCAGTTACTGTTGGGAATACAAAAAGCGTGTTTGATATTTCAGAACCACTATATTGAACAAACCTATACGCATTATCAGCTTCTATATAACCTCGAGTACTAGCATAATCAGCATCAATATCTAATTGAACAGGAACTTCAACACCGTCATGAATAAAATCTTCATCTGTTAGGGTAATAACTGATGAGTTTACCGGTATATCAATAACGGCAGCTTTTGCATCAACTGAGTAACTAGAAAGCGCCGTTAAATAAAGCTTATTATCATTCGGGCAAACATTTACAGACCCTGAAACTTCGTTACCTTGTGATTGATATATTGTGTAATCAGACGCAATCGTACTTAGCGCTGTTGTATCAACACTATATTCAGTACATCCACAATCACCTGTAAAATCATTAAAATAAAAGGTGCCTAAATTAGTTCTATTTTCAATATCAAGCTCAGTGATAATTTGCTTATAACCACCGTCTTCTTCATCAAACACATCACCTAATACTGATACATGCTTGGTGCCTGAGGGTAACTCACCTGAAAATTTACCTTCTGCATCGGTTTTAACTGAGCCGATAGCACCGCCATCATCATTATGAAAAACAACATCTGCTTGATACGCAGAATCAGCCCCGCATTCGCGAGTTAATGTTTGTAAAGCAATAGTTTGAAGTTGGGCTGTGTTGCCACCGCTTGACGAGCCGCCAGAGCTACTTTCTGATGAAGAGCCACCACATGCGCTAAGCGTTAAAGAAAGTGTAATAGCAAGCGGGGTAAGTATAAATTTATTCATTTTAATTAGTCCGTTAAATTGGTTCACCTAGCATTATCTCAACTTAAGCAAAACAATAACAAGGTAACCACCACCAAAACGGTTACAAAAATGCAATGATTTGTAAACAAGCCGCGATTAAGTACCTCACACATAGCATCATTTACTAAATTAACTCACTTGTTCAAGTGAATTTATTAAAAACTACACTAAGCTTTATGTATTAAATAGTTAATGGCTATTTATTTGCTTAACCCTTGTTTAGCCAAAATACCGAGATAAATACACAATAGGACTGAACTTATGAATCGCTTACTTGGCCGACTATCTATCATTCAACTCTCTTTGTTAACATCAATCATATTAATGGTTTTTATTTTTATATTGCTGATACAAAACATAGCGAATAAATGGCAGGAGTCGCAGACACTGCAGCAAGATATTGCATTAATTAGCTTGTTAGATGCACTGGAAAAAGTGGCACATAACCATGCTGTAGAGCGAGGGTTAACTGCAGGATTTTTAGGAAGTGGTTCAGCCGAGGCTAAAAACAAAGTGCTCGCGCAACGCCAAAAAGCAGATGCTTCAATACAGCATTTAGAGTCGGTAAGTGATCAACTTACTAAAAATTCTACAAAGGTCTCTAAAAATTTAAGTATTCTTTTTGATCACAATGCAAAAAAAGCGGCATTACGTACCCAGGTTGATAATAAAGCAGCCCCCGGTGCTTTCGCGTTTTACAGTAAATTAAATCAAATTGCACTCGATGTAGCGGCTAACCTGAGTAGCCAAATAAAGCACCCGGTATTATCTAAAGATCTAAACATTGCTTTTTTGCTCGCGCAATACAAAGAACGTTTGGGCCAAAATAGGGGAAAAATAAATGGCACTTTAGCTAAAAAGCAGTTAACGAGTGTTACACAGCAAAATATTGCCTTATACAATTCAGAAATAGATTTACTCAACCAATATTTAATAGCTAATTTGCAAGGCCAACAATTACAAAGCTTTAACAACATTATACAAAGCGCTGACTCACGTAAAATTAATGCAATAACAAACACATTGCTCAACACAGAATCGCCCAACTTTACAGCTTTGCCGGCAGCCTCTGTGTGGTTTCCAATGGCAACACAACAAATAACTCAAATTAAAAAAGTACTAGACAGCCAATGGAATACTGTTGACAAAGATGGCCTTGAACTAAAAGAAGCGGCCGATACAACGCTTACACTCACTATTATCTACTTTTTGGTTACACTTGTGATCATCGCATACTTAAACTTTCATTTATTAAGTACTCTCAAAAAGGAATTAAGCCAACTAACGTCACTCTTACTTAAAGCCGAAAAAGGCGACCTAACAATAGATATAAGGCTCAAAAGTAAAGATGAACTCGGCGAAATATCAAATGCTATCCACAATACTATTTACGCTTTTAAAGACCTGCTATTAGGGCTCGACCACTCAATAAATTCGGGCTCAAAACTCAGTGACGATATGAGTAATGCAACAAAAACAGTCCTTGATGATTCAAACAAAACATTGGCTATGGCGAGTAATATAGCCACCGCAATAGAAGAAATGGCCGCAACAAGCCGCGAAATAGCAGGCTCAGCTTCTGAAACTCTCAGCTCTAGTGACGAGTTAAACAAACAAGCCAATCTATTGATAGAAGATAACAAACTTAGCCAAAGCTCAATTACTGAGCTTGCAACGGGGATGTCTGACGTAGAAGAAGTGGTAAGTAAAATGGATCAGCAGGTAGCGAGCATATCGTCCATTTTAGATTCAATTAGTAGCATTGCCGAGCAAACTAATTTACTAGCGCTCAATGCCGCTATTGAAGCAGCAAGAGCAGGTGAGCATGGTAGAGGGTTTGCTGTTGTTGCCGACGAAGTAAGAAGCCTTGCCGGAAACAGTAAAGAATCATCAGAAAAAATTTCGTCTTTGCTCGGCGAGTTACAATCTATCAGCGACCAAGTAGTTAGCTCTATTGTAGCAAGTACTAAATTATCAAAAGCCACTTTAGAACGATTTGATCAAGCAAGAGCGGTATCCGAGCAAGTGCATACACAAAGTAAAGTACTCGAAAATTTAGCCATGAACGTGTCATCAGCCGCAGAACAACAGTCGGCAGTTGCGTCAAATATAGCTGTGGATGCTGCAAGCGTATTTGAATACGCCAACCACGAAGTTGAAGCAGCACGTAAGCAAGAAGAAATATTTAATGAAATGCGACTCAACACTGAAACCCTGCAACACACAATGAAAAACTTTAAGTTTCAATAGTTACTAGCAACCTTTTAATACTGCTAGAGGCTAATTGCTTAAGCAAAATAAACCAAAGCAATTAGCCCGCTTTATTAAGTTACTTTACCCGCCAAGTTAAACCGTGGCTCGGCGTATAACTTTGTTGTAACTACATCAACTAACGTATTTACCGCGTTCCACACATCTTCAAACGAGGTGTACAAAGGCGTAAAACCAAACCGTAAAATATTAGGCGCTCTAAAATCAGCAATAACGCCTTTTTCTATTAATGCTTGGCAAATAGCAAATGCGTGATTATGCGAAAAAGCCAATTGGCTTCCGCGTTGGATTGAATCTTCAGTAGAGCTTAAGCGCAAATCAGCCAAGCTAGCATGCGAATGCACTAAAGCAATAAACACATCGGCTAAAGCAATCGACTTAGCCCTCACATCGCTTATTTTTACGCTTTCCCACACATCAAGTGCAGCGTCTAACGCACTCATAGCAATCACACTTGGCGTACCACATAAATACTGATTAATACTTGCTGCACACTCGTATTGAGCATCAAACGCGAATGGCTTTGCATGCCCCATCCAACCACTCAATGGCTGTTTAACGGCACTTTGGTGGCGCTTGGCAACGTATAAAAAGGCAGGTGAGCCAGGGCCACCATTTAAATATTTGTAGCCACAGCCTACTGCAAAATCAACGTTGCATTTATCCAGCTCAACCGGCAATGCACCTGCACTGTGTGCTAAATCCCATATTACCAAAATGCCTTTTTTATGGGCAAGTTCAGTAAGTTTTTGCATATTCAAAAGCTTACCCGTTCTAAAGTTAACTTGGGTAAGTAACAATACCGCTATATCGTCAGTCAAGTTTTGTTCAATATATTGCTCTTCAACTAGTTTTAATTGACATAAGTCAGTACCTAATAAATCGCTTAAACCTTGCACCATGTATAAATCGGTCGGAAAATTATCTTTTGTCGACAACACTTTACTACGGCCAGTGTTTAACATAAGCGCGCTGCTTAAAAGCTTAAATAAGTTTATTGAAATCGAATCACAACAAATGACTTGGCCTTTTTCAGCACCAATTATGGGCGCTATTTTTTCGCCAACCTGAGTAGGTAAATCAATCCATTGGTGATCATTCCAGCTCCTAATTAAATGGCTTCCCCACTGCTCGCTCACTACTTGCGCCACTCTGGTTTTAACCGCTTTAGGTAAAGCACCTAGCGAGTTACCATCTAAATAAATAGTGTTTGCGGGTAAATCAAATTCATCACGCTTGCCTGCCAGCACATCAGCTTTATCAAGCGCTACAATATCATCAAAATTCATTTATCGATTCCGTTTAAATGTTTAACTAAGGTGCTAAAAGCAGCAGAACCTGGGTGTATCCAATCAAAATGCCCCACCCCTTCAAGTAAATCTACTGGTCGATTAAGCTGTTCTAAATTATACGCAGGAACAATGCTGTCATTCGCACCTTGTAAAATAATGCTTTGTTGATGCAATGGTTGCTCACTTGGGTTGGCCTGAGTGTATTCGTTAGGTTTATCGCTTGGCATACCTTGCATAAAATCTTTAGTGACTTTTTGGCAGCTATTTGTACCTGCCGCATAGGCTTTAATATCGGTAATGGGGGCAAGGCCAATTACGCCTTTTAATTCACTCATTTGTCCACCCGCTAGTAACGCTAAATGACCACCAGCCGAGTGCCCAATAACCACTGTATTATTCAATTTAAATTCGCCACTGTTGTAGGTATTGGATGCTAAAATACCGGCTTTAATATCGTCAAAAGTTACAGGCCAGCCGCCACCGCTTTCACCACTGCGGCGATATTCCACAGACCACACATTAAATCCTGCTTGCGCTAAGCTTGTGCTTAATGCATAGGTGTGTTTTATATCGTATGCACTTAGCCAACAGCCACCATGTAGCAAGACTACTAACGGCTTTGATGTACTTTGCTCAGCTTGCGTGGCGCGCCACAGTAATGCAAATTGTGATTCATCACTCCCATAAGGTACTTTTTCATTAGCATTTACAAAACTAAGCGACGCTACTTTAGAGTAAGCAACATTGTTTTCAACATCAGGAAACTCAACGTTGTTGGTAGTCGTACACCCGCTTAAAAACCACATGCCTAAAAGTAAAACAACCATATTTTTCACAACACAACTTCCTTTTTAAATTTTAAAAACAACGCCTTTATACATATTAAAACTGCTACCATAGCGTTACGTTTAACTTGTGTTATCACGTCACTTAATCATTAATTAATAACACTTTAGTGGCTGCAATTATTATTGTTATACACAAAACAGGCGTAATTAATGACCATTGTTTGCGTATTTACCCCACTTTACAAAAGCAGCGCCAAGTTAACCATGCTAAAAGCAGCGAGTAAAGTTACTGCGTTTAAGCTTATATTTATACCTAAATTATTATTAACTTAGCTTTAAGGTGTTGGCCATTAAAAGCTTATGTATAATGACTCACTCTGGCTATTATTATGTCCTCAAGTGGAACACAACAATGAAAAAACTATCTAAAGTGCAAGAAAAACAACAAGCACTTGTGCTTAACGTTGCCGATAAAATAGAAGAGCAAGGCCTAGCCGAACTACCCGGTATGCTGCAATGTTGGTTTGACGTGGAGTATCACTTATTCCCGGGCTCGTTGCTTATGTGCTTTCAATTTGAAAACCAGCAAACCCTCGATGCTGCCGAGCCTGACATATTAAAATGGCAAAAACGATTAAGCGGCGCAATGCTTAAAAAAGGCGTTATTTTAAAAGATATGCGAAAGCACCTAAAATTTACCTTAAACGGCCCAGACGACTAAACTGCATTAACAAAAACCTTTGCCTGTAATTACAAATAAAGCACTCTAGGCTCAAGTGCGTTCAGTATTAAACTCTTTTACATGCGCTATTAATTCTGGAAAAAACGCTAAAAAAGCGGCATCTAATTGGTTGTAATGGCGCTTTATATCTTCAGCAGCGCCAGTAAATTGGTTGGCAAAACGAATACGATCAGCAATATTATCCAACGCATCCCCCACACCATTAATGGTTTCGTAATCTTTAAACCAATCGTGTTTAGTTATGCTAGTAACAACCCGCTGCATACGCGGCGGCATGTGCGCTAACCGCTGATTTAAAAGCCCAAAACTGTTACGTTTAAAATCACTCAAGGGCTGATCACTAAACCGTTGCCAATGCATAATTAAAAAGTGGTCAAACACAACATCTACTGCCACACCAGCAAAGCGCCTGCGCATTGGTGAAAAATACTGTTTAGCTTCTTTAACAATTGGGTGCGCGTCGGTAAATTTATCAACTAAATAGTGATTACTAAGCGCATTTTTTACAGGTTCACTCAGTTGCGCCACATGCCTGTGGCCACCAAAATCGCCCAATAAGTTTCCAAAGTGAGAATCAGCCGTTGGCTTTGCAAAATAAAGGTGGGCTAAATAATTCAATATTTTCTCGCATTAGTTACTCTGTTTAAATAGTAACTTAGGGATCTAACATATACTATGCTTCGTATAAGTTACGTCTAATTATAAAGTTGAGCAGCATGGAAAATATATTCCAAACCAGTCGTTTTTTAGTTGTCATCGCGGTTATTACCGCAGCATTATCATCGCTTCTTGTTTATGTTTCGTGTATTAATATTGTTTTTAATATAGTGGTTTCAACCATTCTCGACCTACCAGATTCTGCAAAAGCAGGTAAAGCCCTCATAGTTGAACTACTTAAAATTCTCGATTTACTATTAATCGGTATTACCCTACAAGTAATTGCCATTAGCTTATACCGCTTATTCATATCGCCTGCTAAATCAAAAGAAAGTAAGTTTTTAGCCGCTTTTAATATTAAAGACTTTCATGATTTAAAAATAACCCTAGTACAAGTAACCTCAGTTGTTCTTGTCATACTATTTTTAGAACATGCAGTGGAATTTGGCGGCACAATAGAAACCCTGTACTTAGGAATAGCCATTGCAATTGTTATAGCCGCCTCAACATTTGCATGGCGTTCAATGAAAGACTAGCTATAAATAGTTTTACAAACGTTTTTATACGCCAAATTACAAATCAGTGGATTACAGTGCCAAGTGCTTTTACATTCAAATTACGGCTTAAGTTAGGCTGCTTTCTTTTCGGTATATAAATTGCTGTTACTCATGTTCTTGCTTTAAAAATTAAACATAAATATGGCTATCTATATTTAGCAAAAGGAGAACATTATGAGTAACAAACAACTAATTACGACTATAGGTATAGGTTTGGCAGCAGCTTCTGCAGGTATGCTAACAAGGAAAACTTTACAAAAATCGTGGGAAAAGGTTACCAACGAACCAGCCCCAAAAGATAAGCCAAGTGAAAATACAGATATTAAAGAAGCAGTAACTTGGGCGGTCGTTTCAGGCATTGGAGCCGGCGTAGCAAGAATGGCAGTTCGATATATTCTCGACAAACGTCAATCCAAATAAGATTTAAATTAATGCCTCTTGTAATATTAGTGTTTACAAGAGGTTTAACCTCCCTGTCACTCCACCAGCCATAATTGTCCCAAACAATATAGATATGAACGTTCTCTATATTCTTGTAATAGACCGTGTACTATTAGTCACATAATTTATATAACCTGAGTAAAAGGTAACCATCACAATTACTTTCTTATAAAAAAGACTCAATGCTAGCTTTATAAATCCAATAACCAAAGTGAGTTAATCGCAAAAGCAAATATCTGTCGATTCAACGTTAATGGGTTGCTCTAAATTAGCAATCGTAGGATAGTAAATTACATATAAAACAATAGCCTTATATTAGGAATATTATGATCAAAGTATTATTAGCGACCAGCTTAATCGCCTCTTCATTCGCTGCTTTAAGTAATCCTTTAACTGTTGAAGAACAGCGTATCAACAAAGCCCAATTAGCAATGCCCAATGTTTTAAAAGCATTTACCCCACAACTATCAAGTTTTGAGCAACAATTTAAAGAGCTTAACAACTTTAAAAGTGCAAAAATATTAGTACAACGCTTTAGTTTTGAACTGTGGGAAAACGCCAAGCAACGCATAATAAATACCAATAACTACGACGACCGAGCACTTTACTGGGCACGCCTGCTTTCAAGCAAAGTAATACGCACAACATCGCCTAAATTTTCAATTACGCAGGCTCAACTCAATACGTTACTAACCCTACTTGAGGAAGGCAGCAGAGGTCGTACCGATCTGGCTTTTTCATCAGGCAGCACTAAAAAAATATTACTTACAGGCTTTGACCCATTTTTACTCGATAGAAACATAAACCAAAGTAACCCCTCAGGTGTTGCAGCGTTATTACTCGACGGCCAAGTTATTAATTACAACGGCATAACCGCAGAAATTAATACCGTTATGGTGCCTGTGCGCTACGAAGACTTCGATCAAGGCATAATAGAATCACTGCTTGCCCCCAACTACGCACTTAATAATGTAGACATGGTTGTAACCGTAAGTATGGGCAGAACACAATTTGATTTAGAGCACTTTCCGGGTAAACGCCGCAGTGTAACCGCCCCCGATAACGCTAATATTGTGTATGGCGGAACGCAAACAAGCCCAGTAATACCAAAACTTAATGGCCGACCACTCCCAGGCAACGAGTTTGTAAAATTTAGCTTGCCTGTAAATTACATGCAACAAGCCAAAGGCCCCTATAAAGTTATCGACAATCGTGAAGTCACCACGCTTGAAAAAACCTATAAAGCGGGTTCGAATGGCGAGCTAAAAAACAGTATTGCGGTTAATGGCGGCGGCGGTGGTTACTTGTCTAACGAAATATCGTACCGAAGTATTCGCCTTCGTGATGCGCTTAATTCAAGTATACCTACAGGGCATATTCACACCCCACGTATACAACAATTCGAACCCGAAACAGAAGCTAAAATAGTAAACCAAATAAAGGCAATGCTAGAGCAAAGCCTAGTCGCGCTATAAGTTATCAAAATAAGTTTAAGCGCGTAAAAAAGGGCAATATTATTGCCCTTTTTTATAACTAGTTAAAAATTGCTTATGGGTCATTAAATAGAAAAATATTTTTTATGAGATTCTTAATCAACTCTTACTTCAACAGGACGGTTAAATAGAGTTACTAAGGGCAAGTATTACATTTTCACTCATTAAACAGCAGAAAACTGACCCAACGGGGCGTTCTTAAAAACACATAAAATATAATTACTATTTATTAAGGCTAGGCAAAAACATACTTTCAGGTACTTTATTTTTAATCATAACGTCACGGTATGTACCGTCGCTCATACCTAAATCAATCGCTTTATTCACTACCGCCATAGCCTTCAAACTTTTCGCAATATCTTTTGCAAATGCAACATGAATTGAACGTTTTTCAATTACATCGGAGTCAAATAATATGTCGTTTTTAAATTCAATTAGCTCAGTGCTCAACAAATACTTGCCATAACTTTCTGACATAATTAAGCGGTCTACTTTTTGGTTAAAAAGCAGTTTAAACCCTTGCTGAGCTGTGGCAACTTCTAACAACTCATAAGTATTATAGCCAGTTAATATTTTGTCATGCACACCTAAACGCACACCCGCAATAATAGTATGTTCGTCTTTTCTATCCTTATGATAAAAAGCACCAAACACCCCCATTCCAATTGGGTTTGATAAAACCGCCCATTGATCTCGTCCTGGCAGGTTAGCAGCTAAAAATAGACCGTCAGCTTTTCCTAATTGAGTATAATAGTTAGCTCTCGCCCATGGTAAAATAATGGCGTCTACTTCATACCCTAATTTAGCTAAACTTTGATTTAAAAATTGCCAACTAGCACGATAAATTGGGTAATTCTCCATCAGCATTTTGTCATGATCGTGACCAACCGCAAACGTAATGGTTTTTCCCTTTTCACTGGCATTTAACGAGCCAATGCTAAAGCAACAAATGCAAAGTAAAATAAACACCCTACAAATCATAGTAACCTCTTATTAAAGATCTCATTAAGGGGTCAAATCTTGACTTCAGACATCAAACAACCTCGAAGCGCTTCCCACTGTAATTTAACCTGCTTATTCTCAATAATTAATGCATTTAATCTACCAACAGCTTTTGATATGGCCGAATAGTGTTTAACATTAAAAACATCTGCTAATGCCTGCAAATCTAATCCCGTTAAATCTTGGCACAATTTAATAGCATACCATCGGGGTAAGTTTTTTTCTTTTCGCCCCTTTTTAACCATTACTATATCATCTACCTCAACATTAAAGTGGTTAGCCAAGTAGGTAATTACATCATTCGCTGAATGCCTTTTACTAACAAGCTTACTTTCATTGTTTGATGTTGCAATATAGCCTTTAATGCTTTCAACAAAGTCATCACTGCCTAGCACCGACAATAACTTTTTAGCACCATAAAAAGCGCTTACTTCTTCATTACACTCATATTCAACAAACTGTTTGTACGCAGCATACTTACGCTTTTTACCTTGCAGCGAAAATATAAAATCTCGAACTAACCATGTAGGTGTCGCACCACTTTTAATAAAAGCTGAATAGCTAGACCATTTGTACTTAGCAAGGTCATCTACCAATGGGGTGCTCGTTTCAATTGGGTTACGATGAATATACCGGCTAACATGCAATAAGTAGTTATCAGCATCAACCAACACGGCTTTGTATCGGCCCCTGAACAGTGCACCATCTGTGTTATGTGTTCTATTAAAGTATTGAGTGTAAAGGCCATTAATATGCTTCATGGCCCTGCCTAAATTAGCATCAGGAGTTTTTATTAGCAGATGGTAATGATTGGTCATCAAACAATACGAATGCACTTCAATATTAAACCGAAGGCTTGCTTGCTCAATGCAGTATAAAAAATACTTAAAGTCGTCATCGCTCAAAAAGGTATTTTCGTGCCCTCTTCCACGATTCATCACATGATAAAACGCATTCTCATACTCTATTCGCAGCGGCCTAGACATAGCAATTCACTCCATAAGCAGTAAACTATAAATCTAGACCTTTGATGTCCGAAGTCAAGATTTGACCCCTTTGGTTTGAAGTTAAGATTTGACCCCTTTGGTTTCCTAATGTCCGAAGTCAAGGTTTGACCCCTTTGGTTTAATGGGTAACCCCTTTGGTTTGATTTGGATATTTCGGATTATTTATTTCAAAAATAAGCCTTTAATTCATTAATCAGGTCAGGCATATTAGTACCCAAATTCGCTACAGGGTTTTGTTTATCAAAGTCCAATTTAGCAGCATTTTCCAAAGCGGTTTCAATTCTATCTGGCAAATCAGAGAATCGGAGCTGCCCTTTACAAGCTCGTAGTCTTCTTTTAGCAAATGTATTACCAGAAGTTTTTTTATTCTCCAAAAGCGCCTGTGAGTCATTTAGAGAAAGTAATGACAAATCTTCAAAATGCAGTAACCCCCATAAGTCAAAACTTGGATTACTAACAACCACTTTTACTTTCTTTTGACGAGCTTCGGTAAGTGCTGTTGTTGTAGAAGTTAAGTGTGTCCCCGTAAAATACCTATCACGATCTATGACAATAAAGCCAGTAACTGAAGAGTTATTTAAATCATAAGCGTTTTTGCTGCAATAATGACTCAAATCTCTTAAAACGCTTGCCGGATCAGAGTTATTAGTTGAGCTTTTTTCTACAGGAATTACTTTAATTAGTTTTTCAAATCGTTTTTGAATTTTTATAGCTACACTGTCAAAATATTCTTTTTCATCAACATCACCTTCGAATGCAATGATATAGGTTATTGCATCTATTTTTTGTCCGTAACGACTTCCGCTTGTCTTACGCCCCATAATTACTGCCCACTCAAGTTTGGAACCCCACCGAAGACTCCTTTCAAATAAGCAGAGTGGATATCTTTATCATAACGAGGCGAATAATCACTTAGACTATACAATTGTGTTGAACCATCTCTTTCTTTTTGAACAAACCATATTTCATCTCTTCTCAAAATTTCATTGTCTAAGAGTTCGGCCTCATGAGTCGTTGTAATCAACTGATCATCACTATCAGTCTCTAAAAATAGCCTTAGTAATTTGATTGAAAGTAAAGGGTGCAGGCTTCTATCAAATTCATCAATAACAAATGTTAAAGGAAATTTCTTATCATTACTTAATGTTGGTAGTAAATCGACAATTCTTTTTGTTCCATCAGATTCATCTTCAAAATCAAAGATAATTTCTTCACCTGATTTTGACTTATGTATAGAAGTTAACTTAGTTATCTTAAGGGATGAAGTTTCATCTATGAACTCAGCTAAATAATCAACTTCATTTAAATCAAATGAATAGGGTTTATTTTTTGAAGAAATTTTACTTTTAATTTCTTCAAGCTGTTCTGTCGTAAATTTATTTAATGGTACTTCTGTAGAATTTAGTTTTTCTATACCTGTATCAAAACTCTTTATCACATCAAAACAATTTCCATTTCCACTAGAAAGATCTGACAAAGTTGAGCTGTATTTAGATTCGGGAAAAATAATGATAAGGTGGAAGTTAAAAAACAAAAATGCAGGCAAAAGAAACTCTAAAAAGCTAATATCTACTTCACTATTAAATTTCTTTTCAGATAGTTCTAGCTCCCTAAAAAAGTCTCTTATTTTTTCTGAGGAATCTGTCAGAAAAAGCTTTTTAGGAGATGTATATTTAGAAAAAACTAAAAACTCAGAATCATTCGAAATATTTTCAACATCGCTTGTATATGAATATACTACTGTATTAGCAGATTTACTCTTATCTATTTCTCTATGGTAGATCTTTGTCTCTGAGTTTGGAGTTATGTGTACTAACTCCTCCTCTGCAATAATATTGTTTTCAACAGAGAAGAAGTAGGCATAATACTCACCTCTAATACAAAACTCGAAAGTAAAATCTCTTTTTTTACTTCCATCTTTAACTAGTGAGAAATGTGAACTTCTCAAAAAAGGGCAATAGTCTAAATTAGACTCACCTGTTATTACCTCTTTTGCATAAGACATTGCTTTAATCACATTTGATTTACCGCTAGCATTTGCACCATAAAGTAACGCACCTTTAAGAACTTTCTTTTTCTTATCCTTCGTAGGGGTTCTAGCATGGTTTTTATGACGACGAAGCCTAGGAGCGGCTTTCATGTTTAACTCGATTGGTTCATCAATTGAACGAAAGTTATTTGCACTGAAATAAATAAGCATATGAGTAGTTCAAAAACTGTTTTATAGTACTTATACAGCATATGTAATACACATTAAAGAGAGAATTTCTCTTTAATGTGTATTTAGTGGTATTTCAAATAAGTGACCCCCCCCAAAAAAAAACAAAAAAACAGCCATTGGACCAACATCTGTACCATTGGGGTCAGATCTTGAATTATGACAAGACTAAACACCAACCACACGTTTAACACCCTCCCCCGTCATCATGCCCTGAAAATAAGCAATTGATGAGTAATGCATTTCATGGATGAAATGAAAGCCATGCTTGCACATGGATGTGCTTTCATGGCGTTTACGTTCACATCAATTGTGCATTGAAGGATTAAGCGTGATGCTCGGGGCGCCGTGGGGTTCCAAGGGGCGGTCGGCGGTAGCCGCCCCTTGGTTGCCGCCAGCAATCTGGCAAAAAACCTTGAATAAGGTTTCTAATCATTAGAAAGTGCCAAACGTATTCGCGTTATCTGTAACAGTAACCTCAAACACCTATTCAAATACTTATTCGGGCTGCCGCCTGCGCGTCAGCAAGCTGTTCGCCAACAATAATTAAACAACTTTTGGGCTGCGCCCAACACGCCAGCAAGCTGTGCGTCTACAATGTTTAAACACACAAAAAAGCCGCTACATTAATGCAACGGCTTTTATAATTTTGATAAATTTTCAAACTATAATGGAACTTACTACCCATTAAAGTTCAAAAGTTAGTCTCAACTCTTAGTCGCGATAAGTCTCTACCGCTGGACATGAACATACTAAGTTACGGTCGCCGTATACGTCATCTATACGTGTAACGGTTGGCCAGAACTTGTCTTTAGCAACGCTTGGCACTGGGAATGCAGCGTAAAAACGGTCGTACGCGCGGTCCCATTCGTTACCAAGTACGTCAGCTTGTGTGTGCGGTGCAAACACAAGTGGGTTGTTTTCGATTGACCATTCCCCAGAGATTACTTTGTCGATTTCGCCTTTGATAGATACCATCGCTTCGATAAAACGGTCTATCTCGCCTTTTGACTCAGACTCTGTCGGCTCAATCATTAATGTGCCCGCAACTGGGAACGACATAGTGGGTGAATGGAAGCCGTAATCTTGTAGGCGTTTAGCGACGTCCATTTCAGTAATGCCTGACGCTTCTTTTAATGGGCGCAGGTCAACAATACATTCGTGCGCAACGCGGTTGTTGCGTCCACGGTATAAAATTGGGAAGTGCTGGCTTAACTCTTGCGTTAAGTAGTTAGCGTTCACAATCGCCATTTCTGTGGCTTGTTTTAAGCCCTCTGAGCCCATCATGGCAATGTACGCCCATGAAATAGGTAAAATAGCCGCTGAGCCGTAAGGCGCTGCCGATACGGCACCGTTATCAATGTTTGTACCTGGTACGTTAATTACGCTGTGGTTTGGCATAAATGGCGCAAGGTGCGATTTAACACCAATTGGGCCTACACCTGGGCCGCCGCCACCGTGTGGAATACAAAACGTTTTGTGCAAGTTCAAGTGCGATACATCTGAGCCAATAAAGCCCGGGCTTGTTACACCCACTTGCGCGTTCATGTTTGCGCCGTCCATGTAAACTTGGCCGCCGTGCTCATGAATAATGTCACATAGTTCACGAATGGTTTCTTCGTAAACACCGTGGGTAGATGGGTATGTGATCATTGCACACGACAGGTTTTCAGACACGTCTTCAGCTTTCGCTTTTAAGTCTTCCATGTCGATGTTGCCGTTTTTATCACAGTTAACCACAACAATTTTCATGCTCGCCATTTGTGCCGACGCAGGGTTAGTACCATGCGCTGAGCTTGGAATTAAACATACATTACGATGTGCATCCCCTCGTGACTCGTGGTATTTACGAATGGCAATTAAGCCTGCGTATTCACCTTGTGCACCCGAGTTTGGCTGAAGTGAAACCGCATCGTAACCCGTAATGTTAACTAGCCAGTCGTGTAGCTCGTTAATCATTATTTGGTAACCTTCTGCTTGGTCTAGCGGGCAGAATGGGTGAAGGTTTGCAAACTCAGGCCATGTAACTGGGATCATCTCAGCGGTCGCGTTTAGTTTCATGGTGCATGAACCTAACGAGATCATTGAGTGGTTAAGCGCTAAATCTTTGTTTTCAAGGCGCTTAATGTAGCGAAGCATGTCTGTTTCGCTGTGGTAGCTGTTAAAGTTTGGATGCGTTAATACTTCGTCATCACGTACTAAACTCGCTGGAATAGAGTCGCTACCGTTTGCTTCAATATCGGCTGCAATACTGTCTACGCTTAGACCGTGGCCTTCACCTAGTACAATATCAAATAGCTCAGCTACATCGGTGCGTGTGGTGGTTTCTGAAACCGAAATTGAGTACTCGCCGTCGTGGTTTGTAGCAAAGTTAACGCCTTTTGCAAGTGCACGTGCTATTACGTCGTCTTTGTTGTCGCCAACAATTGTTAACGTATCAAACCACGTGCTGTGCTTAAGGGTGATGCCTTTGGTTTTTAGGCCTGCAGCTAAAATATCAGCAAAGCGATGTATACGTTGCGCGATCGTTTTTAAGCCTTGTGGGCCATGGTACACCGCATAAAACGCCGCCATGTTGGCAAGTAATACCTGCGCTGTACAAATGTTTGAGTTGGCTTTGTCGCGGCGAATGTGTTGTTCGCGCGTTTGCATTGCCATACGCAGTGCGTCGTTACCTAAACGGTCTTTAGATACACCAATAATACGCCCTGGTAATGAACGTTTGTATGCGTCACGTGTTGCAAAAAATGCAGCATGTGGACCACCGTAACCCATAGGTACACCAAAACGCTGAGCCGAACCCAGTACTACGTCTGCGCCTAGTTTACCCGGTGCTTTTAATAGTAATAAACTCATAATGTCGGCAGCAACACAGGCAATGGCTTTTTTGCTTTGAACACCAGCAATTAGGTCGGTTACGTCAACTATTTCACCCGATGTAGATGGGTATTGGAATAATGCACCAAAAATGTCGTGGTTAACGGCATCGGCCGCTTTGCCTACAATTATTTCAAAACCAAACTGCTCAGCACGGGTGCTTACTACGTCGATAGTTTGTGTGTGTACGTCGTCGGCAATAAAAAAGGCATTGGCTTTTTTAGCTTTAGATACACGCTTTGCAAGGCCCATCGCCTCGGCTGCAGCGGTTGATTCGTCAAGTAACGACGCGCTTGCTAAATCAAGGCCGGTTAAATCTAGGGTCATAGTCTGGAAGTTTAGTAATGATTCTAAACGCCCTTGTGCAATCTCTGGCTGATACGGCGTGTACGCTGTATACCAACCCGGGTTTTCAAGTACGTTACGTAAAATTACGTGCGGTACATGTGTTGGGTGGTAGCCTTGGCCAATGTACGATTTGAAAACTTTATTTTTGCTTGCTACTGATTTTAAGTAGTTTAGTGTTTCAACTTCAGTACGGCTTTCGCCAATGCTTAGCGGTTGCTCTAGGCGAATGTTAGCCGGTACAGTTTGATCGATCAGCTCTTGTACACTCGATACTTCAAGAGCGCTTAGCATATCGCTTACTTGCGCTGGGCTTGGCCCAATATGGCGGCGAATAAAATCTTGCTTTTGCTCTAACTGTTCAAGAGATTTGGCGTTTGACATGTGTCCAGATTCCTATGATCCTAAATACTAATGGGTAACTAGTATTGATTAAAATATATGATGATTTGGCAACTTACTGGGTATGGGCAATAAGCTGTAAAATCATAAAAGCCCCGATTGTTTACTCAACATGCGGGGCTTTAGACAAAAAGTGATTACTCTTCGTCGATAGTGTGCGAGTAGCCTTCAGCGTCTAATAGGTTGTCTAGCTCAGACACATCAGATGCTTTAAGACGGAATAACCAACCTTCGCCGTACGCGTCGTTGTTTACTGTTTCAGGTGCGTCTTCTAGCTCTTCATTAATAGCAATAACTTCACCACCAATTGGTGCGTAAATGTCTGAAGCAGCTTTAACCGACTCCGCTACTGCACAGTCTTCGCCTGCGTCTACTTCGTCGCCTACTTCTGGTAATTCAACAAACACCATGTCGCCAAGTAGTTCTTGCGCGTGTTCTGTAATACCAACTGTAAAGGTACCGTCACCTTCGTCGCGAACCCACTCGTGTGAAGAAGCGTATTTTAATTCAGTAGGGATATTGCTCATTATCTTGTTCCTTTGGTTATGATACCAATCAACTTAAATATTTAACCACTCTAGCGGTCTAAACAAAGCGCTAACATCGTTATTAATTTCTCAGGTAGAACAACTACATATCAAAATTAATGCCTTGTTATCACTCTATTTATCCGTCGCTATAAGTGATTAATAACTCAACATGATTGGTATTATTGGGTGATAACACCAAATTTTAAATTATTGATTTACCGTTACGTACAAAGCTAGGCTTCACTACTTTAACGTTAACTAATTTTTTGCGCATTTCTACTTGAGCAGTGTCGCCTGTTGAACGTGGTACACGTGCAAGGGCTACACTAAAACCAAGTGTAGGTGAAAAAGTACCTGAGGTAATAACCCCTTCTCCACCGTCAACAATTACTTTTGAACCGCTACGCAATACGCCTTTTTCTTCAAGTACTAAACCAACAAGCTTGTCGGTGCTTTTTTCAGCGCGTTGTTTAACCAGTACGTCACGGCCAATAAAGTCACGATCTTCTGGTTCCCATGCAATGGTCCATGCCATGTTAGCTGCAAGTGGCGATACGCTTTCGTCCATATCTAGGCCGTAAAGGTTCATACCTGCTTCTAAACGTAGCGTGTCACGTGCACCTAAACCAGCTGGCGCTACACCTGCGTCTAGCAGTTGTTGCCATAAATCGGCTGCTTGGTCGTTTGGTACTACAATTTCGTAACCGTCTTCGCCAGTATAACCCGTTGTAGCAATAAATAAATCACCCACTTGAACACCAAAAAATGGCTTCATGCCTTCAACTGCAGCTTGTTGCTCTGCATTTAAAAGCGTGCCTGTTTTTTCGCGTGCGTTAGGGCCTTGCACTGCAATCATTGCAAACTCTGGGCGCTCAGTCACTGTAACGGCAAAATCGCTCGATACATTAGCTAAATGCGCTAAGTCTTTTTCGCGCGTAGCCGAGTTAACCACTAAGCGGTAAAACGTTTCGCTGAAAAAGTAAATAATAAGGTCGTCAATTACGCCGCCTTGCTCGTTAAGCATGCCGGTGTAAAGTGCTTTACCTGGTACGGTTAATTTAGCCACGTCGTTTGCTACAAGCTTACGTAAAAATGCTTTAGCTTGGTCGCCTTCAATATCAACAATGGTCATGTGTGATACGTCAAACATGCCTGCATCGTTACGCACTGCATTATGTTCTTCTATTTGTGAGCCGTAGTTGATTGGCATTTCCCAGCCATGAAAATCAACCATTTTTGCGCCCGCTTCTAGGTGCTTAGCATGGAGTACAGTTTTAGAAGTCATAACATTCCTTCACGTTTTAAATTAACCCTTAATGGGCGTGGCTTAAATTAAAAACAGGCAAACATTATTATGTTTACCTGTTGGTTGTTTTTGTTATGCGGCCTGATTTTGCATTACTGCAAAACCCTGCGTTTGCATATAGCTTTGCCATTTTTGTAGCTCTGGCGCTTTAGCTATGAGTACAAAATGCTGCTCATCTTTGTTATCAATCGCGGTAATAAATACCTCGCCGCTTTGCGCACCGTAGCATAGTTGCGTGTCAGATAATCGCAAACCGGGTGTTAATTTAAAGGCATCAACTAGCGTATCAAAGGCGTTTTCGCCGCTTAAGGTAAAGCTAGTTAGGTCGGTACGAATAACGTAGTCAATATCAAAACGAAGCTGTTGTTCGTTTATAAGTGACTGTAATTGCAGGCTTGCGCTGTGAGATAATACAAATCGAAAAGCGGTTTCGCTAAAATAATACACGGCGTAACTAAAGTCAGAATAAAAGTCGCCATCTAATGTGCCTTTTAAACCTAAACCGCTGGCCGTTAATTTTGTTAAATCGTGGCCTAAAATACTGCTTAAAAATACAGAAGCTTCGCTGCCGCTAAAATCCATTACAACTGTGCTGTTATTTGCTTGCAAAGCGTTTATAACCGCGCTGTTAGCGTTGCTGTGGCGGGCAAACATTATTGGGTTAAAAGTCATAACAAACACCTGTGTATTTTTAATCTTAAAATTATATTGCGCGGGGTCTGTAACAACAAATTGTAATTATTTATCAATTGATAAATAATACTTATATATGTAGCCACATAAATTGTAATTTTAAATATGAAAAATATATCAACCGACAGTTTACGTACCTTTGTTATGATTGTAGATGTAGGCGGATTTGCCAAAGCCGGCGACTTTTTGGGGCTTTCGCAACCTGCGGTAAGCTTACAAATAAAGCGTTTAGAAGATGTATTAGGCTATAAATTATTTAAAAAGCAAGGCCAGCGCCAAGTACTAAACCAGTACGGCGAACTATTATTACCCATGGCAAAACAAATGATGCAATACAACGATGCCATTTTGCAGCAATTTACGTCAGAGAGCATTACCGGAAAAGTACGTTTAGGCATACCGAGCGAGTTTGCTGCGCGTATACTCCCTTCTATTATTGGCGACTTTGTGGCGCTGTACCCAGAAGTATCGCTTGAAGTTAAATCGCGATTAAGTAAGCATTTGCTATCGGCTTCTAGGCAAGACCAATTTGATCTAGTGCTTGCGCTAAACGAGCAACTTACCTCAAGTAAATTTCCTATTTTTATGCAAGACCAATTGGTGTGGGTGGGTGATTTAAACCAAGCACAAAACCAAGTGGTTACTTTAGTAACCGCGCCAGAGGGATGTATTTATCGGCGCCGCGCTACCGATGCGCTTAAAAATGCCGGCATAAAATACCGTATTGTATATAGCAACGCCGACTTAACGGGGCTTATTGCGGCATTAAAAGAAGGGCTTGGCATTACGGTACTGGCAAAGAGCACCGTACCTAGCGAGCTTAATTACCAAGTACAAACTAAATACCTACCTGCACTGGGCGACATTGGTATTAGCTTGGTTAAAAGTTCGGGGGAGTCTGAAAATGCGGTAGATAAGCTTGCTGAGTTTATTGCCCTGCGTTTAGGCTAATAAATTAAAACACCCACTTTGTACCTAGCCTCATGATTACAAAATAATACAAAAGAAACAAAAAAGTTAACCACGTTGCATATCCCTGTGTTTTTAGTTCTAAAAAAATGAATAGTTTTATACTAAATAATATTGATTCGCATTCGTTAACGTGTTCAAATTACGCCAATTCAGAAAATCAATGTGATTAGGACAAAAATGAACACTAAGTTTTTAGTATCTACTCTTGCAACTGCGGTTGCTTTGTCTTTTACAGCTACTGCAATGGCTAAAGACACCAGCGATAAAGAACAGCGCTTTGAACAAATTACAGTTATTGGCTCACAGCAAGCTATTAACGACATTCCAGGTTCGGCTACTTTTATCTCTGACGAAGAACTTCAAAAATTTGAGTTTACCGATATTTCGCGTGTTTTAGCGTCTGTTCCGGGTGTTTACGTTCAAGAAGAAGATGGCTATGGCCTTCGCCCTAACATTGGTATGCGCGGTACTGGTACCGGCCGTAACGATAAAATTTCTGTAATGGAAGACGGTGTATTAGTCGCACCTGCGCCTTATTCTGCGCCTTCTGCTTACTACTTCCCTACTATGGGTCGTATGGAAACAATTGAAGTATTAAAAGGTGCTGCCTCAGTTAAGTACGGTCCTCGTACTACAGGTGGCGTTTTAAACTTACTTTCTCGTAGCTTACCAACCGAGCCTAATAGTTCAAAAGGTATGGTAGATGCAGCCCTTGGTAGCGATGGCTACTACAAAGGTCACGCATACTTTGGTAAAGAAAAAAACAACACGTCTGGCTTGGTTGAAGTATTCACCTACGGCGCAGACGGCTTTAAAGAGCTTCCTGTTGGCAGCGATAATACGGGCTTTGAAAAAACTGATTTACTATTAAAGTTTGGTCATACGTTTGGTAAAAACGATGCTCACAACATTGAGCTAAAAGTAAAATATTCTGACGAAACATCAGACGAAACTTACATGGGCTTAACTGACGAAGATTACAAAGCAAACCCTAATCGCCGTTACGCTGCATCGCAAAACGATGAAATGAACACTCGCCACAACGCTTACCAACTAAACTATGCGTACCGTTTTGGTGAAGGCTACGAATTACTTGCAACCGCTTACCTAAACGATTTTCATCGTAACTGGTATAAAGCAAGCAGTGTAGGAACAAGCACGCTTGAGCAATACAGCGACTTTGAAGCAAATCCAACAAGCGAAGGTATTGAAGGCATTGGTGTTAAAGCTAACAACCGTGATTACCAAGCAAAAGGCATTCAGTCTGAATTACATATTCCTGCAGGCGATCACTACATTACTGTCGGTGTGCGTTACCACGAAGACGAAATGGATCGTTTCCAATGGCAAGACACATACACGCTTAATCAAGACCTAAGCATGACACTTACATCACAAGGTGTACCTGGCTCAGATAGCAACCGTGTAGATAGCGCAAAAGCAAGCACGTTATTTGTTCAAGACGAATGGACACTAGACGCGTTAGTTATTAATGCCGGTCTTCGTTACGAAGACATTACCATTACGCGTGAAGAATGGTCTAAATCAGATCCAACTCGTAGCAATGGCTTAACTAAAGATATTTCTAACGATACTGAAATTTTAGTGCCATCGTTAGGTGCCACTTACACACTTAACGATAACGTTACGTTACTTGCGGGTATTCAAAAAGGTTACGCTCCAGCGGCACCGGGTAATGCTGACCAAGAAGAAGAAGAAAGTGTAAACCTTGAGTTTGGCTCTCGCTTTAATATGGATGGCTTTAACGGTGAAGTGATTGCGTTTTTCTCTGATTACGACAACATGCACGGTAACTGTACTGCTGCTGTGGGTTGTAGCGACGAAAATATTGGCGACCAATACAACTACGGTGAAGTAGAAGTATCGGGCTTTGAATTTAGTGCGGGTCGTACTTTTGCAACAGACGCTGCGCAATTTCCAGTTAAATTAACGTACACATACACTGACTCTGAGTTTAAAAACACGTTTGATTCAGAAATTTGGGGCTCGGTAGAAAAAGGCGATGCAATGCCTTACGTACCTGAAAATCAAGTTGCTTTATCTTTAGGCGCTGAGTTTGCATCGTTTGTTGTTAACAGCCAAATACGTTACGTATCTGATTCTCATGCCGACCTATCTGACTCAGGCTTAAACGCAATAGATAGCCGTGTAGTATGGGATTTAGCTGCTAAATACTTAATCGACGACAACCAAAAAGTATACTTAACGGTTGATAACCTGTTTGATAAAACGTACATAGCTAACCGTGCTAATGGTGGTATTCAGCCAGGTAAGCCTCGTAGTATTCAAATGGGCTACACATACAGCTTTTAAGTAGTTGCTGAGTAAAACGACTCGTTAACTAAACCGTTTTACTCACACCATACTAAGCAAATAGTAGATACAAAAAAGCCGAGATTATTTAATCTCGGCTTTTTTAATGCTTAGCTTTAAACTAACGTAATTTAATTATTTGCGTTACGTTGGCGTAATACTTCAAATAAACAAATACCGGTTGCAACCGATACGTTTAAGCTAGACACCGACCCTGCCATTGGAATTTTAACCAATACATCGCAATGCTCACGCGTTAAACGGCGCATCCCCTCACCTTCTGCGCCCATAACTATGGCCATTGGGCCTGTTAAGCTTGCATCAAATACATGCGTGTCGGTTTCGCCAGCAGTGCCAACTACCCATACGCCAGCATCTTTAATTTCACGAAGCGTACGTGCAAGGTTAGTTACTTGAATAAGGGGCACTGTTTCTGCTGCGCCACACGCTACTTTTCGTGCTGTACCGTTAAGCTTTGCCGACTTGTCTTTAGGAACAATGATCGCATGTACGCCAGCGGCATCTGCACTTCGCAGGCATGCACCTAAGTTATGCGGGTCGGTTATGCCATCAAGTACGAGTAAAAATGGAGTTTCTTCACGCGCAATGATCACATCTAAATCTTTTTCGTTGTACGTTGGCGCCGCTTTTACGTTAGCAATAATCCCCTGATGCTGCTCGTCTTTCGACTTGTTATCAAGTGCTTTACGCTGCATAAATTGTACTGAAATACCAAATTTACGTGCTTCATCAATAATCGGTGTTAAGCGTTTATCATCACGGCCTTTAAGGGCGTAAATTTCTAAAAATCGCTCAGGCTCTTTTGCTAAAATTGCTTCAACAGAGTGAAAGCCAAAAATTAATTCATTACTCACGTATTTTATGCTCCTGGGCTTGTACGTTTACGGGCATTTTTGCCTGGTCTTTTAGGCTTTTTAGCCGATTTCTTTTTCGGTTTTTTCTTTGCGGTGCCATCGCTGGCTTTAACCGCCGACTTACCACCAGCTTTACCTTTACCGGCTGGCTTTTTTTTACCTTTTGGCTTGTCGTCTGATTTTTTACCCGGTACTTTGCCTGCTTTTAATTGTGAGCGTACACTCGCAGGGCCTTTACCTTTAGGTGCACGACGGCGTGAATACCTATCTTGTGCTACATCGCCTTTAAGTACTAAGTTTATACGGCGGTCGTCTAAACTGACTGAGGCAACTTGCACCGTTACTTTATCGCCAAGGCGGTAAACGGTGTGGCTGTGTTCGCCAATTAGGCAGTGTTTTGCAGCATCATGTGCAAAAAACTCGTCGCCTAAATTAGTAACGTGAATTAAACCATCAATTTGTAAATCGTCTAATCGTATAAATAAACCAAAGTTTGTAACCGACGAAATAACCCCGTTAAACTCATCGCCAACGTGGTCTTGCATAAACTCACATTTAAGCCAGTCGGCTACTTCGCGAGTCGCGTCGTCTGCACGGCGCTCAGTAGTTGAACACTGCTCGCCTAATTGATCTACTTCATCGTCAGTGTACGCGTATGCGCCTGACGTTTGTTGACCCTGTGCTTTTAGTACCGCTTTAATTGCACGGTGTACAACTAAGTCTGGGTAACGACGAATAGGCGATGTAAAGTGTGCATAAGCCGATAACGCTAAACCAAAGTGACCTATGTTATCTGGCTGATAAACCGCTTGTTTCATTGAGCGCAGCAGCATAGTTTGAATAAGCTCGGCCTCTGGGCGCTCGCCTAATTTAGCTAATATTTGCGTAATTTCTTTAGGCGTTGGTTCGTCACCTAATGTGCTCTGAATCCCTAACTCAGTTAAAAACTGTGTAAAGTTACCTAGCTTTTCACTGTCGGGTTCATCATGCACACGGTAAAGTGCACTGGCCTCGTGCTTTTCGAGTAATTTAGCCGCTGACACGTTGGCTAAAATCATACATTCTTCAATGAGTTTGTGCGCGTCGTTGCGGATAACAGGCACAATAGACTCTATTTTACGATGTGCATTAAATACAAAGCGTGTTTCGAGTGTTTCAAATTCAATAGCACCACGCTCTTGGCGTGCTGATTTAAGCGCCATGTACATTTGCTGTAAATCAGTTAAATGTGGCACTACGGCGGCGTATTCGTCGCGAAGCTTTTCGTCATTTTGTAAAATGGCGTTTACTTTAGTGTAAGTTAAACGGGCGTGAGAATTCATCACCGCTTCGTAAAACTTATAACCCGACAATTTACCTGCCGCTGATACGGTCATTTCAGCAACCATACAAAGGCGGTCTACTTTAGGGTTAAGCGAACACAACCCGTTAGACAGTACTTTTGGTAGCATTGGGATAACTTGCTCAGGAAAATACACTGAGTTACCACGTGCAATGGCTTCTTTGTTAAGTGGTGTATTCATGCCTACATAATGCGACACATCGGCAATAGCAACCCATAAACGCCAACCACCCGATTTTTTAGGCTCGCAGTACACGGCGTCGTCAAAGTCGCGGGCGTCTTCGCCATCTATCGTAACAAGCGGTAAGTCGCGTAAATCTACGCGGCCTTGTTTGTCTGCATCTTCTACAAATTCGCCTAAGTGGGCGACTAGTGCGTCAACCTCTTCTGGCCAAACATGCGGAATGTCGTGATTACGAAGGGCAACTTCAATCTCCATACCTGGCGCTAAATGCTCACCTAGTACATCAACCACTTTACCTACTGCGTTCATATTGCGGCTAGGATTTTGAGTGATTTTAACCTGCACCATTTGGTTGTGGCGGGCACCGTTTTCGTTGCCTGGTAAAATCATAATGTCTTGCGTAATACGCGGATCTTCAGCGACTACAACTGCAACACCATGCTCAACAAAGTAACGCCCTACAATAGGGGCGCGCTCGTTGGTAAGCACTTTAATAATACGGGCATCGCATTTTGAGCCAGAGCCACGTTTTGTACCTTTAGCTAGTACAATGTCGCCATGTAACACCATGTTCATTTGATGTTTGGCAATAAACCAATCTTTGCTCTCGCCTTCAACTTCTAAAAAGCCAAAACCGTCTCTGTGGCCTATTACTTTACCTTTGGTTAAACCGGCTTCGTCAATAAGTGCATAGCATTTAAATTTATTAAAATATAACTGACCATCACGCTCCATGGCACGAAGGCGACGTTTAAATGCAATTTGACGCTCTTCATCATTAACGGCTAGTTCTTCACATAATTGTGCGTAGTTAGCTGGTTTTGAACGCTCTTGAAGATGAGTAAGTATAAACTCACGGCTAGGGACGGGGTTTTCGTACTTTTCTTGTTCTCGACTGAGATTTGGATCTTGGTTTGACATTCACTATCTTGTTAGTTGGTTATGAAGGTTATTTTAACCCATATACGTAAAATGAGACAGGTAAAAGCACTTAATATTTAAACAAAGCTCACCTATCGGTTATTTAGCTTTTTAAACTTAGCGTACAGGGCCTTAATATGTCCTTAATTATGCAGCTTAATTGTGTCATTGTGATTAAGCTGCATCAGTGACTAAGCCATTACTTAGTTTTATGAAGATTTTTGTATAACATTTTACTGACGTTATCGATAAAAGCGGGGTCTTCTTCTCTAATAGTTTGTAAGATGTGTTTGTTCATTTGCGATTTGTTTTGAGCGTAAATCCAACGGTTTTTATTAAACTGCGCTGCAAATTCAATTACACCGGCTTGCAGTTCGTCACTGTTAGAAAATACAGCTTCTATAACGTTGTTTTCAAACAGTTGTTGTGCCCCCACCCGTTCGCCCGTCATTGCTAGCCTATTAAAGAAGGTTTGCGGTATCGCTTTATTAATAATAGGAAACATAGACGGTACAAAAGGCACCAGTACATCAACTTCAGGAAAGCAAAAAAAGCCTTTGTCTGATTTCATAAATCTAAAATCACAGGCACAGGCAAGCACGGCTCCATTACCATAAGTATGACCATTGAGGGCTGCAATAATAGGCATAGGAAACGTAACAATACGTTGTAGCAACTGTGTTATTTGCAACATAAAGTCAGAAATAGCCGCTGGTAAAATGCTTGGGTTTGCCATCCACTCAAGGTCAATACCCAGCGACCAGCTTTTGTCGCTTGCTGAGGTAAGTACCACCGAGTGAATGCTTTTATCAGCCTCTATATGATCAAGGTGTAAATTAAATTCAGCCAAAAACGCTGGATTGTGTCGATTTTCTGCGGTGTTCATTGTTAAAACTGCGACACTGTTTTTTACTGTTAAATCTATTAAATTTGCCATTTAACCCTCTTTTTGCGAATTTTAAGCTTACTTTAAGCGTTGTTCGTTACTTTTGTTGTTATGACTAACATAGTAAGGGTTTGTGTTAAATTTATAAACCTTAATCACATGTGTTTATAACCACCCTTTTTGTTTAGCTATACGTGCTGCGTCGATTCGGTTTGTTGCATTAAGTTTGGCAATTGCGTCTGAGAGGTAGTTACGCGTTGTACCTTCACTTATAAATAACTGTGTGGCTATTTCGCTCGTTTTAAGTCCATCGCTTGCAAGCTTTAATGCTTTTCGCTCTTTATCGGTAAGTGGATCGGCATCGTCTAGAGCGTTGATTGCAAGCTCTGGGTCAATCACTTTTTGCCCTTGCATTACCTTTTTGAGTGCGTTGATTAGCTCGTCACTCGGGGCTTCTTTTAATATAAATCCTTTAACACCAGCACTTAACGAGCGCCTAATATACCCAGCGCGTGAAAATGTGGTCATGATCACCATTTTTATAGCCGGAAATTGCATTGCTATTTTTTCACTAAGTTCTATGCCGTTCATTTTAGGCATTTCAATATCGGTTAAAATAATATCTGGCATTGCATCTTCATCAAGCCCATTAATTGCATTTAGAGCATCTAGCCCGTTGCTTGCTTGACCAATTACATCAATATTAAAATCTAGGCTAAGTAGTGCACTAACAGCGTCACGCACTAGCGCCTGATCTTCCACTAAAAATATTTTGATCATTGTAAATCCTCAGATGAAATTGGCAGTACTACGTTTAATGTAAATTGTTCACCACAGGTAAAAGTTGCACTACCTTGTATTTGCTCTGCTCGTTCTTTTATACCGTTTAAACCGTTGCCTGCCTCGAGCCTGCCACAGGGTGCATTATCTATTACTTCAATGAGTAATTGCTGGGGTGTTTGCTTAATTGTTATTGCGCTGTTTTTAGTTGAACTATGGCGTAGTAAGTTAGTGACTGACTCTTTAATTATTAAACTAGCAATGCTCTCTACCTTGGCAGGTAGCACAGATAATTCAACGTTAAACGTAATATTAAAATCTTGCTCTAATAACCGTTGTTTTAACTGAGCAACTTGGCTTACCAAATTAAGCTCTTTTAAGTCGCTTACGGCACTGCGTACATCGCTAAGTAGCTGCCTTGCAAGGTCTGCTACTTGAGCTATTTCGTTGTTTGCTTGCTCGTAGCGCTCACCTTGGTTTAGCTTATTAGCCAGCTCGGCCTTTAATGCAATAGATGAGAGTGAGTGGCCTAAAATATCGTGTAGGTCACGCGCTATACGTTCACGCTCAGCAATAGCAGCTAATTGCTCTAATTGGTTTGCACTTTCTTGCTCGCGCTTTTTATGGTCGCGTTCTCTTTTTGCTGCAATTCCATAACTAAATAAGGCGGCACATAATATTAAGGCCACAGCCAAAAAGTATTGAAGCTTTCCCATATCGCTTAAATACGAACTTGTAAAAAGCGCCACCACAATGGCTAATGCGGCATAAAACCGCTGTTTTAAGTTATAACTATACCCAGCTACATAGGCAACAAAGCCATATAAGGTAGGTGTACCAGAGGTAAAAAAAGTGGCGCTAAAACAAATAGCGAGCAAGGCTAAAAATAAGGTGGTTATTTTTGTGTTATCGCAGTTAATTGCTTTTACATACAAGATAATAAAGGCAATATAAAAAGCTAAACATAGGCCCATTTGGCTTTTTGTGAATTGGTCAAAATTAATAATTAATGGCAGTAAGTAAAAGCCTGTAAAAATTAAATGGCCGTATTTCCAAAACGTTTTATCCGTTTGTTGAGAAAAGCTACTTTGCGAACTCATGCTAGCACCTCTGGTGTATTATTTTTATTTAAAGCACTCTTTTTATTAATAAATATAGATACCACAAAAATGCTTATCAGCATAAAATAATCAATGTAATTAATAGTAAAATTAAGCGAATCAAAAAACTCGCTAATATCAAGACTCATTAAAACTAAACTATTCATAGCACTCTCCTGTTAAGTAGGATAACTATGCCAGTACGTAAAAATAATAAGAGTGTGAAGTGTCATTAACTTTGCTGACATTTGTCATGTTTCAAAAAATTCATCTTGTTGACGCCCCCTCGGTGATAACATATTAAAAAAAGGAGATGATGTTTAAATGCAGCCACAACAGCAAAGCTTAATTTACCTACATATTGCCGTGTTACTTTTTGGGGGAACTGCCCTTTTTGCCAAACTCATTGGTTTAAATGCCCTGGATATTACAGTTTACCGAACAGCTATTGCTGGTATGGCAATATTGGCAATGCTTTCATTCGGGAAAAAACAAATTAAGTTAAACAATCCCAAAGACTACCTTATTGCTTTATTTTTAGGTATTACAGTAGGGCTACATTGGGTGACTTATTTTGCAGGAATGCAAATGGCTGGCATAACCATTGGTATGCTTGCATTTTTTAGCTATCCAGTAATGACCGTGTTTTTAGAGCCTTTATTTAATAAAAGTAAACCTCAAGCAAAAGATATAATAAGCGCTGCTGTAGTTGTTTTGGGTATTTATTTATTAGTACCAAGTGCTGATTTAGGTGACGATGTAACACTTGGTGTTATTACTGGCGTGGTATCTGCGTTGTTTTTCTCTGTCAGAAACATTACTCACAAACGCTATTTTAGCCAATACGGCGGCCCACAGACGATGTTTTACCAAACCTTGGTAGCGAGCATAATGCTGTGCGCATTTATTGAAGTGCCTGTGTACGAGGTGAGTAATCAAGATCTTATATTAATTGCTGTCGCTGGCATTATATTTACCGCTACACCCCACTCGCTATTTGCAGCAAGCCTAAAACATTTATCAGCCGCAACGGCAGGGCTAATTTCGTGCTTACAACCGTTGTACGGTACTATTTTGGCTATTATTATTGTTCACGAACGCCCAACATTAATGACCCTGATTGGCGGCGCACTTATTGTAAGCGCTGCATGCTTTGAAACATGGTCAATAACCAAGAAGGCTCGACAATGAAAATTTTTGCACATAGGGGCGCTAGCGGGCACTTTCCCGAAAATACGAAAAGCGCCATTTTAGAAGCCTTAAATATGGGTGTAGACGGCATTGAAGTAGATATTCAAAGCGCTACCGATGATTACATGCTAATACATGACTCGTGGCTAGACAGAACCACCAACGGAAAAGGCAAAGTTAGTGAGTTTGATGCAGCAACCCTTACAAAGCTTGATGCGGGTAATGGCGAATGTATACCAAGGCTACAACAGTTATTTGATTGGAATAACAATAAAACCTTACTTAATTTAGAACTTAAGCATACCTTTGAACTTGAAAAGTTTGCTGACCAGCTTGAACGTAATATCAGTGCGGGAACCATTTCATGTGCTAATATTTTAGTATCATCGTTTGATCATCATCAATTACAATGGCTTAAAAAGCGTTTACCCTGGTTAAAAATAGGCGCTTTAACGTCTTCTATTCCAATTAATTATGCAAAGTTTGCACAAGACTTAAATGCATTTAGTGTGCATGTAGATAAAAATTTTATTAGCAAAGCGTTTGTAGATGATGCTAAAAAACGCGGGCTTGAAGTTTACGCTTATACAGTGGATAAACAACAAGATATTGCACTTATGCATGACTTCGGTTTAGACGGGATTTTTACTAACTTTCCCATGCAATCCAAGGCATATTTGCTATCGTTAGCTGATAAATAGAGTCGCTTATACCTTGCAAATGCCTGCGTAAAAGCGTTCAAACATAGGTTTAAGCAAGATGAGTGGCTTAATGAAAATTTATAATTACATCGAACAAACATTCTTTTTTACTCTAACGCGTAAAATTGTTGGTAACTTGAGTTTTGTTTTTTTGTTTCAAGCTATTACTTTATTTTGGCTTTATGACAGCTTAAGTGAGCAACAAAATCTTGGCCTTTTTTGGCTACTAACCTTAGTTATTATTTCAGGCTTTGCGTTTACGCTTTTTTATATGCGCTTTTTGATTGTTCGCCCTGTAAAAGCTATGTGCGATACACTTATTAAAATTAATCAACAAGATGCCAATTTAAACGCCAAACTTCCGCATTTTTCATACGACGAATTTAAAACGTTAAGTACGCAATATAACGATTTTACAAGCCACTTAAGCCAATTACTTAACACGACTTACACAAGCGCTGAAGCCAGCGCACAAAGCAATAAAGCCGCAACTGAGTCAATGCAAAGTACGGAAAATTCGAGCGAACAGCAAATTACCTTAAGTCATACAATTATTGATGCCAGTAACCAAATAACACAAAGCTTGCAAAATATTGTGGGCAATACCGACAGTGTTCATACTGTAAATAATGAGCACTTAGCCTTTGTAAAACTCTCAGCTCAAGAGCTGAGTTCTCTGGTTGAGAAAGTGCAGTTAATAACTGATATGTTAGGCAGTTTTGCGAGCACCGTTGATGGCTTGAAGGAAAACAGTGAAAATATTCGCAGTATTTTAAAAATGGTTGAGGAGTTTTCTGATCAAACTAACTTACTCGCGCTTAACGCCGCGATAGAAGCTGCGCGAGCAGGAGAAGCTGGGCGTGGTTTTGCTGTTGTTGCTGATGAAGTACGTACCCTCTCGGTTAAAGTAAGTGGAGCTACTCGCCAAATCAGTGATTTTATAACCCAAATGAACGACCTAGTAAGTGAAACAAATAAAGAGTCAGAGCAACTTATTAACCATTCTAAAAATGCACAAAGTTCAATTTGTTCAACCTCTGAAGGGTTTAGTAAAATGCTTAATGAATTTGAGAGTAATCAACAGCAATTACAGCAAATTGCCAGCGCCGTGCATCTACTAGAAGATACGCAAAATTTAACCCATCAATCAGTAGAGCAAATTGTTGAATTAGGCGAGCAGGCTAAACAGCAAATAGACACCGCTCTTGCCGACAGCCAATTATCGCAAGAGTTAAGCTTACAAACACAGCAGCAATTAAAACGCTTTGTACTTTAATTTTTATCATAAACGCGGTTTACGATTAAACACCTATTGATGCGTAAACCTCAACACCCCCCTGTAATTATGCTAAATTACAGGGCGATTATTTAATATGCGTGAATATGTGTGAGCAACCTAACTCCTGACTACCCTAAATTAGCCCAGCAAATAAAAGCATGGGGAAAAGAACTCGGCTTTAGCGAAGTAGGGATCACTGATATAGATTTGAGTAAGCATGAACAACAGCTTCAACGTTGGCTTGACGCCGGGTTTCATGGCTCAATGGATTATATGGCGGCACATGGAATGAAACGCGCTCGCCCTGACGAGCTTATTCCTGGCACACAACGTGTTATATCGGTAAAAATGAACTACCTGCCCCCCGATGCTGGCTTTGCTAAAACATTAAAAAACAAACAAAAAGCCTATATTAGCCGTTACGCACTTGGCCGAGACTACCATAAATTAATTCGTAATCGATTAAAAAAGCTCGGCCAAAAAATAGAACAAGAAGTAGGTGAATATGGTTTTAGACCCTTTGTTGATTCAGCCCCTGTATTAGAGCGCCAATTGGCTGAAAAAGCGGGACTGGGCTGGCGTGGTAAACATTCATTACTAATAAACAAAGAAGCTGGATCGTGGTTTTTTTTAGGTGAATTGTTTATTGATTTACCTTTACCTATTGATAATGAAAATACCTTTGAAGGCTGCGGTAAGTGTGTAGCCTGCATAACCTTATGTCCTACAGGTGCAATTGTAGAGCCTTATGTGGTTGATGCGCGTAAGTGTATTTCATACTTAACAATAGAACACCAAGGCCCTATCCCTGAGCAATACAGAGCCTTATTAGGTAACCGAGTTTATGGCTGCGACGACTGTCAATTAGTTTGCCCTTGGAACCGCTACGGACAAATAACCGACGAACGAGACTTTCATCCGCGTACGCAGTTAAAAGACAAAGACTTGCTTGAGCTGTTTAGTTGGGATGAAACCACATTTTTAAAAAATACCGAAGGCAGCCCAATTCGCCGAATTGGTCATGAACGTTGGTTACGTAATTTAGCTGTTGGTTTAGGTAATGCAAACTTTGACCCTGGCATTGTTAGCGCGTTAGAACAAAAAATTGATGGTTGTAGTGATCTAGTAAAAGAGCATATTCAGTGGGCACTGGAGCAGCAAAACAATAAACAACCCTCACTTAGAAAAACGCAAAGGCTGATCAGGATAGTGGAAAAAGGCTTACCACGAGATGCATAAATTCATAGAAGCCTATTTAGTACTAAAGCAAACCAGAGCTATTGGAGTGTGATTGTTCGCCATTATAGGGCGATAAACCTGATATTAATGGCAAACAAGCCCTAAAGGTAAGTCCATGTGTTTATTATTGGCTATGGTTTAGCAGTATCGAAAGCTCTGTTTCAATGTCTGCGAACGCCTCTTTTACTTGAATAACAGACTCCTCGCGGGCTACAGAATTTTGAATTGTTTCATCTACTTTTTTATAGATAAAAATTTCTTGGTCTTCGTCTAAACCCATTGTTGGAATTCTAACCTCAAGCTCTTCCTGAAGTTTTTTAAATACTTGTTCGTTGTTTAGGCGATTTTCATTAAGTAAATCTATCAAACCATGAAATTTACTGTGTACTGTACTTGCTACTGCGTTTAGTTTTACCTGCTGCGCATCTAATAAGTTCTTAGTTATTATGGCGCGTAACTGCTGTTCTGTAACACTAACAATAAAGCACACGTGATCGCGTATTCTGCCGTGTTTATCAGGATCGTGTCCTGGCATGTTTAAGATGAGTAAACTAATTAGCTCGTAGTTAACTAATAAGCGCTGCGAAAACTCATGCAAACGGCCTTTGTTTTTAAGCATTTCAAATAGCTCGATCACAATAGGCGAGCAAACACCATGTAAAGCATAATGTTTAACAATAGAGTCGTATCTAAATTCTACATTACTTTGTAAATCAAAAGATTGTAGGCAATCAATAAGTGCTTTTGCTAAATCGTCTGGGTTAGTTATGAGCGCTATGTTTTCTACGTAATTGACTATTTGTCCCATTTCGCTGCTGTTAGCCATAGCATTGAACGCGGTTGAAGTTGCCGCTTCTACTTGTTTTTCTAGACTTTGTTTCTCTACTAATACTTGGTTTAGATTTTTTAATTTAGATCTAAGCTCATCATGCCCAAATGGTTTTACTATGTAATCTTCAGCGCCGGCTGAGTAGCCTTCCATGCGCTCCTCCACAGTTCCTCTTGCAGATACAAACATAACAATAATATGTGCGGTATTTGGGTTTAATTTAAGTGTTTTACACACTTCGTAACCACTCATCTTCGGCATGCTTACGTCAAGTAAAATAACTTGAGGCATATAGTCTTCAACCATATCCAAGCACTCAGGGCCACTGTTGGCTAGCCTTAACTCAAAATCTAAGTCTTCTAAAATTTCTTCAATTATTTCAAGGTTAAAGGGCTCGTCATCTACTGCTAGTATTTTTGTTAAAGCCATAACTAAATCATCCTTTTAAATTCAAAAATAAATTGTATAAACATAAACAACTTACTGTTTTAGCGTACTTTTATTCATCGACTAGGTGTTCGTCTAAATTTATTTCAAGTGGTAATTTTATATGTACTGTGGCACCACCATTGGTATTATTACACGCGCTAATTTGACCTTGATGCAACGATACAAATTCTCGGCAAAGTGCTAAGCCTAGCCCCGTGCCACCTGCACCACTGTTTGTTTTACTGCTTTGCACAAACTTTGTGAAAATATGATCAAGCTCATCTTCAGGAATACCTATACCACTATCAATGACTTCAATATCAGCAAATTGGCCATCCGATGCTAATTTAAGCGTGATGTTACTTTTGGGCTCACTAAACTTTAATGCATTGCCCAATACGTTGCGCAACAACTGATTAATTTGCTCTTCATCGCATTGCACAATGACCGGTGAATCTGGCGCAGGAAAAATAATATTAATTTGTTTTTCCATCGCCGTGCCCGACACATCGTCAATGCTCGTTTTAATAATGCTTTCTAAATTATGAGGGCGCGGGTTAAACGGAAATTTACCTACATCAAGCTTTGATAAATCAAGAAGGTTATTTAATAAAGATAGCAGCCTATCGCCACTACACTCGATACGAGATAAGTATTTTAGTAACTTTTCTCTAGCAAAGTCGCCAGCTTCTAGCTTATCGAGTCCAAAGCGTGCAAAACTTAAAATTGAGTGCATGGGGGTTCGCAGCTCATGTGACATATTTGCTAAGAAGTCTGATTTACTTAAATTTGCCGCTTCGGCTACATTTTTAGCATGCTCTAACTGCGATGTACGGGCTTTGACCTCTTCTTCTAGTAACCCTTTAGCTTCTTGAAGTAGCTCTTCTTTTTGTTTTAAGTGAGTTACATTTTTGAAAATTACAGCCAGTGCAATCTCACCATGGTGATCTATTTCGTTAAAAGAGCCAAACAAAGGCACTGTTCCACCGCTTTTAATGGGTAAACGTAAATCGTAACTGAACTGACGATTGCTGTTTAATGTTGAAATTTTTTCTTTGATTCCAGCAATCGAATCGTTATCTAAAAAATCAAATAAAGATTTACCAGAAAGCCCGCTAAACGGTAGATCTAACAGTCTTAAGCAAGCGTCATTTGCTTCAATAATTTGACCGTTGCGTTTAAATAGCATGATAGCGTCAGGGGTGTGTTTATAAATAACTTGTAGCAAGCTGTCTTTTTCTATTAGTGCATCGACAGTTTCTTGAAGGCGCTCAACTAACTCGGCATTGCGGCGTTTTAATAATTCAGTTTGCCAAAGCTTATGCACTGATTGCAGTAAAATATTTTCATTGAGCGGTTTAATCAGTACGTCTTCAACACCTTGGCGAATAGCTTCAATCATTGAAACTTGGTCAGGGCGGGAAGTGAAAAGCAAGCACCGTGCATTTGGTTGCGACACTTTTAATTTTGAAAATATTTGAAGGCCAGTCGCTTCACCAAGGCTAAAATCGCTAATTAAAATATCGATTTTATTACTTTTTGCAATAGTGAGTGCGTCATTTAAGCTGCTTGCCGTAAGGGTTTTAATATGTGCGCCAATTAAATTGCTCTTCATATTATCAAGGCGATTTTGGATATGATCGACCAACAATATAGTGGGCAGTTGCATCATATGGTTAGAGTCTAGCTCTAATAAGCTTTCTAAAAGAGAGGTGATCTCTTTATTAGAGAAGAAAGGATAAACAACCGTAGCATCAGGTACTATTTTATTTAGGCCAGCAAATGCGGTTAACTGCTCTGTGTTTTCGGTTTTAGGGGCAAGTAATAATAAACGCCCATGAGATAATTTATCAATTAGCGGTTTAATAGGTGCAACCGGCACACCGTGAGCTATAACAACTAAATCGTAATTTTCGGCGTGAGTAAACATCTCAAGCATAGAGAAATGAATCAGCTCAACATTACATCCAATGAGCTCTAAGAGTACTTTTACTCTCATTGCTATGATGGTGCTGCTGTCTATGATCAATATTTTTCTAGCCATTAAACTACACTTACAACCAATAAAATTAATATGTTACCAGCGTAGTATAAAAACACGAAAATAACACACATTCCTGTGCGTTATTTGTAAACAAATATGACCAATAAATAAGCGTAACTTATTCTAAATGCTTACCAAATATGGTTAGGCTGTATAAGTTATTATCCATAACGGCAACGTTTGGTAACTCCCCCCACACATCAAAACCAAAGTGCTTAAATAACTTTACGCTTGGCAAATTATGGCTAAAAATAAAGCCAAGTAACACGTTAATATCAAGCTTTTTAGCCTCCGATTGCGCAAACTGCATTAACTTTTTACCCAAGCCTTTACCTTGTGCATTTTTAGTGATGTAAATGCTCATTTCTACGGTTCCGTCGTAAGCAGGGCGTCCGTAAAACGATTTATAACTCACCCAGGCAAGTACAGTATCGTTTTCGCAATACACATAAATTGGGCGTTTTTGTGTATGACTATTAAACCAATCTTTTTTTTCTTCAACGGTTACTTCTTCGGTATCTGCCGTTACCATTCGCCCTTCTATGGTTTCATTATAAATGGCGACAATATCATTAAGGTCGTCAATAGTTGCTAAGCGAGTTGTCATAGTAAATTTAAGTGGTTGATCAATTTCCTCCATATTAGCGTATGATCAGCCAATCAAACAATCGGATAGTTAGGTAATATGATGCTTAAAAAAATGATAATAGGGTTTACTGCGTTATTGGTTAGTTCAACTTTAATGGCACAAACACAGCCAAATAATGAAGCCGTAAATCCCCAAGCCTGTGACGATTTTACTAACGTTGATATCCGAAAGCTTCGCTCTAAAGAGTCCATTAACTTATGCGACTACAAAAACAAACCTCTGTTAATTGTTAATACTGCGAGTAACTGTGGCTTCACCCCTCAGTTTGAAAGCTTAGAAAAACTACACAAAACATACAAAGACGAAGGGCTTGTAATATTGGGCTTCCCTTCTGATGACTTTTTCCAAGAAGAAGATAACGAAAAAGAAACGGCCAAAGTCTGTTTTATTAATTATGGGGTCACCTTTCCTATGTTCGCCACCAGCGAAGTGAGAGGAAGTGATGCAAATCCTATATTCAAGCATTTAAACGAGCAAACAAGTTCGCCCAATTGGAACTTTTATAAATATTTAGTATCTGCTGATCGTAAAACAATTTTACGATTTAACAGCAAAGTAAAACCAGATTCAGAAAAAATGATTAAGGCAGTGGAAAATTCCCTGTCTAAAATCTAAATTTATACTGGTACAATTTGTACAAACTAACTAGTATGGCAATACACTAGGTTAAAAAAACACCACTTATAATCAGGAGATTTTATGGCAGTGGCAAGCGCACGACACATTTTGGTAGACAGCGAAGCACAATGTTTAGACTTAAAAACAAAAATTGAACAAGGCGAAGACTTTGCTGAATTAGCAAAAGTACATTCTAATTGCCCATCAGGACAAGACGGCGGCGCTCTGGGTGAGTTTGGCCCAGGTATGATGGTTCCTGAGTTTGATAAAGTGGTTTTTTCTGCCCCAATAAACCAGGTACAGGGCCCTGTACAAACGCAATTTGGTTACCATTTACTTGAAGTTACTAGCCGTTCAGAATAAATTGAGCTTTACTGCTATTAACGTTTAATAAAAGCCGCTTTAGCGGCTTTTTTTGGAGTGATTATGCAATTAATTGGTTCTGTTCCCTCACCTTACGTTCGCCGAATTAGAATATGGGCTCTGCAAAACAACTGTAATATAGAGCTTATAAGCTTAGACATATTTTCAGCTCAAGACCGCCCTAAAATGGCCAATAAAAACCCAGCCCGAAAAATACCTATTTTAATTGATGGTGATTTAACACTGAGCGACTCAAACTCAATAATACGCTACTTATTAGAGAAAATAGGCAAATCAAAGCTAAACTGGCCGCAAGAGCACTTACTTACCACTATTAATGCCTGCAACGACTCGCTTGTTGAAATGCTATTATGCGAGCGCTCAGGTTTAGATACACGAAGCGATGCATTATTTTTTAATCTGCAAAATGAGCGAATAGAACAAACATTAAGCTTTTTAAACAATCATTTAAACGATGAACAATTTAAAAGCTGTGAATACCTCAACATCAGTTTATACTGCCTGCTTGATTGGATTAGCTTTCGTGAATTAACTGACTTTAGTCAGTACAGTGAACTTGTTGCATTTCATGGACAATTTAGCGAACGTCAATCAGCAATAGAAACTAATCCTCGTCACTAACTTAATAAGGTAAACACATGAGCGATATTGAAATTGAATCACAGCTAGTTAACTTCGTAGAAAAAGTACGTGTTAGCGAAGTCATTTGGGCACTGGGCGCAGAAGATAATGGCTTTGTAGTGTGCGACTCAAACCAATTTGACGACACTGATGTTTTACTGCTTTGGGAAAGTGAAGAAGCGGCTAAAGCGCAGTGCAAAGAAGAATGGAAAGATTACAGTCCGGTAGAAATTAACCTTGATGAATTTTTAGATGCATGGGTTGAAGATTTAAATGAGGACGACGCATTAGTTGGCATTAATTGGAATGATGACCAAGTATGTGTTGAGATTGAACCTACGGGTTTAGCTCGTGCATTAAGTGAATAATAATTTACACACAGGACCTTAAAGCCTGATAACCCGACTAGCATCTAGTGCTAGTTGGGTATAAAATAAAACATCTCACTATTTTCAAGGTATTACGTTGAAAACCCATCTTGGTCGCCGCCCTTTTTCAGCTATGGAACTGCACACTCTTTATAATGGATATATATACGGTGATGTTCGACTCCCCCGCGAGCAAGCAAAACATTGGCACTTTTGGCTGCCATTAATAGCCTATTACAGCGGTGCTTACAGTGATGAAATTGGCTGTTTAACACTTGATGATCTTTGTATTATTGATGATATTTTATGCTTTAGCTTCCATACTCACGGTAAAATAAAGCCTCGCTTAGTCCCTGTACATAAAGCACTTATCGATGCAGGATTTAGCGATTATGTTGAATTTATACAATCTAAAAACCACCAGCGACTTATGTTTGATCTCCCGGCTAAAACCGGCAGATACAGTGAAAAAGTACGTATTTGGTTTTCGGGTGAAGGTGATCGTGCCGGCTATTTGCAAAAATGTGATATCCCCAACGTAGACCAGCTCGGTATGAAAACCGCCATTAGTAGTTTACGCCTTAACTTTGAACAACAAGTGCGTATTTATGCGCTTCAGGCTAACTCTAAAGACGCTTTTAATTATTTAATGGGCTTTAACGAATACCCAAACAGTCAGTTTGATGAAATCAGCTTATTAAATACGGTTATTCAACAAGTACGTATTATAAATACACAACTCAGCTGGCAACGTTTTCTATCACGCGAAAGTCACTGACAAACTTTGTTACTATTTACCATCAAAGCCACTTCTTAAATCAATTACGCGCCTCACAAAAACTGGTAGGATAAACTGTACCCATAAAATCTGGGCGTTTCTAACAATAAACAAGGGATCACTATGTTTCTTAAAAGCCTCTTAACTGTGAGTGTTGCGCTAGCAATAAATGCAGCAAACGCTAACGAATTCGTTATCGAAAAACTCGCAAAACCAAGTTCGCAAAATGTATCGCTGACACTTGACCCAAGCAAAGATACATTCACAGGGATGACTGAAATTGCCTTAGAAGTATTAAAACCAACACATTACATTGAGCTAAACGGCGTGGATTATGCTGTAAAAATGGCGCAACTTTTAGGTAAAGAAAACTGTGACTTAAGTAATGAAATACTTAAAACAGGTAAAGTTAAATTTAGCTGTGATGAAAAAATTCAACCGGGTAAATACACGCTTAATATTGATTTTTCTGCTCCCTACAACCGCCAAAGTGTGGGGTTATACAAAACATTGGATCAAGGTACGCCTTACTTATTTACCCAATTTGAAATGAGTGATGCACGTCGTGCCTTCCCCGTTTTTGATGAACCAAGCTATAAAATTCCTTTTCAGTTAACAATAACGGCTCCAAGCTCACAAAAAGTATATGCCAATACACCAGAACTAAAAACAACAATAAATGGTGATATGACAACCCACTTTTTTGATAAAACACCGCCTATTCCATCATATTTAGTTGCAATGGCTGTTGGCCCGTTTGAAGAAATAGACATTGAAGGGATGCCCATTCCTGGGCGCGTTATTACTCCTCAAGGTAAAATTCATTTAGCCGAATATGCTAAAGATAATATGCCGCGCGTACTTGCAGCATTAGAAGAGTATTTTGGTATTCCTTATGTGTATAAAAAACTCGACTCAGTTGCCGTACCTGAATTTCCATTTGGCGCAATGGAAAACTCAGGCTTAGTAACTTACCGCGAAGACATTTTACTCGTTGATTTAGCAGCAGCGACACGCAGTAAGAAACAACGTAACGTATCTATTATTGCTCACGAACTAGCACACCAATGGTACGGTAACTTGGTAACCATGAAGTGGTGGAATGACCTGTGGTTAAACGAAGCGTTTGCAAGCTGGATGGCAGCTAAAATGACCAAGCAGCTAAACCCTGAGTTTGAATCACATTTAGACTTACCACAAAATAACGTAATGGCACTAGACGCCCGCTTAAGTACTAAGCCTATTCGTAAGCCAATTAAAACCGAAGCTGATATTATGGACGGATTAGGCCTTGCATACAGTAAAGGTAGCTCAGTACTTGCAATGGTTGAAAACTGGATTGGCGAAGAGGCGTTCCAAAAAGGGATTCAGCGTTACTTAAAAGACTTCTCTTATAAAAATGCAGAAGCGGCTGATTTATGGCAAGCACTAGGTAAAGCATCAAATAAAGATGTAGCCAGTGTTTTAAAATCATTTATCGAGCAGTCTTCTTTCCCTCTTGTGAGTGTTAAACAGCAAGGCAAAAAAGTAACCATTTCACAAAGCCGCTTTGTAAATGCTGGTGTTGATGCGCCAGCACAACTTTGGAATGTGCCAGTAACGATTAAATACGGTGCAGGCGACAACGTTAAAACAGCCAGTGTTTTACTAAACAAACAAAGCCAAACGCTTGATTTAGATTTTGCACCAGAGTGGATTTACCCTGACCAAGGCGCTCTTGGCTACTACCGCTGGGTAATGGATGACGCGCAATTTAACGCATTAATTGAAAACGCGGCAACAGTGCTGACTGACCGCGAACGTTTAGCGCTATTATCGGCCACCGATGCACTGCTTAAGGCTGGCGTTATCTCTGCCGCCAAGTTAATGCAAACCCTTGAAGTATTTGTAAGTGACAGCCACCCTCGTGTAGCAAATACTGCACTGGGCTACTTAGTATCGCAGCAACGTACGTTCAAAGATGAAAGCAATAAAGACTTATGGCCTGCATTTATACGTGACGCAGTGACTCCTGCTGCTAAAAAATATGGTTTAGAGGCAAAAATTGACGAAGATGGTGCAGTATCGCAACTTCGTGCAGCCGTCATATCACGCTTAGGCTTTGATGGCGAAGACCAAAACGTAATCAATAAAGCCAAAGAACAAACGCAAGTGTATTTGACTAATCCTCAAAAAGTAGACCCATACTTAGCAGGTGTTTATTTAAGACTCGCGGCTTTTCATGGTGATAAAGCCTTGCTTGATCAATTCATGACAACATTTAAAACGACTAAAGACCCTCAAGTGCGCACTAACATGCTAGCTGCTATGGGCTTTTTTGGTGAGTCTGAGTTACAAAATACAGTGCTAGCTTACAGCTTAACTGATGAAGTAACCGCCTCTGATATGCGTACTATTTTATCTGGGCAAAGTTACACAGAAGAGCGCCAAGCATTATTTATCGATTGGGTTTATAACAATTACGATAAAGTAACAGCAAGTTTGCCGCCGTTCTTTATTCCTAATTTACCGTACTTTACAACCGTAGGCTGTGATGCCAAAAGCTTAGCAACCACTCAAAACTTCTTTAACGATAAAATTTCAGAAGTGCCTGGGTACAGCCGTACATTGAGTAAACTAGAAGAAAGTACGCTTGATTGTATTGCACTAAAAAAACGCGAGCTTGATTCGGTTAATAGCTTCTTAAACAGTAAATAACCACTATGTGATTAAGCTATAAAAAAGCCGCTGAGTATTCACTCAGCGGCTTTATAATTTTAGGGCGAAACTAATTAACTCAAATTACGGATAAAAAACTTCTTAACTAAAGTTCAGATTAATTACCAATGATCATCGTCAACTTAGCAATAAAGTCTTTTGCAGCTTGCTCTGAATTTATTTTAAATGCGACACCATAATGAATTGGTTGAGCGCTTTTATATATACGAGTTGGAAATCGGGTCATTTCACTGCTATGAAAATACCCTTGTGCACGTGTTACACCATCTATGTCATTAAAGTCATCGCTAAACACTTCAAACGCAGGGCGAATCACTATTTTACCTTTACCGCTTTCACTGTGAGTGTAAAAGGCCTCTTTAGAATTAACTAACATGTATTCAGCAATGTTTTTAATTTTAAAATTACTTCTGCATTGTAGTTTTATAAGCTGCTCTGTTAACTCATCTGCACTGTACGCCATGTTTATCCCTATTCGTTAATTTGCGTATCACCTTAACGCATACGCAGTTTGAAGTCTTACTTTATTGTGTTACGTCGCATACAAATGCAAGCTTATCATTGTTGTAACTCATTCGGGTGATATTAGTTTCGCAGTAAGTGCTTAAATCAAGCCATTGTGATATCTCATTACTGCCATCGAGCTTACGTTGATAAACCCGATTTTTAATAGCGTAAGCAATTGTTTTATCATCTTTTAATATGAAGTCTTGTACCTGAGTGGGTAGCCTTAATAAATCGCCTACTTGTTTATTTTGTGGATTAAAGCTCGCTAAAATATGCTCATCATTTTTAGTGTAACTAAATAAAAACATCGCCGCGTTGTGGTTATAAATAAGTGTACGAGAAATATCACTGGCGGCTATTTCACCTCTAGCAGCGTCTACTGAGGTGTATTGAAGCGTATGCGGCTGACCTAAAATAAACATCACTAAATCGTTTTTAATGCCCCAAGCATGGTAGCCAACAGGCTCTATCCAATCAAAAATACGACTAGGCGCACTTTGTGTATCAAGCGGATACTGCCACAACTTTTGTTTTGAGTCGGCCTCTACAACAATGGCTGACAAACTTGTTTTATTAGGCATTAACGTTGGCGAATACTCACTGACAGGTGTATTTGTTAAGTTAGTTATTTCACGTGTTGTTAAATTGTAGTGTGCAATATCGGTTTGGCTTTGGTTATTAGTTAATACCTCATGGGTAAAGTATAAATCGTCATTAATTAAGTAAGGCTGGTTATTGTAACTTGTTTTGTCGCTTACTATGGTCACTTGAACACCATATGGCGTATTTAAATCAGCAAGTAATATTTGGCTTTTAGGCATGTTAGCGTGCGCACAACCTGCGGCTAACGCACTTAATGAAAAGAAGCTAAGTAATGGTTTTAAAAGTTTCATGCTTTCTCTCGTTTTAATTTTAAGCACCTCATGATAACGTTATTTGCTGATGGCGTCACTTGAGCTTAGTCAGTCAACACGTAAGATACCCAAACGACTTAAAAAAGTGTTAAGTTTAGTCTGGTTATATAGCCTGGTCCTAAAAAAGAGAATTAACATGTCAGCTAAAAATCCTATCATTGCAATTACTGGTTCATCGGGTGCGGGTACAACCACCACGACCAATGCCATTAAGCATATTTTTCGTAGCCTAAATATTCAGGCAGCATTTATTGAAGGTGATAGCTTTCATCGTTATACACGTCCCGAAATGGACAAAAAAATACGCGAAGCCCAACAAGAAAGTAAACATATTAGTTACTTTGGCCGTGAAGCTAACGACTTTGGCGCCCTTGAATCGTTATTTAGTAATTATGGTGAAACAGGGCAAGGCAAATTGCGCCGCTACTTGCACACCTTTGATGAAGCTGTACCTTATAACCAACTGCCAGGCACATTTACCCCTTGGCAAGAGCTTGAGCATAATACAGATATTTTATTCTACGAAGGTTTGCATGGCGGAGTTGTTGACCAGGACGTTGATGTAGCCAAGCATGTTGATTTACTCATAGGCATGGTGCCTATTATTAATCTTGAGTGGATACAAAAGCTAATCCGCGACACTTCAGAGCGTGGCCACTCTCGCGAAGCCGTGATGGGGTCAATTGTGCGTAGTATGGACGATTACATAAATCATATTACCCCTCAGTTTTCACGTACGCATATTAACTTTCAGCGTGTGCCTACCGTAGATACATCAAACCCATTCAGCGCAAAAGACATTCCTTCACTTGATGAAAGTTTTGTTGTGATCCGCTTCAGAGGCATTGAAGATGTTGATTTTCCTTATTATCTGAGAATGATTGAAGGCAGCTTTATGTCGCGTATTAATACGCTGGTAGTGCCGGGCGGTAAAATGGGCCTTGCAATGGAGCTTGTATTAACACCGCTGATAAAAGATATTATTATGAAAAAGCGCGCACTAGAGAACCTTGCCCCGCTTGATTTGCCTATTTAGTATTATCGCTTTAGTGCCCTTTTTTGTTTAACAGAAGTCACGTACACTGCTGATTTTACTCAATACGAGATCAGCATGTCATCATTGTTAAAAGTTATAGTTGGATCTAAAAATCCAGTAAAAATAAATGCAGCAAAGCATATTTTTACTATGTACTTTCCAAATAACACTATTGATTGCCTAGGTGTTAACGCTCCTTCAAACGTGCCAGATCAACCTATTGGTGAAGATGAAACACGTATTGGCGCGCAAAACCGTGTTAACTATTGTAAAAAGCACCATCAAGCCGATTACTACGTGGCAATGGAAGGCGGTGCAGAGCAATTTAGCTATGGTGCAGCGACCTTTGCCTATGTTGTTATTGATAACGCCACAGAACAGGTTGTAGGGCGAAGCAGTAACCTTCCATTACCCAATATACTTTTTAAAGCATTACTTAATGGCGAAGAGCTTGGCGATGTAATGGATAAAGCATTTAACACCACAAATATAAAACAAAAAGGCGGCGCCATTGGCCTGCTTACAAATAACCATGCAACACGCGAAAGTACCTATACCCAAGCACTAACTTTGGCCATGGCACCCTTTTTACATAGCGACCTTTATCGCAAATAAAATACAGGAAATTGAATGAAATACAGCTACGTGTTGTTTGATGCAGACGAAACTTTATTTAGGTTTGATATATTAGCCGGTATGACCCGTATGTTTAAAAAATACGGCGTTAACTTTACTAAAGACGATTACATTCACTATCAAAAAACCAATAAACAACTGTGGGTTGATTATCAAAATGGCGTTATTAGCGCTGATTACTTACAGGTAACCCGCTTTAACGAATGGTCAGCAAAATTAAATGTATCCGCTAAAGAGTTGAACGATGCATTTTTAGATGCAATGGCGCAAATTTGTGAGCCATTACCAGGCGCTATAGAGTTGCTTAATAAATTAAAGCCTCATGCTAGGTTAGGCATCATTACTAATGGCTTTGCTCGCCTGCAAACAGTACGTTTAGAGCATACGGGTTTAAAAGATATGTTTGAATGGTTAGTTATTTCTGAGCTTGTAGGTTTAGCAAAACCTAACAAAGCTATTTTTGAACATACCTTCGAACTGATGGGTAACCCAAATAAGAGTCAAATATTAATGGTGGGTGATACCGCATCAAGTGACATACTTGGCGGTAATAATGTAGGTATAGATACATGTTGGTTGCAACACCCTGGTGAACAATTACCAGAAGGAATAACCCCCACTTACACAATAACCAAATTAGAACAGCTACAAGCCATTTTAGGTATTTAATTTTTAAAACTTACTATTTTAAAAGAATAGATACATAGCAAAAAAAATGACGCTAATAAGCGTCATTTTTTGTAACTGTTTTAAGTGTGTACTTTAAATGCTTGGTTAGGCTGTTGCTAACTCAAGACCGGGTGCAGGCATCGTTACAGGCGTTTCAAATGTTGCCCACTCCCACGCTGACTCGGTTGCCATTACTTTACGAAGCAACTTATTGTTTAAATCGTGACCCGACTTAAACGCAGTCACCTTACCTAAAATGTTATGGCCTGTCATAAACATGTCACCAACACAGTCTAGTATTTTGTGCTTAACGAACTCATCGCTGTAGCGTAAACCATTTGGGTTTAGTACTTTAAACTCGTCAAGTACTACTGCGCTGTCCATGCTGCCACCTAGAGCAAGGTTATTAGCATGCATGTATTCAATGTCTTTCATAAAACCAAAGGTACGAGCACGGCTAATTTCTTCAGTAAAGCTTTGAGCGGTGATGTCTAAACCAACACGCTGACGACTTTCGTTAATAGCCGGGTGATCAAAAGCGATTTCAAAGTCGATGTGAAAACCGTCGTACGGTTCTACTTCGGCCCATTTGTCACCTTCTTCAATACGTACTTTTTCTTTAATACGAATAAAGCGTTTAGCGGCATTTTGTTCTTCAATGCCGCCTTTTTGTAATAAATAAATAAATGGTAATGCACTACCATCCATAATTGGCACTTCTGAGCTGTCTAATTCTACAATTAGGTTATCAATCCCCATTGCTGCAACCGCAGCAATTAGGTGCTCAGTAGTTGATAAACGAACGCCATCTTTGTTAATTAAACAGGTACACAACTGCGTATCGCCAACGGCTTCAGGTGTTGTTTCAAATTCAACAACCGGATCAAGGTCGACACGACGAAATACAATCCCAGTATTTGCGCTCGCAGGTCGGAGAGTTATTGTGACCTTCTCACCTTTATGAAGTCCAATTCCTATGGCTTTGACTACTTCTGCAATCGTACGCTGTTTAATCATAGGTTCGCTCACTTAAATTTATTACAGTTAGACGGCGGATAGTATCATATATACGCGCGCCTTACAATATTCGCTCAATTTACCAGCAAAATAACGTTTTTATTAGTCTGCTTGTTTGCGTAAAAATGCAGGGATGTCAAAGTAATCACCACCCTCTGATTTATCCGCTTTTTTACTCGTTTGCGACGACGAGCTTGCTGTATTGCTAGAACTTGCTGAACTCGCTTTTTCTGCGCTTTCAGTTTGTGCTTTAGCTGCACTTTCATCGGTGCTGTCTTGGCTTGCAAAGCTAGGCACATACATGCTGCTTGCTTGGTTAGACGTGTTTGCAACATCAGAACCCGAAGCCTTTTTAAAACCGTTATCAACAATACCAAACTGTGGACGACGATCGCCGCCTAACCCCGTTGCAACTACAGTTACACGTAACTCGTCGCTCATTTCAGGATCAATTACCGCACCCACAACAACCGTTGCGTTTTCAGAGGCAAGTGCTTTAACGTGGTTACCGACAATTTCGAATTCTTCAATCGCAATATCCATACCCGCGGTGATATTAACTAAGATACCTTTAGCACCTGTTAAATCAACGTCTTCCAATAATGGGCTTGAAATAGCAGCTTCTGCGGCTTCTTGTGCACGATCAGGACCTGACGCAGATGCAGTTCCCATCATAGCAGTACCCATAGCAGACATAACAGTTCGTACGTCAGCGAAATCCACGTTAATTAAACCAGATCGCGTAATGAGTTCTGCAATACCTTGTACCGCACCAAATAATACGTCATTAGCTTTAGCAAATGCATCTAGAAGTGTAGTGCCTTTGCCTAAAACTTTAAGTAATTTATTGTTCGGAATTGTAATAAGTGAATCTACAATTTCTGACAACTCGCTGATACCTTGTTCAGCTGCCGCTGCACGCTTTTTACCTTCAAAGTCGAAAGGACGCGTCACTACCGCAACAGTTAAAATACCCAGCTCTTTAGCAATTTTAGCAACCACAGGCGCAGCCCCTGTACCTGTACCGCCGCCCATGCCAGCTGCGATAAATACCATGTCGGCACCTTCAAGGCTTGCACGAATAGTCTCTGCATCTTCTTCAGCCGATTCGCGGCCTACTTCAGGATTTGCACCCGCACCTAACCCAGAGGTTATTTGTGTGCCTAATTGAACTGTTACATCAGCAGCAGAATTTCGTAATGCTTGCGCATCAGTATTAGCGGCAATAAAGCGCACGCCTTCGATTTGCTGTTTTACCATGTGCTCAACAGCGTTACCGCCGCCGCCGCCCACGCCAATTACTTTTATTACAGCTTCTTCGCTGTGTTGTTCCATTATATCAAACATGTTCACTCTCCGACTTGAGTCTTAAAACTCGCCTTGAAACCATTTAGTAATGCGGTTCCACCAATTATTGTTATCCTCTGCTTTCGACTTTTGTGCATTCATCGATTGCATGGTGCGCCCGTATTGTAACAAACCAACAGCGGTTGCGTACGAAGGATCATCTACGTAGTCTGTTAAACCAACCATCCCGATTGGTTTACCTATTCTTACTGGCATTTGAAAAATGTCTTCCGCCACTTCCATTGCACCAGTCATTTTGGCAGTTCCGCCTGTTATAACGAGACCTGCCGCAATTTGGTCTTCTAAACCTGAACGACGAATTTCTTCCATCGCAAGTTCAAATAATTCTCTGAAACGAGGTTCTACCACCTCTGATAATGTATGACGTGACATTAATCTTGCAGGGCGCCCGCCTACACTTGGCACTTCAATAGTGTCTTCACTGCTTGCCAATTGGCTGCTTGCACATGCGTATTGTACTTTGAGTGACTCTGCATGCGATATAGGTGTACGAAATATTTTTGCAATATCACCCGTTACCTGATTACCCGCCACAGGGATTACTGCTGAATGGCGCAGCGCACCGTTGATATAAATAGTGATGTCCATTGTACCACCACCAATATCGAGTACAGCGACTCCAAGCTCTTTTTCATCATCTGTGAGAACTGAATAACAAGAAGCCAATGCTGTAAATATCAATTGGTCGACTTCAAGGCCGCAACGCTCAACACATTTTTCTATGTTTTTAGCCATGTCGTTAGAGCAGGTAATAATGTGAGCACGTGCCTCCATACGCACACCGCTCATGCCTAGTGGGTTTTTAATCCCTTCTTGCATGTCTATGCTGTACTCTTGCGGTAGTGCATGCAGCATTTTACGTTCAGCTGAAATAGGCACAGAACGCGCAATGTGAATCACATTTTCAATATCTTCGTCTGTTACTTCAGTATTATTTATAGCAACAACACCGCTTTCGTTCTGGCATTGAATATGTTTACCAGAAATCCCCAAGTACACTGAACTAATTCGACAATCTGCCATTAATTCGGCTTCGTCTATAGCGCGGCGAATAGACTCAGACACTAAGTTTAAATCGTTAACGCCACCTTTATCCATACCATGGGATACTTGGCTGCCCACACCAACAATGCTGAGCTTGTTATCTGCGGTGATTTCACCTACCGTGGCTACCACTTTCGAGGTACCAACGTCTAATCCAATCACGAGGTTTCTTTCTGCTGACTTAGTCATGCCTTACTCTTATTTTGTAATTGTTCTTCTTGCACTGGCTTAAAGCTCACTGCAAGGCCGGTATCATACCGTAAATCGACTGCATCTATTTGTGCTTTTTCTGGATATTCCATACGTGGGTAAACGTCTATAAAACGTTGCACACGCTTGGCTTTATCCCTACGCCCTAAATTTAAGCGCACCCCGCTATCAAGCCAAAGCTGCCAAGAAAAACGCTCTGATAACGCTAAACTTTTAAGCGTTAACGCGTTTACTTTAAGCATTTCGTCAAACTGCTTAAAGGCAATCCATGCTTCTTGTTCGCTCCCTTCTGGGCCAAATAACTGAGGTAAATCTTTACTTAACTTATCGCTGCGAGCTTGAAAAGCCTCACCGTTGTTATTAATTAACAAGTCACTATTCCAATGCGCAACCGCCTCGTGTTCAACAACGTAAACCTGAATCGTATCAGGCCATTGTTTTCGCACCGATACAGTGGCCACCCAAGGTAGATTTTGCACTAGCTGTTGTACATGTTTTACATCAAGCTCAAAAAAACTACTTAAATCCGCTTTTTTTATTGCTGTTATTATTGCGGTTTCATCTGTGTATTTAGGATGCCCTTGCACCGTTAAGTGCTTTATTTGTGCATCTTTATTTTTTACTAACCAATCAGATACACCCGTTGTAATTTGCACTAAGCCAATAATAACAACTAAAAAAAAGCTCACGCCAAAAATCAGCGACCAATTTAGGTTCTGTTTGATTTTATGAGCTTTTTCTAAAAGGGGATGCATATTAAAGCGTTTGCTCCAAAATGCGAACAACTAATTGCTCAAAACTTGCCCCATTTGCTTTAGCTGCCATAGGCACTAATGATTTTTCTGTCATTCCGGGTACAGTATTAACCTCTAATAAATAAAAGTTGCCTTGCTCATCTTGCATTGCATCTACGCGGCCCCAACCGCTTGCGCCAACTAAGTCAAACGCTTCTAACGACATAGCCTGTAATTGCTGCGTATCGTGCGCCGATAAATTGGCTGGGCAATGATACTGCGTAGTATTTGATTGATACTTTGCCTGATAATCGTAAAAGCCATTTGGCGTTGTCATTTCAATTACGGGCTGTACCTCATCACCTAAAACAGTCACTGTAAATTCACGACCCGTTATCCACTGCTCAACCAACACTTGGCTATCAAACTTAAATGCATTGATTAATGCATCTTCGAGTTCTTGCGCAGTAGTTGCTTGTGCCATACCAATGCTCGACCCTTCATGAGAAGGCTTAACCATCACTTTTTTAAATTCAGCCATGATAGCGTGTGCATCAAAACCTTTTTTAGCATCCACAACGGCATAAGGTGCGGTGCTTAAACCGGCTGATTTAAACAAGTGCTTACAACGAATTTTATCCATTGCAAGCGCTGAACCCAGTACGTTACTGCCGGTGTAAGGTAAGTTCATAAACTCTAATGCACCTTGAACAGTTCCGTCCTCACCACCTCGGCCATGTAGTGCAATAAAAACACGATCTACATTTAACTCTTTGAGTTCCCACAACGACCGATTTTGAGGATCGAATGCAATCGCATCTACACCGCAATTTTGTAATGCATTAAAAACAGCCTGACCCGACTTTAATGACACTTCACGCTCTGCTGAGTTACCACCAAGCATTACCGCTACTTTACCAAATTGTGCATTTACTTGGGTCATACTTCACCTTGTTTTAATTTTTCTATCGACATGCCTGTTGCTGCTAACGTTTTTACTAACTGACCTATATTACCCGCACCTTGGGTCAATACTAAGTCATTATTTTGCAAATTATCTGCTAATACACCCGCAAGCTCTTTACTTGATGCTACATGCAATGGCTCTTTGCCACGTTGACGAAGGCTTCGGCATAAACTTTTACTATCAGCGCCCACTATAGGCTCTTCGCCTGCGCCATAAACATCTAATAATAAAAGCTGATCTACATCGGCAAGTACTTTTACAAAGTCTTCATATAAATCACGAGTACGACTATAACGATGCGGCTGATAAATCATTACTAAGCGTTTATCGGGCCACCCCTCGCGTACTGCTGCAATAGTGGCTGCAACCTCTGAAGGGTGATGACCGTAATCATCCACTAACATTATATTGCCGCGTTCGTTTTCAAATTCGCCGTAGTGTTGAAAACGACGGCCAATACCTTCAAACTTTTGTAATGCTTCTAAAATTGCTTGGTTAGCAATATTTTGATCTTTTGCTACTGCAATTGCTGCTGTCGCATTTAATGCGTTATGTTTACCTGGCATATTTAGCGTTGCCGTTAAACACTCACCTTGTTTATTGGTTACCGTAAACGTACACGTATTAGCTGACTGGCTAAAATCACTCATGCGATAATCAGCCGTTGGCGACTCGCCATATGTAATAATAGGACGCCCAAAACGAGGAATTAGTTCGGCGGCTACCTCAGAGTCGATACATACAACAGCCAGACCATAAAACGGCAGGTTATGTATAAAATCGACATAAGTGTCTTTCATTTTTTCAAGGCTGCCACCGTATGTATCCATGTGATCTTCTTCAATATTAGTGATCACCGATACCATAGGTTGTAAGTGTAAAAACGACGCATCACTCTCATCAGCTTCTGCAATTAAAAAATCGCTTTTACCAACCTTTGCATTACTACCTGCACTATTTAATAAACCACCAATAATAAAGGTTGGATCGAGCCCAGCTTGGGCATAAATGCTGGCAATTAAACTCGTTGTTGTGGTTTTACCGTGTGTACCTGCAATGGCTATACCATGGCGAAAACGCATTAATTCAGCTAGCATTTCAGCACGACGTACAACAGGAATTCTTGCAGCTTTTGCGGCAATTATTTCAGGGTTAGTTTCGTCAATAGCACTTGAAACTACCACCACATTGGCATCTTTTACGTTGTTTTCGTGATGACCAATGAATACTTCTGCACCCGCTTTAATCAAGCGATCTGTCATCGCACTATGCGCAATATCAGACCCTGTAATACGGTAACCTTCAAAAGCGAGCACTTCGGCAATACCGCCCATACCCGCCCCACCAATACCAATAAAGTGGATGGTTTCTATTCGACGCATTGCAGGTCGTATACTTTTGTTTTGTACTGATGCTTCTTTCACTTACGCTCTCTTATTTGATACTTGCTCACAGTGCGCGGCTACGCTTGCTGTGGCATCTAAAATGGCTTGTTTTTTTGCGTTATTAGCCATTTTATTAATTAAACTAGGGTTTACTAAGTAAGGGGTTAATAGCGCAACAATCGATTGCTCATTAAATACACTTTGCTGCATGAGTAACGCTCCATCTGCCTCAACCAAATATTGGGCGTTAGCCGTTTGATGGTCGTCAACTGCATGAGGAAATGGCACAAACACAGCCATTTTTCCCGCTGCTGCAATTTCACTTACCGTTAGCGCACCAGCTCGGCAGATAACAATATCAGCCCAAGCATACGCTGCATCCATGTCATCAATAAATTCCGCAACTTTTACATTATCGCTTTCGAACATGTGCGTTTTGTATGTTTGCTCAACGCTGTTTAAATGTCCTTTACCTGTCTGGTGCCATACATTTATTGCACTAGTTTTGTTAAGCGCTTTAAATGCACTTGGAAGTGTTTGGTTTAGTACCTGAGCCCCTAACGACCCTCCTACAACCAACATATTAACCGGTGTTGAAACGTCACGCGTTGCTATGTCTATTACACTTTGACGAACTGGATTGCCGACAAGTTCAGCTTGTCCTGCATCAAAAGCGCTTGGAAAAGCCGCTAAAACGCGATTAGCAAATCGTGAAAGCCATCGGTTGCTCATTCCAGCAACCGCATTCTGTTCATGAATAACTAACGGAATACCTAAACTTTTTGCAGCAATACCTGTTGGTCCAGTTACGTATCCTCCCATAGCAAGAACAACATCTGGACGTTGATTTTTCAATACCTTACGCGCTTGCAATATTGCATTAATAACCATGAATGGCGCTTTAACAAGGCGTTTTAATCCGTTGCCACGCACGCCTTTTACATTAATAAAATCAATTTCTATATTGTGCTTAGGAACAACGCTTGCTTCCATTCTATCGGGTGTGCCAATCCAAGTAACTTGCCACCCCTGTGCTTTTAAGTAATCAGCAACTGCAATACCTGGAAATATATGCCCGCCAGTTCCACCAGCGACTACAACACACTTTTTACTCATCGTTTACCTCCGCCTGAGGTCGCTTGTTTAGTTGCCATTTTAGTTTCAAAATCAACGCGTAATAATATTCCGGTTGCTATGGTCATAATCATCAAACTAGAACCACCATAAGAAATAAACGGTAATGTAAGACCTTTAGTTGGTAAAATCCCCGCACTTGCCCCTACATTCACCATGGTTTGAAACGCAAACCAAATACCTATTGCAAAGGCAAAGTAGCCTTCGTATTCTTTACCGCACTTTAAGGCTTGCTGGCCAATTAATAGTGCTCTAAATACTAAAGTGGCGAGCACCATTAAAATGCTTACCACGCCAACTAAACCAAGCTCTTCGCCAATAACCGCAAAAATAAAATCATTGTGTGCTTCAGGAAGGTATTGCAACTTTTGCACGCTGTTACCTAACCCTTGGCCAAACCATCCACCTTGGCTGTATGCCATTAATGATTGAACGAGCTGGTACCCTTTCCCGAATGGGTCATCCCAAGGGTCTAAAAAGCCAACAACACGCGCCATACGATAAGGCTCAACAATAATCAACAAAACAACCAAGCCAATGCCGGTTAAAATAAGGACAAAAAACTGCCATAGTTTTGCGCCCGCTAAAAACAATAAGCCAACTGTTGTTACAAACATAACAACTACGGTGCCTAAATCAGGCTGCAACAAAATAAGCAATGCATACACGGCAAACACTGCAATAGGTTTTGCAAAGCCTTTAATGTTCTCTTGTACTTCTTCACGCTTTCGGACCAAGTAACCCGCTATGTAACTAAAAAAGTACAATTTAGCGGCTTCAGCCACCTGAAAACCAATGGGTCCAATTGGGATCCACCGCTTGGCACCATTAACCTCTCGGCCAATAATTAATACAGCAATGAGCAATACCATGCCCAGTATCAATAAGTATGCATTTGAGCGTTTCCACCAATCCATTGGCACACAAACCGTGATCCAAAAAAGTACAAACGCAACGGCCAAAAACATCCCGTGACGAATAGCAATATGATGTGAGTTATCAAAAAGGCGTTCTGCCGTGGGCATAGACGCACTCATCACCATAATAAAGCCAACACCAATTAGCATTAGCATTGAATAAAGCAAAGGCACATCGTAAAGCTGCGGCGAGGGTTTTGGTGTTAATGTGTCTTTTATTTGTGCAAGCGCAATCATATGTTATCCGCCAAAACACACTTAACAAAGTCATCACCACGTTGCATATAGTTGTTATACATATCAATGCTTGCACATGCTGGCGCTAATAAAACTACATTACCCGGCGAACTAAGCTGCTTTGCTAAATTAACCGCCTCACTCATGTTATTTGTTAAATGACTTTTGTTACTCAGAGCCACTAGATGTTTGGCATCTTTACCAAAACAGATCAGCGCTTTTACATGCTTTTGTAAGTAAGGTTTAAGCGGGTTTAAATCAGCGCCTTTTGCATCGCCTCCCGCTATCACAATTAAGTTTTGAGTTTCTGTGGCCAAACTGTCTATGGCTGCTATGGTAGCGCCTACGTTTGTTGCCTTTGAATCGTTAAAGTATTTAACGCCATGTTGCTGAGTAACAAATTGGCAGCGATGAGCCAATCCGCTAAACTCATTTAGTGCCTTTGTATAAGCCTCTTTACTAATATTAAAGGGGCTTAGTAACGCCATAACCGCAAGCGTATTTAAATAATTGTGCTTACCTACAACAGCAAGTGTATCAACAGGTAAAAACGCTTCATTGTTAGCGAAAAAATACGTACTGCTGTTATGCTGCCCTAAACAATATTTACCCTGTTTAGTACCAAAACCAATTTTAGCCGTAGCACTGCTACTGGACGGATGCGTTTGTTTGTCATCTTCATTTACAACAAGACATTGTGTACCGTTGTAAATAGATAGCTTTGAGTCTATATATGCTTGGTAGCTATCGTAACGATCTAAATGATCTTCAGATACATTTAACACCGTGGCACTCACCGATTTTAAGCTTGTTGTGGTATCTAATTGAAAGCTCGAAAGCTCAAGCACATAAACATCAAAGTCGTCATTGAGTAAATCAAGCACTGCGGTACCAATATTGCCGCCAAGTGCCACATTAAAGCCAGCCGCTTTTAACACGTCATAGGCTAAAGTCACTACGGTTGATTTACCATTTGAGCCAGTCACTGCCACTACAGGTTTAGTATTAATGCGCGCAAATAGCTCAACATCACCTATGACTTCAACACCCGAATTAATAGCACTCGCAATGGCAGGCGTTTTAAGGCTTAACCCAGGGCTTACAATAATCATATCACTGCTATTAAGCCCAGCAGCATCTAAGCTGCCAAAGTGTGTATTTAAACTAGGCGCATGACTGCTCAGCCATTCAATCCCTGGGGGATTTGCTCGGCTGTCGACAACCTTTGGCGTTAAACCGTGAGATAGTAAAAAACGCACAATGCCCAGACCGGTTACACCAAGTCCGAGCACTGTTATTTGTTTATTCTTTATCTCGTTTAAATATTGCATTTATCTTATCTTTAATGTCGCAAGGCCTGCGAGAACCAACACAATAGATATAATCCAAAAACGCACAATAACGCGCGGCTCTGGCCAACCTTTTAATTCGTAATGATGGTGAATAGGCGCCATTCTAAAAATTCGTTGCCCTCGTAACTTATACGAGCCCACTTGTAAAATCACCGACAACGCCTCCATTACAAAGACACCGCCCATGATAATCAGTAGAAGTTCTTGACGAACCAGCACTGCAATAATCCCCAGCGCTCCACCTAATGCTAATGAGCCTACATCACCCATGAATACTTGCGCCGGGTAGGTGTTAAACCATAAAAACCCAAGCCCTGCACCAACAATGGCAGTACATACAACCACAAGCTCACTGGCTAATGGCAAATGAGGAATATGTAAATAAGCAGAAAAATTAATATTACCGGTTAAGTAAGCAATTATGGCAAGTGCCGCCGCAACTAAAATAGTCGGTACAATAGCGAGACCATCTAGACCATCAGTCAGGTTTACAGCATTTGATGTTCCAACCAATGCAAAATAGGTAATAACAATGTAAAACAAGCCTAACTGCGGTAAAACATCTTTAAAAAACGGCACAACTAAAGACGTTTCTGCAGCTTGCGTACTTGTAAAGTACAATGCAGTTGCAACCACAAGTGCAATTACTGACTGCCAAAAGTACTTCCATTTCGCTATAAGCCCTTTTGGATCTTTACGGATAACTTTTCGGTAATCATCGATAAAGCCGACAATTCCCAGTGAGCCAATTACAAATAACGTTGCCCACACATACTTATTAGAGAGATCGGCCCACAATAAGGTACTTGTAAAAATTGCCGCTAAAATAAGCAGGCCACCCATAGTTGGCGTACCCGATTTTGATAAGTGTGATTGTGGACCATCATCGCGTACTGTTTGCCCAATTTGCATTTTTTGCAAACCACGAATTAGCTTTGGTCCTAAATACAGAGACATAATGAGCGCAGTTAAAATCCCCAAAATAGCGCGCAGCGTTAAATACGAAAAAACATTAAAACCACTAAAATACTGTGTTAAATACTCAGCCAGCCAAACTAACATTATGATACTCCATTGATGGCTTGTTGCTGGCCATTAACTAAATCGGTTACTAATAATTCCATGCGAGAACTGCGTGATCCTTTCACGACGATGGTCGTTTTTTTATTTACTTGATTAATTGTGGCTTGAATTTGTTGCTGCATCTGGTCACGGTTTGAGAAGTGACGATTCGCAAGCGCAAATACATCGCTTGCACACTTACTCAACACACCTAGCGTAAATAACTCATCGATGCCCTTTTCAAGCGCATATTCGCCAACTTCTTGATGGTATTTACGTGCGTCTTCACCAAGCTCACCCATATCACCCAGCGCTAAAATACGATGCCCTTGCATATCACTCAGTAAGTCAATCGCAGCCTTAACTGATTTAACATTGGCATTGTAAGTATCATCAACCACGGTGAGCATGTCAGACACTTCTATTAAGTTTACGCGCCCTTTTACATCGCCCATCGTCGCCAATGCATGAGCAATATCATCTAAAGTGACATCAAGCTCGCTTGTCAGTGCAGCTGCAATAAGCGCATTGCTGATATTATGTTTGCCTGGTAATGCGAGAGTAACAGGTACCTTTTTTTGTTTTGTACATAACGTAAAGCTTGCACGTGCATTAGCATCTAAGCTTATATCTTCAGCCCAAATATCGAGTTTTTCAGAGGTTGAAAAGCGCTTTATGTTGCGCCCTTCAAGTTTATCTAGCCAATATTGACTAAACTCACTGTCGCAATTAATTATGGCTACGCCATTTTCTTTAAGGCCATCAAAAATTTCGCCTTTTGCTTTGGCCACGCCCATCAAGCTACCAAAACCTTCTAAGTGGGCTGGTGCTACATTACACACTACCGCTACATCAGGTTTAGCCATTGCCGTTGTGTATGCAATTTCACCTAAATGATTTGCACCCAGCTCTATTACTGCAAAACGGTGTTGTGGCTCTAAACGCAACAAGGTTAGCGGTACGCCAATATCGTTATTAAAATTACCTTTGGTTGCCAGCACATCGCCATGCACAGATAAAATAGCCGCGCACATTTCTTTTACGGTGGTTTTACCCACACTGCCCGTAATAGCGATTGTTCTAGGTGCCACTTGCGCCATAACAGCTGTACCAATTGCGCCTAATGCTATACGCGTGTCATTTACTATAAACTGGGCAATATCAACATCGACTTTATGATCGACAATAACGCCTATCGCGCCTTTTTGTTTTGCCTCAGCTATAAATTTATGGCCATCAAAATTTGGCCCTTTAAGTGCTAAAAACACTTCACCTTCGCATACTGTGCGAGTATCTGTATTTATGTTGAGCACTTGCTGATTATCACCCTGATAATCGGTTGTTAACACATTGGCTAACCAATCAAAATCCATCGGGATCATGCTTGAGTCCCTCTATCTGTTTTTATTAATTGTTCTTGTACAAACTGGCGATCGCAAAAGTCGATACGTTCATCGCCTATAATTTGATAGTCTTCGTGGCCTTTTCCCGCAATTAACACTACTTCATTAGAAGCTGCATTATTAATTGCATAACTAATTGCTGACGCTCTATCAGCTTCTAAATGTGCGCTTTGAGGTGCAGCTAAACCTGCAGCTACCTCTGCAATAATCACATTTGGATCTTCTGAGCGTGGGTTATCGCTGGTAATAATCACTTTGTTAGCATTTTTTTCAGCAGCTTGGGCCATTAATACGCGCTTCCCCTTGTCCCTGTCACCACCACAGCCAAATACACAGCTCACGCCACCTGGCACATGTTTTTGCAATGCTTGTAATGCTAAAGCTAATGCTTCTGGCGTATGCGCATAATCAACTACGCAAGTTGGTTTACCAGCAACATTAAATGCTTGCATTCGTCCTGCTACTGGCTGAAGTTGTTGGCAACCTGCAATAAGTTGCTCTAGGGGATAACCTAAACCCAATAACGTGGCTAAAGCAGCTGTTAAGTTATAAAGATTAAATTCACCAAACAGCGGCGATTTTACCTTAATATCACCCCAGCTTGTAGATAATTGCGCCGAAATACCTTCAGCCGAATAATCAACATCTGAAAAGTACACATACTGTGCATTTTTAGGCGCTAAATTTTTTCGTCCGTAGCAAATTAAATTATTAAAATCGTATTTTTCAAGCCACTGCTCTGCTTGGTTGTCATCTTGGTTTAGTACAACAAGCTGTGGGTCAAAATCACGAAATAGCATGAGTTTTGCATCACCATAACTCGCCATATCACCGTGGTAATCTAAGTGATCGCGAGAAAGGTTAGTAAATACAGCAGCTTTAAACTGGCATTGTGCAACACGGTGCTGCACAAGTCCGTGCGACGACACTTCCATTGCCACCAGCTTTTTATCTGCTTGATGTAAGTCGCTCAATATATGTTGTAAATCGACTGCTGAAGGCGTGGTGTTTATAAGCGGCGTTAAATTATCTGGATGGCCAAAACCAAGCGTACCAATAATTGCTGACTGCGTATTACAATACTGCGCTAAATGAGCAATCATAGCCGTGGTAGTCGATTTACCGTTTGTACCAGTTACACCAATTAAATCAAGGCTATGGCTCGGTTTATCGTAAAAACGACTAGCCAGTTCAGCCAACTTTTTATCAAGCTCAGACACTAAATAAAGTGACTCAAAAGCAACATCAAACTCGCACAGTCTGTCGGCAATAACTGCGACAGCACCCTTTTCAATTGCTTTAGCTATAAACTGCCCGCCATCTAGCTCATGGCCTTTTATTGCTACAAATACATCGCCTGGGTTGACGTCTCGGCTATCTAATCGCAAATGACTTACAAGCTGCGATGGTGCATCTATTTCTATGTATTTTAAAATGCTTTTTAAATCACGCATCGTTCTTTTTACCTTTTACGTACGCAACTTCTTCCTTGTCGGGTGCGACGTTTAATATTCTTAATGCGTTAGAAACGATTTCTGCAAATGCAGGGCCTGCAGTGGCACCTCCATAGTACACATCACCGCCAGGTTCATTGATCATTACTACCACAGCTAAACGTGGATTACTTGCTGGTGCAACACCTGCAAAATAACCAACATATTCATCACCGTAACCACCTACTGCGGCTTTTTTAGAAGTACCCGTTTTACCCGCTGCACGGTAACCATCAACTTTAACGTTATGTGCAGTGCCACCACTTTCAAATACGCTTTCCATCATGTTTACTACCGCTTCAACATCTTGCTGTTGAAAAACACGATCCCCTTCTGGAATAGAATCTTGCTTTAGTACAGTGAGCGGTCTGTTGACACCTCCCGCGCCTAACATGGCATAGAAGCGAGCCATTTGCGCAGTACTAACAGCAATATTGTAACCAAATGACAATGCAGCAATTTCGTGATCAGACCAACGACGATTGGGGTAAAATAAACCACTGCTTTCACCTACCATACCCGTGCCTGAGTCAGAGCCGAATCCGACCTTTTGGAATAAACCCACCAGGTAGTCTTTTGGAACCAACTGAGTAACCTTAGTCACCCCCATATTTGACGAATATTTTAGTATTTCTCGTAGTGACATTTCACCATGGTTACGCGTATCTTGGACTAAACTTCCCCCTAAACGCATCCAACCTGGGTAGGTGTCAATTTGTTCATCGGCTTGAATTGCGCCGTAGTCTAGCCCAGCTAAAATGGCCAGTGGCTTAACGGTTGAACCCGGTTCGAACAAATCAGTAATAGCGCGATTTCTGCGTTTATGAGGAGCCGCATCGGTTAGATTATTTGGATTGAAAGACGGGCTATTAACCATTGCTAATACTTCACCGGTTTTAACATCAACCACCATGGCTGAACCCGATGTAGCCTTATAAGATAAAACCGCTGACTTTACAGCTTTATAAGCAATAGCCTGAATACGTTGATCAATACTTAGTTGAATACTTTCGGGCTCTACACGTTCTCGCTCATCTAGCACTTGCACTTCACGGCCTTGGGCGTCTTTTCTGATAGTTCGACGACCTTCTTCACCGGTTAAAGCGTTTTCATAGAGCTTTTCAATACCTTCAATGCCTTTACCATCGATGTTGGTAAAACCAATAATATGCGCGGTCACTTCGCCAGCCGGATAGTAACGCTTAGACTCATCCAATAAATGAATACCAGGAAGACGCAAGCCACCAATATAATCAGCGACTGCAGGGGTTACTTGGCGTTTTAAATAAACAAAACGACGACTCGGATCATTTAAAAGTCGGGAATTAATTTTTGCCTGATCAATACGTAATACATCAGCTAATTCGCGCCAACGTAAATCGTTTTTGTAATACTGTGTGGTGCGTTTGTTTAGTTCTACTGCATTATCTAACAGCGCTTGTTTGTCTTCACCATTTTTTCGCGCTTGCCTAACAACTTTAGATACCAGTGATTTATGTAAAGCTTTAGGGTCAGCATACACACTCACAACGGGTACACTGACCGCGAGCTCTTTGCCATTGCGGTCAAAGATCATTCCACGTTGCACATGAAGTTTTTCGACGCGTACTGTACGTTTGTCACTTTCCGAACGTGCTTTATCAGGTTCAATTACTTGTAAATAAGCGGCACGAGACACAAGCGTCACAAACACCAAAAACACAACCGAACACACCAGCATAAAGCGCCATGTGATTAAGTTGTTAACTGGTTTTTTGCCTCGATTTCTCATTTTACTATAATTACCTGTTCATCCTGACTCGTCGGTCTTTTCATTTTTAATTGCGAGGTTGCCACTTCTTCAATACGCGCATGCTGAGAGTAAAACTCCTCCTCAACTAGTAAGTATCGCCACTCTAAATCAAGCTCATCTCGTTCTTGCAGTAATTTATCTTGTTCAATTAATTGCCCTCGCGCTAAATGCGTAACTTGCACTACGCTAAAGCCAGAAACAAATATCGTAACCAACAAGGCCAAGGTGAGCTTATTAGCACCAAGGCCTTTAATTATTTCGAAAAATAAATTGGGAGGTTGACGATGATTTGCTTTTGTATTCATCCCAACCTCTGAGCAATCCTAAGTACAGAGCTTCGTGAACGCGGATTGCGCGCTACTTCTTCAGTGCTTGGTTTAATAGCTTTACCCACTGCTTTTAACGTCAGGTTTTGATTTATTTGTGCATCGGTTAAAGGCAGACCTCTGGGTAATGCTTCTCCCTTACTCTGTTTTCTAATAAATTGTTTTACTATGCGATCTTCAAGTGAATGAAACGAAATGACCACTAAGCGACCGCCCGGCTTTAATACTTTTACGGCCGATTGCAGCGCCGTTTGTATTTCTTCAAGTTCGCTGTTTATATAAATACGAATAGCCTGAAAAGTGCGCGTTGCGGGGTGTTTAAACTTATCTTTCACTGGTACCGCTTCATCAACTAAATCAGCAAGCTGCTTAGTTGTTGTAATGGGTGTGTGCTCTCGAGTTTCTAAAATTTTATGTGCAATACGCTTACCGAACTTTTCTTCACCCAACTTTTTAATGACGTGGGTGATATCATCTAACTCAGCTTCTGCCAACCACTGAGCAGCACTTCGGCCGCTTGTTGGATCCATGCGCATATCAAGCGGGCCATCTTTCATAAAACTAAAACCGCGCTCAGCATCATCAAGTTGTGGAGATGACACACCAATGTCTAATAAAATGCCATCCACTTTACCAATGAGATCGTTTTGCTCAGCTACATCGTAGAGTTTTGAAAATCGAGTGTGTGCTATAGCAAAGCGGGAGTCATCGGCAAATTTTTCAGCTGACTTTATAGCCTGTGGATCTTGGTCTATTGCCTGTAAGCGTCCTGCATCGCCTAAACGAGCAAGTATTTGACCTGAATGACCGCCTCGTCCAAATGTGCCATCCATATATATGCCGTCTGGCTTAATTGCTAGGGCATCAATGGTTTCGTCCATCAAAACAGATACGTGTTCAAATTGCGCTGTCATTAGCTATTGTTTGCCTTTTTTTGTGCCGTTAAAGTGTAAAGTTATCTAAATCTGAATTAGGCTCAAAATCACCTAGCCTCTCAAGCTCAGTGTCTTGGCGCATTTGTTCGTTCCAACGCGCTTCATCCCAGATTTCAAATTTATTCATTAACCCAACTAGCATTATTTTTTTACCAAGGTCTGCATGCGCACGTAACGACGGCGCTAACAAAATCCGACCATTTTTATCAAGTTGATACTCTGTCGCATTGCCTAACAACATGCGTTGCATTCTACGGGCACGTGGATTCATATTGGAAATTTTAGCTAATCGACTTTCTATTTCTTGCCATTCAGCCAATGGATACAACCACAAGCAGGGCTCATTTAACGCGATGGTACAAATCACTGTTCCCTGATCTTCAGATAGCAGCGATTCTCGGTACTTGGTCGGCACCGCAAAACGTCCTTTATCATCCAAACTCAGTGAACTCGCGCCACGGAACATAATTAGCCTGCTTTAAATTATTTTAATCAGCTATTAATCTATGCTGATCCAGTTTGATCCACTAAAAACCACTTTTTACCACAGTGCTCCAGTTTAGGGCTTGACAAGCCTTTTTGTCAAGTAAGCTGACCTCCTTTAACGAGTCTCTAAGCTAGAAAAAATAAGGGTTCAGGCGAAGCAGTTGAATTACGTGGGAAAAAGTGGAGATACAAACAAAAAAATATTTTCATCCATTTTAATAACTTTTTGTTTACATGGTTTGATTACTGAATAAACAGTGAATAATTACAATTTTTTAGCGGGTTTTACTCACTTTGTAATATTTACTTAGATCGGTGGTAAGAGTTACTGCTTCGTTTTTATTATATGTTAAAAACGACTCAACAAAAAAACATTACAACCCATAAAATCAATTGGTTATATAAATATCACAGTCTGGTTTAATTGTTGCTTCAGTTAATGCACTACTTAAATACTTTTACTCATTAAGGATTGATTATGGCTACTGCTACGACGACTAAACAAAATACGACTACAGATATTAAGTCTGACACTAAAGCACAAACGACTGATGCCCCACTGACAGAAAAAGCAACATCAGCTGCTCACGATGCTGTTGATGCACTGTCTACAAAAGCAGCAACAGCTGAAAGTAGCGTGAGAAAAGGTGCATCTAGTTCTGCTGAGGCACTGAGCGAAAAGCAATTAATTGCTCGCGAAAAGCTGAGTGAGTGCACAGCTAAAACACGTGCCTTCGCATCTGAGAATCCTCTAGCTACAGCAGGAATTGCATTTGCAGCGGGTATGTTAATTACGTCATTATTCCGTCGTAAGTAAAACCTGATGGAAAATTTCCACTCGAGCACAACCAAGGATGGTACAGCGCAAAACCAAACGACTGATCAACAGTACCAAAAGGATGATTGGCAAGATCATATTGCAAAACTCTTAACGTATTCAAAGCAGCTCAAGGATGACTATCACACTCAAGGAAAGATCACCCACCAGCTTGCAAAGGCTGAATGGCGCTTATCGTTAAGATCGCTTGCATTGATCTCTATATTTTTAGGCTGTTTTGCCAGTGGTTTGGTTTTGTTGTGGGCGGGCGTATTAGGTGCGGCAGGTTATGCGATATACGACCTATTTGGTTCTGTGTGGGTAAGTATTGCAACCGTTACACTATTACAGGTCGCATGTTTGTTTTGGCTATGGAAAAGCGTTGCGTACTTAAGCAACAAAATAGGTTTTAGCAAAACCCTTAAAAGCATAAAGCAATTATTAAACTTACAAGGACATTAATATGTTAGTTGATATATTGATTAAAAACCCTGATGCAAACGTAAAAGCACTGACTAAACAAATGGATTTACAAAGCGAGCTTAAGCGACAACACCAAGCCGCGTTTGTATATCGATTAAAGCGTTTTGCAGCCAGTAAAGTAGGCTTAAGCAGCGCATTTATAGCTGGCGTTGCCGTTCAATCAGGTAAAAGTGAAACCAGCCTTATAAGAAAATACGGCTGGCTAATTAGGTTAATTGGTTAGCTGGTTAACTATGCCCTGCCATGTGCTTGCAAATAATTTATTTCTGGTCCTTTTGGTACAATCTGGGTGGGATTAATCATAGTGTGGCTAAAATAGTAATGCCGCTTGATATGATAGAAATCAACCGTATTTGCAACTCCCTCAACTTGGTACAAATCCCTTAAGTATCCACTCAACGAAGGGTAACTCTCAATTGTGCGCAAATTGCATTTAAAATGCCCTACATACACACAATCAAACCTAATTAACGTTGTAAATAAGCGCCAATCTGCTTCCGTAATTTTGTCACCCGCAAGGTAGCGTTTTTTACTCAGTATTTTTTCAACTTTGTCTAGAGCTGTAAACACATCGTCGAATGCTTGTTCGTAAGCGTGCGTTGTCGTTGCAAATCCAGCTCGGTAAACACCGTTATTAATATTTGGATAAACTAACGCATTAAGTTCATCGATTTCACTACGAAGTGATTCAGGGTAGTAATCGTCTTTATTACCTGTTATTTCATTAAACGCACTATTAAACATGCGTATTATATCGGCAGATTCATTACTAACTATCTTGTTTTGTTTTTTGTCCCACAAGACAGGAACAGTTACTCGTCCTGAGTAATTAGAATTATTTTTAGTATAAACTTGGTGTAAGTAATCACTAGCAAATAAGGCATCACCCGTGCTGTGGTTATTTTGATCAAACTCCCAGCCATTAACCAACATGTCGGGGCTTACAACCGATACAGAAATAAGTTCATCAAGCTTTTTTAACGTACGAAAAATAAGTGTGCGGTGCGCCCAAGGGCACGCTAACGAAACATATAAATGATAACGCCCAGCCTCAGCTTTAAACCCCCCTTCGCCAGTTTCACCTGCGCTACCGTCTGACGTGATCCAATTTCTTAATTGCGCTGCCTCACGCTCAAACTTTCCGTCGCTTGAATCTGTGTCATACCATTTATCTTGCCATTGACCATTAACAAGTAATCCCATTATTTGCTCCTCAAAAATTAAATAAGTGTGCCAAATTGACCATTTTGGTAATCACGAACGGCCTGCTGTATTTCGGCTTGTGTTGTCATAACAAATGGCCCCATGTGTGCAATGGGTTGCTTGAGCGGATCTCCCGCTAAAATTAATACACCTGCACCATGTTGCGTTGCTATATCAATATCGCTACCTGGCTCTAAAATTAGTAACTTACCCGCCTTGAATGTTTGATTACCTGGCGTGATAAGGGATCCCGAATGTATGTAAAGCATCACATTTTTTTGTTTTAAAGGAGCAAGCTCTAGCTGCTTACCAGCAGGTAAAGTTACATCGGCTAAAGCGGCATTTGCAGAGAGCTTTTGAATACTTGATGTTAACTCAACTGCTTCAAATTGCCATGAACCAGCAAGGGCAGTTAATGTAACACCATTTTCATTTTTAAAAGTTGGAGCTGGGCTTTGCGTTGTATCTTGATAAATGGGATCGCGCATTTTTTCTTTGCTTGGCATATTGATCCAAATTTGAAAACCATGGAGTCCGTCTTTGGCATCAGGCAGAGGCATTTCGCTGTGGATCACTCCATTGCCTGTACTCATCCATTGCACATCGCCTGCTCTGATCGCTTTTTTATTACCCATTTGATCTTTGTGCTCAAATCCTCCTTTAATAATATATGTAAACGTTTCCATACCTCGGTGCGGATGCGCAGGAAAACCGCCCATATAATCAGCTTCGTTATCTGACTTGAGCTCATCGATCATTAAAAACGGGTCAAGGTATTTACCATCGAATCCAGGGATACGGCTTATATTGACACCGTCACCATCTTGAGTTGCATAAGATGTTAATATTTTTGCTATATTCATTTTTTAAATCACTATCTAAAATGTTATCTATACTTATTAAAGCATTGATAAAACCAAACAACCATGTCTTTATATCGCGCTAACCATTCGCTTTTTTAGAATGATCTGATAGTGAAATATTTTTTCATAACAACTTATAAAATATGGTTTTTTTATATTTTATTGACTACAATCACCATTAAATTTACTCAAAAAAGGGACAGGGTATTTTAACTTCATCGCTCAAAAGTCAATTTTATAGGTTACTAATCATTATTAGTATCCCGGGCATTCTTGTGACATTTTTAGCCCTATGGGCAGAACGTGAGGCTGCGATTGAAAAAAGCGAAGAAAAAGTCGTTAATATTGCTAAGCATTTAACCCACCAACAAACAGCAATGATTGGAGAAACTGAGCAACTCACTCGGTTTTTAGCAAACACAATTGCTGCAGAACCTAACCTTCCGGACACGTGCCCTAGCTATTTTTACCAAATACAAGAGCTCTACACAAACGTTGCCAATATTGGTGTAGTTGATGACAAAGGAAACTTAATTTGTGTAACCAATGGCATAGTAAAAAATGTGTCTATTAGTGATAGGCAATACTTTAAAAATGCCATAGCAAATAAAAGCTTTTCAATTGGGTATTTTCAATACGACAGAAGCATTCAAGCACCCAGTGTTAACTTTGCTCACCCTATTATTGATAAGCAAGAGCAATTAAAGGGCGTTGTTGTTACAGTGATAGCACTTGACTGGTGGAGTGCAGCTTTAGACAAAGCCGAATTCCCAATTGGTTCGAACGCTGTTATTGCTGATTCTAATGGCCTTGTACTGGCAAGTTACCCAAACTCATTGCTACCTTTGGGGGAAAAAATTAACAACAAACACTTTTTACATGGCGATAGCTCATTGGCTATGTTTAAAGACGATAACAACGTCAATCAAATCTTTCACCGAGCAACTATTTATAATGACATTAATAACAATAACTTAGAAATTTACATCACATCGCCCACTGATAAATATATTGTTCGAGCAAATAAACACTTTTTAGAAACTATTATTTTATTTTTTAGCGCTATTTTAATTATTGCTTTTATTGGCCACCGTTTAATTAAAAAAAGTATTTTTTACCCTATTGAAAAACTCTCCCAAGCAACCGACCTATTAGCACAAGGCAATATGCCCGCTAATAAAATTAAACCTAATAGTCCTGAATTATCGGCTTTGTATACCCGCTTTGAAGCCATGGCTGAAACACGTTTGCAAACAGAAGCCGATTTAAAAAACAAACATAACGAGTTGACTGGGTTACTAAATGCCCTCCCCGATATGTACCTTAGGTTCAACAATACGGGTACTATACTTAACGTTAGCGGCACCATTATCCCGCTATTCGCCGCAAGCAGTAAACTGCCTGAAAACTTATTAGACATATTACCAGAAGGTATCACTGAACAAATTTTGAGTGAAGCATCCAACCGCGAAGACGTCATCACTTTTGATTTTAAAATCAGTACAGGTGTGGCGGATCACTATTTTGAGGCGAACATAAATCATCTTGAAAAAAGTGATGAGCTAATACTTGTGCTTCGCGATATCAGCCAACGCAAAGTAAATGAAGACTCGCTTCACTTAGCGTCTCTTGTTTATGGTAACAGTAGCGAAAGCATGGCAATTACAGATGCCAACGGTATTATTTTTGATGTAAACCCTGCCTTTTGTGAAACAACACAATATTCTAAAGACGAAGTGATTGGCCACTCTACCCGCATACTTTCTTCAGGTGAGCACTCAAAAGAGTTTTATGAAAAAATTTGGGCATCAATAAATGCCACTGGTCGCTGGCAAGGCGAAATTATAAACCGTAAAAAAAATGGGGTACTATTTACTGAATGGCTAAATATAGACACTGTTTACGATGAAAATAACAAACCTGCACGCCGAATAGCTATCTTTACTGATTTAACTGAAAAAATACAAGCAAATAAAACCATTTGGCGACAAGCTCACTTCGATCATTTGACCGATTTACCAAATCGATTAGAGCTTAAAATACGACTAAATAAACAGTTTTCTAATTCAAATAATGAAAGCTTTGTAGTGATGCTTTTAGATATTGATCATTTTAAAGATATTAATGATACTTTAGGCCACCACTATGGAGACAACCTATTAAAAGTGGTGTCGCAGCGTATTGTAAATTCAGCTAAAAATGCCGAATTTGTTGCGCGTATTGGTGGTGATGAATTTGTTATTGTTTTTAATCATATTAAAAGTACTCGCCATATAAACCAGATTGCTAGCAATATTTTACAAAGCTTATCGTCTGCGATACATGTTGAAAATGAAGAAGTATTTATAAGTGCCAGCATGGGTATAGCCTGTGCGCCCGAAGATGGTGAAAATACCGAGCAGCTATTAAAAGCAGCCGATCAGGCAATGTATAAGGCTAAAAATAATGGCCGTAATGGCTTTGAATTTTTCTCTCGTGATATGAGAGAGCAAGCACAAGCTCGTATGTTATTACTCAAAGACTTACGCTGTGCAATAGAATATAACCAGTTCGAATTATTTTATCAGCCTATAGTGTCGCTAAACGATTTACATATACACAAGGCTGAAGGCTTAATACGCTGGCAACATCCACAAAAAGGGCTAATAAGCCCTATTGCGTTTATTCCACTTGCTGAAGAAACAAGGCAAATTAATGCCATTGGCCAATTTGTATTTTCCCAAGCAATAGAAACACTCACCGATATAAAAAAATTGACTGATGACGATTTTCAAATAAGTGTAAACGTCTCCCCTGTACAATTATCTACTGCTAATAGTGGTATTGATGATTGGTATGCCATGCTCGATGCCGCTAAAATTTCCCCCTCTTCTATTGTTGCTGAAATAACAGAAGGCTTAATGGTTAACCCTGAGGAACTGACGCAAAAGCGCCTCAAACAAATTGTGAAATCAGGGATGCAACTGGCGCTTGACGATTTTGGTACAGGCTACTCATCGCTTGCCTACTTACAGGAAATGGATACTGACTACTTAAAGATTGATAAACGATTTGTTGATAATATTAAAGCTGATAGCCAAGAACTATCCTTGTGTGAAGCAATTATTGTAATGGCTCACCAGCTTGGTTTAAAAGTAATAGCAGAAGGCATTGAAACACCTTTACAATACCAGCTACTAACTGAGGCTGGTTGTGATTATGGGCAAGGTTACTTATTTTCCAAGCCTTTAAATAAAAGCGACTTTATGGATCTTATTGCTGAGAAAAAAGTAATTCTTTCAAAGTAAACTTACCGTGATTAATGAATTTTGTTAGGGCTGGGTTAAACATAAATTAATCTATTTCTGTTATGCAATTAAAAATGCGTCTATACGGTCAAGTCCAAGAAGCAAATAAATTTCTAACAGGATTTCAAATGGCAAAACCCACATTAGATCAATGGCGGATGTTTAAAGCCGTGGTAGAACATGGTGGTTTTGCTGGCGCCAGTGCCGCGGTATTTAAAAGCCAGTCAACGGTTCATCATGCAGTGCAAAAACTCGAAGCCGCTTTGCAAATAAAACTACTTGAGGTGAAAGGCCGTAAAGCGTTTTTAACGGAAAGTGGAAAACTTATATTACGCCGTGCAGAGTTTTTAATTGAAGAAGCGAATAAAATAGAATCTGTTGCAAATACACTAAGTGAAGGAGTGGAAAGTACATTAAAAATAGCAGTTGATGAAGTATTCCCTCAGCCCATTTTGTATCAAGCACTTGCTAAAACAAGTGAGCTTTATCCATTACTAAAAATCGATTTGATCGAAAGCGTGCTAACCGGCGCCAATGAATTACTTAACAATGCGGTGGTTGATTTAGCTATTTCATCAGTTCCTATTTATGGCATTAGTTGTAGCAAATTGACAGATGTTGAGTTTATTGCCGTAGCGCATAAAAATCACCCACTTAACAAATATGAAGAACAATTAAGCTTTCGAGATTTAAAACAACATCGACAAATTGTAGTGCGCGATTCTGCAACACACACTAACCAAGACGAAGGTTGGTTAGGCGCAGATATGCGCTGGACCGTTAGCCACTTACGTAATTCAATTGATATGGTGAGCCAAAATCTAGGTTACGCGTGGCTTCCGCTTGATCAAGTCACTCATCTTATTAATGATCATACACTCAAGGTACTAAACCTTGAGCAAGGCATTACGCGTCCTCTTAACTTATATTTAATGTGTAACGATGTTGATAGATTAGGCCCTGCAGCACAAGAATTTAAAGATCAACTTACAGCAATAATTGCAGCAGAGTAACGATTGATTAATCGTTTTTGATACCCAGGTGATCAGCAACATACGCGCCGCGTTCACCTAGTTCTTTCTCTGGTCCAATTGTGCTGTCTTTTGCCGTTTGCTGCTCTGTTTCTGCGTTAATAACGGCTCCCATGGTGACGATGTACGCGCTTATATATAACCACATTAGCATGATGACCACCCCACCCAAAGATCCATAAGTTTCGTTATAACTTGAAAAGCGCGATACATAAAATGAAAAGCCAATAGATGCTATAATCCAAAATACGGTTGCAATAGCAGAGCCGAGCGTTATCCAACGCCATTTAGCCGCTTTTCTATGCGGTGCGTAACGGTATAAAAGCACCAATGCAAAGTTAAACGTAAGGGCTAGTATTGGCCACGACACGACCTTAATTAACAAATCAATACTGTCTTTGAGACCTACTAAATTTAGTACTATAGGCAAAATACCTATAATCAACAGCGCAAAAATAGCGACTAAAATAGCACCTACCGAAAACATAAAACGAACAAACTGCGCCCTCAAGAAAGAACGTTTTTCATATTCATGATAACTTATGTTGCAGGCTGTAATTAATGCTTGGCTTCCCTTAGAGCTACTCCAAATAGTGAGTAATAGCGTACCTAACGCCCCTAAAGTTAGCCGTGCCTGAGAGCTTTGCGTGAGTTCTGAAATTTGCGATAAAATCAGTTCACGTGAACTATTTGGTATTAAGGTTGTAAACTGCCTAAGGTGCTCACTGATCTCTGCAGGTGAAGCAAAATAAGCGTATATAGAAACCAAAGCAGCAATAGCTGGGAAAATAGCAAGTAACGCATAAAATGCCACTCCGGCAGAAACCAAAGATAAATTGTCTTTGCTCATGCGCGCAAAAATACGCTTAGCAATATCCCACCAGCCCTTAATTGGAATATGTGCTGGTTGCTCTGCATGTTGACCTCTTTTTGGCTTTTTCATACTTAATCTCACTATAGTTAGTACTTTAATGAAGCAAAATAACTGCCAACTTAAAAAAGGTGTTTGGTATTAAACTTGCTGTTAAAGTAAAAGTAACTAAACACGGAAGAAACCCAATGCCTACAATAGCATCAGACGTACCATCGGCTGTCAGTACACCCTCCTTAAATCCTGTAATGGAAGGAAATGTGTTTTCGTGGCAATTTTTTTATGACCAAAGCATGCAATTAGTTCACGCTACAGCGCAAATATTACCCACCTTATTGTTAGGTTTACTCTTACTCACTATTAGCTATTTTACAGCAGGCCCTCTTTCACGCTTGCTCATAAAACCTATCAATTTAGTAACCGATAGTAAGCTAGTATTGCTGGTTGTAAGGCGCGGTATTAGTACTTTAATCATTTTATTAGGCCTGTATCTGTTTTTACGTTTAGCAGGGCTTACTGAATTTGCGGTAGCTATAATGAGTGGGACCGGTTTAATAGGCTTAATATTAGGCTTTGCTTTTAGAGACATCGCAGAAAATTTTATAGCAAGCTTACTTTTAAGTGTACAACGCCCGTTTAAAATAGACGATGTAATTGAAGTAGATGGACATTTAGGCGTTATAAAAAAAGTAACGGCCCGTGCCACAACGCTTGTTGATTACGATGGTAATCACATTCAAATTCCAAATGCTACGGTGTATAAAAATACCATCAAAAATTTAACTGCTAATCCCAAAATGCGCGGTAAAGTGGAAATAGGTATAGGTTACGATAACGACATACGCAGCGCGCAAACACTTGCTCTAAATATAGCAAACAAACAAACGGCCGTATTAAACGATCCCCCAGCACAAGTACTTATAAAAAATTTAGGCTCATCAACAATAAACTTTATTTTATATTTTTGGGTTAATAGCGAGCAGCATAGCCCACTTAAAGTAAGCTCTCAGCTTATGCGTGAACTAGTTAATGAATTTACTGAGCAAAATATAAGTATGCCGGATGATGCTAGAGAACGGATTTTATTAAATGCCTCTGAAGAGGAATTTTCAAGCTCAGCAGTAAAAGAGCGTTTAAATGAAAAGAAACCACCGGAAACCCACGAGCAAACCGAAACACTTAACGATGTAAGCAGTGATACTGACGAAATACGCGAACAGGCAGAGCAGTCAAGGGATCCTGAACAAGGAAAGAATATTATTTAAGTTAATAAAATTTAGATGCAAAAAAGCCCGCAGCGTTAACTGCGGGCTTTTTATTGAATGAGTGAGTCAGCCTATAAGCCGGGTTTTGTCCTTTCCTAAGAAAGTGATAATCATTCGTCTAGGCCATAAATCGCTCTATGGCTCAAGCAACCTACCCGGTTCCAACGTGGGCCACGCCATAAGGAACCCTATTTGGTCTTGCTCCGAGTGGAGTTTACCTTGCAACCGACTATTACTAGCGGCCCGGTGCGCTCTTACCGCACCCTTTCACCCTTACCAACCGAAGTTGGCGGTCTTCTCTCTGCTGCACTTGTCGTGGGCTCACGCCCCCCAGCCGTTAGCTGGCACTCTGCCCTGTGGAGCCCGGACTTTCCTCCCCCTGATCATTTTCGTCACAGGCAGCGATTATCTTGGCTGACTCGGCGCGCAGTATACATGACGCTAAAGCCAAGCGCAGTAATATTTACTCTTTTTCTTCAATAATTGTTTTGTATAGTGCATTTTTTTTCATGCCAAAGTACTCAGCTACAACACCGCACGCTTTTTTCATTGGCATTTCTTTTTCAAGTAGAGCCAACATTTTACGAGCCTCTGGTGGAATGTCGTCTACCACCTTAGGTTTGCCCGGCAGCATGAGAACTATTTCGCCGCGTTGCTTAGTGGGATCATCGGTTAAAAACTGCTTTAGCTCACTCACTGAGCCATTAAAAAAAGTTTCGAACGTTTTAGTTAGCTCTTTGGCAAATACGACCTGCTGTTCACTGCCAAGTGCAGTTTCTAAATCGTCTAGACTTGCCATAATACGGTGCGTACTTTCATACATTATACTGGTAATACTTGAGTTAACCGCATCGATAAAAAAATCTTGGCGAGCCTTACTTTTAGCGGGCGTAAAGCCAATAAACTGAAAACGATCGGTAGGCAGCCCTGAACAACACACCGCGGTTATAGCAGCGCACGCACCTGGTACTGGGGTTACGCTTGCCCCTTGCTCACGACATAAGTTTACAACCGCATATCCAGGGTCACTAATGAGTGGCGTGCCTGCATCCGATACTAACGCAATATTTAATCCTTGATTAAGCTGATCGATAATTTGCTGTGCTTTTTGTTTTTCGTTGTGATCATGTAATGCAAATGTTTTTGCCTTAATACCAAAATGGCTAAGGAGCTTACCTGTATGGCGAGTGTCTTCAGCAGCGATTAAGTCAACCTGCGATAATGTCGTGATAGCACGCTGACTTAAGTCGTCATAATTGCCAATTGGGGTGGCAACAATGTAAAGAGTGCCAATTTTATGTGAATTCTCCTCATTTAACATTGAGGTCTCCTGCGTCAGTCAGTAATATAAGCAAATCGCGTTAACGTATTGGGAAATCATTGTGCGACTTAAACTAGTTGGTCTATTAATTATATTGTCAGGGTTATCGGCGTGTAGCACAACCGAAAAACCAATTAAAAAAAGCGATAACTTCAGCAGCAGTGCTAATGCGCTAAAAAATCAAGCGACTAATGCTCAATCTATCTATCAATTGGCCGTAAATCGCGAAGGTGCAGATAAAATACAATTATTGTATAGCGCACGTGATGCTGCTATTTCTGAGAAGAACTGGCCATTATTAGAGCAAATTGGTAGCGACCTAGAGTTAACAGCGAGTGTCGATCAAACTCAAAATCGCCTTTATATTGCATACGCGCAAAAGCAACAAAATAAAAATGACCAGTCTTTGATTATTTTACAATCGTTAGATGGGCAGCTGACACAACCTGAACACTTTGCATGGCATCAGTTTTTAACAGCCAGTATTTACGCCTCACAAAATTTCCCTAAAAAAGCGGCTCCCTATTTTTTTAGAGCATCAGAAACATCTGCAAAAAATAATATTGATATACCACAACTCGACCAACAATTATGGGATAACCTAAAACAGCTTTCTTCTTATGCGCTGGAGCGTTTTAACCGTGGCTCTGTTATTCAACAAGGCTGGGTAAATCTTGCTTTATACCATCAAGTATATGCAGGTAGCGGTGTAGAGTTAGATCAAGCAATAAATAATTGGCGACGCCGTTACGTGGGGCACCCTGCTGGAGCCGTGTTACCTAAACAAGATGAAAACTTTGTTGAATTAGCACCTTTGAACATTGACCGCTTAGTTTTGTTATTCCCTCAATCAGGTCCTAACAAACGCCTAGGTGATGCTTTAAAAGCAGGAGCTTTAGCCGCATTAGATAAACAAAATATTAATGAAGCTATTTTTATTGATGAAAATTTAAGTACTGCAGACATTGCAGCAAAGCTTGACCAAATTAACCCTGACTTTGTAGTTGGGCCACTACTTAAAGCGAACATAGATAAGCTTACGGCAGCTGAAACGCTTATTAATATTCCTACGTTGCATTTAAATACATTCGATGGAGACACTATTTCGCTCCAACACTACTATTTTGCCCTGAATCCAGAGCATGAAGTTGAACAAGCTTTAGAGCATTTTCTAGCTATGGGGTATCAAAAACCCATGCTACTCGCTCCAGAAAATACGAATGGCCAGCGCTTAGTTGATTTTTTTAATCAGCAATGGCAGCGCTACAGCGAGACTAAGCCTCAAATTGGTTTTTATGAAAACAATCAAGACATGCCAAAAACGATTAGTAGCTTATTAGAAGTTGATCAATCTAAAGAGCGTATAAAAACAATAAAAGCCTTATTTAAGCAAGAAGTTGAAAGTGAAACACGCTCACGTAGTGATATTGATGTGATTTATATTTTAGGTGATGCAATAGAAACACGCTTAATTAAGCCCTACCTTGATGTAAATGTGAGTACATTCTCAGAGCGAATTCCGCTGTATGCGAGCTCAAAAAGTCACAGTAAGCAAATTGACTCAACCGACAAAGGCGATTTAGACGGCCTGTATTTCACAGAACTACCTTGGATGCTTAATTCACAAATCACACAACATAACTTACGTGAGCAGTATAATTTGCTTTGGCCCGAGCAAGCCGATATTAGCCAGCGCTTATTCGCCATGGCATACGATGCAGTACTCGTTATTAACGATATTAGGCAGTTGAGCTTAATGCCTGGCAATCAATTTAGCGGTTTGAGCGGTAAGTTATCGGTTAATAGTAATGGGCACCTACAACGCGTACTTGATTGGGCACAATATACTAATCGCCAAATTAAGTCTGTGCAGTTAAAAACACAACGCCCTGTGCCCTTATTTATGCAATCGGCTAGCGGTGTAAAAACGATAAATTAAGGGGGCGGCATGTCGTGGTTTAAAGAGCTGTGGCAAAATAGTCGTGAAAAAGGTCAGTACTACGAACTACAAGCGCAAAAATACCTAGTAGCGCAAGGTTTAAAACCTATAGAACGTAATTATTACTGCCCCTTTGGTGAGCTCGATATTATTATGAAAGAGGGTAACACCCTTGTTTTTGTGGAAGTGAAGTTTCGCAAAAACAATGCTCGAGGTGGTGCTAATTATGCGCTCAGCGCCCAAAAACAAGCACGGCTTAAACGTAGTATTCATCATTACTTAGCAGCTAAAAACTTAACAAAACAGGCATTAAGAATTGACTATGTAGCCATAACCGGAGAATCATCTCCTACATATAATTGGCTTAAAAACGTATTTTAAAAATACTAAAAAGAATTGGTAGGCTATGCAAGACACAATAAAAGAAATTTTCACAGAAAGTATTCAAGTTCAAATAGCCGCTGGAGAGGTCCTTCCCAGTGCGCTTGAATCGGCCGCGTTCACAATTGCACAAAGCCTTATTAACGGTAATAAGTTAATTTGTTGCGGGACAGCTAACTGTCATATGCTTGCGCAACATATAGCGGGTATATTGGTCAATCACTACGAAACAGAGCGTCCTTGCTTGCCTGCTATTGCTTTGTCACAAGAAAATATAAATCTTGGGCAGAACAATCACAGTGATGATCACGATACATTTGCCCGTCAAATCCGTGCATTCGCTCAACAAGGTGACTTACTATTGGTATTAGCAATTAATGGCAATGAAAAGCAGGTAATTTCAGCCGTTGAAGCTGCACTTACACGCGATATGAAGGTCATTGTTATGGTCGGTGACGATGGCGGTGAATTAGTAGGTTTACTTGGCCCTAATGATGTTGAAATAAGAACACCGTCTAAACGTCCAAGCCGTATTATAGAGTCGCATTTAACTAACTTACATTGTTTAAGTGAACTTATAGATTTAACGCTTTTCCCGCAGGATGAAAATTATGTTTAAACGCTCCCTTATTATTTTAGGTACCGTTGTATTATTACAAGGCTGTGCTGCAGCTGTTGTAGCCGGCACTGCCAGTGCAGTAACCGCTGCAAACGATCGTCGCACTATAGGCTCTCAAATCGATGATAACAATATAGAAATTAAAGCTAGCATTGCTATTAGTGAAGTTGAACGCCTAGAAAAGTCTGCTCGAGTTAACGCTATAAGTGTCAATGGTATTGTTTTGCTTGTTGGTCAAGTTGCTAATCAGGAAATGAAAAACGAAGCACAAATAACCGTAGAAGCGATTGCCGGCATTCGTAAAATTCATAACCAACTTCGTATTGGTTCAAATATTGGTATAACAACTCAAACTCATGATTCGTGGCTTACCTCAAAGGTAAAAGCACAGTTACTAGCAGCTAAAGATATTAGTAGCAATAACATTAAAGTGGTTACAGAAAACGCTGAGGTGTATTTGATGGGCTTGGTGTCTCAAGATGAAGCTAATCGTGCAGTTGATATTGCACGTAATGTGTCGGGCGTTGAGCGAGTAGTAAAGGTATTTGAATATATTAATTAAAAGCCACTAAATTACAGCGATAAAAAAACCGCTTTTAAGCGGTTTTTTTGTAATCTACATATTATTTTATAACACGTAAATGTGAGCCTTTTTTCTTTTCAGGTTTTTCTGGCGGTGTTTCATCTATATACTCAGATGAATCAACACTTTCTAGCCCTGTATCAAACTCGTCTTCGTCCTCTACAAACTCGTCTGCAGTAAAGACTGTACCTTCGCCATTCTCACGGGCGTAAATTGCAAGCACAGCACCTAAAGGTACATAAACTTGCATTGGCTGACCGCCAAAACGCGCGTTAAAACTAAGTTGGGTTAGGTCTAACGAAAACTGTGTTACTGCTGATGGGCTAATGTTAAGCACTATTTGTCCATCTTGCACAAATTGTGTAGGCACTTGCACATTCGCAAAACCAGCGTCCACCACAATATGTGGCGTACATTCGTTATCGACTATCCAATCAAAAAAAGCACGTAATAAATAAGGACGATTAGGCGTCATTATAAACGGATCTCACGCTCAGCTTCAGTTAAAGAGGCTTGGAATGATTCACGTTCGAATAAACGGATCATGTACTCTTTCATCTCTTTAGAGCCTGCACCATTAAGCTCAATACCAAACTCAGGTAAACGCCATAGTAGTGGTGCTAAGTAACAATCTACTAAGCTAAACTCTTCACTCATAAAGTAAGGAGCTTCGCTAAAGATAGGAGCTACTGCAAGTAATGCCTCGGTTAACTCTTTACGAGCTTGTGCTGCATCTGATGTGTTATTGCTGATTTTAGCAGCTAAGCTGTACCAATCAGTATCAATGCGGTGCATCATTAAACGGCTACGACCACGCATTACCGGGTAAACAGGCATTAGTGGAGGATGAGGGAAACGTTCATCAAGGTATTCCATGATGATATTTGCCTGATATAAACCAAGCTCACGGTCAATCAGTGTTGGCACTGTACCGTAAGGGTTAATTTCGTGAAGTGCTTCTGGCAGATTATCCTTTTCAGCCAAATGAATATCTACACTTACACCTTTTTCTGCAAGTACAATACGTACTTGATGGCTATACATACAGTTAGCCCCAGAGAAAAGGGTCATTACAGGGCGCTTATTGGCAGCTACGGCCATGCCTACCTCCATTAAATAACTAAAACAGCAATAGGGGCTTAAGCCCCTATTGCAAAATTACCTTTAAATATGTTCAAGATTAATGAACATCTCTCCAGTATTCTTTCTTAAGCATAAATGCCAAGATAAACAGGATAACTAAGAACCCAATTACCTTAATACCTAGCGCTTCCGATTCAAGTCGAGTAGGTTCACCTACGTACTCTAGGAAATTCGTTAAATCACGAACAGCTTGGTCATACTCATCTACACTCATCTCGCCTGAGCCATCTGTTTCAGTACCTGTGATATGTACAGTTGTTACACCGTCAACAGTTACTTCTTCAGTTATAGGAGTAGGAACACCCTGAAGTTCTTGTAGAACATGTGGCATACCTACTGATGGAAATAACGTATTATTTACACCAAACGGACGAGACTCATCTTTATAAAATGATTTCAAGTACGTGTAAATCCAGTCACTTCCACGTACACGTGCAACATTAGTTAAATCCGGCGGAGCCGCACCAAACCATTTTGCTGCATCATCTTTAGCCATTGAGTTCTTAATATGGCTACCTACTTTTGAACCATCAAAAATAAGCTGCTCTTGGCCAACTTCCGTTGGAATACCAATATCACGGAAAGTACGTTCATAACGCTGATACTGCATTTGGTGACAACCAAGACAGTAGTTCATGAACAACTTAGCGCCGCGCTGCAAAGATGGCTGATCAGATATATCGTTACCCGCGTCCATTAGTGGAACTGACGGGCCTGCCGCCATTGCAGGTAACATATTTACTGATAAAGCGAATAAACCAATTATTAGTTTTTTCATCATTTCGTTAACCTCTCAGGCAATGGCTTAGTTTTTTCATTCTTACTGTAAACAAATAACAGTACGAAGAACATAAAGTAAGTCACAGTACAAACTTGCGAAACAATTGTTTTAAAGTCAGTTTGCGGTGTAGCACCAACCCAACCTAAAAGAACAAAAGTAACAACAAAGCCTGCAATGTTCCATTTGTGGAAACCACAACGGTAACGAACAGAGCGAACTGAACCACGGTCAATCCAAGGTAATAACGCAAGTACTACAATTGACGCACCCATTGCTGCAACACCCATTAATTTATCAGGGATTGCGCGCAAGATTGCGTAGAATGGCGTGAAGTACCAAACAGGGAATATATGTTCCGGTGTCTTAAGTGGGTTTGCCGCTTCAAAGTTTGGCGCCTCTAAAAAGAAACCACCCATAGCAGGCATAAAGAACACAACCCAGCAGAACAAGATTAAGAAACCTACCACGCCCACAATATCTTTTACTGTGTAATAAGGGTGGAACGGAATCGCATCAATAATGTCTTTTTTATCAGTGTAGTATTCATGGAACTTAAATTTAGGCTTATCTTCTTCAGGAACCGTGCCTTTTTTACGTTTGTTATCAATACCATCTGGGTTATTAGAACCCACTTCGTGTAGTGCAACAATGTGTAAAAATACTAAGATAACAATAACCAATGGCAGTGCAATTACGTGTAATGCAAAGAAGCGGTTAAGCGTTGCACCAGAAATTACGTAGTCACCACGGATCCAAAGTGTAAGGTCATCACCAATAACAGGAATAGCCCCGAATAATGAAATGATTACCTGTGCACCCCAGAACGACATTTGGCCCCATGGTAATAAGTAACCCATGAATGCTTCAGCCATTAGGGCTAAGAAAATAAACATACCAAACAACCACAGTAACTCACGTGGTTTTTGGTAAGAACCGTAGATCATGCCACGGAACATATGCAGGTATACAACAATGAAGAATGCTGATGCACCGGTTGAATGCAGATAGCGCAGTAACCAGCCATAATCTACATCACGCATGATATATTCTATTGATGCAAATGCACCTTCAGCAGACGGTACGTAGTTCATTGTTAGCCAAATACCGGTCAGTATTTGGTTAACTAGTACTAACATTGCTAATGAGCCAAAGAAGTACCAAAAGTTAAAGTTTTTAGGTGCTGGATACTGTGCAATATGCATGTTCCAAACACGTGTCATTGGGATTCTGTCGTCAATCCAACCAATAATCTTACCAAACATTAGGCCACCCCTTGTTCTTCGCCCACTAAAATAGTGGTTTCATCAAGAAAAGTATATGGTGGAATTTCTAAGTTTAATGGTGCTGGAACCGATTGAAAAACACGGCCAGCCATATCAAATTTAGAACCGTGACATGGACAATAAAAACCATCATCAGTCCCTTCCACTTTTTCACCAAAGCCACCTTGTAAAAAGCTAGGTGAACATCCTAAATGCGTACAAATACCTACAGCGACAAAAATCTCTGGACGTAATGAACGGTAGTCATTTGTTGATGATTCTAATTGTTGTGGCTCTTGCGATTGCGGATCACGAAGTTGACCTTCGTGTTCTTTCATTTGCTCAAGCATTTTTGGGGTTCGTGATACAACCCATACAGGTTTACCACGCCACTCGACACGTATTAATTGTCCTGGCTCAAGTTTGCTTATATCTACTTCTACAGGCGCACCCGCAGATTTAGCTCGCTCACTTGGATTCCAAGACGCAATAAAAGGAACAGCAGCCCCAGCCGCACCAACACCACCAACAACAGAGGTAGCTATGGTTAAAAAGCGACGTCGGCCATTGTCTACAGGCGCATTGCTCATCCACTTATCTCCACTTACGATTCTCAACACTTGCTATATTGAGAACATCAGTTACAGCAGGTTAATTATTCGAAATTTTTAAAATAGAAATGATCATAATTAAAACCCTTGTTTAAAACAAGGTTATTAACAACTCAGGTCTTGAAAAATATTAATTTCACCAATGGTTTGATTAAGCTAGTTCGAGCACGAGCCGAAAAGTAATAATATCACTTCTGTAAAAACGATGTAGTGACCAAGATCAACTCCACTAAGCGGAAGTTTTAAGACTACACATAGTGTTATAAAACTTGATCGTTTTACTTCCACGCCAATTGTAGCAAAAAATTCCATCAATTAACTGATGGATTTAAACTAATTACGATAATTATTTAACTTTTTTGCACCTATCTGGCTATTTACTTCCTTTCGTTCAATTAATACGCCGTTATTGCACTGTGTGATCATCATAAACAGTAATTTGCAATTACAGCTTAGGCTAACAATTTTTTAAAGCTCAAATGAATCAGAAGAAATTTATCGCCAATAACAAAAAACCCAGCATAAGCTGGGTTTTTGAATTCTTGATAACGTATAGATTAACGTTTTGAGAACTGTGGACGCTTACGCGCTTTCTTAAGACCCACTTTCTTACGTTCAACTTTACGTGCATCACGAGTAACGAAACCTGCTTTACGAAGTTGTGGACGTAGTGACTCGTCAAACTCCATAAGTGCACGAGTGATACCGTGACGGATAGCACCAGCTTGACCAGTTGTACCACCACCAGAAACGGTGATGAAAAGGTCAAATTTTTCAGTCATATCAACAAGCTCAAGAGCTTGATGAACAACCATGCGTGCTGTTTCGCGACCAAAGTACTCTTCTAAAGAGCGCTTGTTGATTACGATGTTACCAGTGCCTGGGCGTAAGAATACGCGAGCACTTGAACTTTTACGACGACCTGTACCGTAGTATTGATTTGCCATGATAGTGCTCCTTAAATGTCTAGAACCTGAGGCTGTTGTGCAGCATGGTTATGCTCAGTACCTGCGTAAACTTTAAGTTTACGGTACATAGCGCGGCCTAAAGGACCACGTGGCAACATGCCTTTAACTGCTTTTTCGATGATCATTTCAGGCTTTGCAGCTTGAAGTTTATCAAAAGTAGTAGACTTAAGGCCACCTGGAAAACCAGAGTGAGCGTAGTACACTTTATCTTTGAATTTGTTACCAGTTACAGTAACTTTCTCAGCGTTGATAACGATGATGTAATCACCAGTATCTACGTGTGGAGTGTATTCAGCTTTGTGCTTACCGCGTAGGCGATGAGCGATTTCAGTAGCGATGCGACCTAAAGTTTTACCTTCAGCGTCAACTACGTACCAGTCACGTTTTACTGTTTCTGGTTTAGCAACAAACGTTTTCATTTATAAAAATCCAATGTTTTTCAATTAAAACCACAAGTAGTTAATATTAACTACTGCTCTAAGTTTGCTATAACCCCTTCGAGTTTTAGACTTTTGCGCCGCTCATTAGTGGCTAAACTATATGAAGGCATAGAACGCAACGTGGCAGACGCGGGAGTATACCAGCACTTAAATCACATTGCTACCGATCGGTTGTTTTTCCCACAAGAAAATTATCGCTATTTACAAATAAGAGTTGGAAGCGCGCAACGACCGGCATTCTAATTTTTATTAAGCTAAATGTTCTCTTGCTAAATACTCTAACGACTGCATTTCTTGTAAACGGCTTATGCAGCGTTTAAATTCAAAATTTAAGTTACCTTGGGTGTAAAGTTCGGTAATCGGTTTTTCTGCTGAAATAATTAGCGTCACGTGGCGTTCGTAAAATTCATCTACTAGAGCAATGAAGCGCCTTGCTGCATCATCATTACTTTGGCCAAGCTGTTTTACATTAGAAATAATTACCGTGTTATATAAACGGCTAATTTCCATATAATCAACTTGGCTACGTGCAGTCTCACACAATTCACTAAATTCGAATAGCACGACACTTTGAGCTACTTTGCGCGTTTTTATTAAGCGCCCTTCTATTTCTATAGATTGATCGAGTTGACCCGGTTCAGCTGACAACTTATCAAAATATTCAAATAGATTTTTATCCGCTTGTTCATCAAGCGGGCTGTGAAAAATCTCAGCTTGTTCTAAGGTTCTCAGTCGATAGTCAATACCCGAATCTACATTCACTATTTCAGTATTAAGTTTTACCAGTTCAATGGCAGGCATAAAACGAGCCCGCTGTAGGCCATTTCTATATAAATCGTCAGGCACAATATTAGAGGTAGCGACTAAAACAATTCCACGAGCAAAAAGCGCTTCCATTAAACCACCCAGTAACATGGCATCCGTTATGTCTTGCACAAAGAATTCATCAAAACAAATGATGTCTGTTTCTGATTTAAATATATCCGCTACTTTTTCCAACGGATTGGTCGTGTTATTTAGTTTTTTTAATTCATCATGCACACGGTGCATGAAACGGTGAAAATGCACGCGCATTTTTCGATCACTTGGTAATGCCTCATAAAAAGTATCAACTAAATACGTTTTTCCACGCCCAACTCCGCCCCAAAAATACAAGCCTTTTATAGGTTCTGGTTCGTTTTTACCAAATAAATTAGCGAAAAAACCTGTTGATTTTGGTTTTGCTTGCGTGAGGTCATCGTATAAACGTTGCAAGTGGCGCACAGCATTTTCTTGTGCTGCGTCGTGTACAAAGTCATCTCGTTTTAAATCTTGTTGATATGTTTGCCAAGGAGTCATATGTATTTTCAGTCAAAACGCAGTTTAATTTGTAAAGCATATTAACACGCATCATAACTCGGGGTATATTACACTTAATATGATTTATAAATGAATCAGCATTCTTTCGTTATTTTCCCAAAGGGGTAGTTTATGGGCACAGTTATATGGGTAGGTTTAATCGTTATTGTTGCGGTTATAGCATTTTTTATTGGTGCATTTGTTACTAAAAAACAGTTCAAACAAGATGAGTTAAAAGAGCAAGCGGAACAAGCGCAAAGCGAACTTGAGCAATATCGCCAAGACGTAGCTGACCATTTAGCAAGCACCAGCAAGCTTGTAAATAAAATGAAAGATAACTACAACCAGCTCTTGAGTCATGTAGAAGAAACTAATCAATTACTGTTAGAAGATAGAAATAAAGAACCAGCAGCCCCTTACTTTTCAAAAGAAACAACAGAGCAATTACAAGCATCTTTAAAAGAGCGTCGTTCTGATCGCTCTTCAGCAGAGGCGCAACCGGCAGACTTTGTGTCAGGTGAGTCTGGTTTATTTGCTGGTGAAAATAAAGTACAGGACCGCTCTAAAGCATCTTGATGAACTTTTTTTTGACCCCATAGTCTTTAGATATAACAGCTTTGTTGTTTTATCTTACTAACAAACTAAAAAAAGGCTGCTTATGCAGCCTTTTTTAATTTTTGTTTTTCCTAAGTGGAGTAAACCTTGACTATGAAAATGAAATTATCACTTATCAGTGCTGCTATTTTATCTACAAGCTTATTAATGAGCCCGGTAGCGTCTTATGCAAAGTTACCAATAGCAGTTAATGGGCAACAGCTACCGACTCTTGCACCTATGCTTGAACAAATCTCTCCTGGTGTTGTGAGTATTCAGGTTTCGGGCTCTAAAGAGGTTCGCCGCCGCGCCGATCCACTTGAGTTCTTTTTTGGCCAGCAACAACCTCGCAGCCAAAAGCGCCAATTTAGTGGTTTGGGTTCAGGTGTGATTATCGATGCAGATGAAGGTTATGTGGTTACTAATAATCACGTGATCCAAGATGCTGAAAAAATGATCGTTACACTCGAAGATGGACGTGAATTTGAAGCTACTAAAATTGGTACAGATAAAGAGTCTGACATTGCACTACTACAAATAGACGCTGATGACCTGACAGAAATCAAACTTGCTAACTCAGACCAATTACGAGTCGGTGATTTTGCAGTTGCTATAGGCAACCCTTTTGGCTTAAGCCACACCGTCACCTCAGGCATTGTTAGTGCCCTTGGACGCAGTGGTTTAAACATTGAAGGTTACGAAGATTTCATTCAAACAGACGCCGCTATTAACCAAGGTAATTCCGGCGGTGCTTTAGTGAATTTAAATGGAGAACTAATTGGCATTAACACCGCTATTTTAGGTGCATCTGGTGGTAACGTTGGAATTGGTTTTGCTATTCCTTCTAACATGATGAAAAACTTGGTTGATCAGATTATTGAGCATGGTGAAGTACGCCGTGGCTCGCTAGGCATATCGGGTCGTCCACTTGATGCGGGCTTAGCCAAAGCACAACAGCTTGATGTTAAACAAGGTGCTTATGTAATGCAGGTAATGGATGATACTGCTGCTAGTAAAGCAGGCATAAAAGCCGGGGATGTTATTGTAAGCATTAATGGCAGCGATATAAGCGGCTTCCATGAACTGCGCAGTAAAATTGCTACATTAGGTGAAGGCAGAGAAATAAAGCTCAGTATTTACCGAGATGGAAAAATAAAAACGCTCAAAGTCACACTCGACGGTGCATCTGGTGTCAAAGCGGTTGGCGAAGAACTGCACCCCGCATTTCAAGGGGCTGAATTAGAAAATGTTCAGAAAAATAACGCAAAGGGGATTGAAATTACCTCTGTCGATCCTCGCTCTCCTTCTGCACGGGTAGGCCTAGAAGAAGGTGACATGATAGTTCAAGTGAACCGCCAACGTGTTGAGACTATTCGCGATATGAATAAAATCATCGAAAATACTAAAGGTAATATTGTACTAGGCGTTAAACGTGGACGTGAGTCTATATTTATCCTAATTCAGTAATTAATCGCAGTATATGTGTAATAAAAATAACAGCGGCACTTGCCGCTGTTATTTTTTTTGTGCCATCATAAAGGGATTGCTCCTTTAATAATAAGAAACTTGTGCTGAAATTCATTAAATTTGTCCTCCCTCCTCTATTTGCAGGTCTCAGTATTGCTTTTTTAGTGGTTTTTTTCAGCCCAAATATGAGAGCAGCACTGCTGCCTAATGTTCCTATCCCCAGTGCAATGAGTGCAAGCCACTTAAGCTTTTCTGATGCAGTAAAGCGCGCAGCCCCGTCTGTCGTTACTATTTTTTCTGAAAGTATTTCAAAGGAGCCCCGCTACAAAAGAAAAAACACCGTTCAGGAGTTAGGCTCTGGCGTTATTATGTCGCCAGATGGCTATATACTTACTAATTATCATGTTGTTAATAATGCTGATGTCATTATGGTGATTTTAACTGACGGCCGACGTTTTTTTGATGTGCAGCTTATAGGCTTTGATACAATTACAGATCTAGCACTACTTAAAATAAATGCAGAACACCTTCCTGTTATTCCCGTAAACGATGACTATACGACTAGCGTGGGAGATGTTGTATTAGCGATTGGTAACCCACTCAACTTAGGGCAAACCATTACACAAGGGATTATTAGTGCCACAGGTAAACAAAAAATCACCGATAGCCCGTTTAATAACCTACTGCAAATGGATGCAGCAATTAATGTAGGAAATTCCGGTGGTGCACTCGTTAATTCAAATGGTGATTTAGTAGGTATTACTTCAGCGCAATTTAAAACCCGCGAAAACTTAAACATTCAAGGCATCTTTTTTGCTGTCCCCTACACCCTAGCTAAGGAAGTCATGGCTAAGCTAATTCGCCATGGTCGTGTAGTGCGTGGTTACTTAGGGTTTGAAGGCACAGCTGTAGACAGTACAGGCAAAGAGGTTAATGACAACTTAACCCCTGTGAGCGGCATGCGTATTACAAATTTAGATCCATTAGGGCCTGCGTGGCAAGCAGGCATTGAAGAACAAGATATTGTAATAAAAATTGCGGGGCTTTCAGTGGCTAATCCACAAAAGGTACTCGAAAAAATTGGCAATACTGAACCGGGTAAAGAAATAGAGTTTGAGTTGTATAGAGATGGGAAAATCGAAAAAATAATGGTTACTGTGGCTGAGCTTGAAACCAAACTCTAAATAAAGAAAGGTCGGTGTAATCACACCGACCAGCATTTAAACGTGTTAGCTTGCTTTACGCTTTATGTTAGCGCCTAGCGCGCTGAGTTTATCCTCAATACGCTGATACCCTCTATCAACGTGATAAATACGATCAACAACTGTTTCACCTTGCGCTACAATCCCTGTAAGGATTAAGCTTGCTGATGCTCGTAAATCCGTAGCCATAACTTGAGCGCCAGAAAGACTTTTAGTCTCACCACATATTGCTGTGTTGCCTTCTAAGCGGATGTTTGCGCCCATGCGCTGTAACTCAGGCACATGCATAAAGCGATTCTCAAAAATGGTTTCTGTAATTGTCGCACTGCCGTTAGCCACTACATTAAGTGCAGTAAACTGAGCTTGCATATCGGTTGGGAACCCAGGATGCGGCGCGGTTTTAACATTCACGGCTTTAAGCTCACGACCACGCATATCTAGGTAAATGGAATCGTCTTTCACTTCAAGTAAGGCATTTGTCGCGCGCAGTTTTTCAATAACCGGTTCAAGTGAATGAAAGTCTGTGTTTTTACACAATACTTCACCACCAGCCATTGCTGCAGCAACTAAGAACGTACCTGTTTCAATACGATCCGGTAAAATTTTATGTTCACAACCGGATAAGCACTCTACGCCTTCAATTTCAATACGGCTCGTTCCAGCGCCTGTAATTTTAGCACCCATTGCAATCAAGCAATTTGCTAAATCGGTAATTTCAGGTTCACGGGCTGCGTTTTCAAGTACTGTTTTACCATCGGCCAGCGCTGCTGCCATCAACAAGTTCTCGGTTGCGCCTACACTGACCATCTCCATAAAGATCTCAGCGCCTTTAAGGCGACCATCCACTTTTGCATTGATATAGCCATTTTCAACACTAATTTGCGCACCTAAACGTTCCATGCCTTGAATGTGAATATCAACAGGGCGAGCACCAATAGCACAGCCGCCTGGCAATGAAACTTGTGCCTCACCAAAGCGAGCAACTAAAGGCCCTAATGCTAATACAGACGCGCGCATTTGCTTTACTAAATCGTATGGGGCCAACGTTTTATCAACAGTTGCACCATCTATGACGAGGGTATCACCCTGCCAATTTACATCTGCACCTAATGTTTTTAGCAAAGCTTCAGTAGTTACAATATCGCGTAAGCGTGGCACATTGGTAAATGTGCTTTTACCGTCGGCCAAAAGTGAGGCAAATAAAATAGGCAGTGCTGCGTTTTTAGCACCAGAAATAGTCACCTCACCAGCAAGTGAAGTGCCACCTTGAATTACAAATTGATCCATCAGGAGGCCCTATTTATTGCGGTAAAATAAATTTTTGTTCGCGTTTCCACTCAGTCGGTGTAAAAGCACGAATAGAAACTGCATGAATAGTACCGTCTGAAATAGTATTCATTAGTGGACCATATACTAGCTGTTGCTTTTTAACTCGGCTTAAACCGTCGAAGCACTCACCCACGGCAACAACTTCATAATGGCTTCCATTGGCTTTTACATGAACTTCTGCTAATTGAAGTTCTTCGCGTAATAATGTTTCGACTTGGCTAGTTTCCATAACTCTCACTCAAATAGGGTTGTAACTTGACCCAATTGCATTAAATTTTGCAATTGCTCAGGTGGATTTTGCAATTCAAGGCGAATACCTTGCTGCTTTAATTCTGCAAAAGAGTGAATTAACCAAGCTAAGCCGGCTGTGTCAACCCTTGACACCCCACTTAGGTCAAAATAGATGGTTTTATGCTTAGTTTGTAGCTGCTTGTTCAGAAGTTGTTCATCGCCAATTGAATTTCGAGAGAGCTCGCCGCTCGCTCGAAACTGTTGATCATCAATTTGGCTTATCGCCAATTTAGTCATTCGAGCTGCTGCCTCTAAATTGAACTGGAAGCTTACTTTTTTGCTCTAAAAGGTCACTTACTTTATCAATACCTTGCTGACGTAAAATGCCTTGTAGTTCACTTTGCTTAGCATCTAACAAGCTTATCCCTTCAGCAATCATGTCGTATGCACGCCATTGCCCACTGCGATCTTCACGAACTTTAAAATCAATGCGAATATCTGGCTTACCATCCTCAATAATTTTTGTTTTAACTACAACCACATCCTGACCTTTAAATGGTTGCGGTGCACCAAATTCAACGTGTTGGTTAGTATATTGGGTAAATACACCTGCATACGTAGCAACTAAATACTCTCTAAACACGCCAATAAAGCGCTGAATATCTTTAATTGCTTGTGCTTTTTCAGCATCATCTGTGATTGCGCGCACTTTAGATACTTCACTTCCTAATACACGCAGTGCTGCGTATTTATAATCAATATAGGGCATCAACTCTTCTTCAACGATAACGCGAAGATACTCTTGATCTTTAACAATCAATGGTTGATCTTTTTTGATTCGGTCAAATGTATGCTCTGATACCTTGCGCACCATTTTATTTGGATCGTCTAACTTTACTTCTGCAGCACTCACCGTTTGCATTAGGCTTAATGCGCTAAGCGTTATAATAGCTAAATACTTTTTCAACATAATAATTACTCACTACCTTGGTTGAATAAAAACTGCCCAATTAATTCTTCTAACACAATGGCAGACTTAGTATCAATAATTGAATCCCCATTACCTAACGCCTTACTTTCTACGCCAAATAAATCATCAATTGCTGTATCTTGTTCATTGTTGGTTACTGTTTCACCTAAACAGCGCTGTTCAGCTGAACTGGAGGCAATAACAGGATTTATACCTAAGTATTGCTCGCCTAAAATACCCGATGTAAGTATGGATATAGAGCTTGTATCTGAAAAACGACATAAGTATTGCGCATCAATAGTCATATCAACCACAGGTAAAAACTCTTTTGGATGAACATAAATTGACTCAACGCGACCAATTACCACACCACCTACTTTGATGGGGGCTCGTGCTTTTAATGAGCCAATATTTTCAAACTTTGCATTCAGTGAATAGGTTTCGCCTGAGCCACTAATACCTGCATTCGCTACTTTAAGCGCTAACATAGCAAAAGCTAAAATGCCAAGCGCTACAAAAAAGCCAACTAAAATTTCTAATTTCCGTGAATTCATTATTTATACCCTAATTAGCTGGTAAACATTACCGCTGTCAAAATAAAGTCGAAACCTAAAACGGCCAATGACGAGTGTACAACTGTCTCGGTAGTTGCTTTGCTGATCCCTTCCGACGTTGGAACACAGTCATAGCCTTTGTAAAGTGCAATCCAAGTAACCACTATTGCAAATACAAAGCTTTTAATTATGCCGTTTAGTACATCAGCCTGAAACGACACTTGCGATTGCATAATTGACCAAAAGCTACCGGTATCTACACCTAACCAATCAACCCCGACTAAATGAGCCCCTATAATTGCAACGGCAGAGAATATAATTGCAAGTAAAGGCATGCTAATAAAACCGGCCCAAAAGCGAGGTGCAATAATACGTTTAAGTGGATCAATTGCCATCATCTCTAATGATGATAATTGTTCGGTGGCTTTCATTAGGCCTATTTCTGCGGTAAGTGCACTACCTGCACGCCCAGCAAATAATAGCGCGGTAACGACAGGCCCTAGCTCACGCAGTAAACTCAATGCTACAAGTGGCCCTAAGCTATCTTCAGCACCATACCCTACTAATACGGTGTAGCCTTGCAATGCGAGTACCATACCGATAAACAAGCCTGATACCATTATAATAAGCAGCGACTGCGAACCCACCATATAAAGCTGGCGAATAAGCAGCGGAGTGCCTTTTTTAAAATTAGGAACATGCGCGAGTGCGCTGAACAACATGTAAGCTGAGCGACCAAGGGCAGCAAAGCGACCCAGAGTTTTATGCCCTAACTTTTGAAACAAATCCAACATTAGGCTTTTTCTCCAAGCAACTCATCTGCATAGGCTTGCGCGGGGAAATGAAATGGCACAGGACCATCAGACAAACCTTTTAAAAATTGCTGAACTAGCTCAGATTCATGATTGCGCATTTCATCTGGCGTACCTGAGCCTATTACGCCCTGATCGGCAATAATAATAACGTGATCGGCAATACTCATTACTTCAGTTACATCATGGGTCACAATTAAAGACGATAAACCTAATACTTGATTGAGCGATTTAATTAACTTTACAAGCACGCCCATTGAGATAGGATCTTGGCCAGCAAACGGTTCGTCATACATGATGAGCTCTGGATCGAGCGCTATTGCGCGAGCAAGAGCAGCACGCCTTGCCATCCCACCTGATAACTCTGAGGGCATTAAATCTTTAGCTCCGCGTAAACCCACAGCCTGCAGCTTCATTAACACCACTAAACGAATAAGATCTTCACTTAGTTTTGTGTGCTCACGAATCGGAAAAGCAATATTGTCAAACACAGACATGTCGGTAAACAAGGCACCACTTTGAAATAGCATGCTCATTTTTGTACGCGCTTCGTATAATTCTGAACGCGTCATGGAAGGAATACTGCCACCTTCAAATAAAATATCACCCGAATCAGGTTTTAATTGGCCACCAATTAAACGCAACATCGTGGTTTTACCGATACCGCTTGGCCCCATAATCGCAGTGATTTTGCCTTTAGGCACACTAAAGCTCATATTTTTATATATGACCCTATCGCCCCTGGAAAAGCTAACATCCTTGACTTCTACTATTGATTGCGACAAGTCGCTCTCCATAAAAATGTTCACTAGTGCCCCTATTTTAAATCTTTTTGATCCAATATGGAAAAAACAATTCGTAAGATTTTGTAATGTACGTTTAAAACACACATTAAGACTCACCCATCTTCACTTAACCAACACTTAAAGTAGGGTCTGTTACCTATCAAGGTTAAATTTTCAGCAACCTATTTAGAATTTAGGCAAACCAATACCTGATGGTGAAGTTATTTCCCATACATCAGCAAAACTTTAATACTGAAAGCCTAACAGCCCCGACTAATTAATTTAGTAAAATGAATTAGTCTACGTAGTTGACCTTACTCTTTTATTTATACTTTCATCGTGGCATTTGTTACTATTCGCGCCATTCCTATTTTGAATAACTGGCTTAATACAATGGTTACCTCGTTTGTTATTTTGATTCTTGGTTTTGCAGCCCTAGTTTGGAGTGCTGACAGGTTTGTTTATGGTGCGGCCGCACTGGCTAAAAACTTTGGCGTACCAACCTTAATTGTTGGTTTGACTGTTGTTGCCATGGGCTCATCAGCACCTGAAATGATGGTATCAGCCTCTGCAGCATTGGCTGGAAAAACAGACACAGCGGTAGGTAACGCAATTGGCTCAAATATCACAAATATTTTACTGGTATTAGGTATTACCGCTTTATTTAGGCCTCTTAGCGTTTCTTCAAGTACTTTAAAACGTGAAATCCCGTTAGTGCTTATCGTATCTCTAGCGACTTGGTATATTTTTTCAGATAACTACTTTTCGCTTACTGAAGGCGTTGCGTTATTAATTGGTTTTGTCGTCTTTATTAGCGGGCTGATTATTGTTTCGCTACGTGCTAAAAATCAAACAGACCCATTTGTATCAGAAGCGTGTGATGAAGTACCCAATGACGTACCAACAAAAAAAGCAGTCATTTGGTTAGTTATTGGTATGGTATTACTCCCTGTCAGTGCACATTTTTTAATAGATTCAGCGGTCGATATTGCAAAATATTTTGGCCTAAGCGATTTAGTCATTGGCTTAACAATTATTGCAATAGGTACAAGCTTGCCCGAGCTTGCAGCTTCAATTGCAGGGGTTCTTAAGAATGAAGATGACTTAGCACTGGGTAATATTGTTGGCTCTAATATTTTTAATATTCTTGCCGTGCTGCCTTTCGCAGGCATTATTAACCCTTCTGTTATTGACCCGTCTGTTGCTAACCGCGACATACTTATTATGATTGGTGCCACGGTTGCGCTTATTATCATGTCATTGAACTTTAAAGGTGCTCAGCGCATCAATAGAGTAGAGGGCGGCTTATTATTAATCGCTTTTTTAGGCTACCAAGGGTATATTTTCAGTCAAGTAGGGTAAGTAATGGCAACGCTAAATTTTATTGAACAAGGCCTACGTGTATTAGACATAGAGCGCCAAGCATTGAGTGATATTGCACAATATGTGGATGAAAATTTTCATCAAGCATGTCAGTTAATATACGACTGCCAAGGCCGAACTATTGTTATAGGCATGGGAAAATCGGGTCATATTGGCAATAAAATAGCGGCTACATTAGCAAGTACTGGCAGCCCTGCATTTTTTGTACACCCCGGTGAGGCAAGTCATGGCGACTTAGGTATGATCACTAAAAATGATGTGGTTATGCTAATTTCTAATTCTGGTGAAACAAGCGAAGTCCTCAATATAATTCCCGTTTTGAAACGCCTCGGCGCAAAAATGATAGCCATGACAGGCAACGCTAGTTCAACAATGGCAACGCTTGCAAACGTACATATTTGCATAAAAGTACAAAAAGAAGCCTGTTCGTTAGGCTTAGCCCCTACAGCAAGCACAACAGCAACACTTGCAATGGGCGATGCCATGGCAGTTGCACTCTTAGAAGCCCGCGGCTTTACAGCTGATGACTTTGCGCTATCTCACCCCGGCGGCAGTTTAGGTAAACGTTTACTGCTGACCCTAAAAGATGTCATGCATAGCGGTAAAAACACACCTATTATTAACGTTACGCAAACTATAAAAGATGCACTGATAGAAATGTCGGCAAAAGGCTTAGGCATGACAGCCATAGTTGATTCTCAGCAACAACTTGTAGGGCTCTTTACCGACGGTGATTTACGTCGTATTTTAGAACAACGAATTGATATACATACAACACAAATAGATGTTGTAATGACCAAGTCCTGCACAACGGCAACACAAGATATTTTGGCCGCTGAAGCACTTAATATTATGGAGCAAAAGCGTATTAATGGTTTAATCATCGTTAATGAGCAAAACCACCCTATTGGTGCATTAAATATGCAAGACTTACTAAAAGCAGGAGTATTATAAATGCAATTTGAAGAGCTCTATCAACCATTGAGTGAAGACGCAAAAGCACGTGCAAAAAAAGTAAAGCTACTTATTTGTGATATTGATGGTGTGTTTTCTGATGGTCGCATTTATTTGGGTAACCAAGGCGAAGAGCTCAAAGCATTTAATACAAAAGATGGCTTTGGCATTAAAGCGCTAATTAATAGCGGCTTTGAAGTTGCGGTAATTACAGGACGCCACTCAAAAATAGTACAACAGCGTATGACAAGCCTAACAGTACAACATATATATCAAGGCCAAGAAAATAAATTACTCGCTTACGAAGAACTAAAAACAAAGCTCAATTTAAATGATGAGCAAATTGCCTACATTGGCGATGATGGCCCAGACATGCCAGTGATGGAGTTAGTAGGGTTTGCTGTTGCAGTAAATGACGCCCATCCGCTAATAAAACGTTTAGCGCATTATACAACACAAATGCTAGGTGGCTTTGGTGCAGTGAGAGAACTAACCGACCTGCTAATGCTTGAAAATAACAAACCTTTGACCACAAAAGGGACCAGTTCATGAATGCAGCGCGCATAATATTAAGCGTTTTATTCATCAGCTGTATGGTTTGGCTTTGGTACCCTTATTTCACACAAGTAAATTTACCACAACAAACCGAAGCAGACATAATTGCAAAGCCCGATTACACAGCCATAGAGCTAAAACAAACAGCGTATGACGAAAATGGGAAAATCAGCCATAAAGTAACGGCAGCACGAATGGAGCTATATCAAGAATTAGGGTTTACCTTTTTTGATAAACCTATTTTTACGCTATACAACAACAAGCAAACATGGCGAATTAACGCTAATGAAGCAACATTATACGAAGGCAGACAATTAATATTAGAAGGTAACGTTGTTGCTAGTAATTTAACTGATAACGCAATGATAGATAAAATTAATGCTGATAACATTCAGGTAGATATAAAATTACTAACGATGCAATCAGAGCAGCCTGTCATTGTTACAGGGCCCAATTTAAAAATCACCGGTAAAGGCTTAGAAGCCGATTTAAAAACCGAAGTGATAAAATTAATTAACCATACGCGAACTATTTATTATGACCAATAAACTATCAACACTCTTTATTATTCCAACATTTTTACTTGCATTAGGTACTAATGCCGCTGAACCAACAGCGCCAATTTCTGCAAATCAAATTTCGATTAGTGCGGATAAACAAGAGGGTCAACTAAAAGAAAACGTAGGTATCTTCGAAAAAAATGTTGAAATTATTCATGGCGACAGAAAAATTACCGCAGACCGCCTTGAGGTTCACAAGCGTGATGAGCTAGGCGACAACAAGCAATTGTTAATTGCCACAGGTACGCCTGCATATTTTGAAGAAAAACAAGCCGACGGCACAATAATGAGCGCCAGCGCTAATGAAGTTAGATACGATGTTTCAACGCGTTTTTTAACATTAATTGGAGATGCAGAGATATCTCAAGCTGGGCAAAAAATGAATGCTAAAAGCATTACCTACGATATAGAACAGCAGCTTATTAGCGCCGAAAAAGATGAAAGCTCAACTGACCGTGTACACACTATCTTAGTGCCTGTGGAGCCTAAAAAAATTGACAAAGGCCAACCATGAGCACATTAAAAGCAGAGCTACTAGCCAAAAGCTACAAAGGCCGTGAAGTTGTAAAAAATGTGGGCTTAGAAGTTCAAGCTGGCAGTATTGTAGGCTTGCTTGGGCCAAACGGCGCAGGTAAAACAACAACCTTTTACATGATTGTAGGTTTAGTCCCTAGCGATAAAGGCAAAATATCTATCGACGAGAACGATATTACGCTTTTACCTATGCACAGTCGTGCTAGATTAGGCATTGGCTACTTACCACAAGAGTCGTCTATATTTAGAAAATTAACAGTGTATCAAAACTTAATGGCTATTTTAGAAACTCGAAAGGAGCTCACTAAGCAAGCCAGAGAAGATACATTGAATAATCTATTAGATGAATTTAGCATTCAACACATTCGGGATAGCAAAGGTATGGCATTATCGGGCGGAGAACGTCGCCGAGTAGAGATTGCACGTGCTTTAGCCGCAGATCCAAAGTTTATTTTGCTAGACGAACCATTTGCCGGTGTTGACCCTATCTCAGTATTAGATATTAAAAAAATTATTGAACACCTGAAAAACCGTGGGATTGGCGTATTAATAACAGACCACAATGTAAGAGAAACCCTTGATGTTTGCGAAAAAGCCTACATTGTTTCTCATGGGGAACTGATTGCTTCTGGTACCCCTGAACACGTATTAAATGATAAAACTGTACGCGATGTATATTTAGGCGAGCAATTTAGGCTGTAACATTTACGCCTTATTTATAAGCATCTGCTAGTATTAACTATAACAACTTAAAAGGATTGTTAGAGATACATGAGGCAATCACTACAGCTGCGCATGGGCCAGCAACTTACAATGACACCTCAGTTGCAACAAGCTATTCGCTTGCTGCAATTAAGCACATTGGATCTTCAGCAAGAAATACAAGAAGCGCTCGACAGCAACCCATTACTTGAGGTTGAGGAGCAAGACTATGCCGATGATCTTGCGGGCAAAAATGAGCAAAAAGCAGATAACGATGAAGTTACAGTAACCGTATCTGTAGATGAAGCCCCTAGCGAGTATGAACAAGACAGTGGTGAAGCGCTTGCTAAAGATACCGTAAGTGACGACATGGCAATGGACGTTAGCTGGGATGAGTACATGAGTGCAGCCCCTGCATCATCTTCAGGCCCAATGCCTGAAGATGAGTCTATATATCAGGGCGCATCAACTGAAACGCTTCACGAATATTTAATGTGGCAATTACAATTAACGCCATTTAGCCCTACAGATGAAGCCATTGCTATTGCTATTGTAGAAGCGGTGGATGATTCAGGCATACTGACACTCAGTTGCGAAGAGATTTTAGAGAGCTTTAATCAAGATAATGACGATGACGTTGAGGTTGAACTTGACGAAATAGAAGCTGTATTAAAGCGCATTCAGCTATTTGACCCAGTGGGTATTGCGGCACGTAGCTTACAAGAGTGTTTGTGTATTCAGTTAAATCAATTTGATAAAGGCACGCCTTTTATTGATGAAACAAAAATGATTTTAACCGAGCACATTGATTTGTTAGCTGCTCGTGACTACCGTACATTAATGAAAAAAACGAAGCTCAAAGAAGATGAGCTTAAAGAAGTAATGACACTTATTCATACGCTCAACCCTAAGCCTGCAGACACAATAGTACGAGAAGAGTCTGAGTATGTAATACCTGATGTGTCAGTTAAAAAAATTAAAGGCCGCTGGATTGTAGAGTTAAACCCAGACAGCATGCCAAAAATTCGTGTAAACAGCCAATATGCAGCGATGTCGCGTACAGTTAAATCAAGCGGCGACAGTCAATTTATTCGCTCACATTTACAAGAAGCTAAATGGTTTATAAAAAGCTTAGAAAGTAGAAATGATACACTTTTAAAAGTAACTAACTGTATTGTTAAACAACAACAGGGCTTTTTTGAACACGGGCCAGAAGCCATGAAACCGATGGTTTTAAATGATGTTGCTGAAATGGTAGAAATGCACGAATCAACAATTTCGCGCGTAACCACGCAAAAGTATATGCACACACCGCGTGGAATATTTGAGCTTAAATACTTTTTCTCAAGCCACGTAAGTACCGAAAATGGTGGAGAGTGTTCATCTACTGCAATACGTGCACTTATTAAAAAATTAATCGCAGCAGAAAACTCAGCAAAACCATTGAGTGATAGCAAAATTGCGGATATATTGGCTGAGCAAGGAATTAAAGTAGCGAGACGTACAATCGCAAAATATCGCGAATCTCTGGCTATTCCACCGTCAAATCAGCGAAAGAGCCTGATTTAAGACGCTAAACAAAGAGGGTAATGCTTATGCAACTAAATTTAACTGGTCGTCATGTAGAACTAACTGATTCATTAAGAGACTATATAAATACCAAATTTGCGAAGCTAGAAAGGCACTCTGATCATATTAATAATGTTCATGTCATTCTTGATATAGAAAAATTAAATCAAAAAGCAGAAGCAACTATTCATGTAAGTGGTGCTGAATTATTCGCATCCACTGAACATCAAGATATGTATGCAGCTATTGATTCATTGATTGACAAGCTTGACCGTCAAGTAATTAAACACAAAGAGAAGCTTGCTCGACACTAATATGATGAAATTAAGTTCACTTATATGCCAGGACTGCAGTAAAGCTGCGGTCCTTTTTAATAGTAAAAAAAGAATTTTAGAGTTTATTAGCGAGCTGGCTCACGATAAATTACCGTATTTATCTCAACAGGATATTTTGGGCGCTTTATTAACCCGCGAAAAGCTAGGCAGCACAGGGATAGGAAGAGGTATTGCTATTCCACATGGCCGAATGAGCGGCGCACAAGAACCTTTAGCATTGGTGTTAGTAAGTGAAACACCGATTAATTTTGATGCTATAGACAACCGCCCTGTTGATATTTTTGTTGCACTCATCGTACCTGAAGGCGATAACCAACAGCATTTAAAGACGCTAGCAACGATAGCTGATAAACTAAAAAATAAAGAATTTTGTAAGCAGCTTCGCTGTGCTAAATCGGATGCTGAGTTGTATCAAATTATTGTTGACCAATCGTAACAAATTTAAAGGGTGATTAATGGAGTTGATTATCATAAGTGGCCGTTCTGGTTCTGGTAAGTCGGTTGCTTTACGCGTTGTTGAAGATCTAGGTTATTATTGCGTAGATAACATTCCAGTAAATTTATTACCTTCTTTGGTAAGAAGCGTTTCTGATAACTACGATAAAATTGCCGTTAGTATAGATGTGCGAAATTTACCAAAAGAGCAAGATGAATTTAATCACATCATCGAATACTTACCGGGTTTTACAAAACCAACGCTGTTCTACTTAGACAGTGAAGATCAAACCCTTATTAAACGATTTTCTGAAACCAGACGCTTACACCCTTTATCAATAGATTCACTTCCGCTTGATTTAGCCATAAAAAAAGAAAAAGAACTTCTCGATGTGCTAATTACGCGCGCCGATTACATGATCGATACCAGTGAGCTAAGCGTTCATCAACTTGCTGAATCAATTCGCGAAAAAATATTAGGTAAAAAAGATAAGCAGCTGATTGTTACATTTGAATCTTTTGGTTTTAAACATGGCATTCCTAAAGAAGCAGATTACGTATTTGATGCGCGTTTTTTACCTAACCCGCATTGGGAGCCTGAACTAAAACCACTTAATGGCCTAGACCAACCAGTAAAAGATTATTTGGCTAGCCACAGCATAGTTCAAAAATTTACATGGCAAATACAAACCTTTGTACAAACATGGCTACCACACCTAGAGCGAAATAACAGAAGCTATTTAACTATTGCGATTGGCTGTACTGGCGGGCAACATCGCTCTGTATATTTAGCGCAAACAATTGGCGAAAGCTTTGCAGTTACGCATCCCAATGTAAAAATACGTCACAGAGAACAAGAAAAGTAATTTTACAAAACTAATAACCTGTTCAGCTTTGATAGAGTAATGTATGCGTATAGAAGACACTTTTTTAATACAAAATAAATTAGGACTGCATGCCAGAGCCGCAACTGTATTAGCCCAACTCGCTGTAAAATTTGATGCTTCAATCACCTTATTTCAAGATGATAAAGAAGCTGCTGGTGACAGTGTATTAGCACTAATGCTACTTGAAAGTAGCCAAGGTAAAGAAGTTAAAGTGGTATGTGAAGGGCCTGATGCAGAGCAAGCTTTAAATGCAATTGGAGAACTTATTTCGCAACGATTTAACGAACAAGAGTAACGTTAATTTTTAACATTTAAATAAAATAACTATAATCAAAATAACTGGCTGCTAGGTCGTACTCCCCCACCCATTAGGTAACAGTTACAGTATAAATAAAGGACGCCAATGCCCGAAGCTTTTGAACAAGACTACCCACTACAACAACTAAAACAAGTGACCAAGTCACTTAATAGTGGTCAGTTTGTTCAAGTTAGGCGCATGCTCGCAAAAACAGCGCCATGTGATACTGCGTTATTATTAGAATCATCTCCACACAAAATTCGTCGCTTGCTATGGCAGTTAGTTGATCCTGATGTTCAAGGTGATGTACTCGAAGAATTATCAGAAGACGTGCGCCTGGGTATTATTGCCCAAATGGAGCCTGAGCATATTGCTGCTGCCACTGAAGACATGGGTCACGATGACCTAGGTGAAGTATTACGTAGTTTGCCTGACACCGTTTACCAAGACGTTGTTAGCGCCATGGACACCCAAGATAGAGAGCGCGCAACACAAGCGCTATCTTATCAAGAGCGTTCTGCTGGTGCACTCATGAACACCGATACGGTAACTATTCGCCCAGATGTGACCATTGATGTCGTCCTACGTTATATTCGACTTCGCGGAGAGTTACCTGAAGGCACTGATGACCTGTATGTGGTTGATAAACATAACTGCTTTATTGGTGCTTTATCGCTGAGTACATTGCTAACTAATCCACCAGAAAAAATTGTTCGCGATTTAATGGATGAAGAATGTGAGTCAATTCCAATTTCAATGGATGAAAGTGAAGTCGCACAACTGTTTGAGCGCCATAATTGGATCTCGGCCCCAGTTGTTGATGACAACGATCAGCTACTTGGTCGTGTCACGATCGATGATATTGTTGACGTAATTCGTGAAGACGCCGAACATAGTTTACTGAGTTTGGCGGGCCTTGATGATGAAGAAGATACCTTTGCCCCTGTCTTAAAAAGCTCTAAAAAACGCTCAGTATGGTTAGGAGTTAACTTATTAACTGCGCTTGCGGCCGCCTTTGTAGCCAGTTTTTTTGAAAGCACACTCGATATTTTACCCATATTAGCAGTGCTTAATGGCATTGTTCCTTCTATGGGCGGTGTTGCTGGCAGTCAATCACTAACACTTGTTATTCGTGGTATAGCTGTTGGTCATATAAATCAAACCAACCAACGCTTTTTAATGATGAAAGAACTCGCTATTGGAGCACTCAATGGCATTTTGTGGTCATTGTTGATAGCGGGTGTTATTGCACTTTGGCAGTGGGACTTTATGCTCGGCGGCGTACTCGCTTTTGCCATGTTTATGAACTTAGTTGTGGCAGGGGTCGCTGGTGCAAGTATTCCAATTTTACTTAAAAAAATGAATATAGACCCTGCACTTGCAGGCAGTGTAGTGCTAACAACAGTGACAGATATTGTGGGTATTTTTGCCTTTTTAGGCACCGCTACTTGGCTGTTAATATAAATTTAAAAGCTGTTATAAAAAAACGCGCAGTTAATTTATAGCTGCGCGTTTTTATTGTCTCGGTAATAACTATCTGGCTTTTTGCCTATTTCCACCCACTTTAGGTTTTGTATTAGCCTTTTTAAATTGGCTAAATCCCGTATGACGTGTAAGCGCTGGGCGAGCCCCTTTACGGCCTTTATTAACGGTTTTACCCGCTTTTTCATCGCGGCCTTCTTCTGGCACTAAACAGTTTGGCCCTTTGCCAATTAGGTTAGCTTTACCCATTTTGCGAAGTGCTTCACGTATCATTGGCCAGCCCGATGCATCATGGTAGCGCAAAATAGCTTTGTGTAATCTGCGCTGGCGTGCTCCTTTTGGCACTGGCACTACTTCACTATTATTCTTGATATTACGCAGTGAGTTCATCTCTGTATGGTAAATAGTGGTCGCATTGGCCATTGGAGATGGGTAAAAGTTTTGCACTTGATCCAACTTAAAGTCGTTAGACTTAAGCCATAAAGCCATGTTTACCATATCTTCGTCTTTAGTTCCTGGGTGTGCAGAAATAAAATACGGAATTAAATACTGCTTTTTACCCGCTTCTTTCGAGTACTTATCAAATAATTCTTTAAATTGATCGTAAGCACCCATGCCTGGCTTCATCATTTTTGATAATGGACCGTCTTCAGTATGCTCTGGCGCTATTTTTAGATACCCGCCCACATGATGTGTCACCAGCTCTTTAACATAGCGAGGATCGCGTACAGCAAGGTCATAGCGAACGCCCGAAGCGATAAGAACTTTTTTAATGCCTTTTACATCACGTGCTTTTTTGTATAAGTCGATTGTAGGCGTGTGATCCGTGTCCATATGCTTACAAATATCAGGGTATACGCACGATAAGCGTCGGCAGGTACTTTCTGCTTTTTTGCTTGTACAACGTAATTTGTACATGTTGGCCGTTGGCCCACCTAAATCGGAAATAACGCCAGTAAAACCGGGCACTTTATCCCTGATCTGTTCAATTTCTTCAATAATGGACTCTTGCGATCGGCTTTGAATAATACGCCCTTCGTGCTCTGTAATCGAACAGAATGAACACCCACCAAAACAGCCGCGCATAATATTCACCGACGTTTTTATCATGTCGTAAGCAGGTATTTTAGCGTCGCCATAACGTGGATGAGGAATTCGTTGATAAGGTAATCCAAATACCGCATCCATTTCATGTGTTTCTAAAGGATAAGCCGGTGGATTCACCCAAATAGAGCGATCGCCATGACGCTGGAACAAAGCTCTTGCACAACCAGGGTTAGTTTCTTGGTGTAATATTCTTGAGGCATGCGCGTATAAAGGTTTGTTAACACTTACTTGCTCATACGCTGGAAGTTTAACATACGTTTTCTCCCATGGCTTAGGACGCGCTGGCTGCACGGTAATAGGCTTTGCAGCTTCTGCTTTTAAATCAATACCAGCTTGTTTAAATTCAGACTTACTGCAGCCAACATCATCGGCTCCGTAAGGATTTGGAATGGGGTCTATTTTACCTATTTTATCAATAGCTGTTGAATCACTGCCCCGCCAGCCTGGCAAAGGTTCTTTACGAATAACAGCAGTACCACGAATGTCTTGAATCGTATCCATCGTTTCACCACCGGCAATACGGTGGGCAACTTCTACTAATGGGCGCTCAGCATTTCCGTAAATCAATATATCGGCTTTTGAGTCAAACAAAATGCTACGGCGCACTTTTTCTTGCCAATAATCATAATGGGCTATCCTGCGAAGGCTGGCCTCAATACCGCCAATAACAATAGGAATACCTTTGTATGCTTCACGACACTTCTGAGAGTAAATCATCACCGCTCGATCCGGGCGTTTACCACCTACGTTGTCTGGTGTATAAGCATCATCGTGGCGCATACGCTTTTCAGCTGTGTAACGGTTAATCATTGAGTCCATGTTACCAGCAGTTACACCAAAAAATAGGTTTGGCCTGCCAAGCTCCATAAATGCGTCTTTTGTATCCCATTTGGGCTGAGCAATAATACCTACTCTAAAACCTTGCGCTTCGAGCACACGTCCGATTACTGCCATCCCAAAGCTTGGGTGGTCAACATACGCATCACCACTAATTATTATTATGTCGCAGCTATCCCAGCCAAGTGCATCCATTTCTTCGCGTGATGTAGGTAAAAATGGTGCAGTGCCGTAACACTCAGCCCAATACTTGGGGTAAGAGAATAAGGCGCGCTTAGCTTTGAGTGTGCTCATAAATGTGACCGTAGAATAACAAAAGGCGCAAATTATACATCATAGACTTGTTTATATATACAACATTACAACGTATGAAATACCTTTAACACTAAGCCTATAACTATCTATGTTTTTCGTTTACTAATGAACTCTAATAACTTGTTTTCAGGCATAGGTTTAGCATACATAAACCCTTGTACTTCATCGCATCCTAAGTCTTTTAAAAACTTAGCTTGTTCCTGCGTTTCAACACCCTCAGCTATTGTTTTTAAACCTAACTTTGCACCTAACGATATTACTAATCCAGCAACGGCACCGGTATCACCATTATTAAGATCTTTAATAAACGACCTATCAATCTTTAGTCTATCGATAGGAAGGCTTTGTATATAACTTAATGAAGAAAACCCTGTGCCAAAGTCATCAATAGCAACTTCAATACCCAACGCCTTAAGCTCCCTCAGAGTATTAATAACCGTGTCTAATTCATCCATTACTACGCTTTCAGTGACTTCAAGCTCAATGTTTTTTGGGTCCACACCGTATTTTAGTAAGGTATTTTTTACTGTTTGCGCATACCCTTTAACTTTAAATTGCGGAACCGACACGTTAACAGCAATACAAATTTCAGTTCCTTCGTTTTCTAATCGCTTTTGCTGTTGGCACGCTTGCTCTAACACCCACTGCCCTATATCAACGATGAGTCCAGCGTCTTCAGCTAAAGGTATGAACACTGCGGGTGAAATGTAGGTGCCATTTTCCAACGGCCAGCGTAAAAGAGCTTCGCAACCAATTAATGACAAATCATCAAACGATAACTGCGGTTGGTACCATACTTCGAGCTTCCCTCTGGCGAAATCATGGCGCAGCTGTCTAATTAAACCTAATCGCCACTCCATTTTTTCTTGCATATCAATACTGTAATAAACACCTTCCTTGTGCTTTATTTTTTTAGCATGATTTAAAGCAATATAAGCCACTTTTAATGTTTCTAAACCAGAGCCTTGAAAGTCTTGCTGTTGGCATAAGCCAATTCTAAAATCGATGGGTAACACATGTTCCGCAGCAGAAAACGACGGACTTAACTTTTCATTAAAATCAGTTAAAACAAATTCACTTTTTGGGATTAAAAAACCAAATACATCAGCACCTACACGAGAGAGTAATTGAGCTGTGGGGACAATTGCTCTCAAACGCTCAACAATAGCAATAAGTAGCTTATTACCTACATCTTGCCCTAAGCCATCATTTATATCTGAGAAGTTAATAACGTCTAACAAAACAAACACATATTTGTTTTCACTGACGTTTTTAAAATCATCTATGCGCTCAATAAAATCAGTTCTATTTGAAATACCAGTGAGTAGGTCTTTATAAGCTGCATCTCTTAGCTTTACAAACAACCGTATATTATCGAGCGCAATACTAATATTAGTTAAAAATATTTCAGCAAACTGCAGTTGAATATCTGTCGGTGCTCCACCACTCTCAATATATAAAGCAGCTTTGCGGTGCTTACTTTTTAAAATAAAGGTGATGCTGTTATCTGTATATTGATGAGTGAGTTGTCCAAAACAGGCCTCAACCTGAGATAACGCAGTTTGGTTAACATTAACTAATTTTTCACCAAAATATTCTTCGTACTTTTCACACCCGCCCAGAACCTGAATAAAATTTTCACCATCAAGCTTGGTACAAATTAATCCGTTAGATTTACAACCTAAAATAACCCCCATAAATTCAAGTGCTTTATTGCACAATACTTTTATATCTGTTTGCCCCAAAATGTATTTAGAGGCAGATAAAATAGTATTCATCGCTTGCGCTTGATACTCAAGTAGGCATATCTGTTCGTAAGAACGAATAGCAGCAATAAGCGTTGTCACAAGTTTTGAGCGTGTCAGCTCTGTTTTAGTTTTGTAATCGTTTATATCGTATTCACGAATAACTTTTTCTTCGGGGATATTAGCGGCTTGGCCCGTACGTAAAATAATGCGAACGCGTTTGTTATTAAGAGTGTCTCTGACATGTTTAACCACCTGAAAGCCGGCATCGTCAGTTTCCATAATAACGTCTAAAAAAATAACAGATATATCATTGGGCTGAGTAAGTATATTTTTGGCCTCAGCGCCAGAATATGCGTGATGAAACCTAAGCCTAGCACCACCATATTCTAACCCAGATAATGCGAGCTTTGTAACCGTATGAATTTCTTCGTCGTCGTCTACAATTAAAATATCCCAATAACGAGATGGCTCAACAACTATTTCGTCGTCTTGCTGTGGGTCTAAAAATAGAAAATCATTTTGTTCAGACGACATATTTACCCTTTTTCTGGTACTGCTTAATGCTTAATGCTTAATGCTTAATGCTTAATGCTTAATGCTTAATGCTTAAATATTCTAACGTAATGTTTAAAAAGCTATAAATTTAGTTTTTGGCTTATGATCTAATTCATACTATAGTCGATTAACAAAAAGTTGTTATATATATAGTTAAAAAAACTACCAAAGGTATGGTTATTAAATTATTAAAAGTACTGTTCAAATACGTATTAGTTTTACTACTTATAGTAGTCGTAGTCGGATTACTGCTGCCTCAAGATTATCGTGTAAGTAAACACGTAGAAATTAATGCCAATACCAGTACAATAAAAACACTTGTTGCAGACTTTAACCAATGGCACACATGGTCACCTTGGCAGCAAGTAGACCCCACCATTGAGTTTATTGTTAATGAACCTGGTGCTGGTGTAGGCGCTCATCAATCATGGATAGGAAAATGGGGATATGGTGAAATGACTATAACCTCCCTAAGTGATGATGAAATGTCGTTCAACATATTGCTAAATAATGAACATATTATTGAAGGCACACTCACATTTTCACCGCAGGCGAATGCCAATATCGTGACCTGTTATATTGAGGGACAATCAACGACTCTTCTCATTTCAGGCTATATGGCACTCGTATATGAGTATATTTTAAATAACACTCTAGAGCTTGGGTTAAATAATTTAAAAACCGTAGCACAATTAAGCGATATACAAAGCGTAGCAAATAGCCATGACAGTAAAAACAGCACAAGCACGGATTAATCTAGCTAATATAATAGAATCGTTACTTGGCTACCCTGTGACTAAGGTACCCAACAACGACACTTCGCCATCATCAGAACAAAGTTACAATACAAAAGGGCAAGTAAAACCGCAGTACAATATAAATAGCGAACACCCTTTGCTGACTCGCGCAAAGCAAAGACAAGATTTACTGGCTATTAAGCGCCAACAAAATATAGAAGCTATCTTAACCAAAGCAATGGAGTTTTGCCCCGATGTAGCTAGCAATAAACACCCTGATGCAGATTGGGTTGAACACTTTATTGCTTTATGTGAGGACACCTCAAATAGCTCTATGCAAGCATTGTGGGCAAAAATTTTAACCGGTGAAACATTAAGCCCGGGGACTTTTTCAATTAAAAGCTTACAAACACTAAAACACATGACTCAGCGCGAAGCCGACTCTTTGCAAAAATGCGTGTCTTTGTCAGGTTATAATGAAAAAGACGATAGCCACTTTATTTTACTTGGCTTTTATAAAAAACCGTCTTTATTTGACCTACTTCGTAAGGGAAATAAAGTGTCATTAAATTTAGGTAAAACAGGAATAGGCTTTCCTGATATTTTAACTTTAATGGATTTGAATTTGCTTTACAGAAAAGAAATCGAATCTGCGGTGCTTAAAGCTGGCCAAGAACTCACGTTGTCGTTTTTATCTCAAAAGGTGACGCTTAAAGCAAAGAATAGTGATTTGGTGTTAAGCTATTACAAATTCACACAAACCGGTGATGAGCTATCTAAACTCATACGATTCCCTGTAAATAAAGTATATAAGCAGCTGGTAAACACGGCACTAGAGGGAGAGTTTGATTTAGCGTGGCATACTACAAAATAGGACGCCACGCTTTGTTCAATTAGAAGGCACTAATTAAAAATGAACCTGAATACCTGCAAACGGACCCGATGCGTCAATATCAGTAGTAATATCATCAATATCGTCAAGCTCTAATACCATTGATCGGTAACCCGCTTTAACAGCAATATCTACAGCTAAGTTATCTACAAGTTCCCAAGCAACACCTACTTGATAATCTTGCACTTTACTATCGTCAATTGCCAAAAGGCTGCCTTCAAAAAACACACTTAAACCTGTAAGTGGTAAGCCTGCTTCTGCACGCGCGTATGCAAGTGGCACAAAACCAGAAAACTCAACCGTTTCAGTAAAGTTTGCGCCACCATCTTGCGTAGTACCATTAACAATGATGTCACCGTCAAACTGCTTCGCGTTTAGGCCTAAATCAATAGAAATCAAATCATTATCAAATATTTCGTAATACAAAATGTAATCTACATGCGTTAAATCGCTTACAGAATTAACGGTTGTACCCACTACGTAGTCTGAACCATTAAAGCTAAATGTATCATTTAGCACTGTAGAGCCATTTAGCTCAAGTTCTGTATACTTTAATTTGAGATTAGGTACTAATGGCACCGGATGTTCGAGCGCGGCGTAATAGCTTATGTATGTTTCATCTTCAAAGTTAAAATCTTGAGGTGCATTTGCTTTGTAAGAAAGCTGACCTTCATTATCCGACTGCCAACCATCAACACCTAAATACAAACCTAATAGGGTATCAGCCTGAGCTACAGGTGCTAAACATGCCATAGATAAGGCAGCTGCTAAACAATACTTTTTCATTTTTTATCCTTGCGCTAATAGTTCGCTAAGTTCGATTAAAGCCGCGTTGGCTCTAGAAATATAATTTGCCATAACAAGAGAATGATTAGCAACATAGCCAAAACCATTTCCGTTTAAAATTAGTGGGCTCCACACGGTTTCTTGCGTGGCTTCAAGTTCACGGATGATTTGCTGTAAGCTAACGCGTGCGTTTTTCTTTTCAAGTACATCGTTAAAGTCATACTCTACAGCTTGTAAAAAATGCAGTAACGCCCACGTTGCACCACGAGATTCATAAAACACATCATCTATATCAAGCCATGGTGTTCTTACTTGCTGCTGCAATGGAGCAAGCGTTGCTTGCTTATTTGAAGAATTACCAGCTAAGTCAGTATTAACTTTATCTTGCCCAACACTTGCACTTAAACGCTGACTTAGACTGCCTAAACGTTTTTCAGCTTCTTTTAACCAACTACGTAAGTTATCAGCGCGGGCATAAAACTGACTATCGCGCTCATGCTGATGAGCCATTTGCGTACGGTAAACAATTAAGTAATCAATCCCTTTTTGGTACTCGCCCTCAGCACTTGGCCACGCCCAAGCTTCAGAACTTATATTAAATTGAGGTTGTGCTTTTTTAAGCGCTTCGTGTTCAGTTGATTGCGATTGAGAGCGGCTAAAATCTTTTCTCATAGAAAGTGATAAATCACGAACCATTTCAAGTGCGCCATATTCCCAAGCAGGCATATCATCCATAATAATGCTAGGTGGTATAACGTCGTTTGATAAATATCCGCCTGGCTTATCAAGCAGCGTATTTGCAACAGTGATAAGTGTTGATGTAGTAATGTAACCCGTCACCATCGTTTCATTTCGAAGTTGTGCTTGCTCTTTTGCACTTTCAACCACATCAAAACGTGAAGGCTCAGTACTCCAGTAAACGGCAATGGCGTAAAATATAATAAGCAGTATAACTATAATGCCTGCTATTTTTCCTTTGTGTTGCGACATGTAAACTCCTAATGATGAGAATGTTGTGCTGACGACTTAGCTTTATTTATTTGCGACTCTAGCGTAACCACCTCAATATTTGTAAATAAGCGATTACCATCACTAAAATATAGCGTTAGTTTGCGTTCTTGCCCTGCTTTTAAAGGCTCTTGTGGCTCAAATACCATTAAATGATAGCCTCCAGGCTGAAAATCGACACTTTCATGCGCTTTCACAATGACCGATTCGACCTTTTGCATTTTCATCATACCATCAACATGTGCATGCTCATGTATTTCAACACGTGCTAGTCCGTCAATACTGGCCTTTGTTAATATGGCATTTGTACCACTATGATTAGAAATGGTTAAGTAGGCGGCACTTGCCTTACCGCCAGGTAAGAACTCTCTAACTTGCGCGTTACTTACTTCAAGTTGTGCGGTATCGGCTGAATGGTTATGGCCAGAGTGCGCAGCCAAAGATGACGAAAAAAAACTAAAAGCCAATGCAGACACAAAAGGTAAACACAATTTTGTCATCATTTTAATCCTTGTAAAAACGTATTATCACACGTTAAATTTAACATAGTTAACGGGGAATAGTGAGTTAAATTAAGGATTAAGAAACCACTTTTTTGTTATCAGCCACTAACCAGCACAATACGGCAATAAATAATAATGGCCATGCAATCATCACTGAGCCAAATAGCAAAGCCAAAACAGTACCAATAACAGCCACTGCTGCTGCACCAATCAAACCTAAAGTCACTAACGCAGCAATTGCGGCAACGGCTACAATGGCTATAAGTACACTCACTAATTCAACACCAACCCAGCTCATATCTGCAATCCACAATGGAAACTGCCACGTGTCAAAGTTTAAAAATGAGAATGAGTTAGTAAAAAACACCAAATAAATGAGTATACAAACAGCTATAGCTTTCATTTTAAAATTCCTTAATATGCTTTTCTTCTAAACAGCAATGCGCAATAAAATAACTAAGCGCAACTACAAACGGAAAACTTAAAAACAGTAAAATAGTAACCAAACGTGTTGCCCACACCGGAAAATCTAATCGGTAAGCTAAGCCACTACATACGCCAGATATCTTTTTATTTAGCGTGTCTTTAAACCAACCACGGTGATGATTAAATCGACTCATAATTCCTCCTAGGCGCTTTGTTTAGAACTAACATTTAAGCGTGCTTTTAAACTAGCCAGCTCTGTATCAATTTTTTCGTTTTTAACAAGTGACTCGATTTGAGTTGCCGTCGAATTAGTTTTATCAGTTAACTCATACGCCTCAACTTGTGCTTCAATACCCTCAACACGTTGCTCTATTTGCTCAAAACGAGAGAGTGCATGAGCTACTTTATCGCTATTTAACTGAGTATTTATATGCGACCTGGCAACGGCTACATCATGGCGCTGCGCTAGTTGAGCTTGCTTTGTTTTTGCCTCTGCTATTTTTTGTTGAAGGCGTTCACAGTCAGATCTGGTTTTTAATAAAGACTCTTGTAAAGTCTCACGTTGAGCTTGCTTCTTTTCAATGCTTTCGCTTACAGCTTGTTTAGAAATGAGTGCTGACTTTGCAAGGTCATCGCGACCTTTTTCAATTGCTAACTCAGCTTTAGATTGCCATGTCGCAAGCTCTGCTTTTTTAGTATCAAGGTGGCGGTTAATTGCTTTTTCTTCACATAAAAGCGCAGCGGCTGTGCTTCGGCATTCGTTTAATGCATCCTGCATATCGTTAAGCATTAAGTTAACAAGCTTTTGAGGATCTTCAGCTTTATCAAGCATTGCCACTATATTTGATTGAATAACATCGTTTACGCGATTAACTATTCCCATTGTATTCTCCTGTTGATTTTTAATTGATTACAACAAGTAGATTCCAAGAGTTATGCCAAGTCACTTTATATTAATAAAAGAATCTTATTATCAAAGAGTTGAAATAAAAAAGATAAGATTAAAATGACCACACACTGAATAGCGCTAAGTATAATTGGCCAATAAATTATGTTTTTGACTAATTTTTAGGATCAAAAAAAGCCACTGTATAAGTGGCTTTATATGTTACGTTTGAAAAAAATTACTCGGGGACAAAGCTAAGTGCTTTATCCATTACAGATAAATCAGCCTGCTTACCATGGCCATTCTCTGAAAGGTGACGTCTAAAGCCACGCGCACCAGGTTGTCCCTGAAAAATACCTAGCATATGACGTGCAACATGCCAAAAATTAGCGCCTAATCGCATTTCTTCTTCAATATAATCATACATTGAGCGTACAACATCATGACGGGTTTGCGTGTTAGCTGTATCGCCGTAAATTTTTTCATCAACCTCGTTAAGCATAAACGGATTACTGTAGGCCTCGCGCCCAACCATAACCCCGTCAATGTATTGAAGATGCTCAAGGCTTTGCTCAATCGTTTTCACGCCGCCATTAATACTTAAATCGAGTTGCTGATAATCTTTCTTAAGTTGATATACACGCGGGTAATCAAGTGGCGGGACTTCACGGTTTTCTTTAGGGCTTAAACCATTTAGCCATGCTTTGCGCGCATGGATAATAAAGTCATCACAGCCTACTTTATGACTTGCTTCAATTAACGCACATAAAAACTCATACGAATCTTGCTCGTCTATGCCAATGCGCGTTTTGACAGTCACCGGAATACTAACTTCATTTTTCATTGCCGCAACGCACTGAGCAACCAATTCGGGTTCGGCCATTAAACACGCACCAAAGCGACCATTTTGAACCCGATCTGACGGGCAACCTACGTTTAAATTAATTTCATCATAACCACGCTCACCGGCAAGCTTTGCACATTTTGCCAATGCCTCAGGATCAGAACCACCCAATTGCAATGCAACAGGTCCCTCATGCTGGTTAAAATGCAAGTAGTCGCCTCGGCCAAACAAAATAGCGCCCGTGGTAATCATTTCTGTGTATAGCACGGTGTGCTTTGTCATTTTACGATGAAAAGTACGACAATGACGGTCAGTCCAATCAAGCATTGGGGCGACAGAAAAGCGTCTGTTTAAAGTTGGTTTATCCAAAATATATTCATCCAAATGTAAAACCCAAGTGGGTATAAAAGCAAGGCGTTTAAAGGAGGCGCATTTTACACAAAACCCCGACTAGCAGCAATATTAGCTATATACCTGCAAACCAAAGTAATGCGCTATACCATTTAAAATATTAGTTACTGCAACAGAGCTTAAAATAAGTCCCATTATTCTACTAATAATACTCGCGCCACTATCGCCAATAACTTTATGCACATGTGTTGCAAGTAAAAGTAATATGAGTACCAAAGCCAAAACAGCAAGCATCATCGAAGACGTCATGAGTTGCTCAATCCAAGTAAACTCTTCATTACGCGTCATAAGCACAGCACCTAACATAGCGCCTGGGCTCGCGATTGAAGGAATAGCCAATGGAAAGATGGCTGTTTCAGTGCTGTCACGTACGCTTTTTATTTCTGTTTCGGGTTTGCTTTCACCAAAAATCATCGACAGTGCAAAAAGCAGTAGTACTATGCCGCCCGCTATCTGGAAAGCCGACAATGGAATTTCAATCGCATTTAATAAAAGCTCACCAGCTACAACAAAAAATAGCAGCACAACAGCCGATACCCCAACGGCCTTAAAGATGACTTTGCGCTTAAATTTATCATCTTCACCTCGGGTCACTGCAATAAATACAGGTACAGTTCCTATTGGGTCTATCACCGCAAAAAAGAAGATAAAAATGGCTAATAATTCGTTCATTTCGGGGTTTCCTAAATAAAAAGCGCCTAATAAAAACACTGCAACTACAACACAGTATGTTAGTATATCATGGTAGCGTAAGGATAAGAGAATGATGAATATAGAATCACTAGTTAGTAAAGCTAAGCAAGTATGTGACAACCGTGGCGCTCGTTTTACGCCTATCCGTGAAAAAGTATTTCGCTTATTAGCCAGTGCACAAGGCGGTGTAGGTGCCTATGATCTACTAGAACAACTCAAAATTACTGAGTCTGGTGCCAAGCCAGCCACTATTTATCGTGCATTAGACTTTTTAGCCGAACTAGGATTTATTCATAAAATTGAAAGCACCAACGCATTTATGTTGTGTCATCATTTTGATCATATTCATCCTGTACAATTGCTAATTTGCGATAACTGCGGATATGTTAAAGAACTTCACTCTACCGTTATCTCTCATGAGCTAAACAACTTAGCGGCAGAAAGTGGGTTTGTAGTATCAGGGCAAACAATTGAAGCTCATGGTAAATGTGAGTCTTGCAGAGCTTTATAAAAACAAAATAATTCTTTATGGCTATACTAGTAAGTTGTAGCCATTCAATAGCACAAATTTAAGAGTATTCAGTATGAATGTAGAGTTTATCAATCCTTTTTTATCATCATTAATCAACGTGTTAAGCACCATGGCACAAACACAGTTGAAACCTGGTAAACCGCGCATTAAAACTGATGAAGTCGCCTGTGGCGATGTATCTGGTTTAATTGGTATGGTTGGCCCGCAAACGCGTGGGTCGTTCTCAATCACATTTGACGAAAGTCTAGCTCTTACAATTATGGAACGTATGCTTGGCGAGCGCCCAGACACTATTAATGAAGAAGTCACAGACATGGTGGGTGAAATCACTAATATGGTAACCGGTGGTGCAAAAAACCTGTTAGGCGAAAAAGGGTTTGATTTTGATATGGCTACACCTATTGTTGTTTCAGGTGCGGGCCATACAATAACACATAAAAGCCAAGGCAAAAAAATCATAATGCCATTTAGTAGCGACGCTGGCACAGCCAATATAGAAGTTAGTTTCGATACACTATGAGTTGGCAACAAAAAACAATTTCACTAAAACCTCGTTCTCGGGGTTTTCACTTAATTGATGATGACGTTTTAAACCAACTCCCCGAAATTGCCCACTACAAAGTAGGCTTACTGCATTTATTTATTCAACACACATCAGCAAGTCTAACGATTAACGAAAATGCCGATCCTACTGTGCGTATGGATATGGAAAGTCACTTCAATAAATTTGTACCTGAGCGACAGCCTTATTATCGTCATGATTATGAAGGCGACGACGATATGCCTGCCCACATAAAAACCAGCACACTTGGTTGTGAGTTAAGTATTCCAATTTCAAATGGATACTTAGCTTTAGGAACTTGGCAGGGTATTTATTTAGGCGAACACCGAGATGTTGGTGGCGCAAGGCGCATTATAGCAACTATTCAAGGTGAGCTGCTTTAACTGAAATTTCAAAACTTCTCAGTCAAAAAGTATCCCCCCCTCTTGCTTCAACTATACGACCTCAGGATAAAATATCGCTTTATTAATGAAAAGCTGGCTCTGCGCAAAAGTGATAACGTCAAATAATCAAAGCCTGAATGCTGAATATTACAAATAGGAAAAATTAGGTAATAAAGGTTTGAATTATGCTTTTTAATGTAGATATTTTGAAGGGATAAAAATATTGGAGCGGTACACGAGGCTCGAACTCGTGACCTCGACCTTGGCAAGGTCGCGCTCTACCAACTGAGCTAGTACCGCATTTCTAAATTTTAACTCCAATTTCTTTGGTGAGAAATTGGAGCGGCACACGAGGCTCGAACTCGTGACCTCGACCTTGGCAAGGTCGCGCTCTACCAACTGAGCTAGTGCCGCATTATGGTTAGTCAGTAATTTGTACGTTGGTGCGCGACACGTCGCGTTCAACATTCCGGCAACTGAGCTAGTGCCGCATAATCGCTTGCTCAAGCACACTAACCCCGCGGGGGTTATCGTCTTGAGCGGGGCAGGATTCTACAATAATACGATGTGTTTGCAAGTGTTTTTTACAAATTAAAGAATTTTTCTCTGTATACCTTCAATTCCATAATCGAATCTTTAATGTCGTCTAAGGCAAGGTGAGAGCCTTTTTTATTTACTTGAGCGAGCACTTCTGGTTTCCAGCGTCTAGCAAGTTCTTTAATCGTACTTACATCAAGGTTGCGGTAATGGAAAAAATCTTCGAGTTCACGCATATATTTATTCATAAAGCGTCTGTCTTGCCCAATTGAGTTACCGCACATTGGGGATGCACCGGCTGGCACCCATTGCTTTAAAAACTCTAATGTTTGCGCTACCGCATACTCTTCATCAAACGTACTTGCTTTACAACGCGCAGTTAAGCCTGATTTACCGTGCTGAGTAGTACACCACTCATCCATACCATTAAGTAATTCATCGCTTTGATGAATAGCAATAGTTGGCCCCTCGGCTAATATATTAAGGTCTGCATCAGTGACAACAGTTGCAATTTCAAGTATTTTATCGGTTGCAGGTTCAAGTCCGGTCATTTCCAGATCGAGCCAAATTAAGTTTGATTTATTAATAGTCATAATTACCTTAAACGGTGCTTTTCTTTAGATCCAACGCATTTCGATATATCATATTAGCATCAACCGTCGAGCTAAAGCTTTTTTTATACCAACTCGGTTAAGTATTATTGCGAATTGGTATTATGCTCAAAGCCGACATTTAAACAAGGTTATAGGCCAAACGTGGCAAAACAGAAAAAATTAAGTAAAGGCCAATCGCGTCAGATCAAGGCCAATCATCAAAAGCGTATTAATAGTGCAGGTTCAAAACCAGCTAAAAAAGGTGCCCAAGAGTGGCAGGCAGATAATTTAGGTCAGGTTGAAAGCGCCATTGTGATCAGTCGATTTGGCCAGCACGCTGATGTTGAAACGCAAAATGGAGACGTGCTTCGCTGTAATATACGCCGAACGGTATCTAATTTAGTATGTGGCGACGAAGTGTTATTTCGTCGCGCTAAAGTAAGTGAAGGCGATTTAGCCGGAGTTATCGAAGCAACACAAGAGCGTCGCTCGCAACTTACTCGCCCCGATTTTTACGATGGGGTAAAAGTAATTGCTGCAAATATTGACCAAATACTTATGGTTTCTGCTGTATTACCTGAGTTTACCCCAAGTATTATTGATCGCTATTTAATTGCCTGTGAAGACATGGGTATTGAGCCTATTTTAATCCTCAACAAAATCGATTTAATCGACGAAGCAGGCCTAAAAAACATTCAAAACGTGCTCGATATTTATCGCACATTAAATTATCGCGTACTGCTTGTCAGCAATATAACCGGTGAAGGAATTGATGAGCTTAAAGACATGCTTGTTGGTAAAAATAATATTTTTGTAGGTCAAAGTGGCGTGGGTAAATCAACCCTAGTAAATACTGTACTGCCAAATGCCGAAATATTAACGAAAGAGGTATCCGAAAACAGTGGCTTAGGCCAACACACCACAACGGTATCTCGCCTTCATCACTTACCCAGTGGCGGTAACTTAATTGACTCGCCGGGTATTCGTGAATTTGGATTGTGGCATTTAGACGTCGAACGTGTGACTTGGTGCTTTAAAGAATTTAGAGAATTTATAGGTGGATGCCGCTTTAGAGACTGCAAACACTTAAATGACCCGGGCTGTATAATTAAAGAAGCCGTAGCCAATGGCGACATTTCGCAACTACGCTTTGACAGCTACCACCGAATTTTAGAATCAATGGCCGATGGCCGTGCCGGCGCTCGTGCGCCGCGTGTATAATTAAGGAAAAATACCGTGAGCTTAGACAAATTTAAAATCGCAATGCAGTACGCAATGCCAAAACACTTTATTTCGCGCGTTGTGGGTAAATTAGCAGCTGCAAAAGCCGGTGCGTTAACAACAACGCTTATTAAACTGTTTATCAAGCAATATAAAATAGATATGAGTGAGGCTAAATATTCAGACCCGTCTCATTACAAAACATTTAACGAGTTTTTTACTCGTCCACTCAAAGACGGCGTTCGTCCAATGGTTGAAGACGCTGATACAATAATTCATCCAGTAGATGGTGCAATTAGCCAGCTAGGCGACATAGTTGATGGGCAGCTTATTCAAGCCAAAGGCCACGACTACAGTTTACAAGCGCTATTAGGCGGCTCTGAGGACGACACCACGCCATTTTTAGGTGGTAAATTTGCAACTATTTATTTAGCACCGAAAGATTACCACCGTATTCATATGCCTATTGATGGCACATTAAGCAAAATGATTTACGTACCGGGTGATTTATTTTCGGTAAACCCGCTTACAGCGCAGAATGTTCCCAACTTATTTGCGCGTAACGAGCGTGTAGTGGCTATTTTTGAAACGGAAATAGGTCCACTCGCTATGGTATTGGTAGGCGCAACTATTGTCGCTAGCATAGAAACTGTTTGGGCCGGTACTGTTACTCCACCAGCAGGTAGTGATGTATTTAGTTGGAATTACCCGACCAGCGGTGAAAACGCAATCACACTTAAGAAAGGCGAGGAAATGGGTCGCTTTAAATTAGGCTCAACGGTAGTGCTTGCATGGGGTGCTAATAAAGCAAACATACTAGACGATCAACTACCAGAAGTGGTTACTCGCTTAGGTACTGCGTTTGCAAAAATTAAAGAAAGTGAAGAGCTATAAGTTTTTAGTTTTTAGTTTTTAGTTTTTAGTTTTTAGTTTTTAGTTTTTAGTTAAAGATTAGAAGGCACCGCGTTTATTACAAATGCGGTGCTTTTTTATTAGTAGACGTAGAGCTTGCTCATGTTAGAAGCGCAGCTTCTCATGACTTAATCCCAAGTTTAGCCCCGCGAATTACCTCTTATTTTATCCACCACACTCTTTACAGTTTAAATCTTTAACTACTTTAAAATGTTGCTGCTTTAAACTCAGCGCATCAAAGGTAATAAATGCACTCCCCTCAACATGCCCGAGTAAAAAATTAAGCGTAAGTTGTGCCTGCATAGAACCAACAATCCCTAATAAAGGGCTTATTACCCCCGCATTACTACAATTAATAGCGGGTGCTTCACTCGTTTTTGGAAAAATACAGCCGTAGCAAGGGCTTTGAGTCTGTGTAAAATCAAAGCCCATTAACTGCCCGCTTGTCGCGATAGCAGCGCCAGCTATTAAACGCGTTTTATTCGCTAAGCAATACCGGTTAACTGCATAGCGCGTGGTAAAATTATCTGAGCAATCAAGTACTACATCGGCATTGCTTAAAAGCTCAGCGCAATTCTCGTCATCAAGCTTTTTGCTCTGCGTTACTATATTTATTTGATTATTGAGGCTCGTTAATACTTTACCAGCGGCCGCTACCTTACTTTGTCCTAAATGATTAACTTTATAAAGCACTTGGCGCTGTAGGTTTGAAAGCTCAACGGCATCATCGTCTATTAAAATAAGCGTTCCAATACCTGCCGCCGCTAAATACAAAAGTGCTGGACTGCCTAAACCGCCTGCACCGACTACAGCAACAGTGGCAGACTTTAGTGCTAACTGCCCTTCTAGCCCCACTTCTTTTAATAATAAGTGGCGGCTATAACGCAGGGTTTCTTTATCGCTGAGCTTATCCATTTGGCTGGTTTATAGCGCTTTGTAGCGAGCTAATAGCTGCAATATAGTCATCCGCTTCACTAATGGCCCTTACTACCGCAACACTACCGACGCCCGTATTAGCAACTTCATTTGCGCGGGTTAAATCAATTCCGCCAATGGCAACCGTTGGGTAACTTTGCATTAATGGCACACACTTTTTAAGTTTATCGAGCCCTTGTATTTGCCCTATCATATCTTTGGTCGTGGTAGGATAAATAGCGCCAAATGCCATATAACTTGGTCGGTAGTTATGCGCACGCAGCATTTCGTAAAAGCCATGAGTCGAAAGCCCAAGCCTTAAACCCGCCTCTTTAATGGCGGCTAAATTAGCAATGTCTAAGTCTTCTTGGCCTAAATGCACGCCATAAGCACCGTGCTTTATTGCTAACTGCCAGTAGTCATTTATAAATACATGCGCGCGGTACTTATTACCCAATTCAACAGCCTGTTTTATGAGTTCATCAAGCTCAGTATCCGTTTTATTTTTAACACGTAATTGCGCTGTTTTGATCCCTTGCTGTAAGCACTTTTCTAGCCAGTCAATACTATCAACAACCGCGTACAAGCCTAATTGTTTACTTTCACAGGGTGCAAAATCAGCGGCCATATTAAACTCAAGCGGAACATCAAAATCAAGTTCATCACCAAGCCAGCTACCTGGCTCTATAACTTGAGGATAGTCATCTAAATGTGTAGGAAATGATGTTTGCGCTACAGGCCCTATTCCTTCACCGTATCTAACCGACTGCTTTAAACCTTGGTTTATATAAGCTTTGGCTAAAATAAAGGCATCTTTTAGTGGGTAATCTTTTGCTAAACACGCTGCAATAACCGACGCCATACTGCACCCCGTACCATGGTTGTGTGGGGTTTGAATTTTTTTATTACCTAGCCAATATTCTTCATTATTTTGTATGCAGTAATCAATACAGTAACCACTAGGGAAATCCCAATGCCCACCTTTAATAACCACTGACTTTGCTCCCCAACTTAGCAGTTTATTTGCAGCGTCTTTAACGGCGCTTGGGCCAATTAAATATACGCCGGTTAATAATTGAGTCTCGTGCGTGTTAGGTGTTATCACATCCACCAGCGGCAATAAGCACTCTTTAATAGCGCTTACGGTATCTTCTTCGGTTAATACATCACCGCTTGAGGCAATAGCAACGGGGTCGTAAACAATCACTGGTGGAACTGGCCATTTAGCTTTGTAGTGGCTTATGTGTTCACTGATTAATTGAATTTGCTGCACATTTGCTAACATGCCAATTTTAATTACTTTGGCCTTCATGTCTTTTTCAAGTGCCAAAAGCTGTGATTCAATAATATCGGTAGACACCGCATTAATAGCTTCTACACCTAAACTATTTTGCGCCGTGAGCGCGGTAATTGCGGTACAGCCATGTACACCAAAACTTTGCATCGCCTTTATATCGGCTTGAATACCTGCGCCACCGCCAGAATCAGATCCGGCAATTGTCCACACTACGTTATTCATATATTTTATTTCCTTACTGCTGATGCCAAAACGGCATGCCCATTGTAGGTGTTGAGGGTGCTGCGAGGTCTTTTTCAGGCATTGCTTTAGCGCTATACGCAAAACGCCCTGCCTCAACCGCCGCCTTAAATGCACGGCTCATAGTTATTGGGCAACCCGCCCCAGCAATGGCTGAATTTAATAATACAGCATCATACCCTAATTCAAGCGCTTGGCAGGCATGCGACGGTAGACCTAACCCTGCATCCACAATAAGTGTTGTATTTGGTAAGCGCTCACGAATCGTTTTTAAATTGTAACTATTTAACAAGCCTTTTCCTGTACCTATTGGTGCCCCCCATGGCATAAGCACTTCGCATCCTAGGTCATTTAAACGCTGACAAAGCACTAAATCATCGGTGCAATAAGGCAGTACTTTAAACCCATCGTTAATTAGTATTTCTGTGGCTTCAAGCAAAGCAAATGGATCCGGTTGCAAGTTATAGTCATCACCTATCAGCTCAAGCTTAATCCAATCGGTAGCAAATACTTCACGACACATTTGAGCAAGGGTTACCGCTTCTTTTACGCTGTGACACCCAGCCGTATTGGGTAATATTTTTAAACCCGTATTTTTTATCAATTGCCAAAAGTCATCACCTGCTTCTGCACTTTGCTGGCGCCTTAGTGATACCGTGACAACCCCCGCACCGGACGCTTCAATTGATTGCGTCATAATATCTGGCGATGGATACAAAGCGGTGCCAATTAATAATCGGCTATTAATTGCTTCACCATAAATATTTAGCGTGTCTTTTACTTGCATGCGCTACCCACCTTGAATGGGCGATAACAATTCAATGCTATCCCCTTCATTTATAATAAAACCGTTATGCTGACTTTTTGGTATAAATACGCCATTAACAGCCACCGCATAAGGGGCAATTGCTCCATACTCTTTTAATATCTCAAGTAACGCATGAGAGGTTAAATCTAAAAGCTCACCGTTTAACGTAATCTTCATTTAATACTCACCTATGTACGATAGCGCTTGTGCAACAAGAACAGGGGCTAACATATAGCCATGACGATATAAGCCATTAATGCTAATAACATTTCCTGATTTTTTTACTTGCGGTCTGTTGTCACTAAACGCAGGGCGAAGCCCTGTTTGAACCCCTAATAAACGCCCTTCTGCAAACCCACTATGCACAGTGTAAGCTGCCGACAATAACTCTAGTGTTGAACGTACAGTGGCTGGGCCGCTGTCTTGCGATTCAATTTCAGTTGCACCAATGACATATTCATTATTAGGTTTTGGTGCAATATAAATAGGATACCGCGGATGCATTAATCGCACTGGGCGCGTTAAATTAACTTCTGGTGCATAAAGTCGCGCAACTTCACCTCTTACACCACGAAGCAGTTGCTCCTTTTTTGCGCCCAGCCCTCTGCAATCAATAATAAAATCAAACGGGCGATTATTAATTTCACCATTTTTAATAGTTACCCGCTGATTAAACACAAACTTTACTTTTCGCCTGTTAAGCATGCTGTAGCTTGCCTTATAAAAGGCCTGGTTATCTATTTGCCCTTCACAGGGTAAAAACACACCTTGGCTAAAACGATTCGCAAGTTCTGGCTCTAACTGCGCTATTTTCTGAGCATTTAAAGCCTCAGCATTGTGCCCAGCTAGTGGTTTTATTCGCTGGGTAAAGCTTTGCAGGTCGCCTTTATCTTGCTGATGTGCAACCACTAATGTGCCTTGCTGCTGAAAAAACACATCGTGTTCAAGCTCTTCTATTATTTGTGGCCAGCGATTAATCGAATCCAACCCCATTTGCGCTAAATCGGCTTCACACAATACCGACTCAGCCAATGGCGCAAGCATAGCTGCTGCAACTTTGCCTGCGCTATTGAGAGTATGTTCATCATCGGCCTCAAACACACTCACATTGTGCTGCTTACTTAGCTCAAGTGCAGCAAGCCTTCCTGCTAAACCAAATCCAACAATGGCAATATGGTACTGCATAAAAAATCCTTCATTGGCTGGCCGCGAGTCACAAACTACATGCAATCTTGTGCTAAGGTAGCCACCTCATTGCACGTAGATAGATATCCGCAGCCTAAGGTCGAGTTATATCGCTTTATGATAAATTTCAGAGCCCGTTTGCTTAAACTCCTCTGATTTAGCTTTCATTTGTGCTTCTACATCAATCATTTTAATTTCAATAGCCTCACCCGCGTTATTGGGATCAATACCACGCTCCTCTAAATCGTTAGCGTAATCGCGTACTTCTTGGCTGATTTTCATAGAGCAAAATTTAGGGCCACACATAGAGCAAAAATGAGCTACTTTGCCCGACTCTTGTGGCAGTGTTTCGTCGTGATATTCGCGGGCACGTTCAGGGTCTAAACCAATATTAAATTGGTCATGCCATCTAAACTCAAAACGCGCTTTTGACAAGGCATTATCGCGCTCTTGCGCGCCTGGGTGTCCTTTAGCTAAATCGGCGGCATGCGCTGCAATTTTGTAGGTAATTAAACCTTCTTTGACGTCTTCTTTATTTGGTAAGCCTAAATGCTCTTTTGGCGTTACATAACACAACATAGCACAGCCATACCACGCTATTTGCGCCGCTCCAATGCCCGATGTAATGTGGTCGTACCCTGGTGCAATATCGGTTGTTAGTGGGCCTAGAGTATAAAATGGCGCTTCGCCACAATGTTCTAGTTGCTCATCCATGTTGGCTTTGATCATGTGCATTGGCACATGCCCTGGCCCTTCAATAAATACTTGTACGTCATGCTTCCATGCTATTTGTGTTAGCTCGCCTAATGTACGTAACTCACTAAATTGTGCTTCATCGTTTGCATCAGCAATAGAGCCTGGGCGAAGGCCATCGCCTAATGAAAAACACACATCGTATTGTTTTAAAATTTCACAAATATCTTCAAAGTGCGTGTATAAAAAGTTCTCTTTATGGTGCGCTAAACACCATTTGGCCATAATAGAGCCACCGCGCGATACAATACCTGTAACACGTTTTGCCGTCATAGGTACGTAGCGCAAAAGCACACCGGCATGAATAGTAAAGTAGTCAACGCCCTGCTCTGCTTGTTCAATTAAGGTATCGCGGAATATTTCCCACGTTAAGTCTTCAGCTACACCGTTTACTTTTTCAAGGGCCTGATAAATAGGCACAGTACCAATGGGGACAGGCGAGTTACGTACTACCCACTCACGTGTTTCATGAATATAGCGCCCTGTTGATAAATCCATTACGGTATCGGCGCCCCAACGAGTCGACCACACCATTTTTTCTACTTCTTCTTCAATAGATGAAGTGACCGATGAATTACCTATATTAGCGTTCACTTTAACCAAAAAGTTACGGCCAACAATCATTGGTTCGGTTTCTGGATGATTGATATTGTTAGGTAAAATTGCGCGGCCACGCGCTATTTCCTCACGTACAAATTCAGGGGTTATAAAATCGGGAATACTCGCGCCAAATGACTCGCCCTTATGCTGCGCAGCTAATAACTCTTCGCGAATCTTTGCACGCCCCATATTTTCTCGTACTGCTACGTATTCCATCTCTGGCGTTACAATACCTTGGCGGGCGTAATGCATTTGTGTGACATTTTTGCCCGCTTTACCACGGCGAATTTTTGGTAGGTGATCAAATCGAATATGATCCAGTCCATCATCAGCCATACGCTGCTGTGCAAACTGCGAGGTGACCGAATCGAGTACTTCTGTATCGTTGCGCCCTGCAATCCATTGCTCACGAAATTTTGGTAACCCTTTACGTACATCTAATTCAAAATTTGGGTCAGTGTAAGGGCCCGATGTATCGTAAACACGAAGGGGCTCATTAGATTCATACACCGGATTTTCGTCGGTGCCACCAATAAACGTATCACTGAGTGTTATTTCGCGCATACCCACACGCACGCCTGGCTGGCTACCTTCAACGTACACTTTTTGAGAATTTGGAAATGGCTGCCCTGTTAAATTATAAATATATTCAGATGCAGCTGCGCGCGTTTCGCGACGCGATGATTTATTTGTAGTGTTTGACATGACTTACCTCATAACTAAAGGGTTGTCTTGTCAGATATTCCAAAAGGAATAGAGAAAGATCGTAAAGTAGCTTCATGCCACTTTGCAGCCTATAAAAATGGGTATCGCTTTATTGCACGCATAAAAAAAGACGCACAAGCGTCCCGTTTTAGGCAGCTTGTTCCCTACGCAGGTATTAACCTGATCAGGTTCACGGATCCCGCTTTCGCGATCTCAGCCTAAGCAACATACTTAGGCACTCCGACAAGTATATAAATTGTTCGTTGATTTAATAAACAATCTTATTAAATCTGCGTTGAGTGTACGCCAGTTAAAAAAGACCCGCAAGGGGTCATTTTTTAAAACTCTAAAATTTATTTAGCAACAAATACAAACTTTTGCTCGCCTTGCATAACTAATTTTTGACCTTGCATGCTAAGCGTTGCACCTTGCTTTAACGTTTTTAAAAACTGCTGTTCAAACTTATCTGTTTTTTCGCCGCAAGATTTTCGGGTCATTCCAACTTTTTGCACACTAAGGCTACTTTCGTTAAGTTCACCCTCACCAAAAAATCGGTTACATCCTGCAAATCCATTTACTTGAAGCGCTTCTATAAAGCTAACGGAGGCCGTATATTGCTCCTCTAAGGCTAAATCATCAATTGTAGATAATTGCCATTGTGTGTACTTTAGCTGCTCACTGGTAACGGTCCCTGTTGATGCGCAACCAACACATAAACCGATTACAAGCATCGGTATTGCTGCTAATTTCATACTGCTACTAACTCATTGTCTAATTAATGTCATAATAACAATATTTATGCGATTTATCCGTTAAATTTGCATGTTTTAAATGTAATTTTTTGTTCATAAAACGTTATTTATAGAATATGAGTTAGCTTAAATCATTATTGTTGAATAGGGTTTGCATTTCGGGTGGTAAAAAAGGACGCCCTTTTTCGTTAACGGCAGTACCTATTACTTTTGCTTTAAGCATCACTTGCTGGTCGTGTTTACGTACAATAGTTTGCTCAAACGCAAACTTTAAACGACTTAGACGAACGGGCTTTACAGACACATAAAACTCATCTTCTGGCACCAATGAGTGCTTGTAATCAACTTCACTACGAATCACAACTAAATTAACCTTTTGCTTAGCAAGTAATGCAAAGTCAACCCCGTTTGCAAATAGGAATTCATGGCGAGCATGTTCTAAATAATTAAAATAAACACTGTTATTAACGATCCCTTGTAAATCGCATTCGTAATGACGTACTTTAAAATCAACTTTAAAAGTCATATTAGTAATCCTAGTTTTTTTACGTATAATCGCTGCGTTATAACACAGGTATAAAAATAATTACTAGGGTCAGTTTGTCTTTTAAGATTAATACTAAAAGGTCAACAGACCCCAGCATAAGCCCCTAAAATGGAGTTAAGTAACAAAATGAACTTACGTTTGTCTTTAATCACTGCCGCACTTTTGCCGCTAATGAGTGCCCCTTTTTCAGCTAATGCTGATGATAGCGACATAGAAAAAATAGTGGTCACCGGTGACTTTCAACGAGAAACTATTCAAACTTTAAGTGCCAGTGCAAGTTTACTCAGTGAAGAAGAAATAAGCCTACGTGGTGCAAGTTACTTAGACGAAATATTAGGCAGTGCCGCTAACGTAAACTTCACTGCGGGTGCGTCTCGTGGGCGTTTTATACAAATTCGTGGCGTGGGTTTACGCTCACAATTTGTTGATCCTATTAACCCTTCGGTTGGTTTAGTTATTGATGGCATTAACTACTCTGGCCTTGGTGGCAGTTCATTATTATTTGATATTAACCAAGTAGAAATTTACCGTGGACCTCAAGGAACACGCTTTGGTGCAGACGGCATGGCCGGTATGATCCAAATGCAATCAGCTAAAGCAACTAGCGATCCGAGTTTAAAACTGCACTTTGGTGCTGGCACATACAACAGCCATGAAGCAGGCCTTGCAGCAAGTACTGGTTTGACCGACGATACAACGGCTCGTGTTAGTTACTTTCGCAGAAAATCTGACGGCTACGTAGACAACTTATACCTGAACGAGTCAACACAAAATCAAGACGAGCAAGTTGCACGCTTCAAATTAAACTCTCAGCTTACTGAAAACCTAAACACTGAGTTAAATTTTCATTATATTGATATAAACAATGGTTACGATGCCTTTACGCTCGACAATAGCCGCGACAGCGTTGCGGATGAACCAGGTCAAGATAACCAAAAAAGTTACGCGGTAGGTATTGCTAACACTTACACGGGTTTCGATAAATTTGATGTAAGCCTTAATGTTTCAGCAATCGATAGCGAGTTACTCTATAGCTACGATGAAGACTGGGTTTGTAATGATATTAACGAGCCGCAACTTTGTGCTGCAGGCTTACACCCTTGGGGTTATAGCTCTACTGATATTTACAATCGCGATCGCGATGATCAATCAGCTAACTTACAGTTTAACGATAAAACTGGTAACTGGGTTGCGGGTCTTTATTATCAAAACCGCGATGTTGATTTAGAGCGCCAATACACGTGGCTTGCAAGCCCATTTGCCTCTACTTATGAAACCAGCAATATTGCATTGTATGGCCAAGTAGCAACCCCTATTGGCCCAAAAACCACCTTAATAACAGGCCTACGTGTTGAGCAATACCAAGGTGATTACACCGACAGTAACGGTTTTATACAAGAAACCGACGATGTTATGCTCGGTGGTAAAGTTGCGCTTGAGTATCAAGTAATAGATCGCACTATGATCTACGCAAGTATTACGCGTGGTTACAAAGCCGGTGGTATTAACTCTGAAGCGCTTGCAAAAGCAAAAGATGAAGGCCTAAACCTAGACGCTAACTTTTTTCAACAGCACACCAGCTTCGACCCTGAATACTTATGGAGCGGTGAGTTTGGAGTTAAAGGATCATCACTCGATGATGCTTTAACACTTCGCCTTGCGGCATTTTATATGCACCGCGACGACATACAGTTAAAAGCATGGCAAGTTGAAGGCCAGCAGTTTACAGGCTACGTTGATAACGCAAGCTCTGGTAGTAACTACGGCCTTGAAATTGAAGGTAACTACCGACTCACCGACAACCTATTATTAACCGGTAGCGCTGGTTACTTAGACACAGAAATAGATAACTTTGTAACGCAATCTGGTTTAAACCAAGATGGCCGTGAACAAGCCCAATCGCCTAAGTACCAATATGCATTTACTGCACGCTATAATTTTACCAATGCTTTCTATGCCATGGTTGGTATTGAAGGGAAAGACGATTACTACTTCTCAGACAGCCATAACTCAAAAGCGCCTAACAGCAACTTAGTTAACTTAAGCTTTGGTTACGACGCTGACATGTGGTCAGTTCGTGCATGGGCACGCAATGTGTTTGATGAAGCTGTGCCGACGCGTGGTTTTGAGTTCGGTAACGACCCACTTGATGGCTACGAAACGCATACCTACACACAATTAGGTGAGCCAAGAGTAGCGGGTATAACGTTTACGTTAGAGCTGTAAGTTCTCAGTTGTCAGTTGTCAGTTGTCAGTTGTCAGTTGTCAGTTAAAGATTAGAAAACACCGCGCTTAATTAAAGCGCGGTGTTTTTATTTAAGACGTCGAGCTTGCTCACATGTGAAACAACGCTTCTAATTAATTTAAGCTAAGTATGACCGATATAATCAAACAACCTTTCAAAGCTTCGCTTTAACGCGCCAGCAAGCTGTGCGCTTATAGGGCTAGTATCAGGCTCTATCTACATCAAAGGCAATTACATCTTTAATTCTGTCTTTGTTAGTTGCGAGCATTACCAGCCTATCAATCCCCAATGCTACGCCTGAACATTGCGGTAAACCGTGCTCCAATGCTGCAATTAAACGGGTATCCATCGGAACTTGATTTAAACCGTGCGCTTCACGATACTGGTTATCTTCATCAAAGCGTTTTGCTTGTTCTGTTGCGTTGGTTAGCTCATTAAAGCCATTCGCAAGCTCCATATTTTTATAATAGAATTCAAAACGACCAGCGACTCGCTCATCGTGCTCACAGATTTGCGCTAATGCCGCTTGGGATGCTGGAAAGTGATAAACAAAACAGGGTTTAATTTGGCCAATGCTTGGCTCTACTTTCATACAAAATAACAGCTGTAGCAAGGTATCTTTGTGAGTTTCGTTTTTAGCTATGTCAGCAAAGCCATGCTCACAAGCACGCGCCTTAAGTTGCTCTAAAGATGCTGTCAATGGATCTAGGCCTAATACTTGTTTAAATGCATCCTGATAAGTAATACGCGTTGCTGGCTCAACATTAAGTACACACTGCATTAGCTCATCCATTTCATCCATCAATGCAAATTCGTCAAACCCAGGACGATACCACTCAAGCATAGTGAACTCAGGATTATGATGGCTGCCCGCCTCTTCATTTCTAAATGCTTTGCAAAGCTGAAAAATAGAACCTGAGCCCGCCGCTAACAAGCGCTTCATTGCAAACTCGGGGGATGTTTGTAAATAAAGCGGCAAACCATCAGCATGCCCAGGGCCCATAAATGAAGTATTAAAACTTGCTAAGTGAACGTCAGTAACACTCGCTGCACTTAAGCTCGGTGTTTCTACTTCCATTACATCTCGCGCGTAAAAAAATTCACGAATCGTGCGTAAAATATCTGCGCGTTGTTTTAATGTTTTTATATCTGCGCTGGGCGCCCAAAGTGTTGATGACATATTTTCTCCAAAAAAAATCCCAGCTTAGGCTGGGATTTATACCTCCCCCCTTACTTAAGTGGGTTGGTATTATTAAGCTGCGTTAAATATTACTTAACACGGCCTACGTATTCACCACTGCGGGTGTCTACTTTAATTACTTCGCCAATTTGAACGAATAATGGAACGCGTACTACCGCACCCGTGCTAAGCGTTGCTGGTTTACCACCCGTGCCCGCTGTATCACCTTTTAGGCCAGGATCTGTTTCAGTGATCTCAAGCTCTACAAAGTTTGGTGGAGTAACTGCAATTGGGCTGCCATTCCATAGTGTGATAGTACATACATCGTTTTCAACTAACCACTTGCCAGCATCGCCTAATGCTTTCTCGTCAGCAGCAATTTGCTCAAATGTTTCGTTATTCATGAAATGCCAAAATTCACCGTCTGTGTATAGGTACGCTAAGTCCGTATCCATTACATCAGCACCCTCAACCGATTCACCTGATTTAAAGGTTTTTTCAAGTACCTTGCCAGAAATAAGCTTACGGATACGAACACGGTTAAACGCTTGGCCTTTACCAGGTTTTACCATTTCATTTTCTAAGATACTGCAAGGCTCGCCGTCCATCATAATTTTTAGGCCGCCCTTGAACTCGTTGGTGCTATAATTCGCCATCGTTTCCTCTATTTTAATTTTTTCGAGTAATCTACGTGCCAATGATACAAAGAAATGAAGCAAATTTGCATAAAAACTGGCAAAAAGAATTAGCAAATGTAGTTACCTGTCCAAAAACCTTGCTTGAAATGGTTGGTTTATCGAGCCAAGTCCATGAAAACGACCTAAAAGCTCGCAGTTTATTTCCAGTACGGGTGCCAGTGCCCTTTATAAAAAAAATGCGCAAAGGTGATGCAAACGATCCTCTTTTACTGCAAGTTATGCCTCGTCATCAAGAGTTTTTAAAAAAATCGGGGTTTAATAAAGATCCTTTGCTTGAGCAAGACAACGATCAACCTGGGATTTTACATAAGTATAAATCGCGTGTTTTAGTTATGTTTAAAACCGGTTGCGCGGTAAATTGTCGATATTGTTTTAGACGTCATTTTCCGTATCAAGAAAACCAACTTAATAAAAAAAGCCTACTAGATGCGCTGAGCTACATAAAGTCAGATATCAATATAAACGAAGTGATCTTAAGTGGTGGCGACCCGCTAATGGCAAAAGACGATGCCATTAGCTGGTTTTTAGATGAGCTTGAAAAATTACCACAAATAAAACGTATGCGAATACACAGCCGTTTGCCTGTCGTAATACCTGCGAGAATTACCGACGAGCTATGTGCCCGCTTACAAAAATCACCGCTAAAAATTGTATTTATAAACCATATAAATCACGCCAACGAAATAGATGATGAGTTTAAAGCCGCAATGCAAAAGCTTAAGCATGCAGGCGTTATGCTATTAAACCAAGCGGTTATTTTAAAAGACGTGAACGATACGGTTGACGCACAAATAAATTTAAGTGAAGCGTTATTTGATGCCGACGTGCTGCCATATTATTTGTATTTGCTAGATAAAGTTGAAGGCGCAAGTCACTTTGATATTGACGAGGAGCAAGCGATAAAAATAATGGCAGAGCTTTTAAAAGCTCTGCCCGGATTTTTAGTGCCTAAATTAGTAAGAGAAATAGGCGGTCAAAAAAGTAAAACCCCTATCGATCTCAAACTCATTTAGAACGACATTTAAACGTATACGTTTATGTTATTACCAAGTGTAGCAGTCACCGATTTAGCCGGTGTTTGCGCACTTGATGATTGCGCAGCACCTTCAATTAGTGCAAGCGCAGCTGCGCCGTCAGCCTGTTGCTGTTTTTTAGCCAAAGAAGCGCTGTAAACTTCACCGCTTTCGCTAGCCCCTGACATAACGGGTAAACTTGAACCTGATATATTCATATTACTAACCTGACTTTTAAATGTAATCCACGTATTATATCGGCCATGCAGTACAAAGCTTTAGGAAAACCATGGATTCTATAATTGAACAACTCAACGCTAACTTAAAAATTGTTTATCGTCAGGCACTTGATGCCGACAAAAAACTAGACGAATTACAACAACAAGGCCATGGTAAATTTAAAGCCTTATTTGGAAAAGACGCTGGTTTCGACTTTGAAGCAAAGCGTTTCAAACCCTATGTACTAGACGTTGCAGCCGACGTAGAAAGTTTATCAAACGATGGCTTTAACGAAGAAAAGTTAAAAACGACCGTCATTAAATTACAACAGTTACTCACTTTACTTGCCACGTTTAAATAACCAAAGTTAATCACTTGCCGCTCTTAAGCGGCAAGTTAACTCAATCAATACTTGTTAATACTTGTTCGCCAAACCACTCTGTGAGTAATCTTTTTTCGTGGTCAAATGACTCCTCTCGGCCTCTTCTTATCCTATCCATAAAGCCCATGTCTTTAAGTTCAACATCGTTTGCTTCACTTATTACATCGCCTTCTTGATTAACTAACGAATAGTTCAGATTAATACGTGGGAAAAAAATAGGTTCAACAACGCGAATTTCACTTGTGCCACTAAAACGTACATCACCAGCTAAATCGATATCTGTAATTTCGACATTCAGCTTATAATCTTTTGGTAGTTGCTCAGCAAGCTTGGAAAAATGTTTTTCAAACTGCTTAGTAATTTGCTTATGGTAAGACGCTTTAGTTTGGTTTGATGCACGCACATCGCGATAGTCTTTAAAGTCATGCCACTTAACTGCAGACTCGCCAGCATTTGTGAATAGTGGCAATACAACACACAGTGCCATCGAAATTTTAGTAACTGAGTTCATAGCTATCTCCAAACAGTAATCCATAACACAATGTATATGGTTTGACTTTGTTGCTTACCTTAATTAAATAACTCTAACAGATATATATTAACTATAACTTAATCATAGTTGTTAAATGTAATTATAAACGAACAAAATGTAATCTGATGTACCTTTTAAAACTACTTTAAATCATCTTCTTTGCAAACTAAAAATTAAATATAAAGCATGTAAACTATGCCATTTTATGTTGAAATTAAAACAATTGAATAAAGAACCCTACGGAGCTTTCATGACTATTTTAGTAACCGGTGGCGCAGGCTATATTGGCTCGCATACTGTTTTAGAACTTTTGCAACAAGGAAGTAATGTTGTTGTTATAGATAATTTAGCAAATTCATCGCAAGAGTCTCTGGCTCGCGTTAAACAAATTACGGGTAAAGAAGTAACTTTTTATCAAGGTGACATCCTCGATAAAGCTTTTTTAGATTCAGTATTTGCAAAGCATACCGTTAACAGTGTTATTCATTTTGCAGGCTTAAAGTCAGTTGGCGAATCGGTTGCTAAACCAATAGAGTATTATCAAAATAATGTGCAGGGCACATTAACTTTGGTTGATGCTATGCGAGATGCGGGCGTATTTAAGTTAGTGTTTAGCTCATCTGCCACCGTTTACGGTGACCCAGCCAGTTTACCGATTAAAGAAGACTTCCCAGTGGGTGGCACAACTAACCCATACGGTACGTCAAAGTTAATGGTTGAAATGATGCTGCAAGATATAGCTAAATCTGACGAGCGCTTTGCGTTTGCTATTTTGCGTTACTTTAATCCAGTAGGTGCTCACGAATCGGGCCTAATTGGTGAAGATCCTAATGGCATTCCTAATAATTTATTACCCTTCATTGCTCAAGTAGCAGTGGGTAAACTCAAGCAGTTAGCCGTATTTGGTGATGATTACGACACCATTGATGGCACAGGCGTGCGCGACTACATTCACGTTGTAGATTTAGCTATTGGCCACTTAAAAGCGCTTGATAAAATAGCTACAAATACGGGTGCACTTGTATATAACCTTGGTACGGGTAATGGCTATTCTGTTCTGCAAATGGTTAATGCATTTATTAAAGCGAGTAACCAAGCCGTGCCTTATCAAGTATCGCCTCGTCGCCCTGGCGATATTGCTGCCTGTTACGCCGCACCAGAAAAAGCCCTTAATGAGCTGGGCTGGGAAGCTAAACGCGGAATCGATGAAATGATGCAAGACACGTGGCGTTGGCAGTCAAATAACCCAAACGGCTACAGTAAGTAAAGCGACGACCAAGTAGTAAAACGCTCATTAATATTATAAAAAGTACGTTTAACTCAACGTGCTTTTTTATTGGGTGGAACGTAGTTTTACCGCATAGTGCACTGTCATGGTATTTCACTATCGGCTATAATCGCGGCCATTGTAGCCGACTAAAAATGTGAACCAAAATGAAATTCCCTTGCCGCTTAGATAAATTTATTAGCCACTTAGCAGAAGTACCGCGCACGCAAGCTCGCGCCAGTATTAAGCGTAAAGAAGTAAGCGTAAATGGTGAGTTGATCACAGCACATAACTTTCAGTTAGCAAAAGACGATGCCGTATTACATAACGGTGAGCCATTAGTATTTTTAGGTAAACGTTATTTTATGCTAAATAAGCCTGTTGGCTATGTGTGCGCAAATAGTGACGACTTACACAAAACCGTGTTTGATCTGCTTGATGAGCCAAATATGAGTGACTTTCATGTGGCTGGCCGATTAGATATTGACACAACAGGCTTAGTCATTATCACTAACGATGGCGACTGGTCACATAAAATTACCTCACCACGCAGTAATAAATTTAAAACATACCTAGTTGAAACCCAAGAACCAATTACCGACGAAGCGCTTGAGCAATTACGCGAAGGCGTTATGCTACATAATGAAAAAGATGCCACACGCCCCGCTATTGCTGAGCGCTTAGCTAATTACGGTTTACGCTTATCAATTAGTGAAGGAAAGTACCATCAGGTAAAGCGCATGCTTTATGCCGTGGATAACAAAGTGGTTGAATTACACCGTGAGCAAATTGCGGGTATTACGTTAGATGAAAACTTAGCGCCAGGCGAATACCGCTTGTTAACCGAGGATGAGATAAAACTATAGGGCGGTCTGATAAAGAACCACTTTCCCTTACGATTTAATTTGCACTAAATCAAAGTCTGCCATGCCCGGTACAATCGCTTGTAAGCGAGATTCAGTGACATCTAACGTGTTAAGGTATTCGCAATATTCTGACGCTTTTAGCTCTAATTGGTCTGCTTTTTTTTGCAATGACTTATCAATCTCTTTCGTGATGATATCCATGCGTTGACCCATATCGTTAATGCGATCCTCAATATTGCCTTCACGCGATTTAAACGCATCCCCTAAAGACACTAAAATAGCACCTAACGAGCCATGAACCGCCGAGTGGATTTTTTGGCTTATTTCTTTTGTAAAAAAGTCATCAATTTGAGAAAGTGATTGCGGAGCTATAAAAAAAAAGTCGTCGCCTCGCTTAAACTTATCCATCAACGCGCGTTCTACGTATTGCAGTTGGGTTTTAAGTACTTCAGGCTCTTTATCCGACATGCCTTCAACCACCTGCTCAATAGCACTCAGCCCTAAATTAACACCGTCGGTGGCTAAATTTACAAGCTCGGGTACTGTTTGGCGAATACCTTGGCTAAATTGCTCGAGCACTTTGCTTTCATCTTCACCTAAATCAACCCAGTACCCACGAATAAACAGCTGGTTATTGTTGTTAATTTGTACTCGTGTTTGGCCTTTATCAACAATACGTATTACGTCATCGGTAATAATTAGACCATGTCTGAGTTCAACATCACACGGTTTTTGAGCAAAGGCAGCGATACTTGAAAGTGCAATGGGCAGCGATAAAATCGCACGAGATAAAAACGCCATATACACCTCAAAAAGACAAAAAATGGAAGGCAAGTAGGTTAACAAAAAACCAATTTTATGCAAGAAAAAACAGCGATCGATACTATCGAAGCGCTGCTTATAAAGGCGTTTAAAGCTCAGGGCGTGTTAACCTGCGCCCTTATAAAATTAAATGGGTGAACCTGGCGGTATAGGTAGAACCTTAAAGTTATTAGGCCACTCTCCATTAGCTAAAAAGTGTTTTACCTGCACCGCTAGGTATTGCTTAAATGCGCTTTCACCGGTGCTTGTATTACTCAGCATCGTGTTTTGATTAAAGTCATCACTTAACTTAACTAAGTAAAAACGAAGTTGCGCTTGTACCTCTGGGCTTACATTATTATTTGCCACTAAGTCAGCAAACGTTTTTGCTGTTAAAAACTGTATACGCTGGGTTATTTTGCCTTTCATTGTGTCGGGCGACGATACATTATAAACATGGCTATACAACTGCTTTAATAACGCATCTAAACTGTAAAACTGGTTATTACGGGCTTGTTGTTGCGCTAAACGATTTAAGCGCTGTGGATTAAGCAACAACGATAAACTATGCTGCACTGCCACCTCTGGTAAAGCCATTGCATCAAGTGTTAACCCTGTACGCCCCACTACGCTTTCGCGCGATTTAGACTCACCATATGCTTTTGGCGGAATCAACGATAATACCGATTCAGGTATAACTAAATTTTTGGCAGTAAGCGTTGCTAAAATGGCATTAACTGCATCTTGTTGCACTTGCTTATCAACAACCTGAGCGCCTTGGACTGGCTCATCACCGCGTGTTTCATATTCGTAATTTACACCTGCAATTAACTTAACCACAGACTCAACTTGAAAACGATGAAATAAATAAAGTGGTACAAGCTTTTCTTCTAACTGAGATAGCGCAACACCCAACTTAATATTATTAATACCAAACTGCGAGAGTGCCTTTTTACGAACATCTAAAACGCGTAAAAGCTCTTCTGATGGATTAGCGCCGTTATCCCATAAGTGAGCAGTTGGATGAGCGCCCCCTTTAGCTCGCGCGTCAGAGTCTGAAATAAACGCTAGCCCTTTGGCTTTATTCTCTTTTAAAATTGCTGCCAGCTCTGCGTTTTCATCTTGATTAGTAAAGTCGCTATAACCGTATTTAATTACCTGGGTATCCCACACGCCCATACCTGTTGCATAGCCTCGTGTTACATCAAGCTTGCCTTGTTCATTAAAGCTCAATAATGGGTGCGGGTAATCCATTACTGAGGCTCTATCACTTACTGATGCCGCAAAGTTATGGGCAATACCTAATGTATGGCCAATTTCATGGGCACTTAACTGGCGAATACGATCAAGCGCCATAGCGTGTAAGTTTTTAGCAACTTCATCGCCTTTAAAATAAGGAGCAGCCAGCGCTTCTGCAATTAAAATATCTTGGCGAACGCGAAGCGATCCCAGCGTCACATGGCCTTTTAATATTTCACCGGTACGCGGATCAATAACTGAGCTTCCGTATGACCAGCCACGTGTTGCCCTATGCACCCACTGAATCACGTTGTAACGAATATCCATCGGGTCAACATTGGTTGGTAATACTTTAACAATAAACGCGTTTTTATAACCTGCAGCGCTAAATGCATCATTCCACCACTTACCGCCTTCTAGTAAGGCGCTTTTAACTGGCTCGGGTACACCGGGATCTAAATAATAAACAATAGGTTCAACCGGCTCGCTAATAGGTAAGCTCGGATCTTTTTTTGCTAAACGGTGACGCGGTATATAACGAACATACATCGACTCGCCTAAAGGCGCTGCGTAATCTTTGTGTTCAATGCTCCAAAATCCCGATTGCGGGTTAAATTTACGTGGTATGTAATTATCATCAGGTAATTCAATAAGTGAATGGTGCATATGCACGGTAACAGTGTATGGGTCGGCGCTAACTTGGCGCACAAACTCACCCGGCTTTGCGCCTTTAAATGTAAGCACGGCTTCAAGTTCGGTGTTTTTTAAAAAAGCTTTTGAGCGCGCCATGTAAACCGCACTTCGTGATTCATCAAGGTTAAAATTACCCTGCTTGCTGGCAGCTAATGTACGGCTTACCCCATGTACATCGCTCAATAAATAAGGCGTGTAATCAATAAGTGCAGTACTTTTATCCTCTGCAACCACTTTAAAGCCCGCCAATATACTTGACGCAAATGCCTCTTTAATACTTTGCTGCTCGGCTTTGTTATTAGTGTTAGCACGGTAGTAAGTATTTACAGCACGCAGCATGACTTTATCGCCAAAGCGCTCAAACTGTACCAAATGCGTGTTGCCAAGCTGACCTCTATCAAGTCCAATGTCGTTTGAGCCAATCCCGTATGGCAAGCTTTGTTGCAGTAAAAACTGCTGCTCAAACTTATCTACTTTTAAATATACCTTACCGTTTTGGGTATCGTAAAAAAACGAGTAGTAGCCCGGAAAGTGGTTCATTTGTGTAGTAAATTCATCAATGGACTTAATTGCTGCGTGCGCTTGAGTTATGATAGAGCACAGCACAGTAAAGAATATGTAACTTAGTAGTGGTATTTTTTTCATAATCTTATCTTTGTTATTGGCGTTTTAGGTACGATTAGGTGCCCCCATTATAGGGCGGTATTTAAACAATACAGGTATTTAAGACGAAATTCAGCGCTCTAAACTAATCTCTCTCACATTATGATTGGTTTTAACACGTTATCAGGAAAATAGAATGCGTAGACTCCCTCCAGTATTACTTGAAGATGGTTGCCCAAGAGAACTTTTATCGTTAATCCGAACTATTTTAGCGGCATGTAAAGAAATATCGTTTCGTGTTGGCCAAGGTGCGCTTTCTGGCGTATTGGGCTCAACACTTGATGAAAACATTCAAGGTGAAACTCAAAAAAAGCTCGATGTATTATCTAATCAGCTACTAAAAGATATTTTACTGGAGTCGGGCACCGTTAAAGCCATTGCCTCTGAAGAAGAAGACTACACCGTTGCAGGAAACCCTGACGCTAAATATATTGTGGCATTTGACCCACTTGATGGTTCGTCAAACACCGATATTAACTCGCTGGTAGGGACTATATTTTCAATTATGGAAGCGCCTGAAGGCTCAGATGCAGCAGACGAAATTATTTTTATGCAACCTGGCCACAAGCAAGTTGCGGCAGGTTATGTACTCTATGGCCCATCAACGATGTTGGCGCTTAGTACAGGTAAAGGCACACGTATGTTCACCCTTGATAAAACCCAAGGGAGCTTTTTACTAACAGAGGACTTTGCCACTATACCTGCTGATACTAACGAGTTTGCAATTAATGCGTCTAACCAGCGTCATTGGCAACCCGCAATGCAAAACTACATAAATGATTTACTACAAGGCGAGGCCGGCCCGCGCGCTAAAAACTTTAATATGCGCTGGATTGCTGCCATGGTAGGCGATGTTCATCGCGTACTAAGCCGAGGCGGTGTATTTACTTACCCAACTGATACTAAAGATCCTAATAAACCTAATAAATTGCGCCTGCTTTACGAAGCAAACCCAATGGCTATGCTAGTAGAACAAGCCGGTGGTATTGCCTCAACAGGGTCTGAACGTATTATGGATATTCAGCCAGACGCTATCCACCAGCGTGTAGCGGTTATTTTAGGATCTAAAAACGAAGTAGAAACCTGCTTGGGATATCACAAGTAACCACGTTGTCAGTTGTCAGTTGTCAGTTGTCAGTTGTCAGTTGTCAAAAAATACTAAAACCGCATTTAATTTAAATGCGGTTTTAAGTTAACCTAAACTTTAATCCTTTAACAATGCCAGTATTTTTTCAAGCTTTTGGTGATCAAGCTCGCCCATTTGCTCGCTATTACTAAGCGCATAAATAACGCCCTCGTGTTCAGCGCAATCAACGTCTTCTCGTGACTCAATAACGTTAGCCCAAAGCTCTAAGTCATCTAAATCTATTTCACCACTCAAACAGCGTTTAATTACACCAACTAATACGTCAGTTTTTAATGTGTATAAGGGCGCTTGACTATATGCAGGCGTTGACACAATAACCGATATTGCATCGTCTCTTTGTGCGGAAAACGTAATAAATTCTGCTAAGGCTTTTTGTATATTCATAATATTTGTTATTCTTGGCGCTCTTCTGTTGATAAGAACTAAAATGACTCAAACAAACTGCAGCCAATGTAATACAGTACTTAACTGTAATGTAAATAATATAACCGCATGTTGGTGTAACCAGTTACCTGCTATTTTACCCCTAGACGCAGCTGCAACAAGCTGTTTGTGCCAAACCTGTACACTCAATAAAATTAATCACTACCTTGAAGAGCTATATACCCAACCAATTAAAGATCAAATTGCGTTTGCAAAAGCATTTAAAGGAAACGATAACTTAATTGAAGAACTCGACTACACCATGCAAAATGGCAACATGGTATTTAGTAAGTGGTTTTTTTTAAAGCGAGGAACCTGCTGTAAAAATGGCTGTAAAAACTGCCCTTATGGATACAAGCTGTAAAAAGTTTCAAAGTGAATAAAACATTATTATCACCACAGAGAAGACAAGGAGCAGTGCAGGAGAAGTAATTTTAAAACCAATCAAACGTTACGCTCTACTCAGTGTAGCGCGCAGCGCCTCGGTGCGCTCGGTGGTAATTAAATGCTATTAAGTAATACAACAAAAAGTGACTTATTCACCACAGAGAAAACAAGGAGTAGTGCAGGAGAAGTAATTTTAAAACCAATCAACCGTTACGCTCTACTCAGTGTAGCGCGCAGCGCCTCGGTGCGCTCGGTGGTAATTAAATGCTATTAAGTAATACAACAAAAAGTGACTTATTCACCACAGAGAAAACAAGGAGTAGTGCAGGAGAAGTAATTTTAAAACCAATCAACCGTTACGCTCTACTCAGTGTAGCGCGCAGCGCCTCGGTGCGCTCGGTGGTAATTAAATGCTATTAAGTAATACAACAAAAAGTGACTTATTCACCACAGAGAAAACAAGGAGTAGTGCAGGAGAAGTAATTTTAAAACCAATCAACCGTTACGCTCTACTCAGTGTAGCGCGCAGCGCCTCGGTGCGCTCGGTGGTAATTAAATGCTATTAAGTAATACAACAAAAAGTGACTTATTCACCACAGAGAAGACAAGGAGCAGTGCAGGAGAAGTAATTTTAAAACCAATCAACCGTTACGCTCTACTCAGTGTAGCGCGCAGCGCCTCGGTGCGCTCGGTGGTAATTAACATTTAAAGTTACCCACACGTAGGCGTGAAGCTTGCTCACGCAAAGGTTGTTAATGTGACTATGTATAAATTAAACGTGCCAGCAAGCAAGGCGCCTACAAAAATTGCTTGTTATGGTATTTTCACTTATACATCTTTGGTGATAGGCAACGAGTTACTTGCGCCCCACTCACTCCAAGAACCGTCATAAACACTTAAGTTTTTATAACCACATTCATCAGCAAATAAAGCTAAAATACACGCTGTAATACCAGATCCACAACTAAATTGAAGATACTGTGCATTGCCTACAGCGTTCTCAAATTTTATCTTTATTTCTTCAAAAGCTTTAGCCTCACCATCAGTTAATAAATCTAAAAAAGGCAATGAACGGCTTTGTGGTATATGCCCACCTCGCATGCCTTTTCGAGGTTCACTCTCTTCGCCAGTAAAGCGCTTATAGGCACGCGCATCTAATAATACCGTATTGGTATTATCTATTGCGGCTAATACCTGCTGGCTGCCAATAAAATAGCTTGGGTTATAACTTGCTTCAAAATTACCACACATTAAAGCCTCACTATAACCTTGCTGCACTGCATAGCCACACGCTAACCACTTTTTAAAGCCGCCACTTAATACTTTTACATTGTGGTGGCCCATAGCTTTTAGCATCCACCAGGCCCTTGCAGCACTAAATAAGCCTTCATCTTCATAAACAACAATAAACGAATCGTGGTTTACGCCCGCCTGCTGCATAACCTGTGTAAACTGCTGTGCATTACACATTGTACTTGGTAGCGGGTTTAATTTATCTGCCAGATCATTTTTTATATCAAACCGCTTTGCGTTTGGCAGCATAGCTTCAGGCTTATAAGATCCTAAAACACCAGGGCGAAGCATACCCGCATCAAACAAAACTAGAGCAGGGTCGTTGAGCCTTTTTTGTAATTGTTGGCAGGTTATTAGATTTTTGATTTGATACCCTTTTAATAATGAGGCTTATGGGGTTTTAACATTAATTAAAATATTACTGAATTATCGCTCTTCTAAGTTTTTATGAAGGATTACGAACTACTTCAATTATTTCAGTGGTTGAAATGGAAGGTGTTCTGGTTAAGTATTGTACGTCACATAACGTTTTAAAGTTATCGAATTTACCAGCCCAATCGTCCCCCATTACTAATAAATCTGCATCATGTTCTTTTATATAGTCCCCTTTGAGTTCTAAAGAGTGCTCTATAAAAATTTCATCAACACAGCGTAGAGAACTAATTATTTTAACCCTATCGCTTTCACTGTAGACAGGAGCTCTACCCTTTTTTTGCATGTTGAGTGCATCTGATGATATGCCAACAATTAAATAATCACCCAAAGATTTAGCGCGTTCTAGAATGTTAATATGACCGACATGCACAATATCAAAGGTACCAAATGTAATAACTCGTTTCATTCATAACTCTCTAAGTAATTAACTATACGGTCAGCGCAATTTCCATCTATTTTTCCTGCAAGCTGCTCAATAATTTTTTTACGGTTAAATCTAAATTCTTCAGACTCCGAGCCACACAACTGAACTGCAGATACAACATCCCTGAACTGTTCAGCCCTTTGACAAATTTTGTGAAAATAATTTATGTCCTCATCAAGCCGTGCCTTAAAACGATAAGAAAATATACCTCTATAATTCCATCGTAACTTGTAAAAGTCACACCATACAACAGGCTTATCCAGAGCTGCAAACTCAAATATAGCAGACGACGCGTCTGATAACATTATGTCCGCAATGGCTAAAAAAGGCGTTAAGTTAAATTCACTTTCGCTTGTTAAATAAACATTATTATATTTTTGCCAACGCATAATTTTATTTTTTTGTTTTTTATAACGAGGTTTAGACAAACTAAAAAAATGCGGTTTTATAATAATATTATAATCAGGAAAACACGCTGGAAAATCATCGCTCATACACTCAATAGAGCTAGGATAAAAAGTGGGGGCATATAAAAGTGTTGGCTTATTCTTATCTAAACCCAAGCTAGCCAAGTCAACTTTTTCGACTGAGTTGTTAATAATTGGATCTAATTTCGCATAGCCGCTATCAACAAAATTACCGTTTGGATATAAGTTTTTTAATCGTTTTAAACGATGCTCACCTTCAACAAAGCGAACGGTAGTCGTTGTGTTTGATACATCGTAATAGCAGCTTTTTGGACCTATGCCATGCTGCATTAATACACTTTTATTATTGAGCTTATCAACGTCTAAAAACGCATTGCCAAACACAACCCAATCACATTCAACACCCCGATAAAAATCTAATGTATTTGATTTATCTTCCAACCAAATTGCTTTTATTGAATGTTCAACGGCGAAGGTCTCGCAAATATCTATAAATTGTTTTTCTTGAGATCTATAAAATACTAATGCGCACTGATGGCCTCTATGTGATAATTTTTCAATTACAGGTATATATTGAGGTAAATAATAAATATGCTGGACGTCGAAATATACAAACATGAAAAATATACAATAAAGTAACAATATTGTTCATTGTACATAACTAATGGCTTGTATTGTAGGTAAACAGAAAATAATGTTTATCCACTATATGTTAATAATGTCGCCTCTTAATGGCGCCATTTTTGACAAAATTTTATTTTGAATAGGATGAGGTATATTTTGCTCATTCATGGCATTTACTAACAAATCAACAACATGATTAAAATCTTTTTCTGTTATATTCATGCCGGTGTGTATGTCTACCATTGAATCACCTGCGTAGCTGTATTTACACGGACCATCGGTAAGCATGCACATATGCAAAATAAAACCTTGACGAAAATGCGCTATGTTTGTGTGCTCAAAATAGTGAAATACCTGCTCGTCATTGCCAATTTGATTAATAAAGCTATCAATTAGTTTTTCTATGCCGGCGTTGCCGCCAATTTGGTAATATAAAGTAGGCGGTGCTTTATTCGCACAGCCCATTAAAATACCAACACATAAAAAACCAACTGCAATTAACTTCATTACCAATACCCTGTTACCGATAAGTACCAACCGGTTTGATCGTCTGCCCCTGCAATACGCCCTAAATCTAAATATGCGGCAGTTACACTCACATTTTTATTAGGCATCCAGGCAACAAAAACGTCTTTCCAATCCTGCTCGCCCAGGTTTAAATTATTTGCTTTTTGACGATACTCAATACCGATTGCCAATTCACGACTTAAAAATACAGCGGTGCTACCTTCAAATAAAAACGCGCTGTCAGCATTTTGACCACCATAACCGAGTAGTCCCAATTCATTGGCTGCACTATAGCGTGTTGTTACATTCCAAAACCAGTTATAACCTGCAAATGCACCTAAGTGAAGCTTACTGGCAGCCAAGTAATAATCTGTACCGCTGGTATCCTCTGCGCCAACAAGTTTGGCTACGGTGCCGTCATCTAGCGATTTATGCTGTATACCTAAACTTAATTGCGGCCATTGGCTGTAAACAATATCACCATATAAACGTATTTTTGCACTGGTAATCGATTGCTCTATTTCTGTGTTAAGCGCAGGCACGTCAAACTGCTGAATTGCGTAACTTAGCTCTACCCGATTAAATAAGTTTAATTGCGCACCACATACATTTAATGCGTAGTCGCTTACATCGGCTCGGCTACAAAAACCATTTACCGAAAATTCATCTTCGCTCGCATACCCGGCAAGCTGAGCCCAAGGCACAATGCCGCCGCCGCCACTACCTTCAATTTGTGATACGCCAGGTGTTGCTAATAATTTCCCGCTGCTTGCAAAAATAGGCAAACTTATCAGCAATAAAACACAAGCAAATAAAAACCTAATTTTTAACATAGTATTCTTCTAGCCATTGTTCTAGTAACTCTGCTTTTAAAGGGCGACTCAAGTAGTAACCTTGCGCATGGTCGCATTGCATTGTTTTGAGTAAAGCTAACGACTCTTCGGTTTCTACTCCTTCAGCCACCACCGAAAAACCTAACTGATGCCCAAGCGTAATTGACGATTGCACTATAAATTGATCTTTTTGCGACGCATCTAGCTTTAAAATAAAACACTTATCGAGCTTAAGCTCATCAATAGGCAACATTTTTAAACGCCCCAGCGATGTTTGCCCAACCCCATAATCGTCAAGCGATATTTTAACGCCAATTTGCTTTAAATCTTTGAGGGCTTTTATGCCCTTTTCTTCGTTTTCTATCATGTCACGCTCAGTCAATTCAATAGTGATTAACCTTGCATCCACATTATGCTTTTTAAGCGTAGCGACTAACGCGGCATGAAAACCCGGAAACGCAATATCTTGTGCCGATACATTAATGGCGGCTTGCAGCTCAATGCCCTTCGACTTCCAATCGGCAACTTGCGCAACAACGGTATTTATTACCCATGCAGTTAGTTCAACAATTAGCCCTGAGCGCTCAGCTAAATCAATAAATAACTCGGGGTTAACCCAGCTGCCATCTTTACGCTGCCAACGAATAAGTGACTCAACTTTATCTATTTTTTGAGTTTGCATATGCAACTTGGGCTGGTAGGTCATAAACAACTGACCATCGTCATCGCTAATAGCTTGCTTTAATTCATCAAGCATAATTAAACGATCTAAGTGGGCCTCGTCCTCGCCATCTTGGTAGTAATGTATATGGTTTTGGTTATTGGCCGCATTTTCTACGGCAATAAGCACTCGCCTTACTAAGTCGTCACTGGCAGTGCCTTGCGATGGGTATTGCAATATCCCGGTACTAAACTGTAAATTAATTTTCAGCTTTTGAATGGTATAACACTCTTGAAGCCTAGCAATTAATCCCTCTATGCCGCACTTTTTCTCGCTAACCGCACTGCTTGGAAATACCGTTAAAAACTCATCTCCTCCAATACGCGCATGAATCCCACCAAACTCATCCGAAAACTCACTAATTCTGCATGCCACGGTTTTTATACATTCATCGCCAATGCGCGGGCCCAGCTTATCGTTTATATGTCGTAAACCCTTTATGTCTATTGCTACAAGCGTATATTGGGTGGATTCGCTTAATTCGTTGTCTAGCACTTCTAACATTGCAGAGCGATTATAAAAGCCGGTTAAAGTATCGTGACGCGCCTGAAAACTAATTTGTTGTTCGCGCTTATTGATGTCATTACCCATGTTGTCGAACGCATTCACTAAGGTCGTTATTTCTGTACTTTGTTTTTTACCTTTAAACTCAAAATTATAATTACCTTGTGCAAACTGCTTAGCAATTACAACCAACTGAGAAAGCGGCGTTGTTAAGTTGTTAGCCAATAAGCTACTTGTTATTACACCTACAAACATCGTTAAGATAGACAGAATGATAAGGGTAAAAAATAGCTTTTCAAAATCGCTATAGCTTTGTGTTAAATCGGCACTTAATAAAATAATAATTGGGTGTGTTGCCAAAGAGGCTAAATTAATATCTCGGTTTCGGTAAACTGGGTACTCGCCAAATATTCGTGAGGTGGTGGCCGAGTTAAAATAACCCACCGGTTCAAAAGGCGTTGGGCGCTCATCTAGCGAGCTAATAACTAAGTTGTCGGCACTGCCTACAAAACTTACGTCCATGCCTGTTAAGTTTTTAAGCTCGCTTGCAACACTGTCGTCTATTTTAAAGCCTACTAAACTGTAAGCTATGGTTCTTGGGGCTTTCACAGGTAATAAAATGACTTGGTAAAGCTCATTGTTTAATACTACAAATGTGGATTGCTCTTGTGCGTTAAATAGCTCTGCGAGTAAAGGGCGCAAGTCGTCTTCAAAGGCATCTTGCTCTATGTTTGACGAAATTAGCTGACCCGATAAATCTATAAGCAACATTAATTGCGCGTCTATCCGTTGGCTGTGATTATACAAAACACTGCTTATGGTGCCGGCATCGCGTGTAGCAACCGCTTGTTTAAAGCCAAAATCGGCAGTCAATACTTTAGCCGCAGTTAACAATAAGCTTTCTTTTGAGCTTAAATATTGCTTATAAACGTTTTGCGCAACACTTATGTCTTGGTCTACTTTTTGTTCTTGAAACTGACTTGTTGACCACCAAAAACTAGCAACACTCACCAGCGTTGTTAATAACACCAGCCCTACACAGAGTGAGGTAATTCGGTTTTTTAAACTATGAGTCATTACCAGCCTTAAATTTGCTACCGAAGGTGTTTCTTGGTGCTGGTGTAGATGTGTTTACCGTGATGGTGTGTTTGCTTTTAGCGCTTACTGTTATAATTTTTTTATTCTCCAAAGGTGCTGCTTGCAAAGCGTGCCATACACTTAATTCAATCGGTAATAGGTTATTTGGCAAGGTTACTTTGCCTTGCTTATTTGTTTTATAAACATGTTTACTACCTGCCACATATATATAGCCAACCATAGAGTCGTGAATATTACACCCCAAAACAACGACCCCTGGATTATCAAAAGTAATAGGGGCTTTTGGTTGCCCTGAATATAACTTTAGCTGAAAAGGCTTAGCTTGCGAAAAAGAATACACATGATGGCGAATATTATCGCTGTTAGGAAAGTCAACTTGCTGCCCTTTTTGCACAACTAATAGCTCTGGCAAAAACTGTTTATGAACTTGGTCCATAGTGGCTACTGGAAGATTTGGCTTGGCTAATTGCTCGGCGTTAAAATGTAGCTCAATAACAGCATTTGCTAGCTTACTACCGTGTTGATCTTCTACTACCAACTCCAGTGCAGCGGCGTCAGAAAAGTAACCAAAAAACAAACCCATGGTTAAAAAACGGCAACTTTTAGTTATTTTTTGCAAACCACGTTCAAACATAACAACACCTAACTATTAACGTTAGGTTAAGGTAATTAATTACAGGGGTTAATTGCAAGGAATATAGCCCAGTAACTAAAAATAAAAAGTTAGCCACTGGGTTTTTTAGTTCTTTAGTATGGCTATTTTACAATTAAGCCATAATCAGCGTCTAAAATAGAAATGACTTCTTGGCGCGGATCCTCAGGAATGGTAATTGCTTCACCAACTATTTTGCTGGCAATACCCACATAAGTATTAGACACTTCAAGCATGACTGATTCGGGTAAAATATACTCTTTTGCTAATTTTTCGCGCTCAGCCATACGATCTTTGTTTAGTAATACGTCGCTTTCTGGCACGTTATCAATTAACAATTGGCGAAAGCCTTCTTTAGAGTTTTCAACAATTTTACCATCTCGATACGCAGCGCCATCCCATATACGCGATGAATCTGGTGTGCCCACTTCGTCGATGTAAATAAGCTGTTGTGCACCATTTAGATCTTCTACGTACCCAAATTCAAATTTGGTATCTACAAAAATTTGGTCAAGCTTGGCAAGCTCTTTACTAATTAAGCCAAAGCCTTCTACTAACAGCTTTTCGTATTTTGCAACGTCGTCTGCCGACTTAAAATTAAATATACCTAGGTTATTTGTTATGTTCTCGCGGGTAATGTTTACATCGTCTACTGGCGGTATGTCGGCAACGCCTTCAATAATCCCCTTGGTTGATGGCGTAATAAGTACATTATCGAGTTTTTGATTCGCGTTTAACCCTTCAGGTAAATCTATACCGCAAAAGTTACGTGTCCCTTTAGCGTAATCACGCCACATGCTACCCGTAATATATTGGCGCGCTATCGCCTCTACCTTAACTGTGCTTGCTTTACGAACTATCCATACATATGGGTGCGGAATATCCACAATATGATTGCCAGCTAAGCCTGCTTCGTCAAATAATTTAAACCAGTAGGATGCAACAGTGTTAAGTGCTATCCCCTTACCCGGCACTCCATTTAAGCCATTTTCGCCTTGCCAAATACAATCAAACGCTGAAATGCGGTCCGAAATCACCATAATAGCCAGCTCAGTACCTGCGGGTACTTTGTAGCCTTTATCTTTAATTAATCGTGCACTGTCTTCGTCTGTTAGCCAATAAACTGAACGCACTTTACCACTGTGTACTTCACCTTTGGTGCGGATGGGTAAATCATCGTTTACGTCTAAAACTTTATAGCTAGTCATGCTATCTCCGGGGTTAGGGATGCTCTATGAGCAAAGTATGGTATGGGGTTATGTGCGGTATGATAATCCAGCCAACTTCAAAGCTCAATCTTGGGCTTAAAACTAAATAACCTGAACTTTGGTTAAGAGATTTAGCAAGAATATTTATATGGTTGTCACAATCGGGTAAACTGGCTGTGCTATTGAGTCGAGGAGCTAGCTTGAACTACTTAACCACCACCAAAAATAAAAAATACTTAATGTATATATCTCAAAATTATTCATACGCAATTTTGAGGCCTATTCAGGCGGCCATATTAGCGAATGGTGGTCAGGTACGCTGGTTTTTACAAGGTAGCTCTGTAAACCCTGACTTTTTAACACCCGATGAAATACGCCTTAATTCAATAAACGATATTCACAACTGGAAACCCGATGCTACGTTTGCACCGGCCAATTTAATTCCTACGTTTTTTCCGGGTATTAAAGTGGGTGTATTTCATGGTTTTGATGCCGGGAAACTTGATAAAAAAGGGAACAACGACCACCTAAAAGCAAGGGGCTGCTTTGATCTTTACTGTACACAAGGCCCTAATACCACAGTGCCATTTAAAGCCTTACAAAAAAAGCTTGGTTATTTTAAAGTAACTGAAACGGGTTGGCCAACGCTCGACCGCTTGTTTACTGGCGAATTACAAACCCCATATACCAGTAAAAGCGACTCTCGCCCTACACTTTTAATTTGTTCTACTTTTTCAAAACGTTTATCACTTGCACCTAAACTTTACGAGCAAATAAAGCACTTTAGCGAAACAGGAAAGTGGCGCATATTAATGCAGTTTCATCCTAAAATGCCTATTGAGCTTGTTAATAAATACAAGGCGTTAAGTAATCAAAACTTAACGTTTATTGAAACCGACGACGTAGTCCCCTTATTAAAGTCGGCCGATGTAATGCTGTGTGATACCTCGTCGGTGCTTTTAATGTTTATAGTGCAACGCAAGCCTGTGGTGACCTTTTGTAATAATGCCCCAGACAAGCACTTACTAAACGTAACAGAACCAAATAAGCTAGAAGACGCGATAGACCTTGCATTCACCTACCCTAAAACATTGATGCAAAATATAGAAAGCTACTGCCAACAGCTGCACCCATACACAGACGGTAAATCAAGTGAGCGAGTAGTGGCTGCAACCAATGAGTTTTTACTTAGTGACGAAAAGCTAAAACCTAAACCATTTAATATTATTAGGCAGTTTAAAACGCGTAAAGACCTTAATTATTGGAAGTGGTAAACCAAACAATGATAAGCCTAAATAACGTTATTTTTAAATGGCATAAAAACGATAAAACGCCCACGCTAACTATTAGCAAACTAAATATTGAAAAAGGCCAACATGTTTTTTTACATGGCCCAAGTGGTTCGGGTAAATCAACGTTACTTGCCTTACTTGCCGGTATAAATACAGCCACCAGCGGCAATGTCACGTTATTAAACCGCACCTTAAATACCCTAAGTAACACTCAACGAGATGTATTTAGAGCTGACCACATTGGTATTATTTTTCAAAACTTCAACTTACTTCCTTATCTATCGCCTATTGAAAACGTTATGCTGGGCTGCCAGTTTTCAAAAAAGCGCCAACAAAAAGCATTAAGCCACTCTGCCACGTTAAATAATGAGGCTACACGGCTATTAAACGCGCTGGGTTTAACAGAGCAATATCATAATAAGAGTGTGGCAGAGTTAAGTATTGGCCAACAACAACGCGTGGCCGCCGCACGCGCATTTATTGGTAACCCAGAAATTATAATTGCCGACGAGCCAACCTCAGCCCTTGATACACAAAACCGCGAAAGCTTTATTAACTTATTGTTTGAACAAGCGAGTAATACAAACAGCACACTGATATTTGTAAGCCATGACGAAAACTTAAAGCCGCTGTTTAATCGCTCAATCGACTTAGTAAGTTTGCAGGAGACATTATGATCCTTACAAAGCTTGCTTTTAAAAGCCTATTAAATAGACGTGCAAGTGTTGTTTTAACACTGTTTACCATTGCCGTTAGCGTTATGCTATTGCTAAGTATTGAGCGTGTTAGAGTTGATGCTAAAAGCAGCTTTAGCAATACTATTTCAGGTACCGATTTAATTGTAGGAGCCCGCACCGGCGATATTCAATTACTGCTTTCATCGGTCTTTAGAATTGGCCACACCAATAATGGCGTGAGCTGGCAAAGCTACAAATACATAACAAGCCAACGCGGCGTAAAATGGAGCATTCCCATTAGCCTTGGCGACAGCCATAAAGGCCAAGCCGTGTTAGGTACAACACCCGATTACTTTATCCATTACCGCTTTGCTAAAAAACAACATTTGAGTTTTAGTGCAGGGAATCCTTTTAGCACTATTCACGGCGTGGTATTGGGCAGTGAGGTAGCTACAAAACTAGGCTACAAGCTGGGCGATAGCATTGTAATATCTCATGGTATGGGTAATACTAGTTTTCATCATCACAACGACAACCCGTTTGAAGTAGTCGGTATTTTAAACCCGACGGGTACCCCGGTCGATAAAACACTGCATATACCGCTTGCCGCTGTTGATTTAATTCATGGCGGTAACACAAACGATGAGCATGATGAGCATGATGAGCATGATGAGTATGATGAGTATAACAACCTAACTGGCCACCCTAAACAAATCACTGCATTTTTAATGGGGTTTGATTCGCCTTTGTATACACTACAAATTAGGCGCAATATAAATCAGTACAAGCCCGAGGCTCTATTAGCCATTATGCCAACCGTTACACTAAAAGACTTATGGGAAATGCTCGCCATTGTTGAAAAAATACTGCTACTTTTCTCCTTTGTTGTTGTACTAGTAAGCCTGCTTGGTATGCTAACCACGTTGCTTGCAAATCTTAATCAACGCCGCCGTGAACTTGCTATATTGCGCTCAGTTGGTGCAAGGCCATGGCAGCTATTTACACTTATAAGTATGGAATCCTTGCTTACAACATTTTTAGGCTGTGTGTTTGGGTGTGTGTTATTTTACGCCACATTATTTTTAGGAGCCGACTACCTACAAAGCCATGCGGGTATTAGTGTAAATATAGCTATGCTTTCACGCTATGAACTCACCCTCATAGGCGTTATTATGGCGGCGGGTTTTATTATTGGTTTAATACCAGCCACTCGTGCTTATTTTTACTCACTCAGCGACGGCATGAGTATAAAAACATAATGTTTAGGAATTTTATGACACTTTTTAAAACAGCTTTTAATGCTTTTTGCATATTAAGCTTAGCCATTATCACCTTTACAAGTAATGCTAATCCACCTAAAGAAATTTTTTGGGAAGACTTAATTCCAAAAGGCCATGTGCAAATTGACACCCAAGCACAAGCGAACCACGAAGGCAGCGATCAAAACTGGGTACAGCCCGACTTAGACGCCCCTGTAGTAAAAGAACTAAACGGGCAATCTGTCAGCTTACCCGGCTTTGTTGTACCGCTAGAGGGCGATAGCGAAGTAATCACAGAATTTCTATTAGTACCGTATTTTGGCGCCTGCATACACGTACCACCACCGCCACCTAACCAGCTTGTACACGTTACTATAAAAGGCGGCGTACCAATCGAAAGCCTATACGATGCAATTGTAGTCACAGGTATTATTACAACAGAAACCTGGTCAGGTGAATTAGCGCAGGTAGGTTACAAAATGAAAGCAGTCGGCGTAGCACCGTTTGAGCTTTGAAAAAGTTTTCAGTTTTCAGTTTTCAGTTTTCAGTTTTCAGTTTTCAGTTTTCAGTTTTCAGTTTTCAGTTTTCAGCGCGGAGAATGAATAGCTAAACACTCTAAAGTTAGCTGTTATCAAACTTATTTTTAAGGCTTGTTAACATAGCAGCTAATTCTTTTGTTTCTATTATCCATTGTTGGCTTGTTGACTTATTTAAGTAACCTATTTCTGTGCCTATGTATATCTGTGTTCTAGCTTCTGCAAGAGAAGCCCTAGCTATATCTATAAATCTACTTTTCTCTTTATAGCTTTCTCTACACACACCTTCTGCAATGTTGCTCGGCACTGAAAGGCCTGAGCGTGTTAACTGATCTCTGAACCCATAATCTTTTATATCTGCTGTAGACCTGTAAATATCTACGCTAAGACGTGCAGATCGTTTCCATACATCTAAATTTTCAAAATTCATTAGTGTTACTTTTATTTATATCATTTTTACTAGCTTAGTTTTAAATATACAAATAACAACTAGCTAACTAAACTAGCCAAAAAATACAATATTCATTAATAACTAAAATCTTCAGTCTAATCACTAATGTCTAAAAGCTTCTATCTGATAACTAAGTACTAACCACTGACAAACTAAATGAGGCCTTAAAGCTTTTCTAAGACATGCTCTGCGCGGCTTACTGCGAACTCTTTGCCCTCTTCTACAAATAACCCAGTAACGACCGCGTTATTTACAATCATCGCGTAGCGAGATGAACGAATACCACCAAAGCCAGCGGTGTCTTTTTCAAGCCCGAGTGCTTTAGTAAAGCTTGCATCACCATCGGCTAGCATTAATACTTCTTCAGAGTTTTGCGAGTCGCCCCATGCTTTCATTACAAAGGCATCGTTTACCGAAACACAATAAATAGCATCAACACCTTTTGCTTTAATTTTATCAGCAAGCGTAATAAATTCAGGTAAATGCGCATTTGAACACGTTGGCGTAAACGCCCCCGGCACAGCAAATAACACCACTTTTTTACCATCAAATAATTCTTTGTTAGTCAGTGTTTGCATACCTTCGCTTGTTAACTGCGTAAGTGTAACCTCTGGTACGTTTTGGCCTTGTTCAATCATGATAAATCCTTAAAAATATAAATAACGAATAGCCCATAGCATAGTGGACTTTGCTAATAGGCGCAGCTTTATTATCAATAAGCATAAATACAAATTTTTCACACAATATACGTTAAGGTACAAGTTGGAATGCTCATCTACTAATGCAAACTTACAGTAGCACAGCGAATTTAATGTATGCGCTTTGCTTGCTAACGTACTTTGTTTATAGATAGTTAAATAAACAACCTTTTACGTGAGCAAGCTTCACACCTTCGTTGAAATAACTCTAAAAATTAATTACCACCGAGAACACTGAGGCGCTGCGCACTTCACAGAGAAGAGCGTAATACAATATATATGTTTTAGAATTACTTCTCCTGTACTACTCCTTGTCTTCTCTGTGGTGATAATAATGTTTTATTTACTTTATCAACTAGGTACGGCGCCCAAGTTACATAACAAGTTTGACCACCGAGAGCACCGAGGCGCTGCTCGCTACACAGAGAAGAGCTTAATACAATGAATTGGTTTTAAAATCACTTCTCCTGCACTGCTCCTTGTCTTCTCTGTGGTGAATAAGTCACTTTTGTAAATAACGCTCATCATTACAAACCTTAATGGCTATTCTGATAACTGCCGCCAACTCAAACGGAAAACTAACATCTGTAACTGCCATCTAATACCTAGAAACTTCAACCTTATAACTAGCAACTTAAAACCACTGCCTATAAACGCTTTTTTCTTTCTTACTAACGTATTTATTGCTAACCTCGCATTAACGTATTTACTTACTATAAAAATTGGCTAACGGAATAATTATGCTCAAAAAAATATCGTTACTTATCGCATTAGCATTAAGTACAAACGCTTTAGCTAAAGGAGGCGTATCGCCCTATTTACCTTTAAACCAAGCACCAGAGTTAGAGCATAATGTAGCGCGCCTTTTAGCAGTAAGTAAAAATACGCACATTATGAGCAAGCCTTATAAAGCGCACGACATATATAACGTACTACAAACCATAAGGCATAGTTACCCAGAGCTTTACCAAACCCTGTCGTACCAAATAAGCCCGTACATTCAAAGCGATGCAGGCACATTTGCTAAAGCAACCCTTGCTGCCGGTACAAAAAACAAAACACTGCCAAACCAACGTGGGCAAACTACTAAAACCAACTTAATTGTTGAAGGTGGCGCTTACGCTAACTTTGGCCGTTACTTTGGTGTAAGTGTGGCAGGCATTGCAAACGAAGACGAAATACTTCCAACACAAAGCTTTATTTACCTAGGTTATAAATACGCCCAACTCGATATAGGCTACCGTGAACACTGGTATTCACCTTTTAACGACAGCGCCATGCTATTAAGTACACACGCTAAAACAACACCGTCAATTACCATAAGTAATGTTGAACCAATAACCAGCTTTAATATTCGATACGATATGTTTATTAGTAAAATGACCGAGCAGCGTGGAATTTTAAAAACGAATAAGAATGCAGCAATTGAAAAGGTATTTGAACCTGGTAAACCTTATTTATACGGCTTGCATATTAGCTTTGCGGCAACAGATAATTTAACTATTGGGCTAAGCCGTTTAATGCAATTTGGTGGTGGGCCGCGCAAGGTTACATTTAAAGACTTTGCCGAAGGTTTTTTTACACCTGGTACCAAAGATAATGTTTCCAGTACTGAGGCAAAAAACTTAGATGACCAGTATGAATTAGGTGATCAGTTAGGCTCAATCACTTTTGAATATAACAATAGCCTATTTGATTTACCCTACGAATTTTATGGTGAAATAGCCCTTGAAGATACACTTGGTGGCGGCTCACGTAATAACGCATATAGTTTTGGAATATATTTACCTTTTGTTGCAAGTAACCACAGCTTACGTTTTGAACATAGTAACTGGCAAGGCGGCTGGTATAAAAACAGTCTTTACTCAGATGGAAATCGTAATTCCGGTAATGTTATTGGCCACTGGGGAGGTGATGAGCACGACTATACAGACTATACCCCAGCTAAATCGATGAGTATTAACTGGCATTGGCAACTTAGCGTTAAAGAAGGCTTAAATACAACGTTACGTAGCCTTACAAACAAACGTGATGGTTACGAAACCAGTTATGAACTCCAAACAGCCTATACGCGTAAATTAAACAAACCTGTTTGGGGTGCTAAAAGCGTAGGCGCTGAGCTTTACCTAGGTAAAGATGTGTATGGCGAAGCATTTTCGAGAATCGCCCTCTCAGCTAGCTTTTAAATTTGAAAGCGCGAATTTATTTCGCGCTTTCAAAGGCGATATAATACCTATCCAAAACTAAACGTCACTAAATACCACCAGAGTATTCAAGCTTGTTTTTGTAGGCGCTTTGCTTGCTAACGCGTTTAGCAATTTTCGCGTGAGCAAGCTTCACGCCTACATTTAAGGATGTAATTACCGCTGAGCACACCGAAGTACTGCGCGCTACACTGAGGAAATATACTATTTTTTAGTATCTTCTCCTTTACTTCTCAGTGGTGATAATAGTGTTTATTCACTTTATCAGCCAAATACAAAGCTTGCCTAAAAAACAATTTCTACCACCGAGGGCACCGAGGCGCTGCGCGCTACACAGAGGAAATATACTATCTTCTCCTGCACTGCTCCTTGTCTTCTCTGTGGTGATAATAATGTTTTATTTACTTTATAAATCAAGTACAAAGCTTAACCATAAAACAATTTCTACCACCGAGTGCTCCGAGGCGCTGCGCGCTACACAGAAGAAATATACTATCTTCTCCTGCACTGCTCCTTGTCTTCTCTGTGGTGATAATAATGTTTTATTTACTTTATAAATCAAGTATAAAGCTTAACCATAAAACAATTTCTACCACCGAGGGCACTGAGGCGCTTCGCGCTACACTGAGGAAACATACTATCTTCTAGTACCTTCTCCTGCACTGCTCCTTGTCTTCTCTGTGGTGATAATAATGTTTTATTTACTTTATAAATCAAGAACAAAGCTTAACCATAAAACAATTTCTACCACCGAGCGCACTGTGGTGCTACGCGCTAAATAGAGAAGAGCGTAATACAATGCATTGGTTTTTAAATGACTTCTCCTGCACTGCTCCTTATCTTCTCTGTGGTGATAATAATGTTTTATTCACTTTATCATTTAGGTAAAAATTTAACCGCAAGACAATTTCTACCACCTAGAACACCACGACCAGTTTTTGTAGGCGCCTTGCTTGCTGGCGCGTTTAATTTATACATAGTCACATTAACAACCTTTTGCGTGAGCAAGCTTCACGCCTACGTGGAAATAACTCTAAAATAATTACCACCGAGGGCACCGCGGCGCTGCGCGCTACACTGAGGAAACATACTATTTTTTAGTATCTTCTCCTGCACTGCTCTTTGTCTTCTCTGCAGTGAAAACAATGTCTTATTCACTTTATCAGCCAAATACTAAGCTTGCCTAAAAAACAAAAAACCGTGTTTAAACTAAACACGGTTTCATAATTTTAAAATTAGCCAAATTGTTTATTACAAATTAACCACATTGTTTAATGTTGGTGCATTTTCACCATTAACCAATGTGTTTAAATGCTGTGCAAATTCTTTACCCAGCTTTTCATCGCGCATACCGTATTCAACAATCGCCTTTAAATAACCAAGCTTATCACCACAATCATGTGCGCGGCCACTCATATGAAATGCCTCAACCGTTTCTTGCGCCATTAACGCATCAATAGAGTCGGTTAATTGTATTTCGCCACCCGCCCCTACTGGAGTTTTAGCAAGTAATGGCCAAATATTTTTACTCAATACATAACGGCCAACTACAGCAAGGTTTGACGGCGCAGCATCAACCTCTGGCTTTTCAACCATAGTTTTAATTTTAGCGCTCTCACCAGCAACTAATTGCACACCATTAATATCGGCAATACCGTATTTACTTACGTCATCCATAGCGACAGGCTCAAGCATTATTTGGCTTGCTGCCGTCTCATTAAAACGTGCGATCATAGCGGCTAGGTTTTCTGTTTTTTGGTTAGCCGTGTACGCATCAAGTATTACGTCTGGCAATACAACTACAAAATCGTCATTCCCTACAATAGGCTTTGCACATAAAATAGCGTGGCCTAACCCTTTAGCCTCACCTTGGCGAACGTGCATAATGGTTACGTCACTTGGGCAAATAGAGCGCACTTCTTCAAGTAGTGTGCGTTTAACGCGTTTTTCAAGCGTTGCTTCAAGCTCGTAGCTGGTATCAAAGTGGTTTTCTATCGCATTTTTAGAGCTATGGGTAACTAACACAATTTCTTTAATGCCTGCAGCAACACACTCGTTAACAATGTACTGAATAAGTGGCTTATCAACTATAGGGAGCATTTCTTTAGGGATTGCTTTAGTCATTGGTAGCATACGCGTGCCAAGGCCAGCAACAGGAATTACAGCTTTCATGGGTAGTCCTTTATTTTTTAAATTAATTATTTTTAAACTAACAGATTAAATGTAGATAGAAGATGAATAAAAAACACATTGTCAGTTGTCAGTTGTCAGTTGCCAGTTGTCAGTTGTCAGTTGTCAGTTGTCAGTTGTCAGTTGTCAGTTGTCAGTTGTCAGGTAATTAAAGCACAGTTTTTTTAAAGGCTGTGCTTTTAATAAAGCTTATTTATAAAAGTCTTTATACCATTTAATTAACTCGCTAACGCCTTGCTCAACACCAACTTGAGCTTTATAGTTCGTCGCATTAAACAGGTCTTGCGTATCAGCGTAGGTTTTATAAACATCACCCGCCTGCATTTCGCGGAAATTTTTATTTGCCTCAGTACCAAGCTCAGCTTCAATGGCTTCAATAAACTTCATTAGGTTTATTGGGCTACCGTGGCCTATATTATAAACCGCATAAGGAGCTGAGCTTGTAGCAGGCGAGCCGTTTTCTACTCGCCAGCTTGGGTTAACTGTAGGTATAACATCGGCAGCGCGTACAACACCTTCAACAATGTCGTCAATATAAGTAAAGTCACGCCACATATCACCATTGTTGTTTATATCAATGGTATCGCCGTCGAGTATTTTTTTAGTAAAAATATACGGTGCCATATCTGGGCGACCCCATGGTCCATAAACCGTAAAAAAGCGTAAGCCTGTGGTAGGTAAACTATATAAATGCGAATAGCTATGTGCCATTAGCTCATTTGCTTTTTTAGTTGCCGCATAAAACGATACCGGGTGGTCAACACTGTCGGTTGTTTCAAATGGTGTTTTTTCGTTTAGGCCATAAACAGAGCTAGATGATGCATAAACAAGGTGCTTAACTTTGTTATGTCTACACCCTTCAAGCACATTTAAGTGCCCTACTAAGTTCGAGTCGGCATAGGCGTCTGGGTTTTCTATTGAATATCGCACACCCGCTTGCGCAGCTAAATGTATTACTTTATCAAACTGCTGAGCTGCAAATAACTCACTCATTGTTTCACGTTCGCTTATATCAAGCTTAATAAACGTAAAGTTTTCGTGGTTTTCAAACTGCGCTAAGCGTGCAAGCTTTAAACTTACATCGTAATAATCGTTTAGGTTGTCTATACCTATAACAACATGGCCAGCAGCCAATAATTTTTGACACGTTGCTGCACCAATAAAACCTGCAGCACCTGTAACTAAATATTTCATAATTTCCTAATCTTTAAACTGATAAAGTTGAAAGTTGAAAGTTGAAAGTTGAAAGTTGAAAGTTGAAAGTTGAAGACTAAAAGCCTAACCCTAAGTTTCAATCGTTTTCATTAAGGAAGATATCATTTTTGATAACTGCCTAGTCGCTTCTATCCAAATTTCTGCTGTTTTTGTATCAACCTCACCAATTTTTAAAGCAATATATAACTGTGAACGAAGCTCTCCACAGCTACCTTTAGAGTAAGAGAGAAAACGACAATAGTCTTTAGCAATTTTCCTTTCATAACGTTATTCGATGAATCCCATCATCTCACCTCTACGAGGCAGCACAAGTGCGTTCAAAATTTGCTCCTGCAATTTTGTCAGCAATATTTGATGAAATTGATAATGCAGATCGTGTAATTTGATCTTTTAGCCCAAATTGCTTACTAGTCTTAAAATAAATAAAAACTTCACAAGCTAAGTCAGCAGAGCGTTGCTAAACGTTTAAATCTTCAAATTGCACAACGCCCCCTACTATAAATTAACCTTAAGTCTTTAACCTTCGGTCTTTAATCTCAAGCCTTTAACCTATTATCCAATCAATCACTACCAAATAAATCACGTGTATATACTTTATCTGCAATATCGCTTAGCTCTTCAACCATACGGTTAGAAACCACAACGTCAGATATCTGCTTAAACTCGTTTAAGTCTTTTATTACGCGTGAATGGTAAAATTCGTTTTCTTCAAGAACTGGCTCATAAACAACCACCTCAATACCCTTAGCTTTAATACGCTTCATAATACCTTGAATAGCAGAGGCTCTAAAATTATCTGAGCCTGTTTTCATTACTAAACGGTAAACGCCTACCACTTTAGGGTTTCGCTTAATAATTGAATCGGCAATAAAGTCTTTACGTGTCGTGTTTGCATCTACAATTGCGCCAATAATATTATTTGGTACGTCTTGGTAGTTAGCACGCAGTTGCTTGGTATCTTTTGGTAAACAGTAGCCACCATACCCGAACGATGGGTTGTTATAATGGCTGCCAATTCGAGGGTCTAACCCCACACCTTGTATAATTTGCTTGCTGTTTAAACCGTGTGCCTCTGCGTAGCTATCAAGCTCATTAAAGTACGCTACGCGCATAGCTAAGTAAGTGTTAGAAAATAACTTAATAGCTTCAGCTTCTGTTGAGTCAGTAAATAATACTTCAACATCTTGCTTAATAGCACCTTGCTTAAGTAAGTTAGCAAAAATAGTGGCGCGTTCGCTTTGCTCGCCTACAACAATGCGTGAAGGGTGCAAGTTATCGTAAAGCGCTTTGCCTTCACGTAAAAACTCTGGCGAAAAAATTAAGTTTTCAGCACCTAATTGCTTTTTAATATCGGCAGTAAACCCAACCGGAATGGTCGACTTAATAACCATTACCGCATTTGGGTTATGCGCCATAGCATCTTTAATCACGGCTTCAACCGAGCTGGTATTAAAGTAATTGTTTTCAACATCGTAGTCGGTTGGCGTGGCTATAATTACATAATCAGCATTTTTATAAGCAGCTACTTTATCGGTAGTGGCTGTAAAGTTTAAGTCACTACGTAATAAAAATTCACTAATTTCAGTGTCAACAATTGGCGACTGCTTGTTATTTAATAGTGCTATTTTTTGCTCGTCAATATCAAGTGCTACTACTTCGTTATATTGCGATAACAGCATAGCGTTTGAAAGGCCTACGTAGCCAGTTCCAACAACTGCGATTTTCATATTTCATCCTTAATTTTTATCATTCAAATTGGCTCATATACTATTATTTATAAAATAATCATAGTAAATTGCTGAAACTTTCTCTGTACTGAGTAAATAGATGCTTTCTTTATTGGGCTCTAGTTTCACCCATGAGTCTAAGTAATACGTATAACGGAAACCCAGCTTATTTAACCCAAACTCTAAGAGTTGCTGTTTTGTAATATAAACAGTAACGCCTGAAGAAATAGCATCAACTAATGTGTGAGGGATACCTTCCCCATAACCCGCAGGCTGAAGGAAAGCGCCGCCAAAGGACATTATATCAGATTGATTTACGTAACCCGTGACTAACGGATTGAAAGATTTTAATGCCGTTTCATTAATAGCACTGTGGGAACAACCTACAATGACTAAATCAAATGAGCACTTAGAGAGGAAATTACAGATACTACCTTGGATATTTTTTATTTTTTCATCTCTTGATATAACTACCAACTTATTCTTGTCATTACCTATATTTTTTTTCTTCCCACCAGAACCTGGAACCCAATGAATATTACCCTGACAAGAAAGAGACTTGAAATACCTATAATCTAGATAATTTTGAAAAGTAAATATTTTATTTTTATTTTTATTCAATAAAAGCAACCAGAAAAGTCTGAACAACTTATTTTTTTTGTAACGCCCGAGACCATTGACAATAATACCAGCTCTCTTCCAAAAAAATAACATTATTAAAGTGTTAGATTTTAAATTAGAACTAATAATCATTCTGTTAGTAAAAAATAGGATAAATAATAATTTAATAAAATTTAAAGTACCATCAAAAAAACCTAACGACTCAAAGTGTATACCCCTTAATTTAAAAAGTTTTAATAACTCAGAACGATATCTTAAATTAAATTTTTCTTTGTCATTTAAAATATACAACGAATTCACCTTAATTTTTTAACAGCTACAGCAGGATTTCCTGCATATATGAAGTTACTTTCTAAATGACCTTTGACCACTGAATTAGCCGAAACAATTACATTATTACCTATATAACTACCAGGAGTGACAACAACGTTTGCTGCCAACCAAACATCATCACCAATATAAATAGGCCTTGCCTTATCAACTTCACTCAATCTATTTTCAGCAACTGATGAATGGCCATTATTATCAATCACTATAGTTCCAGCAGCCATCAGAACTCTAGAACCCACAATAATCTCACTCCTTGAATGAAAACTAACACCGTGCAACCTTGAGTTTTCACCAATTGTTAGATTAGCTCCCTTGTGTAGTACTATTTTTGTCCTTGAGTGCATATTTATATGATACCCGTAATTAGAAGAATTTATTAATACATTACCCCCTAATGACAACTTGGCGCCGCTATGCAACTCCAGCAAAGGTACACCTCTGAACTGAGCACTACTAGAGACATTTATCTTACTTGATAAATAACATAGGTTTTTAAAAAAAAAACCACAAACCCTAGAAATTATCATATTTAAACTATTAAACATTTTCATTAACCTCATTAGCCTTATTTAACTCATAAGATAAATAAATTAATACAATAACCAAATAAACACCGAAAAATATTGAGCTATCGAAAAAAATAAAACCAAACACTTGCGCAAGCAACCCAACATTAAAAACAATAAAAGAAGATACTATTACAGAAGTTGGGGGGCTACATTTGAAATATTTGCTCCATTCAAAAGCAGTTTTGCTTTTTAAGTATGACCAAACAAATAAAATCATTTGATTTAAAACCCTAAAAGCAATAAAAAATAGAGGCCCGACACTAAAAATGGTTAAAAAGTACCTTATATTTAAAGATGTTAGCTGCCTAAAAAGGCTTGAAAAAAAGTAACTAGGGACTTTTGGCAGTTCCAACTTTGAATTATAAATATAAATAACAAGCCTACTATAGGTTGCGAAAAGCAAAAAATATAACAAATATTTAAAGCTTAATTCAAACGTTAATGATAAGCCTAACAACGAAATACAGTTAAATGCTAGCTCGTATTTTTGATTTACCCTTCTCTCAAAATTAAAAGCATAAAAAGAGCTAATAATTTCGCCTAAAAATATTAAAGTGATTATAAAAAAAGAAAAAGCATAACCCATTGGTATAAGCGATAGTAAGCACATTATAGAAACATATATATTGGTCTTATTATACACATACGCAAAAAGCAAAGTGATTATTGGTAAAGCCCCTTCTAACACAAAAAATGATAAAAAAAGCTCGTCTGAATAAAAAAATGCAGCTACAAGAACGGAATATATTAACCTAAGAAATCTGTTAATTATAAATACTACTTGCCCTTGAAGTAGTTTTGATAGACTGATTGCCATCGATACCCCTCTGAGTACTCTCTTAATTTAGGGTCGAACTTATTAAGGTTGATTGCCTCCTCAATTTTGTCAGTAAGACATTTAATGTCACCTTCAGGAACAAGGTTTTCAGATGATATCACAACCTCACTGATTGCCCCTGAATCATATGCTATCACAGGGGTTGAACGTGAATAAGCTTCAATAATTACTCTTCCAAATTGCTCCGACCAAGGTACTGAAACTAATCTTTTAATCAAAGGCACATCCTTACCGTCGCTTTTTTTCGACGGCATAACTAGACAAACCGAGCTGTCTAAATGATCAATTAAGCTTTCTCTGTCCATCCAACTCAAAAATTTAATTGTAGGATACTGCCTTTCGAAGGATGACATATCTACTAAATCAGCCCTCCCCCCGACAGCTAGAAAATTTATACCTGAATGTTTTTCTGCCAAATACTCAGCTGCTTTTAAAAAATCTGAAAAGCCTTTTCTCTCAATAAAGTGCCCTATGAACAAAACAGTATTACGATTAGTTTCTTTAAATTCTTTATTATAAAATAGCTCTGGCACGCCATTTGGTAACACATTCAGTGTTTTCAACTTATAAAAATTTTCAGAAAATGATTTTGATAAATTACTAACTGGAAAAGTTTCTACATTATTTAATCTGGAAAACCATAGAACAAACTTAAAAATGAAAGGGAGCCTAAACTCTAAGTTTTGAGCTGCCCTGCAAGTAATACGCATCTCTTTTCTTGAAAAGTATTTAATTAAGCAACAAATTAAAACCGAAAAATATGTTGGTTCACCAACAACATGTATTCTATCTATCTCATTTTCAATAATTATTTTCTTTAACTTTTTATATGATGGCAACCATAGCGCACTCCGCCCCAGTAATTTACGCAAAAACTCGCTTGATGAACTGATATTTAAACCAAAATCAAATTTATTTTCGCCTATAACAACAACAAGGCCGTCTTCATCACAGGCTCTTAGGAATCCTTCAAAACCATTTTGATAATTTGGATCTACTAAAATAAGTTCTTTATCCATTATTAATTTCTCTATCTCTTTCATTTAGTAACAAAGCTAAAAACAAAAAAATGGCCCATACACCGTCTCTGTGAGAATCTATGGAGCTCATTAAAATAAAAGCAGTAAAACCGATAGCATAAAAACAGTTTCTTGATGACATCAAGCCGCTTATTAGTGATATAAATAATAAAGTAATACCCACCAAACCAGTATTATATATTACCGTTAAATAAAAGTTGTGGAAGATACCGGAATGTTCTATGACACCTTTAGATCCCATTTTAACTGTAAATGAATCACTACCGAACCCGTGCCCAAAAAACAGCTCTAAAACTGAGTTAGATATGCTATTAAAAACAAACGATGGTTCCGCTACTCTATAACCAAGTAAATATGAGTAAATTGGGGTGCCTATGAATAGATTTGTAAGATAATAAAGTATAAATATACCAACAACACCCGATAAAAGTATAAAAGCGGGCTTTTTAAAATAACTAATAAGAATTACCCCAACAAACCTTATCCCTGTGAAATATGTGAATGAGACAAGAAAAAAGCTTTTAAGAAAAAAGCTAGATCTGAAATTCATTAACAATACAACTGATGTCAAATGGCCAACTACATACCCACCGTTCACAGATTTATTTGCATTATAAATGGTAAAGTACAAAATAAGCTCAAAGAAAAAAGCTAAAAACACATAGTGCAACTTACTTTCGTAAACTATCGCTCCTGTTCTTATAATAACGAATGTTAAAAGGTAACTAAGCCAAAAGCCAAAATACATAACAGAAGTAGCGAAAGATGCATCCCCCCAGTAAAAGCTCAAAAACGAATATAAGAAGTAAACATAAATAGCTATATCAGCCTTCGTTATTCTCACCCTACTATTACAAGACAAGCATAGTATCAACGAAATAATCAGAAAAAAAAGTTTGATTGGAAAATAAGTACTTATCCCCTCGGATAAAGGGTTTAATATTGGGACTAATATTATTGAAAACCAAAAAAAGTGTATATAGCTTAGCTTCAAAGAACTACTTCTTTGAGTTAACTTATTCACTTTCAAATGTCCTTGATTTCATATATTTGTATGCCTCAGGACAGTTCGTTTTTACAAACTCCCTTAGATGTTTCTTTTTATTGTACAAACTGAACAAAGAGGTATTAACCTTATATGAATGCAAAAGTAATTCATCACTATAAAATGGTGAAAAAACATTATCAGACAACAAGTATTTATCTTTTTCTCTGTATTCAATTAAAATTTTAAAAAATACAGCTTGTAAAACTAGCTCGGCATTAAACTGACTCAAGCTTTTTAATAAATACTCATTTATCTCAGGAGAGTTATTTAACCTACATAAACTACGTATCTTAGACTCTTTATTTGAAAGCATAAGCTTTAAATAAAATTTTAATTTATGAAACTTATTTTTAAAATAATTACTTTGCGTATTAAGTTCTATTAAACTGATTTTCTCAGTAAGTCTAAAGAAAGTATTTTGAGGGTTTGCAAATAAAACTGTATCTGCGTATTGACCATCAACTATTAACACATCTTCATCTACAGATTTAGCCTTTTTTATCAGTACGTTTATGATAGGTGCAGCTACATCATTAGGGAGTCTCTTGTTTACTTCATAGAAATCAATAAGGCTTTGTTCTAGTTCAAATTTAGAAATGGAATGCTCTTTGTAATTTAAATTGTATTTATCACAAATAGCTCTTGTTGATTTTAAATCCGTAGAATTAGACTTTGTTAATCCACAAACAGCCCCAACTTCAATCGATTGATAATTTTTCGCCAAGAGGATTAGTAAGTAATTACTATCAACTCCACCACCGCAAAGTACATTTATCTTCGTATATTTTTTTTTATCTAATTGTCTTTGTATTTTGGATAATATGAATTGATCAATATCAGCTATGCTATTTACCTTACTTTTACTCATATTGAGCAATTTATTTACACTATCAAGTCTTGATTCTGTAAATTCTGCTGGTATAAATTTACCTTCCGTATCTTTTAAGAAATTATTAAACATTTCTTTTCTGTTCATCTTATCGACCCATTCCAAATAAAACAGTTTTTATAGTCATAACTAATATTTTTATGTCTAGAAGAGCTGAGTGATGCTTTATATAATGAATATCATACTTGTGCTTCCATATAGCGTCTTCAACCGATGCGCCATACGGGTAACTTACTTGGGCTAACCCCGTTACTCCTGGTTTAACTGCATGCCTAAAGCGGTAATATGGTATTTCTTTTTCGAGATCTTTTATAAATACTTCACGCTCAGGCCTTGGACCAACTATCGACATGGTTCCTTGTATAACATTTATTAGTTGAGGTATTTCATCTATACGTGTTTTACGAATAAATTTACCTACTTTTGTAACGCGTGCATCGTTTTTTGAAGCCCACTGAGCCCCATTTTTTTCAGCATCGTTTCTCATAGATCTAAATTTATACACTTCAAACTGTTTGTTATATTGGCCGGTACGCTTTTGCTTGAATAATATGGGCCCTGGGCTTTCTAATTTAATTAACAAAGCAGCAAATATTGAAAATGGAATGGTGATTATAAGGAGTAAAATAGCACTCACTATATCTACACAGCGCTTTGCTACTTGAGTACGTTTATTTGATAAAATAGAAAATGCTTTTTGGTGTAAAAAATAACTGCTATGTAGTAAACGCACCTCAGTATATTTTAATCTATCATCTAAATAGCTAACTAATGGCTCAACCCATGCACCACACTCTGTGGCATTAACTAAAAACTTACGCTGTTGTTTACTTAAATGCGCACTTTGGTAATGACATACTACTTTTTTAGTAAAGTCAGTAATAGTGTAATCGTTAATTATTATATCGAATGAATAATCATCAATAATTTCACCTATATTACTGGCGCACTCTTCTGGGCAAAATACATAAATTACACTTTGCTTTAGTGCTTCTGATTTTGATTTAAAGCTTTCAGTTATGAATATCGATTCTAGCTGTTCTTTATTATTAATAATAGGCTCTTCATTCATATCTGGTGTACCTACTTTCAGGTTCATGTACTGCTCTTTTTATTTATCTGATTTATATTCGTAGTTGTAGTAGCCGTAATAGCCATAAGCATTGCTGGCTTTTTTAACTACACCGTTAAATACTAGCCCTTTTACGTCTATGCCATTTTGTTCAAAACGATTACGGGTTAGGTCTATTTCACGTAGGTGGTTTTGGCCAAAACGCGCTACTAATAAAGTAGTGCCGGTATGTGCACTCACTATAGCCGGGTCGGTTACTGCCAGTATTGGTGGGGTATCTATAATTACTATGTCGTAAGCGTTGCTTACTTCTTCAACCAGTTTGCTAAAGTTACTGTGCATTAATAGCTCTGAGGGGTTTGGTGGTATTTGCCCGCGGGTAATTACATTTAAGCCTTCTACCTTGGTCGGTTTAGTAACTTGCTCCAGGTTTAAACGGCCTGAAAGGTAATCACTCAGGCCATCGTCCCACTTTAAGCCAAATTGAGTTTGTAGGTAGCCTTTACGCATATCGGCATCAATAATTAGTACCTTTTTACCACTCTGTGCTAGTACTGCCGCTAAGTTAACCGATATAAACGATTTACCTACACCCGGGCTTGGGCCCGATATAGCAATAATGTTGTTTTTAGCTTCCATCATCGCAAAGTGTAAGCTGGTGCGTAAGCTACGTAGCGCCTCAATTGAAAGGTCGGCTGGGTTATCAAGCGCTAGTAAGCTTTTTGCTTTACCGGCTTTGTTTTTGCGCCCTGTAAAACCGGCTAGTTTATCTTGATAGTCTGAGTGGGGTACGCTTGCGTATACCGGTATGCCTAGGCCTTCAATTTCGCTTGGGTCTTCTACCCCTTTATGCATGGCTTTTTGTATAAGCACAATAGCCACTGCAAGCATGCCACCTAGCATGGTTGCCATAACTACTATTAGCGCTTTTTTAGGTTTTACCGGTTTACTGGTATTTACCTCAGCGTAGTCTATTACGCGTACGTTACCTACTGTACCGGCGCGTACTATGTCTAGCTCTTGGGTTTTGCTCAGTAGCAACGTATAAATTTGGTTGCTTACCTCAACATCGCGCTTTAAGCGCAATAACTCTTGTTGGGTTTCGGGTAGGTTACCTACCTCGCCAATTAGCTCATTTTTTTGGCTTTCTACTGCTTGAATTTGCTCAATAATACCTTGGTATGCTGGGTGGTCTTTTTTGAATTTACGGCCAAGCTCTAAACGTTTTAGGTTTAGCTCTTGTAGTTTTGTTTCAAGCTTTACTACTTGCTCAAGCACGCCTTGGGTCTCAAGCGTTATGTTTATTGACTGGCGTTTTATTTGGTAGTCGTTAAAGCGCTGCTCGGCATATTCAAGCTGTTTTTTAATTTCAGGTAATTGTACTTCTAAAAATTCAAGTGACTTTTGTGCCTCAGCGCTATTGCGTTCTACATTACGGCGTACATAAATAGCGGCTACTTTATCAAGTACTTTTTCGGCATAACTTGGTTTGGTACTTTGTAGGCTTAAATTAATTATGCCAGAGTCTTTACCTTTTTCGCTTGCGCCAATGGCTGCTTGTAAATCAAGTATTGTATTAAGGCGGTCTTTACGGGTAATTATAAACTCGGTACCTGGGCGCGCATTAAGCCCGCGAACTGTTAGGTTAAATTTACCATTAGTAAGCTCCTCGCCTACTTTACCCGCCAGTATTTGCTCCCCATCACCATTGAGTAAAGCAACTCTTTTATCAGCCAGCGCCAAAAGTGTGAAACCTCTATTAATAGCTGTGCGTGGTACGTCAAACCTAAATATATTTATACTTTCGCCGCCCCATGCATAGCTGCTTGCACCAAAACTTGGTTCGGCTAGGTCGCCCTCTTCCATTGGGGTAAATTTACGGTAGGCACGGTTACCAATAAATGGGAAGAGCTTAGGCTCGGCCACAATGTCTAGTTTAAGTGAATCTACCGCTTCGCCAATGACACTGCGTGATTTAAGTAATTCTATTTCGGTTACGGCGGCAGATGTACTTTCGAACATGCCTGCCATGTCGTCAAACCCGGGGACCGATGCACTGCCGTCTTCAACTTGTATCATGGCGGTAGCTTGGTAAACTGGCGTACTTAATACTGCATAAATCACACCTATAAACATAAATAGTGCTGTTATGCCTGCTATAAAGTATTTGCGGTCGAGTAATGCACCTAGTAGTGCCATTAAATCGATTTCTTGCGTGGGTTGTGCGGTGTTTTTATTTTTACTTTCAGGCTGGGTATTCATTAAATTAGCCATTCCTTATAAATACTTTTGCCAAGCGCTGCATGCGCTATCGATTAATGTGTAAACGTGCTCAAATGCTTCGGTGCTTTGGCGGTAGGGGTCGGGTATTTCGGCGTTGTTAATCCATTTACCTAGCAAAAAGGTTTTACCGCGTGCCTCTGGGTAGCGTGCGTGTACATCGTTTAAATGGCGCTCTTCCATAACCAGTATTACGCTATTTTGCGCAACTAGCGCAGACGACAACTGCCGGCCTTGGTGCTCATCCATATTTACACCATGTGCTTGGGCAATTTGTTTTGCTTTTGCATCGGCCGGTTTACCTTCAAGCGCTGTTAGCCCTGCCGATGACACTTTAATATTTTTACCTTTAAGCTTTTGCTTTAATACATATTCACCAGTAGGGCTGCGGCAAATATTACCGGCACATACAACTAATACAGAATCGAACATTGTTATGCGCCTTAGTTATTTATGTCGTTTAGGTTATCAACAGTTGATACCGACGGTAGTAATAAGCTTATTACGCGGTTCCAACGGGCCAATGGTGCAGATGTTACGTATACAATGTCGTGCGGTTGCAGTTCAAACTGCTCGGCTAATACCATTGCTGTAATATTTTTAGCGTGCAGCTGGTATACGTTTGCAATAACACCTGTTTGTTCTACGTTGCTTTTACGCAGTACAAACACGCCGTTGGCGTCGGCTGTGGTTTCGTTTAGGCCGCCGGTGTCGCTAAGTGCTTCGGCTAGGTTTAAGCCGTATCGGTTTAATACAATAGACCCTGCACGCTTTACGTCACCCAGTACAAATACTTTTTGTGCGTCGTTACGCGTTACATGAATTATGTCGCCGTGTTGCAGTAAACGGTTTTGCGAAATGTCACCATGTGAATAAAAACTGTCGAGTTGTATGGTTTCTGTTTTGTTACCACGGGTAAATGTTACTGTGCGCCAATCGGCGGCTTCTGTTAATCCACCCGCTTGGTTTAACGCGTCAATTAGGGTGAGTGGTATTTCGGTAACTGGGTATACGCCTGGTTTGTTTACCTCACCGGTTACGTAGGCTTTTTGGCTTCTAAAACCCACGACTTTTATATCTACTTGTGGGTCTTCTATTACGCGGCTTAGGCGTTTAACTAGGTCTTCGCGTACTTCACTAATGGTACGCCCTGCGGCAGGAATATCTGGAGCGTAAGCATAGGTAATGGTGCCGTCTTTTTGTACGCGAAAGCCGTCAAATTCTGCGGTACGTTGCACTGCTGCGGGTATTGTTAGCTCGGGATGATCCCATACGCCTATGGTTAGTACGTCACCTACACCTAGTTTGTATTCGTAATTACTTACGTTTACGCCCGCGGTGTTCGATATTGGCTTGGCAGATGCACGTGCTTGTTTTTGTTGCTTAATTAGCGACGAGTCGATAATTTGAATATTTACTTTTTCGAGATCTTGCTCAAGGTTTTGTGTTTGCTCGCCAGTTTCTATGCCTTCAAAATGGCTGCCTGGTATTATGGTACAACCGGTAACTGATAGTAATGCGAGTGAGGTGATGAGTGATTTACAGCTTAACGCCATTGTAGAATCCCAAAATTATTTTAAATATTTTGTTCCTCACCGACCTTGGTGAGTACTTGTATTTTTGTGCGGTAATTAAAGCATGAGAGGGCTTTTCGCGCAAGCCGAAACGCGCTTTTGAATTACTGCTTTCTTTTAAATAAGTATTTAAGCTTACTCAATGTTTTATAAAATAAAGGTAGCAAACAGGGCTGACTATATTTTTCGATTTATTAACCAATATGAACAATCACACCAAAAATTTAATAGCAAAAAGCTAAGTAATACCTGATTAGCAACTGCATGGTTATTTGAAAAAATAACTTACCTGTAAATTGCACAAAGAGGAGCAAATGAGAACTAAATGAGTAACTGCAAAGCGATTAAATAAGGTGAATACAATTTTTATTAAATTAAATCGTTACTATGGAGGACTCTAAAGCGCAGCGCTCTCTTAACCTCTTTGTGAATAACTCACTAATAAATGCACATAGTGGAGTAAATGAGAACTGCATGAGTAACTGCCAAGTAATTAAATCGTTATTTTGGAGAACTCTAAGACGCTACGTCCTCTAGCTCCAGTTTGAAAGCAGAACGATTTTCCTGTTTAGCCCTTCGGGCACGCTTCACGTTCCAGTTCGTTACAAAACTTACTCAATTAGGAGTACAGCTTCTTATGATTTTATAAAGCAATTAACAATGTAAAAGCGTTGCTTTTAAACGCCAGCAAGCTGCGCGTCTACGAATAGCCCTTCTGGCACGCTTCACGTTCCAGTTCGTCGCTGAGCTCCTCTCGCTACAACTTGAAAGCAAAACTTTTTGCTTGTCTAGCCCTTCGGGCACGCTTCACGTTCCAGTTCGTCGCAGAGCTCCTCTCGCTCCAGCTTGAAAGCAAAACTATTTGCTTGTCTAGCCCTTCGGGCACGCTTCCGCCCCTAGGTTGCAGTTCCTACTTACTGATGATTTAACTATTTTTTAATAATTACCGAGCCAGTGGGTTAAGTGCCTTAAAACCTTTAACCAAATTCAATATCTGTGTTATCTACGCTCATTTCTACCTGCTTATTAAGCAAGTTAATTAACAAAATGCTGCGCAGGTCACCGTCGGGCTCTTTGTATATTGCGTCTATATTTTTAAACGAATTATTATTTACACTTACTGCATCGCCCTGTTTAGGTAATTGCGATTCAACAGTATGCGAATTGTGATTATTTAAATGCTCAATTATTGCTAGTGGTACAACCTGGTAATTAGCGCCATATGTTACAAAGCCACCTATACCGCGAGTATTTTTTACAGCCGCAAAAGGCCCATTTTTTGGATTTAGGCAAACAAATAAGTAATTTGGAAACAAGGCGACTTGTTTGACGGTACGACGACCTTTAACCAGCTTTTCAGTGGTTAATATAGGGTAAAAAGCTTCAATTCCTTGATTAGTCAAGTTGGCTTTTGCCCGCTCTTCTTGGCGCGGCTTACACGTTACTAAATACCAACTTTCCATGGCAACCTTACTACCTACTAAATTGCAATAAACACAAGATTAAACTAAATCGAGCGCCATTATAGCCAGCGTATAATGCCTATGTAAATAAGCCTGATAAGTTATTGGTTACTTACATAACCCACATTCATTGTTATTGTTTACGTAACAATTACTTAACCAAAGTGAAATTTATAACTCTCACATCGTCACCGCTCACTTTTTATTCGAACAATGTATTGATTTTATATTTTGCAAATTACAAAAATGTTATCTACCTTTGGTAATTAACAAGTTTTTACGAGTAAATGTATATGGATATACTTCACCACGGGGCTGTAAACGGTGTTACAGGCTCATGCCATGAGCTTTTAATTGACGAGCAAACAAGTGTGCTTATTGATTGCGGGTTGTTTCAAGGGGAGGACTCAAAAGAAGACTTATCAATAGAGTTTGATATTAGCCACGTTACCGCGCTCATTGTTACGCATTGCCATATAGATCATGTGGGCCGAATTCCCTATTTATTTGCCGCGGGCTTTAAAGGGCCTATATTTACCTCGCAAGCCTCAGCCAGTTTATTGCCATTAGTAATAGAAGACGCATTAAAAGTGGGCGTTACACGCGACCCCAAAATTATAAGTGCCTGCTTAAACTTACTAAAGCGCCGTATTGTACCTGTAGATTTTAAAACGTGGTTTGACTTGCCATGCAATGGACAACAAAAAGCGAAAGCTCGATTTCAGCGAGCAGGGCACATTTTAGGTTCAGCCTATGTTGAAATTGATGTTAAAACTCATAAGCAAAGTACTAAACCAAATAGCACCCACCGCGTTGTGTTTTCGGGTGATTTAGGTGCCCCCTACACGCCCTTACTTCCCTCACCCAAAGCACCTTATAAAGCCGACACTTTAGTGATTGAATCTACCTATGGTGATAAAAACCATCAAGGGCGTAAACAGCGTACCCAAACACTTAAAACAGTAATAGAGCGCGCAGTTGCAGATAATGGCGTGGTGCTAGTGCCTGCATTTAGTATTGGACGAACCCAAGAGCTCCTTTATGAACTAGAACAACTTATACATAGCTCTGGTAAGCATTCTAAATGGCGAGATATTCACGTAATACTCGACTCCCCCATGGCAGCAAACTTTACTGCTCAATATAGAAAGTTTAAACACTTGTGGGATAACGAAGCAAAACAAAAAGTAGCCAAAGGCCGTCACCCTCTTGATTTTAAAAACCTAACCACTGTTGATTCGCACAAAGAGCATATGACCATTATTAATTACTTAAGTACGCGCCAAACGCCTGCTATTATTTTAGCCGCCAGCGGTATGTGTACCGGAGGCCGAATAGTTAATTACCTAGAACGATTTTTGAGTGATGAAACCACCGATGTTTTATTTGTGGGCTACCAAGGGAGAGGCACGCTAGGCCGCGATATTCAACAATACGGCCCACTTAATGGTTATGTATTTATAAACAATACACGCCTTTCCATTAATGCCAAAGTACACACCATTAGCGGCTACAGTGCGCATGCCGATCAAAACGGGTTAATTAAGTTTGTAACGGGTATGCATAAAAAGCCAAGCCATATAAAAATTGTGCATGGCGATGAAGATGCAAAAGCTGCATTGGCAAATAAGTATAAAGAGGTGTTGGGAAGAGAGGTTAAAATTGAAATAGGAAGTTAGCTTTAACGCGCCAGCAAGCAAGGCGCCTACATGGTGTTAAACCTTAGTATTAGTGGTTTGAGATACCTATATAGGCGTGAAGCTTGCTCACGCAAAAGGTTAAATTTAAAACACCAACAATCGTTTATTATAAATAAACGACTTAAGAGCTGCTTACATTAGGTAAAACGGTTACATTTGATTGGCTAGTTTGTTTTTCTTTCCAGTTAAGATCGCAAATACCATCTGTAGGAGAAAACGCTGTGGGTGCTTGTAAAAGTAGCTTACGAATTTGAGGATGGTCAGATTCGTCACATGCAATTTTTAGGTTAGCTAAAAAGGTATCTAATTCAGCCCATGGCATTTTTATTTCGTGAGCACTTAATATTCTTGGGTGATCTGTACCAGTAACGTTATCGCCAATCAACAGCTCTTCGTATAACTTTTCACCTGGGCGCAAGCCAGTACATTTAATTTCTATATCGCCATTAGGTCGTTTTTCATGTTTAACTTCAAGCCCTGACAAGTGCACCATTTTTGTTGCAAGGTCTTTAATTTTTACAGGCTCTCCCATATCAAGCACAAACACATCGCCACCGACCCCCATTGCACCGGCTTGGATAACAAGCTGAGCGGCCTCTGGTATGGTCATAAAGTATCGCGTTATGTCTTGATGGGTTAATGTTATTGGGCCACCCGCTTTTATTTGTTTTCTGAAAAGCGGCACAACCGAACCCGATGATCCTAAAACATTACCAAATCTAACCATGGTAAAGCGCGTAGTGCTTTGCACCTCTGAAAGGCCTTGCAAAACAAGTTCGGCCATACGCTTAGTTGTTCCCATTATATTTGTTGGGCGAACAGCCTTATCGGTAGACACTAAAACAAATGTTTCTACATTGGTAAAAATGGCTGCAGTTGCTACATTATAGGTTCCGTAAACATTGTTGCGAACACCTTCAACTACGTTATGTTCTACCAGTGGAACATGCTTGTAAGCCGCGGCATGGTAAACAGTTTGAATACTAAAAGTTGAAAATGTAGATTCAACTAGTTTTTTATTTTGTATAGAGCCAAGTATAGGTAACACTTCAATATTTAGATTATTTGCAGAGCAATATTCTGAAAGCTCTTTTTCAATAGCGTATAAAGCAAACTCAGAAAGCTCAAACAACACAATTTTTGTTGGGTTATTTTTTATTATTTGCCTACACAGCTCTGACCCTATTGAACCACCTGCACCAGTAACCATAACGGCTTTATTGGTAATGTTTGATGACATTAAATCTTGTCTTGGTTTAACTGACTCTCTGCCAAGTAGGTCATCAATTTCTACATCCTTAATTGCATCAACGCTTGTAGTGCCCGATACAATATCGGCCATTCCTGGTATGGTCATTACTTGAAGTTTGTACTTTTCAATTGCGTTTAGTACTTCTTTTCGGCGGCTTCTTGATGTACTTGGCAACGCAAGTAAAATTTTATTAGCTGATTTTTGCTGTGCAACTTCGGCTATTTGTGAAGGCGAGTAAACACACAACCCCTGTATTACAGATAAATGTTTTTTAGCGTCGTCATCTATAAATGCAACAGGTGAATATTCAGGCCCGCTAGCCAGTGCAGTTGCTAACTGCCTTCCTGCTGAGCCCGCTCCGTATATAATTACACCTTCTTTGCGGCGCATAGTGATTTGCCCGACAATGGCGCGCACCGTTAACCTTGATCCACCTACAAATAAAATACAAAAACTAGCATATATAAACGGCACAGTACGCGGAACAGCGGCACTTAAAAAGAAAGATAAAACAGTTAAATATAATGTAGATAACACTACACCAGCTGCTATGGCCCACATAGCTTGTGTATTCAAATAACGTAAAACAGCTCGGTATAATCCTAGTTTTACAAAACTAAATAAACTCAGTGGCAGTAATGTGGCTAGTAATAACCAGGTATGTGTATTTTTTAAAACAGCGGTACTATCTAGCCTAAGCAAAAAAGAGAGCCAAAAAGCGATAATTATAAATACGCTGTCGATTAGGAGAGAAATAATTCTTTTTTGGGGGCGCGGTAAACTAACTAAAAACTTTAAAAACACAATACATTTCCCTGAAGTCAGCAATCATATTGCTATTCTGTAGGTTGCAATTTTACTACAAGATGAACAACTATTGCACTTAATAAATAAAGACTATATGTAATATTTTATATAGTCTTTATGTATTTGGTTATTTTTTGTAAGTAAACGTTATTGCTTTGTGTATTTTACTTTAAGGAAGCAGAGGCAAATACCTCTTTAACTACTTTTATTGTTTTTTCCATATCACTTTCGGTTAATGTAGGGTGCACCAAGAACATTATTGAAGTATCACCTAACTCTACAGCATGAGGTAAGCGTTTTTTAGGTCTCCATGGGGTATCATCAAATGCTTTTTCAAGGTAAACCTCTGAACAACTCCCCTGAAAGCAGGGTACACCACATTTCACAATTTCGTTTACTATACGATCGCGATTCCAGCCATCAGCTAAATACTCAGGTTTTATAAACATATAATGCTTATATTCAGCGTGCTGTATGTACTTTGGGATGTTAACCAACCTTACACAATCAAAATTACTTGCGGCTTTGTCTAACTGTGTAGCGTGTGCTTGGCGTTTTGCAGTCCAATCATCCATTCGTTTTAATTGTATACGGCCGATAGTAGCTTGCATTTCGGTCATTCGCCAATTAGTACCAAAACTCTCATGTAGCCACCTAAAACCAGGGGGGTGCTCTCTGTTATAAATAGCATCAAAGCTTTTGCCGTGGTCTTTATAACTCCACATAGTTGACCACAGCTCTTTAGAGTTGGTAGTTACCATGCCGCCCTCACCGCCGGTGGTCATAATTTTATCTTGGCAAAAGCTCCATGCGCCTATGTGTCCTATACTTCCAACAGAGCGACCTTTGTACTTAGCACCGTGCGCTTGTGCACAGTCTTCAATTACATAAAAACCATATTCTTTACTGAGCGCCATTATTTCGTCCATTTCGGCTGGCATACCCGCTAAATGAACAACAATAACTGCCTTAGTTTTTGTCGTTAATACTGCTTTTATAGATTCGGCAGTAATAGCCTGGCTATTTAAGTCAACATCAGCAAATACAGGAGCAGCCCCTGATGTAACAATACTAGAAGCAGATGCTAAAAAAGTGCGTGGCGTAGTTATTACTTCATCACCAACTCCTATGTTTAATGCTTTTAAAGCAATGTCGAGTGCTAGTGTGCCATTACCCAAGGCTATGGCATATTCACTATCAGCCCATGTTGCAAATTCTTTTTCAAATTCACGCCCTTCAGTGCCCGTCCAGTAATTAACTTTATTAGATAAAATAACACGGCTAACTGCATCAGCCTCTTCTTGTGTAAAGCTTGGCCATGGAGAAAATGGGGTATTTAACATTGAATTCCTATAAAATTTAAAAGGCTTGACTGTTTTCTGAAACTTTAACGCAGGGGGACCCATAAGCAGTTACATCAGATGATATATCCTTAACGACCAAACTACCTGCACCAATTAATGTATTATCACCAATATGAATGAGTTGTTTTACTTTACTGCCAATACCTACCCAACTAGCTCGACCAACGCTAACTCCTCCGGCTAAGGATGTGCCTGGGCAAATATGCGTGAAGTCGCCTATTCTGCAATCATGCTCAATTATAGCTGAAGTATTAATTATACAGCCACGGCCTACCTCTGCAAAAGTGTTAATAACAGCATTAGCTGCTATAACAGAACCTGAGTCTATTTGAGCATATTTACTTATAACTGCAGTTGGATGAATGAGCACAGGAAGCATGTAGCCTTTTTGGTCTAACGTTTCTATTTTTACTTTTCGGGTAATGTTGTGGCCTATAGCAACAGCCACGCTTACCTGGTTATTTGGTACATTAAGCAGGTCTGAAAATGTACCTATAACAGGCCAATGCTCTATGTTTTTTTTATCAGGAAATGCATCATCATAAAAACTAACACTAAAGCCTAGTTGCTCCGCAATATCAGCTATTACTTTACCGTGGCCGCTAGCACCTAAAATGGCCAGCGTTTTAACCGTTGCCTTAGTCATTACTAGAACCTTTAAAAGGTTCAATAGTTACGTGCCCATCAGCACTTATTCCTTCACGCACAAATACTTTTTTTACCGTTAACAGTAATATTTTAATATCTAACCAAAAACTTTGGTTGTCTACGTACCAAACATCAAGCTTGAACTTTTCATCCCAGCTAATTGCATTGCGCCCATTTACTTGTGCCCAACCAGTAATACCTGGGCGAACATTGTGTCGGCGTGCTTGCTCGTTACTATATAGCGGTAAGTATTGCACGAGTAGAGGCCTTGGCCCTACTAAGCTCATGTCGCCTTTTAATACATTAAATAAACCGGGGAGTTCATCTAAACTAGTCGAACGTAAAAAAGCACCAAACGGTGTCATCCGCTCATCATCTGGTAATAAGTTACCATGCTTATCTTTACCATCAAGCATGGTTCTAAACTTCATCATTTTAAATACTTTACCGTTTAAACCAGGGCGGTCTTGTGTAAATAAAATGGGTGAGCCCAATTTAGTGCGAATTAATATACCTACAATAATGATAATAGGTAGCAACATAACAAAGGCACTCAATGCCACTATAAAATCAAATAAGCGCTTCATGATTTAACCAACTGTACATAAAAGTTTTCTAGCGTTTTTAAATAGGTATTTCTTTCGAATCTTTCAACAATTCTTGTTCTTGCATTACAAGCCATCAGACTTAATGAAGGTGTAGAGGTATTAATAGCATTTTGCATTGCTTTAGCTAAGCTATCTTCATTTCTAGGCTCAACTAACCACCCATTAAAACCAGGAGTTATTATCTCATTACAACCATTAATATCTGTTGCAATAACTGGCAATGACATTGCACCGGCTTGTAATACGACATTAGGAAAGCCTTCTCGATAGCTTGAAAGAACCAATACATCACTAGCTATAAGTGCCGGGCGAATATCTGAATGAAACCCTAGCATATGAATTCTTGAATGGTTTTTAATTATAGCCATAATATCAGGCTGTATAGGTGCTGTATCATCAATGTCACCAACTAGTAGTAAGTGATTTTTTTCTGTTTGCAATAAAAAAGCGTTAACAAGCTCTTTTAATCCTTTATCTATATTTAAGCGCCCTACAAATGTAAAAACAAAGTGTTCAAGGGGAATAGATAATTCACTTTTTAGATTAGTATTGATGCTATTGTTATTTTTATTAAAATATTCAATATCAATGCCTGCTATATTGCCATTGCCAATTAATTTCAGCTGTTTTGATGTGATTTTATAACTTAATAGATCGCGCTTAACTCCTTCTCCTTCTGGTACTATGTGAGTAGCTGATTTACATATAATTCTATCTATAAAAATTAATAAGCTTTTTTTAAAACCCGTTTGAGTCGGGAAAATAAGACCGGTAAACGTATGTATTTTAATTTTTACAAAACATAGTCTTGCAGCTAGCATGGCGATCAATCCAGCTTTTGGGGTATACGAATGCACTATGTCTGGTTTGTGAATTAAAAATAATTTGATCATAAAAAATAGTGAAATAAAGTCTCTAAATACATTTATTCCTCGGCTCATAAGCACTGGATGTACTGAAACCCTCTCATTCTTAGCTACTCGCTCTAAAGCCGCTGCAGGAGAGCTTACGACAGATACATCAAATGTATTATTTAAAAATTTAGGCTGATTTTTTAAAATAGTGTCTAGAGTTTCAGGTACAGTCGTGACTATAAATAATGTCTTTTTTTTCATAAGGCTTAAGAGTTCCAGATCTCATTATATTTACTTACCATGGTTTCTATCTTGAAGTTATTTTCTATTCGCTCTCGCGCTTTAAGCTGCCTTGTTTCCCAGGCATCTTTTGAATGGGCTTTAATATTTATAGCTTCAACTATTTTACTCGCTAAATCTTGAGGGTTTTGCGGTTTAGCCACCCATCCAGTGTCACCAACAATATGTACAGCATCTCCAACTTCTGTGGTTACGCATGGAGTACCACACGCCATAGCCTCATTTAATACATTTGGGAATGCTTCGCTGGAACTTGATAAAAGGTGTATATCAAGCCCGTTCATTATGTGTGGTATATCACTTCTTTTGCCTGCCAAAATAATATTGTCGAGTACGTTATTTTGTTGTAACCACACCATTAGTTGCTGGTTACTGTCACACATATCTAAACCAACTAATAAACATGAAAAATTAATTTTTTGTTGCTTTACTATACCTAAAGCTTTTATTAAATTTTCGTGATCTTTAAACGGATGAAAACGACTCACCATTCCTATAAAAACAGTGCTATTTGAAATACTAAACTCTTTTTTTATTAGTTCTTTAGCACTATTGTCCGCTTTAAAAGCATTAAGATCATAACCATTGTAAACCACATTAAGTTTTGCTTCACAATAGCCAATTCCTTTATTGGCCTCTGCAGCTTTGTCGGCGCAACAAATAATTTTTTTAGGTATAAAGTAACTTAAATACCCGCATAGCTTCGCAACTAATATTGTGGACTTTTTAGCAGCACCAGGGGTTAAGTCTGATTGATGCAGCCCCCATGTTATATTTTTTATACCCGCACAACGAGCCACAAGCCCACCAATGAGGTCAGCATGATACATCCATGTTTGCACGGCATCAGGCTTAATGCTTTTAACAAGTTTATATAACTTTAATAGGCCGCTAAATGTAAAACGTCCTAATGGCATATCTAATGAATACGTAGTAACACCTTGTTGCTGCAATAACGGACCATATTTTGATAAGCCCATTAATGAAATAACCGTATGGGTATTTTTTGTATCGGTTGTACATAAGCGATATAAAACAGCCTCAGCACCACCGTCAGCTAGCCCTGTAATAATGTGTAATACTTTCAATTAAAATACCTTTAAACAATAATCAGTTAACAAACCAGCCTAAACCCTCAAGCCTCAAATGTAGACTCCACACCAAAAAGAAATATAAACAGAAAACCAATTGAAAAATACGCTTGTATTTTACTTTAAAACGAAGAGAAGCTAATAACACTAGCAATACAACACTTTCAAATATTCTTGCCGTAACAGGTAATAAAAAATAAGTTGAAAGATATAAAATTAGAAAGAATATTATTTGTGTGTTGTATCTTAAAAAGACTTTGCCTTGCATAACAAATAACATGAAAACAAAGCTCCAATAAATAAATCCTAATCCACTTGCGCTTTGCGATGCTCCGTTACTATACTCTGCTCCCTGTCTCGCACCAATAAACTGTGCTAAGTAAAGCCCCATAACTCCAACTACGACCCCAACAAATACATAAAGTATACTTCTGATCCCGTGAGAAAGCTTTAAGTGCATTAAAAAGCCAACACCCAAAAGACCTAATGAGATAATTATGAATGATGAGTGGATGAGTGCAGCACAGACATAAAAAAAATACTTTACTTTATTTGAAGCGCTAAACCATCCAATTAAAAAGATGGCTACCCCAAAACCTTGTCGTAAATGAATTAAGTTATTTTTTAAAACCAAAGGTAACAATAAAAATAGCATCACCATATAAAAATACTTTCTATTGGTGTTTTTTAGAACCAAGTAAAATGTAGTAAATGTAGAAAATGCAATTATTGCTCTTATAATATTTTCTGGCGAAATAACAAACGAAAGTAATGAGTTAATAACCAACCACAGAGGCTCATTAACTAGTAGCGGTAACACGCCTGATGAAATATTTTTGACTAATAATATTGGAGAGCTTTCTGGGTATAGTAAATAGCTTGCTCTATCAACCAACCCATCTACAGGTAAAGCTGCTAAAAATACACAAAAAAATAATGCTATAAAAAAACTGAGTAATTTATATGATTCTGGATTTTTCCTAAAAGAGCGATCATAAAAATTATATTTCTTGATATTAGAACTCATTTAACAAAGCTTCCCAACTTTGGATTATATTTTTTACTTTATATACCTCTGATGATTTTAAAACGTTATCGCCATTCAAAGGAGACGTAAGCGCTTTGTCTAAATAATCCTGCAGGCTATTTATATTTTGATACTCAACCAAATAGCCATTATTACCTTGTTTTATTATTTCGCTTGGACCACTTTTACAATTAAACGCAACGACAGGTGTACCTAAGGAAATAGACTCAACTAAAGTATTGGGGAAGCCTTCGTACAAAGAGGTTAGTAGTGTGACCTTAGCATGCAAGTAATAAGGGATTACGTTTTTTTGAAAGCCTTCAAAATCGACTTTTTCACTCAAATTAAAGTCTGTTACAAGTTGCTTTAATTTCTGCTCTAAACTACCTTGACCAACTATTTTAAGTCTTAAACTAGGGTGATTTTTCGATACGACAGAAAAAGCCTGAATCGCAAAATGAAATGCTTTTTGATCTTCGAGTCTACCCACACATAAAATATAATCGTCTTTAAACACTTCGCTTGGCTTTATATTAACAGCTTCTTTTTCGACTGTTGTGTTTACAGGGTTATATATAACACTTGTTTTATTTTTCAATTTTGGAAACACTGATAACAAATCAGTTCTCATGCCTTCACACTGATTAACAATATGATCAGATTTTTTGTAAACTTTCATGAGTAAGAAAGAAAATACAGAAGTACGAAAACTCCTTTTAACACTTTTTGAATTTTCAGAAAGAGAGTTTATATTCCTACTTATAATTTTTACATTAACCCTCATAAAAAGCTTAATCAATAACAATATAAGGCTGAGTTCGTAATTAAAAACAACTACTTTAGCCGGTTTATGTATTTTTAAATAATTATATATAGGTAAAATAGAACTGCGAGCATTTGGTAAATCTAATACAACTAAATTTACTTTTTTGCTTAATCGAGTGTGATAAACAGCATTTTCCAATGTAAGTATTACAAGCGTTACATCCCAACCGGCTTCAGCTAAACCACTGGCGACAGTGACACACACCCCCTCAGCACCACCACCTGCGAGTGAACTGATAAAAAGCGTTATTTTCTTTTCAAAGCATTTTTTTATCAAAGCATTACATCCTTGGATCTTGCTGCCATAAATCACCTAACCACTTATCGTAAGCATATGAGTTAAAGCCTGCATCGCCCGATTCATGAGCAAAAGTAAGCTCACCAAAATATATTTTTCCATCTACATTATAAAAATCAACACGGGCATAGCTAAAATCTTTTGCTAAACTTTTAGCAAGTTCTAGCATAGTCTCAAAGTTTTTTGGCCTTTCGATTTGAGTAATTATTGATGGATATACACTCGTCATAGGAATCCAATTTAGGTTCTCATCAAAAAAAGAACGATGATGTGCTGCATCCCTTTCAAAGTCGATGTGTAAGATAACTTTTGCATCGCCATCTGATTGCTTGAAAACATGAAACTTGTAGTCTCTTAAACTTGACTCTCCAAGGTGAGGTAGCAACCTTTTTTCAACTAATATTGAAGGAGGAATATCGCTATACCATGGCTCATTTTTGAGTTTCCCATAATCAACTTTTAACTGCTTATTTACATCGTCACAAGCGTATTTAATTTGTTCATCACTACAAGACTCTGTTAATAAATAAACGGGCCCAGAGTTATGATTTGCTTTGAGTAATACATCACCATTTTCATGGATAATATTTTTTAACGTATCATAAGTAATAATTTTACCGGAATAGTAAGTTTCGATTACAATTTCAGATAGCCCTTTTTCAGTAATCCACGTTTTAACGGCAAGCTTATCTGAACATATAGAAAACAGCGGGTTAGAAGGGTTACTCTTTCTGATATGAACTTTCTCATTAAATGTTGTTGGGTTTAAAGCTGTTAAAAAATACCCATTTCTTCTATAAAAACTTAAGTAAAACCAACACCTACGTAATAAATTTGAATTACTATAAAGATTACTTCTGATTTTTCTAATTATACTCATACTAAAAACCTTTAATTAATTTTTATACCATTTTCCATTGCATATAGAGTAAATTTAAAAAGTGAGTGTCAATACTTTATTAAAACTGCTATATATTTATAAGCTAATAATTATAATCGTAAAAATGTCTTAAATATTTTAAAATAAATACCTACAGAAAGTATCAATTCTTTTTCACTTCTAACAACCTAACTTATTACATACTTAAGTATAATTTTCACTTCTAAATATGTCGTATTTAATCAAGTTAAAGTTAGTTTTTCTCAAAACCTTCAAAACGAGTTAAATAAGGATGCCTTTTATTAAAACGCATGCTAACTCTGTCTAATATTCTTGAAAATTCATAAATCCAGCGGTTATATTTTAATTTTTTAGCTGGCATAGTTATATATTTCAATTCATCCATTGATTTTTGACAAGACTCATTAGTAAAACTATCAATGCACTCTAAATGACTAGATATTAGGGCTTTTCTTTGCTGAGTATTCATATTGATATAATCTTCAATAATTGTCTCAACCGATATCATTTCTAAATCCAATCCCTTTAGATTGTATTCATATTGGTTAACATCGCTAAAATACCCATATGTTTCAGCTTCTATAACATTTTCAACGCCTACAATACTTGGCAAACCTAATGCTGCGGCTTGGATTATAGCAGTACCACTACCTATGAATAAATTATAGTTACTCACTGTTTCATCAAACTTTAGATAGTCTAATGTCCCTTTCAAATGAATAGATTCACTCAGTCCAGCTTTGTTTATTTCATCGGCTATTTGTGCTTTTAAAGGGCCATCACCATAAATGTCAAATTGAACATTAAACCCTTTCGTTTTTAAATTCTTTAAGACCTTAATCATATAAAAATTATATGTTTTAAAATCAACTAGTCGCCCTATTGCTAATATTTTTATTGGTAATTTTACTTCACCTGAAACTTTTATATCTTTTTTATCGATAACTCCTAATCTAAAAGTATTTGCATCGGTCAATTTTTTACGCTTATGTTTTACATATAATTGGCGATTGCCTTCCGAGAAAAAAAGTAGGGATTTTTCGGGTAAAAAATCAAATATAAATTTGCGATTAACTTTTTCATGCCAAGCAACATTATCACCGCCCCACAAAAACTTTATGTAATGATAAAAACCAACCGTAACAACTATATTTTTATTTAATATATTTGATAAGCGATACCCCACTAGTGCATGCATTCCATCGCTTGCATGTATCTGATCTACATTTTCTAAAATACGCTCTAATGCTCTTTTTTTAACGGGCACGAGTAAAGGTAATCTGCGTGTGAATTTTCCTAAATTTAAAAATATATCATTAGGAAATAGTACGTTTGCATACTTTTTCATTTCGTTTAATAATTCAGAGTTACTTTCGTGTGGTAATGACAAAAGAAGAATGCTTGTATGCAACCCTAATCTGTGACGTTCTTTAGCCATTCGCATAAAAAACGTTTCAATACCACCTACTGGTAAAGCACCATAAATAAATAACATTCAAACCCTTTTTATTAAATAGTTTTTTAAATAACAATATGTTTCTGCTAATCTTTTAGAAAATAGAGCGCAACTCAAAATTAGTAGGAAAACCCAAATCCACATTAGCGCCGGTTCATTTGCTTTTGTAATGACCATAATGCATGTAGCAGCTACATAACCAATCATCAATACATAAATTTTAACTCTTGGTATAGCCTTCCATATATGCGCGCTAGATTCTGTCTTTACTGTAAAAAAAATAAAAAATGCAAAAATTGAAGCTAATGCAGCTCCAGATGCCCCATAATAAGGTATTAATAAATAGTTTAGAGTTGCATTAACTACAAATGCTATAAAAGACGCTAACATAGAAAAATTAGTTCTGCGGGTTATACCAATCCCTACACCTGTCACCTCGCTTAATAAGTAAAATAAAGGCATAGCTATGCATGCTACTATTAAATACTCTATAGCGGAGTATTCCTGAGGCAAAAATAAAGGGATAATAAAGGATAATAAACCAAATAAAGACCAAATCAGCACAACAAATAACACCATATTCTCAACAACACACTCGATTTTACTTTTCTCTGAGCCTTCTTTTACCCAACGATAAAGAAGCGGGTGCCATATACTAGAAAAAATAGATGTAACAACCGATATAACCCCAGCTAGAGCTGCTGACAACGAATAAATACCGAGTTCCTCAAAACCGGCTAAACTTCTAAGGAAGAACCTGTCCATGGTACTCACCCCCCAGTAAGCAATACCTCCGGCAACTAGCGGCAAACTAAATGTTAGCATTCCCTTTAATAATACGGTATCAATTCGCTTCGTAAGAGCTGCAATCCACGACCCCTTTGTTAACCAAGCAAATATAATTAATGAAAACGCTATCGCTAACGTATTCATTAACATAAGCGTATAAAATTCAGCTTTTAAGCCAAAAAGCATTATTAAGCTTATTAATATGAGTAAGAATAACTTAGGAGCAATCTGCGTTATAGAAAAAGCTAAACCGCGTTCTTGCATACGAATTACATGCGCTAAAAAGTTAATAAAAAAACTAGCTAACAATCCCACAAATAATAATACCGTTAGCGAATTTGAATCTATCCCAAATAATAATTTAGAAATAGAGAAAGGCTGTAATAAGGCTATCAATGCAACAATAGTAATTAGGGCTAAACCTGGAAGAATACTTAATTTTAATAAAGCTTCCTTATCAGCCTTTTCATGGTATTCACGAACATAAGCTTGATGCATTGATAAACTAAATAAAGATACAGCTAACCCTAAAACCACTTGCAACATAGTCAAACGGCCGACATCTTCAACTGTAAAAAACCAAGCAACAAACGGTAGGGTTATAAACCCAAGAAGTGCAGCACCAATTGGGCCTAAAGCAAATTGTAAAATTGTTTTAGCTTTCAAGAAAAAAGTCCAAACACGCTTTTATTACTTTGTCTTGATTTTCTGTAGTCATTCCATAATACAGCGGTAAACGTACTAGCCTTGAACTCTCTTGCGTTGTATAAGTATCATTGCCTAAAAACTCGCCAAACTGTTTTCCTGCAGGGCTTGAGTGCAGAGGGATATAATGAAAAGGTGTCGTAATATCTTGCGCTTTCATATAATTAATAAATTCATTTCGCTCTTCATTTGAGCTCAATTTTATATGAAACATATGCGCGTTATGCGTTAATGAATCTGGAATATGAGGTAGCTGCTCAGCTTTTAGTTTTAGGCTAAGCTCACTGTAATAACGCTCCCAGATTGATAAACGATAATTATTTATCGTGTCTGCTGCTTCAAGTTGAGCATATAAATATGCAGCTTGTAACTCGCTTGGTAAAAAGCTCGAGCCTATGTCTTGCCATGTGTATTTATCGACGATGCCATGCAGGAACTGACTACGGTTTGTTCCTTTCTCACGTATAACCTCAGCTCGCTTAACCAGCTTAGGGTCATTAATTAAAATTGCCCCACCTTCACCACCCGATGAGTAGTTTTTAGTTTCATGAAAGCTATAACACCCTATATGACCAAGAGTTCCTAAGGCTTTACCTTTATAGGTAGACATTACGCCTTGTGCGGCGTCTTCTACGACCCACAAATTATGTTTTTCTGCGATAGCGAGTATTGTATCCATTTCACAAGCTACACCTGCGTAATGTACTGGCACTATTGCTTTTGTTTTAGCCGTAATTGCAGCTCCAATGAGTGTTTCATCCATATTCATTGTGTCTGGGCGAGCGTCAACAAATATAATTTTTGCACCACGTAATACAAATGCATTAGCCGTCGATACAAATGTGTATGAAGGCATTATAACTTCATCACCAGGTCGAATATCAATCAAAATAGCAGCTAGCTCTAGCGATGCTGTACATGAGGGGGTTAGTAATGCTTTTGTTGTGTTGAAGCTGTCTTCAAACCATTTTTCGCATTTTTTAGAGAAGTAACCATCGCCGCATAACTTGTCTGATGCAATCGCTTGTTCGATATACGCTAATTCTGTACCTACTTTAGGAGGTATATTAAAAGGAACCATTGCTATCTCTTAAAAATTCAATTTCTAGTTCAAGTAGGTTTTTCTTTCTTTCTTTTACACGCTTTGCTGGATTTCCAACGTAAATCCCCCAAGGCTCAGTAGTTTTGTTAACTAGAGACATGGCACCTACAGAGCAGCCCTCTGTAAGCTTTACTCCTGGGAAAACAATTGATCCAGCACCGACAATTACATGCTTAGCTAAATGCACATGTTTTTTCGTCTCTTTTTTATATTTAGTCGGTATTGTAGGGTTTGTTAAAGTTCGACCAGAGTAATCATCCGACTGACTGAATACTTGTACTTGATAAGCTAAACCTGAAAAGTCATCCATTTGAATACCTTTCTCACCGCCAGCAACTAGACAAAATGGTGCTATGTGGACATATTGACCTATTTTTACGTTACCTGAAATAACACAAAAATCATCAATTCGGCTGTTATTACCAATCTCAATTTGATCTGGATTATATATTGCAGCTTTGTCGCTAATTTTGACATTCTTACCAAGCGCTTTAAAGCCAACACTTTGTAATTCAATATCTGTTAAATATGCCATTTTATAATTACCCTATGAATAAGCCGCCATTTACAGGAATATTCGCACCTGTAATGTATGAGCAACAATCACTTGCAAGAAATGAAGCTACATTAGCAATTTCTTTTGGCTCAGCCAGTCGCCCTAGTGGAATGTTGTCTTTTATGCCTTGCAATATATCAACTCTAATATTCTTCATCATTTCGGTGTTTGTATAACCCGGAGATATTGTATTAACTAAAATATTACTTCTAGCGCCTTCTTGCGCTAATGCCATTGTAAATCCATGGACACCAGCCTTCGAAGATGAATAATTTACTTGACCTGCCTGACCCTTTTGACCATTAACAGATGAAATGTTAATTATTTTTCCACCGCCGTTCTCTTTCATTATTTTATATATTGGTTGTGTAATATAAAATAATGAATTTAGATTAGTATCGATTACACTTTTCCAACTTTCCAATGACATTTTATGAAAAAAACTATCACTTGTAATACCCGCATTATTTACAAGTAAATGAACTGAACCTTCAAGCTCACTAATTTTAGCAATCATCTCTTCAACAGCTAATAAACTTGTGACGTCGCACTTAAATAAGCGACAATCATTTGATAGAGAATTCACCCAAGAATCATTTGCTTCTTGATTATCAGCCCTTGATATACCAACAATAAAAAAACCATCCTGACTTAGCTTCTGGGATATAGCTAAGCCAATACCTCTTGTAGCACCAGTTACTACGGCTATTTTTTTCATAACTAACTCACTTTATAATTTCAGCTGGCAATACTTTTTAAATACTGCCCGTAACTATTTTTTTCTAGTGGCTTAGCTAGTCTTAAAACTTCTTGCTTTGTTAACCAGCCATAATTTAATGCAATTTCTTCTAAGCAAGCTATTTTGTATCCTTGTCGCTTTTCAATTGTTTCTACAAATTGAGCCGCTTCAAGTAAGCTTTCATGCGTGCCAGTATCAAGCCAAGCAAAGCCACGACCCAATATTTCAACATTAAGCTTATTATGCTTTAAATATATTTCATTTAAGCAGGTTATCTCTAGCTCACCTCTATGTGAGGGCTTGACTTTTTTTGCTATTTCTACAACTGAATTATCGTAAAAATATAAACCGGTTACTGCTAAATCAGACTTTGGTTTGGCTGGCTTTTCTTCAATGGAAATCGCCTTTTGGTTCTCATCAAATTCAACGACACCAAAACGTTCCGGATCCTTTACTTGATAACCAAATATAGTTGCGCCTTGGCCATTTTTTGCATTTTCTACTGCATGCTTTAACTTGGGTGAAAACCCTTGCCCATAAAAAATATTATCGCCTAGCAATAAGCAAACGTCATCAGAGCCAATAAACTCTTCACCTAAAATAAACGCTTGAGCCAAACCATCTGGGCTTGGCTGTACTGTATAACTAATCTCAACACCAAAGCGTGAGCCATCACCTAGTAATCGTTTGAATGACTCTTGATCTTCAGGTGTAGTAATAATTAAGATTTCACGTATTCCCGCTAACATCAACACAGAAAGCGGATAGTAAATCATTGGCTTATCATAAATTGGGAGTAACTGCTTAGATACCCCCATAGTAATAGGGTAAAGGCGTGTACCGGAGCCTCCGGCAAGGATAATTCCTTTCATGCTATTTTCCTTTAGCTGTCATATTTATTTCACCCAGACGCTCACGCTGATATGAACCATCTTGTACATTTTGACACCACGTTTGATTGTCTAAATACCATTGAACGGTTTTACGTAAGCCTGTTTCGAATGTTTCAACTGGTGTCCAATTTAGCTTTGCACTCATTTTTGATGAATCAATAGCATAACGCCTGTCGTGGCCCGGGCGGTCTGCCACGAACGTTATCTGTTCTGAATATAGGGAATCTTTAGGCACTAAAATATCTAAAATACTGCAAATGCTTTTCACCACTTCAATATTTTGCTTTTCGTTGTGACCGCCTATGTTGTAGGTTTCTCCAACAATACCTTCGGTCACTACTTTATATAAAGCGCGCGCATGGTCTTCTACGTATAACCAGTCACGTATTTGGTCGCCTTTACCATAAATAGGTAAGTCCTTTCCTTCTAGAGCATTAAGTATCACTAAAGGTATTAATTTTTCAGGAAAGTGGTAAGGGCCATAATTATTAGAACAATTAGTAACGATCGTTGGAAAACCATACGTGCGCAGCCATGCTCGAACTAAATGATCGCTCGATGCTTTACTTGCAGAATAAGGACTACTTGGCGCGTAAGATGTTTCTTCTGTAAATAATGGAAGTTGGCCTTCTTGTTCATCAGGGTGAGGTAAATCACCATATACTTCATCAGTTGAAATATGATGAAACCTAAACGATTTTTTGGCATCGTTACTTAATGTATTCCAGTATTCACGAGCCGCTTCTAATATATTATAAGTGCCTACTATATTAGTTTGTATAAATTCGGCAGGGCCAGTGATTGAGCGGTCAACATGGCTTTCTGCAGCTAAGTGCATTACAGCATCTGGCTTGTGCTGGGCAAAAACACGGTCTAGGGCTATACGGTCACAAATATCAACGCGTTCAAATTTATAGCGATCGTTACTATCAACTGATTTTAGTGATTCTAAATTACCTGCATAAGTTAGCTTATCAAGATTGACAACCAAATCTTGAGTGTTATCAATTATATGTCGGATAACAGCAGAGCCAATAAACCCTGCGCCACCAGTCACTAGTATTTTCAATTTAATTACCTTTAAAAAATTACTGCTAAAAGCGGATTATTTCAGTCTTCTTTTTTTAAAAAATACAAAGTCAAAACACTAATTGTTGCCAAAATAAACCCTAAAATTGCTGCAAATATACAAATAAAAGCGCGTTTGGGGCCTGACTTAACTTCAGCGACAACTGCTGGATCTACTGTTTTAAATACGTACTCATCGCGAACGTTAGCAAACATAATTGTTTTTGCTTGCTCTTCTATCAGCTTATATAAAATTGAACGTATATCAGCAATTTTTGTTTTATTTAGCTGTTTCACTAGAAAGTCAGTGCTTCGATTTGCTTCTGCTACATCTCGTTTTTTCATAACTGAATTAATATCTTCGACTAACCAGTCTACCCATTGCTTTGCAATTACTGGGGATATATGTTCAATCGAAATTGTAACCATACCTGTATCTTTAAGAGTATTTATAGATACGACTTTGCTGAACGCTCTATGTGCTTCTTGCATTGAAGGCTTTGGCTTGAAAGGTGCTGATATTTCACGGATCCACTTTTTTTGGTGTGCTATATAGATATCTTCATTGTACGAAATTTCATTAGTACTACTATTCCAAGACTTGACTGCCATTAAATCAGGTAGAATATTATGATTTTGTATAAATTCGCTCGTAAATTGACGTGACTTTAAAACTTCTATTGCTAGTTGTGTTTTATTATCTGAGCCTGCACCTAAGTTAATTCCAGCCAAGCTAGCCAAACCACCAAACTGCCCTGATAAGCCACCTAACCCTGTAGAGTCTTTTTGCTCTGCTACTGTTAATAATGCTTCAGATTTATAAGTATCAGGTAAACTCAATGCATAGAATACGGCTACGATAGTAAATACAACCGATGTAAAGACAATTATAAACTTACGATTCCAAAGTACCGATAACAACTCCTTTAAATTTATCTCTGCATCAAAATCTTGCTCTAAGTAGTTTAACTCGTTGTTATTTTGTTTAATTTTATTACCCATGAAATTCTCTTATCAGCCAGTTTTCTGAGGTATACCTTTCAACCTTCGGTAAAACATTGAATTTAAGCTTTTAGCTAAAATAACTTGAAATTTAAAACCTACTATTCTTAACTTAATGTAAGCGAGTACTCTTTTTATTAAATAAGCTTGAATTCAAGTTTCGATTTATATATCCATCAATATTTTATAAAAAATGCAATAAGAGTTTTACAGATTGCATTTATCGATAAACTACTTTACAAACTACCAATCGCAGCAACCGCTACACCCAGTTGATAAAGAATCTGGGTAGCTGTGCTCCACAATGTTAGCTTATCCATATGTCCTGCATCCATAGGAACTACTATTGTATCGCCTGGCTCTAACTGATTTGCATTATTAGCAGCAAACCAGCCTCCTGCATTTGGAATTTCAACAGAGCCATTGGCTTTAATAATGTAAATGCGGTCTTCTGCTGCGCGTTCTTTAAGGCCGCCACTTAGGTCAATGTAGTCATCTACACTTACACCGGCTTTATAAAGGTGCGATGTAGAGTAGTTAACTTCACCAATAATGCTTATAGAATCACGTTTACTTGGTACGTATAACGTGTCGCCATTTTGTAGAACTAAGTTTTGTTGGTTATTTACTATTAAGGGTAAATCAATAACTAAACGCCCAACCGCCTCAACACTGGCTAAATCATTTAGCAGTTTATCCATCTCATCGTATGAAAGAGAGTTACCACTAACTGAGTTTTGGAAGCTTTTAGAAGCAATATCGCGGCGCAACTCGGTTGATAAGCGAGCTAGTTGTTGTTGCTCTTGCTCTTTTATAGAAACACGGGTAAATATTGCTGCGTTTTGTTCTGCAAAATCAGAAAAACCACCCGCACGTTTAAGTAAATCAGTAAGCGTTTCGCCTCGGCGAATAGTGTATGTACCAGGGAATTTCAGTTCGCCTTTTAGCTCTACCTTTACATTTTCTTGCCAGTTAGGAATCGAGAAAATGTTAATGCTGTCTTTACTACGAAGGGTGATGTTGTTTTGTGATTCACCTTTTAGGGCACTTTCAAGATCAAATCGTACATGTTCTACCTGAGAGGCGTCACCTAAAACAATGCGCGTAATTTCAGCTTGTTTAGTATAAGCAGATTCTAATAAGCCACCTGCTGCCGTTACTAGATCGGCTACTTCGCCGCTTACGGTCAGCGGGTAAATACCTGGGTAAGTTACGTTACCGTTAATTTCAACTAGCTGCATAGCTTGCGCTATTGATGCTTGCTGTTTTAACTTTTCGATAATAGGAAGGAGTAAGTTATGGCGACTAAAAAAGGCATAGTCTTCAGCTTTTAACTCTTGCGATTGTTCGTTAGCTTTACGTTTTGAAATATCAGCAATTGTTAGCGCTTGGCCACTTTCGGTAATAATTTCTTCTTTTTGGTTTATACCAATGTATTTTTCAAACTCTTTTTGTTGATAAGTATGCCACTGCTCAGCTTTAAGTTGTTGCTCTTGTTCTTCTTGGCTTAGCGCCATGTTTTCAAGCGCTGTTTTTTCTATTTCTTTTTCTTCAAAGCGGCTGAATACGATGATTTTGTCATTCGCTTTAAGCGCTAGGTTATTGTCAGCGTTTTTAATAATCGCTTGCGCTACGTCAAATTGGTGGGCTTCTATATCACCATTAATGTTTATTTCACGAATTAATAAACCGTAGCTTAAATCTGCCTGTGGGAGTAAATCGCCGCGCACAGACTTAAGTACGTCTGAAATACGTTTACCTTGATACCACTGATAGCTGCCTGGGCGTGCAACAGCACCAATTAGGCTGATTGAATTTTGGTATTGTGAACTTACCGAATTAAAGCGAATTCGGTCGCCGTCTTTTGGAATATAGTTAATATTACTTTTGCTAAAATCAACAGAGAGTATTTCTTTACGCTGATTATTAAAACGTTCAACAACTACGTTTTTCGCATAAGCCTCTGGCTTTAATCCACCGGCCATGTATAAAAGTTGTTTAGCCGTTTCACCTTGTTTAAGTTCAAAAATAGCTGGGCGTTTTACAAGGCCTTCAACCGTTACTTGCGAACCAACAGAGGGGACAAATACAACGTCCCCAGGTTTTAATACTATGTCTTTGCTGCTATCACCTTTGATGAGTAAATCGTATAAATCGAAGTTACTCACCACTTTACCAGCGCGTTTAACTTGAATATTACGAAGAGAAGCAATGTCAGATACCCCACCACTGACAAATAATGCATGTGATACAGTAGTTAAAGACGAAACACTGTAGCTACCTGGTTTGTAAGCCTCACCTAATACTAAAATACGCATGCTGCGTAACTGCCCGAGCGATACAAACGCTTTTACGCCTATAACTTCTTGCTCTACCTTTGCGTTAATAAGCGCTTTAACTTCTGCAAACGTTAAACCTGCAACTTGAACGGGTGTTAAATCGGGAATGCTAATTCTGCCTTCACGGTCGACTGTTACATCAAAGCTCTCACTTTCTTTACCATAAAAGTTAATGTTTAACTGATCACCTGGGCCTACTAAATAAGTATCAGGAACTGCTGCGCTTTCATTTGGCATAAACGTGGTTGGTTCACCAGCAAACAGTGAATAACCAAATGGTTTTAATTCATCTTTTTTGGGATTGAAGCGCTCGTCATCGCTAAGCTCTGCTTGCTGTGGCTCCGAACGTTCACCAATGGTTGGCTGCTCGGTTTGTGTTTGATTACTTGACTGGTTTGACCCTGTGATTGTAGAAAGGTCAACACCATACTGCTTGGCTAATGCCTCTTGCTGTGATTTGGGTAGTTTTTTAAATTGTTCTAGCTGCGACGCTGTCGGCGTAAAAGCCATTGCGTTAAGGCTAAATAAGAGAACAAAAGCACTTAATAATTGTGTAAAAACTTTCACGAGTAGGTATATCCCTAGGTCTACAACCAAAATTGGTGGCTATAATACATTAATCTTAGGCAAATAAAAAAGGGACTTTCGCCCCTTTTGTCATTTAAATGTCACTAATTTAATGGTTTTGGTTAAAAACTGTAAACTAGTGTGAATGACGTCTCTGTATCTGTACTTTCTTTGTCATCCGCAACGTCTGAGTTGTTGGTTACATTAAAAGCCACTTTCATTTGTAGAGAGCCATTAATTTTAGCAAGCAATGCCGTTTCTGAACGTGTTTTAGTGTTCGTGTCACCGTATTCAACAGCCACTAGCTGCGTAAAACGCGCATTGTCAGAAATTTGCCAATTGTAGTCTAACTTGCCAAGGGCAATCACTTCACCTTCAAACTCACCGGCAAGTGGATTACCATTTTCATCTACTTCAGTGCTGTCATCTGGGTATTCAAAGTATTTGTAACCCGGACCAATCTCTGCGCTTAACCACATGGTTTTTTCATTTAATAAACGTAAGCCATAACCCGCTGAGATTACAGATTCGCTGCGGTATGCACCAAAGTAGTCTGAAACGTGTGAACCATAAATGAATAAATGAGAATGCTCTTCATTTAATTTGTAGTTACCTTGGGCTGAAATTGAGTACTTTTCGTTTGTGCGTTGAGTAACTTTGTTACCGTTAGCATCGTCAACCTCATCTTCTTTGTAGATTCCGTCAAGCTTGTACTCGTTGTTCCAGCTTTCTAGGTTATGCTGTACTTTAATACCACCTTTAAGCGTTGTTGTTTCAGTGTTACCACTAGTAACAATAGCACCAAGCTCACTAGTAACTTCCCACGTTTTTTGCTCTGCATCTTCAGCGAAAGCGTTAGTCGCAGCAGATGCTGCAACTAACACTGATAAAAGCTTTAATTTCATTAAAAATAACCTATTTAATACTAAAAATTAGTCTTGCTTGTGTAAATGAACATCCATTTGCGGAAATGGAATTGAAATATTTGCGTCGTCTAATGCAATTTTAATATTTTCCATTAGTGAAAAATATGTAGGCCAGTAGTCAGCAGCATTAACCCAAGGACGCACTACAAAGTTAACGCTTGAATCACCTAGTTCAGAAACAGCTACGGTATAAGCAGGATCTGTAAGTAAGCGTGTTTCTGCATCAAGTACAGATTTTAATACTTCTTTTGCTTGACGTAAATCAGCATCGTAACCAACACCAATCACTAAATCGATACGGCGAGTTGATTCGCGCGATACGTTTGTAATAGCGCCCGACATAATTTGAGAGTTAGGAACAATGATTACTTTATTATCTGGTGTGCGAAGTTCAGTTGAAAAAATCTCAATTTTTTTAACTGTACCAGATTTGCCACCGGCTTCTACAAAATCACCCGATTTAAACGGACGAAGTAAAATGATTAGTACACCCGACGCAAAGTTAGATAATGAACCTTGCAGCGCTAAACCTACCGCTAAACCAGCCGCACCTAAAATTGCAATAAATGAGGTTGTTTCAATGCCAATTTGCGAAAGCGCCATTAGTACTGTTAATGCAAACACAAGGGTATAAACTATGCTTGCTACAAAAGAGCCAACCGCTTTGTCTACCTGTTTTTTTGCAAACCCTTTTTCTGTTAAGTTAGAACAAAACTTAGAAACCCTACTACCTATTAAAAAGATAATAAGCGCAACAACTGTTTGAATACTATAGTGTAAAATTAAGCCTGAGTTATCATTAAGCCAATTAAGTACTGAATCCATATTTACTCCAAATGTTTTTGATTAGTGTTTTTCCGGTTAGCATTATACATTAATTTACAATTTGTTCTCATTTATTAATGAATTCATACTATATATATGGCGTATTGTTTATAGTTTTTAATCGCGCATAGCTTGAACAAGCATTACTGAACTTTCGCTGTACGAGAGTGAATTTTTAGATTTTATTTTTAAATTTAATTTTTTTTAATTTAAGGCTTCACAAGGTTTATTATTTTATGTATTATGCGCGCCACACCAAACAAGGTGTGTTGTGGCGGTTGTAGCTCAGTTGGTAGAGCCCCGGATTGTGATTCCGGTTGTCGCGGGTTCAAGCCCCGTCAATCGCCCCACTTTTCTCTTCTTATTTTTCTGCAAAACACATACTCAATCATTAAATACAATTCTTTTTTAGTCCAACTATATTCTCCCTGTACTGCGAGCCTTTTATTACTCCCCATTAATTACTATTTATGTTTATAGCTAAATATCATTGAATTCATTGTGTATTTTTATTAAAAACCGCTTATTTTCTGTTCAAAATCTATTTTTACTGTAAAATATATCTACACTTTTCAAGATATATAATTAAGCATGACTAAACCGATTTTAAAACTTTTCCTTTATAGCTGTTTAACCGCCCTCAGTTTTAGTTCTGTTGCGCAAAATAGTAATAGCTACAGCCAGTTTTTGATCGACGTACAAAAGTTAGTCTCTGAAAAAAAATATCGCCAAGCCTACCAGCTAAGCCAAGAACAGAACCAATATTTGGGCGAACCCACTTATGATTTTTTGTTGGGCGTTTCTGCTTTAAAGTTAAATCATACTGCCGAGGCTATTTTTGCTTTTGAGCGCACCATTGAAAGCAACCCAAAGTGGTATGAAGCGCGTTTATTTTTAGCTCGTGCTTATATGTTGGTAAAAAACTTTCCTGCTGCACAAAATCAAGCCTTAATACTTATTGACTCATCTATGGCGCCAAACACCATAAAAACCTCTGCACAGGCATTGTTAGATAGGGTAGCTTTACAAAGTAAACGAGCCGGTGATTTTTATTCTCAAAATATTGAGTTTGCGTTGGGCGTTGATGGCAACGTAAATGCAGGCACTACAGAAAATACAATTATAATTCCTGAAATTGGTGAATTTTTGTTATCACCTGAAAGTAAAAGCACAGATGATAGTTACGCTAAGCTTAATTACTCAGGTAAATACTCCTACCCTATTAACCAACAAAGCACTATGGTTATAAACGCTAATGCTGGGTGGTATAAATTCGCAGAACTGAGTCAATATGACCGCGTTAATGCCCATTTTAGTGCTGCATATAATTACGGAATTGGGGATGTTAATTGGCACGTTCAGGCTTCAACAACGCCTTTAATGCTTGATTCTGAGCTTTATAGAGCTGAGTCGGCTATAACCTTGGGTGCTGATTTTGAGTTATCTGACAGTATTAGTCTTTTTGCAGCGCTCAGTGGGGGGGAGTTAAACAACCGATTTGACGACAAGCTCGATAATACATTTTATGCGATTAATACTGGAGTAAGTTATTCAACACAGCATTGGTTTAACCGCTTTAGTGTTAATGTTAAAAATGAAGACGCTGACTTAACTCAGGGAGAGTTTAATAGTCGCCAAAGCACCAGTGTGTACTACCAAGCCAACACTCAATTAGCCAAAAATTGGCAATTACTTTCACTTGCTGGTTACCAATGGATTAATTATCAAGAAGATCATCCTTTATTTTTGCAAAAGCGTGCCGATAACCTACTTATGCTCTCGGCTACTGTTCGCTACTTAGTTAATCGTGATTTTGCGTTGCAACTAATCACTAACTATCAGGATAAAAGCAGCAATATTGCTTTGTTCGAATACGACCGTTTAGACATTAATTTAAGCGCCTCTTACTCATTTTAATTTAAGGTATTTATGAAACACATACTTCCTATCATTACCGCCTTACTTTGTGTAAATTTTTATGCGCAAGCAAGTGAGCCAGCGGGTAAAACTATTCTGGCCCGTGGCTCTGTATTAGCAACAAATGAGGCAGCCCAACAACGTCAATTGCAGCGTCGTGATACTGTTTTTGGCATAGACCGAATAACGACTGGCAACCAAAGTAAAGCGCAGTTTTCAATGTTAGATGGCGGTTTAATTTCTTTAAAAGAAAATTCAGAACTTAATATAGCCAATTACCAGTTTGATAAAAACACACAACAAGGGTCTGCATCTATTGAGTTACTCAAAGGCGGCCTGCGTTCTATATCTGGCGTTATCAAAAAAAATGGCGGGGCTTATAACGTTAAAACCCCTGTGGGGTCAATTGGTATTCGTGGCACGCACTTTGAAGTGCAGCTAGTAGGTAGTGATGTATTTATAGCTGTATGGGATGGTGCAATCGACCTAACACTTACAAATAATAACGTGCTGTCGCTTGGTGATAATGAAGCATTTTCGTTTGCACAAATTACAAGTACTGGTGATGTTTTTACAACAACGCGTGCCGCAGCTGTATTTGATCAAACCGTTGCAACTATTGAGCCTAATAGCGAAAGTGAAGAAACAGAGCAAACTCAAACAGCCTCAACAAACAACGCTATTTTAGAAGATGATAGCACAGTAGACGCATACTCTGAGCAGCAATTTCAGGCTGTAGATAACGCCTTTTTAGTGGACCAAATAGCTCAGCGCCAAGGTACTTTTAACTACAGCGCTTCTGATTTTAGTGTGGCTTCAAGTGAAGGAGGCATTAGCGACTTTGCTATGACCATGGCCGTTGATTTTGACAATGGAACAGTGCCTGATGGCGAAATTAGCTTTAATGATGCCGGCGGTACTTGGTATGCGGCGTACAGTGGTTTAATAAATCTGAGTAAACTAGATTTAGCTATTACGTTTGCCTCATACGGAAACAATAAAGCAGAAGGTGATATAGACGCGGTGTTTTTGAATGACCTAGATACCATTATTGGTAACTTTCAGCTGAGTGAAATTAATAATCCAGATGTAAACGCGAGCGGTTCTTTTATATTAGAACCGTAAACACATTGGATAGACCGCTTTTATTTTGGAGTATTAAATAATGACCGCAAAAAAACACCTTTTGCTTGGTTCAATGATGTTTGCACTAAGTGCTTGCGGAGGCTCAGATGAGCAACAACCTCAAGCGTCAGCGCAAGCGCCTACATCTACAGTTAACCCACCAGCCGTTGCAAGTTATGTAAATTTAGTGGGCGTTTTAGCCAGTAATAAAACAACACAAATACAGATTTTAGGTGAAAATACCGTGAGTCGCGGCGCTGTGGGCTCAGCTATAGCAAACTCGCAAGCTACTATTGGCTTTACTCAAACAGAAACAGTACAAGGTAATGTTTCATTTTTACTCAGTGCCCGCGATCCCGACGGCATTAGCGAAATAAACTTAGTATTACCCAGCGTTAATAAAAGCCTACCTATTTGCTCATCTGATTGTGGTAATGAATACGAGCGTTCTGTTATTGGGCTAAGCCCATCTATTTATGGTGCAAGTGCTGGAGAATTACGCTTAGAAATATGGATAACAGATACACTGCAAAACCAAGTTCTTGCCGATGCAATTACGTTTAGCTGGCAGCCTCATCAAATTGTAGGAGTAACAGCTCAACGAGAAGATCAAGGTATTAACCTTGCTTGGCAAGCCAACAATGAGCTAAACCGTTATAACGTATACATTGCCACCCAACCGGGTGTATCGCCTTCCAATGTTGATGAACTTGAAAATGGCCAACAATTTTTAAGCATTTCGGACCCTTTCTTTACAATACCAAACACGATTACAAACAAAAGCTATCAAGCTCTTATAACAGGCATAGATGGTAGCGGTGAAAGTGGGTTTTCTAACTTAATAAACATAGCTCCCCTAGGTGGAGAACTTGCTTTTGCTCCTACAGCTAACAACGATATATTTGAAATTGATGAAGATACTGCCCTGCAAGGCAATGTACTAACAAACGATACGAATCCGTATAGCGGACAGCTCCTTGCCAACACACAAGTATTAGTAACCCCTTCGCATGGCTCAGTAACTATGACCGAATCGGGTGATTTTACTTATCAGCCTGCGCTTAACTTTAATGGTGAAGATGCATTTAGCTATCAAATTATTAACGAGCTAGGCAGAACCGACACCGCGGTTGTTGCTGTAACAATTAAGCCGATTAATGATGCGCCTATTGCCCTGAACAACACCTATAATATTTCAAGTGATGGTACATTAACTGTTTCAGCTCCTGGTTTATTGGGTAACGATAGCGATGTTGATTTAGATGAACTTACGGTTGATGTAGCGCCTGTTAATGAGCCGCTGCGCGGACAGCTAACCTTATTTGCTGACGGTAGCTTTGAATACCAAGGCGAACCAAATATGCAAGGTGAAGATAGCTTTCAATATAAAGTTATTGATAACCAAGGCGGTGAAGCTACAGCAACTGTATTTATTGTAAGCACCAATACTAACTCGGCCCCCGTTGCTAATAACGATAGTTATAACGTAAACGAAGATAATACCCTTGTTATCTCTGCAGGAAATGGGGTACTTAGCAATGATACCGATCCTAACGGTGACACATTTACGGTAGACGACACCTTTATAGTTGCACCTACTCACGGGCAACTTTTACTTAGCATTGATGGCAGCTTTAGTTACATACCTGATGCTAACTTTAATGGGGTAGACCAGTTTCAATATGCAGCCATTGACTCCCAGGGTGCTAGTGCCACAGCCACTGTTACTATCATTGTAAATAGCCAGCCAGATAATCCGGTTGCACAAAATGACGCTTATCAGTTTGCTCGAAATAGTCTATTTTCAGTCTCAGCAGACAGTGGCCTACTAGCCAACGATTTTAATATAGAAACTGGCGACCTTACTGTTAACACCACACCTGTTACAGCGCCTCAAAACGGCACGCTCAATTTAAATAGTGATGGTTCATTTACTTATCAACCAAATGGTGATTTTTCTGGGGTAGATAGCTTTTCTTATTTAATTTCAAATGAGCAGGGCCTTACCGCAACCGCTCAAGTAACACTGAGCGAAAGTGGAAATAACACCTTCCCTGAGGCAAGCGATGATCAGTTCACCATAGCCGAAGATAGCAGCGCAACACAGCTAAATGTACTAGCAAATGATACAGACGCTGACGGCGATACCATTACACTATTTAATGTAAATAGCACACTTGGCTCAGCAAGCATTGTTAATGGGCAAATTGAATATACCCCGCCGGCCAACTTTTCTGGACAAACTGTTCTTACCTACAGTATTACTGATGGGTATGAAAATGGCTCTCCTGGTGAGAAAGACAGTACCGCAAGTGTTACGATTATTGTAACGCCTGTAAATGATGCGCCCGTTGCAAACGCTGACCTTGCTACCATAAATGAAGACGCAATTGCATTGCTCATTGACGTTTTAGCCAATGATTCAGATATTGACGGCGACAGCTTAATATTGAGCGAGGTCTCTGCCAACAGTGGCACTGCGCTAATTGTTGATAATCAAATTCAGTACACACCTGCCCCTAATGCAAATGGCGTAGCAACGGTGACTTATTCAATAAAAGATGCGCAAGATGCAAATGCGACTTCAACACTAAGCATTACTATTTTACCAATCAACGATGCACCCGTTGCAACCGCTGATACTGCAACCATAGATGAAGATGCAGCGCCTATTACTATTGATGTGCTCGCTAACGATTCAGATGTGGATGGCGATAGCTTAGTAATAAGTAACGCGAGCGTTGATGTAGGCACGGCAACTATTGTAAACAACCAAATTCAATACACGCCTGCAGCTAATGCAAACGGTGTTGCAACGGTGATTTACACTGCAAGTGACAATAACGGTGGAACGGCTAACAGCACATTAGCGATTACTATCAACCCGATAAACGATGCACCCGTTGCCACTGCCGATACTGCAACTATGGATGAAGATGCGGCGCCTATTACTATTGATGTACTCGCTAATGATTCAGACGTGGATGGCGACAGCTTAGTAATCAGTACCGCGAGCGCTGATGTGGGTGCTGTAAGTGTTGTAAATAACCAAATTCAATACACGCCAGAGGCTAATGCAAACGGCGTTGCAACGGTGATTTACACTGCAAATGATAATAACGGTGGAACAGCTAGCAGCACATTGTCCATTACCATCAACCCAATCAACGATGCACCCGTTGCCACTGCTGATACCGCAATTATGGATGAAGATGCAGCGCCTATTACTATTGATGCACTGGCTAACGATTCAGACGTAGATGGCGACAGCTTAGTAATCAGTAACGCCACTGCCGATGTGGGTGCTGTAAGTGTTGTAAACAACCAAATTCAGTACACGCCTGCAGCTAATGCAAACGGTGTTGCAACGGTGATTTACACTGCAAGTGACAATAACGGTGGAACGGCTAGCAGCACATTGGCCATTACCATCAACCCAATCAACGATGCACCCGTTGCCACTGCCGATACCGCAACCATGGATGAAGATGCAGCACCTATTACTATTGACGTACTCGCTAACGATTCAGACGTGGATGGCGATAGCTTAGTAATCAGTACCGCGAGCGCTGATGTGGGTGCTGTAAGTGTTGTAAACAACCAAATTCAGTACACGCCTGCAGCTAATGCAAACGGTGTTGCAACGGTGATTTACACTGCAAGTGACAATAACGGTGGAACGGCTAACAGCACATTGGCGATTACTATCAACCCAATAAACGATGCGCCTGTTGCCACTGCCGATACCGCAAATATGGATGAAGACGCAGCGCCTATTACTATTGATGTGCTCGCTAACGATTCAGATGTGGATGGCGACAGCTTAGTAATAAGTAGCGCGAGTACAGATGTAGGCACGGCAACTATTGTAAATAACCAAATTCAATACACGCCTGCTGCTAATGCAAACGGCGTTGCAACGGTGGCCTACACTGCAAGTGATAATAATGGTGGAACGGCTAACAGTACATTAGCCATTACCATCAACCCAATCAACGATCCGCCCATAGTTGCTGAACAAAGCTTTAGCATTAATGAGGACGCGACAGATTCCGACATTATAGGAACCATTGTTGCTACCGACATTGAAAATCAAGATTTAACCTATGCATTAGCCGGCGGTGATTTTGCTTTATTTAACTTAAATGCATCGTCTGGCATTTTAAGCGTGAATGGCGAAACCCCTTTTGACTATGAAACCAAAACTCAATACATATTAAATATTCAAGTAACAGATAACGGCACCCCTAATGAAACCACTGCAGTTAATATCACGGTTAATATCCTTGATGTTACCGAGCCGCTAATCCCTGTTGAAGATGCATCATATGGTCGCCCTATTACGGGGCAGCTCGATCTAGGCAGCGTATTTTCAGGTGGGCAATTTAACGACAGCATAGCGCTTAACAACAACTTATATTTTGTGGGCTTTACCAATAATGCAGACAAAGACATTCTTATTGTTTCGTACACTAATAACGGCGGTGCAAACACCGCATTTAATACCACTGGCATTAAAATACTTGATTTAGAGCAAGATGAAGAAGCCACCGCCATTATTTCCGACGGCACCGATTTATTTATTGCCTATTCAAGTTTTGATGGCAGTAATAATGAAGCGTGCGTACTTAAAATGGATCTTGCAGGGACATTAAGAACCGGCTCAGATGATGACGGGGAAAGTAACACGGGTATAAAATGTACAACGCTTAACAGTACCACGGTTATCAATGACCTTGAAATTGACGGCAATAAATTACTTGCTGTAGGCAAGCATTTTGATGGTACTCAAACCGATAGCCTATGGATACATTATAAAACCGACGACTTGTCATTCGAAAACTCAACACCCGTCATTGTTGATGTAAGTGGCGCTAATCGTGATGATGAAGGCTACGCAGTTAAAAACTTTGAAAACTCAGACTATTTAGTTGTGGGTAGCGTTACCGATGCTGATGGCACTAAAAACTCGCTAATACGTTATTTAAAAGCAAATGGAGATAACGATGGTAATTTTAATGGGGGCGATCCGCTTATCATTAACTTATCAAGCGACTTAGGCCAGCCAGGTAACAACAAAGACGATGAGTTATTTGCCATTGGTGGTTTAGCTGATTCTAATTTTACTGCTTTTGCGGGTGGCTATATGACACGGCTAACTGGTGAAAAAGATGCTGTTGTGTTAGCCATTGATAAAAATGGCGAGCTAGTGACAAGTTTTGACACTGACGGAATTGCAATTTATAACATTGATGGCAACAGCGGTGCGGGTAATGTCGGCGCTCAAATAACTGGTATTCAGTACGAGCCGGTTAAAAATGAAATAATGCTCTCGGGCACAACAGGTGTGCCTCTTGCAGAGCAAGTATTCACAGCACGTGTAATAAGCTCAACAGGTGCACTTGATGATAATTACGGTGAATCTGGAGTTAGCATTCTTTCAGGCATAGATGCTAAACAAACTGTAAACACAGCGTCTATCGACTCTAACGATACTTTATGGGTAGCCGGCATTAATGACGACACCAACGCTAAACCATTTATTGGAGCTTTAACCGATCAGGCCGCATTATTTACTAATTTCAATAGCACAGGCTATTTAACAGTTGATGCAATAACCGAAGCATCAAACGATCAATCAATAAAACTGATACAACTTAGTAATGGCGCTCAAGCAGGTAAATATATGCTTGCCTCAACAGCCGAAACAAACGGTGCAATAAAGTTAGTATTAACCCGCTTTACCACTACTGGCACCATAGATACGAGCTTTAGTAAAACGGGCCATAAAGAAATTGCCATTGAGTTAAACTCACAACACGTTGCGTTAGCTGAATTAAACAATGGCAACTTATTACTTGCTGGTACTAAAAAAACGACCAATGGCTCGCAAGGTTTTGTAGCCAAAGTGAACCAAGATGGCTCACTTGATACAACATTTGCAACCGACGGCATCTATGTAACCAACATTGAAAATACCGAAGCACTTACATTATCAGATATAGCAATAACCAATAGTAGCAATATTGTTGCAGTGGGTACTGCAACGCAATCTGGGAACACACAGTCATTTGCAATGATGCTTACAGCGCAAGGGGTACTCGCTACAAGCTTTGGCACTGAAGGCGTTTTATTAGGGTTAACGGATGAGGATTTTTCTAAAATTCACATTAACAACAATGAAATTTTTATTGCTGGTAAATTAGTAACAGGTGCTGATTCAGCATTGATTGCGCTCAAACTTAACTTAACCGGCAATGAGTTGTTTAGATATTCAGGTACCGATACGCCTAACACCAACAATAAAGTAGCCAGTGTAATAACCGACTCATCTGGCGCAATCTATTTAGTTGCAAATTTAGTCAGTACACCTGATAAAGCGAATGTTGTACGCTTGCTTTCGTCGGGCTCATTAGATACAAGCTTTGCTGACAATGGCGTTGGCCAATATAGTTTAGCTGCAACCGGCAATACTTTAATTAAAGGTGCCAAGCTAGATAGCACTGATAAACTTATATTAGTCGGTACTAGTAACAACCAGGGCGTAATTGCACGAATTACTACAAATGGCGAGCTTGATAGCGCATTTGGTACTGGTGGAGTTGGTTATTACCAAACTAACCTTTGTACAAATTCACTCGTTTTTACCTCGTTAATTCTACAAACTGACACGCAAATAGCCTTAAGTAGCACTTGCGATAATGGTAACTCAAATAATATCAGTGTATCTAAGTTTGATTTTTATCCCGATGGAGTTGAGCCATAAATGAAAGTCGAATTATTTGGGGTAAGAGGCTCAATGCCTACACCCGGAAGTGATACCCATCTATATGGTGGGAATACATCGTGTACTTATGTGACAAAAAATAATGGCAGTGCACTGATATTAGACTCGGGCACTGGAATAGCAAAACTTGGAGATTATTTACTCGAGCAGCAAAGCCCTATCTATATTTTGCTCACTCACAATCATTGGGATCATATTCAGGGCTTTCCTTTTTTTAAACCTATTTATCAAGCAAATCGCGATATAACAATTGTTGCAGGTAATGTTGACGATAAAAACACTCAACACGGTATTGTAGAACAAATGAGTGGCTCTTATTTTCCTGTTCGTCATCAAGACTTACCATCAAATATTACGCTCAATACTGAGCTTTCGGCACAATCGCAATTTAACCTTAATGGTTTTTCTATCTCCACGGCACCGCTAAATCACCCTGGCGGCGGAACTGCTTATTGCTTATTTGCTGATGGCGCGAAGGTGGCATATGTGACCGACAACGAGCTTAACCCACCTCACCAAACTACAACCAGTATTAGCGAGTGGGCAGCATTTATAGAAGGGGCCGATTTACTTATACATGACGCTCAACTTATTGATGCTGACTTACCATTAAAACATGGCTGGGGCCACAGTACTATTGACCAAGTTGCTCAACTTGCAATAAAAGCGAAAGTCAAAAACATGGTGATAATCAGTCACGATCCCTCAAGAACCGATGAGCAACTTACCGAAATAGAAAGTTATTTACAAGCAAGCTACGGCAACGATGTGTGTATTGAATGTGGTAAAGAGGGGCGCGTTTTTGAATTTTAAACGCGCTAGGAGCTTTGACTATTAACCTATTAAAAAAAATAACATCGAAGCATTTTTATATTGGTGTATTGATCACATTACTCATAGCATCTATCGAATTTTTTTCGACAGGTGCAGTAGCTAAACTTCTCAACCGAGTTGAGGGGATTATTTACGATTCACGCTTACAACTCACCCTCGCAGACACACCAAGAAAAGTGAATGAATCTGTAGTAATCATTGATATTGATGAAAAAAGCATGCAAGAACAGGGGCGCTTCCCTTGGAGTCGCTCTAAAGTGGCTGATCTTGTCACTAAATTAACTGACGCTGGTGTCATTGTTATCGCCTTCGATATATTTTTCTCGGAGCCTGAAGTAAACCCTGTTACTAAAATTATGGATGAACTCCCTGACTTTTCGGCAAAGTATGCGAGCCCGCTTTCGACAATAAAACAACAAGTAGATGCCGATACAAAATTAGCTAAAGCGCTGGCAAAAAACGATATTACCTTGGGGTTTTTATTGATTAACGATGAATTAAGTGAACATAATGCGCCAGCTAAAAGCAGCGTAATTTGGCAAGAAGGTGAACACACAAACTCACAAATTAATGACTACCCGGGTGCTATTATTAATATCCCTAAGTTACAAAATGCCGCAGCGGGCCATGGTTTTATTAATGCACATAGTGATGAAGATGGCTTTATACGAAAAGCAGCATTGGTTAACCGTGTAGGTAACACCCTTTACCCTTCTTTAGCGCTTGAAGCCGCCCGTTTGTATACATTAGCCAACACAATAGAAACACGCTCAACTACATCAAATGGTATAACCCTATTTGAAGGCGTTAAGTTTCACAATAAATGGATTCAAACCGATGAATACGGACAAATACTTATTCCTTATAAAGGCGGAGCTCGCAGCTTTGCATATTACTCAGCAACCGATGTGCTAACACAAAAAGTTGGTTTAAAAGAGCTAGAGGGAAGCGTCGCGTTTATTGGCACTTCTGCTGTGGGGTTGGCTGACTTACGATCTACCCCCGTAGGCTTGCAATATCCAGGAGTTGAAGTTCATGCCAATATATTTGAAGGGTTAATGAACCCGCAGCTACTTCCTTCAAAACCTAGTTGGTCACTAGGCGCCAGTTTGGTCATTATTATTATTACTGGCCTTGCCCTGTCGTTTTTTAGCATTGGTAAAACCGCACGCTTTATTTTGGCATTCTCAATTATTGTTGCAAGTGTTAACGTCGCTATAAATTTTTACATGTGGTCGGCACAAAAAGTCAACCTTCCTTTATTTATGACCTTATTACTCACCACACTTTTAGCTAGCTATTACATTATTGTTGGCTCTATTGCTGAAATGAAACACAGCAAAAAAATAAAAACAATGTTTGACCAATATGTACCACCAGAACGTATAAATCAGCTTATAGAACAAGGCGGTAATTTAGTTCAAAATAGCGAACGCAGAAACATGACTGTTTTATTCGCCGATATAAGAGGTTTTACATCATTATCTGAAAGCATGTCGGCTCACCAATTAAGCGAATATTTAAATCAATACCTGAGCGCTATTACTAAAATCATATTTGATAACACTGGCACAATAGACAAATACGTTGGCGATATGGTCATGGCATTTTGGAATGCGCCATTACTAGATAAAGACCACGCTCAACATGGCGTTGAGGCGGCTCTAGCAATGACTGAAGGCCTAGCAGAAATAAACACACTGTTTGCAAAGCAAAACCTTCCCGCAATCAGTATTGGAGTCGGCTTAAGCTCTGGTGATATGAATGTGGGTGACATGGGTTCAATGTACCGTAAAGCGTATACCGTATTGGGGGATGCTGTTAACTTAGGGGCAAGAGTCGAAAGCTTGACCAAGTTTTATGGTGTCGCTATTCTGGTTACCGAAGATACAATGCAGGCATGCTCGGGGATCTCTTTTAGGCTCATTGATAAAGTGCAGGTGGTTGGAAAAACAACTTCAGTCGCACTATATGAACCCATAAATTATACGAATAAACTAAGCAAAATACAGCTTAACGAAATAGATAACTCGCTAAAAGCCATCACGCTTTTTCATAATAAAGAATGGGAAAGTGCGCTTAGCTTATTTAAGCAATTAAAAAGTAACGCTGTATTAAACGCAGACGTTTACCGTATTTATATTGAACGAATACAAAGTACAGATATACAAACACTCGCTAAGGATTGGAATGGTGCCTTCGTACATACAAAAAAGTAGCAAAAATATGCCACAGCACATTAAAGACAGAACAAACCTTCAGCACTTTATCGATATTAGTATTCGCCTGACTACCGAAAAAGAGCCACAACTGCTGTTGGACGAAATTTTACAAGTTGTGATGTCTATCGCTAATTCAGATGCCGGCAGTATTTATTCGATAACAGAAGATGATCAGCTTAAGTTTGAAACCGTGATCAATAAATCACTTAACTTATACTTGGGTGGCGGTTCAGATCGTTTTGTTAGCTTTCCCAATATTGACTTATATATCGATGGCAAACCAAACCAACGAGCAATCGTTGCCCATGCAGTTAATTCAGGCAAAGTAATTAATATTCCTGATGTTTACGCTGCACTGCCTTTTGACATGAGCGCTGCGCGTGAAATGGATGCTCGCACGGGTTATCGTACGCAATCAATGCTAACTATTCCTTTAAAAGATCACCAAGATGATATTTTAGGGGTTATTCAGTTAATAAACGTTAAAGATGAAAAAAATAATATCATTCCGTTTAGTGAAGAGTTAGTGACGCTAATACGCTCGTTTGCTTCATTAGGGGCTATTGCATTAACTAACTCATCGCTAATTAAAGAAATGGAAGAGTTGTTTTCTACTTTTGCTGAAACTATTGCAATGGCTATCGATGAAAAGTCTCCCCATACCGGTGGGCATTGTAAGCGTGTACCAGCATTAACGTTAATGCTGGCCGATGCGGTAAATGAAATAAGCAAGGGTCCATTAGCGTCATTTTCTATGAGTGACTCAGACCGTCACCAATTAGATATAGCAGGCTGGTTACATGACTGCGGAAAAATCGCCACCCCCGATCACATCATGGAAAAAGCGACTAAATTAGAAACCATTTTTGATCGTATTAACTATATAGATGCCAAATTTGAGATCATTAGCCGAGATTTAAAAATTAACTACCAAGAACAAATAATCTCAGCAATGAAAAATGGTAAGCCTGTAGAGGTGCAGCAATTCGAACGACTGCTCGATACCGAGCTTAAGCAGGTTGCACTGGACCGCGCCTTATTACAACGCATTAATGTGGGTGGGGAGTTTTTAGGCGATAAAGAACTTGCCCAAATAGAACGCATTGCACAACACTATCATTTAGTGATAAACGATATACGCACACCACTGCTCAATGATGATGAAGTTGAAAACCTATCAATACGAAGAGGAACGCTCACAGCTGGCCAGCATGATGTCATGAAGCGTCATATGGATGTAACCAAAAATATTTTAGACGCCCTGCCCTTCCCTAAACACTTAAGTAAAGTGTCTGAGTATGCATTGGGGCATCATGAAAAACTCGATGGTACAGGTTACCCAAGGGGTCTAACCAAAGAGCAAATGTCGGTGCCTGCACGATTAATGGCAATTACCGATATATTTGAAGCTCTTTCAGCGGTAGATAGACCTTATAAAAAAGCGAAGCCAGTGAGCGAGTGCTTATTTATACTCGGTACTATGGTTGAAAAAAACCACCTAGATCCTGATATTTTTGCTGTATTTGTCGAATCAGGCGTGTACAAAAATTACATTAGTGAATATGCAAACCCTGAACAACTTGATGACGTAGATCTGAATAACCTACCTGGATATAAACCAATCCGTTAATGCCCCACAAAAATTAACGACGCAGAACAAAAAAATGCCACCTTACGGTGGCATTTACACACGGGGTTATTTCTACTTATAGAAATCCTTTTACTTTTTATTTAGTTTTTAGTGTTGTTTTATTAACAAAAAATATGTGGCAAAGGTAGCACTTAGTCCTTGCTGTATCAATAGCAAAAAGAAAAGTTCATAGTTTCGCCATATTTTTGTAATAAAAAAACGTTAACGCACTCCATGAACATGAGTGTTATATCGCGACTTGCGATTAAATTTTAATACATACGTACTTTTCTTCTAGGTACTCATCTAGCCCTTGATGCCCCCCTTCACGCCCTAAGCCAGACTGTTTTACTCCACCAAACGGAGCAACGGGGTTTGATATTACCCCTTCATTTACGCCTATCATGCCAAACTCAAGCCCTTCGCTAATGCGGTAAATTTGTTTTAAATCTTGGCTATAAAAATAAGCGGCTAAACCATAGGGTACGTCGTTAGCAAGCGCAAGCACCTCAGCCTCTTCGTCAAAGGGTATTACCGTTAATACAGGGCCAAAGACCTCTTCGTGGTATATGTCCATGGTGGTATTTACGTTAGTAATAATAAGCGGGTTTTGAAAGCTCCCCCCTAAATCGCTGTTATCGCCAATTAAGCTAGCACCTTTATTTAGCGCATCCTGAATTAAATCTTGTACCTTTTGCTTCGCTTTTGGGTAAATTAGCGGGCCAATATCCACATTTTCTTCAAAACCATTGGCCACTTTGAGTGCCGCAACCCTAGGTGTAATTTTTGACAATACCTTATCAATAACGCTGCGTTGAATAAAAATGCGGTTTGCGGCTACACATGCTTGGCCACTGTTTCTAAATTTAGCCGCCATGAGCCCCTCAATCGCATCATCCAGATCCGCATTATCAAAAATGATAAACGGCGCATTGCCGCCTAACTCCATTGAGGTACGCTTCACAGTGTCGGCACATTGTTTAAGTAATTGGCTACCAACACCTGTAGAGCCGGTAAAAGTAAACTTACGGACAATGTGTGAGTCGGTGAGTATTTTACCCACTGTTTTAGCGTCTTGCGATACAAGTACATTAAATGCACCTTTAACAAAACCAGCCTGATCGGCTAAGTAGGCTAACGCAATCGCACACAGCGGCGTATGTTCAGAAGGCTTTAATATAAAACTACAGCCTGCAGCATATGCTGGCGCCACTTTACGCGTTACCATTGCAACAGGGAAGTTCCAAGGTGTAATGCCTGCTACAACGCCTATAGGCTGCTTAAAACTAGTTAACCGGTGGTTATTGTCGGTAGGTGGGATCACATCGCCATAACTTCGCTTGGCTTCTTCAGCAAACCACTTTATAAAGCCTGCACCGTAATCTATTTCGCCCAGCGATTCTTTAAGCGGCTTACCTTGCTCTTTAGTCATTAGTTCAGCTAATGTTTGTTTGTGCTTGATCACAAGCTCATACCAGCGCATTAGCGTTTCACTACGCTCAGTGGCGTTAGTGTTTTTTAATTTTACAAAAGCGCCCTGTGCGGCAGTTATAGCATTTTTTATGCCTTGCTCGTCTATATCGCTTACTTCTACAATACTTTTTTCGGTCGCGGGGTCGTCAACGTTAAAGCGCGTATCAGTTTTATAAAATTCGCCGTTAATAAATGAGTCAGAAAAAATAAGATCACTCAAAATACACCTCCATATTACCGTTTAATTAAAATTGCGCTGTAGGCGTCGCGATAGCAAGCTATGTGTTCACATTAATACGTAGAGTAAAACGTCACTATCGACGTAGAGCTTGAGCCTGTATGAAGCGCAAGCACCTATTGCTAAGATATTCACTTGCTCAAAAATAAAAAAGCCGCTGTATCAAACAGCGGCTTTCAATATAATAATCGTTAATTAAAAACTAGTGCTCTTCATTAACGATATTGAGATTGTACTTAGGTATTTCAACCACTAAGTCCTCATCTCTAATAATTGCTTGGCAACCAAGGCGCGACTCAGGCTCTAAGCCCCACGCTTTGTCTAGCATGTCGTCTTCTAGGTCGTCACTTTCGTCAAGTGAATCAAACCCTTCACGAATAACTAAATGACAGGTAGTACACGCACACGACTTTTCACATGCGTGTGGAATGCTTATGCCATTTTTAAGCGCCGCGTCGAGCACTGTTTGCCCCTCAGGAGCTTCAATTGCAGCGCCGTCAGGACACAATTCAGGATGTGGAAGAAAAACAATTTGTGGCATTCTAATCTCTCTTAAATGTTGTCTACTGACTGACCCGTTAGGGCTTTTTTAATTGATGCATCCATTCTGCGCGATGCAAATTCACTACTGGCGTTATCTACTTTTTCGATAGCCGCTTTAATTTCGCTAGGTTGTTGAGCATTTTCGCGCACTTTTACCAGCTCTGCAATTTCAGCTCTTAAACTTGTAAGCTGAGCGTCATCAAGTAAAGCGCCATCAGCATCTAATGAAGCATTTAGTGCCTCAATAACACGAAGAGCCTCAACTTGTTGCTCTTTAAGCATACGTGCTTGCATGTCGTCTTTTGCGTTGCTCATCGACTCTTTTAGCATGTTAGCTACTTGGTCGTCAGATAAACCAAACGACGGTTTAACCTGAATTTCGGCTTGCACACCCGTTGATTTTTCCATAGCTGAAACACTTAATAAGCCATCAGCATCAACTTTAAAGGTGACTCTAATGTGTGCAGCACCGGCTGCCATTGGTGGAATACCTTTTAAGCTAAATTTAGCAAGTGAACGACAATCGTCAACCAACTCACGCTCACCTTGTAATACATGCAAAGACATTGCCGTTTGGCCATCTTTAAACGTTGTAAATTCTTGAGCGCGCGCTACCGGAATAGTCGTGTTACGCGGTATAATTTTTTCAACCAAACCGCCCATGGTTTCAAGTCCAAGCGACAGTGGCAGTACATCTAGCAATAACATGTCTGAGTCTGGCTTATTGCCAATGAGTACGTCTGCTTGCAGTGCTGCACCCAATGCAACAACCCGATCTGGGTCGATTGAGGTTAGCGGTTCTTTATCAAAAAAGCTATGTACTTGGCTACGTACCAGTGGCATACGCGTTGACCCGCCGACCATAATAACTTGTAAAACTTCTTCGTTTTCAATGCCAGCATCTTTTACAGCACGACGACACGAACGCAGCGTTTTTTTAACTAGTGGCATCGCCATTTCGTCGAATGTTTCGCGCGTTACTTCTACCGTGTGGTTTTGTCCGTCAAACTCAAGCCCTACATTTACTTTTGCGTACTGGCTTAACGCTTCTTTACAGGCTTTTGCTTTATTAATAAATAAACGTAAAACCGAAGGTGATAACGCCGACACACCCGTTTGCTGCTTAAAGTAATCAACCAGTAGTGAATCAAAGTCGTCACCCCCTAAGCTTGAGTCGCCACCCGTTGCCATGACTTCAAAAACACCTTGGTGTAGACGAAGAACAGAAATATCAAATGTACCACCGCCTAAGTCGTAAACTGCTATGATCCCTTCTTGGCCCGAGTCTAAGCCATAGGCAACAGCAGCTGCTGTAGGCTCGTTTAACAAACGCAATACGTTAATACCAGCAAGTTCTGCTGCATCTTTGGTACTTTGACGCTGAGCATCATCAAAATACGCAGGAACGGTGATAACAGCCCCTAAAATTTCTTGATTACCAAAACTTTGTTCTGCACGCGCTTTTAGAGCGGCTAAGATATGGCTTGACGCTTTAACTGGGCTGATTTTTCCGGCCTCGGTTTGAATTGCAAGCGAGCCATTATCTTCACAAAATTCATACGGTAATTGGCCGTAGCTTTGCTCTATTTCAGCTTGTGTTTTACCTAAAAAGCGCTTTACCGAAATAAGCGTATTAGCAGGGTCTTGTGTTGCAGCTTGAGCTGCTTCTGAACCCACAGTAATACCACCGGCTTGATAACGAACAACCGACGGTAGCATCGCTGCCCCTAATTCATCGGTTAAGGTGCGCGCTTCGCCGCTTTGTACAGTAGCCACTAATGAATTAGTCGTGCCAAGGTCAATACCTATGGCTAGTTTATGTTCGTGTGGTGCCGCGCTTTGCCCCGGCTCAGCAATTTGCAATAATGCCATAATGCTCTTTAAACTCGTTTTGCTCGCTTTACAGCAAGTAATTAATCGTCAAATAAACTGTCTTCAATGCGTTCTAGTTCGTCACGTAATTTATAAACAAACTTCAGTTTACGAATATTATCAGCCGCTAGTTCATACTGTTGCTTGTCGTTACTTGCTAACTGCTCTGCAAGCTGTGCACTGTATTGCTCGTTAAGTTGTTTTATTTGTTTTTCAAAATTAGCAATGGCCGCATCCGGGTCACTCGCTGATGCAAGCTCTTCGAGCTCTTCGCGCAATTCCATTTGTTGCATTAAGAACATAGGATCTTGCAGCGTTTGTTGCTCAGCGCGAATATCAACACCTAGCTCGCTTAACATATACTCAGCACGTTTAACTGGATGCTTAAGTGTTTGCAAGGCATCGTTAATTTCAGCAGCACTTTGCACCGACATTAACTTATCTCGGCTGCTTGCATTGGCATGGCGGTCGGGGTGAACAGCACGCTGTAATTCTAGGTAATTTTTATTAATCGTTGCTAAATCAATATTATAATCAACGGGCACTGCAAATAATTCAAAGTAACGCATAGCTTCAACCAGTAATATTCAGAAATAACAAAGCCCTACAGTTGCAGGGCTTCAAAAAACAATTACACGTAGCAATTAAACGGTAAAGCTTTCGCCACAACCACACTCGTCAGCTTGGTTTGGGTTATTAAATTTAAACCCTTCATTTAAACCTTCTTTTGTGTAGTCGAGCTCTGTGCCATCGATGTAAACTAAGCTTTTTGCGTCAACTATTAAAGTAACGCCTTTAGCCGCAAAGGTTTCATCGTCTTCGTTTAACTCGTCAACAAACTCAAGTACATAAGCAAGACCTGAACAGCCCGTCGTTTTAATGCCAACGCGCAGACCTAACCCTTTGCCGCGGTTTGCTAAAAATGATTGTACGCGGTTTGCTGCCGCATCTGTCAATGTCACTGCCATGAGTTTCTCTTCTTACTTCGCTTGTTTGCTTTTGTAGTCTGCAATTGCTGCTTGAATTGCATCTTCGGCTAAAATTGAACAGTGAATTTTCACTGGTGGTAATTCTAGCTCAGCACTGATATCCGTGTTTTTGATTGTTGCTGCTTCGTCGAGTGTTTTACCTTTAACCCACTCTGTTACAAGTGAAGAAGAAGCAATTGCGCTACCACAACCATAGGTTTTGAATTTCGCATCTTCAATAACGCCTTCAGACGATACTTTAATTTGCAATTTCATTACATCACCACATGCTGGTGCGCCTACCATACCCGTTGCCACTGACGGATCGTTTTTGTCTAGAGCACCTACGTTACGTGGGTTTTCTACGTGGTCGATTACTTTATCACTGTACGCCATAATTCTATCCTCATTACCTGCTAGGGTATGTGCTTACATCACTAATTATTAGTGGTGAGCCCATTCAACTGAATCTAAATCAATACCTTCTTGATGCATCTCCCAAAGTGGAGACATTTCACGTAGGCGACCGATAGAGTTTTTCATTAATTCAACGGTGTAATCAATCTCTTCTTCGGTAGTAAAACGACCAATACTGAAACGAATTGAGCTGTGTGCTAATTCGTCGTTACGGCCAAGTGCACGTAAAACATAAGAAGGCTCTAAGCTTGCAGATGTACAGGCTGAACCTGACGATACCGCAATGTCTTTTACTGCCATAAGTAACGATTCACCTTCAACAAAGTTAAAGCTGATGTTTACAATACCCGGTACTGACTGGTCTTGTGTGCCGTTAAAGTATACTTCATCCATATCAGCCATAATGCCGTCAATTAGGCGTTTACGTAATGCGCTGATGTGTGCAAAATCTTTTTCAAAATCTTCTTTTGCGATTCTAAATGCAGTCCCCATGCCCACCAACTGGTGCGTTGCAAGTGTGCCAGAACGCATACCACGCTCATGACCGCCACCGTGCATTTGCGCTTCTAAACGAGCGCGAGGTTTACGACGAACGTAAAGCGCACCTACACCTTTAGGGCCATACGCTTTGTGCGCAGAGAACGACATAAAATCAACTTTGAGTTGTTGCACGTCAATTAATACTTTACCCGCGCTTTGCGCTGCATCTACGTGGAACATAATTTTACGTTCGCGACACATTTCGCCAATAGTTGCGATGTCTTGAATTACACCTAACTCATTGTTTACGTGCATGATGCTGACAAGTACGGTGTCGTCACGCATTGTGTCTGCTAGCTTTTGCAGATCAAGCAGGCCGTTTTCTTCAACGTCCATATAAGTTACTTCAAAACCTTGACGTTCTAATTCACGACATGTGTCGATGACTGCTTTGTGCTCAGTTTTAGCGGTAATAATGTGCTTACCTTTCTTTTTGTAAAACTGTGCTGCACCTTTGATAGCAAGGTTGTTAGATTCAGTTGCACCCGAGGTGAAAACGATTTCACGTGGGTCTGCATTTACTAAATCAGCAATATCTGTACGTGCTTGGTCAACAGCTTCTTCTGCTTGCCAACCAAAACGGTGTGAACGTGATGCAGGGTTACCAAATTTACCGTCCATTGTGAGGCATTGCATCATTTCTTTAGCAACACGCTCATCAACAGGCGTGGTTGCTGCGTAATCTAAATAAATCGGTAACTTCATTTCTCTCTCCGCTGCAGGTCAACCTTAAAGTTGACAGCTTACTTGAATGTTTTCCAACTGCTTAATTGCATTATTGATACTGTTATCTTGGCGTGATGCGATTTCTTTCACATCTGATTTTTCCACCAATTCAGCAAGGGTAATATTATTCAAAAATTCTTCTATGCGTGCGCTTAAATCTGACCACAAATTATGGGTTAAGCAGCGCATACCACTTTGGCAGCCAGTGTTGGCACCTTGGCAACGTGTTGCATCAACCGATTCGTCAACTGCGGTAATAATATCACCAACAGAAATAACATCGGCTTCTCGCCCTAGTAAATAGCCGCCACCAGGACCTCGAACCGAACTTACCAAGCCATTTTTACGCAGGCGAGCAAATAATTGTTCAAGGTATGACAAAGAAATTTCTTGTCGCTGTGAAATATCAGCAAGGGCGACAGGACCAACACCTGTATGCAGCGCAACATCAAGCATCGCTGTAACGGCATATCGTCCTTTTGATGTTAATTTCATAACGCCCCCTGCACAAAGAGTGCAAATTTTAATTACCAGAGTAAATTAGTCAAGTATTATCACTTGATAAAAATTTGATTTAAAAACATATCGCTTAAAATGAATGTAGTTAACAAATTTTTAATACTTGACCTGTTTGGTCAAGTATTGACACCATTGTAATTACCTGAGTAATTTAGTCAAGTATTAGGCAGTTATTTAAACACCCGTTTATATAACTAATTGCTATACCTTACTTAGGAATCGATTTATTTATAGAGGTAAGAATACCGCGCAAAATATTCATCTCTGCCTCTTCTGGGCGAGCACGGTTAAATAAACGGCGAAGCTTTGTCATTACAATGCCTGGATGCTGTTTGATGATGAAGCCTGTGTTATACAAGGTCTCCTCAAGGTGTTCGTAAAACAACTCTGTTTGTTTAGAGTTTGGGTAAACCGTGTCGTCTTGCGCTTCTTGTTTGGGTTGCTTATTCAAAAATGCCATACGTGTTTCGTAAGACAATGTTTGCACAGCCATAGCGAGGTTTAATGAGCTATATTCTGGGTTAGCTGGAATACATACATGGTAGTTACACAGCTGAAGCTCTTCGTTAGTTAAGCCACTGTTTTCACGACCAAACACTAATGCCACAGGGCCATTCTCGGCTTCAGCCACCAGCTTTTCACCACACTCGCGAGGCTCAACCATCGGCCATGAAAGCGTGCGTGAACGTGCGCTTGTACCAATAGTTAATGCACAATCAGCAATGGCGTCTTCAAGCTTTTCAACAATTACTGCATTACCTAACACATCGCTAGCACCTGCAGATAACGCACTTGCATGGCTATCAATTTCACAAGCAGGATCAACTAAATAGAGTTTTGATAAACCCATTGTTTTCATGGCGCGAGCCGCCGAGCCTATATTACCTGAGTGTGATGTGTTAACTAAAACAACGCGAATATCGTCTAAGATCATTGCTGTGCTTCTTACTAATGCCAAAAAATTGCGCGAATTCTAACATAAAAGCTTAAAAAGATCCTAGATCCTTAAAGCCGATCAACATACGTAAAAGGGCCTTCAAACCATGGCCGCTTTTACATACACATCAAAACGGTTCTTTTTAGTTTTAATTTGCATACTGGGGGTTTTGTCATTTAAAAACGGGGCGTAATCGGGGCGCTTAACCACCACTCGCTTGCTAGCAAGTGGGTAGGCAAATTCAAGTAAATCATCGGCGTCGGTATCTGCGCCTACTAACTCTTGAAACACTCGCATTTCTTTTTTTACTAAGGCTGACTTTTCGCGGTGTGGAAACATAGGATCTAAATACACCACATCGGGCATGCTTTCACATTGGGCTAGTAACGTGTGGCTTGAGCCAAAGACTAGGCTCATATTGTCTTTCATCCAAGGGCCAATTTCTGTGTCGCTGTAAGCTCTATTTAAACCATCAGCCAGCAGTGCAGCAACTACAGGGTGACGTTCATGTAAAATAACCTTGCACCCGAGTGACGCCAATACAAAGCCATCACGCCCCAAACCTGCGGTTGCATCAAGTACCACAGGCGTTGCCCCTTTATTAAGGCCAACCGCTTTGGCTATAGCTTGCCCTTTACCGCCACCAAATTTTCGCCTGTGAGCGGCTGCCCCGCTAACAAAATCAACGTTAATGGCACCTAATTTAGGTTCATCAGTTTTAAATAAACTCAGTCCTGTATCGTCATAGTGCAGGCTAAAACCTTGGCTATTTTGTTGCCAATTTACTAAACCAAAACGCGTTTCTAATTCATTTAAATACGGGCGACACTCTTTAAAGGCACACTGAATAACCACAATACACTCCGACGATAAAATACCGCCAGAGTATATCAACCAGCGAGCTTAAGCGCACTAAAATAGCTCTATGTCAGGGTCTTGGTTAATTGCAGGCTCAATGTCTTCAACTTTATGGCGTAAACTCTGTAAAAACTCACTGCGGCTTTGTGTTACTTGCTCAAACTGATATTTTATAAACGCTAAATCGCTGTTGGCAGACACCAGTAACTGCATAGTATGTTCGAGCTGCGATATACATGAATCAATATCGGCGGGGTTTAAATTATTCTTTTGAAGCTCAATAGCTGTATTTAATGCCTCTAGTTGTGCACAAAACTGCTCTGCTACATTACTTTGCGTGATATTTTGAGCATTAAACTGGCTTATTATATCTTCCAGTGCCGTGCTAATTTGTTCAGCTTGCTGGTAATTTTTTTCGTTTCTTTCCATAGTAACGACCTTTTCATTGGTGACCTCTAAAATATGAGGGAATAAATCTTTATAACGCCCATACTTTTCGGTGTCATCGACCGGCATATTCTTAACCAGTAACGATAATTTTGGGTAATTAATAATAGTGCTCTCGCCTATATCAACAAACCGCTGTGCATCTTTGTGTTGCGCCAATAACTCCTGCACTAATGGGCATACACCACCTTTTAAGCTGTAAAATTCACTTTTATGCTGGTACCAAAATACAACCACCACATCCAAATTGAATGGGGTAAAAAAACCCAAAAAGTACTCGCTCAAAATTTCTAAACTGTTGGCATGATAACTTTGGCCAACATAGCGCATAATTCGCCCCATATCTCCTGACTCGGTCATCGCCATTGCGGCAGTTTTATTGGCTTTATTTATATCGCTTTCGAGTTTGACGCATTGTTGGCGATACGCATACAGTATTTTAATACGTGCCATTAGTTCTTCTGCGTTAAACGGTTTCATTATGTAGTCAGACGCACCAACACTGTAGCCTTTCACTCGGTCGATAAGCGCTTCTTTTGATGAGAGAAACATAACCGGAATATCTTTCGTATCGGCATTTTGTTTTATTTCTTGGCAGACTTGATAACCCGACTTGCCCGGCATTTCTATGTCGAGAAGGATAATATCGGGTTTATGTTCGTTTATTAACCTCAGCCCCTCCTCGCCCTCTTTAGCATGAATAAGTTTACAAAACCCCGCTAGAGATTCCTCAATAATAAGGTGGGTTAATTTATCGTCATCAATGGTAAGTACTAACTTTTCCATACACAAATCCGTTCAGCTGAGTATGCTTAGAGCATAGTACGGCGTGCTGAAATTACTAACGTTTATAGCCTATTATCTACACACAATAAAAAAGCGCCGTTTAGGCGCTTTTGTTACATTTAATAAATGACATATTTTTAAGCTGCTATGCCACTATGGCGAAGTAGCGCATCAACGCGTGGCTCGCGGCCTCGGAAGTTTTTAAATAATTCCATAGGCTCTTCACTGCCGCCTTTTTCTAGAATATGCTGCATGAAGGCTTGCCCTGTTTGTGGGTTAAAAATTCCTTCCTCCTCAAACTTAGAGTAAGCATCGGCTGATAATACTTCAGCCCATTTGTACGAGTAATAACCGGCGCTATAACCACCCGCAAAAATATGGCTAAACCCGTGCTGAAAACGGTTGAACTCAGGAGCTTGAACAACCGAGGTACGACTGCGCACATCATTTAATACTGCCTGAATTTGACACGGCTCGCCCGCGACATAATCGTTATGAATTTTAAAATCAAATAACGAAAACTCAATTTGACGCAGCATTTGCATGCCTGAGTTATAGTTTTTAGCGGCCAATAACTTATCAAGCAATTCTTTTGGTAATGGCTCGCCTGTCTCAAAATGGCCCGAAATAAAGCTCAGCGCTTCTTCCTCGTAACACCAGTTCTCTAAAAATTGACTTGGTAGCTCTACGGCATCCCATGCTACGCCATTAATACCTGCTACGGGAGCAGCATCAACTTGAGTCAGCATGTGGTGAATACCGTGGCCAAACTCATGGAATAAAGTCGTTACTTCATTATGGGTGAACAAAGCTGGTTTATCGCCTACCGCTTTATTAAAGTTACATACTAAGTAAGCTACAGGGGTTTGTAACTCGCCATTAGCGCGTACCTTACGACCCATACAATCGTCCATCCACGCGCCACCGCGTTTGCGATCGCGTGCGTAAAGATCTAAGTAAAAACGTCCTCGTAGCGTGTTATTGCTATCAACAATTTCAAAAAAGCGCACATCTTTATGGTACGTATCAAAGTCGGTTACTTCATTAACACTAATGCCAAATAAACGGTTAACCGTTTCAAATAAGCCACTTAACACTTTATCAGCTGGGAAATAAGGACGTAGTACTTCATCTGATATTGCGTATTTTTCTTGTTTTAGTTTTTCGCCATAGTAGCCAAAATCCCATGCTTCTAATTCAGAAATACCATGTTTTTGCTCAGCGTACGCTTTTAGCTCTGCCACTTCTTGCTCTGCTTGTGGTTTTGATTTAGCCGCTAGGTCTTCTAAGAACGAAAACACTTGCTCTGGTGTTTCAGCCATTTTTGTTGCTAATGATTTTTCAGCGTAGCTTTTAAACCCTAATAACTGCGCAAGTTCATGGCGAAGTGCAAGTGCTTCTTTCATTATGTCTGAGTTATCAAACTCACCCGCATTTGGGCCTTGATCCGATGCGCGTGTGCTAAATGCGGTGTAGGTTTCTTTACGAAGTTCACGGTTATCAGCGTAAGTCATAATTGGCAAGTAAGATGGAAAATCAAGCGTAAATACCCAACCGTCTAGATCTTTACTTTTGGCGGTGTCAGCAGCAAGCGCAAGTGCAGACTCGGGGAGTCCGGCTAAATCGGCTTCATCAGTAATGTGCTTGTGCCACGCTAAAGTCGCATCCATTACATTGTTACCAAACTTAGAAGCAAGCTCTGATAAACGCGCGCTTATTTCACCGTAGCGTTTTTGCTGCTTCGGCGCTAATGCAATGCCCGACAATTTAAAATCGCGCAGCGCGTTGGTAATTGATTTTTGTTGTGCTGTAGTCAGCGTTTTAAATTCGTCACTGTTGTACAAGGCATTATACGCTTCGTATAAACCTTGATGCTGACCGACAAACGTAGAGTACTCAGAAATAAGCGGTAAACACTGCTCGTATGCTTCACGCAGTTCGTCGTTATTCATAACAGAATTTAAATGAGAAACAGGCGAAAATAGTCGCGATAGTTTATCGTCGGCCTCTTCAAGTGGTAACACTAAGTCATCCCACGTGTAAGACTTTTTAGCGAGTACGTCATCGATGGCTTTTCGACAATTTGCTATTCCGTCTTTAAGTGCCGGTACTACAAATTCAGGCTTAATTTTAGAAAATGGTGGTAAGCCTTCAAGGCCAATTAGTGGGTTGCTCATAAATACTCTCTTTGCGTTAATGCATTTCATTTTTAGATTGGGTCTAAAAGTTAAAAAACAACATACTTTTTATGAATCTGGCTATTCGAAAGCCATTAATAACTACTTTTAGGCTCGGTAATAATGAAATGCCTACAGGTAATGCAATCTAAAGCGAGCCCGGTTACGTACTGCAGATATTCTGTTTGGTACTGACTTAACGTATCGCTTTATATCGATAAGGCTGTAAATCTGAATGTTTTTTTACTCAACATAGGTCATCTAAACACTCTTTATTTTTAAAACTTAATGTTATGCTTATGCGCATAAAACTCAACGCCTAAGGACTTAAAATGACACAACACTTTGATTATATTGCAATTGGCGGTGGCAGCGGTGGTATTGCTTCTGCAAACAGAGCTGCAATGCGCGGTGCTAAAGTGGCACTTATTGAAGCAAAACACATGGGTGGTACCTGTGTAAACGTAGGCTGTGTGCCTAAAAAGGTTATGTGGCACGGCGCACAAGTAGCCGAAGCAATTAACTTATATGCACCCGATTACGGTTTTAACGTTGAGGTAAAAGACTTTAATTGGAGCAAACTAGTAGAAAGTCGTGAAGCCTATATTGGCCGAATTCATAAAGGGTACGACAACGGTTTAGCAAGTAATGGCGTCACCGTTATTAAAGGCTTTGCTACCTTTATTGACAGCAAAACAGTAGAAGTAAATGGTGAACACTACACCGCCGATCATATTTTAGTGGCTGTAGGTGGGCGCCCTACTATTCCAAACATTCCGGGCGCTGAGCATGGTATTGATTCAAATGGCTTTTTTGAGCTTAACGAACAACCTAAACGCGTAGCTGTAATCGGTGCCGGTTACATTGCCGTAGAGATTGCAGGTGTATTACATAGTTTAGGCACAGAAACACATTTATTCGTTCGTAAAAGTAAGCCACTGCGTACATTTGACCCCTACATAATCGACACGCTAGTCGATATTATGGCTAAAGAAGGTCCGACTCTTCATACTGAATGCTCCCCTAAAGAAGTAATCAAAGAAAGTGACGGCAGTTTAACTATTCATTTTGAAAACGGTTACAGCCAAAATGTTGATCAGGTTATTTGGGCCATTGGCCGCACACCTACAACAGACAAGATAAACCTTGCAGCAGCCGGTGTAGAAGTAAATGAAAGCGGTTATGTGAAAGTAGATGAGTACCAAAATACGACGGCTAAAAACGTTTATGCAGTGGGTGATATTATTGAAGGCGGTATTGAGCTTACCCCTGTGGCAGTTAAAGCAGGCCGCACGTTATCAGAACGCTTATTTAATAAAGACCTCCCAGACGATTTAAAAATGGATTATAGCCTAGTACCTACCGTGGTATTTAGTCATCCGCCTATTGGTACCATTGGTTTAACCGAGCAAGAAGCGATTTCTCAGTACGGCGCAGAAAACGTAAAAGTGTATAAATCAAGCTTTGCTGCTATGTACACCGCGGTAACTCAGCACCGCCAAGCATGTAATATGATGCTAGTTTGCGCAGGAGAAGACGAAAAAGTGGTTGGCTTACATGGCCTTGGTTTTGCCGTTGATGAAATGATTCAGGGCTTTGCCGTAGCGATGAAAATGGGCGCAACTAAAGCTGACTTTGATGCTGTTGTTGCACTACATCCAACGGGCTCTGAAGAGTTTGTTACCATGCGCTAAGCTATTTAACCTAAACTCTGGATAATAAATCTCTTAACCAGAGTTCAAGTTATTTACTAATTTAACTAGGCCCCTTACAGTTATGTGTTAAGGGGCCTTTTTATTAGGGTAAAATTTGCTTATTAGCTAAATAACTCAATATACTAGCGTGTGTTTATCAACATACCTACAACTGGATATTATGATTACTGATATATTGCTACACCCGTTTCTTGTTTCAATTGTTATGCTTAGTTTTGCACTTGGATTAAAAGTACTTGTTGATAAATTAGCGAGAAACCGCGCAGAAAAAAAAGACAAAGATATTCGCTACATTGCGCATAACATTAAGCATTTTATTAATTTTGTGTTGGTGTTGTCGCTATTGTTTGTGTGGTCGACTGAAATTCAAAATTTTGCGTTATCTATCGCGGCCTTTGCAGTTGCCATTGTTTTAGCCACTCGTGAGTTTATTCAATGTGTTATTGGCTTTTTTTACTTAGTCACTACACGCCCATTTAGAGTTGGCGACTGGGTGCAAGTCGGTGAATATTACGGTGAAGTAGCAGAAACAGACTGGATAAAAACAACCATGCATGAAATAGACATGCACACTTATCAATTTTCAAGAAAAACGATTTACATACCTAATAATAAACTCATCACCAGCCCAATTAAAAATCTAAATTATGTAAAACGCTTTGCAACACATAGCTTTTCTATTGTTCGAAAAGAGAGCTTTAACCCTTACCCAATTTACGACACGCTCTCGGTGAAAGCTAAAATGTACTGCGAAGAGTTTGAAGAGCTCGCCACTCGTTATAACTCGATTATTGAGCGAAAACTAGATGCAAAAATATCGGGCCCTGCACCAGAAATACATTTTGGAACAACCGAATTGGGTGAGTTTAAAGCGCGCTTTACGCTATTTTGCCCAACCGAGCAGGCACTGGACATAGAGCATAAACTCACTGAGTGTTTTATGGCGCTATGGTATGAAGAAGAAATGAAGCATAAAATTGCGTTAAGCGGAGTAAATAACCAAGCAACTAGCTCATAGAGCGACTAGGCGCGAAGGGTTTCGCGCCTAAACTTTATCGGTTGGGCCTTTAAGTTGTTCCACCGACCGTTAGCTGATCAATTTTAAGGCTAGGCTGACCAACGCCTACCGGAACACTTTGACCATCTTTACCACAAACACCAACACCTTTATCAAGTGCTAAGTCGTTACCAACCATCGATATTTGCTGCATTACTTCTGGGCCATTACCAATAAGTGTTGCGCCTTTAATCGGCTGAGTAATTTTACCGTTTTCAATTAAGTACGCTTCTGATGCACTAAATACAAACTTACCCGAGGTAATATCAACCTGCCCGCCACCAAAGTTAGGTGCAAACACGCCTTTTTTAACGCTACTGATAATATCGGCTTGGCTATGCTCGCCACCTAACATATAGGTATTTGTCATGCGTGGCATAGGTAAGTGCGCATACGACTCACGACGCGCATTTCCGGTTGGGTTAACCCCCATTAAACGTGCGTTTAGCTTATCTTGCATGTAGCCTTTTAAAATACCGTTTTCGATAAGCACGTTATATGCAGCAGGCGTGCCTTCATCATCTACGTTTAGAGAGCCGCGACGATCGGCCATGGTGCCATCGTCAACGACGGTACATAACTCAGAAGCTACTTTTTGGCCTACTTTACCGCTAAACGCTGATGCGCCTTTACGATTAAAGTCGCCTTCAAGGCCATGGCCTACCGCTTCGTGTAAAAGTACACCTGGCCAACCATTTCCTAATACCACTTCCATAGTGCCAGCTGGTGCGTCAATGGCTTCTAGGTTGACTTTAGCTTGGCGTACAGCTTCTTGTGCAAACTCCATCCAACGTGGTTTACCGTTTACCAGCTCTTTAAAATAGCCGTAATCTAAACGTGCTCCACCGCCTGCGCCACCACGCTCACGACGGCCATTTTTTTCAAGCAATACTGAACAGTTTAAACGAATAAGCGGGCGAATATCGGTAGCAAATGTACCGTCACTGGCTGCAATTAATACTTCTTCGTATACTGCTGACATAGAGCTAATTACTTGCTCTGCATCGGGGGCGAGTTCTCGAATGTAGTTTTCAAGCTCGCGTAATAAACTAACTTTATCGCTATCGCTCATACTTGAAATTGGCTGATGCGGTGCAAATTGCACTTTTGCTGATACATCGCTAAATACTTTAATAGCTTTATCTTCGCCTGCATCGGCAATGCTGCGAGCTGCTGTAGCCGCTTTGTTAAGCGCTTCTAAGTTGATAGCATCTGAATATGAAAAGCCCGTTTTTTCGCCGCTTACTGCACGTACGCCAACTCCGCGCTCTACATTGTAAGAGCCTTCTTTTACTAGGCCATCTTCAAGTACCCACGACTCGTGATGACTCGATTGAAAGTATAAATCGGCGTAATCTACTTTGTGCTGATGTATGTAGGCGAGCGTTTTTTCGAGCTCTTCTCTATTTAGCTGGCTGTCGTGTAATAAATGCTGTTCAACCGAATTCATAATAAATGCTCTCTAAATCGTTGATGAGACTGCACAGGCATATCTCGTCTAATTTTTTTTAACTGCTCTAAATCAGCGTTAGCGCTAATAAAACCTGTACCGCTGGGTAAATTACTTAAAGTGTTACCCCAGGGTGAAATAATAATACTGTGACCATACGTTTGTCGGCCATTTTCATGTGCGCCATATTGGGCTGCAGCAACGACATAACATTGGGTTTCTATCGCTCGCGCCGCTAATAATGGTTGCCAATGTACTTGGCCTGTAACCATTGTAAATGCACTTGGTACCAAAATAACCTCTGCGCCTTTACGCACAAGCGCAGTAAATAAGCCACTAAAACGCAGATCATAACATATTGTTAGACCTAGTTTACCAAAGGGGGATTCAACCACAACCACATCGCTACCAGCTTGGGTAAAATCGGATTCGCGGTAACTCCCCGTTTTATCATCTACGTTTACATCAAATAGGTGTATTTTATTATACGTTGCAACGCACTCACCCTGATTATTATATAAATGTGAGGCGGCATAATATTTAGTATTGTTGTAAGGCTCAGGAATTGTCCCTGCGCTTAACCAAATATTATGGTGTTTACACAACTGGCTTATTTGACGTTTGTATTGCTCAATATGTTTAGCTATTAACAGCGTGTCGTGACCACTTTTGCTAAACACCAAAAAGGCCTCAGGGAGACATATAAGCAATGGCCGTGTTGCGGGAAGTGTGTTTAATGCTTTTTTTAACTCTGCAATATTGTCGTCAGCATTTAGACCAGAGCACATTTGCAAAGCATATATATTGTGGTTGTTAGGCTTCGCTAAATTAGTCATTAGTTGCGGTTACTTCAGCATCTTTAAGTTTTAAATCGACTGAGGCTTGGGGCTGGTTTTGCGCCGCTTGTGGTAAGGTAACTTCACGGCTTTTTCTATCTAGCTCCTGAACAACAGGCTCACTCATGGTGCCAGTCACTTTAAAGTTAATTTCAGAAATTACGCGCGCAGAGTGTATTACTTTATCTAGTGCCAATGCTGCTAGCCCTGTTACTGGGTTTACCATCCACGCCACAATAACCGGAATACTTGAGGTAACCTGCGGCGCAACAGCGAGATCGTAGTTGATATCAAGCGTATTTAAATTTGCGTAGCCTTTAATGGTTAAATCAGCCGGAACGCCATCCATCTTAGTGTCTTTTGTATAAGCGATACCGTTCTCTAACTGCATAGAACCTTGCATGCTGTTGTAGAAAAAACCTTTTGAAAATACGTCTCTAAAATCAAGTTTTAGTTTTCGAACCAACGAATCTAAGCTCAACAACGAAAAAACCCGTGCGCCACCATCACTAATTTCTGTTAGGTGCCCTTCTCCTAAATCCCAATCAATTTCACCACTGAGGCTCGGAACATCAAATGAGTAAGGTGGGGCTTGCCAAGCAAGATTGTAATTTATAGTGGCCTTAGAGCCTTTGATAGCCGTGGTAATATCAAACTCATCAAACAACGCACCTATATCATCACTTTTAACTTCACCGCTTAGCTGTGTAAGCCCATCTTTCCATTGCCCTTTCGTGCGCAAAATATGATCGCCTTTATCAACAACCAACTCAGAAATAACCAAACGTTTACTGTCACCAAGTAACGAGGCGCTTACTTTATCTAATTGGTAGTTGGTAATTTTACAATCTGCACATTCAAACTCTATAGCCGGTAAGTTCGTCAGCCACGTTAAATCGGTGTCAGGGTCTGCTTTTGCAGCCTCAGTGATGGGCGCTTCAATTTGCTCTGCAAAATTTACGCGTAAGTAATCAGCATTAAATCGAATGGGTTGGCTGCGCTGCGAGGTAGGAATAAATACACCTGCACGTAATTCTTTGGCATTTAATTTTAAATACACATTGCTTTGCTCAGGGGCTAGGCGCATTTCAAAGTCATTAAACACCATACTACTAATATCGAGCATGCCAATATTGGCGACTACTTCATTAAGTGGTGGCATGATGCCTTGTGATTCAGGGTCATCCTCGTTTTGGGCCGCACTAATGATTTGATCAATAAGATCAACCCAAGGTACAAGTTCGGTTTGCTCTAGGTTTATTGTAACGCTTAAGTCTTGTGAATTTAGCCCTAAATCTTGCTTACCTATAACAAAATGCGCATTACTAAATTGCGATTTTCCATTTTCTAATATTGCATTAAAATAAAACCGCTTATTTACCTGTGCAGTTATAAGGTTTGAAATGTCATCGCCTTGAACAACCGCATCAAGAACCCACGGTTGTGTCTCAGCTTTATTGTATGGTGTTGGCAATTTACTTGTTAATCCAACAAGGTCAGATTTAACCTGTGCACGGTAATTAAACCCTTGCTCGGTAAAATTAAGCACAAGTCCAATATCAACTGCACTTTGTCCTTCTAGTGACCCTTTTAAAATACCTTGCCCGCTATCAATTAAGGTATTGGCATCAAGTTGTGCATTAATATCTATGTTTGCTTTGTAGTCACTCGCTTCACTTTGGCTGTTGTAATTAATTGCAAGCGGCATCCCAAGCCATGTAGCGGTGGCATTTTTAAGTTCAATATTATCGTTTTTAAAGTTAAGCACGCCGGTTAAGTTATTTAACGCAATACCGGGTGTGGCAATAAATACGGGTAAATCATCTAGCTCGACAGTGCCGCTAACACTGGCACCACCTTCAAACTTTGAACCTACCAGTAACTCAATGCTGGCATCGGCTTCACCTTGGCCTTGTATGACCTCAAAAATATCAGCTAGCGGGCTCGCAATCGGCGTGGCTTTAAAAAAGGTGTGCAGGTTTTCCATCGGTGCTTTTTTATCTATTTGTACCACAAGCTCATCGGCATTCATTAAATCATTAATGCTAACTTTAACGCTATTACCCACATCTAAATTAACCAAAGAGCCTTGTTGGCTGTAAATGTCCATTCGTTCATTAGCAAAATGTAGCTTTACCTTTGCATCTGTTACTGCTGGCCACTGCGGGTCGAACTGGTACGTGGCATTGTCAATTTGAGCAAGTACATCAAATTGCCCTGAGCCATCTTTAAATGGAAATCCTGATAACGGCCCTGCAAATAGAACCTGCGCTTTTGATATTTCACCGCCTTTTATAGCCCCGTTTAGGTAGCTAACTAATTCTGGGCTCATCGCTTTTAACGGAAAATAATGACCGGCAATACTGGCATCCTCTGCAAATGCCTCTGCGTATAAATCAAGACGCGGTGTATCACCAAAGCTCAGTTGCATTTCTGCGGCTAGCGTTATCTCATTGTTATCAAAACAAATATTATCACTGCTAATACGCCAGTTATTATTTTGCTTTGCGAGGTCTAATTCTATATTGAGCTGGTTATAACTAATGTTGTCACTAAAACTATCGCCAGTTATTAAAGTGCCGTTTTCTCCAAATAAGCTGATACGACCTTTATCTTGGTTTAATAAACCGCTTACGCGTAAACCTTGCGCAGCAGGTACTGAATTAAGCTCTTGCCAGCCTATGTTATTGGCGTTAAACCATACTTGCCACTGCTGGTTACTCTCGTAATTAACGTAAGCCTGCTGTATTTGGCCACTTGGTTTGCGTTTTAAAAACGCGTCGAGAGAGTCAAAATTTGTCAGCGCTGCCAAGTTAGCCAGCAGCGCTATATCTATTTGATTTAACCAAATTTGATTATTTTCACCTAGTTGAGCCTCAAACTCTAGGCTTGGCCATGTCGTATTGTTGTTATTAAACGCTAAACCGGTGCTTTTTAAATGCCAATTACCTTGCTCAGGATAAAGATGAAAGCCACCTTCACTTAAACTAACTTGCTGGCTTTGCGCTTCATTAAACCAAGTAACGGAGCTTGGCAGCCATTGCATTTTTATATCGTCAATGAGGCCTTTTTCAATTTTTAACCAAGCCTGTAAATTGATATCGCTAGTTAACTGTTGTTTTTCAGTATTTATATATTGCGCCAACCAATTAGACACATCTACCTTATTGGCTTGGACATACATGTTGCCCGCAACTTCTTCTAAGCTCTCTCCCTTTAGAGCAATACGCGCGTCAAAGGTGCCCACTGTGATGCCAGGTAAAGCTAATGTTCCGCTACCTAAATGTTGAGACTCTTCATTTTGCCAAATGATATTTTCGAGCAGGAGTTTACGCTCTTTGTTATCGTCTAAGACAAAATTAATACTGGAGTTTTCTATTGCAAAATGACCTGTATTACCTAAAAAAAGCCCCTCTATAAGCTCTTTTTGCTCAAACGAAACATCATCTTGAGTACTACTCTCAAACAAGTCTGTCACATTTACTGTGGTATGAAAGCCATTTATAACAAAGTAATTGGACTTTAATTGCAGTGTTTTTATACTTTCCCATAAGTTAAGCTCTAGGCTGGTTTTTGCAATGGTTAGCGAAATAGGTGCAGTTTCATTATCTTTAAATGATAAGTCTTCAAGCACAAGGGCAGGACCATTTCCCTGCCAGCTTGCTGAAATAGCGCCAATAGATAAACTAATAGCAAACTTTTCGTCTAGGTAGGTTTCTATATCGCCTTTGTAATCATTTGCGTAAGGGAGTGTGTACTTTAATATTGAAACAATAACAGCCAGTAATACCAAAATTATGGCGCAGGTTTGCCATAACTTTCTAAAACAAAAAAAACAGACCGCTTTTGCTTTCATTACATCATTACCACATCAAACTGCTCTTGGCTGTATAAGCTTTCTGTTTGTATGTGTACTTGCTTACCTATAAATAGCTCAAGCTCCGCCAAGTTGTGGTATTCATCATTAAGTAAGGCTTCACTTACTGCTGGTGCTGCATAAACCATAAATTTATCGGCTGCGTAGGCGCGGTTTACGCGAACAATTTCACGTAATATTTCGTAGCATACCGTTTCGACTGTTTTTTGTGAGCCTCGCCCTGAACATGCAGGGCATACATCACATAAAATATGCTCTAAGCTCTCTCTGGTGCGTTTTCGGGTCATTTCAACTAACCCTAGCGCTGACAAACCATTAATATTTGTTTTAGTACGATCTTTAGCAAGCGCCGATTCAAGCGAGTGTAATACACGGCTTTTATGCTCTTCGCTGACCATATCGATAAAGTCGATAATAATTATTCCACCTAAATTACGAAGCCTTAACTGGCGCGCAATGGCAGACGTTGCCTCGACATTAGTGTTAAAAATAGTCTCTTCTAAATTACGATGGCCGACAAACGCACCGGTGTTTACGTCAACCGTAGTCATCGCTTCTGTTTGATCAATAATAATGTACCCGCCTGACTTTAACGTGACTTTGCGATGCAGCGCTTTTTGCACTTCGTTTTCTACATCGAATAAGTCGAATATAGGGCGCTCACCCGGATAGTACTCGAGTACTTGTGAAAGTTGCGGTACAAATTCTTCGGTAAATATTTTTAGCTCTTGGTAGGTAAGCTTTGAGTCAACACGAATACGCTCCATGTCTTCACCTACGTAATCACGCAGTGTTCTAAAGGCAAGTGTTAGGTCTTCATGCAATATGGTTGCTTTGTTAGTTTTTTTACGACGTGCGGTTATTTTTTCCCATAATTTTCTTAAAAAACCAGCATCATGTCTTAACTCTGCTTCGCTTGCACCTTCAGCCGCGGTACGTACTATAAAACTGCCATTTTCATCGCCATATTCAGCAACAATTTTTTTAAGGCGAGATCGCTCTTCTTCAGTTTCTATCCGTTGGCTTACACCAACATGCGTTGCGTCTGGCATAAATACTAAGTAGCGAGACGGAATAGTGATGTCGGTAGTGAGTCTCGCGCCTTTCGTGCCTAATGGATCTTTAACCACTTGCACCATAATAAATTGACCTTGGCGCACTAACTCTCGTATATCTTGCACTTTCTTTATTGGTACATCGTCAACACCTTCAACAATGGAGGCACTATTTACTATGTCAGATGCATGTAAGAATGCGGCTTTCTCTAAGCCAATATCAACAAAAGCGGCCTGCATTCCAGGTAAAACACGGCTTATTTTTCCTAGATAAATATTGCCAACAATACCTAGGTTACCAATTCGTTCTAACTGAATCTCTTGAAGCACACCGTTTTCGATTAGGGCAACACGACTTTCACTCGGTGTTACGTTGATCAGTAATTCTGTACTCATGCTACCCTCTTAAAAATGCGTGTAATAATTGTTCAGTCTCATATAAAGGTAAGCCGACAACACTAAAATAGCTACCCGAAATATGTGTAACAAAGCGACCACCTAGCCCCTGAATACCATATCCACCCGCTTTATCTTGTGGCTCACCACTTTGCCAGTAGGCTTTAATCTCTTCATCGCTCAGTTTTTTAAATGTCACATCAGTACTGATAACTTGGCTAAGCACTTTATCTTCAGTCGCAAAAGCAATAGCGGTTAGTACCTGGTGAGTGTTTCCGGACAAGCGTTTAAGTGTATGCGTAAAATCGGCTTCATCGCGTGGTTTACACAAGGATTCATTATCAATAACAACTACTGTGTCACTACCTAGTACTGGCCGGTCTGTGTAACCAAGCTTGACACCTGAGCAAGCTTTTAGCCTCGCTAAGCGCTCTACATAGGCATGAGGAAGTTCATTAGGAAATTGGCTCTCGTCCGCATCAACACTAAATTGCGAAAATTCGATACCAAGTTGAGCCAATAACTCTTTACGACGAGGAGAAGCTGATGCCAGATATACGGCAGTATTCATTATCTGATCCTAAAATGTCTGCGGTACTTACGAAGTAATAAAAACACCCAAAACCAACTTACCATGCCAGTAAATACCGGCCATAAATATTGTGGGTTAAAGTAAACACCAAGCAAAAAATGATTTAGCCAAAACTGCATTAAATGATAAAGCGTTAAAAACAAGCCAATTAACAAACTTTGCTGCCAAAGCGAGAAGTTACGAATTTTTTGAAAGTTACTTGCGGTAATAAATATACATACCGAAAATGTCAGCGAGTTAACACCTAAAGGTGAGCCTGACGCTAAATCAATGAGTAAACCTACGACCCAAGCAGTACCAATATTTAACCGATGTGGCACGGCCAATGACCAATACATAAGTACTAATAAGACCCAATCCGGCCTAAATGGTTCAAACGAAAATGGCAGCGGCATTAGCGCCATAATTAAAGCAAAAAATATGCTTAGCGCAATTAACAATGAATAACGGTTAATCATCGTTTATTTGCTCCTGCTGGCTGCGCCATAGAATTACAAGTAAGCGAATTCGGTCGAGCAACGCGATTGGCTCTGCAAATACTTGTGCAAATGGACGGCCTTCGTCGCGGTTAATTTCTGTGACTATCGCCACAGGATACCCTTCAGGAAATGTACCACCTAACCCAGAAGTCACTAATACATCACCTATTCGCACATCTAAACTATGAGGCACATGCGAAAGCTTAACTATATTAATTTTACCAATGCCTTCAACGACGGTTCGTACATCATTCCTAAGTATGCGAACAGGTGTTGCATGAGTTGTATCGGTCATCAATAATACGCGCGACGTAGTGGAACCTACTTTAGTAAGCTGCCCTACCACCCCCATTTCGTCTATTACAGCTTGCCCTTCGCTTATGCCGTCTGTAGTACCACGGTTAATAACGACTTGATGGCTATATGGGTTTGAGTGAACCGATAATACTTGTGCAATAATTTTACGATTAGATTGTTTTGCCGATGAGCCAAGTAACGCACGCAACTTCTGGTTTTCTCTGGCTAAAAATTGGTACTGTTGCAGCTGCTCACTTTGTAGCATTTGCTTTTTTTTCAGTGCTTCGTTTTCAGTAAGGAGTTGGTCTCGCGTGTGTAAGCTTTTAGCGCCAATGCTAAATAACTCATAAGGTAAGTTTGCAACATAAATAAGCGGGCTAACCAGTGTATTTAAACTGGTGCGCACAACGGTTCCACCTTCTGTGTACCTATCTCCAGCTATGAGTACGATACTCAAAAGCACTGCGACAAAAAGTCGCAGTTGCAAAGAGACAGTGCGCCCAAACATTAATTTCATTAGTCGTAACTAAAAACGTCACCACCGTGAACATCAATCATTTCTAATGCCTTACCGCCGCCACGTGCTACACACGTTAGTGGATCGTCAGCAACAACAACAGGAATGCCTGTTTCTTCCATTAATAAGCGATCTAAATCTTTTAATAGTGCACCACCGCCAGTCAGTACCATACCGTGCGCAGAAATATCTGATGCAAGCTCTGGTGGCGATTGCTCTAGGGCAACCATTACTGCACTAACAATCCCCATTAGAGGCTCTTGAAGCGCTTCTAAGATTTCATGTGAGTTAAGTGTAAATGAACGTGGAACACCTTCAGCTAGGTTACGGCCACGTACTTCGATCTCAATTGGCTCATCTGTTTTAAACGCAGAACCAATTTGGTGCTTAATGTTTTCGGCGGTTGCTTCACCAATTAAGCTACCAAAGTTACGACGCACATAGTTAATAATAGCTTCGTCAAACTTATCGCCACCAATACGTACTGATGATGAGTAAACCACACCATTTAGTGAAATAATAGCAACTTCAGTTGTACCACCACCAATATCAACAACCATAGAGCCTGTTGCTTCTGATACCGGTAAACCTGCACCAATTGCCGCAGCCATTGGCTCTTCAATTAGGTAAACCTCTCGGGCGCCAGCGCCCATTGCCGATTCGCGGATTGCGCGTTTTTCTACTTGCGTTGCACCACATGGTACACAAATAAGTACGCGCGGACTTGGGCGCATAAAGTTATTGTTATGCACTTGCTTGATGAAGTGTTGTAACATTTTTTCTGTTACATAAAAGTCAGCAATTACACCGTCTTTCATTGGGCGGATTGCTTTAATATTACCCGGCGTACGACCTAGCATCTGTTTTGCTTCGGTACCTACCGATGCAACACTTTTAGGGCCACCAGCACGCTCTTGACGGATAGCAACAACTGAAGGCTCGTTTAGAACAATACCTTCTTCTTTTACATAAATTAGGGTATTGGCTGTACCCAAGTCGATCGACAGATCGTTAGAAAAAATACCACGGAGTTTTTTAAACATGAGGCTGGATGACCTTTGAAATACGTTCTTATATTAGCTACCTCACTTTAACATGCTCATTTTGATGAGCAATATAAAGTGCAGCGCCTTTGTGAATTTGTTAAAAAAGGAAGCAATGCTTCCTTATAATTTTATCTCTCGCGAACTAAGCGAAAACCAATGTAGTTTGATCTAAAATCAGACGCTAAAATTAATCGTGTTGATACGCGTGCAAGGCTTGGTGCAAAGTTCCATGCCCCGCCTCTTACTGCCACATCCGATTCACCTGATTTTTTACCGGTCCATTCCCATACGTTACCTACCGTATCGTAAAGTCCAAACGCATTTGGAGAAAAAGACCCAACCGGTGCTGCGCGCTTGTTTGACCATTCACTACCACACCAACCACAGTTAGCTAAGTTTTTACCAATTTCGTTACCCCAAGGGTACTCAGTTTCTGTGCCTGCACGAGCTGCATATTCCCACTCAACCTCGCTAGGTAAACGAAACTGCTGCCCTGTCTGGCCAGATAACCAGTCAGCATATGCTTTTGCATCGTTATAAGTTAAACATACAGCCGGAAAGTCACTGCCTTGTTCAAAGCCAGGATTGCGCCAGTTTAAAGCCGCTTCCCATACTGGCTCGCCATTTAAATAATATGCGCAGCCTTTATTTATTTCTGCTTCTGTTTTATACGCCGTATTAGCAACAAATTTTTCATAGTCGCCTACAGTCACTTCCTTGCTTTGCATAGCAAAAGAGTTAGCAATGGCTTTTTCAATAACGGGGCGCTCATTAGCTAATCCGTTACCATTGATATCACCCATTTTAAATTTGCCAGCAGGAATAACCACAACAGGTGTTTCTACATTTGCGTTTAAAACGTTAACATTTTCGCTTACTCTGCGTGTTTGTGCTTCTGGTTGCTCGCGAGTATAGGTCGGTGCAGCAATCGACTTAGGCTTTTTTACTAAGTTAGCATTAATTGTTTGCGCTTTATTTAGGTTTACACGTGCTTGGTAAGGCTTGTAACCTAATTTACGAATTTCAATTTCATGCACACCTTTTGGTAAACGCGTAATTAAACGAGTAGAACCAAAGCTTACACCGTTAATGAATACTTCATCATCGTATACATTAGAGCGAAGTGTTAACTCTACCGACTGATCTTTTTTTTGTTCAACAACCGTGTAATCAGGCTTAGACTGAACTGGCTGCTTAACAGAATAATCGCGTACAGGCTTGTTGTTTAAACGCGATACCGAAACTGTATTGTTATTATCCGCGCTATTGCTGAATGTTAACTGACTATCTGAATAGGTAGTGCCATAAGTTGGCTGGTAAGCTGTATTTAGCGGTGAACCGTATTCTGAACAATAACGGTTATCTATACTTAATAGGTTACATAAACGGCTGCTATTGACTTCGCCGCGCATTGAAACGCTTAAGTTAACGTTGTAATTACCTTGGCCGCTAAACGCACTGTTAACCACATGGCTACTCAAAATTTGTACTTGCGCCCCTGCTAAATTGCGTTTTGGTTCAACTATGCGCTCTTCGGTTAAGTTTGCAAAAATTTGATCTACAAAGCGTTTGGTTGCTTTTTGTAAACCCATTTGCTGACCACGTTGCTCACAGGCTGCAAGTGTTTCGGTGCGCTTACAATTTATTGTATGGTTAACCTCAAGCGTACCTTCACGCGTAAACTCGTTACGCAAGCGCTCAACACGAGCCGTTGTTAACTGCTCTTTTAAACTTTCTAAGGTATTTAGTAAAGTGTGCTTAGCAACTCGTATTTGCTCAATATCTTTTCGGTGAGATGCAATTGCCGCCAACTGCATAGAGATATCATCTTTATTTTGCTTGTGATCAACTACCGCCTGTTGATAGCGAGATTGAGCACTTGTAATATTTATTGATGGATCATCAATTAAACGGCGATACATTTCGTTCATCGCGTCGAGCGCTTGGTTTTTTTCTTTATCTAGCTCAGTTGAACGAGAACGAAGTAGCTCTAATTGATTTTGTAACTGACTTTCTTCTTTTAAATGTTTATCAAGTATTCTTGTCGAGTTATCGTATTCTGTCTGTTTAACACTAATCTCTGACTCAATTCCAGTTACGGTAGCTGTGTCTTGTGCAAATGCACTACTTGCTAACAAACTAGCTGTAATTAACAGAGATAAAGGAGTAATTCGCATATATTCCAGTCCCAAAAAGCGGCAATTATTTGGTCGTTATTATTTTTTTATAATTAAAGTCTTATGCTATGTACTTGCAGCGCAAAACACAAGCTTTGTTCAATTATTATCTTAGTTTACAACTATTCGCCCGTTTCACGCTAGTAAATAACCTGATCATTTACTCTAAACCCGATAAATTGTGAAACAATGCTTAGATTCTCATTAAATTCATAAACTTACACTTAACAGTGAAACTATTTTATTTTAGGTTATTGATCACCGTTAAGTGTCACTTTGTATTAAAGCTAGCGTATTTGCGTTATTTAACCGTTAACCATTAAAAATAACGTTATCAAATAAACTAGCAAACTTATAAACACTTATTTTTTGTACTAACACTCAGACGTAAATACGCTTAAAGCGGGCGCAGTAATTATATTTTGTTTAGTGTTTTTTTTGGCTTCAACATATTCAATACGGCAATTATCCACTGCAGAATAACTGTTGGGATAAATAATAGCTTTTGCAACTTGTGGGTTGCTAGTAATATTAAATTCCCCAGTATTATCACTCGCAAACTTAGTATCTAAAAATGCCTTAAAAGCGGCCTCGGTTGCAGCAGGGTAGCCGTAAACAATATCAACCATTTTTCCTGAATCAAGCTCGATACTAGCATTAGCTTTATTATGCATACTTTTTACAATAGCTTTTCCATGTACAACGCTTATTTCAGCTTGAATTGATACTTGCAGTGTTTCAAGAATGGATGCGTGTGCCTCACCTTGAAGGTTTAAAAAGCGCGGGGCAAAATAAACAGCTAACGCACCAAAAGTGACAATAACAATTATTAGCTGCAGTAACGAAAAGCCAACCTGTTTTTTTATAAGTATTGTTTCTTGAAATTGCTTCTTCATAACTAAACTCCCTTTACAATTGGTTAACTTTAAAACATGTTTACCAATCTAGCTACTCAAAATTTAATCAACGCACTGTTACACGCAACAATCCGTCGTAATTTTGGATAGCCCCTTTTGTTTATAAGCTATAAAATTGGTCATGTATTTTATTAATCCTTTTAATTGAGAAAAAATGCCTGCATCTTTCAAAATAAATGAAACCACTATTACGCAAACAATTGATGATCCGTGGTTAAAAAGTAAAGGTATTGAGTTACTAGTAAAACGAGATGATTTGCTTCACCCTCTAATAAATGGGAATAAGTGGCGCAAACTAAAATATAATTTATTAAAAATGCAGTCGCAGAATAAAACTGAGCTACTTACTTTTGGTGGGGCGTTTTCAAACCACATACATGCATGCGCCGCAGCTGGAAAAATCTTTGGTTTAAAAACACATGGGATTATTCGTGGGCCTAACTTAGATCTAAGCAACCCAACAATTCAATTTGCACAGCAGTGTGGCATGCAGCTTCATGTTGTTAAACGCATTGAATATAAGTTACGAAACGATTCACAATACCTTGCTGAGCTTCAAGAGAAGTTTCCAGATGCGTATATTCTTGCCGAAGGCGGGACAAATACCTACGCAGTACCTGGTTGTGCAGAGCTTGCACAAAGTTTACCAGAACACGATTACCTAATTTGCCCCACAGGAAGCGGAGGGACATTAGCAGGGTTAATTGAGGGGAGTAATACAGCAACACAAATAATAGGAATTGCAGTTTTAAAGCAAGCGCAATATTTAATAGATGAAGTCCGGGAGCTAAGCTGCAAAGCAAAGTCACAAACTAACTGGCAATTACTTTGCGACTTTCATGGAGGTGGTTACGGTAAATTTACCCCTGAGTTATGGGCGTTTTGCCAACATATGGACATTACACACAATTTACCATTAGAGCCTATTTATAGTGGTAAAATGATGTACGCAATATGGAACCTAATAGAGCAGGATTATTTTCCTTCTGGCAGTAAAATAATTGCGATTCATACCGGTGGTTTGCAGGGGCTGGAGGGTCTTAAATACAGACAACTTATTTAGACATACTTCTTTTCGGTTAAGCCCCACTGCGATAAGGCATTAATTTACAAAGCTGAAATATTTTAATGAAAAACAGCCTGAGTTAGCTCTTGTAAAGGCTCCGAAAAATAAAAACCTTGTGCGCCAGCAACGCCCAATTTAGTTAACATAATGAGCTCTTTTTGAGTCTCAACGCCTACGGCATAAACAGGAAGGTTTAACATTTTACCTGCATTAACAATCTCTTTAATACATTTTTGATTATGCGATTTCTCATTAACTAAGTGAACGAGTTCATAGCTTAGCTTTAGGCCTATTACCTCTTCACAGTGAATAAGCAAAGGAATGTTTTCACTCGTTTTCACATTATCAATAATAATATTAGATCTGTGTTTTTTTATTATATTTAACGTATTTGCTAACGCATTTTTGTTGTTGCAAAAGAAAAATTCACTCATTTCAAACTGTAATTGACAGCTTAGATTAAGCTTATCCATTTGCATGGTTAACCAGCTCCAAAACTTATCGTTAAGCCAGTTTTTAGGATGCATATTAATACTTACGCTCAAAGGCGACTTCTCTGCCATTACAAGTGTTAGTATTTGCGACAATACCGCCTTATCTAGAATTAACGCGTCATCTTTACTCTCAACTTGGTTAATAAAATACTGAGCAGCTAGTAATCCATGCATGTCGTGTCTTACTCTAATTAACGCCTCATGCTGGATAATATCACCACTAATCAGATCGAAAACAGGCTGAAAAGACAGCATAAATTTATTTTTCTTAATATTGTTTATAACCTGCTCATTACAAAATAACACTTCTTGGCTTTTGCTCAGCGCCAACCGGTGACGGTGTAATAACATACTATTTTTTGAAAGCGTTAGGGCCGACTGCGCTATTTGCAAAACCTTTGATTGATCAGCTCCTAGACGAAAATTACACGCACCCAATTTAACATGCTTACGAGTCGTATTTTTTTGATGGCTTTGGCACACATTAAAAATTATTTTATGCAAACGCTCCGTGTACCGATCAAGCTCTGCAATAGGGACGTTGTAAAGCATAATGGTTAGCTTGTCTGGATTAATAAGTTTCACAGCTACTTTTTTTATCTCTGGAATACCTTTTAGAATAAAAACTTTAAAACTAGTTTCTAAGTCGGTATTTTTGTCAAACTTACACTCCCAACTGACCAAAACAAACAAACTATGATACTGTTCAGCGGCAGCATATAGTGAGGCTAACTCCTCACTTTCAACATTTTTAACCACATTTAAATTGGAAATACTACTAGTCAATTTTGTCGTCTTGTGATGAAGACTTCGGTGTTTTAATTGTCTAAAGTTAGCAGCGCTTCCCCAACGGTATAATGAAATAGCGGCACCCACTATCACCAGGTTAAGTAAAATAAATAAGTAGCTTTCCATTATCCACACAGGTGAATGGTAAAGGCCTAAGTTTAATGTTTTATATGAAAACACCTCAAGCTGCGGCTTTATAATGTTTTTAAAGTGGAGGGAAGACGACTCAGGTGCAAGCATAAAGCCATTGCTTTGTGCTAAAACAGACAGTGTTTTTTGATTCAAAGGGGCATTTAATTGTAACTCATAAACTTGCTTTGTGAGCTGCTGGCCAGCGCTATGTACTTTTAAATGTAACGCATTGCTTAAAATGAGGTTAAAGCCAATAAGCGATACAACAAGCATGACCAAACAAATCGGCTTAAAATATCTTAATAACCAATACTGCCCCTTAGACATAACTCACCCACACGTAATATTAGTCACTAAAGTGTTGTTCAAAAAAGCCATAAGCACAAGGTAGCCAATTAACTTTAAATATAAAACAGTACTTAAGCTAATTACCATTATTAGCAACACGAGAAAATTGGCTAACATTGATGGAGTGAAAGACATAAAAAAGCCGCTTAATAGCGGCTTTCTATAATTTATTTCAACATTCTTTCTTTGGTTAAAACGGTTTCTTTTACTTGAGAGTAAATTTATTTTTGTAAAGAATTTACATTGACCATATTATATATGGCGATAGATTAAATATCAACCTAAAAATAAAGATAAGTGTAATGTTTTTTGTAATTTTTATGACATCTAAACAGTGATATATACCACCTTAAGTAAGCACTTATTATTGAAATTACCTTTTCAGAAAAGTTCATCTTCATTAGGGGGCGCTTAATACTTGTTTTATCACCATCACCACGGTCCGTTAGTAAAAGTTAATCAAAGGTACAAGCAATACATAAATAACAAAACACACAGAGTATCTTGGGATTAATGTAGTCAAATACTGTAATGAAGCCTTGTTTGCGATCAGGATAAAGCCTTAATCCGGTTAAATACTGTAATGAAGCCTTGCTTGCGATCAGGATGAAGCCTTAATCCGGTTGAATACTGAAATAAAGCCTTGTTTGCGATCAGGATGAAGCCTTAATCCGGTTGAATACTGAAATAAAGCCTTGTTTGCGATCAGGATGAAGCCTTAATCCGGTTGAATACTGAAATAAAGCCTTGTTTGCGATCAGGATGAAGCCTTAATCCGGTTGAATACTGAAATAAAGCCTTGTTTGCGATCAGGATGAAGCCTTAATCCGTTGAATACTGAAATAAAGCCTTGTTTGCGATCAGTATGAAGCCTTAATACGGTTGAATACTGAGATGAAGCCTTGTTCGTGATCAGAGTGAAGCCTTGATTGGTTTGGAATATTAAAGTGAAGTCATAGCTTAGATAGCAAGTTCAAATAAATTGTAGTAGCTCATATCTGATCTAGAAGTTTCGATGAATATGTTTGGACTTTATCTGACATGCAGCTATGAGCGAGAAGCAGACGGTCGAGTAAACTCGTTTTTGGACAAAAGCACGTTAGAGTATTTATTCGACAGCGTTTTGTTATGTGCCGTCTCCACCTATTAATAAATTGTTTTTATCATATTTGCTGGCATTGTTAACCAACTCTTTAAAACGCTCATCTGTAACACTGATATCTGCATAATTTTCCTCATCTATTATTTGAAATTGATGTCCGACCCTTTCAACAGAATGAAGATGACCAACCTTTACGCAATTAGGTAATACTACTTCTTTGACAAATGGTACGTCTTCAAATGACTCTCTTACGTAACAAGCCCCCATAGTGCCGGCAATGTACCACGGCTGGGCTCCAAAACCCGAAAACTGCTGTCTTATGATTTTTTTTAACAACAAAATACTATTTAAAGCGGTCTCTTTGTAATTTTCATCCGTTTCAGGATTAAAATGAATAGAGTGATTTCTAACAGTTTTTAACTCTCTAAAGGTCGCGACTGCTTCAGGTAGTAAGACATCCCATGATTCCAAAGTATTGATAGCTAAATCCCAGTTATCAAAAGAATTCTTTCTGTACACTTTTTGGTATTCAGGAGTAGCTTTGAAATATTCTCTTAGTTTCAGAACCAAGTGATTTAGTATCCTTTCTCCTAAAGAAGACGCACCAGTGAGTGCAGGATAATAAGCCCCGAAAGAGTAGGCATTAGCAATCTGTTTCATAAACTGGTTATGAAACGCTATTAAAGATGGTTGATCTGAGTCTATATCTGAAAAGTCCTGAATCTTTCGAAAGCAATTTATTGCACCAAATTCAGCAATGATTTCCTCTTTAATTTTTCGCTTATTATCGAGCCAATTGTCCTTGACGCTCGTTTCCCAATCGTCCGATATTTTTTGATTGAGAACAGCTGCTCTTCCATCAAACTGAAAACGAATGACTTTGTATCGTTTCAACCTAGACTCCTTGGCACATGACAATTTCATAGTGAGCGCGCCACTCATCTTTCTGCCAATGTCACGCTTATGTATTAATAGATCTATTTTTAACAAATAACGTAATGCATTGCCAACTTTAATATTTTTATTGACGCTAAAGAGATCTAGAAAAAAGAAAGTGTGCTCGTCGCTCATTTTCTTGAATATAGGAGTACATCAATTAAACTGTGTATTTATACAGTTTTTATATTAGTGATGACTTAAAAGTTAGTGGAATATCAGATTTATGGAGTAGAGCCAATATCATTAGATGAATAATATTCTAGCTGATCGCTCAAAGCCGACCTCTAAAACATTCACGTTAAATAATTTTTTGGGGCAAAGGCAGCTTGGGGTTGCTGCCTATATTAAATTAACAATCCGTTTCTCTGGATATCTTAATTGCATCTTCAATTTCAATTCGAGTGCGAATACGCCAGATTTCTTCAAGTTTGAAAGGACGTTTCACGCCAGTCACATTATAATTTAAATGTGGTTTCATAGTGACCTCCTTCTAAAAAGTCACTATAAGAATAGTCAGCTAGTTTTGGCAGCTAAAGTTTGGGCAGACGCGTGTTTGAACCTTCAAAAATTATATAGTTTCTGGTAGCTCATTTATCACTGTAACGGACTCTTTATCATCTTTACGTTGAGCGCGTATTGCTTCCGACTCTCTATACTCTCGGGCTTCGGCGGTTTCAATAAATTCTGCGTCATCGCATATTCTACTAACTGCACTCTGGATCTCTGGTAAAGTTACTTCAAAAAATTCTTTGCGATAATTAACAAGGTTTACTCGTTTATCATCAAACAACCTGTGTAGTTCTTTTTCAAGACCTGGTGCATCTTTGGAAAAGATCATCGCGTGAACATCAAATAAGAATGGTACGCTGGCATCACCTAATTCTCTTACCCTATCAAGGGGTTCCAAACGCCTTGTCATTCCGATCTTGTATACACCTTTACCAAATGAGCCTATGTTTGAAATAACGTAAACGTGACCTTGTTTAGTTTGCTCTGCCATTGACTTTGCGCGTTCAGACAAATTATGTGCATTTTCAAGATCATTTTTAAGGCGAGCAATTTCGTTATTGAGGCTATCAAGCTTGTCTCCCGTTGCTTTTTCCGCACTCCTTAGTGCTTTGTTGAGTAATTTCTGGTAATTTTCTTCTTCCTTCTGAGCTTTCTCCGCTTCTTGCTTGAGCCTTGCCTCTTCACGCATTTGGCGTTTAATCTCTGCCTGTTCTTCTTTCTCTTGCTGTCTTTTGTCTTTATATTCGTGAGTTAGTCTCAATTCATTGAGTTTAAGTTCTAAATACTCGTTGCTGATAAGGGTATTGTTGGTTTCATTAAGCTTGTTAATAGACATAAATGCCTTAGTTATGCGGGACTCCATCCGAGTTACATTATTCCAACTAACATTAGCCAACGCCGCATCACATTCGTTATTGAACGCTTTTGTTGTTAGCTTTATGTTTCGGTTAGTCATGGTTTTACCTTTGGTCTTGCTACCTTCAACTACCCATTCAGTGTGACATGCAACAGCCCGTTTATCGGCTAGCATTTGTTTCTGCATAGCTCTTATTTTTTCAATCTCTTTTTTATATCGTTCTGACGTGTCAAACGAAAAATGGGGTTTATAGAATCCCAGCTCCGCTAGTTCTATGGCTTCGTCATATATCGCAACTTGTTGCAACAATTTATCTAAATAAACTTTTTTACTTGCGTACTCACGACTTAGTTCAGCCGTTTTTTCGTTTTGCTGCCTTGTTAAAGTTTTGCGATCGAACTCAAATTTTTCTCTTTGCTCTCGAGTTTGCTGATTTAATGATTCTAGTTCTGACTGCGCCTCTGAAACTGCATTATTAATGTCAAGAATAGGTAAGTATTGCTGGCGGAGGTTTTGATGCTCATTATTAAGGATTCTATGTTCACTATTGAGCTGATCATACAGTCCTTTGTATTCGATATACTTTTCGTTGGCTTTAATATAATTGTCTTGCGAATCTTTTTGTTCGTCCTGTAGATTTTTTATTCTTCGCTTACGTCCCCTAAGGACTACTAAACAAACTAAAGTTGAAACAGATAAACATAAAATGCAAATCAGTAAATATTCGACAGGTATCTCCACAACATCGTCCTTAATCTGAAATAATGGCGTTTCAATCTATCGTAAATGAGATATGAATTCTACAGAGCAACCCAAAGGTTTATTTCTGCTGTTGGTTTTAGAGCATTTACGTTAACGCATTTTGGGGCAAAGGCGAGTTATGTTAATAACTCACCTATGGACAAAAACTCGTTAAAGACGAAGGGACAGCTCTGTGCCAGTTGCGGACCTTCAAGGTGTGAATCTGTAACTCTGTTGGGTGACGCCTTCGGCTTAACCAACCTACCTTTTGACGTTACTGTACGGGGTAGGTCGGATAAGTGGCGAAGCCACGCCATCCGACAAAAATGATGAGTTTACTAGAAACAGCCCGACTTACCGCGTTTAGCTTCGTTTTAAAATTGGCAATACTTCTGCTGTTTCAGAATCTAACATTTCCAAAACGCTTTCAAAATCATGTATAGGTGACCAACCTAATTTCTCACGTGCGGACGATGAATCATATACGCGATCTAAGCATTGAGGTAATTCCCAATTTCTTTGTTTAAATGCTAGCGCGATTTCTGGGCACTTACGCTTGATGACAGATCCAGCTTCAGTATATAAAGCTTCGCAATCAGAAAGATGAAAAGGTGTTGTACCTGAAATTATAAAACGATTAAAACCGTTTAAACGTTTTTCCACAGCACATAAATGAGCACTTGCTACATCTCGAGCATCAATACCACGAGTCAGACGAAATACCGCCATTAAATCCGCAGCCTCAGGAAAACATCTCGACATTTGCAGCACAGTCACTGGAAGCTGAAACAGGTTTGAAATTTCTTTTAGCTTAGTTTCAGCATCAATTTTACTTTTATGGTAAATCGACTTAGGTTGCGGAGTAACCTCCTCATTAATCCAACCTGAAATACCTTTCGGAGTCGAAGCATAACCGTACAACGCAGTTGTACTGGTAAAAACAAAGTGCTTAATACCTGCTTTTAAGCCAGACAAAGCCAGTTTCTCAGTCGCGTCTACGTTGATAGATTTAAACTCAGAATCAGGCACTAAACCAACATGAGGAGCATGAAGAGCCGCTGTATGAATGATGACATCAATATTTTCAAGAACCCCATCAATCAGAGCACTATCACGAATATCACCAATGTAATCGGCTGTTGAACAAGGTGTTTTATCAATACCGACTACGTTATGTGTTCGCATTAATTTAATATAGATCGCACGCCCTACTCTACCCGCAGAGCCTGTTACCAATATTCTCATTTACAGCACCTTCTTAATGATTTACCTCAAAGCAGCTAACAATTTAATAGTGTGCAAATAGCGTATTTATTTGCTATTGCTAGCTCATCTCTACATAGTTTTAACAAATTACCTAAGATATTACTAAGTTTTCTAAAGTTTTTATGTAAAGTTAAATGAAACAATATACGCGCGCCGCTCATTTCCTCCAATTAATGAGCAAACAACATTGACCAATCTGTTAGCTATTATATTTAGTCAATCGCAATGACTGGTTTTCGCTGTGAGTTCAACCACTCGATGCAACACACTGATTAAATCGCTCCGCAGGTGTTTCGTATTCTAGTGTTTTCCGCGGTCTCTCATTAAGTTGTCTGGCAACTTGGTTTAATCTTATCTGAGAATGCTCATTTAAGTTAGTTCCTTTTGGAAAATATTGTCTTAATAACCTATTTGTATTTTCATTGGAGCCGCGTTGCCAAGGTGATTGTGGATCGCAGAAATATACTTGAATATCTGTAGCTAGAGTAAAGTCTTTATGATTTGTAAGCTCACATCCTCTGTCCCAAGTTAATGATTTATAAAGCTCTGCTGGCAACTTATTAGCTTGTTTAATCAACGCTTCGATTACTGGCTTTGTTTTATTACTAGGTACTTTCACTAACATTACATACCTAGAGTGCCGCTCAACTAGAGTCGCGATAAAACTGTTTCCTGAGCCTTGGATCAAGTCTCCCTCCCAGTGGCCTGGAACAGCTCTGTCTTCAACATTTGATGGCCTTTCACTAATTGGTACAGCGTCAACTATCTTTCCTAACCCTTTACCTTTAAGAGTGGCGTGTTTTGATTTCCTGACTACCCGCTGCGTCCTTAAGTGTTTTTGTAGCTCTTTTTTTAAGGCGCCGCGGGTTTGTATATATAGGGTTTTATATATTGTTTCGTGCGACACATTCAAATCCTCATTATTGGGGTATCTCCGCCTAAGCCAACCAGAGATTTGCTGAGGTGACCATGCAGATTCCATCTTTTGAGCAATGATTAAACATAATTCTTTGTTGCCATACAGCTTACAAGGCTTAGGGCGTTTGGCATTTTCCCAGGCAACTTTGTCAGCTTTACTCGCTCGATATTTTTTAATCCCGCCGTGGCGGTTTACTTCACGGCAAATAGTGGAAGGTGAGCGATTAAGGTATCTCGCTATTTCTCGAAGTGACTTACTTGCTGCTAACCCTCGTGAAATGTCTTCTCGCTCTGCAAGAGTTAGTGTTGTTGGTGAGCGTTTGGGCTCAAGCGGCCGAACACCACCTGTTTTATGGATAATACCTAATATAGATGAATGGTATCGATCAAATAGCCTTGCTATATCATGCGCACTATCACCGCGCTGATATCGATCCCAAATTAACCTTCTTTGTTCTGCATTATAATAAATACGCTTTCTCTGTTTCATGTAAACGCTCCTTTAACTAATAATAAGGATAGCGTTGCATTCACCAGTTGAACTCACAGCTCTTTGCCGAAGTTCGGCTTAGTGCTATCAGTAGTAACTCATTTCTGCCCCAAATCGTGTTTAGGCGAATGCTTCAGGGCATGAAGAGGACGTTGGGGAAAGTTAAACCTAGTCCTGTTTTTTGAATAGAACCTTAATCTATGTCATTAATCCAAGCAATTGCTATTAATTTATGAAGCTAAGCGACTTTACCCTAAAACTTCACTGCTTAAGAGTTGTTCAGCTCACTTTTCAAATAGTGATCGTTCTTGTGGCGGAGGTGCTGTGCTCAATGATTTATTTAGTGTTGGCCGGCTTACACCGAAATGCTCTGCCACTTCGCTTTTTGTGACGGTAGGGTCAAGCAGCATTGCTTGTGCTTTTTTTATATCCGAAGGTTTTAACTTAACGCGTCGCCCACCTTTTCGCCCTCTGGCTCGCGCTGCATCTAAACCAGCTTTGGTTCTTTCCGAAATTAAGCGACGTTCAAATTGTGCGATAGAACCAATCATATGGAACGCTAACTCACCAACCGCAGTTGTGGTGTCGATATTCTCATTGAGGCTAATAAAGCTAACCTGCTGCGATTTAAAGCCATCTAACAACTCAATCAGATCTTTTAGACTACGCCCGAGTCGGTCGAGACGCTGCACCACAACAATATCGCCACTTCTCAGTGAATCGATCATACGCTCTAGTTCAGGCCGTTGTTTTGACTTACCACTAAACTTCTCGCTAAATATGCGCTCACACCCAGCATCGTTTAGTGCATCTAATTGAGCATTATCAGACTGTTCATCTGTGCTAACTCTTGCATATCCAAATTTCACAACAACCTCGTTATAAACGTACGTTTAATTTACATAGATTACTTTACGAGTTGTTTTACACAAAAGCAAGGTGATTTATAACGTATATATGATGCAATAGAATCGTAAAGAAAACGACCGTTTTATTTTCTTTATTAGTTGCTATGAAAATATTTTGCGAAAGGGCATACCACTTTGTCTTTAATTAAACGAGGAGAACTAGATATCGTCATGAAACTAATTAGAGATGGAATAAAAAGAAAAAACCGCTGCCAGTCTATTTTTCTGGGAGCGGCCGATTAAGTTGATCTTGCTTCATTCCGTGAATATGAGCGTTGTATTGCCAAACGAGAAACTGTTCCAGCAAGTTTTTATTTTCCCGTTCTAACCGAGCATTCTTTCGATTTAGTGTTTCAATCTCTTTTGCTGCGGCGGCTAAAGAACTGGGTAACACTTTGCCTCCTCGTTTCTTTTTACCTCTGAGGTGGAGTTTTAAATCGTCAAATGCGCCTTTTATACGATCATGACTTTGCAATGTCTGCCGAGTGTGGCTGATACCTAAATCATCATCCAGAGCAATGCAAAGCCTTTCCCAAGTCACTTTCTTACTGAGATCCCACTCGTCAAGGTATTCAACAATCGCCTCTATATCACTGTCAGTTAAATGCTTTGCCATAATTAAAAATCCTCCAAGACAAAGTCGTTATAGTTTAAGTCATCATCGTCATTTGGCACAACGATGCCGGTTGGTGCTAGTAGCTGATTTATAGAAACAAATTCTACTGGGGCTGGATTATCAGCAATTTTGTCTTTACGGAGGTGATTCTCAATCTTAGGTAGTCTTTTGCGGCCGTTAGCCTCTAATGCTCTGTCTAAATGTGTCACGTTCTCAGCGTCAGCTAGCTTGATCATGTCGCCATCTTTAACATCATCGCTTGTTAACCATGCTATGAGGCTCTCGCAACGCTTTATAGTGGTTAACCTACGTTGATACCACTGCTCTGCACCTTTCACTCCATCATTAACTGCTTTTTCGTCACCACGCAGCAATAATCTTTCCTTCTTTAGCTTTTCTTGAATCCGCTTAAGCCTATCCTCATTCCCTTTAGTACAAACTAGCTCATTACAATTTAAGCAATCTCGATGCTTCATGCACGGTTCATCGATATATGAATGTTTGCATTCACCGTATTCAGTGATGTGAACAGCAAGGCTTGCACGAGTATTATGCTCTTGCAGAGAACGCATATTGCCTTTCGCTATTTGGATTTTAAACAGGCTTCTAACGTCATTATTTACCAATTCATCTTTAGACTCGTGCTCTAGCCAATCATGATTGTACTCTTGTTCATCCGTATGGTCGTAATAGCGATTATGTTTTGGGTCAGCTCTACCCGCCCATTTAGACCTTAAGGTATCGCTCATACCGTTAACAGATGCCAAGGTATCAAGCAGATGTCGAGGTTGATGACTTCTTAACTCCAATCCATTGTATCCATGGCGAGCGAATACTGAAAGATTACCATCAGCGATTTTATCCGTTGATCGGTTTTTTTTTATGGATGGCTTTAGATCCTCATTTAAAGTCGTAATATTGGGTATCCAAAGCTCCGTGTATATAGTGCCTTTAGATACACTGAATTGGTTAGCAAAACCCGCATAGAGTGCGTCTGACCATTTGAGTTTAACCTTTCCTTTCTTAAATGGTATGTACGGCCATCCTACTGGTAGCCTTGCCCTCACAATTTTATTTAGGTCTCTTAATGAAACTACATAGTCAGCTCTTTCTATACCAACTTTAGTAAGGAGCTGATTGCCAGATGTTCTCGCTTGTTTCTGAGTTAGTAGAGATGTGTCCAGGCCAAGTGCAGCGACTGCTTGTGCTTTAGTAAGTAACTTGTCTTCATCGACTCTTGGACAAAGAGGATGACGAGGAAAGTCATCCGACTCTTCAAGCATTTTTGCGAACTCTCTTGCTTGTTTTGACTGCTTCTTCAACCTCTTTATGGCCGCTTTAATAACAGGGTTCATAACATCTGGCACCCATTTGTTTTCGTAGCCATAGCCTTTTCCTGAAAACCATCGTATGCCTATTTGCTCTTCAACAGGTTGCTCTTCGTCATTTTCGGCCAACAAAAGCTCTGATCCATCACCTTGCTTTAATGCCTTTTCAGAATCGCGCTCAGCGTCACTCTGCGGATTTTTAATAATATGGACATCAAGACAATCAGACTTAAGATAAAGGGGCTCTGAACCTCTTTCTGGAGCGCACATCATCAAGCTAAATGTAGATGATGTGAATATATCCCTTGAGGTAAGCTCTGAGTCTTTTTTAGCGAAGATTGATGCCATCGCCATTATCGAGTTTTCGTCAGGCATTTTGCTCTCTCGGTACTCTTGGCCAACGTCGCCCGTAAGGTCTTTTTTGTCTTTTGGTTTAGAAAAGGGATTTTTCCACTCAAAAGGCTTTATCATTTTGTGATCAATTAAAAATTTGCGCATGAAGTTTAACTTCATTCCCGCTTGATATGCAGCGCCCTCCTTCATGTTTGCTTTTGCTTCTTGTGCTGCCTGATCGAAATCTAGGGGAAGTAATTTAGAAATTACGACTTGTTCACCACGCTTTAAGACTGCTGCTTCCAATGCTCTTATTGCATAGAAATGCGCATAAATCGATGTTCCACGTTTTATCGCTTGATATTTTATGTAAGCCTTTGCAAACCTGATGATTGAGTCATCAAGCCGAGTAGATTTATCTTTTTTGCGACTATTGACACCCATTTTAGTGAAGTTACCGAGACCTTCCCAGTAATGAGAACTGTAATCCATTTTAGCATTTGGGTTTGGTGTGTCTTCAACTTCGCTGATGAAGTCTTCAACATTCTTCTCAAGCTCAATCTCATGCTTAGGGGTGAATAGTAATATGTTGATATCAGACATCTTTCTTTTTCTCCTCTTCACAAGCTTTCATTACTTGCGCAACAGCCAAGATGGCGCTGTCATTAATTTGCACTACTTTTGCGTCATTAAGTGTTTCGGATAACCTATTGCGTTCTTCAAGCAACCATTGAAGCACTTCATTATGTGGCGCATCTTTCCAAGGTAGAAATTTAGGGCAGAGATAACAAGCTATAGGGGCATAGTCGGTACAAACGCTTCTTGAACCACAACTACCGACATCACACCCTTTATCGGCACAGGGAATACGAGTAGCATCAGGATTAACCTTAAAGGCATCTTCCTCATCTTTAACAATCTCGCCTCTGAATGCACTTGCATAGCGAGCCAACGGATTATTCATAATGCTTGATATTTGCTGGCCTAACTCAGGTGAATTAGCAACGTATACTCCAACATGCTCGGTATCTGAGTGATCTAAGAGTTCCGCAATAGTTACAGCACCGGCCTTCGCCTCCGCCGCTCTTGTGCCACCAGTGTATCGGAAGCGATATGCGGTAGTTTTCAAAGGCTTGCCGGTACGCTCAGATATGACCTCAAGTTTATCAACTATCGCTTGCAATTCTCTTGTTAATTCATATGTCGTCAAGTGCGGGATTTCAGTTTTTAGATAATCGATTACGTTATTAGCATTTTGATTGCGCAGGTCATTTATCAACCTGTGGTTAGAAAACATCGGCAACTCTTTCGCCTCTTCCTCACTGAATTTTCGACCTAACTTGGCTTCAGCCTCTTTAATCGAACTTTGGATATGTCTAGTTAGTACTAAACCAATACTTTCAACTAGCACAAATGCTTTTGACTGCTGGCGAAATTTACTTCCCCCGCCCTTTGAGCGAGGTATGTTAAGTTTAAAGATTGTCTGCTTTGTGACCAGGATATTTGAGTTGGCTATGAGATCCTTCACTTTTAGTTGCTTTAAGTTTGCCGGTCTTCTAAATGTTGCTAAAAACAACTTTACAATCGAATACTCTCTATCAGTAATTGTGTGGTCAGCATATTTAAAGTCCAACGCTGCTTGGATTGCTCTAAACTCTAATTCGCTATATGGTCCCTCTACTGGGTCTTGACTTGATACTGGCACCCCTTTCTCACGCCCTTTCAATATCCAAGTGTTGAATTCTTTCATAAATTCATCGGGCACATAAAAATCCAAATAAACCATTTTTCGCAAAAAAGTACGTAAAACGGAGATGCTTTGCTCTCTGGAGCCTTTAGGAGTCAACATCTTGTATGCCATTAAACCTGCTAACGTAAAGCCCTTTTCATGCTTCAAAAAACGCTTCAATTCACTTATATGCTGGGTGACATACTTAGCGGAACAAGTTATTGCAAAGTGTGCCAGCGTTTTAATGATGCTTTCTTGATATTCTTGAGGGTATGATCCAACGAAGCCAACATATGCATTAGTCTCTGAATCCAGCACCCACTTGCGATCACTAGTATCAAACTCGAAACCAGCAGACGAAATTTGAATTCTATTGTCTGAATCACTTTTGAAATACTGGCTAGTGTCAGCATTAGCGTAACTTTCATGTTGTTTATTCATAGTGCTCTCCATACTGCTCTAAAAAGGCAGATCTTCGTCATACTCAATACTTTCCTTCATTGCGAAGTCAGCATCTTGCATATTCAGCGCAAGCGTCATAGCTCGCTTTGCGTTGTGTCGCGAGGCGTACACAAGTGACATTGACGAACCTTGTCGCCAGCCCATGAGTTGGCAGCGGTCAGCCTCTGATTTATCTTCATTTGTTGTCCCTGCGGCGATCGCTTTATCCATTGCTTCACTGAAACGGTCGTTCCAAGTATGGCGGAGGCGGTGTGGATGTACATGAAAGCCCAATGTCTCGCTTAGTTGTGCGAATATTTTTTCGGCTGCACTTATCGATAAGGGGTTTAATTTACCTTTCCGTACACGATGAGAAACAAACAAAAATTCATTGGTAGCAACATTCTGTAAGTTTGCTCTATGTTCGTTGATGTAATAATCAAGGATCTTTTGGAGCTTTGGTGACAATGCTAGGCTCCTTCCATTGGTTTTAACCCTTGGTTGGTTGGCACGCGAGTCATTAATGTCATCAGCATTGCGCCTGATCACAACGTATCGTTTTTCTTTTTTAAAGATCAGGTCTTGAATCTTCACGTTGAGACATTCGCCTAGTCGCACACCCAGTGCCCACATAAACATACACATTGCATAGTTGCGAACCTTAATACTTTCGTCATTCCAAGGGTTATCAGAATACTCCGGGCGAATACGGTCAAGGAAAATTGCGATTTCATCAGCGGTTAATGACTTGTAGGTAGCGGCTTCAAGCATCTCTCCATAGGTTGGTCCCTCATTTTTTTGAGGTCGTAGTTCAGTGAAGTAAAATTCAGTCCTCGTCTCTGTATAGGGGTGATGATATTTTTCAAGCCAACTAACGTAACGTGAGAAAACACTGATTCGGTTGTACTTGGTTTGCCAATGGACCTTGTCTTCTTTTTTTTCTGCAACGATTGAATACCTAGCTGTTTCCAACATCCTAGGCTTCGCCACTTTAAGCTTTACAACATTTTTGTTTGTTGCTTTAAGTTTTGCTTTCGTTGCTTCACGAGTGATCCCTGCGAAATAGACAATCCTCTGTATTTCTTCATGAGTGAGAAACTCCGCTTTAGCGGTTCTTGTTTCAACATCAATTTCTAAACCGTTACACATCTCTAAAAAAAAAGAAATATGCTCTAACGCTTTTTGACATGAAGAAGCTGCTTGTCCATCGTTTCTATAAATCGTGGTGACAAATAGATTCGGATGTTCAAGTGGCATACCCTCATCATTCAAAAGAATTGAATATCTTTCACCTGTTTTACCAACAAATAATTTTGTTTTCATAACGCTCCATACCTTACACAATTCTAAGTAAGCGTAAACCTTTAAATAGAGTATAAAAAAAGTTTACAAAAAAATACTACTTTAATGTAAACTCTCTTTTAAGTATTACGCTATTAAAGGGCTATAGAGTGATACTTTACAAAAACATGTCTTAAGTAAAAGTCAAAACGGAATGTCGTCGTCAAAATCTATTGTTGGTTCCATTGGATTTGATGCGCCGCCTTGTGGTGCATTTTGAGGCTTAGGTGCAAAACCACCTTGCTGCTGTGGTGCACTATTTTGCTGTGGAGCAAAACCACCGCCTTGTGGCTGATACTGGTTATTTTGCTGTGGTGCAGGCGCCGATTGAGGCTGTGCAGCAGGTGCAGCTTGCTGCTGTGGTGCATAACTACCTTGCTGGTTTTGATTATTTTGTGAATAACCGCCTTGTTGATTACCTTGATTACCTTGATAACCACTGTTTTGCTGGCCACCTTGATTGCCTTGGTAACCGCCACCACTTTGCTGGTCTCCACCGCGAGCACCTAGCATTTGCATTTGACCTGTAAAGCCATCAACAACGATTTCTGTGGTATATTTTTCTTGGCCTTGTTGATCAGTCCATTTACGTGTTTGAAGTTTACCTTCTACGTATATTTGTGAACCTTTACGACAATATTCGCCCACAATTTCAGCCAGTTTCCCAAAAAATACAACACGGTGCCATTCAGTTTTATCAACCATTTGGCCAGTGTTTTTATCTTTATAGCTGTCTGAAGTTGCTAAGGTAATATTTGCTACACCGTTACCGTTAGGCATGTAACGAACTTCAGGATCTTGCCCTAAATTACCAACCAAAATTACTTTGTTCACACCGCGTGCCATGAAACCATCTCCTATAAACGTTAGATTAAACCAGCGACTTTTCGCGCTTGGTCTAGGTCAAATTCTTTATCATTAATCTTTAAGTAGCTACGGCTTTCGTCGCGTACTACTGTTGCTTCTATTACACCGGGTAAAGCAACTAACTGAGAAGCCAGTGTTTGGGCATGCTCCTCAGTACTTAATTTGGTCATTAAACTAATAACTTTACTTTTGGGTGGTACTTCCATTTTCCACGCAACAACAAGCCATATTAACCCAACAAGTGCCGCTGCCGCAAACACAGCTTGCGTACTTATTGTTTGTGCTACGTAACCACCTAAAATACCACCTAAAAAAGCCCCTAAAAACTGGCTAGACGAGTACCCGCCCATGGCTGACCCTTTTTGGCTAGCAGGCGCTAAGCGCGATACAAGCGCGGGCATTGTTGCTTCTAAAAAGTTAAACGCAACAAAATAAAGCAACATACATATTGCAATTCCTACCACACTATTAATCCATACTGACATGGCAAGCATGCTGACTGTTAACAGCGCTACAGAACTTATAAATGCTTGCTTTTCTTTTTCTTTTTTTATGGCCACAATCATAATGGGCACCATTAATAGAAATGCTAAAAGCAAGACTGGAATATACAAATACCAATGTTGTTCTGCCGCTAGGCCTTCTTTTATTAGCTGGCTGGGTAACACAACAAAAATGGTTGTTAATGTTAAATGCAACAGTAATACACCGGCATTTAAGCGTGCTAACTGCGGGTGTTTAATCAGTTTTTTAATATCGCTAAAGCTTGCAAGCGTGTCGCCTTTGGGGGCTTTATTAACCGCTTTGGGCACTAAAAACGTAATAATAAAAATACCACATACCGCAAGTATTGCTGTTAGCCAAAAAACGCCAGCAACACCCCACGACGCGGCAACAATAGGCCCTAATAACATAGCAAAAGCAAAGCTCATGCCTATGCTCATACCTATAACCGCCATTACTTTGGGTCGCTGTTCGTCTCGGCTTAAGTCGCTGGCAAATGCAAGCAAAGCACTAGCAATAGCGCCCATGCCTTGTAAGGCACGCCCCACAGTTACCATTTGGATAGATTCAGCTAATGCGGCTATGACTGAGCCAATAGCAAACACAACTAAGCCACCAATAATAACTTTTTTACGGCCTATTTTGTCTGACAAACGGCCCATAGGTATTTGCAACACAGCCTGCGTTAGGCCATACGCACCAATAGCAAAGCCAATCCAAATAGGTGAAAAACCGTCAAGCGACTGGCCATAAATCGCTAATACCGGCATCAGCATAAATAAGCCGAGCATTCTAAATGCAAACACACTCGCTAGCGATACAGCGGCGCGCTTTTCTCGTGAATTAAGTGAAGATGCAGTCATTATCAGCTAAATCTTACGATGTGAAAAAATTAGGCAAGGATTCTACCACAAGCTTGGCAATAATTAATCGCTTAAAGCTAAGGATTTTTCATGATCAAGGATTAATATTGCAGCGTATTATGAGATACTCAGTAAATAATTTTGGTAATTAACGAGATAGCATGGAAAACATTGAAGTCCGAGGCGCCCGTACGCACAACTTAAAAGACATCAGCCTAACCATCCCACGTGATAAATTAATTGTTATCACAGGCCTATCTGGTTCGGGAAAGTCATCACTTGCATTTGATACTTTATACGCTGAAGGGCAACGCCGGTATGTTGAATCACTTTCTGCTTATGCAAGACAGTTTTTATCCTTGATGGAAAAACCCGATGTTGATCATATTGAGGGACTGTCTCCTGCAATTTCAATAGAACAAAAATCAACTTCGCATAATCCGCGCTCTACCGTAGGTACCATTACCGAAATATACGATTACTTACGTTTAATGTTTGCTCGTGTGGGCGAACCTCGTTGCCCTACACATGATTTACCTTTAGCCGCACAAACAATTAGCCAAATGGTTGATACCGTTTTAGCGCTGCCAGAGGGCACTAAACTGATGCTTTTAGCTCCAGTGGTTAAAGACCGTAAAGGTGAGCACGTTAAATTACTTGAGCAGCTTGCAAGCCAAGGTTATATCCGTGCCCGAATAGATGGCGAAGTGTGCGACTTATCAGATCCGCCAACTCTTGAACTTCATAAAAAACATACTATTGAAGTGGTTGTTGACCGCTTTAAGGTAAAAGACGGTCAACAGCAGCGTTTAGCTGAGTCGTTTGAAACAGCACTTGAAATGTCGGGCGGCGTAGCAAATGTAGCTTACATGGACGACAGCAGTATTGAAGAAATGCTGTTTTCAGCCAACTTTGCCTGCCCTACCTGTGGCTATGCAATGACCGAATTAGAACCGCGTTTATTTTCGTTTAATAACCCTGCCGGTGCGTGTCAAAGTTGTGATGGTTTAGGCGTACGCCAGTACTTTGATCCTAACCGCGTAGTGCATAACCCAGAGTTAAGCTTAGCCGGAGGTGCTATAAAAGGGTGGGATAAACGCAGCTTTTACTACTTCCAAATGCTTCAAGCCGTAGCAGAACATTATAAATTTGATTTAGACGTACCGTTTGAAAAGCTGGCTAAAGATTCTCAAAAAATTATTTTAGAAGGTTCAGGCAGTACAAAAATAGCCTTCAACTACCGTAACGACAGAGGCGATTTAATCACACGCAACCACGAGTTTGAAGGCGTGTTAAATAACATGAACCGTCGCTATCGCGAAACTGAGTCAAACTCGGTACGTGAAGAGCTCGCTAAATATCAAACCAGCCAAGCCTGCCCTAGCTGTAAGGGTTCACGTTTACGCCAAGAAGCACGCCACGTATTTATTGGCCAAACTAACTTACCTGCTATTACTACCATGAGTATTGGCGAAGCGATGGATTTTTTCGAGAGCTTATCGTTAAGTGGCCAAAGAGCACAAATAGCAGAAAAAATTCTTAAAGAAATTCGCGACCGTTTATCGTTTTTAATCAATGTTGGCCTTAATTACTTATCGCTTGAGCGCAGTGCCGATACCCTCTCTGGTGGTGAAGCGCAGCGAATTCGTTTAGCCAGCCAAATTGGTGCGGGTCTTGTTGGTGTTATGTATGTATTAGACGAACCATCAATTGGTTTACACCAGCGAGATAACGACCGTCTATTACAAACATTGGTGCATTTACGCGACTTAGGTAACACCGTTATCGTTGTTGAACATGATGAAGATGCCATTCGCGCCGCCGATCATATTATTGATATTGGCCCAGGTGCGGGTGTGCACGGCGGACATATTATCGCACAAGGTACACGCGACGATATTTTAGCAACCAAAGACTCAGTAACTGGCCAGTTTTTATCAGGCGTGCGAAAAATAGAAGTACCAAAAGAGCGTAACCCAACCGGCGATAAATGGCTTGAGCTATTTGGCGCAACAGGTAACAACCTTAAAAATGTCGATTTAAAAATTCCATTTGGGTTAATGACCTGTATAACAGGGGTGTCGGGCTCTGGTAAATCAACACTTATAAACGATACGCTATTCAAACTAGCGCATACTGAATTAAACGGCGCAACCACAGCAGAAGCTGCACCGTATAAATCAATTAGTGGTCTTGATCATTTTGATAAAGTAATTGATATTGACCAAAGCCCTATTGGCCGTACACCACGCTCAAACCCTGCTACCTATACCGGTATTTTTACGGGTATTCGTGAGTTATTTGCGGGTACACAAGAGTCACGCTCTCGTGGATATAAAGTGGGTCGCTTTAGTTTTAACGTTAAAGGTGGACGCTGTGAAGCCTGCCAAGGTGATGGCGTAATTAAGGTAGAAATGCACTTTTTACCTGATGTATATGTCCCCTGTGATGTATGTAAAGGGGCACGCTACAACCGCGAAACTCTAGAAGTACAATACAAGGGTAAAAACATTCACCAAGTACTCGAAATGACCGTTGAAGACGCGCATGACTACTTTGATAAAATACCTGCAATAGCCCGTAAGCTTAAAACGCTAATGGACGTTGGTTTATCGTATGTTCGCTTAGGACAAGCAGCTACTACGCTCTCTGGCGGTGAAGCTCAGCGTGTAAAGCTTGCCCGTGAGCTTTCTAAACGCGATACAGGTAAAACACTGTACATACTTGATGAGCCCACAACCGGCTTACATTTTGCCGACATTGAACAACTGCTTGTTGTATTACATCGCCTGCGCGATCACGGTAACACCATCGTAGTTATTGAGCATAACTTAGATGTGGTTAAAACTGCAGACTGGGTGGTTGATTTAGGCCCTGAAGGTGGCGCTGGCGGCGGTGAGATACTTATTGCAGGTACGCCTGAAGAAGTAGCCGAATGTGAACGCTCGCACACAGGTCATTACCTAAAGCCATTGCTTTAATACCAATAAAAAAACACCAAGTAATTTAACTACTTGGTGTTTTTTATATTTAGCTCCCAACTGCTAGTCCTTGATAAATTTTTATTCATCCCAACTAATTTGTATAATTTGCATATCTTTGTATTTAGCACCCGTAAATAAAATTTCGTTATCTGAACTCACCTCAAAGGTTATAGGCCGAAAGTCCACGTGTGTATCTTGCATGGTACCCTCTTTTAAATTGAGCCTAGCAATTCTTGAAATAGAATCTGAGTAATAAAAATAGTCTTTGCTTACTCCATATACATTCGCCTTTCTGGCATTTTTAGGTAATGCCCAGCTTTGCTTATCTGCGAGACGAATTAACTGATCAAGTGTTATTGCGTAAGCATTCCCTTCACTATCTGAAATGAGCTTATTGGCTTTAATGTCTTCAATTACGCGAGTATCTCGGGTTAGCAAGTTCAACTCAACGACTCTATTTTTTGAATCAAGCTGCTCAATATAAATAATACTTTCGTTATTTTTTGACCAAATATAACTCTCTATTTTACGCCCACTTAACATCTCTAACGGGTAGAATTTTTGCGTACTTAGGTCATAAAGTGAAAAGCGCTTATTTTTTATTAATAATATACGCCTCTTATTAGGAGATACTTTTAACCCTCTTAATTTATAGGTAGAGGAGTCATCGTCGTAATTAAAAAAACTAAGTTGCTTAGTTAGCCCATTTTGAGCAATCCATAATTGGCTGCTACCAGAGCGCTCTGATACAAAAACATGCGCTGGCCCTGCTTTATTTATTACTTCAACAATACTGTAGTCGTCATTATCACTTTTATACAAAGGTTCATAAGCTGGATTGTCGCCAAAGGTATCTGTTGCTTTAATTAATGAAAATGCTTGTGTTTTATTTGCTGAATAAAACAGACTATTAGCAGACTGAACTGCAATATAATAAGGTGAAATTGCGGGGGTAACATTCAGAGTATGTTTAATTATATTATTTTCATTAAACGTAATGCTTGAAAGATCAGAGTCTTCAAACACAATAACGCCTTGATCATTTGAAAGCCAATCGAACGCGAAACTGATGGCTCTTCTCTTTGCCTTAAATAATCGCTTAGTCTCACGTGTGTTAAAGTCGTAACTAAATACAGAAAATGGCTGGCCTTTTTGGCTTAGTATGTACGCTATTTTATTACCCGAATGAGATAAACGCGGCATTATTACACCATACATTACACCTGGCGGAGGAATAACAATCGACTCCTTTTGTAATTCTAAATCAAATTTGTATAACCCTGAGCCATCTTGCTCATTTTTGTATTCGGTATAATAAACATACTCACCATTTTGATCTAATTGCGCATAACCTGTGTATCTGAGGTCACATTTTTTTATAAGTTTAGCGTCTCCAATAATAGGAAACTGGCTTAAATCAACTAATACCATTTCGCATTGCTGCTGTTTTAAGTTTGTCGCTTGTAATAGCACAGCATGTTGATTTAGCTGCCACGATAAAATAGATACCTGAAAACCAGGGTATGTAATTTCTACTTCTCGCTGATCAGAAAGTCGCTTAACAAATGCACGATTAAAATCCTGTTCAGGTTCAACATTGGTATAAGCTAAATAGTGTTTATCTGAAGATAGCTCGGGATGAACCTCACTACCTATATTCCACGTACTCGCAACCTTATTTACCGTAACTTGTTTAACTACATCACCAGCGCCTTCACTTGTATAAAACAGTACCAACCACACAATAGAGCAAATACAGGTGATGACTAATAACGTATAAGCCAAAAGCGTTTTGATGTTCTTTTCTGGAACCGGTTTTGAAATAGTTGCAGCAGTAAAATCATCACTATTTGTTGTTTCAGTAGCCGAATCAGATATTGAGTTTACAGGCTTTTCAGTAACGCTTTCTCGTGTTAACTGTTCAGGTATTACCGTAAGGCTATATCCTTTACGGTAATGCGTTTTTAAAAGCGGTGCTTTTTCAGTTGGATGAGCAAGCTGTTTTCTTAGCTCTGAGATAGCTCGGTTAATCGCGTTATCGTCAACAAAGCTTTGCTGCCACACACTTTCGATTAGCGCTTGGCGGGAAACTATTTGTTGAGGCTTATTTACAAAGTGCAGTAATAACTTTACTAAAAGTGGATCTAATTCCCTTTCTAAGTTATTTGAAGTAATCACACAGCGATTACTTATAAATTGCCAAGGTCCGATTTGATAATTCATAGTCTTTAGGTATTTTTATTTTTATAAACCGTACCACATCAACTCATTATTGTGTATAAAAAGCATTTAAAACCTTATATCAACAATATAAGGTTTTACGCTAACCCACTAAATTAAAACAATTAAATACGATTAAAACCTTATCTATTAATTGCTCATAACTAGATAAGCGACTCTCAGTAAATTCAGCGATATTCTTTAAACCGTCATCAACAAGCAGCTTACTAAAAATCATTTGCGATTCTAAATTAGCTGCAATTAAAAATATAAAAGGTTTAATTATGAACAGCACAATGAAAAAAGGTCTATCTACTTTACTACTAGTAACTGCTTTTAATACTACATCAGCCTTCGCAGTTGATACGAAAGAACACATATTTAAAAAGAGCGTTGAGCAGTGTGTAATTGGTGAACATACAGAAACAAACAAACCAACTAACAAAAAGCAGCAAAAAACTAACACAGTAAATGCAACTGAGTCTTTAAAAACTCATGTCGATACGCAAACACTACTCTCTTCAATAGATGAAAAAATAGCAGCTGAACTTGATTCTTCAATGGACAAAATAAACTCACAAATAGATAAAAACCTTTCAAAGGTCACATCGTCAATCACTGCTTATTTCAGCAATATTTTATCTAACTAAAAACAATAAATTTAGAAATTACATTAAGGAATCATCATGAAAAATTTTACAAAAAAATTAGTGTCTGCCAGCATTTTACTTGGTTGTAGCTTGGTAGCAAATACAGCAGATGCACAAAGTTCAGTATGGCAAGTAAGCAAAGGGAATGACTCGTTATTTATTGGCGGTACTGTACATATTTTGCCTAAAGCTGAAATGCCATTACCTGTTGAGTTTAATCATGCTTATGAACAAGCCGATACAATTGTTTTTGAAGCGCCAGTACCAGACCCAGCTGATACTCATGCTCAAATGCAAATGCTTGGCGCGCTTTCATATACAAATAATGAAACGTTAAGCGAAAAGTTAGAGCCTGAGGTTAAGGCTTCACTCGAAAATAAGCTTAGCGAGTTTGGCGCTAACCTAGAAAAGTTAGATGGTTTTCGCCCAGCCATGGTGAGTATCGTTTTAATGTCGATGGAACTGCAAAAACAAAACTTAATAGGTGAAGGTGTTGATGCTTACTATGAGAAAAAAGCGACTAAAGACAACAAAACAAAAAACTACTTAGAAACAATGGAGTTTCAGTTAGCGTTATTTAAAACAATGGGTCAAGGTAACGAAAATGACTTTATTAAACGTAATCTAGCCGATCTTAATAACTATAATGATATGTTTAAAGGATTATTAACTGCATGGCGAGAAGGTGATACCGACACACTAAATAAGGTAGCGGTTGAAAAAATGCAGAAAAATGACCCAAACAGCTACAAGCAGCTATTCAAAGATAGAAATAATAATTGGTTACCAAAAGTAGAGGCAATGTTTAATAACGATAGTAATGAGTTTGTACTTGTTGGAGCTGGACACCTTGTAGGCGAAGATAGCTTGCTTACATTACTTGAAAATAAAGGCTACAGCGTTTCATTAGTGAGCATTAATAACGCACAAGAAATTACTGCAAAAGGAGCCGAATAATGGATAAAACAGACAAATTAGCAGTATCCCTGCTGTTTTTATTTGGGTCTATCATGTTGATATGTGCAATATAAAAAATGCCGCTAATAAGCGGCATTTTTATTTCAATAAACCTACCCGCGTGGAATAAACCCTAATGCATCATATACCGATTTAAGCGTTTTCTCGGCACGTACACTGGCTTTTTCAGCTCCAGATTTCATTATATTATCAAGTAAATTTTGATCTTCTCTAATTTCTTTAAAGCGAGCTTGAATTGGTTCAATCATGCTTACTACTGCATCGGCTGTATCTTTTTTAAGGTGACCGTACATTTTCCCTTCAAACTCTGGCACTAAGTCTTCTATTGAGCGCTTAGTCGCTACGCTTAATAAAGTAAGTAAGTTAGATACACCTGGCTTTTCAGTTCGGTCAAAGTAAATACGCGCTTGCTCGTCTGAATCGGTCACTGCTTTTTTAAGCTTTTTCTCAATCTTTTTAGGCTCATCTAATAGCATAATGTAGCCGTTTGGATTTTCGTCAGACTTTGACATTTTCTTGAGTGGGTCTTGTAGACTCATTACACGCGCACCAAACTCTGGAATGTAAGGCTCTGGCAGTTTAAAAACGTCACCGTATAAGTTATTAAAGCGTGTCGCTATGTCACGCGTTAGCTCTAAGTGTTGTTTTTGATCTTCGCCTACTGGTACCTGATCGGCTTGATAAAGTAAAATATCGGCCGCTTGTAAAACTGGGTACGAAAATAAGCCCACGTTTACATTGTTAGCATGCTTTGACGACTTATCTTTAAACTGGGTCATGCGGTTAAGTTCACCCATTTGTGCGTAACAATTAAGTACCCACGCTAACTGTGCGTGCTCAGGCACTTGAGACTGAACAAATAACGCTGACTTTTCAGGGTCGATACCACATGCAGCATACAATGCAACGCCATCTAGTACACGAGAGCGTAATAATTCTGGCTCTTGACGAACGGTGATAGCATGCAAGTCAACCAACATAAAGAAACTTTCGTGATCTTCCTGTAACTTTAGCCACTGGTTAATAGCGCCAACATAGTTGCCTATTGTCATACCACCGGTTGGCTGAATGCCGCTTAAAACTACTGGTTTACTCATGATTTTCCTTTATTTACTTAATTATTAATATTTAACGCTGTGTTAGGACAGGTATTATATCTAAGAAGTTATCGCATAGGTACTGTGGATTATAATCAGCAAGGTTTTCACCTTGATTATAGCCATAGCCTACTGCAATTACATCAATACCCGCCGCTTTTGCAGCAAGTATATCGCTTTTAGAATCGCCAATCATTATTGCTTTAGAGGCCTCAATATTTAGCCTTTTACACGCAAACAATAATGGCTCAGGTGACGGTTTTTTTGCCATATCATCGCCACAAATAATAAGCTCAAAATGATTGGTAAGTGCTAACTTATCAAGAAGTTTTTCAGTAAAAATTCGAGACTTATTAGTTATCAATGCTTTTTTCATACCACGTAAAGCAGCAAGCCCTGTTTCAACATGTTGGTATAACACGCTGTATTGGCCTACCTGTTGTTCATAATGCTTATGAAACTGTGCAATAGCTTTATTAGTTAGCGATTCATCTAAATGCTCACTAACCTGCATATCACCACTCAGTGCCCGCTTTACCAACATATCTATACCATTACCAACCCAGCTTTCGACCAAACGCTGGCTTACAATAGGAAATGCCAAGTCGCTTAATGTTAAGTTAATCGAAATATAGAGGTCGTATACACTATCGACTAGTGTGCCATCCAAATCAAAAAATGCCGCATCGTACTGCATTATTTTACGCTCTCAAGTTGCTTACGCATCTGATCAATAACCACTTTGTAGTCTGGCTGATTAAAAATAGCAGAGCCTGCTACAAACATATCTGCACCGGCTTGAGCTGCTGCAGCGATATTATCAACCTTAATACCACCGTCCACTTCAAGTCGAATATCTCGACCTGACTCAACAATTCGTTGCTTTGCCTGCGCTAACTTTTTAAGTGTATGAGGAATAAAGCTCTGCCCACCAAATCCGGGGTTAACAGACATGAGTAAAATGGTATCTAGCTTATCAATTACATGATCTAAATAGCTTAAACTGGTCGCTGGGTTAAATACTAAGCCAGCTTTACAGCCATGATCTTTGATTAATTGAATCGTGCGATCAATATGCTCACTCGCCTCTGGGTGAAAAGTAATTATTGAAGCCCCCGCCTCTGCAAATTGTGGAATGATGCTATCAACAGGCTTAACCATTAAATGCACATCAATTGGCGCGGTGATACCGTAGTCCCTTAGTGCTTTACACACCATAGGTCCAATCGTTAAATTAGGTACATAGTGATTATCCATTACATCAAAATGCACTACATCTGCACCTGCGGCTAAAACGCTATCAACATCTTCACCAAGCTTTGCAAAATCAGCTGAAAGAATTGATGGGGCAATTAAGTATTTTTGTTCTGGGCTAAACATAGCAGATTCACCAATGAGTAAAATATTACGTTAATGTAACTCAATTGATGACGTTACCCAAGCAACTAAGGCGTAAACCTGCTGTTTTTAAAGTGGTTACGTGATTATTTTTACATTTAATTAATCGTCTTTATTAGAAAAAAGTTTGTTATTTGAACAGTTTTTGTTATGCTTAAAAAAGTAACAAAACATTAGGTTTAAACCATGCGCGCTTTTAAAATTGGGATATTAATTGCATCTGCATTATTAGTTGTTGGGGTAGTAAGTTTTACGCCAAGTTCAGGGCAAGAGTTAAGCTCGGTCAGTAATTGTGCTCCGCAATTAACACACGAAATAAACACAAATAAACCCTGTTTACACGTACTTGAAGAAGACTCTTCTTGGTTTTCTTGGATCACTGGCGATAGCCGCAGTGCTCAGTTTCACTACCTAGATTTACTAGAGTTATTAACAAGCTCAGACGACAGCAAGAAAGCACCTTCTTTAAAGCCTTTATTCTAGACAATGCGGCACTTTATTAGCGCGTTGCAAAGTGTGCTAGCCGCATTTTTTGGTGTTCAATCAGAACAAAAGCGCCGCGCAGATTTTCAAGAACACTCTATTTCCTCAATCATTGCTATTGCGATAATACTATTTATCGCTTTTGCGCTTTCAATTTACGCTGTGGTTGTTTTAGTGGTAAGTACATAGCCATTAACTCGCCTACTTTATTACGAGTTCCGCCCTTAGGGCTTATCGTCCTTTTTACTTGAATTTGATCAAGTGATGCTTGGCTGTATATTTTCCGTGTCCATACTGTATCGTGATTTGAAATAAGCACTGGGGTGTTATTTTCAAACGCCGCTTTTTCTGCCAAATTAGCTAAATTAGCCTGATCATCTAAATTAAACCCGCCCTTAGCATAAGAAGTAAACGAAGCCGTTTTACTCAAAGGGACATAGGGTGGATCGCAATAAATAACCGCGTTATTAGGAACCAGTTTAAATACGTTATCGTAGCCTAAGCATGTAAACGTCGCTTGCTGTGCTTTTTCAGCAAAAAAGTACATTTCCTTTTCAGGAAAATAAGGCTTTTTATATTTACCAAATGGTACATTAAAAATACCTTTTAAGTTATAACGGCATAAGCCGTTGTAACCAAACCGATTCATGTATAAAAATAGCATTGACCGCTCGTATACATCACGGCTTTGATTAAACTGAACTCGGTATTCGTAGTACGCATCGGGGTGGTTATTTAAATCAACGAATAGCTTTTTTGCATCACTAATAAATTCATCGGGTGAATTTCTTAGTTCTTTATATAAGTTGATTAAATCAGCATTAATATCGTTAAGAATATAATGCTTAAAATCGCTATTGAGAAAAACGGAACCGGCACCAACAAAAGGTTCAACCAAGGTATCAGCATGCGAACTTGCTTGGTTTAATCGCGCGTTAATATCATCAACGAGACTGTATTTTCCGCCAGCCCATTTAAGGAAGGCTCTACTCTTTTGCTGCATTGGTTCTTTACTTCAATCTGGTGTTGCGCGATTTTACACTAAAGCGATTTATATTACTGATCAACTCGTGCAATTTCTTGTTTTATTTTACTAATTTTTTTATAAAACGGCTTATTTTTTAAGATACTTGCAGGTAGTTTTTTCATACCTTGCTGTGCATCATTCATGCTTGTAAAACTGCCGGTTGTAACAACCCACCATGTTTTACCGTTTCTTTGTGTTTGATAGGTGTACGCAGTTAATTGAAGTGCATACTGCTCTATAAAATCATCTACAACTTGTTTTTGTGTGACTGCAAGCAACTGAATAACTGTATTTGAATCATTTTGCTGAGAGTACCACGCACTAGCTTCGTTAATGGGCAGCTGCACTGGTGATTCATCTGCTCCAGTGCTTGTTTGCCTCGCCTCTACAAACTCTTCAACCGGCTCATCTTCTAGAAGGCTATTTGAGCTAGTTGAATTATTTTCCTGACTTCCAGCACTTAAGCTTTGCATTATTGCAGGTATATCGTTTGTACTTTGCAGCTCAACGTTTGGTTGCTCACTCTGCTTGGCGCTTGTTTCGGCTGATATATCAGTAATACTTGCTGTATTGTCCTCAAAAGTAGAAGGTGCTGTGATCTGACTCACTGGAATAGCAGTGCTATCAACCTCAATGGTGCCTTGCTCATAATGCTTTTGCCACCAATCACTCATATCTGACTTATATAACAAGCCTATAATTAAGAACATAATGAGCAACATAAGTACCAGTAAATGTACACGCCATGATACTTTATCTTTAACTTTGATATCTGCGACGTACTCATCCTGTTGCCATGCAAGCAATAAATTAGGATTACCATTAGCTTCAGCTAAAAAAGCTTGGAAAACAGGATCTTCATCGTGAGGAAGCTTTTCAAAGTACCACCCCATTAACTGCTTACTTTCATGAAGAGGAAGCCGTTCAAGATGAATTTCAACTGCATGTTCAACCGGTAACTTTGCAGCTGAGGCAATCATAATATAAAGAGTGATTGGGCTATTTTTAGCTAGCAGCTCCAGCTCAATTAAAAACTCTTCTGATAAGTGCCTACCACCGTCAATAACCCATAAACAGGAGCCCGGTTGCTGTTGATTAAGTAACTGATAAAAATTTTCAGACAAACTTAAATTATGATCAACCAACGGGTTGTTAAAGCTTTGCTCTAATAGATCGCTCATTAACTGAGCGTCCGTCAATTTTGCACTCGATTGTACAAATGCTTTATTAAAGTCGTTGTATTTATCGGTAATAAAGGTTTCAAGTAGATAGCTTTTACCTAGGCCTGATGTGCCCAGTAAAACAATGAGGTTTTGACCATATTCAAATTGCAGTGCGATTCTATCCACCAAAGCCGCACGGCTTGGTAAAATTTGTGACTGCATTTAGTGCTCGATTAATGCTCGGACTTGATCGTCAGATACATTGTCTACCAGTGCACATTGACCAAATTGAGTGGGTAAAATAAAACGGATAGTTCCTTTTTTATTTTTTTTATCTTTACGCATATGCAATAAAAATTGCTCACTCGTCATATCTACAGGTACTTCAGTTGGCAAGTTATATTGTTTAATAATATCCACAATACGCGCTACATCCTGCAGCGTTAAGTCACCTCGAGTGTGAGCCAACTGAGAAGCTAACACCATACCCGTAGCAACAGCTTCACCATGAAGCCACTTACCATAACCCATTTGGGCCTCAATTGCGTGACCGAAGGTATGCCCCAAGTTTAGTAGTGCTCTAAGACCTTGCTCTTTTTCATCCTCAGCAACTATTAACGCTTTAATTTCACAGCACCTGTAAATGATATGCTGCAGGCATGTTTCATTTAGCTGCTGTAAGTTTTCAACATTTTGCTCTAAATAATTAAAAAGCTCGGTATCGTATATTAAACCATACTTAATAACTTCAGCCATTCCTGCCGCAAACTCTCTTTTTGGGAGTGTATGAAGAGACTGAGTATCAATAAAAACAGCTTGTGGCTGATAAAAAGCCCCAATCATGTTTTTTCCTAACGGATGGTTCACCGCTGTTTTTCCACCAACAGATGAATCTACTTGCGATAAAAGTGTTGTCGGTATTTGAATAAACGGCACGCCACGTTGATAACATGCAGCTACAAAACCAGTTAAATCACCAACTACGCCACCACCTAATGCAATTAAACAAGTATCGCGACCACAATTATTTTGCAGTAAAAAAGCGGATATTTTTTCAAACCACTCTAGTGACTTGTACTGCTCACCATCAGGTATGATAAAGGAAAGAGGATTTAATTCAGCTAATGAATCAAGTAAGCCTTGTAGATATAAAGGTTCAATTGTGTCATTAGTAATGATGATAGGCCGACAATCACCAATATGATGAATTAGACGGCCATTATCTTGAAGTGCAGATTTCCCAATATAAATAGGATAACTTCGCTCGTCCAAATTAACAGTTAATTTAAGCATGCTCAGCTAATCCTTTATTATGTATTGGTTTTAAAAATCTAGTTTCTCAATGATTTGATTTGCAACAACTTTAGCGCTTTGCTCATCAGTGCGTACAACAAAATCAGCCACTTCTTTATATAACGGTTCGCGTTCTTCTGCTAAGCGCTCTAGTACATCACGAGGTGCTTCTTCTGTTTGCAGTAACGGGCGACGCTTGTCGCGTTGTGTGCGTGCAACTTGCTTTTCAATAGGTGTCTCTAGGTATACAACGATACCACGAGCCGAAAGCTTGTTTCGAACTTCTTTACTCATTACTGAACCACCACCTGTAGCAAGTACAATACCTTGCATTTCAGTTAAGTCGCCAATAACAGATTCTTCACGAAGTCTAAAGCCTTCTTCACCTTCAAGATCGAATACCCAGGCAATATCTGCACCCGTGCGGCGTTCGATTTCTTGATCAGAATCAACAAATTCAAGGTGTAATTGATCGGCAATGTGACGACCAATTGTGCTTTTTCCAGCCCCCATGGGGCCAATTAGAAATATATTACGTTTCTCAGCCATATCTTTTAGTACAAACGAACTCTAAAATTTGAAATAAAACCCCGCCTAACGACCTGGCCCCAAAATTAAGGAGGGGATTATCTCAGTAATTGCAGGGGTATTTCAAGTCAATTAGAATAAAAAGCCACATAACGAGCAATTAAACTAGATAATCACCCGTCGATTAACAAAAAAGTACCTTATTTTAATCTATTTGTATTTTCGGTGTCACAAAAATAAGCAATTCGCGTTTTTCATTAAATTCGCTAGTGCTTTTAAATAACCTACCAACATAAGGAATATCGCCTAATACTGGCACTTTATTTGTGGTGTTGATTATTTGTTGTTGGAAAATACCACCGAGTACAATGGTTTGCCCGTTTTCTACTAATACTTGTGTTTGAATTTCTTGAGTATCTATCGATACGGCCTCACCGGTACCTGTTTGTACAACATCACCCCGTGTATCTTGCGTGATAATTAAGTCTAAAATCACTTTATTATCAGGCGTTATATGTGGCGTCACCTCTAAACTAAGTACTGCTTTTTTAAAGCTTACCGTTGTTGCACCACTAGAAGCTGATTCTGTATAGGGTATTTCAGTACCTTGTTCAATGCGCGCTTTTTGCTGGTTGGCAGCAATAATACGCGGGCTTGCAATAATCTCGCCTTTATTCTCTTCTTCAAGCGCACTTAACTCTAAATCAATTAATGTACCGTTGGCGAGTTTTGCTATGTGCAGGCCAATACTAGCCGCTGGGTTTGTAATAGGTAGATTTACATTTAATCTATCTGTTAAGTCAGGGATTACCCCATTTGAAATTGTTTCAGCACCTTCCAAAGAACCTGATATGCCATCACTACCTTGCTGATCACTAAACCCCCAACGCACACCTAAGTCCTCAGTTACGTTATCACGAACTGTTACCATACGAGATTCAATAACAACCTGTTGAACCGGTATGTCTAGAGTTTCAATCATGCGTCTAATATTTTCTATACTCTTAACAGTATCTTTAACGAGTAGCGTATTAGTACGCTGATCAACCGACACGCTTCCGCGTGGAGTAATGATGCTATTAATATCAGTTTTCAATAAATCAGCAAAGTCTTCAGCTTTGGCATAATTTAAACGCATATATTCGCTGTAAAGCGGCTCTAAATCTTCAACTTGCTGCTTTGCTTTTAGATCTTTTGCTTCACGGGCTGCAAGCTCTTCTGCTGGCGCTACCATTAAGATAGAGCCATCCATACGCTTGTCCAACCCTTTTATACGTAATACGACATCAAGTGCTTGGTCCCACGGCACGCCATCTAAGCGCAAGGTAATGTTACCGGTAACGGAATCACTTGTTACTAAGTTAAAGTCGTTATAGCCCGCGATAATTTGTAACGCTGCACGGACTGAAATATCTTGAAAGTTTAAGGTCATTGGTCGACCTTGATACTCTTTACCACCATCTAAGTAAGCATTTTGAGTTTCATCTTTTTCAACTGTGAGGGTAAGAATATTGTCTATTTGCTGATACGTGAATGTAAACTCGGCATTAGGTTCTATAACAACGCGGCTTCGCCCTTCTTCTTTAAACGTTTCGATAGTACTAACAATGGTACCAAAGTCTAAAACATCTAACTCATAAAGTAGATCGTCCAGAATATCTGTATGGTGAAAATCTGCGTAAATTTTGCCGCCACTTTCGTGAACCTCTATAGCAGCTTGAGTGTCTTGTAAAAATACAAGTACCTTTGCCTCACCTTTCTCACCACGTCTAAAATCAATAGATTGGATACGGTTAATGTAGTTTCCACTCACATCACCTGTCAGAACGGCTTCATCTTCAGTTACTGAACCGGTTAATGGGTTATCCGATACACGTATTGAAACTAAGTTGTTATTAACTTCTGTTTCATACATTTTTAATCTGTCTAGATTAACTGTTACCTTTAAACCTTGCTCAGATAACACATTGGTGACACTACTAATACCTGCTTGATTAACTTCAACGTCATTTAATCCTAACTCTAACTCTGCGGTATCAAAAAACATTTCAATACGCGCTGGGCTGTTAAATACTTGAATTTGCGGTTCTAAAGTTATCTCTTCGTCGAAAACAAGCTGTAATTCGGTTTCACCTTTAAGTAATGGGTTATAACGTACATCGTAAAGCAATGGTCCTGCCAAAGCATTGTTAGCACAAACCAAAGCGGCTGTTGCAAATAAAGCTCTCGCAATGCGATTAAACCAAAGAACATCCTTATGCATGTTATTTTTACCTTTTTTATTATTAATTTGCGCCATCAGTTGCCGCCTCTAACATTTCCAGTTTAGTCAGGCGCTCTTTCCAACAACCAGACCCATCAGGGATTAATTCAACTAATTCTATAAAATCGTTACTCACAGCTTTTACCTTGCCATCGTAACTACCCAAATGATTACCAATAGTTACACGATGTAATGTTTCATCTGCAGCAGTTATAAGCGCCCAAACTTGACCACTTGAACCAATTGTACCTTTCATTGCTAAATTATCTAACGGATATTTTTCTAATGGCTCTCTGCGTCTGTCTGGATCTGGGTGTAAACAGTTTTTTATTTGCGTCAGTTTGTTCTGAATTATTTCAGGTTGAGGTGCCACAAATGGACTTCGTAAATTTCCAGCACTATATTCAAAAATCTCAAATTGAGTAAGCTCAGGAATCGACTCAACTTTAGGCGTTGTGCTTGCTTTTACCTGATCAATAAATTCTTTTTGTTCCGAGGTATCGTCGTTACACCCCACTAACGCAACAACAGCCAATATCGGCATTAAATGAAGGAGCCTCATTTTTTAACTCCTTCTTCATAGCGGTAAGTTTTTGCTACAACACTAAATGTTAGTTGTTTTTCGCCAGAAGACGTAATAGAAAAGTCATGCAAACTAACTATTCGTGGTAACTGAGCAACTTTGCCAACAAATTCACCAAATTCATGATAAGTACCTACTACTTCTATTTTGATAGGTAGCTCGGTATAAAACTCTTTCTCAACTTCAGGTAACCAACCAATTTTTAAAAATGTTAAACCGCTCGTTGTGCCAACATAAGACAAATCGTCAAGTAAGCCAGGTATTTCGTTTGATGTCGGTAACCGCTTAAGTAATTGAGAAAACTTATCTTCCATTTCTATCATTTGTTGGCGATAAATATCTAGCTTACTCGCTACAGCGTATTTTGTTCTGTAGGTACTTCTTAAGTCGACCTCTTTTGATACCGCATTATGGTAGCTATCAATCTCGTCAGAAACTAACAGGCTATAGCTAAAAAATAATATGAGCCCAGCAACAAATGCACAGCAAATTACTTTTACAGCAGCAGGCCAATCACCAATATTGTCTAACTCAATTTCATTCCAATCTATTTCGCCAAGTGCTTTAAAATCAAGGTTCATTACGTACCTCACCAATCTCATCAAATGGTTTTACGTAAAACTCCATACTAAAGTCACTAAGTAAACGCGAAGACTGATCACCTGCAACAATATCCTGCATAGTCAGACGCTCTAACAAATATGAACTTTGTACCTGGCGGATCATAGTAGATAAACGGTTATTTGATTCACTTCGGCCAAGTACATAAATCTGGTTCCCTCTGCGCTCCAGCTTTGTTAAGTAAATACCTTGAGGTACTATTTTTGTTACTTCATCCATAATTTGTGTGCCAAGGTTACGGCTACTTTGCAGCTCTTCGATTAATCGCATTCGCTGCTGTAGGTTTTCTTTTCGTTTGTCTAATTCTCTAATATCACTGATCTTTCGATCAAGCATGCTTATTTCAGAACTTAAGTAATTATTTTTTAAGTTTTGCCCGTCTTTTAATGCACTGTAAAACATACTTAATAAGTACATACTTAAAAAACAAGCTAAAACAATTCCAACTAGTATGGTTACAAATTTCTTTTTAGATTCTTCGCGCTGCAGTTCTCGCCAAGGCAATAGATTTATATGTGGCATGATGAAAAGCTCCTTAATGCCAAACCTGTTGCAATTGCAAACTGTGTTCGGTGACGTTGCATAACATTACGATCTACTTTTGGCGAAATTTCCATATTTGCAAACGGTTCTGCAACAACACTGTGTATACCTAATTCTTCAATTAATAAGCGATCAAGCCCTTTGATCATAGAAGTTCCACCGGTAAGCACAATGTAGTCTATTTGTTCTTTACCACTCGTTGTTAAAAACATTTGCACCGCTCTACGTACTTGCTGAAGCAACGCTGTTTGAAATGGTGCTAATACCTCAAAGGTATAGTTAGGTGGTAAGTCGCCTGATGTTTTACCTATTTCAGCTTCATCAAACCCTTTGTTGTAGTAGTTAACAATACTATTTGTGTATTGATCACCACCAAAAACCTGGTCACGTGTATAAATAGTTTCACCAGCTTGTACAACACTTACAAGCATGAGTACGGCACCAATATCTACAACAGCAACACACTTATTGAAAGCATCGCTTGGTAGTTGTTGATAATAAACGTCCATCGCACGGCTTAAAGCGTAGCTTTCTACATCAACAATCTTAGTATCGAGATTAGCCTCTTCTAATGCGCCAACACGTGCTTCAACACTTTCTGTTCGGGCTGCTGAAAGTAATACATTCATTTTACTCGGATCAGCTTCGTTAGTAGAAAGCTTTTCAAAGTCTAAGCTAACTTCATCAAGGGGGTAAGGTATTAAACTATCTGCTTCAATTTCAATTTGAGATTCAAGTTCTGCATCACTTAACGACACATCCATAAAAATTACTTTTGTAATAACCGTTTGCCCTGACACCGCCACTGCTGCATTTTTAAGTGACTTAGGTAATTTTCTTTTTAATTTTGTTATTACATTACCAATCGCTTCAATATCTTGAATCGTTCGTTCACTCATGGCGCCTTTAGGCATGGGCTCAATTGCTAGGGCCTCTAATCGAAATCCACTTTCAATTTCTCTCAGAAGCACCGCTTTAATCGAGTGCGATCCGATATCAATTCCTACCATCATTGGCGACGGCTTTTGAAATAGTTGACTTAGCATGTTTGCAACTTGGCCTTTGTTTTAATAATAAACAAGTTATAATTTTTTTCTGAAAAAATATTATTCATTTTTTAATCAATATATACTATCAGTCCAAACTCGCAATTGGGAGTCCATTTAGGGAAATATAAGTGATTTTATTAAAACGAACTTTACAATTTTTTATCATTTGTACGTTAATCGGTCTGATAACTTTGGTCAGTCTTTATTACTACGTTAAACCTGATATCCCCAGTGTGCAAGTTTTAAAAGACGTGCAATTACAAACTCCTATGCAAGTATTCACTAAAGATGGCCTTTTGATCAATCAATTTGGTGAAAAACGTCGAATTCCGGTCACTATTGATGAAATCCCACAACCTCTAATTGATGCATTTTTAGCAACTGAAGATAATCGCTTTTATGACCATATAGGTATAGACCCTATTGGCATAGTTCGCTCTGCTATTGTTCTTATTTCTACAGGCGAGAAAAAACAAGGTGCTAGTACTATTACCATGCAGCTTGCACGTAATTTTTTCTTAACCCGAGAAAAAGCCTATATCCGTAAAATAAAAGAAATATTCATCGCACTACACATAGAAAATGTACTTACTAAAGATGAAATTTTAGAGCTTTACCTAAACAAAATCGAGCTAGGTAACCGCGCCTTTGGTATTGGAGCTGCCGCTCAAGTTTATTACGGTAAAGAGTTAAAAGATTTAACGCTTGCTCAAATGGCGATGATTGCTGGCTTACCAAAAGCGCCTTCGGCGTTAAACCCAATTCGCAACCCTGCCCGTGCAAAAGCACGCCGTAATGTTGTACTTGGTCGTTTATTAACTGAAAACTACATAACAAAAGACGTATATGATGATGCGACAAGCCAACCTATCACCGCTTACTTTCATGGTGCTGAAATAGATTTATACGCACCGTACATTTCTGAAATGGTGCGTGCAGAAATGGTTTCACGTTACGGAATAGACAAGGCATATAATTCAGGCTTTAAAATATTTACCTCTGTTGAGTCTAAAGTACAAAAAGCGGCGCAAACCGCGTTAGTTAATAATCTTCATAGCTACGATATGCGTCATGGCTTTAGAGGCCCAACCGCTATTTTATGGGTTCCTGAAAAACAATCAGCGCTAAGTGAAGAGAAAATACTAGCTAAACTCAATGAAGCCAAAGAGATAGGAACGTTAAAAGCAGCTGCTGTTATTAACGTGGATGAAAAAAATGCCACGGTATTGCTTAAAAATGCAGAGCAAATAAACCTGAATTGGGACAACTTAAAATGGGCACGCAAATATATAACTCGTTATCGCCAAGGTTTTGCTCCAACTACGGCAACTGAAATATTAACGCCAGGAATGCAAATCTGGGTGCGTAAAAACAGCAATAACGAGTATGAACTAAGCCAACTACCTGAAGCATCAAGCGCAATTGTTTCACTTGACCCACAAGATGGCCGCATTAAAGCCATTGTTGGCGGCTATAGCTTTGAACAAAGCCAATACAACCGAGCTATTCAAGCAAAGCGCCAAGTGGGGTCAAACATAAAACCATTTATTTATTCTGCTGCGCTTGAAAACGGCTATACGCTCGCCTCAATTTTAAACGATGCGCCAATTAATCAGTGGGATAAAAGCCAAGGTGTGGCATGGCGACCTAAGAATAGTCCGGCTGTTTACAATGGCCCAATTAGAATTCGTCGCGCGTTAGCACAATCTAAAAACGTAATATCAGTTCGTTTGCTCCGAGGTGTTGGTTTGCAACGAACAGCAGATCACTTACTAAAATTTGGCTTTAAAAATTCAGACATCAACCGCAGTGAATCCTTAGCACTGGGCAGTGCTTCAATTACTCCAATTGAACTAGCTCGCGGTATGAGTGCATTTGCGAATGGTGGGCATTTGATTGAGCCGTACTTTATCTCAGAAATCCAAGATGCTTACGGTAACAGTTTGTTTAAAGCTAATCCTTCAGTAGTGTGTGACGACACTTCAGCTCAGCCATTAACCCCAGATAATGCTACTGGATTATTCCCACAACAAAATACTGATACGCCACAATTAAAATGTGCCCCTCAGGTCATATCAAAACAAAATGCATTTTTAATTGCTCAAGCAATGCATAGCGCTGTTTGGGGAGGTGGAAACTGGTCACATAAAACGGGTTGGTCAGGAACAGGTTGGCGTGCTCAAGCATTAGGCCGTCGTGATCTGTCAGGAAAAACAGGCACAACTAATGACTCTGTAGATACTTGGTTTAGTGGCTTTAATCGAAATGTGATGACCTCGGTATGGGTTGGTTTTGATAACCCTGGCAACCCGCTAGGCAGAACTTCATATAATAATAATCTTGATAGCGGGCAAATATCAGGGGCTGAATCTGGCGCTAAAACAGCACAGCCAGCTTGGGTTGAGTTTATGAAAGTTGCGCTTGAAGGTAAACCTGAAGCCCCCATAGAGCCGCCAGAAGGTTTAGTGTCTATTCGGATTGATTTAGAAACCGGTTTATTAAGTCATAAAAATGATTACACCAGTCGCTTTGAGTATTTTGACAAAGGCACCGCCCCCACAAAATACGTAATGTCTCAACCAACAGATATATTTGAAGAAGACACTAAAACAGAAGAAGAACTGTTTTAAATAAAGAACGGTAGCCATTGGCTGCCGTTTTTAGTTAATACCAAATTTAGCTGTTCTAAATAAGAATTTTTTAACGCATGTAGCGACACGTTTAGCCCCGCAAAATGATTAGGTATTATTGCGGATTGATACAAGGCCCTTGTAACCTTTATTTTATATTTTGTACCAGCCAATATAAGTCAGAATGAATACCCGCCGCTGTTACTTCCTTACCCGCACCTGGCCCTTGAATCACAAGAGCGTTAGCGCTATACCACTTACTATTAATGACAAAAATATTATCGCCAGGTGTTAAATTAGCTAACGCATCACCAATAGGAGTATAAGTAATACCTACTTGAGCGGTTACTTTGTTTTCCGTAATTTCAAGTAAACCCGTGTAACGAAGTACGGAACTTTGTGCTTTGGCATTTGCAGCATGAGCGTCAATAAAGTCATTGAGGGTGGATTCATTAGCTAAAAAGTCGTCCCAACTTCCTATAGCAAGCGTTTCGGGCATGAGTGCTGATAAGCTTATATCATCAAGGTCGAGTTCTAAACCAAGCTCTCTGGCAAGTATAAGCAGTTTACGCTGCATATCACGTCCTGATAAATCTTCACGCGGATCGGGCTCTGTGAACCCCATCTTTTGTGCTTCAAGCACCAGATCAGAAAATGGTATTGTTCCGTCAAACTTACTGCATAACCACGATAACGTGCCTGAAAAAACACCTTCAATACGAGTGATTTTGTCACCACTGTTTTGCAAATCTGCCAATGCAAAGTTAACAGGTAAGCCTGCACCTACGCTTGTGTTGTAGCGCCAATGCAAATTTCGCTCACTAATACTCGTACGCAAAGCTTTATACCATGCTGTGTCTGCAGTTCCAGCGTATTTATTAGCACTGATCAAGTGGCAATCTAATGCAACAAACTCCGGGTATAACTGGCTAAATGCCTCGCTTGCGGTAATATCAACGACCACTTTATGCTCATAATCAAGTTCACTAATTATGTTTAGTAATGTTTGGTTATTATAAGCTTTGCTTTCTGAGAGAAAATGCGTTTTCCAATCAGCAATGTTTATACCACTGGGATTAAAAAGTAACGTTTCAGAGCGTATTAACCCAACCAATTTAATTGTAAAGTCATCAGAGAAACGCTCGAATTGAGCTGACAGCTGCTCTATAAATACCTCTCCCACATTTCCAAGGCCCGCGATTATTAAAGCGACTTCTTGGCCTTTATTAATAAGCTTATCGTGTAAAACGCTCAGTATATCGCTATCTATAACCTGATCCGTTAATAGTAAAATGTATCCACTGTCTTGGTGAATAAAGCGCGGCTCGATGGCATGAGCATTTAACGTATCAATAGCCAATACATTCAATTTTGAAATATCATTAACAGGCGCAACAACCGCACAGCCATTTAAGCTCGATTCGCTAATGCTTGCTCTACCCTCGAAAAAACTAACAACTTTATATGTTGAAGCAGAGGGTACAACTAAATAAGTTTCACCATTTTGACTAAAGTGATGAATGCTGTGTTGAATAAGCTGGCTAACATCTGCGACTTCGCCTTCGGCCAGCTTTTCAACTGTTAATAAATCGATGTTGTTTAACGTGGTAATAAAACGCTTTTGTTTTACATTTCCTTCTTTAACTATATCTGTAGGCGTTGCTTGCACATCAAAACTACTACGAACAGATAGTTTTATATCGCTGTTTCTTAAAGGAGAAAGCGTTTTAGCGTGTAAAACAGGATTGCCTAATCGCGCTAATAGGTTAGCTTGACCTCTACACACTTTATTGTATTTAACCGCTTTACTAACTTTGCGAGGGTCTGTGCTGTATACACCTTGTGTATCGGTCCAAATACACACCTGCTTAGCATGGCAGTAATTAGCGAGTAAGGTTGCACTATAGTCACTCCCATTGCGGCCAAGTGTAACCGTATCACCCAACGTATTTGATGCAATAAAGCCTGTAACAACATTGATGCAGCCTGGGGTTATAAACTTCGCACATTGCTGCGCATTTTGGGTATGTAACAATTGCCCATTATTTAATGTAAAAAGTGTTCGAGCATCAAGGTCACAAGCATTAATATTTAATTTCGTAAGGTAAAGCGCCAATAAGCGTGCAGACCAGACCTCACCATGAGCAAGCAAGGGAGCCTCTTTCAAGCCTTGGTTTTTTATCAATTCACTAATCGCTGTTAGTTCACTATGCAAAAGCCTTAAAGCAGTTCGTTTAAGATCTGCATGAAGTAACTGTGTGATTAAATCAGTTTGATGATTATTTAATTGCAGCAATATATCAGCAACGACATGCGTATCTTGTTGCTGATAGCTTTGCCATAACTTCACCAAAGTATCGGTTGTTTTTCCCGCCGCAGATACAACAACACAATCGCCCGGCTGAGTATGATCTAAAATAATACTCGCAACCCGCTCATACCGTTGAGCCGAACTAAGGCTTGAACCACCAAATTTATGTACTGTTTGTGTCATATTGTTCACCAAAGCGCTGGATGAGCGGCACTTAATTTAATGTCACCGCCAGCTCCTTTGTTTAAATTTGCTTTACTGCCTGGCTTTACAAGCTGAAACACGCGCTCTAAATCAGCTAATAAGTCGTTTATATCTTCTATACCTACTGAAACTCGAATAAGTGTATCGCCCACTCCCGCCTCAAGACGTGCTTTAGGCTCCATGCCAGCATGGGTCATAGTTGCAGGATGGCATATTAAGCTCTCTACTCCGCCCAAAGACTCTGCCAAGCTAAAGTCACGTAAGCTGGTTAAAAACGCCGCAGCATCGTTTATGTCGCCTTTAATATCAAAACTCACCATGCCACCAAAGCCTAGTTGCTGCGCTTTGACTAATTCATGCTGAGGGTGTGATTCAAGACCAGGGTAATAAACTTGGCGAACAAATTCCGATTTTTCTAAATATTTAGCAATCGCTAATGCGTTTTCTTGATGCTGCTTTAAACGCACATTTAGTGTTCGCAACCCGCGCAATGTTAAATAACTATCAAATGGCGCACCTGTAATACCTATATTGTTTGCCCACCATGCCAGTTCATCGCCCAGCTCTTGTGAAGCAGCAATCACCGCACCGCCCACTACATCTGAATGACCATTGATGTACTTGGTGGTGGAATGTACAACTATATCAACACCAAATTTAATAGGGTTTTGTAATGCTGGTGATAAAAATGTGTTGTCGGCAGCGACTAAAGCACCGCACTGCTTAGCAACATCGGTTATTGCTTTAATATCAGTTAAGCGTAGTAATGGGTTACTTGGTGTTTCTATCCAAATTAGCTTAGGCTTAATTGCTAAAATTTTATCTAAACTTTGTGCTTGTGTTAAATCTAAAACTTCTAGCTTGAGCAAACCGCGCTTTTGCAGTGAAGTAAATAAACGATAGCTTCCGCCGTAACAATCATGTGGGATCACTAACGTATCGTCATGATTCAGGATTTGCGTAGCCAAATGAACGGCAGACATACCCGTGGCAGTAATAATACCGCGTGCGCCACCTTCAAGCTCAGCCAAGGTTTCGGCTAAAATATCACGATTGGGGTTACCACTTCGCCCGTAATCGTATTGACGCTTTGTATCAAAGTCGGCAAACGAATAGGTGGTTGATAAGTAAATAGGTGCGACAACTGCGCCATGATGCTTGTCTGCTTCAACACCACTTCTTACTGCAATGGTTGCTTTATTTTTTTCGCTCATATTCGTCACCTATTTAATTTGGATGTTTAGACGTCTAAAAGAGTAATTTATCTTATTAAAGATGTCAAAACATTTAAAGCTCCAGATGGCTAAACAACTAGTATTTGACTATCTTTTTTAAATCGATAGAATTTCACGCATATTCATATGCATTGTAGTGCATATGAGCAATTATTAATCTGAGGCGACGATACATCTTATGGCTAAATGGAATGGTGAGTATATTCACCCATACGCAGAACACGGGAAAAAATCAGAACAAGTAAAAAAAATTACCGTTTCAATCCCACTAAATGTATTAAAGGTATTAACGGACGAACGCACGCGTCGTCAAATTAATAACTTACGTCATGCAACAAATAGTGAATTACTTTGTGAAGCATTTTTACATGCATTTACCGGTCAACCTTTGCCTAACGACGACGACTTACGCAAAGACAACGCCGAAAAAGTGCCTGAAGAAGTGAAAAAAATAATGCAAGAAATGGGGCTAGAAGTGCCTGTTTTAAACGAAGACTAAACGTAATTTAGACACAAAAAAACCTCAATTAATTGAGGTTTTTTTTGTGTCTAAATTACAACTTAGTCGTTATTCCATATAGTTTTCTGGTAAATCAATTTGTGCAACACCTGACTCTACAGCAGCTATTGCAACCGCTTTTGCAATACGCGGTAATAAACGAGGATCCATTGGTTTTGGAATAATATACTTATTACCAAACTCCAGCTTATCAACACCCGCAGCTGTCAGTACTTCAGCAGGTACAGGCTCTTTGGCAATACTTCTAATCGCTTCTACAGCTGCAATTTTCATTTCATCATTTATTGCACTGGCGCGTACATCAAGAGCACCGCGGAATATAAACGGAAAACACAGTACATTATTAACTTGGTTAGGGTAATCTGATCGACCCGTTGCCATAATTAGATCGTTTCGAGCAGAATGAGCCAGTGCAGGATCAATTTCTGGATCTGGGTTTGAACAAGCAAACACAACTGGTTTTTCTGCCATTAATTTTAAATCATCGGCAGCTAATAGATTAGGCCCCGATACACCAACAAATACATCTGCATCTTCAATAACATCTTGCAACGTGCGCTTGTCTGTATTGTTAGCAAAAAGTTTTTTGTATTCATTTAAGTCATCACGACGAGTATGAATAACACCTTTACGGTCAAGCATATAAATGTGCTCGCGCAAAGCACCACACTTAATTAACAGCTCCATACAAGCAACCGCAGCAGCACCAGCACCCAAACACACAATAGTCGCATTTTCGATAGACTTGCCTTGCACCTCAAGCGCGTTCAACATACCCGCAGCAGTTACAATGGCTGTACCGTGCTGATCATCATGAAATATCGGAATACTGCAACGCTCAATCAATGCTTTTTCTATTTCAAAACACTCTGGCGCCTTAATATCTTCAAGGTTAATTCCGCCAAACGTGTCGGCAATATTAGCAACTGTATTAATAAAGTCTTCAGTAGTGCGGTGTTTCACTTCGATATCAATAGAATCAAGGCCAGCAAATCGCTTAAACAGTAACGCCTTACCTTCCATTACAGGTTTTGAAGCAAGTGGGCCTAAATTACCTAAGCCTAAAATTGCAGTACCATTAGTGATAACCGCAACCATATTCCCTTTGCCTGTGTATTTATAAGCGTTTGCAGGGTCTGCAGCGATTTCACGTACGGGTTCTGCAACTCCTGGGCTATATGCTAATGCGAGATCTTTTACCGTTTCAGCAGGCTTTGTTAGTTCAATGCTAATTTTTCCTGGAACGGGGTGCGAATGATAGTGTAGTGCTTGTTCACGAAAGTCTGACATAACGCGATTGTATCCTGCAATTAAAGTAAAAGTGAGAGGTGAAGTTTAGGCTACGATACCCTTATTATTTTTAAATTCCAAGCAATATCAGGTCTATCCTGTTATATGCTAGTTCGATTAATTTTAAGAGGTTTTTCAATAACTTTTGTAAATTATATCGACACTTTATAAATAAAAATTCATCCAATAACGGATTCTAAAGGCACAATTGTTCTTTCATTATTTTTTATAAAATATCTTAATAAAGTCCTATAAAAATAAGCAAAAATAGGCTTATTCACATACTTTAAAAACATATAACTTCACGTTAGCTGCATTTAACCACTTAGTTAAAAAATGAACTAATTAAAAATATAGAGAATAATTTGCGGTTTGTCTGTAAAGGTTTATGCATATTCAGAATAAGAACAGGAAATAGTTATGCATAGCAGGGAAATATGAAAATCGAGCAATAAGCTAAATAATTTGTTATTTAGTTGTCCTATATTAAAAAATATTGACGCCGTTCGTGTAACACTTAATTTTTTAAATCGAAACGTTATTACTATTAAATTGGTATAACTAAATTAAAAGCATAAAAAAAGCACCCTAAGGTGCTTAATTTAACGAGACAGCAAAAATTACTTCTTGCTACCAAGTGCACCGAAACGCTTGTTGAAACGATCAACACGTCCGCCAGTGTCTAAAACTTTTTGCTTACCAGTGTAAAAAGGGTGACACGCTGAACATACGTCAAGGTGAATGTCTTTACATAGAGTAGAGCTTGTTTCGAATTTATTGCCGCATGAACAAGTTGCAGAAATTACTTCGTACTTAGGGTGAATACCTTCTTTCATAGAAACCTCTAGTTAAGGCCGCATCGCTCTCCAAACCCGAAGTCTGGCACCATACGTCGTTAAAACAAATTTGTTGGTCGCGGATTTTATCCAACTACCATCAAACACACAAGCTATTATTAACTGTTTTGCTAAAAAAGTAGGCAGACACTTAAGCAAGCAATATTTGCTAGTAGGTTTTTAACGTTATTTTTAGTACATTACATCATTAATTTTATGAGTTGAGTTGCTATGTGTTTTGCTGAAGTCGCTATAAAAGTCCCCTTACCGCGCACCTTTGATTATAAAGTAGATAAGCAACTCGATGGCATGGCATCACCACTTAAACCGGGTATGCGTGTGTTGGTGCCTTTTGGTAACCAAAAAAAAGTCGCCGTTGTTTTAGCTATTAAAAGCAAGACCGACGTCCCCGAAAACAAAATAAAATCCATCATCGAAGTCATTGATGACGCGCCTATTTTATCATCTGAGCACATTGCACTTTTGAGTTTTACATCTCGCTATTACTGCTACCCACTCGGCGAAACAATTCACATAGCGCTACCAAGTGCGCTGCGCCAAGGTGAGTCACCGGATAAAACCAGTATCAATATGGTTATGCTGACAGAAAAAGGATCAAAACTTCCGTCACTCAAAGCAAAAACTCAACTTAACTTATTAAAGCAACTTGCACAGTCAGGTAAATCATCATTAACCGAGCTTAAAGCACTCGGCTTTAGTAAAAAAACTATCGATAGCCTTATTGCAAAAGCGCTTGTTACACAAACCATAGAACATGATAATCAGTGGCAAAGTACTGCACCAACAGTGGGTAGTAAGCCTACACTGAATAAAGAGCAAGCCGTAGCTTGCACTGCAATTAATCAAAGTAAAGGCTTTAACACGTTTTTATTAGAAGGGGTTACTGGTAGTGGTAAAACCGAAGTCTATCTTCAATGTCTTGAAGAAGTATTAAAGCGAGGTGAACAAGCCTTAGTACTTGTACCCGAGATAGGACTTACCCCTCAAACGGTTAACCGTTTTCGTCGCCGCTTTCCAGATACACCCATCATGTTATGGCATTCTGCACTTACCGATAACGAACGCCTACAAACATGGCGCTTTTGCGAAAAAGGGAGTTGCGCTATTGTAATAGGTACGCGATCAAGTATTTTTTTACCCTTTTTAAAGCTCGGTATGATTGTAGTTGACGAGGAACATGACTCATCATTTAAACAACAAGATACTCTTCGTTACCATGCTCGAGATTTAGCAGCTTATCGGGCATTCCAGCATAAAATTCCACTTATACTCGGCAGTGCAACTCCAGCGCTCGAAACCTTGCATAAAGCCATTAATAATAAGTACCAACTATTAAGCCTGACTGAGCGCGCTCAAACCTCAACCGATAACCAATTTAAATTACTCGACATGAAAGGCCAGCCCGATCAGGCGGGTATTGCTCACGCAAGCCTTGCTACTATGCGCCAACATTTGAATCGAGGTAAACAGGTTATGGTGTTTTTAAATCGTCGTGGTTTTTCACCTACACTTATTTGCCATGAATGTGGTTGGTTAAGTGAATGTAACCGTTGCAGTACTAGTGCCACGTTCCATAAAGCGATTGGTCAAATGATTTGCCACCATTGTGGCGACCAACATCAAGTACCTCATCAATGCCCTGATTGCGGGAGCACGCAAATATTCCCTAATGGTAAAGGGACTGAACAAATAGAAGAATTTTTAACAAACGAGTTTCCTGATACGCCGGTAACCCGTATTGATCGCGATTCAACTCGTCGTAAAGGCAGTTTAGAAAAAGCCCTAGACGAAATTAATTTAGGTGGAGCGCGCATATTAGTAGGTACGCAAATGCTTGCAAAAGGCCATCACTTTGCTGATGTAAGCCTTGTCATAATTTTAGACGTAGACAGCGGCCTATATTCCTGCGACTTCAGAGCAACGGAACATTTAGCGCAGTTAGTGACTCAAGTAGCAGGACGTGCTGGTCGCTCAGGAGAGCCTGGCCAGGTGTTATTACAAACACATTTTCCCGAACATCCTCTTTTACAAGATTTGGTCAATAATGGTTACCAAGATTTTGCACGCTTTGCGTTAAGCGAGCGTGATGACGCCGACTTACCGCCTATTACTAATATGGCCATAGTTAGAGCACAAGGGCTAAGTATTAAACTAGTCGTCGACTTTTTGACAGATTTGGTTCCAGTTAACGGGGTATCTGGTATACAATTGCTCGGTCCGATCCCTGCCCCATTAGAAAGAATTGCGGGTATGTATCGGTTTCAATTGCACATTCAAGCGCAAGATCGCCGCATATTACATCAGTATCTTGCGCAAATGGTTGATTATTTAAGCACCAGTAAACTTGCACAAAAAGTTCGCTGGAGTTTAGATGTAGACCCTATAGATATGATTTAGGTTAAGGCCAAAATAACGCTATGGCACAGCACGATTACATTAATAAAAAACCAAAAAATAGAAAAAACACCAAAAAAGAACCTGCTAAAAAGCCATTCCCTTATCTTTTGGTAATTGTTGCAGCTTTGCTTGTGGGCGGTTTTGCCTATGGATTATGGTTTATTAAAAATAATGCCGACCCCGAGCTTGTTGAAAAACAAACTAACCCAGCCGAAAAAGAAAAAATAGAAGTGGTCGTTCCTCGTGCGCCTGAATTTATAAAAGAGATCAGAAACCATGAAGTGCAAGTAGAAGTAAAAGAAATTGAACAAAAAGGTCCTTATGTTATGCAATGCGGCTCGTTCAGGACTCATGAACAGGCTGAATCGTTAAAAGCTAAAATAGCCTTTGCTGGTCTTATATCTGAAATAAGAGAAACCAAAGGCGAAACGGGTATTTGGTATAAAGTACGTTTAGGGCCTTATAAAACGAAGCGCCAAGCAGAAAGTGATAAAAATAAACTCAAGCGTGTCAAAGTCGTCGGCTGCGGAATTTGGGGCTGGACTTGAAAATAAACCATTCACCCATATAACCTCATCATAATCGTTTTTAACGAGTTGCCCCTGCAACTCGATGATGAGGAATAACATGACCACTATTGTAAGTGTACGCCGCGACAACAAAGTTGTAATTGGTGGCGACGGCCAAGTTTCATTGGGTAATACCGTAATGAAGGGTAACGCCCGTAAAGTTCGACGCCTTTATAATGGCAAAGTAATCGCAGGTTTTGCCGGCGGTACTGCTGATGCCTTCACCCTGTTCGAACGTTTTGAAAGCAAACTAGAAATGCATCAAGGTAATCTCACCAAAGCTGCTGTTGAAATGGCGAAAGATTGGCGTAGTGACCGTGCACTCAGAAAGTTAGAAGCCCTTTTAGCTGTAGCCGATGAAACTGCCTCTTTAATTATCACCGGTAACGGCGACGTCGTTCAGCCAGAAAATGACTTAATTGCCATTGGTAGTGGTGGTAACTTTGCCCAATCGGCCGCAACCGCGTTATTAGAAAACACCGATTTAAGCGCTCGTGAAATAGTAGAAAAAAGCCTAACTATTGCAGGTGATATCTGCGTATTTACTAACAACTTCCAAACTATTGAAGAATTATAATAGGAACCGCTATGTCTGCTATGACCCCAAGAGAAATTGTTCACGAGTTAGATCAACATATTATTGGCCAAGCTAACGCAAAAAAAGCCGTTGCTATTGCACTTCGTAATCGCTGGCGCCGTATGCAATTAAACGATGATTTACGTGCAGAAGTAACGCCAAAAAATATTTTAATGATTGGTCCTACAGGTGTTGGTAAAACGGAAATTGCGCGCCGCTTAGCCAAACTTGCTAATGCCCCTTTTATTAAAGTAGAAGCAACCAAGTTCACCGAAGTGGGTTATGTTGGTAAGGAAGTTGAAACCATCATTCGCGACTTAGTTGAAGTGTCTATTAAAATGACACGTGAACAACAAACTAAAAAGTTTAAACACCGCGCAGAAGAAGCGGCCGAAGATCGTATTTTAGATGCACTTTTACCACCTGTTAAAGATCAATACGGTGAAACTCAGCGTGATGAAAACTCATCAACACGCCAAACATTCCGTAAAAAGCTTCGCGAAGGTCAACTAGACGATAAAGAAATTGAAATCGATTTAGCACAAGTACAACCAAACGTAGAAATTATGGCGCCTCCTGGTATGGAAGAAATGACCAACCAGCTACAGGGCATGTTTCAAAACATGGGTGGCGATAAGCGCACTAAGCGCAAGCTCAAAATTAAGGAAGCCTTTAAGTTACTAACCGAAGAAGAAGCGGGCAAATTAGTAAACCCAGAAGAGCTAAAAGAGCAGGCTATATTTGCTGTAGAGCAAAATGGTATTGTGTTTATCGATGAAATAGACAAAATTTGTAAGCGCGGAGATTCATCGGGTCCAGATGTTAGTCGAGAAGGTGTACAACGCGATTTACTTCCGCTTATTGAAGGTTCAACAGTAAATACTAAGCACGGTATGGTTAAAACTGACCACATGCTATTTATTGCCTCTGGTGCATTCCAAATGGCTAAACCATCAGACATGATCCCTGAACTACAAGGTCGCTTACCTATTCGCGTTGAGCTTGAAGCTCTTACTGCAAACGACTTCAAACGTATACTTACAGAGCCTCATGCTTCACTCACAGAGCAACAGCGCGAGCTACTTAAAACAGAGCAAGTTGATGTTCAGTACAGTGATGACGCTATTGAGCGTATTGCAAAAGCTGCATGGCAAGTTAACGAGAAAACCGAAAATATTGGTGCTCGTCGTCTTCATACCGTGATGGAAAAGCTAATGGAAGAAATTTCATACGATGCGTCTGAGCAAGCTGGGTCGTCAGTAGTTATTGATGCGGCTTACGTTGAAAAACATTTAGGTGCACTAGTTGAAGATGAAGATTTAAGCCGCTTTATTCTTTAATTGGTACTATAAGTAGTTATACTAAAAGCCTCCATATTGGGGGCTTTTTAATGGGATACAAAACATGAAACACGTAACAAAAGTGCATTATCATAGCGTGAGCAAAAATTTAGATGTTTACTTTGACGATGATAGTAAAGCCGTATTTAGTTGTGAATTTTTACGTGTTCACTCTCCATCAGCAGAAGTACAAGGCCATGGCTCTGGCCCTATGAAGCTGGTTTTAAACAAGCAATCAGTCGGGATAAAAAAAATAGTCCCGGTTGGGCATTACGCATTGCGCCTAGATTTTGACGATGGCCATAATAGCGGATTATTTAGCTGGAACTATTTTGCTAAGCTGCAAGAACAGCAGACTACGTTGTGGAATGAATATTTAGAACGTGTGAGCGAAAACACAAAAAACAAAGACAGTGTGCCAATAAAGTTTATTCCTTAAACTTTATTGGCTCTTTAATAAATTTAGACTTTAAATTTATCTATCGCAGCATATAGTACGCGACCTTGCTCAGATACCTCTTCACTAGTTTGCGCGTTACGCGATGCATGCTCTGATGCATCTTGTGCTATATCTCTAATACGTACCACGTTTTTATTAACCTCTGATGCAACTTGGCTTTGCTCATCAATAGCAACGGCAATTTGTGTACTCATCTCCATAATGGTTTGTACATCTTCAGTAATAGCACCCAACAACTCGCCCGCTTTAATTGCCTGGGATGCACTTTCATCACCTTGTGAGCGACATTGGTGCATAATGCTTACAACTTCCTGAGTACGTTGCTGCAGGGTATTAATAATCCCTTCTATTTCACTAGTAGACTCTTGCGTACGCTGGGCTAATGAGCGCACTTCATCAGCAACCACCGCAAAGCCGCGACCTTGCTCGCCAGCACGAGCAGCTTCAATTGCAGCATTAAGCGCAAGTAAGTTAGTTTGTTCAGCAATACCACGAATAACATCAAGCACCGAGCCAATCGTTTCACCGTCTTTTTCTAATTGAGACACTACATCAGATGCACTGCCTAAAGATCCAGACAATTCTCTGATATGGTTAACGGTTGATTCAACTTCGCTACGGCCTTGTTGAGCACTCAAGTTTGTAGACTCCGCTTTTTTAGCCGCCGCTTCAGTATTGTGTGAAATATCCTGAATAGTCGCTTGCATTTCTGTTGCTGCGGTAGCAACCATGTCAGCTTCGTGTAATTGCTCTTGCATACCTGAGCTTGTGGCTGCTGTGCTCTCAGATAAATGATCTGTTGCTACATTGAGAGTATTTAGTGCGCCATTTACCTCATGAATCAGGTTTTTAAAGTCACCTATTAAACTGTTAAAGTCAGTCGTCATGATAGTGATTTCATCTTTACCTGTTTGCTCTATCATTACGCTTAAGTCGTTATTGCGCCTAATGTCATTTATACTGTGATAAACGCGTTCAATAGGCACAATAATAGAATGGCTAGTAAAATAAACCAATACTAAAACAATAACGCCTGCAATAACGAAAATAGTAATTGCCAAAAACTGTGCCTCACTTACGCTGTTTTTGACATGAGTTACTGTTTCCTCAACAATTTGGCTAACAACAGTGTCACTTTTTGACACGCTTTCTCGCATTTTACCAAGAGCTCCTGACTCTAAGTTTACCCCTAATTCAACTTGGGCTTTTACCAACGCCTGAAAAGAGCTTTGATAAGTAGCAATTAAGCTATTGAGTTGTGATTTGGTGTTTGAGTCTATCGTTGAACGAGAAAGGCTTTGTTCAAGCTTAGTAATTGTGTCGTCAAAACGGGGAAGATACTTGGTATCTAAACGCAGCATAAAATCTTTTTCAGCACGTCTTAATTGCAACATAAGCACGAGCAACTCATCGCTTTGCTGCTCGTTAAGTAATGTTTCTACTTTATGCACAGCACTTCTTAGGTCACCATAAAGAGCGTCTTTTGGATTTAAGCCTATTTTTCTTTGAAGAGAGACTACGTTATTAAAATCGCTATTATATTTAGCAACTAAGCTTTTTAGCTGAATTGCTTTCTGAGTATCTATATTTAAACTAGCCATTAAAGCCTGTAATTCAGCTAACTTTGTATCCAGGACTGCATACTCTTTTTCGAACGACTCTAAAGAGCTCTCTGTTTTGTAAAACAAAAAGTTTTTTTCATGCTTTCTTAACTCTAATTGCTGAATATTCAGCTCTTTCGCTAGTTGTATAGTCTGATTTAATTTAAGATTTTCCTTTCCCTCAAAAATAGTTACACATAATAGAATAACCATTGCTAAACCAACTACCAAAGCATTAAGTTGCAATCGCCTCTTAATCGTTAAATTTTCTAAAAAACTCATTTCAAACACCTTTGGTTAATATGCAACCTTATTATAGACTAATGTACTAATCTGCTTTTATTTTTTTTAGCTTTTTGCAAACTGGTCATACCTGAAGAATATATGGCATTACAAATTAACACTGCCCCATAAACCTCTGTGTAGTAATTGAGTTTTATGCCACTGTTTTTGTAATAACCAATCTACAAGTGGTTCAGGGTCGCTAGGGTAATTAATTTGCCTGTTTTGAGGTGCATTATTCCAGTCATCTAATGCCTGTGGATTTAAGTAATTCATTACATGAGCCATTCCCATAGTGAGTAATGTTTGTGCATTTTCACTTTGTTCAAACTGGCCATCTAACGGCTTTAGTAATAATTTTTTACCCAACTTTAATGCCTCACTGGCAAGTTCAAACCCGGCATTACCAATCACGCCGCTTGTATTGGCTAAATCATTTAAAAAGTCAGATCTTGAAGGCGAACGTAAATGTATATTACCCAGCGATCTATTTTGCGCATCGGGGTGATAACAATAAAACTCTTTTTCGGGAAAGTCCTTTAGGTAGTCAATAATGCTAGCAAGGTTTTCAAAGGGTAAGTACACCAACACTTTGTTAATAATCGCAACAGGATTACTATGTTCATGATGTGCAATAAATGGTGGAATAATGTTTTCAGCAAATGGCTGCCAATGAACCCCCAAATACGTATCAGCAGGTGCATAATATTTTATTAACGACTTACGTAAAATACCTCGGCTAAACATAGGAACACTGTTAGATAAAAACGCCGCCTGGTGACTGATACCAACCACAGGAACACCTGCTCGTTTAGCTGCCCATGCAGTAATTGGCTCGAAGTCATTAAGCACAAAGTCATACTGCTTTACATCGAACGATTTAATGTCTTTCACTAACTTACAAATACGCGCATTTTTAACGGTTTGAAGGCTTTTTACTTGCCCGTTTTTAGTATTAAACGACAGCCCTCTAAAGCTTTTATAGTTCGCAAAGTCGTGCATATCAAAGTAATCTTTATTTGCACGTCCTGAAAAAACATAATCAACGTCAATATTTAGTTTTTTAAAGCAGCTAGCCATAACACGGGCCCGTGTTATATGGCCATTCCCAGTACCTTGAATACCGTATAATATTTTCATGCTGGCACCACTAGTGCCAATGCAAATAACCCACATGAACTACCTATCAGTGCACCAATAATAATATCAGCAGGATAATGGACCCCCAATACCACTCTCGATATTGCCACACCACCAGCCCAGCCTAAAAATAGCCATACATACTGAGGGAAAAAGTGACACAAAATAATAGCAACTAAAAAAGCGGCAGCACTGTGACCTGACGGTAAGCTAAACTTGTCACTCGGTACTATATAGGCATTGGTTACTAAACAATCGCATGGTCTTATTCGTGCAAAATACTTTTTAGCTAAAAAGTAAATTGGCCGCTCAATAATAAAGCCAAGCATTATTGCGATTGGTAATAGCTGGTGCAGCTCGTTTTTACTAAGCCACCACACACCTGCACATATAACTAAATACAATCCGCCGTCACCACTTTTAGATAATCCAAACGCCATTTTTTTTAGCCACTTAGGTGAGTTACAATTAAACAAAGTTAAAAATAATCGCTCGTCAAACTGAGCTACTTTTTTAAGTATATTATTATTACCCATTGCTTATTCCTCATCGCATAATATATGAACACTGATTTAGCTTAGGTGTTGTAAATAACAATTGAGTGACGCTTTTAAGACACTATTGTTGCCATTCTTGATTTACTCCTTGTTTTGCTTAAATTTACTACGATTAAGTCGTTGTTATTGGTTATAAGGCAGGTATACTGAGTTATAAATTAATGTACCTTTTGAGGATAAAATAATGGATTACAGCACTTCTGATTTATGTGACCACTTTGCTGACGTGGTTGACGTGCTAGAACCAATGTTCATCAACTTTGGTGGTCGACACAGTTTTGGTGGCCGCATTAAAACGGTTAAATGTTTTGAAAATAATGAACTGATCCGCGAAATACTATCTCAAGACGGTACAGAACAAGTGCTATTAATTGACGGTGGTGGCTCTACTCGCCGTGCACTTATTGATATTGAACTTGCTGAACTAGCTTTTGAAAACAATTGGAATGGCATTGTTGTGTACGGAGCTGTCCGCCATGTGGATGAGCTAGAAGAGCTTGATGTAGGTATTCAAGCCATAGCATCAATCCCTGTGGCTGCCGACAGCGAAGGCGCTGGCGAAAATGGCATTGGTGTTAACTTTGCTGGTGTGTCGTTTTTCGACGACGACTTCATCTATGCCGATAGCACGGGTATTGTGTTATCTGCTGAGGAACTTGAGTTGGAAGTTGTAGAAGTATAACGTGACCACTCAGTTAAAAGTATATGATGAAAGCGCGGTTAAAGCCTTATGCTCTACCCGCGCAAACGAAAAAAAAGCATGGCAAGCCATGTCTTTACTCGACACTCACGTAGATGTTCAACAAGCCCTTGTTGATGCCGCTGAGTTTGGTATGCGCTATGTGCTTTTAGGCATATGTGAAGACATTGGCCCTAAAGCCAATTTAGGCAATAGCGGGGCAAGTGAAGCTTGGCCTGCTTTTTTATCTAAATTTTTAAACCAACCCCATAATCAATTTATTGCCACTCAAAAAGTGTTGTTACTTGGCGAAGTCCACGTTGATGACCTAATGGCGCAAAGTAACCAATTAAACAACAAAAGCCCTGAACAACTTCAGCAATTACGTTTGCTATGCCAACAGTTAGATGAGCGCGTAGAAAGTGTATTAAATCTAATATTTAAAGCGGGTCTTGAACCAATTGTGATTGGTGGCGGGCATAATAACTGCTTAGGGATTATTCGTGCATTTAGTGGTTCACAGCATACACCAGTTAATGCAATAAACTTTGACCCTCATGCTGACTTTAGAGAATGCGAAGGACGCCACAGTGGTAATGGGTTTCGATATGCTTATAACGAGAAGCTACTCAATAATTACCATGTTATTGGCCTACACGAGCAGAAAAATAACCAAGCAATTATTGATGCCATGACGCAGGCAAACTTCACGTTTGATAGCTACCAGTCACTCAAAGTAAAACGCGACATAACGCTTACTCAGTCTATTGATAAGGCTATTAACGGTTTTGATTCATTACCCCTTGGTATTGAAGTAGATCTAGACAGTATTACATTTATGCCTGTAAGTGCCTATACATGCTGTGGGTTTAGTGTCAGCGACACTGAACATTTTATATATAAAGCAGCAAGTAACCGAAACGCTAAATACTTACACTTATGTGAGGCATCACCAAGCCAACACCCAAACGGACCTGAAATAGGTGCCACACATGTAGGACAAGTGATCAGTGCATTGGTAAATAGCTACTTACTGGCAAAAGAAAGCGAGTGCTCATTCAAATAAATTTGATCGTGATGTGGGGCTATAAATTAATAGATAATGTAACCTTAGCTGCATTACTCTCCTTTATTACAACCTTGAAACGTCAGTGAAGTAGCGCAAAAAGAAGCCCTTTGCGCTCACTCTAATTAACCTTGTGCTTGTTGCCACTCTTTTAACCAGCTCATTAAGCCTATGCTACTAAGCGGATGCCCAAAGTAATAACCTTGGGCAGCATAGGCATTTAAACTTTTAACAAATTTAAGTTGCTCAAGGGTTTCCACCCCTTCAAAAATGACTTTTGTTTTTTGCTGATTATGCATTTCAACCATACCGCCAACTAAACTGCGGATATTATTTTGGTTGCTAAAATCAGCCGTTAATGACGGCGCTACTTTTATATATTCCACTGCTAAGCTAGGTAACTTAGAAAGCAGTACAGGGTTATCACCTAAGCCATCAACACAAAGCTTTAAGCCAATATTGTTCAGCCTTGCGATCATCGCTCTGCCTTTATCATCGAGCCCCGTAAATATATGTAATGGGCACTCAACAATTAAATCCCCCATTTGTAAGTTGTGCTCTGTTATTACATTATCAACAAACTCAACAAACTCTTCATTAAGCATTTCTGGGCCAAATACGTTAATGCTTAGCGGTATTGCTATGCCTTCTATTCTAAGTGCCATAGCAAGTTCTGCAGCCCGTTCTATAACAAACTTAGCAAGTGGGTAACCAAGCCCTGCAATTCTAATATCATCAATAAAACGATTAGCAGATAAAATCCCTTGTTTAGGATGCTGCCAACGCAATAACAATTCTAAAAATTCAATTTGACCATTTTTATTACAAATAACCGGTTGAAAATACAACTCAAGCTCGCTTGCGAAGTCAATGTTAGCAAGCTCTTTTAAGCGCGCTTGCTGTTCTAATTGCTCAATCATCATTTGCTGGTGATAAGGCACCACTTTTTGAGTAGGCTGGCTATCAAGGGCTAAGTAGGCATAAGAAATTAAATCGTCAAAGTTAGTATCTTGCTCATTACAGGCAACGTAGCTTGCTCGCGCTTTCACTTCAACCGTACAATTGGCGACATTAAAAGGCTTAAGTGTTGCACCGAGTATGGTGTCAATAATCTGTTCGTGTAAATGCTTATGATTAGCTAAGCTGCAAATAAACGCAAAATTTAATCCACCTAAATGAGCAAGTTTTTCATTACCAACTAAAGTAATCACTTCTTCGCTTTCTAATTGTTCTTGTATTCTATTTGCTGATTGCGCTAATAAAATATCGCCAAAGCCACGTCCTATATGCTGATTAACTTGCTCAAAGCCTTCAAGTCGAATAATAATAAGCACGGCTTCAACTTGAGTATCATCACACCACACGTAGTAACCTTGGCGTAACTCTTTTTTGCTAGCAAATACTGAAAGGGGTGACTCTTCTACAAAGGCGTCGTCGACCTGCTTTGGGGCCATGCTAACCTTGGGCTCGTCACTTTCATCATTTAGCAAACCAACTACAGCACACAGTAATATAGCTAGTACAACCCAAAATAACGGCACATCCAATAACAAATGTGCTGAAAACAACACCACAAATAACAGTCCAGCGGCAGAGCTGGTAATAATCATACTCCAGTTATTACGTTCGAATGATTGCCATAAATGAAAACAAAAACCAAAGGCCAATAAAATAGATAACCATGCTTCACCGGTACTTAAAATAGCTAAACCTACAACACCTGTGCATAAATAACTAAATTTAATGTTGGTATTTTTAACCGAAAATAAAGTGGTGATCATCGCCATTAAAAGCGCTCCACTAAAAAAAATCGGAAAATTACTGTCGGTTAATATATTCAAGTTAACGGCACTCGTATTCGTAAAAAAACTTTAACAACAACATGTTAAATATGAACAAAAATAATACAAACTAATTAAGTTTACCCAAAATCCATAAATTTGACAGTTTATTTACGCCGAATTGGTAACTTAATTGCGATGGGTGGCTTATTTGCCAATGTGCAATGTCGGCTCTGGCTCCCACTTTTAACACTCCTCTATCATTTAAACCCAGTGCCTTAGCTGCGTTACTGGTAACACCTGCCAGTGCTTGCTCTGGTGTTAATCTAAAGAGTGTACATGCCATATTCATCATTAATTGCACCGAACACAGCGGTGAAGTACCTGGATTAAAGTCGCTCGCAATCGCAATTGGCACCTTATATTGATTAAGTAGCTCTATGGGGGGCTGTTTAGTTTCTCTTAAAAAATAAAATGCCCCCGGTAACAGCACAGCTACAGTGCCAGCCTTTGCCATGGCTTCTACACCTTGCTCATCAAGGTACTCTATATGATCTGCCGATAATCCATTAAATTCGGCCACCAGCGCAGCACCATGCTGATTAGATAACTGCTCTGCATGGCATTTTACTGGCAAATTATGTTTAGCCGCCGCCGCAAATACGCGCTTAGTTTGCTCATAACTAAACCCTACATTTTCGCAAAACACATCAACGGCGTCGGCAAGGCCACCTGCAACGACTTGCTCAAGCATCTCGTTGCACACCAAATCAATATATTCATCTGCACGGCCTTTATATTCCTTGGGTAATGCATGAGCGCCTAAAAATGTTGTTTTTATATCAATAGGGTGATGCTCACCCAATAGTCTTGCCACTTCTAATAATTTAATTTCGTTTTCGGTATCAAGCCCATAACCCGACTTAATTTCAACTGTTGTTACGCCTTCTTTTAACAGTGTATTGAGCCTGTCTTTGGCATCAACAAATAGTTGCTCTCTATCTGCAGCTCTGGTTGCTTTTACTGTACTTGCAATGCCTCCGCCTTGCGCTGCAATTTGTTCATAGCTTACGCCTTGTAATCGCTGCTCAAATTCTTGCGCACGAGAACCAGCAAATACCAAATGTGTATGGCAATCTATTAAACCAGGTGTTAGCCATTGCCCTTTTATGCTCAAAGTTGGCGTTGCGAAAACGTCAAATGACGGCAGCGATGCTTGCTCACCTAACCATACAATTATTCCGTTTTTAATGGCTAACGCTGCATTTTTGATGATCCCATAAGGTGTATCTCTAGTGGGATCCATTGTGGCAATATTTGCATCGATTAAAAGTAAATCGATATTTTCTAAGTTATTATTTTGCTGAGTGTTTTGCATATTGCAGTCCATACATACCCTGACATGATTGAAATATAGTCTAACAACACACCTTGTATATACAAGAGGATTGTGTCATCTTATTTAATATAAATTACTCCTAATGCAGCTACCCAGTTAATGACAACACCTAAATTTGCGCAAATAAAACAATTTATTGTTGATAAAATTCGCAGCGGTTTGTGGCAAGAAAACCAACGCGTTCCCTCTGAAAACGAGCTAAGCACACAATTTAGCGTTAGCAGAATGACTGCTCGCCGCGCACTTAGCGAATTAACAGAATCTGGAATACTTACGCGTAGCCAAGGCCTTGGAACATTTGTTGCTTCGTTTAAGTCGCAGTCTTCATTACTTGAAATTAAAAATATTGCCGATGAAGTTAAAGAACGTAACGGCAACTACACCTGTAGCGTGCTTATACTTGAATCAATAAACGCGGTGGCCCCTATTGCTATCGCACTAGGAGTAGAAGTAGATAGCGTCGTGTACCGAAGCGTACTGGTTCATAACGAAAACGATAGCCCAATACAGCTTGAAGAACGCTTTGTAAACCCTGCGCTTGCTGGCGGCTATTTACAACAAGATTTTAGTGCAACGACTCCTCATGAGTATCTTTCAAGTGTTGCACCTCTCACCCAAGCTAGACACACAGTAGAAGCCATTATGCCCAACAACGAAATGTGCCAATGGTTAAACCTATATAACGAAGAGCCTTGCCTGCAAGTTATTCGCAGAACATGGTCAGTTAACGGTATTGTAAGTTTTGCACGACTTGTATCGCCTGGTAGCAAATACCGCTTGGGCGGACACTTAACGTTTAAAAAATAAGATAAACAAAATTGCGCATCATGCGCTTTTTTTGTGACAAATCACCTTGTATATACAACAGGAGCAACACATGACTAACCGACTCGACACAAGTCGCGTAATACGTGCACCGCATGGCGATATGATAAGCGCAAAAAGCTGGCAAACTGAAGCGGCAAAACGCATGCTCATGAACAATTTAGACCCTGAGGTTGCAGAGCATCCTCACGCATTAGTTGTTTATGGTGGTATTGGTAGAGCGGCACGTGATTGGCCAAGTTTTGATAAAATAATAGCAACCTTAGACCGATTAAATGATGACGAAACATTGCTTGTTCAGTCAGGTAAACCTGTTGGCGTATTTAAAACACACAGCAATGCTCCTCGCGTTTTAATTGCAAATTCAAACTTGGTACCCCACTGGGCTAACTGGGAGCACTTCAACGAGCTAGATAAAAAAGGTTTAATGATGTACGGCCAAATGACGGCTGGATCTTGGATTTATATTGGCTCTCAGGGCATTGTACAAGGCACATACGAAACATTTGTAGCTATGGCTAAACAACACTTTAATGGTCAAGCTAAAGGTAAATGGGTGTTAACAGGTGGCCTTGGTGGCATGGGCGGCGCGCAGCCACTGGCGGCAACTATGGCGGGCTTTTGCGCCTTAGTTGTTGAGTGTGACGAAAGCCGCATCGATTTTCGCATTAAAACTGGCTACGTTGATGTAAAAGCCACAAATCTTGAACATGCACTGCAGTTAATTACTGACGCATGCGTTAACGACAAAGCAATTTCGGTTGGCTTGCTGGGCAACGCTGCAGATATATTTAGCACACTTGTAAGCAGTGGCATTACACCCGATATAGTGACTGACCAAACATCAGCACACGACCCACTTAATGGTTACTTACCACAAGGTTGGACTATGGAGCACGCCGCAAAAATGCGTGAACAAAATCCAAAAGCGGTTGTAAAAGCAGCAAAACAATCAATGGCTGTACAAGTTAATGCCATGTTAGCCCTACAAAAAGCAGGCGCAGCAACCACTGACTACGGTAATAATATCCGCCAAATGGCATTTGAAGAAGGTGTTACAAACGCATTTGATTTCCCTGGCTTTGTTCCAGCTTATATCCGCCCATTATTTTGCCAAGGTATTGGCCCGTTTCGATGGGTCGCTTTATCGGGTGATCCAGAAGATATTTATAAAACAGATGCTAAAGTAAAAGAACTAATCCCTGATGATGCGCATTTGCACAATTGGCTTGATATGGCGCGCGAACGCATTCAATTCCAAGGCCTACCGGCTCGTATATGCTGGGTGGGTTTAAAAGACAGAGCACGCCTAGCACTGGCATTTAATGAAATGGTAAAAAATGGTGAGCTTAAAGCACCTATTGTTATTGGCCGTGATCATCTTGATTCTGGCTCAGTAGCAAGCCCTAATCGTGAAACAGAAAGCATGAAAGATGGTTCAGATGCCGTCTCTGATTGGCCATTGCTTAATGCGTTGCTTAACACTGCAAGCGGTGCTACGTGGGTATCACTTCACCATGGCGGTGGTGTAGGAATGGGCTTTAGCCAACACTCAGGTGTTGTTATTGTTGCCGATGGTACAGACGAAGCGAAAGCACGTGTTGGTCGCGTGCTTTGGAATGACCCCGCTACCGGTGTAATGCGCCATGCAGATGCCGGTTACGACATCGCAAAAAACTGTGCCAAAGAGCAAAACTTAGACTTACCAATGCTGAACGAGGAATAATCATGGTCGAACTAACTCTCACACCTGGCTCACTTGATTTAAATAGTCTAAGAAAGATTAATGCATCAAGTGTACAAATAAACCTTGAAAAAAATGCCGAATCTCAAATCGCTGCCAGCGCACAAACCGTTCAAAATGTCATTAATGAGCAACGCACAGTGTATGGAATTAACACCGGGTTTGGCCTGCTTGCTAATACCAAAATTGCTGATGACGAGCTTGAGCTACTTCAGCGTTCAATTGTGCTTTCTCATGCCGCTGGCATTGGCGAGTACATGGACGACAGCACAGTAAGATTGATGATTACACTAAAAATCAACTCGCTTTCTCGTGGCTTTTCAGGCATTCGCTTACAAGTCATCGAGTTTTTTATACAACTGCTTAATAGTGAAGTTTACCCATGCGTTCCTAAAAAAGGCTCTGTTGGCGCTTCAGGTGACTTAGCTCCACTTGCACATATGTGCTTACCCTTACTAAGCGAAGGCCAAATGCGCCATCAGGGTAAAATAATCAGTGCGGCTGAAGGTTTAAAAATAGCAGGGCTTGAACCGCTTACGCTTGCAGCAAAAGAGGGTTTAGCGCTGCTTAACGGTACACAAGCGTCTACCGCTTTTGCATTACAGGGGTTATTTAGAGCAGAAGATTTATATGCACAAAGCTGTGTAATAGGCTCTATAAGTATTGAGGCAGCAATGGGTAGCCGCGCTCCCTTTGACTCACGTATTCACGAAATTCGTGGGCAACGTGGTCAAATAGATACCGCACAAGTGTTTAGAGATTTGCTTGATACTCAATCACAAATTAGCGACTCCCATGTAAACTGTGAAAAAGTACAAGACCCTTATTGTTTACGTTGCCAACCTCAAGTATTGGGTGCGTGTTTAACACAAATACGCCAAGCAGCTGACGTATTGCTGTGCGAATCAAATGGTGTAACCGACAATCCACTCGTATTTGCCGATGTGGGCGATATTATTTCTGGCGGAAACTTTCACGCTGAACCTGTCGCTATGGCCGCCGACAACCTCGCAGTTGCAATTGCTGAAATTGGTGCCTTAGCAGAGCGCAGAATTGCCCTACTTATTGATTCTAACTTATCAAAATTACCGCCCTTTTTAGTTGAAAACGGTGGCGTAAACTCTGGCTTTATGATTGCTCAAGTGACAGCAGCAGCATTAGCATCTGAAAATAAATCGCTTGCGCATCCCGCGTCTGTAGATAGCTTACCGACATCTGCCAACCAAGAAGATCACGTTTCAATGGCTACGTTTGCCGCGAGGCGTTTACAAGACATGGCAAATAATACACAAGGTGTTTTGGCTATAGAGTGGCTTGCATCAGTACAGGGCTTAGAATTTAGAAAACCGCTAAGCCCGTGTGAAAAAGTATTAAAGGCAAAAAATTTACTACGCGAATATGTGACCTACTACGATAAAGATCGCTATTTTGCACCCGATATAGAACAAACTAACGCCCTATTGAGCGAAGGTAAATTGTGCGACTTTATTGACCACAACCCACTCCCTTCTTATTAAAATAAGTGTTAAATACCGTACTGGTAAGTAAAGTCTAACGCCTCTATCGCTGAGCCAATAACCTTGCGCTCAGCTTTTTCATCGCTCGTAAATTTTGGCATTTCGCCACCATGCTGCTTACACTTTAATGCATAGTAATCGGATTTTGTTGGGTGCTCAGGGTTAACGATATTGTAAATATTTTGCCCTACTTGCCAATGCGCTATTACCGCAAAAATAGCATTTATTACATCTTGCTGATGCACCATATTCACCACTTGCTGACTTGAGGTATTAAGCTCTTTACCCGCAACAAACTTACCCGGTTCTCTGTTTGGGCCAAGTAATCCTGCTAAACGCAGTACCTTACCGTTTTGCTCAAGGACTTGCTCTTCGGCCTGATATAATTTTGTTTGCCTTGGATTGGTGCAAGCAATATCGCTACTTTCACTGTATACACCGGGTTCTTGGTCGTAAACCCCTGTGGATGAACATAATAAAAACCCTTTTGCATTTAACTTTTTAGACAACGCCAAGGCTGCAGTAAGTGTTTCTGGGTAATTACTCTCGCTATGACGACTTCGTGGTGGAATAGCACAGACCCAAAACGCATTGTCTAAATCAACCTGATGTATTAGCTGATTACCTTCTAATTTAAACTGGCGTTCAAAATCAAATTCTCGTGTATTTGACCGACGAGTACCCTGCACCTTCCAACCTGCCTGTTGTGCATTAACACATAGCGCATGACCTAACCAGCCAGCACCCAATACAACTAATCTATTCACCTTATTTTGCATGTTGACACACACCTTCGCGTTAAGCGCACCATTGTTTAATGCTGTTATCTGAGCATAATTTTCTAAAGTTCACAAATGTAACGCCCCCCTTGTTTTTAATTTTTTAAGCACCATATATTCACAGTTCATTACTATTTTTATAGTAATGAGTTAATACCACGGCTTTTTTAGAATGCAGATCAAATTTTTCTATTTTATATACAGATCTTTTGGCTGAGATAGTTTGTTGTTTGGCAGAGTCTGGTATAGTAGCGCACGTAATAAACAGTGCTTTTTGAATGGTTTAATACAAAATTGCTAATTAATATGTACTAAGTGTTACTTAAAAGCACATATTAATTACCAATTGTTAAAAATGGGTTAGCCGATACGCGGCTAACAACGAATTGATTGTAACGGTTTTATCATGATATCTAATTTATTTACCAAGATTTTTGGTAGTCGCAACGACCGCACTATTAAAAACTTTAGAAAGACGGTCGCGCTAATCAATGCGCTAGAAACGCAGTTAGAAGCCCTTTCTGATGAAGATTTACGCGCTAAAACAGCAGAATTCAGAGAACGTTACGATAACGGACAAAGCCTTGACGATATTCTACCTGAAGCATTTGCAGTAGTTCGTGAAGCATCTAAGCGCGTTAATGGCATGCGCCACTTTGACGTACAGTTACTAGGCGGCATGGTTTTACACGAAGGCCGTATTGCAGAAATGCGTACCGGTGAAGGTAAAACACTTACTGCAACCTTACCTGCTTACTTAAATGGCTTAACAGGTAAAGGGGTTCACGTTATTACCGTGAATGACTATCTTGCAAAACGCGATGCTGAAACTAACCGTCCGTTATTTGAATTTTTAGGCCTAACGGTTGGCTGCAATGTTCCTGGCATGATGCCACAACAAAAAAAGCAAGCGTATGCTGCTGACATTACCTACGGTACAAACAACGAGTTTGGTTTTGATTACCTTCGTGACAACATGGCATTTAGTATTGATGAGCGCGTTCAGCGTCCATTATTTTACGCTGTAGTCGATGAAGTTGATTCAATCCTAATTGATGAAGCGCGTACACCGCTTATCATCTCAGGCCCAGCCGAGGACAGCTCACAGCTATACACTGAAATAAATACCATCGTTCCTTTACTTGAACTACAAGAAAAAGAAGACGAGGAAGGTGTTGAAGGCGACGGCGATTACACTATCGATGAAAAGTCTAAGCAAGTTCATTTAACTGAGCGTGGCCAAGTTAAAGTAGAAGAATTACTTAGCGAGCGTGGCTTAATTGAAGAAGGCGATTCGCTATACTCTGCCGCAAGTATTACCTTGTTAAGCCATGTATATGCTGCACTTCGCGCGCACAAATTATATCAAAAAGATGTTGATTACGTTGTTAAAGAAAACGAAGTTATCATCATTGACGAGCATACTGGTCGCTCAATGGAAGGTCGTCGTTGGTCTGAAGGTTTACACCAAGCTGTAGAAGCTAAAGAAGGTGTTAAAATTCAAAACGAAAACCAAACTTTGGCATCTATTACGTTCCAAAACTACTTCCGTTTGTACGAAACATTAGCGGGTATGACAGGTACTGCCGACACAGAAGCATTTGAGTTTCAGTCAATTTATGGCCTAGATACCGTTGTTATGCCAACGAATAAGCCAATGATCCGTGATGATCGCGCTGATTTAGTTTACCTAACGCAAGAAGAAAAATACGAAGCTATTTTAGTTGATATTAAAGACTGTCAAGAACGCGGACAGCCTGTACTAGTAGGTACAATCTCGATTGAAAGCTCTGAGTACTTATCACAGTTTTTACGCAAAGAAAAAATTAAGCACAATGTACTTAATGCTAAATTCCACGCGCAAGAAGCTGATATCGTCTCAGATGCAGGTTTACCTGGTACTGTTACCATTGCAACTAACATGGCCGGTCGTGGTACCGATATTGTGCTAGGTGGTAACTGGAATAGCGAAGTTGAAAAACTAGAAAATCCAACTGATGAACAAATTGCAGAAATTAAAGCTGCATGGAAACTTCGCCACGATGCAGTCATTGATGCTGGCGGTTTGCACATTATTGGTACTGAGCGCCATGAATCGCGCCGTATAGATAACCAATTACGTGGTCGTTCTGGCCGTCAAGGTGATGCTGGTTCTAGCCGTTTTTACCTTTCGATGGACGATGCGCTTATGCGTATATTTGCCGGCGAGCGCATGACTAACATGATGCGTAAACTAGGTATGCAACGCGGTGAAGCAATTGAACACCCATGGGTTAACCGCGCAATTGAAAATGCACAGCGTAAAGTAGAAGCACGTAACTTTGATGTTCGTAAACAGCTACTTGAATACGATGACGTAGCAAACGATCAACGTCGTGTTGTTTACTCTCAGCGTAATGAATTACTTGAAGAAGGTGATATTTCAGAAACTATCACAGCAATTCGTGGTGACGTACTAAGCAATACAATAGATCAATACATTGCTCCACAAAGCCTTGCTGAAATGTGGGATGTACCAGGTCTTGAAGAGCGCTTAAAACAAGACTTCTTAATTGAGCTACCAATTACTCAATGGTTAGCAGACGACAATAAACTATACGAAGAAAAACTTCGTGAGCGTATTGAAGAAGCTGTTGATCAAGCTTACAAGCAAAAAGAGCAACAAGTTGGTGATTCAGTTCTACGTCAATTCGAAAAAGCAATTATGCTTCAAAGTCTTGACCAACATTGGAAAGATCATCTTGCGGCGATGGATCATTTACGCCAAGGTATTCACTTACGTGGCTACGCGCAAAAGAATCCAAAGCAAGAGTACAAACGCGAGTCGTTTGAACTGTTCTCTGAAATGCTTGAAAACTTAAAAGTTGATGTAGTTAGCATTTTAAGTAAAGTACAAGTACGTGCAGAAGAAGATGTTGAAAAAGTAGAAGAGCAACACCGTAAGAGTGAAAATGCCCCTCGCGAGTACCAACATGAAGAAGCTGAGCACGTAGGCGGCGAAGCACCTCCAAGTGCTACGGTAATGGCCAGAACAGAGCCAAAAGTTGGTCGTAACGATCCGTGTCCTTGTGGTTCAGGTCAAAAATTCAAGCAATGTTGTGGTAAATTAAAATAACCACGCATTGTAAGTAATTAAAAAGCGGCGCTTGCGTCGCTTTTTTTATGGGATAAAAATATGACAATAAAAATAGTAAATGTAGCCGTTGGTGTAATTAAAAAAAATAATGCAATATTTATCTGCAAACGTGCCGATGACCAACATCAAGGTGGCTTATGGGAGTTTCCTGGTGGTAAAGTTGAAGCGAATGAAAGTGTATTTGCAGCGCTTAAACGTGAGTTGACTGAAGAAGTAGGTATTACTATTCACAGCTCTAGCCAGCTCATGGTGATCGAACATGATTATGGCGACAAATGCGTAAAACTCGATATTCACGTTGTCAGTAACTTTAGCGGTGAAGCGCATGGCGCTGAAGGGCAACCTAGTGAATGGGTAAATATTAGTGAGTTAACTCACTATGACTTCCCTGCCGCTAATGCTGAAATAATTGAAAAACTGCAATCTCGATACGCTTGATTAAGTGAGTTACAATGAATAACACTGTACAAAATACGTTGAGTAAACTGCTAAAACTCAACCCTGAAACAACTCAGTTGAGTACCATCAGTAGCGGTCATATCAATAGCACATGGCTACTAACACATTTTGAACAGCGATTTATTGTGCAAAAACTTAACACTCATGTATTTAAGTACCCAGCTCAAATTGTCAGTAACGCACAACTTATAGAGCAACACCTAAATACTAAGCAGAAGCAAAACAACTATCCGCTCGATATTGTTAAACACATTAGCACAGGCAACAACGCGTATTTAACCATGCTTAATGAAGAGCCATATCGCGTACTTAACTATATTGAGCACAGTTACAGCGAGGATGTTGTTAAAAACCCAGAGCAAGCGCATCAAGCCGCTTTGGCCTTTGGTACTTTTGCAAGTGCCTTACACGATTTTGACACAGCCACACTGCATACTGTGATTGATGATTTTCATAATTTGGCTATGCGCTTTGAGCAGCTAAAAACAGCAATGACGCATAGTGATGAAAGCAGGCTTAACCGCAGTAAAAAAGACATTGAGTTTTGCTTATCGCAACAACACTTAGTTGATGAACTTAAAGCTATAACTCAGCATTTACCTATTCGAGTTTGCCACAACGACACTAAAATCAATAATATGCTCTACTGCAGTAAAACTCATAAAGCGAAAGCTGTTATTGATTTAGACACCTGCATGCCTGGTTTTTTATTACACGATTTTGGCGATATGGTACGTACATTTTGCTGTGCAGAAGCAGAGGATTCGACAAGTCTTGATAAGGTTGTTATTAGAAAAGAGGTTTTTGAAGCACTCGTTAAAGGTTACTTAGCACCACTCAAACCAATATTGAGTAAACAAGAACAGCTCAGTTTACTTTTAGGCGCTAAAATAATGCCCCTGATGCTCAGTGTGCGCTTTTTAACAGATTACTTAAATAACGACGTGTACTTTAAAACCGCACACCCTGAACACAATTTAGTACGCACTCAAAACCAACTCGCTTTATATAAAAACATTTTAGTTAACGAAGCATGGATGTACAAAACCCTAATGAAACAATAAAGTAAGCGTTTAAAATTTCGTATCAAAAAAGCCAGTAAGTTAAACTTACTGGCTTTTTTATTCACTGGTTTTTAGTTAACTAATACCAATCTGCTTAATTAAGTGATCTATTTTGAGGATAGATAAACGTGTTGATAGCTAGGCAAAAAATTCGTTATTTAGTTATTCTAAATGAGAATTTTTTAACGCAGATAACGACACTTTTAGCCCCTAAAAATAATCAAGTATTATTGCGAATTGGTATAACATTATCTGATTACCAAATTTTTACGCGATCTTCTGGTTTGATATACATTTTGTCGCCTTCTTTTACATCAAACGCTTCGTAAAACTCTGGCATATTAGACAAAATACCAATGACACGATAATGGCTTGGTGAATGCGAATCGGTCATTAAACGGTTACGTAATTCTTCATCGCGGTAGTTACGACGCCAAATTTGCGACCACCCCATAAAGAAGCGTTGATCGCCTGTGTAACCATCAATAACTGGTGCTTTATTATCACCTAATGATAGCTGATATGCCTTATATGCGACTGTTAACCCACCTAGGTCACCAATATTTTCGCCAAGCGTAAGCTCACCATTTACATTCGCATCGTCAAACGGTTTGTACTTGTTAAATTGCTCAACTAACGCACCTGAACGCTCCTCAAACTGTTTAAGGTCGCTTTCAGTCCACCAGTTACGTAAATTACCATCGCCGTCGTATTTAGAACCTTGGTCGTCAAAACCGTGACCAAGTTCGTGTCCAATTACCGCACCAATAGCACCATAGTTTACCGCATCATCCGCTTCTAAGTTAAAGAATGGCGGTTGTAAAATAGCAGCAGGGAATACAATTTCGTTGTTTACCGGGTTGTAGTAGGCATTCACTGTTTGCGGTGTCATGTACCATTCTGAACGGTCAACAGGTTTGCCTAATTTGGCAATCATGTCTTTATACGCCCATTGGCTGTAACGAATGTAGTTACCTACTAGCTCGTCTGAATTAATTTCAAGCTCAGAGTAATCCTTCCACTTATCTGGGTAGCCAATTTTAGGAATAAATTTGTCTAGTTTTTCCTGTGCTGCAATTTTTGTTTCAGGTCCCATCCAATCAAGACCTTCAATTGCAACGCTGTAACCTTTAATTACGTTATCAACTAGCTCTTCCATACGTGCTTTAGCTTCAGGCGGAAAATTGTCTTTAACGTACACTTTACCTAAAATTTCACCTAACACACTGTTAGACGCATCTACGGCTTTTTTCCAAAGTGGTGCTTGCTCTTCTACACCACGTAATGTCGTACTGTAAAAGTTAAATTTAAGGTCAACCAAATCATCATTTAATAGCTGCGCATAGCCACTCACAAAATGAAACTTAAGGTAGTTTTTCCAGGTTGCTAAGTCGGTGTTTTGATAAATACCACCCAGCGCTTCTAAAAAGCTTGGTTGGCGCACAATAATATCAGCGGTGTTTACACCTGCCTCTTTAAAAAATGTCGATAAATCAAGCTCTCCAGCAAGCTTATCTGCCTCTGCTAGGGTCATTTTATTGTATGACTTAGTTGCATCACGGCTTTGTACACGGCTCCACTGCGCATCAGCAATGGTTTTTTCAAAGGCAAGTACGCTTGCTGCTGCTTGTGCGGCCTCTTTGACACCCGCTTTAGCTAATACATCAGTTATGTATTGCTCGTAAGAGGCGCGAATTTTAGTAAATTTCTCATCGTCTTTTAAGTAGTAATCGCGATCAGGTAAACCCAAACCAGATTGAGATAAATACAAAGCATATTCGCTTGAATTTTTAGCATCGTTATTGATAAACCAACCAAACGGTAAAGTGCCGCCTTGCTGTTGAATAGACGCCATAAGGCTAATTAAATCAGACTTAGATTTTACACTATCAATACTATCTAGCGACGGTTGCAGCGGTGTAACACCAAGCTCATTACGGGCGTTTTTATTCATATAGCTTTTATAAAACGCGCCAATTTTGTACTCGTCGCTGCCTTTTTCAGCCGACTTATTGGCCGCTGCGTTTTCAAGCGCCGTTTTCATCGCTTTTTGCGACTCATCATATAATTGCGAAAAAGAACCATAGTTAGACTTGTCACCTGGAATTTCGGTTGTTGCTAACCAAGTGCCATTTACATGGTAGTAAAAGTCATCCTGCGGGCGAACTGAGCTGTCCATATTAGCCAATTCAATACCTAGCTCTAACGGTTTTTCTGCCGGTGCTGTTGCTGCTTGAGTGTCGGCTACTTGGGTTTCTTGTTGTTTTTCGCCACAACCTACTAAGCCAAGCGCAAGTGCAATACTTGCAGCGGCCATTGTTACTTTATTCATAATTAATCCATTTGTTAGTCAATTTTATAAATTGCTCATACCAACTCCATTAAGCTCTTTCACAAGATAGCAGTCAGCTTTTACTTAATGGAATGGGCATCAACTTACACTAATTATTGAGTGCAATAACGCTATAATAAACCTGATTTTGAGAACATTGAAATAGATTATGTAACAAAGTATTTTGAATGAGATAAACGTTCTAAATTGCCCTATCAATAACTTAATAAAGTAGCCGGCAATTAACCCTTATTTTTACCGTGTAAGGCCAAACGTTGTAACTTCTCTTTTAATGAAGGTGGTGCTGAGTCGGCAATCGCATTTAAATAATCGGCTGTTTGCTCACTCATTTTACGTGAATTTGTGACGGCGGCTGATGCGGGTTTGTTGGCCGAACTTAATCGCTGAGTTGCCTGTGGATTAGCTGTGATTTTAATTTGCCCTAGTTCGGCCATCCCTGCCGCTCTAAAGTGCGAAAGCATATCCATTTTTAAATAATTAAGCCGAAGCGCTATCGGGGCCGATACCGCTTCAATCATTAAAGTGCCATCGCGATAATTACTTACGCGGCACTTATCCCCTAATTTAGGGCCTAAAAAACCTTTAAGTAAAGTTTGCTGAGTATCAAGAGCTTGGCTTTTACCAGCGTAAGCCGACAGACGGTTGTTTAGGCCCGCCATAATATCGGTGAGTGGTTTTGGTGCGTATCTATCTTTAGCCATTAAATATCTCAACTCGTACTTATTTACACACTTAATTTAGCACCATCAGAGTAAACTAAAGTGTGTCCATAATTAAGCATAAATCAGGTATTAAGCACCCGCTATTTGCATTTGCTCGATTAGAACAGAGCCTGTTTGAATGCCGCCTCTGCGCTCAATATCACCACCGATAGCAGAAATACCTTTAAACATATCTTTTAAATTACCGGCAATCGTAATTTCACTTACCGGATATTGAATCTCTCCATTTTCAACCCAAAAACCACCAGCACCTCGAGAGTAATCACCTGTTACTGTATTTACGCCTTGCCCCATAAGCTCGGTAACTAACAAGCCGGTACCCATTGTTTTTAACAATGCTTGTAAATCATTATGCGTTTGTTCTACTAACCAGTTGTGAATACCGCCGGCATGACCTGTCGGGGTCATATTCATTTTACGCGCGGCGTAACTTGCTAATAAGTAAGTTTGTAACTCACCACCTTGAATTATTTCACGATCAACCGTTTTAACACCTTCGCTATCAAACGGTGATGAAGCTAATCCTTTTAAAATATGCGGACGTTCAGCAATATTTACACAATGACTAAATACTTGCGTACCTAAACTATCGAGTAAAAAGCTCGACTTACGATAAAGTGCGCCACCGCCAATCGCTGACACTAAATGACCAAATAATGAGTTTGCAATATCAGCCCTAAATATAACCGGGACTTTCATTGTTCCTAATTTTTGGCTGTTTAATTTAGCCAATGTTTCTGATGCGGCTTCAAGCCCAACCGCTGCTGCATCAGTTAGACCGGCTTGATCGCGGGCAACCGTGTATGCTGAGTCGCGTTGCATTTGTTCACCATCTTTACCAATTACCATGGTGCTGATGCTATGACGAGTGCGAGGAAAACCAGCAATTAAACCATGGCTGTTCCCATAAACACGAAGCCCTTGATGCGATGAAAAACTCGCACCATCAGAATTTACAATACGTTCATCAGCATTTAATGCCGCTTGCTCGGCAGTATGGCAAAGCTCAATACCTTGTTCTGGGCTTACATCCCAAGGGTGGTATAAATCGAGATCTTGTGGATTAAACTCAAGTAGCTCTTTATCGGCGACCCCATTGAAAGGATCGTCTGATGTGAACTTTGCAATATCAATGGCTTTTTCTACTACTGTGCGCAATGTTTTAGGATTTAAATCAGCCGTTGAGGCAGAGCCTTTATTATTGCCAACATAAACACTAATACCCAGGCCACCATCTTGGTTAAACTCAATGGTTTCTACTTCACCCATTCGTGTACTCACCGATAAACCCGACGTGCTAGACATTGCAGCTTCAGCTGCTGTAGCACCTAATTTTTTAGCATGTTCGAGTACTTCTGCTACCGCATCTTTAATCTGCGATATTTGAGAATAAATTGGATCGTTTTGTTGGCTTTTCATAAATTAAGTCCTGAGCCTTAGCGGCATAATGCATGCATTTCTTATAGTTAAATGCTAACACACTCACTGCACCACATCAGCTAATATTAATCACTAAAAGAATGGCGTATAATGTCGCCAGTTATTTTTATTTAAGAGCACCCCATGGCGAAGAAAAAAGGCAAGCCTGCTGAAATTGAAGAAGAAATTGAATACGTATCAAGAACAGAGCTTAAGCGCGAAGCACAAGAATTTCATCAGTTAGGTTCTGAAATTGCCAAAATGGGTAAAAAGCAGCGTGAGCGCCTACCATTAAATGACGATTTAAAAGAAGCGATGGTTGTTGCTGATAAAATTAGTAACAAAAGTGATGCATATCGTCGTCATTTAAATTACATTGCAAAAACGCTTCGCACAGTAGAAAACATTGAAGATATTAAAGCTATTATCGATGTAATGCTTAATAAAAATAACCAAGCTGAAGTATTGGTTAAAAAAATAGAGCAACTGCGCTCAGACCTAATAGAACAAGGTGATAGCCTTATAAACGAGACTATTGAGCAGTTCCCATCGCTTGATCGTCAAAAAATGCGTCAATTAGTACGTAATGCAGCAAAAGAAGTCAAAGCCGAAAAGCCAGGTAAAGGCTATAAAGAGCTTTTTCAGTATTTAAAAGATGCGCATACCGTCACGTATTAACGCGTAATACGTTGTGATAAAAAGGTGCTTCGGCATCTTTTTTGTTATAGATCAACATTTCTCCTTAGTTACTTTTTTATAATCACGGCTCTAGTTAAAACTTAGGTGTGCGTGATGATAAAACTTCCTCAATGGGACCAAGCTCTCATTAATAAATACAATGTGTCTGGTCCGCGGTATACATCCTACCCTACCGCATTATCTTTGAATGAGGGATACGATAAACACGATTTAATCAGCGCTGTAGAATCATCTCAATCTCGTTCGCTTTCTCTATATGTTCACATTCCATTTTGCAGTCAGCTTTGCTACTACTGTGGTTGTAATAAAATAATCACTCGCCACCAATCTAAAGCCGATACATATATAGACTTTTTAGCAAAAGAAATTGCCGCACAAGCACCTTTGTTTAAGCACTACAGCGTTGAGCAACTGCATTTAGGTGGAGGCACTCCTACCTTTTTAACCCCTCAACAAATGAAACGCTTAATTACCCTGCTCGAACAGCACTTTAATTTTACCAGCACAACAGAGCGCGGTATTGAAGTTGACCCACGATCGCTTGCTGAAAATATGTTGGTTGATTTAAGAATGCTTGGTTTTAACCGAGTGTCGTTTGGGATTCAAGACTTTAATGACGACGTGCAACTTGCAGTTAATCGCCCTCAACATGCCGATACCGTTAAGCAGTTAATTATTCAGGCACGTGAATTGGGCTTCAAATCAATTAACGCCGATATGATTTACGGGCTTCCACTGCAAACCCCCGAAAGCTTTAAACAAACAATAGAGCAACTCATTGAGCTTAGCCCCGATCGTGTTTCGGTATTTAACTACGCTCACTTACCAGAGCGATTTGCCGCACAACGCAAAATAAAAGAGCACGACTTACCAAACGCTCACGACAAGTTAACCATGTTTAAAAATACCTTAGAGCAAATGACACAAGCAGGTTATAAGTTTATTGGTATGGATCACTTCGCGAAAGCAGACAACGAGCTGGCTATCGCACAAAATGAAGGCCAATTGCATCGAAACTTTCAAGGTTATACAACGCATGGTAATTGTGATTTATTAGGGCTAGGTACATCGTCTATTTCACAAATTGGCACCGCTATTTTACAAAATAAAAAAGAGCTAAAGCATTACTACCACAGCATTGAAACGCAAAGCGGCTGCGCACTTAGTAAAGGTATGCATTTAACCCATGATGATGTTATTCGAGCGGATGCTATTAAGCAGCTTATTTGTCAGTTTGAACTAAATATAGACGAGTTTGCTAAAAAGTATCATATTGAATTTGATACCTACTTTGCGGAGGCATTGGTTTCTCTTAAACCACTTATAGAAGATAACATTTTGATTATTGAAAACAATCACGTCAGTGTTACACCACGGGGTAACTTATTCATTCGTATAATTTGTATGTGTTTTGATGCCCACTTACAAAATAAAATCAACGCAACGCGTTTTTCTCGAGTCATTTAATCCCCTAATTAAATATTATTTGGGCACAAAAAAAGCATACCGAGGTATGCTTTTTAAATGTTATTTACGAGATTTAGTTAAAAACTACGTTTTCACTGCCTGGAGCAGCTTTGAACTCAGAGATAATTTTAACGCAATCAGCCTTAATCTCATCACTGTAGCTTTCTTCTGCGCGCCAACGCGCCGTGTCTTGCTTAAATATTTCTTTTTTAGAATATTTTTTGCGGGCATCGTGTGTCGGCATTTCTTTTACCACTTGGTACATCTTATAAATGCCAGAGTACTGTATGGTTAAATCTCGCTCGTCTTCAAAGCCATATTGCGACATAAGCACCCACACGCGCAAACATCCCTCTGAAAACTCACATTGTTCTTCTTTCATTGCACGCGCAATTAGATGAATACTGTCGGCAAGCTTAGCATTTCGCTTTAAACGAGATGCTGCAAGCTTTTGCTTTTGCTCTGCTTGCTTTTTAGCTATTAACTTTTTTTGTGCACTTAACTTGTACAACAACTGACCCGCATAAAATGCCAAACCAGCTATAATAATAGCGCCTAAACACAAGGCAACGATCACAGCAGTACTCATTGATTACCCTTAATTACTTATCTTCGTCTTCATCATCGTCTAGCCATTCACTGGCAAGATCGTTTGATAAATACTGGTCGAAGTCTGAATTACTCTCTTCGCCAAAGTCATCTTCATCATCAAACTCGTCTTCATCCTCAAGGCCTAATAATTTGCATAGAACCTGATGGCGAGCAATTCGACTATTAAAGTACTTAGCATCTTTACCAGTCAGCATCTCACCGCCTTCATGACGCTCAACCAACTTAAGTAAGCGTACATCATTTTCAAGCTCTTCAAGCTCTTGCTCTGGTGTAAGCTCTGGCTGAACTACTTTTTTAAGTTCAACCACTGGTTTTAAGTTACGTTTCATTTCTACTTTTGGTTCAGCAGCAACAGGCACTAAAGACACCGGCTTTTTACTACCAATACGTTTATCTCTCGAACCTGAATGCGATGTTTGGTTTTGTTCTTCAACCAAATCTGGCGCATTACGAGAACCAGGCTTAGCACCTTTGGTTTTTTTAACACGCTGTTCTTTTAACGCACGCATTTCTTTAAGCTTATCTTGGCTTAAGCGAACAGGTCCATTTGATGGGATTTTGCGTGACTTTTTCTTTCTACTCATATCTTGATCATCTCACTTAAGAGGTTTTGAGCGAGGCGTATATTAATAGGCATCGCAATGCTGGCATAGCCAGAAGAATTCAGTTTGCGCTTTAGAGGTTGGGCTTCTCTTTAACATGACGCACTAGCATATTGCTAAACGGTGGGTATTGTAACAGGACAAATAAAAAGGCGGTAGAGAAAACATCTCTACCGCCTACTAATCTGAGCGCCATAAAATGGACACTTCTCCCTTCGACTTTTTAGTCTTTGTTATTTTTATTATTATCAGTCCGTATTGTTATTATTTTTACGTTCCTTGTTTCATTCCATTTTGTTTTTATTATTAAACTTCCATGAGTTATTTTATTATTTTCGGTCATCCTGACTCTTTTGTAGTATTTCCTTTAGTAGCACAATCTTTGTGCTATGTAGTCGTGCCGCGCTACTTTCCTTATAGCTGTTTCCATTTTTTTATTGTTTTTTGCGACAGCTGTTAATTTACTCGTTAATAATTTTGTTACAACTGGTTTATATCTTTTTTCTTACATTACAGCCATACATAAATAAAAGCCTATTTAAATAACAACAACTTAACAAATAAAAGACATTTAAAATAAGACTTTTACCATACATCCGCATGGTCAATGTCTCACAAAGTGAAAGACGATATCGCGAATTTCAGACACAAAAAAAGCAACCGAGGCTGCTTTTTTTCATATTACACTGTAGTTGGTATCTAAATTTAGATAAATACGACTTTAGTGTAAACCGCCTAAGTACTTAGAAAGCACTTCAATGTCTTTGTCTGTTAGCTTTTTAGCGATGTCACCCATCATACCGTTTAGGTCATTATGGCGTGTACCATTACGAAACTTTTCAAGCTGAGACTTTATGTACTCTGGGTGCTGAAAAGACACTTTTGGAAACTTAGCTAACGATGAGCCGTTACCACGAGGACCATGACACGAAGCACATGAAGGAATTCCTCGCTCTGCATCACCCGCTTTATAGAGCATAGCGCCAACTTCAACGACGTCTTTAGGTGTTGAACCCTCTGACATGTTTAGTGACGAAAAGTAAGCTGCCAGATCTTTCATGTCTTGTTCGCTTAGTGGCATTGCCATTGCGCTCATTACAGGATCCATACGGCCTTCTTTCCCGCCTGATGTCATACCTAGTTTCAAATCCTGAAGTTGCTTTAGGATATAATCTGGGTGTTGGCCTGCAATTTTAGGGTAAATAGTAATCGGTGCATTACCGTCTGGGCCGTGACATGCCGCACACGTTGCTGATTTTTGTTTACCTGCGTTTACATCGCCATCAAATGCTGTTGCGTTGCTTGCTGACAACGCACCAAGCAATATTGTTAAAGATAGTGCTATTTTTTTCATGGTGAATTCTCTGTTCCCGACCCTGTATCATCTACAATCATGATGTTGCAATACATATATTCTACACGATAATAAATTCTCTGGCACGTTTTCTACACATATTAAGCTTATAATTTACAGGGTTTTGACTAAGGTGAAGCTTTAATATGCTTTAAATGTACCACAGACACTGATTTAAGGTATTTAAATACGCTTTTTAATACATCTTTTATAGTATAAAATACGTGCCCTAAGTAAATTTGGTTTACTTAACGTTATTTTTAAAGTTTTAGGAGAGCCTGTGCTCAAATCTCGTATCAAATATAATACCGCGTCTTTCGTTACAAGCGCTCCAGACATTACTAAATTACCTGCTGATACGGGAATTGAAGTTGCGTTTGCGGGTCGTTCTAATGCAGGTAAATCAAGTGCGCTTAATGCATTAACCGATCAAAAATTAGCACGTACGAGTAAAACCCCTGGGCGAACTCAGTTAATTAATACCTTTGAGTTAGCTGATGTTGATAACATGCGCCTCATAGATTTACCAGGCTACGGTTTTGCCAAAGTACCAATTGAAATGAAGAAGAAATGGCAAAAGTCATTAGGTGAATATCTTCAAAAACGCCAAAGCTTAAAAGGAATAGTTGTTTTAATGGATATTCGTCACCCATTAAAAGATTTAGACCGCGACTTAATTAATTGGGCGATTGGAAGCGAAATTCCAGTATTGGCCCTGCTAACAAAAGCTGATAAATTAAAGCAAGGAGCAAGAAAAGCACAAGTACTACAAGTTCGCCGCGAACTAAGCGAGCTGGACGGTGATATTACTGTCCATGCATTTTCATCTTTAAAAGGCACTGGATTACCAGAAGTAGCTAAAAAACTAGACGAGTGGTATTTAGGCCCCGTTATCGCGGTACCACCTGCAGAAAAAGTATCTGACGAAAGCAGTTCAGACACAAACACTGCAAGCTAACTTAAGTAAAACACCTCACCTGCAGATTGAATAAAATAGCCGAGTTCATCAGACTCGGCTTTTTCTGCCCACTGATAAAACACACTTCTTGATATACGTGCACTACAACCAAAAGGTAATATTAAATAAGGTACTTTAGCGCCCTTATAATTTTTTACCCGTAAGGGCTGCTGCTGGCAAACAATCCACTGCCTGGCTAAATTATCAATACAACACAAAGCCTCGCCTTCATTAGTTTGCTTTAAAAACCAATCAACAATAATAAACGGCGCATCTTCTACTGTAATCGTTACTTTTTCGATAGGTGTTTTTAAATAAAAATGTGCCCCCTCTTTGCACAATACAGAAGCAAACAATTTGACCATAGGTTGTCTTGTTATTTTACTACCCTCATAAAACCATTCCCCTTGGTCGTTAATAACGATTGGCAACTCACCACAATGAGAGGGTTGCCAACTATCAAAGGGCTTACTCGGCTCACTTAACTGTTTACTGAGCTCATTAAGCGAAATCACTGTTTATTAAGCGTTAATGCAAATGAAACTGGGATAGCCGTTGCAATCGAAGGCAAACTAGCAAGCTCTTGTAACTGTTTAACTCCCTCTGTCACACCAAAGTCGCCACTATTTATGATGACTGGCGTGAATGAAGCAAGCGTCAAATCACCACTTTTATTGCTATTTACCAGCACATCAATTGAAAGTGATTTTTTGTTACCATGAAAATCAAGCTCTGCGCTAATACCTTTTAATACGTAACTACCCGGTTTTTTAATTATTGCTAACGACGGCTTCAAATTAGCGGTTAGCACGGCTTTTGGGAATGTATTTACTTCAAATAACAGGCTTGTAAGCCTTTGATTACGAATAGGTATATACGTTTCTACTGATGCTAAATCTATATAAACATTAAACTCACCTTTATCGTTAAGCTTACCTTCGATTGCAGTGAAATGATGGGCTTCAGCAATCGTGTCTTTCTTTATAGAAACAAAACTTACTTGGCTTTTATCGTTGTCTAGCAGCCAATTAGCAAAGGCAAAATTAGACATAAATAAACTTGATAACGAAAGGCCTGTAATCACTAACGCTTTAAACATAACGCACTCCTTTAAATACATAGATCAAGGTAAAACCTCATTGAATACTATCATTTAGAAATAGCTTAAACCATACTAAAATATGAGATTGTAATATCGTAACTAATACTCGCTATAATTACGGGATTTAAACGTAAAGGTGATCACAATAGCAGTAATAATTAGGTCGAGAATACTGAAAAGTGCGGAATAAAAAACGGCCTAATAAAAGGTTATTAGGCCGATATAGCAAACTGGGGAGTCGCTAACAATTTGTTGCATCTTTACAGACGCATCATCAACAGGATGTCCTACAGAGTAGGACGGGCGGGACTTTAACAAAAGCGCGCATAAAAATACAATCATATTCTGCATTAATAGTTAGAATTGACGAACATGTAACCATTTGGCATAAATAATTACCTATTTTAACCAATTATTAACTAAATTCTGTTTATATAAAATTGACCGTTAAGGTACTACTATTTTTAATACACATAAAAAAAGCGCCTATTGGCGCTTTTATTATTTATAAAGTTTAGTGGGCTTGTTCCCAGTTTTCACCTTCGTCAGCCTCTACTATTAGCGGTACATCGAGCGAAGCAGCTTGTGACATTAACTCGCAAATTTGTTTTGTGTAAGCCTCTGCACAATCAGTTTTAATCTCAAATACTAATTCATCGTGCACTTGCATAAGCAGCTTCACGGTATTTGGAGCTTGTTCGTACACCCACTGATTAACACTTAACATAGCCTTTTTAATTATATCAGCAGCAGTGCCTTGCATGGGCGCATTTATAGCAGCACGCTCCGCGCCCTTACGACGAGCTCCGTTACGGGCATTTATTTCAGGTAAATGCAATCTGCGTCCAAATATTGTTTCAACATAACCATTTTCTGCTGCTTTTTCGCGTGTTGTTTCCATGTACTCTAATACGCCTGGAAAACGTTCAAAATATTTATCAATATAATGTTGAGCTTCATGGCGTGGTACATCTAACTGGCGGGCTAAACCAAAAGCCGACATACCATAAATAAGACCAAAGTTTACGGCTTTTGCTTTTCGGCGCATGTCTGTTGTTACGTCATCTAAATCAACACCAAACACCTCAGCCGCGGTCGCACTATGAACATCTAAACCGTTTGCAAAAGCATTAAGCAAACCTTTATCTTGTGAAAGATGCGCCATTATGCGTAATTCAATTTGGCTGTAATCGGCTGCCACTATTTTATAACCATCGGCAGCAATGAAGGCCTCTCGAATACGACGACCCTCTTCTGAGCGAATAGGAATATTTTGCAGGTTAGGATCGGTAGAACTTAAACGCCCTGTCGCTGTTACAGCTTGATGATATGACGTATGTACACGCTGTGTTTTTTCATTAACCATAAGCGGTAGTTTATCGGTATATGTTGATTTAAGTTTTGATAAACCACGGTGTTCAATAATAACCTTAGGTAACGGGTAATCATGAGCAAGCTCTTGAAGTACCTCTTCTGCGGTTGAAGGTGCACCTTTAGGCGTTTTTTTAATTATTGGCAGCTCTAGCTTTTCAAACAATAATACTTGTAACTGTTTTGGTGAACTTAAATTAAAAGGTTCACCTGCAATTTCAAACGCCTCTTTTTCAAGTTCAATTAAGCGCTCACCTAAACGTTGGCTATGCGCGCCAAGCATGTTGCTATCAATCGCAACCCCTGTGCGCTCAATATCTGAAATGACGCTTACCAATGGCATTTCAATCTCTTCAAATACTGATTTAAGCTTTTCATCTGCCTCAATTTTAGGCCACAGTACTTCGTGTAAGCGAAGTGTTATGTCCGCGTCTTCTGCTGCATAAGGCGCTGCTTTGTCGAGTTCAATTTGATTAAACGTCAGCTGCTTTTTACCCTTGCCTGCAATATCTTCAAAACTAATATTTTTATGACCTAAATACTTTAATGCCAACGAATCCATATCGTGGCGCGTACCTACGCTGTTAAATACGTAAGACTCAAGCATAGTGTCAAATTTAATACCATTGAGTTCATAGCCAGCATTAGCTAATACGCTTTTGTCGTATTTAAGATTCTGCCCTACTTTCGCTTTATTAGCGTCAGCTAAAATTGGCCCAAGCTTTTGCATCACAAATTCAAGGCTTAGTTGATCTGGTGCATCGGGGTAATCGTGCGCAACAGGTAAATATGCAGCTTCTCCTGCTTTAACGCTAAAACTCATGCCTACTAATTGCGCTTGCATATAATCGAGGCTAGTTGTTTCTGTATCAAAAGCAAAAAGATCAGCGCCATTAAGTTGCTCTATTAACGTATCAAACTGCGCCTCGGTTAAAATAGTCTCGTAATGAGCCTCTTCAACTTTTGGTAATTCTGTTTCTTGCGATGGAACTGCTAAGTGAGTTTGTGCATCACTTGGGTTATCTAGTAGCTCAGCTAACCAACGACGAAATTCGCATTCACCATATAAAGCAATTAGCTCGTCTTTATTTGGCTCCTGCAATTTAAACGTATCAAGATCTGACTCAACCTCAACGTCACACTTAATGGTCGCCAACTCATAGCTTAAAGGTAAATGATCTAATGCATTTGCTAATTTTTCACCAATTTTACCTTTAATTTCGCCTGCGTTATCCATTACACCTTGCAGAGATCCATATTTTTGTAACCATTTTACAGCTGTTTTAGGGCCACAGCCTTCTACGCCAGGAATGTTATCAACCTTATCGCCCATCAGTGCTAGGTAATCAATTATAAGATCTGGGCCCACACCAAACTTTTCAACAACAGTGTCAGGATCTGAAATAGTGTCGGTCATCGTATTAATGAGTGTCACATGCTCATTCACAAGCTGGGCCATATCTTTATCGCCGGTCGAAACCAATACATGGCGTTTTTGCTCAGAGGCAATTCGCGCAAAGGTTCCAATGACATCGTCTGCTTCAACCCCTTCAATACTAATAAGCGGAAACCCCATTGCTTTAATAATACTGTGGATAGGTGCTATTTGGGTGCGTAAGTCGTCAGGCATAGGTGGGCGATTAGCTTTGTATTCGCTGTACATGTCGTTACGGAATGTTTTACCTTTGGCGTCAAATACAACCACCATATGCGAGGGATCATACTGTCTGATCAAGCTTTTCAGCATATTAATAACGCCATAAATAGCGCCCGTAGCCTCACCCTTAGAATTAGTTAGATGTGGAGGAGAATGATAAGCACGAAATAAATACGACGAACCATCAACTAAAATAAGTGGATTTTCGGGGATCTGAGCCATGGTGAATTTGGATCCTAAATGCTAAAAATTATGATAATTGTAAGCATGCCATAAGGGTTAAAATAAAACGACTATCAATTGATATTCGGTATTTTATTAAAATAAGAGCAAGCTGTGGATAAGTATGTAGATAACAGGCACAAATAATTCTTCCAAGGCCTATTTAAAAGCCTAGAAAAATGATTAACTATATGTTTTAACTTAAAAAAGATAATACGAAGTTCTTTTTTTATTATTTTTAAACCAATGTGGAAAAAGGTTTTGTATGGCTACTAGTGCCATCATCTACTTTGGTTATTCGTGTCCAATTAAATAACCGGAGGAGTATTCTAGCATAATGGATCGAAGATCATAGCGATCCTTTATACTTTTTTTTATTGGTGCTAATTGTGAAATGGCATATGCCGCATTGCAACTTACTTAGCGGATAATTTTCACACAAAAATTAATTTAAATAGGCAATTTCGTCCGTGTTAAACTTCAAACTATAGACTGAATAAATTAAATCAAGGAGCACAAAAGCATGAAAAAAGTAGCCGTGTTATTAGCTGGAAATGGTGTATACGATGGTGCCGAAATTAATGAAGCCATTTTGACTCTTTTACACATAGCTAAAAATGGTGCAACCTACCAGTGTTTTGCACCAGACATAGAGCAACTTCACACTATTAATCATCTAACGGGTGAGGAAATGAGTGAAAAGCGTAATGTACTAGTAGAAGCTGCACGTATTGCCCGAGGTGATATAAAAGCGCTTAACCACCTTAATAGCGATCAATTTGACGCATTAATAGTTCCAGGTGGTTTTGGTGCTGCGAAAAACTTATGTGACTTTGCGGTCAAAGGCGCACAAGCAACCATTAACAACGACGTATTAAACGCCTGTAAAAAATTCGCTAATGCCAATAAACCAGCCGGCTTTATGTGTATCGCGCCTGCGTTAACTCCATTTATTTACGACGATGCAAAAATCACTATTGGCAACGATAAAGACACAGCAGTCGCACTCACTAAGCTTGGCGCAACACACTTAAATTGTGACGTTGATGACGTTGTAATTGATCAACACAATAAAATTGTGACTACACCTGCTTACATGCTAGCGCAATCGATTGTTGAAGCAGATGCGGGGATCGAAAAACTTGTTAAATCCGTATTAGCATTAAATTGATTGTAACAAAGGTTATTTATTAGATGACCAGGTATATTGGCTAAATAAATACGCCAAGGCACTTATTTTTGTTGAGCTAACGCAAAAAGTAGCCAGTTTTTAGTAATAAAAATACCTCTTAGCATTTTATAAATTGCCTCAGAGAGTTATAATCGGCGTAATTTCCGTCATCTATATCGTGATTGATCACGTTCAAATCGAAGTGAGCAAGGCAAAATGAAAAAATTAACAGCATTAGCATTATTAGTGTTAGCAACTACAGCATACGCACAGCCATATGATAACTCTATGACTGAAGATGCAATTAAAAAGCGTTTAGCACCTGTTGGTGCTGTGTACCTTGAAGGTGATAAAGCTGCAGTAGCTGCCGCGCCAACAGGGCCTCGCTCTGGTGAGCAAGTTTACCAGGCTGCGTGCTTTGCATGTCATGGTACAGGCGCATTAGGTGCACCTAAATCTGCAGACGATTGGGCACCGCGTATTGCCAAAGGCAAAGATACGCTACTTGAGCATGCAATTAACGGCTTTAATGCAATGCCAGCTAGAGGCACATGCATGGATTGTTCTGACGATGAAATAAGCGCAGCAATCGACTTCATGACAGCAGAATAACGCTCAGTTATACATAAAAAAAGGCTTAACTTGTTAAGCCTTTTTTTATGCTCAAAATACCGCGTTAACCATTATTTTTATTAGAATATCAGCTTGACGCTAAGCACTAAAAGTGAAAGTATAAGTCTAATAACTATACAATAATAATATCGGTTACATCATTGGAAGATAAACTCCCTTCATCGCGTAGATTAGCGTATCAAAATAAACGCCTCAAAACCCTACTCGAAAAGTACAAGCAATCACACCATTTGCAAAATGCGCTTATCCAACTTTCTGAGCGCGCGAGTACGGTTGCGGAGTTAACACTACTTTATCCCGCTATACACGATATTTTACAAAAGTATGTCCCCAGTAAAAGCTTTTACGTTGTTTTACAAAACCAGCAGTGCCAAACATTAGAGCTTTCTTATTTTTCAGATGAAAAAGATGGCATTGCAGTACCACTAAATCACTCTAATAGTTTTGATGAAGGTGCTACCGGTTACGTATTTAAAGAAGGTAAAACCACATACTTTACAAAACAGCAAATGCAAGAGGCAGCCGCTAATGGCTTATTCAAAGCGCTAGGCACACCCGCTGAACATTGGGTAGGTGTACCTGTGTACCAAGAAAAAAATATTATTGGTGTGTTAGCCGCTCAAAGCTATGACATAAATCAAAGTTATAACTCCCAGCAAATACAACTTCTTGAAGTGATGTCGCTATATTTAGCGACGGCGATAGAACGTGTAAAAAAACGTGAGTATTTAGAGTCAGAAGTAAAAATTCGCACTCGAGCACTGACTCAAAGTAACGATGCACTTAATCTTGAAGTAGCTAATCGTAAACGCGCGCTGCAACGTCAACAAATTTTATTTAAAGTATCTGAAATCGCCACTCAAGCTAAAAATCTTGATGATGCTTACGTTAAAATACATGGCATAATAAAAACAATTACCTACGCAGAAAATCTTTATATTGCACTTTATGACAAAGACTCAGGCTGGATAACATTCCCTTACTGTGTTGATGAATATAAGGAAAATACTCAGCCCCGCCAGTTTGCCAAAGGCTACAGCGAATTAGTAATAAGCACCGAAGAAACACAGCTTATTAACCCAGAAAAAGCACAAGCATTATTAAATAGTGGCGTGGTACAACGTTCAGCCCCCGTTCCTAACAAACAAAAAGCGACGAGCTGGCTAGGCGCACCTTTAAAAACATCGCAGGGTGTTATTGGCCTTATTGTGTGCCAAGCATACAACAATAAACATATTTTTAGTCAAGACGATAACGAATTAATTACCTTTGTATCGCACCAAATAGCGGCTGTTTTACAAACTAAGCTTGCAAATCAGGCTATAGCTAAAAGTCACCAAGAGCTTGAATTTAGAGTAAACGAAAAAACAAAAGAACTGCAACAAACTAATTTGCATTTGCAAATGCAAATTGAAGAACGAAAAAAAATAGAGCAGCAGCTTTATCATGACGCCCATCACGATTCGTTAACAAGCTTGCCAAACCGCAGTTTATTTTTAACCCAATTAGAAAAAACACTTCAACATTTTCAGCGTTTTCCAGAGCGTCAATTTGCTGTTCTGTTTATTGATTTAGATAAGTTTAAAGATATTAACGACCAACTAGGTCACCAAGCTGGCGATCAATTCTTAATTAATGTGAGTGAGCTGTTTTCACAATGTATTCGTGAACATGATTTATTAGCCCGTTTAGGTGGAGATGAATTCGTTATTTTACTAACGCATTTAACCGAACCACAACAGGCCGAAGATGTGGCTAATCGTATTATCGATTTAATGAAAAAGCCTTTTAATATTAAAGGCACTTTGCTGCAAAGCGGTGCTAGCATTGGGATAAACTACTCAAAACAAAGCTATAAGCATACCGACGAAATTATTCGTGATGCTGATGCCGCGATGTATCATGCAAAGAATTCTGGAAAAAATCGTTACGAGCTGTTTCATCCGTTGCTCACTCAATCAATAGCTGATGTAGGGCAAAAAGCACTGCATCATCTTGATGTTATGCCAATGAGCTTTAGAAGCTCAGAAATTATTACACTAAACGAGCAACAGCAATCTGAATCGCTTTTTGAAGCGTTCGGTGAGCATCCTATTTTAGGGTTTACCAGTTTTGAGGTTTTGAAAAAATTTGCTACCGACAAAGAGCAACACTTAAAAGTAGAGTTGCAACTGCTAGCGTGTGCTTACACGCAGGCCATAAATGCAAATGTGGCAATGGCATTAGTACCGTGCTCTTGCTTATTACTTGAAAAACACGAATTTACTTTATTTGTTGATGTGTTAAATAAACAACGTGGCCCAAGCCAACTTTGTTTACTTTTTGATGAGCAAGAAATTCGCCATGCATGTGCTACTCAGCTAGAAAATCTTAAGCAATTATCTTTGTTAGGCTACTCAATTGGCTTAAATAATTTTGCTAAAGACAGATGTGAACTTAACCTATTAACCGATGTAAATTTTGACTATCTATTGCTTAGCTCCACCTTTAGCAAGCGAATATTGCAACAAGATAGTTACGACCTGCAACTACAAGGTGTGCTTCCTATCACTAAGCTCAAAAAAATGAAGGTCATTGCAAAAGGACCCTCTATTCTTAATTTTAGAGCCTTATTGGAGAAACATGGCTTGTCATATTTTGTTGGCAAACAGCACACTTTAGCTTGCCCTGAGTCACAGCCAGAACACGTCAGTCAATCAGTTTAAGCCCAGCTTTGGTTATAAAAACGCCTGATTTCACTCAGGTTTTTTAAACATAGCCCGTAAATTTGCTACCCTGGCTTGCCCTTTTTCCATTCGCTCTGCCTGCGAACTAGGCGCCTTTTTGTTTTCAAATGCTAAATCATCTTGCGGTAACTCTTGCACAAATCGACTTAACTCTGTTTCAGAAGTTTCACCAAATTGACGGCGAATTTTTGCATAAGTTAGTGTTAACTCTTGCTGAGCACGCGTAATACCAACGTAAGCGAGTCGGCGCTCTTCATCTACATTGTCTTCATCAATACTTACCTGATGAGGTAATAACCCTTCTTCCATGCCAACCATAAACACATACGGATATTCTAAGCCTTTAGAAGCATGCAATGTAAGTAGCTGAACTGCATCGGACTCATCTTCTTCCTCGTTACGCTCAAGCATATCGCGCAGTGTAAGTTTACTAACCACCTCGGCAAGCGTCATCGGTTCATTGTCAGCGTCTCCGGTTAGCATGTCTGTGATCCAACGATATAATTCAGAGACGTTTTTCATTCTCATTTCAGCCGCTTTAGCACTGGGCGATGATTCGTATAGGTAGGCTTCGTAATTAATATTACGCACTAAGTCTTTCACTGCCTCTAACGTATCACTGCGTACCGCGTTATCTGACAATTCGACAATCCATCGAGCAAACCCAGCTAAAGCGTTAAAACCACGCCCTTTTAGCCTGTAACTCAGGTCGTTATCAAAACAAGTAGCAAACAAACTTTGATGTTTTTCGTTGGCTAAAGTGCCCAGTTTTTCAAGTGTTACCGTGCCTATTTCTCGTCTAGGCGTGTTTACTATACGTAAAAATGCGTTATCGTCGTCTTGGTTTACGAGCAAACGTAAATACGCCATGATGTCTTTAATTTCTGAACGCGCAAAAAACGACATACCGCCACTAATTTTATAGGGAATGCGGTTGCTCATTAATGACTTTTCAAAGCCACGTGCTTGGTGATTACCACGATACAATATAGCGTAGTCTTTGTAGCTGGTGCGCTTCATAAATTTATGCGAAATAATTTCAGCAACTACACGCTCCGACTCATGCTCTTCATCACGACACCCAATAACTTTTATCGGCTCACCGTACCCTAACTCACTAAATAGTTTTTTTTCTATATCGTGCGGGTTGTTAGCAATGAGTATATTGGCAGATTTAAGTATGCGCTGCGCGCTTCGATAATTTTGCTCAAGCTTTATAAGCCTAAGTCCGGGATAATCTTTACTCAAAAGAACAAGGTTTTGCGGACGTGCACCACGCCATGAGTAAATCGATTGGTCATCGTCGCCCACTACAGTAAAGCGTGCTCTCTCACCTACGAGTAGCTTTACAAGCTGATACTGGCTGGTGTTGGTATCTTGGTATTCATCCACCAGCAAATACTTAAAGCGTTGCTGCCAACGCTCACGAGATGTTGCATTGCTAGTAAGTAGTAACGTAGGGATCATTATTAGATCGTCAAAATCTAATGCATTATAAGCACGTAATTGTGTTTGATAGCGCGCGTATAGCTGCGCGAATAACGCCTTTTGCGCGTCACGCGCTTCACGTATTGCTTGCTCTGGCAATACTAATTCGTTTTTCCAGCTACCAATTTCCATTTTAAGTAGCTTGAGTAAATCTTTGTCTTTTTTTAATTCATCTTCAGTGAGCTCCGACAACAGCTGGTTGGTATCTTGATCGTCAAACAACGAAAAACCAGGTTTAAAGCCAAGTGTACTTATTTCTTTTTTTATTATTTCTAAACCCAGTGTATGAAACGTTGATACCCATAACCCTTTTGCTTCTTGCTTGCCAAGCGTTTGTAATACACGCTCACGCATCTCTTTAGCCGCTTTATTAGTAAAAGTAACCGCTGCAATATTACGTGCTTTGTATTCACATTTTTGCACTAAGTAAGCAATTTTGTTTGTAATAACGCGGGTTTTTCCAGAACCGGCACCAGCAAGTACTAGACATGGACCACTAATGTATTTTACTGCTTCATCTTGTTTTGGATTAAGTTTCATAACGACCAGAAAGATTTAAAAGACGCGCAATTTTAACGTAACCATTACTACAGGCATAGCAATTGCCATAATTAATTACCTAAACATGATCATGTGTTAAATGAAGTGGGTATAAGGTAATATTAGTTATATTCATTTTAGGCAAGGCCAAAGGGACAATTATGATCAACCCAGCAAAACTAGAAGAAATTGCTAAGCAAATTACGAGTAATATGCCACAAGGTGTAAAAAATTTAGCAGACACGCTAGAAGGTAAAACAAAGCAAGTTTTACAAAACAAACTTGCTGAGATGGACTTTGTTAGCCGAGAAGAATTTGATATTCAAAGCCAAGTACTTATCCGTACACGCGAAAAACTAACTGAGTTAGAAGCTAAAGTCGCTATTCTTGAACAGCAACTAAACGAAAATACAAACGCAGAATAATTAATTCAACGCATAAAAAAGCAGCCTGAGCTGCTTTTTATGTGTAACAAAAATCTAGATAAATAGCTCATCAAGCACATAATATTTTTGCGCCTCTTTTTGCTCTAAGCTCACCGCTAACACTTTTAAAGCAACTTGCTTTCCTGTTATAGGTTTATAACGCTTTAGGAAACCAATTTTTGTAAGCAATGGTAAAATCACACTGCCTATTTTTTCAGCTAATCTAAAGTGATCTCGCTCACCTATTAACAACGACGGTTGAAAAATACTTATTTTATTAAATGCTAATGGCACAACCTGTTGCTCTAGCTGCCCCTTCATTTTTAAATACGCGCTATTGCTGTTTGCGTTAGCACCACTTGATGACACTAAACAATAATGGCTTATGCCATTGCATGCTGCAAGTTGTGCGGCGATGAATTGATAGTCAAAATCCACTTTACGCTGCGCATCTACAGAGCCCGCTTGCTTAAGCGTTGTCCCTAAGCACGAAAAAAACACATCACCTTTAAATAAATCGCTGTATTGAGTCAACTTTTCAAAATCAATAACGTGATTAGTTAACTGAGGATGGGAAAGTGGTAACGCTCGGCGTGTTATGGCTACAACCTGACTATACTCAGCGCAACTGAGTAATGCCGTCAAAAGCTCAGACCCAACTAAACCTGTAGCGCCAATAACAACCGCCGTTTTTGTCATTTATTTACTCACAACCTGCTTTTTTAAAAACATGTTGTATTGCACGTTTATAACTGTCCGACTCTTCTTCCGCGCACGTTACAACGGCTTCTAAATCATGTAAGTGGCCGTTTTCTAAACCATAAACCCAACCATGTATTGTTAAATCTTGGCCGCGCTCCCATGCATCTTGCACAATATTGGTACGGCATACATTGCGTACTTGTTCTATTACATTAAGCTCAATAAGGCGACTCAAGCGCTGCTCTTCGTCAATGCTGTTGAGTTGATCTATGTGCTTTTCTTTTACATCGCCAACATGTCGAAGCCAGTTATCAATAAAACCAAACTTTGCATCACTTAGTACAGCTTGAACGCCACCGCACCCATAATGGCCAACAACCATTATGTGTTTAACTTTTAGTACTTCTACCGCATACTGCATAACAGATAAACAGTTATGATCGGTATGTACAACGACATTTGCTACATTACGGTGTACAAATAATTCTCCGGGTAATAAATCAACTATTTGGTTTGCGGGTACACGAGAGTCTGAACAACCAATCCATAAGTACTCAGGGTTTTGCTGCATAGATAAAATTTTAAAAAACTCTGGATTCGCTTCGCTTGTTCGCGCAGCCCAGTTTTTATTATTATCGAACAAATTTTTTAATTTTCTCATTGCATCTCTTATTAAGCCAAAACGACTAGTTGTTGATTGAAGGGTTAGTATTGGCAAGAATTAAAATATTCCGAGGCGTTAACTGCTTTTCACAAAAGGTTTTAATACTTACTTGATAGCCATGCTGTTGCAAATATAAAGCACGATCGAGCACAAGCCAAACCTCAATTGCTCTTCTGAACACATGTCGAACCAGTTCAACTCTGTCAGTGACCTTTTTTCGAGCCACACCCACAGATAAAAAATACTCATAATCAATATCTTGCGGTATTTTTAAAGCTTTTTTATCGCCCGCCCACTCACAAAATGATTTAAATGAACCTGAGAACACGGCCTTATTAACAGAGGGAACACTAACATAGTGTAATTCATTAGTAATTGACCTCCTGAGTGCATCAAAGCCCAATCGCCACTCAAGTTCTGTTTTTCGTATTTTATTAACACGAGTTGGCGCGGTTACTGTTTCTTGCAAGGCTAGTTTTAAATCACGGTGAGTTAACCTAAGCTGACTTTGCTTGGCAAGCTCGCTCATTGGTAAGTAATCGTTAGGTGTAAATAAATGATAGCAACAAGGTGAAAAGCTAATTTGCTGCACGTTTGCAGCTATTGCTTTGCGCATCATAGCCTGATGTAAAGCGCCGCATGCATGAAGCGCCACAGCATGCATCTGTGTATTAAAAAGTGATGTAGTATCATCTTTTAATACATCAACTTGGCTAAATTGCATTGCCAAGCCTTGTTGCAGTGCTGCTTTTTGGCCTTGTTCGCATAATGTTGATTGCAACTCAACACTGCTGACCTGCGTGGCACCGTTAAATGCGAGCATACGGCCTAAGTGCCCTTTACCCGCACACCATTCTAATACCGGTAATTTTGTGTTTGGCAAGGCAGATACAAAGTCTTGGAGTTGTTCGAACTTACGCCCTTTTATGCCGTTACTAATCCAAAAAGGGTAATTATATCGGAGGGTATTTGCCTGAGGTAATTCACATAATAGCTGTAATTCATCAAGTAAATTAATGTGTGGATTAAAGAAGTCTATTAATTCATTCTGCTTGGTATCAAGCGTTGCTACTTGCTCATCTGTTAAGCTATTTAATATGCCTCGCAGTTCGGGCCAAGGGATCGCATCAAAGTCAAAAGCGGTGCACTGCCAATAGATGCGAGTACGCTTTAAAATAGAGTCAAGTGAAGTAAATTGCTCGGCTAATGTCATAACAGCTTAATTTATTGAAAGGAAGCCAATTGTATCAGTAACATTAACAGCCATTAAACGGTTATTTTTTTACTAAACATTAAGCGCAAATACAACGGTATAGAGATAACACTCACAATCATCGCTGCAATTAACATCCACGATAATTCCATTTTTTCTGGTCGTTGATATTTATAAATAAAACTGGCTTTAACCTTATCAAACTCAGTTTGGTGAATACCGTATAAGTCTGCAATTAGGCGCCATTTTGGAATAGACATATGCCCCAGGCTAGTTGTTGCTGGCATAATGTACTCTTTTAATACTTCAGCCTCGTATGCTAATTCGTGGAAACTTTTGTTAGGTGCGTAAAGTATTTGGGTAACCGCAATGGCCTCATCCATATTCATCATTGCGTAGCGCCACCCCTTCAGGCTGGCTTGGTAAAATTTTTCAACGGTTTCTGGGGATGTGCTTAACATTTCCCCAGTGGTATATAAGATATCTGCATAAACATCTATGCCGTAACGCTGAGGACATATTAGGCGATGTGATATACCTCTTTGAGTCATATTGTAGGGCTCTGTAGATAAATAAACTTGCATCGCATCGAGCCTGTTTTCAATCCAGGCTTGGCTTGGGTTGTCACCGTTGTATACACTAAGCAAACGCGTATTAACTCCGCTGCGTGTCAGCATAGCCATTAACTCATTGCTATCATTGTGACTCACTTTACTAATTCGCTTATTTACAAAATCACGAGGATGAAAAATATCAGAGGTGTCTTTGACCATCCAACAATAAGGTGAATATTGCAGGATAGGCGCCATTGCTACAAAAGATTGGCCGTTTATACGTTCCTGTAAAATACCCGAATGACCTACACCAAACTCGGCGTCGCCATTAGCCACAGCACTAAACGCATCGGGCATTGTTAGATCTGCTGGGTTTATGGTTACATCAAGACCCACATCTTTATAAAACCCTTTTTCTTTGGCCATGTAGTAACCAGCAAACTGAAACTGATGCGTCCATTTTAATTGTAAAGTGACCGATTCTTGCGCCGCAATTTGGCCACAAAAACAACACAATCCAAGTATTAATCCTTTAAGTAACAACCAAGTTTCCTCAAGTTAATGACGGTATCAGTAACTATATGTAAAACAAATGATAAAGCAAGCACCCTTGTAAGGTACTTGCTCTTTAATGATTGTTAAACTGAAGCGAGCTTTGCGGTTTTTTCTGAAAGAGGTTGCGTCGTTAAAAACTGTGTAAAACACGGATTATGCGTTTCATCTTGCACGCTATAGCCTAAGTCATTTAGATGCTCGTTAAAAGTCTCAAATTGCTCAGGTTCAATGGCAAAACCGGCTAATACATAGCCCATTGAGCCGCCTTGACTCCGATAATGAAATAACGTGATATTCCAATCGTTGCCTAGCGTATCTAAAAAGCGCGCTAGTGCGCCGGGGTATTCTGGAAACTCAAAACGTAACAAACGTTCATGCAGTTTTTCGGGTGCTTTACCGCCAACCATATAACGTATGTGCAATTTAGCAAGTTCATTATCTGATAAGTCGCAAAATGCGTAATCGTTTTTAGTTAGGTCCAGCTTGAGCTCATTGAGCTCCTGCTCTCCTTGGCGCAGCGCAATACCTACAAATATTTGCGCTTCACCAGGCCCTGCGTAACGGTAGTTAAACTCAGTAATAGCACGGCCACCTAAAGATGCACAAAACTGTTTAAAGCTGCCTTTTTCTTCTTTAATGGTAACGGCTAATAACGCTTCGTTTTTTTCACCTAGCGCAGTGCGCTCAGCGACATAACGTAAGCGATCAAAGTTTAAATTAGCACCCGAAAGAACAGCTGCTAAATGCAACCCTTTTAAGCCCGATTGTTGGCTCCACTTTTTAAGCCCTGCCGTTGCAAGAGCGCCAGAAGGCTCTGCAATTGCACGAGTAGACACAAAAATATCTTGCATGGCGGCGCAAATTTCATCGCTAGTGACGGTGATTACTTCATCGCAAAACTTTTGTGCCAAGCGAAATGTTTCTTTGCCAATAATTTTAACCGCTACACCATCGGCAAAACTACCTACTCGGTCAAGCTCTACCGGTTCACCCGCTTCAAGTGCAGCTTGTAAACAGGCGCTCTCATCAGCTTCTACGCCAATGACTTTGATATCAGGACGAAGTGACTTTATATAAACAGCCATGCCTGCCAGTAAGCCACCGCCTCCAACGGGAATAAATACCGCATCAAGCTCATTGAGCTGCTGCATGAGTTCTCGCGCTACAGTACCTTGCCCAACAATAACGTCAGGATCGTCAAATGGTGGGACAAAAATGCCATTACGCTGCTCTGTGAGCTCAAGCGCGTGCGCTTTAGCTACGTCAAACTGATGTCCATGCAATACAACCTCACCGCCTAAAGCGCGTACGGCGTTAACTTTTATCTCTGGCGTTGTAACAGGCATTACAATCGTTGCCTTATGCCCTAAATGCGAAGCGCTTAATGCAACACCCTGAGCATGGTTACCAGCCGATGCAGTAATTACAACAGACCCTTTTGGCAACTTATTTAATTTATTGTATGCGCCGCGTAATTTAAACGAATACACGGGCTGTTGATCTTCACGTTTAAGCCATACATGGTTGCCAAGTTTAGCGCTAAGGTCAGGCATTTCACTGACCTCAGTAACTTTAGCCAAGGGCTCCATATTTGCTTGAATAATTGCACGAAAATAATCGAGCTCTTGAGAAACCATAATTAGCTCAGCTCCTCCAGTTTCTCTAAGTCACGCACTGCGCCCTTATCTGCACTTGTTGCAAGTAGTGCATAGGCTTTTAATGCCGACGAAACATAACGCTCACGGTCAAGGGGCTTATACGCCTGTTTGCCACGTGCTAATTGCTTTTGCTTACGCGCTTCAAGCTCTTCCTCGCTTAGTGCAAGCGTGATCTCACGCGTTGCAATATCAATAATAATTTTGTCGCCATTTTCAACGTACGCAATAGCACCACCGCTTGCAGCCTCTGGCGATACGTGGCCAATAGATAAACCAGACGTGCCGCCCGAAAAGCGTCCATCTGTGATCAGCGCACACTTTTCAGCTAAACCTTTTGATTTTAAGTAGCTCGTTGGGTAAAGCATTTCTTGCATACCAGGGCCGCCTTTAGGGCCTTCGTAACGAATAACCACAACATCACCGGCTTTTACTTCGTCGTTTAAAATGCCTTCTACTGAATCATCTTGTGATTCGTATACCACTGCAGTGCCTTCAAAATGCAGCATTTCGTCAACTACGCCTGCGCTTTTAACTATACAACCATCAACCGCTAAGTTACCTGAAAGTACAGCTAAGCCACCATCTTGTCTAAATGCGTGTTCAACACTTCGAATACAACCATGTTCGCGGTCGTTATCGCCTTCATCCCAACGACACTCTTGGCTCATTGCTTTTGTAGTACGAATGCCAGCTGGTCCCGCGCGGTAAAACTTTTGTGCCGCTTCGTTTTTAGGATCTGTCGCATCCCATTTTTTAACAAGCTCACCCATAGTCATACCTGCAACGTGGTTTACCGATAAATCAACTAAACCGGCTTTGCCTAGCTCACGCACAATTGCCATCATGCCACCAGCGCGGTGAACATCTTCAATGTGGTACTGTGCTGTTGCTGGAGCTACTTTACATAAAAATGGGGTTTTACGAGATAGCTCGTCAATGTGCGACATGTCAAAATCTACGCCAGCTTCTTGTGCGGCTGCTAGTAAATGCAGTACGGTGTTAGATGAACCACCCATGGCAATATCAACAACCATAGAGTTCATAAAGGCTGTTTTGTTAGCAATAGCGCGTGGCAATACGTCTTGGTTATCTTTTTGGTAGTACTCACGGCATAAATCAACAATGCGAGCACCCGCTTCTACATATAGCTGCTTACGATCTTTATGGGTTGCAAGCGTTGTACCGTTACCCGGTAGTGCAAGGCCAATAGCTTCTAATAAACAGTTCATTGAGTTTGCAGTAAACATACCTGAACACGACCCGCAGGTAGGACATGCGGAGCGCTCTACTTGCTCTGAATCTGCATCACTTACTGTTTCATCAGCGCCTTTTACCATGGCATCGACTAAATCTAATTTAATATCGATGTTAGCAAGTTTCGTTTTACCCGCTTCCATTGGTCCGCCCGATACAAAAATAACCGGTATGTTTAAGCGTAGCGCTGCAAGCATCATCCCTGGGGTAATTTTGTCACAGTTAGAAATACAGATCATCGCATCGGCGCAGTGGCCGTTAACCATGTACTCAACCGAGTCGGCAATGAGATCGCGCGAAGGGAGTGAGTAAAGCATGCCCCCGTGGCCCATTGCGATACCGTCATCAATTGCAATAGTATTAAATTCTTTTGGTACACCACCCGCTTGCGTGATTGTTTCAGCCATTAACTCACTTAGCTGATTAAGGTGTACGTGCCCTGGCACAAATTGCGTAAACGAGTTAACTACAGCAATAATTGGTTTACCAAAGTCGGTGTCGGTCATGCCTGTTGCGCGCCATAATGCACGTGCGCCTGCGCGTTTACGTCCTTCAGTTGTTGTTGCACTTCTTAATTTAGCCATAGTTACCTCTGTTTTGCCGCTGTGTAAGCGGGCATTCCTCATTCTAAAAATTGGTGAGTAACAGTTATTCAATTACTCGTAAATTTGTGTTGTTAGCAATTACACAGCTTGTTGCTGTAAATTTTGTAAAGTGATTTCTTTAACGTCCACCAGCTTATTTAACTGGCTTGTTAAAAGATGGATTGGTTTATCGCTGTCTACCGTCATTGCAACATTGTAGTGGCCATCATCCATATTGAGCTGAAAATGCGTAAGATCAAAACCACGGTGACGCACTACACGTAAAAAACGCTCGACCGCTATACTTTGGCTCTTTAATGCAATAGTTAGGCTGTGTTTCATTGTGCTTTCTCCGTAATCATTTCGTCATTTGCAGCCCCTGGTGGTACAAGTGGCCATACGTTTTCTTTATCGTCTATGCAGGCATGTACTATGTACGGCCCTTTGCTGTTAACTAATGCTGTTATTGCATCATCAACTTGATTGGCATGGGTAATTGTTTGCCCAGGAATACCAAATACAGCGGCTAACTGAACAAAATCAGGGTTATCTGAAAGGTTTGTTTCAGAGTAACGTCCTTCAAAAAATAGCTCCTGCCATTGGCGAACCATACCTAAGCGTTGGTTATCTAATATTAGTATTTTTACTGGTAAATTGTTACGGCGAATAGTCGCAAGCTCTTGAATGTTCATCATGATTGAGCCATCACCCGACACCGTTATTACAAAATCGTCTGGGCGTGCTACTTGTGCGCCAATAGCCGCTGGTAAACCAAAGCCCATAGTGCCTGCGCCACCACTACTTAAATGGTTGCTCGGGTGGCTAAACTTCATGTGTTGCGCTACCCACATTTGATGCTGACCCACATCACAGCACACTACGCCTGTTTTTGGCATACGTTGGCTTAATTGGTTCAATAAATACGGGGCAAATACTTTTTCGCCTGGGTAGTCGTATCGCCACGCATGTTTTACGCTTAACTGCTTATTTATATCGCACCATGGTTTAGAGGTTACAAAGCACTCAAGTGCCGGTAATGAGGTTTTTAAATCAGCAATTAATGAGGCTTTAGCTGGTTTGCGTTTACCTACTTCAGCAGCGTCTATGTCTAAATGAATTACTTTTGCTTTAGCGGCAAATTTAGCTAAATTCCCAGTTACGCGGTCATCAAAGCGAGCGCCTATACACACTAAAACATCACACTCTTGCACCGCTATATTAGCGGCTTGTGTACCGTGCATGCCTAGCATGCCTAGGTAGTGTTCGTAATCTGGTAATACGCTACCTAACGCTTTAAGTGTTGATACCGCAGGCATCTGCGTTTTATTTAAAAACTGCATTAACTCATTTTGCGCATCAGCGGCTTGTACACCGCCACCTACATACGCCACAGGTTGCTTAGCTTCACTTAATAACTGATTGGCAATGGCAACTTGGTTTAAATCAAGTTGCGGTAAGTATTCATCAGCGGCTAACCAAAGTTTAAAAGGCACTTGCGACATTTGAATATCTTTTGGAATATCAACAAGTACAGGACCTGGGCGACCACTTTGGGCTAAGTGTATGGCCTCTTGTAGTATTTCGGCTAAATCTTCTGGACGCTCTACCATGTAACTGTGTTTAGTACACGAAAGCGACATACCTAGTACATCTACTTCTTGAAATGCATCAGAGCCAATGGCTGCAGTAGGTACTTGGCCGGTAATAGCTAACAATGGCACTGAGTCCATCATCGCATCGGCAAGTGCTGTTATTAAGTTAGTAGCCCCAGGGCCTGATGTTGCTAAACATACACCTAATTTACCTGTGCTGCGGGCATAACCTACAGCGGCAAAGCCAGCACCTTGTTCGTGTCGAGTGAGGTAATGCTTGACTGGCGCACCATACAGCGCATCATAAATTGGCATAATGGCCCCACCAGGGTAGCCAAATACCTCTTTAACGCCGTTTTTGGCTAATAAGTCGATTGTGAGTTCTGCGCCTGTCATTAATAAATCCTCATTCTTCAGTGACAACCTAATTAATTTTTACCCTTAAAACTAAAAAGCCCTCCGAACTGTTAAGTGCGGAGGGCTTTTTAATGCTCAAGTTTATAGCACTACAAAGCCCTCGCGGGAATAATCACCACGATAATAATCAGGACTAGTTTAAGTGCAGTTGTAAGCATGTAATTAACACCAAATTTAAATAATCTGTTGCGAAAGTTCATCTTTCGCTCTGTTATGTATTAGTACCGCGCTGAGTGGCTTAAGTCAACACCAAACTCAATTCAAAAAAAGCACGAAAAACCAAATTAAGTGGTTTTAAAATTCACTAAATACAACCATAACGGAATTTTTATGTTTTAATTTAAAGTATAGAAATTCACTATTCTTATATTCCCCATTTATGGTTTGATTAATTTTTGAGTTTTAGTAAAAATTAAATTAATTTTTTATACAAATAGTGTTTAGACCTTCCGAATAGTTTTAATAATCATGGTTTGCGACTGTACTAAATCAAAAAACGTAAATAGAACAAATACTCCACTGAGCGCACATATTAGTACCAATAACCTCACAAAAGACGATTGATAAATACTAAATTTAGCACTGCTGTATAGGCAAATTTAGGTTAGTATTTGTGTAACTCAACAACAGGATTTGAAGGACAAACCATGAAAGCGATACCTCGTATTAGTCATTTTTTTATTATGGTGCTATTTACAGTACTTAGTTTTAATAACGTTGCGGCACCGGCTTTATATAAAGTAGAAAAAAATGGCACTAGCTCGTATTTGTTTGGCACCGTACATGTAGGTGACGCCAGCATGAAAGGCTTACCAGCAAACGTTACCAAAGCGATTGATGAGAGCGAACACGTTATTGTAGAAGTGGATATTAGTAAACTGACTCCATTTGAGATGCAACAGCGCTCCATGCCGTTAATGATGCTTAAAAATGGCAAAACATTACAAACAGAACTATCAAAACAAAACTACAATAAGCTTAAAAATTACTTTGCAAAAAAATCGATTGATATTGCTATGTTTAGCAACTTCAAACCTTGGGCTGTAATGGTGACTATGATGCAAATTGAGTTTCAAAATGCAGGCTTTTCTGATCAAACAGGTATAGACAAGCAAGTACTTGCTTACGCTAAAGAGCACAACATAAAAATTGGTGAACTAGAAACCCTAGAGCAGCAGTTACAAATGTTTGATGGTATGGCGCTATTAAGTAACGAAATGATTGAAGAAACCTTCGAGCAGCTTAGCGATATTAATACATACTTTATTAAGCTAGTAAACGCGTGGAAAAATGGCGATATGGATACGCTTACCGAGTACTACAACATGAGTTTTGACGAGAGTAATTATGGTGAAATAAGCGAGCAAGTCATGCTAATAAACCGTAATAACAAATGGGTAGAGCAACTTGTTCCTCGCTTAAATAACGAAAAGCTATTTATTGCAGTAGGCGCGCTGCACTTACCAGAGCAGCATGGTTTAATAAAGCAGTTAAAAGATAAAGGTTTCAGTGTTACTCGACTCTAACCTCATTGTTATACCTAGGGCGATATTAATTGCCCTAAGGGTTGCTAATATTATTAGTTTAAGCTCTATTAAAAAACGTAAATCAATGCGCTAAGTTCAACAAATACTAATTAAGAAACCGATTTTGATTTAAAAAACACTGTTGATAACAAGTTGAATTTTCGTTGTTCAATTTTTCTAAATAGGCGTTTTATAGCGCAGAAGGCGACACGTTTAGCCCCACAAGGTGATTAAGTGGTATCCCACATACAGAAAAAATACATGTAATTTTCTCAAATAGAACCTCTCTTTGAAAAAGACCAATTGAGCGTTTTAGGTTGCCTATTGCAAATAATTTTTACTAAATTAACGCTGAAAATAACGCTATATAATCAATTTATTATTTAGGGTTTAAGCTACCTATTAACACTTCAGCTAACGCTTGCGTGCTGATAGGTTTAAAAACATGCCCATTTGCACCTAATTGAGTGGTAATTGCAATATCACTTTCTGATGTATTAGCGGTAACCACAATAATAGGCGTATTAGCGTCAAAAATGCGTATTTTTTTAATAGCCTCAAAGCCATCCATTATTGGCATATTTAAATCCATAAAAATGACTTGGTATTCGTTTTTAGTTGCCATCTCGCATGCGACCTTTCCGTTTTTTGCACATTCATAGCTGTAGTTAAGCTGTGAAAGAATACGGGTTAAAATGTGCATGTTTAACGGGTTATCTTCAACAACTAAACAATGCATATTTTTAGGTAACAGTGCACTTAACGAAGGTGGACTTTCATCAATCACAACGGGCATTTTCAGCGTAACGCACACCCCATTTGGCGATGTATTTTCAAACACAATATTTCCGTCAAAAGCATCAACAATGTACTGCACCCTTGCAAGGCCTGTTCTTAACCCTTGAAAGTGATTATTTTGATTAGATGAATCAAAGGTTGACCTGCTGACTGGCTTGGTTAACCCTGAACCTGTATCCGTTATTGTTACTGTTAATTGCTTATTGCTAACACAAGCCTTAACAGTAACAGCCCCCTCTTCTGTAAACTTTAATGCGTTGCCAACTAACTCAGCTAACACTTGCTGAAAGCGTTGATGATCTAGTTTTATAGCTTGGTCAAGTGTCGAATCAAGTGCTCTAACTAAGGCAATGCCTTTTTGGTTGTAACCAAATTCATACCCTAAAAGCACTTTATTGAATGACTGAAGTAAGTTTTCATTTGACGGTTTTAATGCCCAACGGCCCAAACTAAGCGCCTGTAAATCTTGAAGTTCGTCAAGCATTGCTATTATTCTTGATGCGCAATAAGAGGCCTGTGTTTTAATCGATTTTTGGCTATTACTGACCTCTAACGAATCAATCGAGGTAACAAAACCTTGTAGGGGCGTTCTAAACTCATGACTTGCTCGAGCTATAAAGTGTTCTTTATTTTTACTCACTTGCTGCGCAAAATCTTTTTGCTGTTGATACTTTGATAACGCCTTAGTGATCTGCTTTTCCATCGGTATGAACACAAAACGTAATACACCAATAAGCAATAACATAGTTAGCAACCAAAAAAACAGCTCGGCTGAAGACACCCACGCCACTTTTTTAACGGACGCTTTTTCAAATAAGCCAACAGCTTGATCTAAATACTTTAGTAACTCTTCCATGCGCTTAACAGAAAACACATCGGGGTTTATTTTTTCCTGTTTATACAGCAGCCCTTCTACCTGTTGGATAAATTTTTGCACGCGCAAATCTAGCTCAACAGGTGGTTGTATATATAACTTTATAAGCTCAGGGCTGAGGTATTTATATTGACCATTATCGTTTTTTAACAATAAATATTGATGGTTTGCTTTAAATAGGCTGAGCGATGCATCTAAAGACTGCTGATGACTAGTACTAGGAACTTGCGAGGTTAATAACTTATCACCATGCCATGCAATTTTTTGCGACAGCATTCGCTGTTTACCAGCAATGTTAATAATGTTTGCATCATTTTTCTGTACTGAAAAAAAGTACTGCATTAGTGATACAGAAACACTAATTAATAGCGCAATAGCGATTAATGCCCACCGATTACGTAGGCGAATATTTGCGACAACTTCAAACATAGTTAGCCTAACTTTTTGGTTTAAGTGTAGTCCAATTACATCAATATCTATGCTTAACCTATAAATATAAAAAAGCCCAACTCAGAGCTGGGCTATATAAGAGGGCTTACTATCTGTTTTCTAAACGGTTGTAATCGAACAAGCCATATTCAACACCACGGTATTTTTTTGCTGTTGCGTGTAAAATATCGCTGTATTGCCAAAACTGTGGATGAGAACGTCTAATTCCAAATTTAGTTTTTAAGGCTGCGTAATCAGCTTCTACTTGCATCATAGGTAACTGTTCAGCAAAAGCCTCAACCTGTTGTTCATTATTTAAATACCAAATAGAGGCTGGGTAGTCACCTATAAAACCAGGGACGATTGTTGCCGTGTCTTCTTCAAAAGCTCGTTGACCGTCTTCATTTAACAAGCTCGAAATATTGTAATGCGCATTGTGATGAATAATTGTATAAGCGTTATGGCTATCGTCATCTTGCTTTACTAATACAAACGATAACTGCGGTAATAAATTTACTGCTTTTGCCGGCATAGTATTAATGGCACTTAACGATTTAGGTACTTGCTTATAATCGTAGTGCTCACTTAGCACTGGACTTAGCGCCTCTTTCATTAATGCATACAATTCTTTTTGAGGGGTGTTTGTTTTATAAGTTATTCCGCTTGGCTGACTAAACTCACGGTTATTTTTAAAAAACTCAGCAAGACTTGGTGGTGATTTGCGATACCACTGGCCTTTGATTTTATCTCGTTTGTTTTCTGGTAATAATGCTAAGAAGTTTTGTTCTCCTTCTAGGCGTAAAAAATCCATATATAAACGCGTGACTAACTGGTGCCCAATATTGCCGTAAACATCAAAACCAGCAACCAGTAAATAATGTATACGCTCGAATAAGGCATAATCTAAAATCCAAGTTGTTTTTGGCTCTTGGCCAATAAAACCTTTCACCACAGTGGCACTGTCAAAATGACGAAAAATAGTCAGTGCTGCATTTTTATTATGGCCATCTCCTTTCCACAATAAATCTGTTGTTAAATGCTCACCGCCTTTAAACATCTCATTTGCTAAATTGACCTTTGCTTTCAAATACTTTTGCTCCAGAGCTGAGTATTTAACCCAATTAGCAATAGGGAACGCATTACTTTCTTCTGCAGCTGGTAATTCAAGTGCGTCTTCATGCTGCATTATCATTTGTCCAACCGCTGGGGTGGCCACTTTATTTGGATCAGCAAAAGCAACCCAAAAGTGGTCGTTAATCACATTTAACGCTATCTGACCACGACAGACAGGCCCTTTAATAAAGCCCATAATAATCAACTCAGCTTCATCAAGCATAAACTGATATTTAGAATCAATTGGGATCACTTCAAACGTTTTAAACGGATTAGATGCAGACTCTGCCTTATAGCTAGGCATACTTTTAACCGTATACTCTGGTGCAATGAACTGTTGGTACAAGCGCGTCAACTTTTCATCATTTAGCTTAAGAGGTAAGTGAGTTTTAGATAAAACAGTGCTGCGATCATGCAAAAATCGGTAGTAAACACGGTTAACTTTAGGGTCGTCATAAGGTCGACGTGTGCTTATTAATTTTATTTTTTCGCCTGGAGGTGTGCTCGAACGGACGAGCTTAAAAAAGTTATCAGGGGTCTTTTGATCAAAATATATGTGAGCTAAAAACCAATGCTCGTATATATAGCGAGCCGATAACTGATACTTCAAATCATCTTGGTTTAAAAATGCTTCCCAACGCTTTACCTGCTCAAGTTCAAACTCTGTTGGCGGGTCAATATGCGCCATTTTACCGCCTGCTTTGAGCCACTTCTGCAAATGATTAAATTCATCACGGGATACGCCCGGTAATCCATAAGGCATACCAGCATGAGGTTGCTCACCCGCTAATTGATCAAATTCTCCCATAGTGGCACAGGTTTGAGAGCGGCTCAGCGAAAAATCAAATTCATTATTTAATATTTCATTTGCAGGCAATTCATGGCTTTGTTTCAGTACTAAACTATTAAACAAGACGCTACCAGCTAAGTTAGCTTCCTCAGTTTGTACTCGCTCATTTAAAACAGGAGTAAAGTTCTTTTCTCGCCATTGCTCTGTGGTTGTAGCATCAAATAACAATCTACTCGGCGTTGTAGCAAGTAAACGAGTTCCGTCGTAAACAAGGTCTTTGCTTACCCCTCTATCTATTCCTTCAGGGGATGATAGCTTTAACTGACAAGGTGCATCGTAACAACCATGACACACAACACACCGAGTATCGAGCACCGGTTTCACATTCTGTAAAAAATTAGCCCCTTCGCCAGTAGTATGAGATACGATACGCTGCTGGGCCTGCTCAGTGCCAAATAGCTCATTGTAGTGAGCATTACCTAAGTATGCACAACCACTTAAAATAACTAATGTAACGATGCCTATGAGTTTATTCATTCGCCTTCATCACCTAAATCAAAGGTCGGCATCATATCCATCTGCGGAGATATAAATACATCTTGATCCTCAGTATTTAGTACAACACTCAATACAGGACCATGATTTAAAGTTATTTGCGCGTGGTGTGATTGTTCTAACATATATTTGTAAGAAGGATCGGCTATTAACAGCTCATAACTTGTTATTGTAATAGCTATGCTGCTGTCCTCTGAGGGATTTTGGCAAATTTGAGCAAGTAACTCATCATCGAGCGCTACTGATATTTCAAAATCAGGCTGCTCTACATCCCTTTCACTTAAGGACTCGTTTAATAAAAATAACGGCAGCATTAAATTGCTATCTTGTTCAAATTCCATTGTCTACTCAACATGCATAATTTATATAACTGGCATTATAACAAAATAACAAAAAATTAAACGTTAATGCCAATAACCAAAGTAGCAAAGTGCAAGACAACTCTCTCATGTACTTATCAGCATATTGTAAACGCTTTAATCCTTCGTTTGGATCACCGAAAAAACAGCACCTTGAGGATCACAAAGAACACCAAATCGGCCAACGTCTGGTACTGTAGTAGAAGGTACACATACTTGGGCTCCCAGCTTTTTCGCCTTATTAAGGGCAGAATCACAGTCGTCAACTGCAAAGTAAATCATCCAATGAGGTGGGACATCATCAGGCCATTCGCTACTCATTTCCAGCATTCCAGCAATCGGCTTACCGTCTACCATAAATAAAGTATATTCCATGTTGTCCATAGGTTTCACTTCGCTCTTCCAACCTAGTAAAGCACAGTAAAACTCATTACTTACTTTGCTATTTCGCGTCGCTAACTCATGCCAATAAGGCGTTGATAGCTCTGATAAACGTTTACATCCTTTATGATCTTTTCCTTGCCATAATGCAACGGTTGCTCCCCCCGGATCAGTAAACATAAGCATACGACCTGCATCCATAACATTGTGCGGACCCGCAATTATTTTAGCCCCAAGCTCTTTCGCTTTAATTGCACAATGATCTACATCATCTACAGCAATGTAAGTTAACCAACTGCTTGGAACACTCTCCTGAATTTGCTCTTTTGGCATTTCGTACATAGCGGCAATGTCGTCACCCTCTTTCTGGAGCATAGTGTAAAAAATACCATCGCCAATTGGCTGATCATCATAACCCCAATCAAATAGAGAGGTATAAAAAGCTTTACCTTCTTTCCAATTATGTGTGCAAAGCTCTGACCAACAAAAAATACCCTGAGGATAATTATCCATATAAAAGCCTTTGTTATTTTTATATCAAACATACTCTTGAAATATAGTACGCAAGATTATTTTTTAATTAGCTTAGATCAATAACTGCTAAGAGTCGATGAGATATATAGGGAACTTGCTGAAATCTAAATTATGCTATCTAAAACAGGGGCTGTATTTCTGAATACCATCTAGGTTATTCCCTCCGTGTATTAAGAATACTGGGTAAAATGAGGTTAACTAGAGTAATACTGTATATCTAATTATATTGTTTATCAGGTAGCCATGAAAAATAGTTGTTCAAGTATAGGGATAGTGAGTTTACTAAACCCCAGACAGTAAAAAAGCCGCTTCATTTCTGAAGCAGCTTTCTCGTATTTGAAGTCGGTGGCTACGCAGTAGAATGTCATGGTGCCCTCAGCGGTAGAGAGTCACAGTGATATGTTGCCTATCATAGGCCAGTGTATTGAATAACTAAAACACTGTTCACAAAGAGGCGCTTCGCTTAGGAGACGCTACGCTTTAGAGAATGAAATGCTGAATATCACTTTTCTGCAGACGTAAAAAAGCCCGACTATTGCTAGTCGGGCTTTCTACAATTTGAAGCCTGGTAATGTCCTACTTTCACATAGCAAATGCTACACTATCATCG